>JAQIJC010000001.1:565000-1765000 GCA_036946405.1 Sphingomonas phyllosphaerae | reverse complement strand
ATGGTCGGGCTCGGGCTGTGGGCGGCGGGCGTGCCGTCGCCCGCGATGCTCGGACTGCTGACCGGACTCAGTGAGTTCATTCCCTATGTCGGCCCGGTGGCGGCGATGCTGCCCGCGCTGGGGCTGGCCGCGACGGCGGGCACCGATCAGTTGCTGTGGGCGCTGGGCGTGTTCGCGGCGGTGCGAATCATCCAGACCAATTTCGTGACCCCGTTCGTCACCAGCCGAGTCGTCGCGATCCCGCCGGCGCTCAGCCTGTTCGCGATCATCGGCACCGGGGCAGTGTTCGGCCTGTTCGGGCTGTTCTTCTCCGGCGGCATCCTCGTCGTCGGCTTCACGCTGGTGCGCAGCCTGTATCTGCGTGAGATGCTGGGTGAAGACATTCCGCGCTCGCGCGAACGGACGCTTTTCACCGCCATGGGAACGCCTCGTGAAGCAACCGTCGACAAGCAAAGTGAAAAAAGGGAACACTCAATTTAAGTAGCAGTTAACCTTTCTGGTTCAGATGCAGTTTGGTAAACGAACCAGACAGGCGTGACCGGACATGGTCTATCGCCGCCGACAACCGGGGAATTGCCGATGCGCGTGCTGCTGATCGAGGACGAGCCGACCACCGCCAAGGCCATCGAGCTGATGCTGTCGACGGAAGGCTTCAACGTCTACAACACCGATCTGGGCGAAGAGGGCCTCGATCTCGGCAAGCTCTACGATTACGACATCATCCTGCTCGACCTGAATCTGCCGGACATGCACGGCTATGACGTGCTCAAGAAACTGCGCGTCGCGCGCGTGCAGACTCCGGTGCTGATCCTCAGCGGCATCAACGAAATGGACTCGAAGGTGCGCAGCTTCGGCTTCGGCGCCGACGATTATGTGACGAAGCCGTTCCACCGCGAGGAACTGATCGCGCGCATCCACGCCGTCGTCCGCCGCTCCAAGGGTCATTCGCAGTCGGTCATCAAGACCGGCAAGCTGTCGGTGAATCTCGATGCCAAGACCGTCGAGGTCGACGGCGCGCGCGTCCACCTGACCGGCAAGGAATATGCGATGCTGGAGCTGCTGTCGCTCCGCAAGGGCACCACGCTGACCAAGGAAATGTTCCTCAACCACCTGTACGGCGGGATGGATGAGCCAGAGTTGAAGATCATCGACGTCTTCATCTGCAAGCTGCGCAAGAAGCTCAGCCTCGCGTGCGAGGGCGAGAATTACATCGAGACGGTCTGGGGCCGCGGCTATGTGCTGCGCGAGCCGGAAGAGGTTGTGCAGGTCGCGTGATCCTCGGATCGCTGCTCCCGACACATCTATCGTCATTGCGAGCGTAGCGAAGCCATTCAGGGCGTCCTGATCCGGCCCTGGATGGCTTTGCTACGCTCGAAATGACGGAGGCGTGATTATTGCTAACTCGGCTGAAGGCTGAGCTTTACGCCGCGTCAAGCCACCGACTGAAGTGCCACCTTCCGCCGACGCCGCAGCGTCGCCCCGAGCATTCCGAAGCCGGCGAGCATCATCATCCACGTCCGCGGCTCCGGCACCGCCGCAGTCGGGCGAAAATTGCCGGCATAGGTGTCGAGGTGCATCTCGCCGTTCTGCACCATCGTGTTGAACACCGCGCTGCCTTGGATGTAGTTGCCGGTAGTGCCCTTGGCGAGCGGCGCCAGCACCGATCCGCGCCACGCAGTAGTGACGTCCACGGTGGTCGCATCCGCGAAGTTCCAGATCACGTTGCGGCCGAGTTGATCGGCATTGCCGAGGAAATTGTCGTCCAGCTTGATCGTCGTGCCGCTGACGTTGACGATCACGGTGTCCGCACCATTGCGGTTGAACGCAATCTCGCCGAACCTCGACAGATCGCTGCCCGCCAGCGAGAAGACCGCCACGCCGTTGCTGCCCGCGACCGCGTCGAAGGTGGCACGATTGTTCGCGATCGACGCACTGCTGTTCGCCGCCAGCGCCGAGAGCCCGTTCGACAAATCGATCATCGAGCGGGTCAGCGCGTCGCGTTGGTCGATCAGCGCCTGCGTGAAGCCCGCGACCGTGGCCTGTCCCGACCTGACGGTATTCTGGTTGACGTTGGTGTTGGCGATCGTGCCGCCGACCAGTACCGTTTGCGGGTTGCCGTTGAGCGAGAAGCCGCTGGTGACGTTGCCGCCGACTGTCGCCCCACCGGTCAGGTTCTTCGTCCCGCCGGTCACGTCGCCGACCACGGTCAGCGCGGGCGTTTGCGCCGCCGAAGCCGCGGGGGTGCGGATCTGATAGTTCGACGACGTGCCGCTCAGATTGCCGCCGACGAACGTGCGCCCCTCGACCTCGGAGGAGGACTTCAGGTCGCCGAGCACGATGAGGTTCCACTCGTGCAGCGCATCCATGCCTTGGATGACGGTGGTCGCGGACGCCGGGGTCGCCGCCACCAGCGCCAGCGCCGTCGTCAGTCCTGCCTTCAATGCTGTGCGCGCCATCGAACCCGGCCCTAAAGACTTGAGCCGCGTCCGTGGCTTGCGCCACTGTGTGACGCAATGTCGTTTACCTTGTTGCCGTTCCCTGTTCGGGACATCCGGGTCTTCGGCCGTCGATCGTTGTTTGCTCGTCGATTTATCGTCGGTCGGACTTCGTCCGGGATGACGGACGGGGACAGATGCGGCGTGTCATAGCCGGTCCTAGATCCCACCCGCGGTCACCGCGGGCCCCTGCGCTTCCAGCGCGGCAGTCAGATCGGCGATGCACGCGTCGACCAGCGACTGATCGGGCGAGCGCACCACGAAATTGGCGCCGGTGCGCCCGTCGCGGAAGAATGGATAGCTGCCGATCGCCACCCCCTCATGCGCCTTTTCCGTGGCGCGCAGCAGCTCCGCGACCTCGCTTTCGGCGACCCAACAGCCGATCGTCGCGCTGACCACCGGGCGGCCGCCGTCGAGCTTTCCGGTCAGCCAGTCGAGCATCCCGGCGGTGATATGCGGCACTCCGGCCATGATGAAGATATTGCCGGCGCGAATACCCGGCGCACCTGAGACGCGGTTCTCGATCAGCGTCGCGCCCTCGGGCACGCGCGCCATCCGCCGCCGCGCATCGGTCAGCCCGCCGCGCGTCTCATAATGTCGCTCAAGCACCGCGATCGCGGCGGGATGCTCGACGACCGGCACCGCCAGCGCGGCGGCGATCGCGTCGACGGTCATGTCGTCATGCGTCGGCCCGATCCCGCCGGTCGTGAAGAGATAATCGTTGCGCACGCGCAGCGTGTTGACCGCCTCGACGATCGCGTCCTCGCGGTCGGGGACGACGCGCACCTCGACCAGCCGGATGCCCTGCACGTTGAGCCATGTCGCGAGCTGCGCGATATTCTTGTCCTGCGTGCGGCCGGACAGGATCTCGTCGCCGATCACCACCAGCGCAGCGGTCCAGATGCGTTCGGTTGTCATGCGCCTTCCCTAGCTCGCAATCGCCCGCCCGCCACGCTATATCCGCGCGCATGACCGATTATGTGACCGTCACCAGCGATGCGCCGCTCGCGCGCACCGGCGCGATCAAGCTGCACGGGCCGGATGCCTTTGCGGGGATGCACAAGGCCGGGCGACTCGCCGCCGAGACGCTCGACATGCTCGTCCCGCACATGGTGCCGGGCGTGACCACCGCCGAGATCGACAAGCTGATCTACGATTTCGTGAAGGCCGGCGGCGGCGTGCCCGCGACGCTCGGCTATCGCGGCTATACGCATTCGAGCTGCATCTCGATCAACCACGTCGTCTGCCACGGCATCCCGTCGGACAAGGCGCTGAAGTCGGGCGACATCGTCAATGTCGACGTCACGCCGATCGTGGACGGCTGGCACGGCGACACCAGCCGCATGTACCTGATCGGCGACGTGCCGCTAAAGGCGAAGCGGCTGGTCGAGGTGACGTGGGAATGCCTGATGCTCGGGATCGAGCAGGCACGCCCCGGCAACACGATGGGCGATGTCGCGCACGCGATCCAGCGCCATGCCGAGGGGCATCGCTTCGGCGTCGTGCGTGATTTCTGCGGTCATGGCGTCGGACGGCTGTTCCACGATGCGCCGGAGGTGGTGCACGTCGGCCGTCCGGGGACGGGCCCGGAGCTACGCCCGGGGATGATCTTCACGATCGAGCCGATGATCAACATCGGCCGCCCCGACGTGAAGCTGCTCGACGATGGCTGGACGGCGGTGACGCGCGACCGCTCGCTGTCGGCGCAGTTCGAACATTCGATCGGGATCACCGCAGACGGCTGCGAGATCTTCACCGGCTCGCCGGCGGGGTTCGACAAGCCGCCGTACTGACCTCGTCGGTCGGGTCAGGTCAGGTCAGGTCAGGACACGATCCGAAACGTATAGCTGTAATCGGTCGGCGTTCCGCGCACGCCGACGCGGGTGATGGTCACCGTATAGCTCACCCCCGCCTTCAACCCCGCGACATTGAACTGCAGGTTGTTGGGCACCGCATAGCCGACATTGTCGAAACTGACGTTCGATACCGTCAGCGCATTCGCCCCGTCGCTGACCGCGATCGCCGCCTTCGAGAAGTCGACCGTCGCGTTCGCGCCGCCCCGCTGCGTTGTGTCGGCGATCACCGTGAACGACAGCAGCGACGACATGTCGAAATAGCGTGCCGGATAATCGCCGTAAGGATAGGCGACGAACGGCGGCAAATTGGCCGGCACGCTCACCCCGCCAGTGAACGATACCACCTTCATCGCCGCGGCGTCGGTGCGGCTGCCGTCGGCGAGCACCTGCGCGACGCGGCCATAGGCGATCTTGCCGAGGAAAGGATCGAGCATCCAGCGGCGGTGCCCGACATTGTTGGCGACGAGGTTCGACGTCTCCGTCAACCACCCGCCGAGGTACATGTCCTCGGTGTAATAAGCGAGATACGGCGAGATCAGCCCGCCGTACAGGTTGCTGCTCCCCGCCCCCGACGCGCCGAGCGTCGTGTAGCATTTCCATGACGACGCGGGCGTGTGGCTCAGCTGTCCGTTGGCAGCCATCATCAGCGCCGCCTGCGTCGCCTGCTCGTCGTCGGCGCTCGAATAGGTGACCGCCGGCAGGCGGTGGAGTGCGCGGATCGCGTTGAGCCGCGCCAGCACATCGTCACGCACGCTTTGCACGAGCGCGCCCGGCCGGCACGCCGCGACATCCGGCTGCGCGCTGAACAGCGCCGCGGCATTGGCCGCCCAGCCGCCGCTCGGCGCGACGGGCGGCGGCATCGGTGTGGGGGTTGGGGCAGGCGTCGGTGTCGGCGTGGGCGCTGGCGTGGGGCTCGGCGTCGGGGTCGGGCTTGGCGCCGGCGTCGCTGCAGGTGCCAGTTGCACGCCGCCGGTCGGGGTGCCGCCACTCGCGCCATCGCTGCCCCCACCGCCGCAGCCCACCAGCAGCAACGACAAGGCCGGGACGGCGCCGATCCGGGAGACGCGGGAGAATCGCATCGGCATCGCATAGGGTTACCGGGTTAAGAAATGGCATCTGCCCACTAAAGCGGCAGCGACAACGACGATGCCCATTTTAGAGGCACGGAAAAGCCCGGATTTCCGCGAGTCGTTGCCTTGCCCTTCCGTGCTGCGGCTGGCACGATCGGTGCATCGATGCTGCTGGGGCATCCAAGTTTTTCGGGGTGGGGCGTTCGTCGCGTGAAGAAGATCGAAGCGATCATCAAGCCGTTCAAGCTGGACGAGGTGAAGGAGGCGCTGCACGAGATCGGCGTGTCCGGCATCACCGTCACCGAGGCGAAGGGCTTTGGCCGGCAGAAGGGCCATACCGAGCTGTACCGCGGTGCCGAATATGTCGTCGACTTCCTGCCCAAGGTGAAGCTGGAGGTGGTCGTCGAGGACGGGCTGACCGAGCGCGTGGTCGAAGCGATCGCCGCCGCCGCGCAGACCGGGCGGATCGGCGACGGCAAGATCTTCGTGATCCCGGTCGAAACCGCGCTGCGCATCCGCACCGGCGAGCGCGATAACGAAGCGATCTGATCCCCTTCTTCGCTCCGCTGTCATCGGAGCGTGCCACTTACCGCGTCTCACCCGACATTAGTCGGGGCGACGCTTATGCGAGAGAGAGCAACATCATGGCGAACACGGCCGCAGACGTTCTGAGCAAGATCAAGGACGAGGAGATCGAGTGGGTCGATCTGCGTTTCACCGATCCCAAGGGCAAGTGGCAGCATCTGACCATGGTCGCCTCGGTGATGGGCGAGGACGAATGGACCGACGGCCTGATGTTCGACGGCAGCTCGATCGAGGGCTGGAAGGCGATCAACGAGTCGGACATGATCCTGAAGCCGGATCTGGACGCGGTCTACACCGATCCCTTTTCGGCCACCCCGATGCTGATCGTGTTCTGCGACATCGTCGAGCCGTCGACCGGCGAGGGCTATAGCCGCGACCCGCGCACCACCGCGAAGCGCGCCGAGGCCTATGTCGCCACCACCGGGATCGGCGACACCGTGTACGTCGGGCCGGAAGCCGAATTCTTCATGTTCGACGACGTCCGTTTCGACACGTCGTACAACCAGTCGTACTTCAAGCTCGACGATATCGAGCTGCCGACCAACACCGGCCGCGAATATGAGGGCGGCAACATGGCGCACCGTCCGCGCGCCAAGGGCGGCTATTTCCCGGTCGCGCCGGTCGACTCGGCGGTCGACATCCGCGGCGAGATGGTCTCGACGATGATCGAGATGGGCCTGCCGTGCGACAAGCACCACCATGAGGTCGCCGCCGCGCAGCACGAGTTGGGGCTGACCTTCGGCACGCTGACCACCACCGCCGACCGGATGCAGATCTACAAATATGTCGTGCACCAGGTCGCGCACGCCTACGGCAAGTCGGCGACCTTCATGCCGAAGCCGATCAAGGAAGATAACGGCTCGGGGATGCACACGCACTTCTCGATCTGGAACGGCAAGGAGCCTTTGTTCGCGGGCAACGGCTATGCCGGGCTGAGCGACACCTGCCTGTATTTCATCGGCGGGATCATCAAGCACGCCAAGGCGATCAACGCCTTCACCAACCCGACCACCAACAGCTACAAGCGGCTGGTGCCGGGTTACGAGGCGCCGGTGCTGCTCGCCTATTCGGCGCGCAACCGCTCGGCATCGTGCCGCATCCCGTATGGCACCGGCCCGAAGAGCAAGCGCGTCGAGGTCCGCTTCCCGGACGCGATGGCCAATCCGTATCTCGCTTATGCGGCGCTGCTGATGGCGGGTCTGGATGGCATCCAGAACAAGATCCATCCGGGCGAGGCGATGGACAAGAACCTGTACGACCTGCCGCCGGCCGAGCTGGCGGAAGTGCCGACGGTCTGCGCCTCGTTGCGCGAAGCGCTCGAGTCGCTGCTGGCCGACCACGACTTCCTGCTGAAGGGCGACGTGTTCACCAAGGACCAGATCGAGGCCTATGTCGAATTGAAGTGGGCCGACGTGGCGCGCTGGGAAATGACCCCGAGCCCGGTTGAATTCGATATGTACTACAGCGCGTGAGGCTGCCGTTCCGGCAGCCGGTGCGGCTCCGCCGCACTCGCGCTGTCGGCCGGCCTCGCCGCAGGTGAGGACCGACGACGTGGCTTCGCCACGTCGCTGCCGCGATCGAGAAGGGCGTCTTCCAGACCGGAGGACGCCCTTTTTTCCATCCCGTCATCCCGGACTTGATCCGGGATCCCGCTTCTTCTTCTTCACGGCCAAGAAAAAGCGAGGCCCCGGATCAAGTCCGGGGCGACGGCGTGGAGCACGACCATCACCCTCACCTCACCCCGACAAACCCAAAGCTCACCGCGCCAAAGGCCAAATAGACTCCCCATCGCGCCCGACTCGCGTACCATCATGGACCTCAGCCACGACAATGGTCCGCGCCACCCGGGAGCCACAGCCATGTTCGCCATCGCCGCCAACGACCGCTTCGCCCCTTTCTCGATCGTCGCGATCTCGGACGCGCGGCAGAGCGAGCCGACGTGGCGGACGATGTTCGGCTGGCCGGGCAACGATCCGCGCACGATCCCGATCGCGGCCCGCTCCCGCGCCGAGCGCAAGATCTGGGCCGCGCGCGTCGATCAGGCGGTGTGCGCGGCGGATCGTCCGGTGCTGCTGGTCGCGGACGGGATCGGCTGCGCGGCGAGCGCGTGGTGGGGGCGGCTGTCGCCGAGCGACTACGTCTCGAAGATCGCCGGTGCCTTGCTGTTCGCGCCGCGCGGGGCGGAAGTAACGCGCGATGGCGACGCCGACCTGTTCGCCTCGCCGACCGCGCCCTTGCCGTTCCCGTCGATCGTCATCTCGCCGCAGGGCGATGCGGGGCAGGTCGATGCGGCGGTCGAAAGCTGGGGCAGCCGGCTGATCGCCAGCCACCGCGACCGGCATGTCGCGCGCGAGACGAATGCGTGGCGGCAGGCGCAGCGGCTGTTCCTGCGCGTGACGCATCAGGTCGCGGCGCACGAGGTCGGCCGCGCCGAGGCGTTGATCGGGCGGTAGGTTCGTTTAGGCGGTCGAGCGTAGAGCGCTACGTCCCCACCTCCCTCCGTCGCCCCTGCGCAGGCAGGGGCCCATGTCTGTGTCGTCCTGACCGGACATCTGCCACGATTAGCGCCGCCCCGTTTGTCGACGTAAGCGTATGACGAAACAGATAGGCCCCTGCCTGCGCAGGGGCGACGGCGTGTGAGGATGCCTCGCCCGCTGCTAATGACCTAGGAAGTTCGTCATTGCGAGCGGAGCGAAGCAATCTAGGGCCGGATCAGGACGGCCTGTATCGCCTCGCTCCGCTCTCAACCACGAGAACGCCTACCGCCGCACGTCCAGCCCGCCGGCAAGGAACGCGTCGACATCCCCCTGCCGGAACAACGCTGCATCCCCCGGCAACGAATGCTTGAGCGCCGCCAGCGCCAGCCCGGTCTCCGCCGCCGCCGCAATCCCCTGCCCGTTGAGCAAGGCGTGCAGCACCCCGGCCGCGAAGGCGTCGCCGCCGCCGATCCGGTCGACGATCCCCGCGAGCACCGTCTCTGGCGTCTGCGCATGATCGTCGCGCGTGTCGATCCGCGCCGACAGCCGATTGAGATCGACATGCTCGACATGCCGCGCGGTCGAGGCGATCGTCATCAGCGTCGGGAAGCGCGCAAACGCCGCCTCCGCCGCCGCGCGCCGCCGATCCTCGCCCTCGCCGCCAAAATCGTCGCGGCCCAGCAGCAGCGCGATGTCGCGATGGTTGCCGAACATCAGGTCGGCATGTTCGACGATCCGCGTCAGGATGCCGCGCGGATCGCTGTCCCAGCGCGCCCACAATTTGCCGCGCCAATTGCCGTCGAACGACACCGCGACGCCGCGCGCGCTCGCCGCCTCGGCCGCGCGACACGCGCTCTCGGCGGGCACCGGCCCCAGCGCCGGGGTGATCCCCGACAGATGCAGCCGCGTCACGCCATCAAGGATCGCATCCCAATCCCACGCACGCACCGGTGCCTCGGCGAACGACGATCCGGCGCGGTCGTAGATCACCTCGGTCGCACGCATCCCCGCGCCGGAGGTGACGAAATACAGCCCCATCCGCTCGCCGCCGGTCTGCAGGTGCCGCACGTCGACGCCATGCCCGCGCAAGGTCGTGATCGCGCTCTGCCCGAGGTCGTTGTCGGGCACGCGGCTGACGATGCCGACGTCATGGCCGAGCTTCGCCAGCTGCGTGACGACATTCGCCTCCGCACCCGCCACCCACACGTCGAAGCGCGGCGTCTGCATCAGCAATTCGCGTCCGGGTGGCGAGAGCCGGAGCATGATCTCGCCGAACGCCAGGAACTTGCCCATCACTTTTGCTCCACCAGATCGACCAGCGTCGCACGCTCGGCCTCGTCGGCCTGCCAGCGCGCCGCGAACTTGCCGCCCGCACCGAACAGCGCATCGACCATCCCGCGCGCATCGTTCGCGCGCCACAAGGCCGCCAGTTCCTCCGCCATCGGATCGTTGACCGGCCCCGCCTCGCCGCGCAGATGCCGCAGCCATCCCGCCAGCGCGGTCAGCGTCGCGGTGCAATCGACGCCACGCGCGCGGTTGATCGTCAGCGCCTCCAGCCAGCGCGGCCCGACCTTCTGCGACCCGTCGGTGGCGATCTGCGCCAACCGGTGCGCAAGCGACGAGTTGGCGAAGCGCGCCAGCAGCGCATCGGCATAGCCGCGCAGATCCTGACCGGGCGCAGCATCGAGACTCGCCGCCGCCTCGTCGCGCATCAACCGCTCGACCACCGGACGCACCGCCGCGTCGGCGATCGCCTGATGCACATAGTCATGCCCCGCGCCGAGCCCGAGATAGGCGAGCGCCGAATGCGCACCGTTGAGCATCCGCAGCTTGGCGGTTTCATAGGGTCGCACATCCGCGACGAACTGCGCACCGCCCACGTCCCAGCGCGGACGGTCGGTGGCGAAACGATCCTCGATCACCCATTGCCGGAACGGCTCGGTCACCACCGCGCCCTCGTCGCGCATCCCGAGCCGCGCCTCGATCGCGTCGAGGTCGGCGGTGGTGGTGGCGGGGACGATCCGGTCGACCATCGTCGACGGACACGCCCACTCGCGCTCGAACCAGTCGCGCGCCGCGCCGTCGAGCAACGCCGCCACGCCGTCGCGCAGCACATGGCCGTTGTCGGTCATGTTGTCGCAGCTGACCAGCGTCATCGGCCCGACGCCCGCGGCATGGCGATCGCGCACCGCCTGCGACAGATAATGGTAGATCGTGCCGCCCGCCGCCGCGACCGAAGTTGTGTCGATCCCACCGCCGGGCAGCCGGTGATAGCCTTTCTCGGTGACGGTCAGCGTCACGATCCGCGTCGCGGGCGCGGCCAGCGCCGCCGCCACCGCGTCGGGCCCGTCTGGCGCGACCAGCACCTCGCGCACCGCCCCGATCAGCCGCAGCCGCTCGCCGTCCGCGTCGCGGGTCGCGACCGTGTAGAGCCCGTCCTGGGCCGCGAGCTGCTCGTGGACCTGCCGCGAGCGCAGCGACACGCCGGTGATCGCCCAGTCACGGTCGCCGGCCGCCATCGCGTCGTCGGTATAGACCGCCTGATGCGCGCGGTGGAACGCCCCGATGCCGAGATGCACGATCCCGCGCGCCTGTTCGGTGCGCGCATAGCCGGGCTGCGCCACATCGCCGGGCAGCGCGGCGCGGGTCGCGTCGGAGAGCCTCACAGCTTGTACGCCTTGCGCACCAGCCCGTCGGTCAGCTCATGCGCCAGCTCGACCGCTTCCCAATCCTCGATCCGATGCTCGGCGACCAGCCGCGCGAGGAACGCGCAATCAACGCGCCGCGCAACATCGTGCCGCGCCGGGATCGACAGGAACGCGCGCGTGTCGTCGTTGAAGCCGACCGTGTTGTAGAAGCCGGCGGTCTCGGTGGTCAGCTCGCGATAGCGGCGCATCCCCTCGGGCGAGTCGTGGAACCACCATGCCGGCCCCAGCTTGAGGCACGGATAATGGCCCGCCATCGGTGCCAGCTCGCGCGCATAGACGCTCTCGTCGAGCGTGAAGAGGATGATCGTCAGGTCGCGCTCGTTGCCGACCACGTCGAGCATCGGTTGCAGCGCGCGGGTATATTCGGTGCGCACCGGAATGTCGGCGCCCTTGTCGCGCCCGTGGCTCGCGAACAGCCCGGCATTGTGGTTGCGGTACGAGCCGGGGTGGATCTGCATCACCATCCCGTCCGCGACGCTCATCTTCGCCATTTCGGTGAGCATCTGCGCGCGGAACAGCTCGGCATCGGCGGCGTCCCACGTGCCGCCGACGATCTTCGCGAATAGCGCCTCACATTCGGCGGTCGACAGATTGGCGGTCTGCGCGGTGGCGTGGCCGTGATCGGTCGCGGTCGCCCCGGCGGCGCGGAAGTCGGCACGACGCTTGCGGTGCGCGGCCAGATAGCCAGACCAGCTGTGCACGTCCTCGCCGGTCAGCGCCGCGAATTTCTCCATCGCGCCTGTGAACTGCTCATGCTCGACGTCGATCACGCCATCGGGGCGATAGGTGGTGACCACGCGACCCTTCCAGCCGGAGGCGCGGATCGCGTGATGCGCGTCGAGGCTGTCATGCGCACCTTCGGTGGTGGCGAGGAAATCGATTCGGAAGCGGTCGAACAACGCGCGGGGGCGGAAGTCGTCTCCGGCCAGCCGCGCGTTGATCGTGTCGAAATAGAGATCGGCGGTTTCGGCATCCAGCCGCACGTCGAACCCGAACACCTCGGCGAAGACGTGATCCAGCCACAGTCGCGACGGGGTGCCGCGGAACAGGTCGTAATGCGTGGCGAACAGCTTCCACGCCGCGCGCGGATCGGTGGCAGGCGCGCCACCACGATGCGGGATCCGCAGGTCGTCGAGCGCGATCCCCTGCGAATAGAGCATCCGGAACACATAATGATCGGGCGCCAGCAGCAGCGTCGTCGCATTGTCCCATTTGGCGTCGGTCGCGAACCACGTCGGATCGGTATGGCCGTGTGGGCTGACGATCGGCAGCGCGCCGATCTCGGCATAGAGCGCGCGCGCGATGTCGCGGGTCGTTGGATCGGCGGGAAACAGCCGGTCGGGGTGGAGTTCGAGCGGTCGGGTCATCGTCACATCGCTCCCATGAAAGCCAGTCCTCGTTCGAGCCCGCGCAGCTCGGCAAGCCCGCGCATCCGCCCGAGCAGCGAGTAACCGGGGTTCGTCACCTTGTTCAGATCGTCGATCATCTGGTGGCCGTGATCGGGACGCATCACGATCGAGCGCCCCTCGCGGCGTTGCAGCGCCACCACCGCGGCCATCACCGCGGTCAGGTCGCCGCTCCCCTCCAGATGCGCCGCCTCGTGGAACGCGCCATCCGGCTCGCGCTGGACGCTGCGCAGATGGAGGAAGCCGATCCGTGTCCCCAGCCGCCGGACCATGCCCGGCAAATCGTTGTCGGCGCGCACCCCGAACGAACCGGTGCAGAAGCACAGGCCGTTGGCGGCGCTCGGCACCGCGTCGAACAGCGCGGTCACGTCCGCCTCGGTGCTGACGACGCGTGGCAGGCCGAAGATCGGGAACGGCGGATCGTCGGGATGGACGACCATGCGAAGGCCCAATTCCTCGGCGACCGGGCAGATCGCGGCCATGAAGGCGTGGTGATTGGCGCGCAGCCGCGCCGCGCCGGTATCGGCATAGCCATGGATCGCGTCGAGGAATTGCGCGGAGGTGAAGCTTTCCTCGCTGCCCGGCAGTCCGGCGATGATCGTCCGCTCCAGCCGCAGCCTGGCCTCGTCATCCATCGCCGCAAAGCGCCGCGCGGCGCGCTCGATCGTGTCGGGGGCATAATCCGCCTCGGCGCCCGGGCGCTTCAGCAGATGGAGATCATAGGCCGCCACCGCGTCCAGCTCGAAGCGCAATGCGCGTGCCCCATCGGGAAGCTCCCACGCCAGATCGGTGCGCGTCCAGTCGAGCAGCGGCATGAAATTGTAGGTGACGGTGGTAATCCCCTCCGCCGCCAGATTGCGGAGGGTGGTCATATAATGGTCGATCAGCTGGTCACGCTCGGGACCGGCGGTCTTGATCGCCTCGTGCACCGGGACGCTCTCTACCGTGGTCCAGCCGAGACCCGCGGCCTCGATCATCGCGCGCTGCGCGGCGATCTCCTCGCGCGGCCACACGACGCCGTTGGGGATCTGGTGGAGTGCGGTGACGACCTCGCGCGCGCCGGCCTGCCGGATATGCGCGAGCGGCACCGGGTCGCGTGGTCCGAACCAGCGCATCGCCTGCGTCATCAACACGTCCGCCATCCTCTCCGATCCTGCCGCCTCACGACGTCTCGCCGCGCCTGTTAGCGATAACACCTCATGAAGCAAGCTCAGGGCAAGCTGCTTCCCATCCCGGCCTGAAGCACCGCATACCATTGCGCCCTGGTCCATTCGACCCGGTACGCCCAGGCTGCGGCCGCGATCCGCCCGGGCGTTTGCGATCCAACGATCGGGATGATCCGCGCCGGATGCGCCATCACCCACGCCAGCGCTGCGGTCGCCGCATCCACGCCATAGGCGGCGCCATGCTCGCCAAGCAACGCCCCCGCCGGATGCGCGGCGTCGGTCAGCCGCCCGCCCCCCAGCGGCGACCAGGCCAGCACCGCAAGATCATGCCGCATCGCATGGTCCAGCGTCCCGTCGAACAGCGGCGCGACGTGCAGCGCGGAAAATTCCGGCTGCGTCGCGACAATCGGCTGCCCAAGGAACGCCTGCACGGCATCGACCTCGGCCGGCGCATGATTCGACACGCCGATCGCGCGCACCTTCCCGCTTGCCACCATCGCATCCAGCGCGCCCGCCACTTCCTGTGGGTGCGCCAGCAGGTCGCGGCGGTGCACCTGATAGAGATCGACCGTCTCCACCCCCATCCGCCGCAGCGAATCGTCCAGCGCTTCAGCAAGATAGGCGCGGCTGGAATTATACGGGATGCCGGGCCGGATGCCGCCCTTGGTCGCGATCACCATCCGCTCGAGCAAGGACCGATCCTCGGCCAGCGCGCGCCCGAACAGCGCCTCCGCCGATCCGAACCCGGCCGGCGTGTCGCAGCCGTAGATGTCGGCGGTGTCGAACAGCGTGATCCCCGCCGCCAGCGCAGCATCGATCAGCGCGCGCACCGCCGCCACATCCTCACCGGCCAGCCGCCACATGCCCCAGGCGAGCGGCGAAACCATGATCCCGCTCTTGCCCAGGGCACGCGGTTCATTCGATAGGCGCAAAGTCGTCATCCGGGGCGGCATGGCACAGGGTCGATCGGGATGATAGCGTCGAACCGTTTCTCGCACCTCGCAGGCGCGCGATGATCCGTCATGTCGCGATCGTCGGCGGCGGCTTTTCGGGTGCCTTGCTGGCGATCAACCTGGTCCGCCACGACGGCCCCCGCGCGACGCTGATCGAGCGGCGCCCGGCACAGCTCGGCCGCGGCGTCGCCTACAGCGCCGCGCATGAGGAGCATCTGCTCAACGTCCGCGCCGGCAACATGAGCGCGCTGCCCGACGACCCCGATCATTTCGTCCGCTGGCTGACGCACAACGCGCTCGGCGACCGCACCACCTTCGTCCCGCGCCGCGTGTACGGCCGCTACCTGCGCGAGATGCTCGAAGCGGCGGTCGCCGCACATCCGCACCGACTGACGCTGATCGAGGACGAGGTGCACGCGATCGCGCCGGCGGCGGAAGGCTACGAAGCGACGCTGGCAGGCGGCAACGTGCTCGCGGCGGATGCGATGGTGCTCGCGCTCGGCAACCTGCCGCCGCACACCCCGCCGGGGCTCAACCCCACGGCGCTGCCACCGGGCTGCTATCGCGGCGATCCTTGGGCGGGCGACATCGCCGAGGAACTGCGTGACGACGACACGGTGGTGCTGGTCGGCAGCGGACTGACCGCGATCGATGCCGCGCTGCTGCTCGAGTCGAAGGGCTTTCGCGGCCGGATCGTCGCGCTGTCACGACGCGGGCTCGCGCCGCGACGCCACGCCGATTTTCCGCCGCAACCCGGCCTTTCCGAACGCCCGGCCGCGACGCTCTCGGCATTGCTTCGGCATGTCCGCCAGCGCAGCGCCACGATCGGCTGGCGCGCGGCAGTCGATACCCTGCGCCCGATCACGCAGTTGATGTGGGGTGCGGCGGACGCGACCACCCGCGCGCGGTTCCTCCGCCACCTCCGCCCGTGGTGGGACGTGCACCGACATCGCCTCGCCCCTGCCGTCGCCGACCGGATCGACGCGCTGGTCACGTCGGGACGGCTGGAGGTGGTGGCCGGCAAGCTGGTCGCCGCCACCGCCGACGGCGCGCAGGCATTGCTCGAGTGGCGGCCGCGCGGCGACAGCGAAACGCGCCGGTTCCGCGCGGCACGGATCGTCAATTGCACCGGGCCGCAGGGCGACCTGTTGCGCTCGGACGAGCCGCTGCTCCGCGACCTGCTCACGCGCGGCATGATCCGCCCCGACGCGCTGCGCATCGGGCTGGAGGTCGATGCGCAATCGCGAGTCGTCGATGCCAGCGGCACGGTGGCGGAACAGCTCTACGCGATCGGCCCGATGACCCGCGGCGGATTGTGGGAAGTCGTCGCCGTCCCCGACATCCGCCAGCAGAACTGGACGCTGGCGCGAAGGCTCGCCAATGCGCAATGGGTCGGTGGCGAGGGGCTTTGATGCGAAAACGGTTGCGAACCAATGATGGTAGCGCTACCTCATCGTGGAATGTGCGGGCGCAGACCCGCCGACTGGACCTGAGAGGAGCCCGAACCGATGCGTCGCCCTACCCGTGCCTATCTGTTGCCGCTGCTCGCCGCGCTGCCGCTCGCCGCCTGTGGTGACCGCACGACGACTGCCGACAATGCGACGATCGCCAACGCCGCCGCCACCGACGCGCCGCGCGCCAAGGACGGCCGCAAGTATCTGTCGCAGCCGCTGGTCACCGACTTCTACACCGCCGACCCCTCGGCGCACGTCTTCGACGGCAAGCTCTACGTCTATCCCAGCCACGACATCGACGGCTCGGCGAAGGAAGACGATCTCGGCGGGCATTTCGAGATGCGCGACTATCGCGTGCTCAGCATGGACGAACCCGGCGGCAAGGTCACCGCGCATCCGGTCGCGCTCGACGTCAAGGACGTGCCCTGGGCCGAGAAGCAGATGTGGGCACCCGACGCCGCCTATAAGAACGGCACCTATTTCCTCTACTTCCCCGCCAAGGACCGGCAGGGCGCGTTCCGGATCGGCGTCGCCACCTCCAAGTCGCCGGTCGGCCCGTTCAAGGCCGATCCGCAGCCGATCGCGGGCAGCTTCTCGATCGACCCGGCGGTGTTCACCGACGACGACGGCAAGAGCTATATGTACTTCGGCGGGATCTGGGGCGGGCAGCTCCAGCGCAACACCACGGGCACGTACGATCCGAACGGCTCGAAGACCGATCTCGGCGCCGACGACAAGCCGGCGCTGACCCCGAAGGTCGCGCCGATGGCCGCCGATATGAAGACCTTCGCCGGCAAGCCGCGCGACGTCGTGATCCTCGACGAAAAAGGCAAGCCGCTGCTCGGCGGCGACCACGACCGCCGCTTCTTCGAGGCGTCGTGGATGCACAAGTACAAGGGCAAATACTACTTCAGCTATTCGACCGGCGACACGCATTACCTCGTCTATGCGATCGGCGACTCGCCCTTTGGCCCGTTCACCTACAAGGGCCGCATCCTCCAGCCGGTCGAGGGCTGGACGACCCACCATTCGATCGTCGAGTGGAAGGGCAAATGGTGGCTGTTCTACGCCGACACGCAGCTGTCGGGTCAGACGCGGCTGCGCAACGTCAAGATGACCGAGCTGAAGTACAATCCTGACGGCACGATCCAGACGATCGACCCGTTCGTGAAGTGATCTGACACCCTACCACCCCGGCGCACGCCGGGGCCCAGTTGGGAAACCGAGCCGCATCTCGCGAGCCGCCCGCAACTGGACCCCGGCGTCCGCCGGGGCGGCGCTGATTGCAAACAGGAAAGACCCCCATGTTCCTCGGCATCGACATCGGCACCTCGGGCGTGAAGGCGGTGGTGATCGACCGTGACGGCACGATCGCCGCACAGGCGACCGCCGCGCTGACCGTCCAGCGCCCGCACCCGCTCTGGTCCGAACAGGACCCCGACGCCTGGTGGCAGGCGACCGACGCCGCGGTCCGCGCGCTCCCCGCCGACGTGCGCCGCGCGGTCCGCGGGGTTGGCATCGCCGGGCAGATGCACGGCGCGACCCTCCTCGGCGCCGACGACCGCCCGCTGCGCCCCGCGATCCTGTGGAACGACGGCCGCTCCTTCGCCGAATGCGAGGAACTGGAGCGCGCGGTCCCTGCGCTGCGCGACATCGCCGCGAACATCGCAATGCCCGGGTTCACCGCGCCCAAGCTGCTGTGGGTCAAGCATCACGAGCCCGAGACCTTCGCCGCGATCCGCACCGTCCTGCTCCCCAAGGACCATGTCCGGCTCATCATGACCGGCGAGAAGGCGTCCGACGTCTCCGACGCCGCCGGCACCCTGTGGCTCGACGTCGCGAAGCGCGACTGGAGCGACGAACTGCTCGCCGCGACCGGCCTCACCCGCGCGCAGATGCCGCGCGCGGTCGAGGGCAGCGACGTGACCGGCAGGCTGCGCCCCGAGATCGCGGAAAGCTGGGGCATGGACGCCGTACCGGTCGCGGGCGGCGGCGGCGACAATGCCGCGGGCGCGGCCGGGATCGGCGTCGTCCGCGATGGCGACGCCCTGCTGTCGCTCGGCACCTCGGGCGTGATCTTCGTCGCGACCGACACGCTGCGCGCCAACCCGGCGGCGGCGGTCCATGCCTTCTGCCACTGCATCCCGGGCATGTGGCATCAGATGGCGGTGCATCTGTCCGCCGCGGTCTGCGTCGACTGGGTCGCGCGGCTGATCGGCGCAGCGGGTGCGGCCGACGTGTTCGCACGTGCCGAGATCGCCGGACCGGCGAGCGGCCCCGAACTGTTCCTCCCGTATCTCTCCGGCGAGCGCACCCCGCACAATGACGCGCAGGTGCGCGGCGGCTTCCTCCAGCTCGATCACGACAGCACCCCCGAGCGAATGGCGCAGGCGGTGCTCGAAGGCGTCGCTTTCGCGCTCGCCGACGGCGTCCGCGTGCTCCGAGAGTCCGGCACCACCGTCGAACGCCTCTCGGTGATCGGCGGCGGCGCGCGCTCGCGCTATTGGGGCGAAACGCTCGCCGCCGCGCTGGAGGTCGAACTCGCCTACCTCAAGGGCGGCGAGGTCGGCCCGGCGATGGGCGCCGCCCGCCTTGCACAGCTGGCGGTCGACGGCGGCACCCCTGCCGAGGTCTGCGTCGCCCCGCCGATCAGTCACGTCATCACCCCCGACCCGACGCTGGTCGACCGGCTCGCCCCCAAGCGCGCCGCCTTCCGCGCCGCCTATTCCCGCATCAAGCCGTAAAGGAACCAGCGCATGGCCACCGACTTCTTCGCCGACATCCCCCAGATCAAATATGAGGGGCCGGAAACCTCCAACGAACTCGCCTATCGTTATTACGACAAGGATCGGGTCGTGCTCGGCAAGCGCATGGAGGATCACCTCCGCTTCGCCGCCTGCTTCTGGCACACCTTCTGCTGGCCCGGCTCGGACGTCTTCGGCGGCGGCACTTTCAACCGCCCGTGGCATGCCGGCGCGAACGACAGCGCGGCCTCGGCGCAGAAGCGCGAGGTGGCGTTCGACTTCTTCACCAAGCTCGACGTGCCGTATTACTGCTTCCACGACGTCGACGTGATGGCCGACGCCAACAGCGTCGCCGAACATCGCCGCTTCTTCGGCGAGGCGGTCGATCATCTCGAGAAGCTCCAGGCATCGTCGGGGCGCAAGCTGCTGTGGGGCACCGCCAATCTGTTCGGCAACCCGCGCTTCGCGGCGGGTGGCGCGACCAACCCGGATCCGGAAGTCTATGCGTTCGGCGCGATGCAGGTCCGCGACGCGCTGGAGGCGACGCACCGCCTCGGCGGCAGCAACTACGTGCTGTGGGGCGGTCGCGAGGGTTACGAGACGCTCGCCAACACCGACCTGAAGCGCGAACTCGACAATCTCGGTCGCTTCCTCAGCCTCGTGGTCGAGCACAAGCACAAGATCGGCTTCGACGGCACGATCCTGATCGAACCGAAGCCGCACGAGCCGACCAAGCACCAGTACGACTTCGACACCGCCACCGTGTACGGCTTCCTCAAGAAGTACGGGCTGGAAAACGAGGTCAAGGTCAACATCGAGGCGAACCACGCCACGCTCGCCGGCCATACCTTCGAGCATGAGATCGCGATGGCCGGCGCGCTCGGCATCTTCGGCTCGATCGACGCTAATCGCGGCGATCACCAGAACGGCTGGGACACCGACCAATTCCCGAATTCGGTCGAGGAACTGACGCTCGCGATGCTCGAGATTCTCCGCGCGGGCGGCTTCACCACCGGCGGCTTCAACTTCGACGCCAAGGTCCGCCGCCAGTCGATGGACGCGGTCGACCTGTTCTATGGTCATGTCGGCGGGATCGACGTCGTTGCGAAGGGCCTGCTCAACGCCGCCGCACTGATCGAGGACGGTCGCCTCGATGCGATCAAGCAGGAGCGTTACGCGGGCTGGGACGCCGACTTCGGCCAGAAGGTGTCGAGCCTCGACCTCGCCGGGATCGCCGATCTGGCCGAGAGCGCCGACGTCAACCCGCGCCCGCGCTCGGGTCGTCAGGAGCGGATCGAGAACATCGTCAACCGCTTCATCTAGAACGATACTCCCCTCCCCTTCAGGGGAGGGGCAGGGGGTGGGGCGGTGTCTCACCGAGACCAGCGCTCAGAACTTCCCCACCCCAACCCCTCCCCTGAAGGGGAGGGGCTAAGCTTTATCGACCCGGTGTCGTGACACGCAGTTGAGCCACCGCAGGGTTGCGAAAACGCCCCCCGCCGCCTAACTAATGTCCGACTAATTCCCCATCACGAGGACGATCATGATCGACGGAGCGATGCTCATCGGCGCCGAGGCGCGTCAGGCTGACAAGCGGTTCACCTCGGTCGATCCGTCGACCGGCGAGACGCTGACGCCCGACTTCTCCTCCGCCGGCCCCGACGCGGTCGACGCCGCCGCCGCGCTCGCCGCCGAGGCGTTCCCGACCTACAGCGCGACCGATCCCGAAACCCGCGCCGCCTTCCTCGAAGCCATCACCGACGAGATCCTCGCACTCGGCGACGAGCTGATCGTCCGCGCGATGCAGGAAAGCGGCCTGCCGCGCGCCCGCCTCGAGGGCGAGCGCGGCCGGACGGTCGGCCAGCTCAAGCTGTTCGCGACCGTCGTCCGGCAGGGAGACTGGCTCGACGCGACCATCGACCCTGCCCTCCCCGACCGCCAGCCGCTGCCGCGCCCCGACCTGCGTCGGATGAACGTCGCGCTCGGCCCGGTCGCGGTGTTCGGCGCATCGAACTTCCCGCTCGCCTTCTCGGTCGCGGGCGGCGACACCGCCTCGGCGCTCGCGGCGGGCTGTCCGGTTATCGTCAAGGGCCATCCGGCGCACCCCGGCACCGGCGAGCTGGTCGCGCGCGCGATCGCCAAGGCGGTTCAGAAGGCAGGGCTGCCGGCGGGCGTCTTCTCCTACCTGCCCGGCGAGACCAACGAACTCGGCGGCGCGATCGTCCGCGATCCGCGCATCAAGGCGGTCGGCTTCACCGGCTCGCGTGGCGGCGGTATGGCGCTGATGAAGATCGCCGCCGAGCGTGACGAGCCGATCCCCGTCTATGCCGAAATGTCGGCGATCAACCCGGTCGTGATCCTGCCGCACGCGCTCGAAGCACGCGGCGCGGCGCTCGCCCCGGCCTATGTCCAGTCGCTGACGATGGGCGCGGGCCAGTTCTGCACCAACCCCGGCCTCGTCCTCGCGATCGCCGGCCCGGCGCTCGACGCGTTCGTCGCGGCGGCCGGTCAGGCGCTGACCGAAAGCGCGCCGACGACGATGCTCACCCCGGGCATCCATGCCAGCTTCGAGAAGGGCGTCGAGGCGCTCGCCGCGCATGCGGCGGTCACCACGGTCGCGCGCGGCAAGGTCGGCGAGGGCGTCAACCAGGCGGTCGGCGCGCTGTTCCGCACCGATGCCGAGGCGTTCCTTGCCGACCGTGCGCTAGGGCATGAGGTGTTCGGCTCATCGTCGATCGTCGTGGCGTGCCGCGACCTCGCCGAGCTGAAGAAGGTCATCGCCAGCCTCGAAGGCCAGCTGACCGCGACGCTCCAGATCGACGCCGAGGACGAGGCCGAGGCCAAGGGATTGATCCCGGTGCTCGCCGACCGCGTCGGCCGCATCCTCGTCAACGGCTGGCCGACCGGCGTCGAGGTCGCCCCGGCGATGGTCCATGGCGGGCCGTTCCCGGCGACCAGCGATGGCCGCACCACTTCGGTCGGCACCGGCGCGATCTATCGCTTCCTCCGCCCGGTCAGCCTCCAGAATCTCCCCGCCAGCCTGCTCCCGGACGCCGTGTCGGACGCCAATCCCTGGGGCATCGCCCGCCGCCTCGACGGCAAGCGCGAGGCTTCGCCGCGGTAAGCGTTGTGGTCGATTTGATTGCGGAAAGGGCGGCCCCCCGGGGCCGCCCTTTTTGTATATGCATGGCGTTGCTACGTCGCCACTCTCACGCCGTTCGCCCTGAGCTTGTCGAAGGGCGTGTCCGGGGTCCGTGCTTCGACAAGCTCAGCACGAACGGGGTGAGAGGACGATAGCCCTCCCACGCCACCACCCCGGCGAACGCCGGGGCCCAATCGGGAAGGCAGATGTAACGAAGCGCGACCTGCATCATCAGCGTCCCCCAACCGGGCCCCGGCCTTCGCCGGGGTGACGTTCGCGCATCGGGGATCACACGTCAGTGATTATCGCGCGGCAGTCCCATGGTCTGCGCGATGCGCTGGTACTTCTCGGCACCCTCGAGGATCGCGCCGGTGCTCATCTGCCCGACGACCGCGCGCTGGATCTCCTGCCACGGCGTCTGCGAGGCCGGATAGGCATAGCCGCCCGCCGCCTCCAGCGCCGCGCGCCGCTCCGCCAGTTCCGCCTCCGGGATCAGCACGTTCGCCGTGCCCTTGCCGAGATCGACCCGCACCCGGTCGCCGGTCTTGAGCAGCGCCAGCCCACCCATCGCCGCCGCTTCCGGCGAGGCGTTGAGGATCGACGGCGAGCCGCTCGTCCCCGATTGCCGTCCGTCGCCAATGCACGGCAGCGCATGGACGCCCTCGGTGATCAGATAGGCCGGCGGGCGCATGTTGACGACCTCGGCCGCGCCCGGATAGCCGATCGGGCCGGCGCCGCGCATGAACAGCAACGTCTCGGGCGTGATCCCGGTCGCGGGATCGTCGATCCGCGCGTGGTAATCCTCCGGCCCGTCGAACACCACCGCCGGCCCCTCGAACGCCTCGGGGTCGTCGGGGTTCGACAGGTAACGGTCGCGGAACTCCGGCGAAATCACGCTGGTCTTCATCACCGCGGCGTCGAAGAGATTGCCCGACAGCACGATGAACCCGGCCTCTTCCTTCAGCGGCGCGTCATACGGGCGGATCACCTTCTCGTCCTCGATCGCCACGCCGCGGCAATTGTCGCCCATGGTCTTGCCGTTGACGGTCAGCGCATCCTCGGCGATCAGCCC
Source organism: Sphingomonas phyllosphaerae (assembly GCA_036946405.1). Lineage (NCBI taxonomy): Bacteria > Pseudomonadati > Pseudomonadota > Alphaproteobacteria > Sphingomonadales > Sphingomonadaceae > Sphingomonas > Sphingomonas phyllosphaerae. Next base: position 1,741,872 of record JAQIJC010000001.1, on the reverse strand, counting down.
CTGTTCGATCAGCTGGTTGACCACCGCCGGCACGCCGCCTGCGCGATAATAATCCTCGCCCAGATACTCGCCGGCCGGCTGCAGATTGACCAGCAGCGGCACCTTGTGCCCCTCGGTTTCCCAGTCCTTGATCGGCAGCTCGACCCCGACGTGGCGCGCGAGCGCCGCGAGGTGGATCGGCGCGTTGGTCGATCCGCCGATCGCGGAATTGACCTTGATCGCGTTGTGGAAGGCGTCCTTCGTCAAAATGTCCGAAGGCTTGAGATCCTCGGCGACCATCTCGACGATCCGCTTGCCGGTGAGATACGCGACCTCCTGCCGGTCGCGATACGGCGCCGGGATCGCCGCCGAGCCGGGCAGCGACATGCCGAGCGCTTCGGCGAGCGAGTTCATCGTCGTCGCGGTGCCCATCGTGTTGCAATAGCCGGTCGACGGCGCCGACGACGCCACCAGCCGGATGAACTCGGCATCGTCGATTTCGCCGGCCGCGAGCAGCTGCCGCGCCTTCCAGACGATCGTGCCCGAGCCGGTGCGCTCGCCCTTGTGCCAGCCATTCAGCATCGGCCCGACCGACAAGGCGATCGCGGGAATGTTGACCGTCGCCGCCGCCATCAGGCACGCCGGGGTCGTCTTGTCGCAGCCGATCGTCAGCACCACGCCGTCGAGCGGATAGCCGTACAGCACCTCGACCAGCCCGAGATACGCCAGGTTGCGGTCGAGCCCGGCGGTCGGACGCTTGCCGGTTTCCTGGATCGGATGCACCGGGAATTCCAGCACGATCCCGCCCATCTCGCGCACGCCCTCGCGCACCCGCTCCGCCAGCACCAGATGGTGGCGGTTGCAGGGCGACAGGTCCGAGCCGGTCTGCGCGATGCCGATGATCGGCTTGCCCGAGCGCAGTTCCTCCAGCGTCAGCCCGAAGTTCAGGTAGCGCTCCAGATACAGCGCCGTCATGTCGATGTTCGCCGGATTGTCGAACCACGCACGGCTGCGCAGCGTCGTCGGATCGTGGGGGGCGGTCATGCAGGCGAACTCCAGAACGAAAGCCGATGATATAGTCGGACAAATAACCTATGGCTAGCGCAGTGATGCCAGCGAAATACCTTCCGCCATCGCGCGATAGCCGGCGATGCTTGGGTGTAGCCCGTCGCCGCTGTCATAGGCGGGCAGCAGCCGGTCGGGCCGCGCCGGATCGCGCATCAGCCGGTCGAAGTCGATCACGCGATCGGCGTTGCCCCGCGTGCGGATCCACGCGTTGATCGCCTGCCGATCGGCCTCGCTCGCCGCGCCGGGATGATAATAAGCGTTGGTCGAAAACGGCATGATCGTCGCGAGATGCACCGTCATCCCCTTGGCGTGCGCGCGCGCCACCATCTGCGCATAAGCCCCCGTCACCCCGGCCACCAGCGCGCGGTGCGCCTCCGGCGTCGCGGGCTGTTCGCGGGTCAGCACGCCGATATCATTGACGCCCTCCAGCACGATCAGATGCTTCGCCCCGGCCTGCCCGAGCACGTCGCGGTCGAAGCGCGCCATCGCATTCGGCCCCAGCCCGTCGAGCAGCACGCGGTTGCCGCCGATCCCGAGGTTGAGCACCGCCGCCTTGCCGCCCAGCCGCCGCGCGAGGACATCGGTCCAGCGCGCGTTGGTGTTCGGCTTCACGCCATACCCATCAGTAATCGAATCGCCGAACGCGACCACCCCGTTCGACGCAACGCAGCGCTCGACCTCCACGCCGGAGAGCTGGAACCAGTGATCGGTCCCGGTCGCCCCCGCCAGATCAGTCGCACCGGTCGCGTCGCCCTTGGCGATCCACGAGGTCGCGCGTGATCCCGGATGCGAGGTCTGACCATCCGGCGCGGACGGGAAATAAGCGGATATCGCCAGATCGTCGAATGCCGCGACCGACAGCGTCACCGCGTCGCTCCAATATTCCGCGCCCGGCGGCACGACCACCTCGCGCCCGCCGCCGAACGACAGCGCGCGCAGGCTACCCGGCGTCACCCGCGCGCTGGCAAGGTCCGCCGAACGCGCGATGCTCGCGGCGGCAATGCGCAGCGGCGCGCGGCCATAAGCGTTCGAGAAGCGCACCCGCACCCGCGCCCCGCCCAGCGACGGGCGGACGATCTGGCGCAGCGTCGCGTCGCGCAGCGCGTCGGGGGGCAGGACGTTCTCGCCCTGCGGAATCATCTGCGCCGACGCCCAGGCCGCCTGCCAGCGACACGAGCGCGCGGCGGCGGGGGTGGCGGCGAGGCCGAGCAGCGCGGCGGCAAGCACGAACGAGGATCGCATGGTCGCTCCGGAAGAAAGAAGGGCCGGCCTCGCGAAGAGACCGGCCCTGTGAGTCGACGCGCCGAATAAAGGGGAGAAAAACGGCGCGCCTGTCGCAATCGGAAAGGTGGGTGGGTACCGCACGGCCTCCGAAGAAGCATGTGATAGCGTTATCAATGACATATCTGCGTCCGTCAACCGGCCTGCGTCAGACGAACGTCGCGGTAGCGCGGGTTGAGCAAGTGGAAGACCAGCAACGCCACCAGATACGCGACGCCGCACGCGACGAAGAACGGCCCGTAGCTGCCGACCGTATCGAGCAGCAGCCCCAGCGACTTGGAGGCGATGAATCCGCCGACCGCGCCCGCGAACCCGCCCAGCCCGATCAGCGTCCCCTGTGCGAAGCGCGGGAACTGGTCGCCGGGCAGCGCGAACAAATTGGTCGAGAATCCCTGATGCGCCGCGCAGGCCAAGCCGATCAGCAGCACCGCGATCCAGATGCTGCTCGCCTGCCCCGCGAACATCACCGGCAGCGCGAACAAGGCGCAGGCGAACATCGCCCGCTTGCGCGCGCGCCCGGTCGCCACGCCGCGCTTCAGCAGGTGCGACGAATACCAGCCACCCGCTATCGCACCCAGATCGGCGAGGATGTAGATCGCGACGAGCGGCGGGCCGAAGCTCTTCAGATCATAGCCATATTGCTTGTTGAAGAAGTCCGGCAGCCAGAACAGGAACGTCCACCACACCGGATCGATCAGGAACCGCCCCGCCATATAGGCCCAGGCCTCGCGATGCCGCAGCACGCGCAGGAAGCCGGCGCGGCCCTGATCGACCGCCGGCTCGGTTTCGATCCACGCGCGTTCCTCGGGCGACAGCCGCGGATGCTCGGCGGGCTTGTGGTACAGGTGCCACCACGCGAACAGCCACACCAGATTGAACAGCCCGGTGATGATGAACGCCCAGCGCCAGTCGAGCAGCAGCCCGGCGACGATGAACCCGATCAGCAGCGGCGTGACCACCGCGCCGACGTTCGCCCCGGCGTTGAAGATGCCGATCGCGAGCGCGCGCTCCTTCTTGGGGAACCATTGCGAGGCGGCGGCGAGCGCGGACGGATAGGTCCCCGCCTCACCGAACGCGAGCGGGATGCGCGCGATCACGAAGCCGGTCGTCGAGGTGACGAGCGTCTGCGCGAAATGGCCCAGCGTCCAGCTCCCCATCGCGAGCAGATAGCCGTATTTCGGCCCGATCCGGTCGATCAGCCACCCGAAGATCAGGAAGCCGACGCCGTAGAAGACCTGAAAATAGCCGGTGACGTCGCCGTAGCCGGTGTTGGTCCAGTGGTAGAGTTCGGTCAGCTGCGGCTTGAGCACCCCGAGCACCAGCCGGTCGACATACGACAGCACCACCGCGGCGAACAGCAGCGCGCAGATGATCCAACGGATGCGACCCTTCGGGCGCGGGACTTCGTGCGCGGCGGTGTCGGGCGCGTGCTGTGCGGCCTCGGTGAAGTCGCTCATGGGCCTGGCTCTCCAGCTACTAACCACCCCGGCGTACGCCGGGGCCCAGTTGGGAAACGTGGCCGGATTTCGCGCGCGCGCCGTAACTGGACCCCGGCGTGCGCCGGGGTGGCGATGCAATGAGACATCACCAACTCCACAGCGTGCCATCCTCCAGCCGGTTCACCGGCAGATAGGCGCGCTTGTACTCATACCCCGCCGCCAGCTCCTCATCGACGTCGACCCCCAGCCCCGGCGCGTCGCCCGGATGCATCATGCCCTGCTCGAAGCGATAGCCATGCGGGAACACCGCATCGGTTTCGGCGGTGTGCGGCATATGCTCCTGCACCCCGAAGTTCGGGATCGACAGCCCGAAGTGCAGCGCCGCCGCCATCGTCACCGGCGACAGGTCGGTCGCACCGTGGCAGCCGGTCCGCACCTGATAGAGATCGGCGAGCGCGGCGACGCGCCGCAGGTGCGTGATCCCGCCAGCATGGACGATCGTCGCACGAACATAGTCGATCAATTGCTGCTCGATCAGCGCCTTGCAGTCCCAGATCGAATTGAACACCTCGCCGACCGCGATCGGCGTCGTGGTGTGCTGGCGGATCAGCCGGAACGCGTCCTGATTCTCCGCCGGCGTCGGGTCCTCGATCCAGAACGGGCGATACGGCTCCAGATCGCGCCCCAGCCGCCCGGCCTCGATCGGGGTCAGCCGGTGGTGGACGTCGTGGAGCAGGTGCACGTCCGGCCCCAGCGCCTCGCGCGCAGCGGCAAACAGCTCGGGCACGACGCGCAGATACTTTTCGGTCGACCACACCGACTCGCTCGGCAGCGCGGCATCGGCGGGCTCGTAGCGCTGACCCGGCTTGGCGACGCCATAGGTGGAGGCGAGTCCCGGCACCCCGCATTGTAGCCGGATCGCCTTGTATCCCTTGTCGCGCTCGGCCAGCGCGACGTTGATCGTGTCCTCGATCGTCGTGCCGTTGGCGTGCGCATAGACCATGCACGCCTCGCGGCTCGCGCCGCCGAGCAACTGGTACACCGGCATCCCGGCGAGCTTGCCCTTGATGTCCCACAGCGCCACGTCGACCGCCGCGATCGCGCTCATCGTCACCGGCCCGCGCCGCCAGTACGCCCCCTTATAGAGATACTGCCAGATGTCCTCGATCCGGTGCGCGTCGCGCCCGATCAGGCAGGGCACGACATGCTCGGACAGATAGGCGGCGACCGCCAGTTCGCGCCCGTTGAGCGTCGCATCGCCGACCCCGGTGGTGCCGTCGTCGCAGACAATCTTCAGTGTGACGAAGTTGCGGCCCGGCGAGGTGATGATGACGCGCGCGTCGGTGATGGTCGGCATGTCGTCTCTCAGGCGCATTCGAGCGTAGTGGCCGGCGCGGCGATGCCCCGGCGCATACGGATCGGATCAACTCGACGATTGGTGGCCACGCGCACTCTCTCCAGTCACGCCCGATCTGCTGCCGGGACTTGTGAATTTTCACTGATAGCGTTAACATGCCGGTCAAGAAGCGGCGTTGTCAATGCCGTCGAAGGTAGCGGGAGCGATGATGAAGGCACGTTCGGGATGGCTGGGTGCGCTCGCCCTGCTGATGGCTGGCCCCGCGCACGCCGACGACGGCTACCGGCTGTGGCTGCGCGCGCCCGCGGCGTCGCCGTCCGCGACGACGGTGGCGATCCGCGGCGACACCGCCACGCTGCGCCTCGCCGCCGCCGAGCTGTCGCGCGCGCTGCCCGCCGGCATGACCGTCACCGTCGCCACCGCCGCCGAGGTCGCGGCGCTGCGACTCCCGTTCGCGCCGCTCGGCGACGAAGGCTATCTCGTCCGCCCCGTCAAGCTCGACGGCACGCCGACGCTGCTGGTCGCGGGCAACAGCGACCGCGGCGCGCTCTATGGCGCGTTCGCGCTGCTCCGCCACCTCGCCACCGGCGGCACCGCCGCGAACGCGACGCTGGCCAGCGCGCCCAAGGTGAAGCTGCGCGTCCTCAACCATTGGGACAATCTCGATGGCACCGTCGAGCGCGGCTATGCCGGCACGTCGCTGTGGGACTGGTGGGCGCTCCCCGACTTCAGGGACCCGCGCTACGTCGATTATGCGCGCGCCAACGCCTCGATCGGCATCAACGGCACCGTCCTCAACAACGTCAATGCCAAGGCCGACAGTCTCACTCCGCGCTACATCGCGAAGGCGGCGGCGCTGGCCGACGTGTTCCGCCCGTGGGGGATCAAGGTCTATCTCTCCGCGCGCTTTTCGGCACCGATCGAACTGGGCGGGCTGAAGACCGCCGACCCGCGCGACCCGCAGGTGGCCGCGTGGTGGAAGGCGAAGGCCGACGAAATCTACCGCGCGATCCCCGACTTCGGCGGCTTCCTCGTGAAAGCGAACAGCGAAGGCCAGCCCGGCCCGCGCGATTACGGCGCCAGCCACGCCGACGGCGCGAACATGCTCGCCGCCGCGGTGAAGCCGCACGGCGGCGTCGTGATGTGGCGCGCGTTCGTCTATGCCGAGACCGACCCCGAGGACCGCGCCAAGCAGGCCTATACCGAGTTCAAGCCGCTCGACGGCACCTTCGCCGACAATGTGCTGGTGCAGGTCAAGAACGGTGCGATCGACTTCCAGCCGCGCGAGCCCTTCCATCCGCTGTTCGGCGCGATGCCGAAGACCCCGCTGATGATCGAATTCCAGATCACCAAGGAATATCTCGGCTTCGCGACCCACCTCGCCTATCTCGGCCCGCTGTTCGAGGAAGCGCTGTCGGCGAAGACCGGGCGCGGCGCGGAGACGGTCGCCAGCGTGGTCGACGGCAGCAGCGAGCGGCACCGCCTGACCGGCATGGCCGGCGTCGCCAACATCGGCCGTGACCGCGACTGGTCGGGCTCGACCTTCAATCAGGCCAATTGGTACGCCTTCGGCCGGATGGCGTGGGACCCGATGCTCAAGGCGGAGCCGATCGCGCGCGAATGGGCGCAACAGACGTTCGGCACGGACCCGCAGCTCGTCGACACCGCAGTCCGCATGATGATGGGCTCGCGCGAGGCGGTGGTCGATTACACCGGCGCGCTCGGGCTCGCGCACCTGATGGCGACCGGTCATCACTACGGACCGGGGCCATGGGTCGCCGATCTCGCGCGTCCCGAATGGAACCCGGTCTATTACCACAAGGCCGACCGCGCCGGCATCGGCTTCGACCGGACGAGGACCGGCAGCGACGCGGTCGCGCAATATGCGCCACCGGTCGCGAAGCGCTTCGCCGATCCGAAGACCACGCCAGAGCGCGACCTGCTGTGGTTCCACCATGTCGCATGGAACCGCAAGATGGCGTCCGGCAAGACGCTGTGGGAGGATCTCGTCGCGCATTACGACCGCGGCGTTGCCTATGTCGGCGACATGCGACGGCAGTGGGACGGCGTGCGCGCGCAGCTCGATGATGAACGCTGGCAGAAGACCGCCACTTGGCTGGCGGTGCAGGAACGCGAGGCGCGCTGGTGGCGCGACGCCAGCCTCGCCTACTGGATGTCGGTCAACGGCCGCACGCTGCCCGCCGGCGTCGTGCCCCCCGCGCACGATCTGGCATGGTACAAGGCGCAATCCTTTCCGTACGTTCCGGGTCACCACGATTGAGGGAAACCTTAGCCCCTCCCCCTCGGGGGAGGAATTGGGGTGGGGCCTGTCCAGGAATACAGACCTCGGGAAAGTCCCCCACCCCCGACCCCTCCCTGAAGCGGAGGGGAGAAGCGGATCACGCCTCTTGCTGCAATTGAGTACGATCCCGTAATCTCCCGCTTGCCGACGCCGCTCGCGGTCGCCAAGAACCGTGCGATGGACTGTCCGGCATGAACGAACCGCGCGGGTCGCGCCGCCAACGCAACGCCCCGACGATCAGCGACGTCGCGACCCACGCGGGCGTGTCGCCGATGACGGTCAGCCGCGTCATCAATCGCGAGGGCAGCGTGCGCGACGCGACCCGCGCCCGCGTCGAGGAGGCGATCGCCGCGCTCCGCTACGCCCCCTCCGCGGCGGCGCGGATGCTGGCGGGGGGCGAGGACTTCCGGCTCGGCGTGCTGCACACCACGACCAGCCTGTTCTATTTCAGTGAGTTCCTGGTCGGCTGCCTCGATCAGGGGGCGCGGCAGAACGGGCAGATTATCGTCGAGCAATGCGCCGAGGGCGGCGAAGTCGCCGCGATCGAGCATCTGCTGAACGGCCGCGTCGACGGGCTGCTGCTCCCGCCCCCGCTCGGCGACGCCGAAGGGGTGCTGGCGATGCTGCGCGAACGCGATGTGCCGGTCGTCGCGGTGTCGACGGGGCGCGCCCCGGAATGGGCGCTGTCGGTCAGCATCGACGACCGCAAGGCCGCTTACGAGATGACGCGCCATCTCGGCACGCTCGGCCACCGCCGGATCGGCTTCATCACCGGCGCCGCGAACCAGAGCGCGACCGGCGAGCGACTCGCCGGCTATCGCGACGCGGTGGCCGACATGGCGCTCGACGCCGACGACGCGCTGATCGCCGAGGGCAATTTCGGCTATCGCTCCGGGCTCGACGCGGCCGAACGGTTGCTCGACCTGCCCGATGCGCCCAGCGCGATCTTCGCCAGCAACGACGACATGGCCGCCGCGACGGTGGCGATCGCGCACCGCCGCGATCTCGACGTGCCGGGCGACCTCACCGTCTGCGGCTTCGACGATTCGGCACTGGCGACGACGGTCTGGCCGGAGCTGACGACGATCCGCCAACCCGTCAGCGACATGGCGCGCACTGCTGTCGACCTGCTGATGCGCGAAATCCGCCAGCGACGCGGCGGCAGCAACGAGGATCACCCGCATGTCGTCGTCGATTACGCGCTGATCCGGCGACAGTCGGACGCGGTGCCGCGCCGCCGCCCGCGCACCACGGGCTGATCGTCCGAACCGGCGACGAAGGCGCTTCCCCCCACCCCCCAGTTCAGCCTAACAGCGCCATATATGTGGCAGCTCTACCAGTTCCCGCTGTGTCCGTTCACGCGCAAGGTCCGCACGCTCCTCAACGAGAAGGACGTGGGCTATCAACTCATGCGCGAGAACCCGTGGGAGCGGCGCGACGCGTTCATCGACATGAACCCCGCCGGGCAAACCCCGGTGATGACCGACAACGAACGCGGTGTCGTGCTGCTCGATTCGATGGCGATCTGCGAATATTTCGAGGAGACGGTCGAGCGGGTCGCGATGATCAACGGCACCGCCGCCAATCGCGCCGAGATTCGGCGGCTGGTGACGTGGTTCGACACGCATTTCTACCGCGACGTCACCCAGCCGCTGCTCGACGAGCGCATGATCAAGCGCGTCGCGCATCGCATGGCCCCCGACGCGTCGCGATTGCGTGAGGCGATGAAGTCGGCGGTCGGGCATCTCGACTATATCGACTTCCTGCTCGACCATCGGAAATGGATCGCTGGGTCGACGATCAGCCTCGCCGATCTCGCCGCGGCGGCACAAATTTCGGTCGCCGATTATCTCGGCGGAATCGACTGGGCCGGCCATGCGCTCACCAAGGCATGGTATTCGGCATTCAAGAGCCGCCGCAGCTTCCGCCCATTGCTCGCCGAACGGATCAGCGGGATCGAACCGCCGAGCTATTACGAGAACCCGGACTTCTGATGCACGCCACCCACGACCCCGCCGCCCCGCCCGCGCCCGCGATCGGGTTCGATGATTTCCTGGCGGTCGACGTGCGGGTCGGGACGATCGTCGCGGCGGAGCCCTTCCCCGAGGCGCGCAAGCCGGCGTTCAAGCTGACGATCGACTTCGGCCCGACGATCGGCATCAAACGCTCGTCGGCGCAGATCACCGAACATTACGACTGCAACGGGCTGGTCGGGCGACAGGTGGCGGCGGTGGTCAACTTCCCGCCACGCCAGATCGGCAAGTTCATGTCGCAGGTGCTCACGCTCGGCTTCCCCGACGCGGACGGAAAGGTCGTTCTGGTGCATCCCAGCGTTGCCGTCCCGAACGGCGGGCGGCTGTTCTGATGCGGCAGGCGCACGGCAGCTTGACGATCGCGACCCGCGGGGCGGGATTGGTCGAGGTGACGGACGAGGTCGCGGCATGGCTGCACGCGCAGGCAATCGCCGACGGTCTGCTGACCGTCTTCTGCCGTCACACCTCCGCCTCGCTGCTCATCAACGAGAACGCTGCCCCGGCGGTCCGCCGCGACCTCGAACGCTATTTCCAGCGCCTCGCCCCCGAATCACGCGACTATGAACATGACGACGAAGGCCCCGACGACATGCCCGCGCATCTCAAGACCGCGCTGACGAACGTCTCGCTTGGCATTCCCGTCCACGACGGACGGATGGTGCTCGGGACGTGGCAGGGTCTCTACCTGTTCGAACACCGCGCCGCCCCCCACCGCCGCACCCTCGCGCTCCACGTGATCGGCGAGTAACGCCGCCGGCAAAACCGTCGTCCCTGCGCAGGCAGGGACCCATGGCTGCATCGTAAGTCCCCGCCCCAGACACAAAGCCCGCCGCCGATGTGTCAGCCGCACCCACAAACTCGACAGCCATAGGCCCCTGCCCCCGCAGGAGCGACGGCGAAAGTACCGCCCCCCAAACCACCGTCGCCCCTGCGCAGGCAGGGGCCCATCTCTGCATCGTCCGGGACACGCCACCGACACAAAGCCCGCCGCTCACGTGTCAGCCCGACAAACAACCGCCCCACCCACAGGCCCCCGCCGCCGCAACGGCGCCCCCGCTACCGCGGCTCGGCCAGCGTCAAAATCGACACACCCGTCGGCATCGGCATCCGCCCGACCAGATGCCGCTCCAGCCCGAAAATCCGCTCGAACAAGGCGTTGAGCGGCGCAGCCGGCGGCGAATCGTCGCTATCGTCCCGACCCGTGAGCCGTCCGGCAACACGTGCCGCCGCCGCCAGCGGAAACAGCAGCGAGTTGAAATAGGTGAGCCCGCGCTCCTTCAGGCCGGCCTTGTGGAGCGCGCCCAGCAACGTCTTCTTGGAATAGCGCCGGTGGTGGTGGTTCACCACGTCGTGCGCGCTCCACATCCATTGATGCGCAGGCACCGCGATCACGATCTTCCCGCCCGGCGCCAGACAGTCGCGCATCGCCGCCAGTGCCGCGACATCGTCCTCGATATGCTCGACGACATCCAGCACCGCGATCAGATCGTAATGGCCGCGCGGCACGCCCGGCAACGCCGGAAGCGGCGCGTCACCGACCGGCTTGCCCAGTCGCTCGCTGGCGATCGCGCGCGCCGCCGGATCGATCTCGATCGCGTCGACCTCGCCGAATTCGGCAAGCATCGGTAGATTGTGTCCGGTGCCGCAACCGATCTCGAGGATACGCGCCGACGTCGGCAACTTGCCCTTGCGGGTCAGGTAATCGGCCAGGATGTCGCGCCGCGCGCGATACCACCAATGCGTGGAATCATGCTCGGCCATGCGATCATAGACACGGCGATCCATCAATACTTACTCTTTATCACGCAAAGACCCAGAACCGGTACAGGATGAAGGTCACCATCGGGGTGACGAAGACGTTGGTGACCAGCGGCCACCATGTCGCACCGTGCATCGGTCCGGTCAGGAACCACACGAAGAAGGTGTTCAACGAGAAGCTGACCAGCGTCACCACCAGGAATCGTCCGCCGGTGCGCGAGACGTTGTCACGCTCGCCCACGTCGCGGAAGCTCCAGCGGCTATGGATCACATAGCCCGCCACCATCGACACCAGATAGCCGAGCACATTGGCGATCAGCGGCCAGAGGGTGCGATGATCGAGCGGCCAGCGCGCCTGCGCATAGGTCGCGATCGGCCAATAGACCGCGGCATAGATCGCGGTCGCCGCGCCGCCCGTCAGCCCGAAGCGGACCAGCTGCCAGAACAGCGCGCGCACGTGTTCGATCCTGGCGTGTGTCTGCAACGTTGCCACAACCCTGCCCCTTCGCCGCCCGACTAGGCCCATGCGCCGGTGGTGGCAATGGCCGGCGTGCGCGCGCGCACCGGACGCCCCGTTGCCGTTTCGCCGCCCGCGTCCTAAGCACCGCCGCATCGACGGGCCGCCCCTTACGGCGCGGCGTGAAGGGATTGTGTTGACCAACCATTTGTTGCCGCCCGCTACGCAGGACCGGGTCGCGCGGACGCTCGACCGCCACTGGCTCCGGCTCACGTTGCTGGCATGGGCGGGGATCGCGATCTGGTATGTCTGGCAACGCTGGGCGGCGATCCACTGGCTGTCGCTGGGCGATACCGACGACAACATGCGCTTGATGCAGGTCCGCGCGCTGCTGAACGGTCAGGGCTGGTTCGACCTGCGCAACCATCGCCTCAATCCGCCGGGCGGGTTCGACATCCATTGGTCGCGGCTGGTCGATCTGCCGATCGCCGGGCTGATCGTGCTGCTGCGCCCGTTCGTTGGCGTGGCGGAGGCCGAGCGGCTGGCGTGCGGGATCGCGCCGCTGCTGCCGATGGCGGTGGTGCTGGTGGCGCTGGGCGCGACGCTGCGCCGGCTGGTGCATCCGCTGGCGTGGCCGCTGGGGATCGCGCTGTTCCTCGCCACCAACGTCGCGCTCGGGATGTTCATGCCCGACCGGATCGACCATCACGGCTGGCAGCTGGCGATGCTGGCGGTGACGGTCGCCGGGCTCTGCGATCCGCGTCGCGCGCGTGGTGGTGCACTGGTTGGCACCGCGACCGCGATTTCGCTCACGATCGGGCTTGAAATGCTGCCCTATGCCGCGATGGCGGGGGGTATTCTCGGGCTCGCCTGGGTATGGGAGCGCGCAGAACGTGAACGGCTGGCGCTCTATGCGCTGTCGCTCGCGGGCGGCGTCGCGACCGGTTTCGCGGCCTTCACCTCCTACGCCAACCGCGTCTATCGCTGCGACGCGCTGACCCCGGTCTATGCCTCGACGGTGGTGCTGGCCGGCGGGCTGCTGCTGGCGCTCGCCGTCATTTCGCCGCGCAAGCCGTTGATCCGGTTACTGCTTGCCGTCGCGGCGGGGGCGTTGGTCGCGGCATTCTTCGCGCTCGCCTTCCCGCAATGCCTGGGTCGCCCCGAGCAGGTTTCGAACGAACTCTACACGAGCTGGCTGTCGCAGGTCCGCGAGGCGAAGCCGATCTACCGCCATCCCCTGCGCGTCGCCCTGCCGATCGTCACCCTCCCCCTCATCGGATTAATCGGCGCGTTATCCGCGACTTGGCGGGCACGGCGGCAGCCGACGCTGCGCGGATGGGCGTGCGTGGCGCTGTTCGGGGCGTTCGCGGCGCTGATGCTGCTGTGGCAGGCACGCGCCGGACCCGCGGCGCAACTTCTTGCAATTCCTGGCGCTTCGGCGCTGGCGTGGATGGCGGTGCCGTGGCTGATCGCCCCGCGCTTCTGGTGGGCGAAGGCAGCGGCCGCCGTGGCGCTCTTCGTGATCGTCTCGGGCAGCTTCACCCAGATCATCATCGACCGCTTCAAGGTCGACCGCCCCAGCGCCTATGTTCGCCGCGTCAACAAGGCGACCGGGCGATGCCTGACAATCCCGGCAATGCAGCCACTTAACCGCTACCCGGCGCAGACCGTCTTCACCTTCGTCGACCTCGGCCCGCGGCTCATCACCCTGACGCATCACAACGCGATCGCGGGGCCGTACCATCGCAACGGCGACGCGATCCTCGACGTCCACCACGCCTTCATGGGCACGCCGGAGGTGGCCCGCGCGATCATGAAGCGCCACGGCGCGACGATGCTGCTGGTGTGCCCGGACATGGCCGAATCGACCAACTACCGCGCCAAGGCGCGCGGCGGCTTCTACGACCGGCTGGCGAAGGGCGAGCATTTCGACTGGCTGGTGCCGCTGCCGATCAGGAGGGGATCGCCTTTCCGGGCCTTCCGGGTGCAATAACCGTTCGCAATTACGACGTTAACGCAACTGCTCCATCACCCCGTCGATCACGAACTGCACCGCCAGCGCGGCGAGCAGGACGCCGAGCAGGCGGGTGATGACCGCCTCGATCTTCGCGCCCAGCACCCGCATCAGCGGCCCCGCGGCAAGCAGCGCGATCAGCATCAGCAGCAGGTTCGCGGCCAGCGCCGCCATCACCACCGCGGTCTGTTCGATCCCGTGGCTGCGCGCGGTGAGCAGCATCACCGACGCGATCGACCCCGGCCCGGCGATCATCGGCATCGCCATCGGGAAGATCGAGACGTCGTCGGCCTCTTCCTCGGTGATCTTGGCGGCGCGATCCTCGCGGCGCTGGGTGCGCTTCTCGAACACCATTTCCAGCGCGATCAGGAACAGCATCACCCCGCCCGCGATGCGGAACGACGCCAGCTCGATGCCGAGCGCGTGAAGCAGCGGCTCGCCGGCCAGCGCGAAGACGAGCAGGATGCCCGCCGCGACCATTACCGCACGGATCGCCATCGCCCGGCGGTGCGCTGCGGTCGCGCCGGCGGTGAGCCCGGCGAAGATCGGCGCGCAGCCGGGCGGATCGATGATGACGAACAAAGTGATGAACGACGAGACGAACAGCTCGACCATCAGAGCGCCGGATCGACCGCGATGCCGGCGCGACGCCCCGCCGCGACCAGCGTGTTGCGTATCAGCACCGCGATCGTCATCGGCCCGACGCCACCCGGCACCGGGGTGATCGCGCCCGCGACGTCGGCGGCACGCGGATCGACGTCACCGACCAGACCGTCGTCGGTGCGGTTGATGCCGACGTCGATCACGGTCGCGCCGGGCTTGATCCACTCCGGCTGAACGAATGCAGGGATGCCGACTGCGGCGACGACGATATCGGCGGCGCGGACATGCCCCATCACGTCGCGCGTGCGGCTGTGGACGGTGGTGACGGTGCAGCTCTGCTGGAGCAGCAGCGCCGCCATCGGCTTGCCGACGATGTTCGAGCGGCCGATCACCACCGCCTCCAGCCCGGCAAGATGCGGGTGGATGTCCTGGAGCAGCATCAGGCAGCCGAGCGGGGTGCACGGCACCAGCCCGTGGAGCCCGGTGGCGAGTCGTCCGGCGTTGACCGGGTGGAAGCCATCGACATCCTTGTCGGGGTCGATGCGGGTGATGACCGCGCGCTCGTCGATATGGCGGGGCAGCGGCAACTGGACGAGGATGCCGTCGACCGTCTCGTCGGCATTGAGGCGATCGACCAAGGCGACCAACTCCGCCTCGGTCACGTCGGCGGACAGGCGATGCTCGAAGCTCTCCATGCCGGCGGCAACGGTCGCCTTGCCCTTCGAGCGGACATAGACCGACGAGGCCGGGTCTTCGCCGACCAGCACCACCGCGAGGCCGGGCTTGCGCCCCGCCTGTTCGGCAAAGGCGGCGGCCGCGGTGGCGACACGGCCGCGCAGCTTGGCGGCAAAGGCTTTTCCGTCGATGAGGCGCGCAGTCATGGCGCGACCGCATAGAGCGAAGCGGCGGCGCGCGCCAGCACCTGCGGATCGCCCGCGATCGTCAACCGCTTCAGGCGCGCCGTCTGCCCCGAAACCAGCGTCACATCGCGCTTGGGCACGCGGAAATGCTTGGCGAGCAGCACGATCAACGCCGCATTGGCCGCGCCGTCGACAGGCGCGGCGGACAGGCGCGCGACGAAATGCTCCGCGGTGCCGGCGAGCAGCGCATCCCGCCCGCCGCGTGGCGTGACGCGGACCGCGATCGCGATCCCGTCCGGAATTTCGCGCCAGGCGCTCAGATCGCCACGATGCTCGCTTCGACGCTCCGCGCGATGTTGCTGAGGATGATGTTCAGGATGACGATCAGCAGCAACACCACCATTGGCGCGAAGTCGATTCCGCGGG
Organism: Sphingomonas phyllosphaerae; assembly: GCA_036946405.1. Taxonomy (NCBI): domain Bacteria; kingdom Pseudomonadati; phylum Pseudomonadota; class Alphaproteobacteria; order Sphingomonadales; family Sphingomonadaceae; genus Sphingomonas; species Sphingomonas phyllosphaerae. The sequence goes on along the minus strand of JAQIJC010000001.1, from coordinate 1,726,295 downwards.
TGTCGGGGAGGATCCGGCGGATCGGCCGGTACAACGGCTCGCTCAGCCGCTCCAGCCCCTCATACAGCGCCCGAATGAAGTTGTTCGAGGTGTTGACGACATTGAACGAGATCAGCAGCGACAGGATGATCTGGATGATGATGATCCAGCGCACGAACTGCAGAATGACCTGCAGGATCTGGATAATGGTGATCGTCAGCACGCCGGGCGTCTCCAATAGGTGTAGCGGTCATATACTGCACCGGTCGGTGCGGCAAAAGAGCACCGCTATCTGCGGATCAGGGTGCCTGCACCGCGCTTGGTAAAGATTTCGAGCAGCATCGCATGGGGTACCCGCCCGTCGAGCACGACCGCGGCATCCACGCCGGATTCGACCGCGGCGACACACGTTTCCAGCTTGGGAATCATCCCGCCCGAGATCGTGCCGTCGGCGCGTAGTTCGGCGACCGATGCGGGGTTGAGGTCGGTGACCAATTGCCCCTGCTTGTCCAGCACGCCCGCCACGTCGGTCAGCAGGAAGAAGCGCGATGCGCCGAGCGCCGCCGCGATCGCCCCCGCCATCGTATCGGCGTTGATGTTGTAGGTGTGCCCGTCGGAACCGATCCCGATCGGGGCGATCACGGGAATGATCCCGTCGCGGCTGAGCGAATCGATGATCCGGCGATCGACCGCGACCGGCTCGCCGACGAAGCCGAGGTCGACCTTGCGCTCGATGCCCTGCAACGGATCGGGGTCGCTGCGACCGACCTTCTCAGCCTGAACCAGCCCGGCGTCCTTGCCCGAGATGCCCACCGCGCGCCCGCCGGCGCGGCCGATCCAGCTGACGATTTCCTTGTTGATCGAGCCCGCCAAGACCATCTCGGCGATCTGTGCCGTCTCGGCATCGGTGACGCGCAAGCCATCGACGAAGCGCGATTCCACGCCCAGCCGCTTGAGCATCCGCCCGATCTGCGGCCCGCCGCCGTGCACGACGACCGGGTTGATCCCGACCGCCTTGAGCAGCACCACATCCTCGGCGAAATCGGCCTGCGCCTCGGGATCGCCCATCGCATGCCCGCCGTATTTCACGACGAAGGTCTTGCCGGCATAGCGCTGCAGGTACGGCAGCGCCTCGACCAGCGTTTCGGCCTTCAAGGCGGGCGACAGGTTCGGATCGGTCATGTGCGGCGCCATAGCGGCGGAGACGGTCAGGCGTCCAGACGGCGACCAATCGCGACCAGCGCGTAGATCAGCGGCGGCACCAGTGCCACCGACAGCACGACCTTGGCCAGCATCTGTCCCGCCATCAGCCAGCCGACCGCCGACAATCCGAAGGCGATCGAGATGAACAGGATCGAGTCGACGATCTGGCTGAGCGCGCTGGCGGTCGCGGCGCGGAACCAGAGGAACTTGCTGCCTTCCCGCCCCTTCAGCCACGAGAAGATCGTGACGTTGAGCGTCTGCGACACGCCGTAAGCGACGATCCCGCCCGCCCAGATCCACGGCGTCGCCCCCATCATTTGGTCGAACGCCGCCAGATGCCCGGCGTCCATCTCTGGCGCGGCGGGGAGGACGAGCACGACCAGGGTCAGCAGCATCGAGACGAGCAGCGGCACGAACCCCATCAGCACCAGCCGCCCCGCGATCTTCTGCCCATGCAGCTCCGCGACCGCACTGGAGGTGACGACCAGCAGCAGGAAGGCGAAGATGCCTGCCTCCACCGCGAGCGGCGGCAGCCCGACCAGCGGCCCGAGCCGCGAGATCGGGCCGAGCGATACCTGCTTGTTGCCGAGCACCCCGGCGATGCACACCATGCCGCCGTAGAAGATCGAGAAGGCGAACAGCGAGGGCGGGATCGCGCGAGGGGCGATCGGGCGATGGTCGGGGGCTTCCATCGCGGCGGTGTACGGGGCGGCGGCGGGGCGGGCAATGACCGATTGGCAGACTGTTATGCCCTCCCCCACCCCGTTCGTGCTGAGGAGGCATCGAGCGAAGTCGAGAGGCCGTCTCGAAGCACTGCGGTGGCATAGGCCCTTCGAGATGAGGCTTCGACAAGCTCAGCCTCTCCTCAGGGCGAACGGATGGGGCGGATAGCGCATGGACATGATCTTGGCTGGCGATCCGCCGACGGGCATGTCATGGCGCGGAACTTCGGCAGCGAAGAAGAAAAATGCAACGGACTCTCATCGGCCTGGCGGGGATCGCCGTCATCCTGCTGCTCGCGGTGCTGCTGTCGGCCGACCGGCGCGCGATCCGGCTGCGGATCGTCGCCAGCGCCTTCGCGCTGCAGGCGACGATCGCGACGATCGTGCTCTACTGGACGCCGGGGCGCGCCGCGCTGGCCGGCGCATCGGCGGGGGTCGCGGCGCTGCTCGGCTATTCGCAGAAGGGCACCGAATTCCTGTTCGGCAATCTCGCCAGTCCGGCGATCGGCGGACAGAGCTTCGCGATCGCGGCCTTGCCGGTCATCATCTTCTTCGCCAGCCTCGTCTCGATCCTCTACTATCTCGGCGTCATGCAATTCGTGGTCCGCTGGATCGGCGGCGCGATCGAGAAGGTGATCGGGACCAGCAAGGTCGAAAGCCTGTGCGCGGCCGCCAACATCTTCGTCGGACAGAGCGAATCGCCCTTGGTGATCCGCCCGTATCTCGCCGGATTGACCCCCGCGCAGGTGTTCACGGTGATGACCAGCGGGATGGCCGGCGTCGCGGGGACGATCCTCGCCGCTTATGCCTCGATGGGGATCAGCATCGACTATCTGCTCGCCGCCAGTTTCATGGCGGCACCAGGCGGGATCCTGATGGCCAAGATCATCATGCCCGATCGCGTCGTGCCACCCGAAGGCGAGCTGCCGCTCGGCGACCTGCCCCCCCATCACCTTGGCTCGCAGCGCCAGATCGAACTGGCCGAGGCGCGGATCAGCGGACGCGGCCCCGCCGCACTGCTGCCCGAGGGCACGCCGGGCGAACCCTTGCCCGATGCGACGCATGACGAGGAGAAGCCTGCCAATCTCATCATGGCTGCCGCGCAGGGCGCGCAGACCGGCGTCAAGCTGGCGGTCGCGGTCGGCGCGATGGTGCTGGCGTTCGTCGCGCTGGTCGCACTCGCCAACGGGCTGCTCGGCGCGGCGGGCGGGTTGATCGGGATGCCGGGGCTGAGCTTCCAGGGGCTGCTCGGCTATGTCTTCCAGCCGGTCATGTACCTGCTGGGCGTGCCGTGGAGCGAGGCAGGGATCGCGGGCGGATTGTTCGGCGAGAAGATCGTGCTCAACGAGTTCGTTGCGTACATCGACCTCGGCAAGCAGGCGGCGGCGCTGTCGCCGCGGACGATCGCGGTGGTGACGTTCGCGCTGTGCGGCTTCGCCAATTTCAGCTCGATCGCGATCCAGATGGCGGTGACCGGCAGCCTTGCTCCCAACCAGCGCCCGACGATCGCGCGGCTGGGGCTGCGCGCGCTGGCGGCGGGCAGCCTCGCCAATCTGATGAGCGCGGCGCTGGCGGGGCTGCTGATCGGCTGATCCGGTCGAAGTTGTCGAAGTTTGCGCATCACGGCATCGCTGCGCGTGCGTGCCGCGAGAGATCGGCGGGCGCCTCGCTTATGCTGGCAGATGTTGGACGGTGTAGGACAGAGGCGTGACATAGACTGTGATGACGGATCGACTTGACGTCATCACGCTCCAGAGCGGCGGGCGTCGCCTTTGCCCTACCCCGCTGAGTCGGCTGCGACCGGATAACCCGAGGAAGAAGCGGGGTCTTGGATCAGGTCCGGGACGACAACCATTCCGGCGGCGGGATACAGCGAAAAGGCCGCCGGATCGCTCCGACGGCCTTCCCGCACGCAAAAGGTAGGACCGGATCAGACCAGCTGGGTCTTGCCGGTGCTGCGACGGCGGCGGGCCGCTGCGCCGATCATGCCGAAGCCCAGGATCATCGTCATCCAGGTGGTCGGCTCGGGCACCGCGCTGGTCACCACGATCGAGTTCAGCTTGAACGCGTCGTTGCGGTCGTCCGGGCCGAAATACGATCCGCCGATCACCCAGACGTTGCCGCCCTTGCTGGGCGACAGATTGTACGTCTGCTTCGCCGCGCCGTTGTAATCCTTGCTGTTGCTGTTGAACCAGGCGTCGCCCGACTGCTTGGACGTGTCGACGTTCAGGCTGTCGGCGAGCGTCTTCAGGTTGGCGGCGGTCATCGCCGTGTCGAAGCCCAGCGTGCCGCGCGCGATGAACGCGTCGTTGTCGGAATAGTTGTTGCCGCTCAGCTGATAGGGGTTGAGCACCGCCGACTGGAGCGAAACCGCCTGATCGAACTGAAGGACCAGGAATTCCCAGCCGTTCTTGTTGTCGATCGTGTGCAGGTTGCCGCCCGCGCTCTCGCCCGTCTGGTAGATGCCCAGACCGTTCGAGCCCCACGAGCCGATCTTCGCAGCCTGATACGTGTAATTCGTCAGCAGCGTCCACGCGGTCGCGCGCACGTTCAGCGTCGACTTGCCGTCCGCCGAGGTCACGGCGTAGTTGACGGTGTCATAGGCATAACGGCTGTCGTTGCTGACGATGGTCTTGCCGTTCGACGTGCCCGTCTGGGTGTTGATGACGAAATCGGCGGCCTGTGCCGGCATGGCGGCGAAGAGCGCACCGGTAGCGATCGCGAGTTGCGCGAAACGAGTCATTTTCCTGATTTCCCCTTTACTTGTCGGGAGCAGCTTTTCCTTATCCAGATCAGCGCCGCAATCGGCTTGCGTGACCAGCCCGTCCCTGATCGGAACAGTTTCAGACACTTACCATCGGGAGTGGAATCGCGCCGTCCGGTCGCCTAAATGCGCGGCATGACCGAGATCACCGTCGCTGCGCTCCAGCTCGCCTTTTCCGCCGACATCGATGCGAATATCGCCAAGGTGTCAGACGCCGTGCGCGAGGCCCATGCGCGCGGCGCGCAGGTGATCCTGCCGCCCGAATTGTTCGAGGGCGAATATTTCTGCCGGGTCGAGGACGAGTCGCTCTTCGCGAACGCCGCGCCGGTCGGCGAGCACAAGGCGGTGCTGGCGATGCAGGCGCTGGCCGAGGCGCTGAAGGTCTATATCCCGACCAGCTTCTTCGAGCTGGACGGCCCGCACCATTACAATTCGCTCGCGATGATCGGGCCCGACGGCGAGGTGCAGGGCGTCTATCGCAAGAGCCACATTCCGGATGGCCCGGGCTATGAGGAGAAATTCTACTTCCGCCCCGGCAACACCGGGTTCAAGGTGTGGAACGGGCCGCGCGCCCAAGGACATCAAACCAAACTGGGCGTCGGCGTGTGCTGGGACCAATGGTATCCGGAAACCGCCCGCGCGATGATGCTGATGGGCGCGGAAGTGCTGTTCTACCCGACCGCGATCGGCAGCGAGCCGCATGACACGTCGCTCGACACCGCACGGCTGTGGCGGCGGGCGATGGTCGGCCATGCGGTGTCGAACGTGGTGCCGGTGATCGCCGCCAACCGCGTCGGCACCGAACATGGCCAGACCTTCTATGGCACCAGCTTCATCACCGACGAGCGCGGCGACATTCTTGCCGAGCTGGACCGCGAGGAAGAGGGCGTGATCGTCGCGACGCTGGACCTCGACCGCGTGCGGCGACACCGCGCGGCGTTCGGCTTCTTCCGCGACCGCCGGCCCGAACTGTACGGGCGGCTGGTGCAGGATATCTGACCGGAAACGGCGGCGTCAGAACTCACGTGAGACACCGAAAACGCCGTTCGCCCTGAGCTTGTCGAAGGGCGTATCCCCGGGGCACGTGCTTCGATAGGCTCAGCACGAACGGAGGTTTTCAGGGCCGCAATTCCAGCGCCTTGGCGAAGACGTCTTCGAACATTTCCGGGGTCAGCCGTCCGGTGTTCTGATTGTAGCGCGAGCAATGATAGCTATCGATCAGCACCCGCCCATCGGGCACGCGGTGCACCGCGCCATGCTCGAAGCGCGCCTTGGGCAGCTTGCCGCCGAGCACCTTGACCACCGACTGGTGCGCGACCTGTCCCAGCGCGATATAGACGCGCGCGGACGGTAGCGCTTCCGCCTGACCGGTCAGGAACGGGCGGCAGGTGCGGACTTCCTCGGGGGTCGGCGCGTTGCCGGGCGGCAGGCATTTGACCGCATTGAGGATGATCGCACCGTCGAGCGTCATGTCGTCCTCGCGGCTGCCGGTGAAGGTGCCGTGCGCCAATCCGAACTTCGCAAGCGTGCCGTACAGGAGCGCTCCGGCGCCGTCGCCGATGAAGGCACGTCCGGTGCGATTCGCGCCCTTCATCCCCGGCGCCAGCCCGACGATCGCCAGCCACGCCTGCGCATCGCCGAAGGCGGGCACCGGCGCGTTCCACCATTCGGGATGCTGCGCGCGCATGTCGTGGCGAAGGTCGACGAGGCGGGGACAGCACGGGCAGTCGAGCGGCGGTTCGGTCGCGGGAAGCGAAGAAGGTGCGAAGGTCATCGCGGTGCGATAGGCGCTTGCGGATGCCTGCATCAATCTTTCTCCTTGCGCTGGGCTCCAATCGTCGCGGCCGGCATGGCGGCCCGCGCGACGAGGTGGCGGCGGCGTTGCGGATGCTCGGCGGACGCGCGGCGCCGATCGTCGCGAGTGCGCCGCTCGGCCCCTCGACGCGCACCTTCGCCAACAGCGCGGTGCTGATCGAAAGTGACGAGACACCGCCCGCGCTGCTCGCGCGGCTGAAGGCGATCGAGCGCGGGTTCGGGCGGCGGCGTGGCCGGCGCTGGGGCGCGCGGGTGATCGATCTCGACATCATCCTGTGGTCGGGCGGCGCATGGCGGACCCCGGGGCTGACGATCCCGCATCCCGCCTTCCGCGTGCGCGCCTTCGTGCTGGGACCGGCGGCGGCGATCGCGCCGGACTGGCGTGCACCGGGCAGCGCGTTGACGCTGCGACACCTCCATGCCCGGTTGACCCGCGCGCGCGCCGCCCCTAACCGGCTTCGATCTGCGTGAGGGTCCGTAGCTCAGTCGGTAGAGCAAGCGACTTTTAATCGAGAGGTCCCGGGTTCGAGCCCCGGCGGACCCACCACGCGGGGCTTATCAATAGCCTTTGTCCTCTCTTACTTTCGTCATTCCCGCGCAGGCGGGAATCCAGAGACGCTGCCGGTTGCGCTTCTATCGACGGACCTGCGCGTCTGGATTGCGGCCTGCGCGGGGAAGACGGAAGGCGATGGGGTTCGCCGCGGCGAAGCCGCGTCGTCGGTCGGGGCTTTGCCCCGCCGGCCGGTCTTGGGCGAGGTCGGCCCGGTACGGGCCGTCCCGCCCTGCGACTTAGAACTCCGACCATTCCTCGTCTGCCACCGCCAGCGCGGTGCCGCGGGTGCCCGTCACGGGGCGGCGCGCGGTGCGGGCGAGGTCGCGACCGGCCTGCGCGGCGCGCGCCTGAAGGTCGTGGACCGGCGACGCCGGGGCGGCAGCGGCCACGACGAGCGGACGCTGCGCGCTCGCAGTGCGGAAGCGCGAAACTTCGCGGGTCAGGCGATCGGCTTCCTCGGCGAGGCTGCGCGCGGCGGCGGTGGCTTCCTCGACCATTGCGGCATTCTGTTGCGTGACGCCATCCATCTCCGACACCGCGGTGTTGACCTGTTGCAAGCCGGTCGCCTGCTGCTCGGCGGATTGCGCGATCGTCGAGACGAGCGTGCTGATCTCGCCGATGCGCGCGATGATCCGCTGCAGCGCCTTGCCGGTCTCGCTGACCAGCGTCACCCCCGATTCGACCTGCTCGGACGAGGCGAGGATCTTGGTCTTGACGTCCTTGGCGGCGTCGGCCGACCGCTGCGCCAGCGCGCGAACTTCGCTGGCGACGACCGCAAAGCCCTTGCCCGCGTCGCCCGCGCGTGCCGCCTCGACCCCGGCGTTGAGCGCGAGCAGATTGGTCTGGAACGCAATGCCGTCGATGACACTGATGATCTCGCTGATTTCCGACGAGGCGCGCTCGATCCCGCCCATCGCGTCGACCGCGCGGCGCACCACGTCGCCCGAGCTTTCCGCCTCGGCGCGCGCGTCGCCGACCGCGTCGTTGGCGCGGCGTGCGCCGGCCGCGGTCTCGCGCACAGTGGTGGTGATCTCGTCCATCGCCGCGGCGGTTTCCTCCAGCGAGGCGGCCTGCTGCTCGGTGCGCTGCGACAGATCGTCCGACGCCTGACGGATGTCCGACGCGCCGCTGTTGATGCCGTTGGCGGCGATCGTCACCGCGCTGATCGCCTCCGATACCGCCGCCATCGCGCGGTTGAAGTTGTGACGCAGGCCCTCATAATCGGCGCTGAACGGCTCCTCGATGGTGTACGTCAGGTCGTTCTCGGCGAGCCGGCCGAGCCCGGCGCCGAGCGCCTCGACCACCGTCTGCTGCGCCGCGGAGGAAATGGCGAGCGCCTTGCCGTTGCCGCGGAACACCTCCATCGCCTTGGTCATGCGACCGACGCAATCACGCGAATCGATGTAGCGGATCGGGCTGTCGTAATCGCCGCGGGCCAGTGCTTCCATCCGCACCACCGTGTTGACGTACGGATCGCAGACCAGCGTCCGCGACACGATCGCGACGATCGCGACCACGCCGACCGCGGCGCTGGACACCGCCAGCGCCGGCATCGCGCCGAGCGCACCGAACGCCACCGCCGCGGTGGCCGCCAGCGACACGAGCGCGAGACCGACGTAAATGAATGCGAGCGCCAGGAACTTCGTCCGCACCGGCGCGACATCACGAAACCAGGTAATCATCGGCAACCTCTCCGCAGCCCATGACGCATTGCTGAGCACGGCGGCCGCTATAAACGGCGTAACTAAACATTGGATAAATGATGCAGATCACATTCACCTTGCGCGAGTGGGGTGCAACCTACGGATGTTTGCGCGGTTCAGTCGCCGAAATTCCGGGAGTTCCTTGATGTTACGGTCGATCCTGATGGGCGCGGTGGCGGGTGCCCGCGCGATGACCCCGCTCGCCGCGCTGGCGGCGACGCGTGGTGGCGGACGGGCGCCGGTGTTTTCCGCGGGCTCGATGATGCTGGCGGCGGGCGAGATGGCGGGCGACAAGCTCCGCAACGCTCCCGACCGGATCGACAGCGCCGGGATGGCCGGACGGCTGCTGAGCGGTGCGATCGCCGGGGCGGCGTGTGCGCGGCGCGACGATCGCGTGGCGGGAGCGTTGCTGGGTGCGGCATCGGCGGTGGTGGCGTCGCATCTCACGTTCCGGCTCCGGCAGGCGGCGACGCGGCGCTGGGGTGCGACCGCGAGCGGCGCGATCGAAGACGGCATCGCGATCGTCAGCGCAGTGGCGCTGGCGCGCGGCTGATCCGGGCCGGACGATTTTCTTGCCGGCGGCTGCGACGATCCGCGCCGTCGGGAGTTTTGCGGTCAGGGATCATCAGGGGAAAGCGCATGGCCGACGATCGTCACGCCCGCATTAGCGAACACGCCTATCGGCTTTGGCAGCAGGAAGGCGAGCCGCACGGCCGCGACCAGGCGCATTGGGATGAGGCGGAGCGCGCGTTCGCAGGCGAGGGTCCGGTCGCCGACGAACCCGATCCGCAAGCCGGTGATCCGCAGAGCGCAACGGTCGCGGACGAGCCGAGCACCGGCGCTGCGCCGTTCAGCGCACCCGAGCAGCCGGTGAGCGAGGCGGACGCACCTGCCGCTTCCCCCGCCGCCAAGCCGGCGGCGGCGAAAAAACCGGCGACGCGGCGCAAGCGCACCACCTGACGCACGGCGCGGCGCGCCTCGACGCGCCGCCCGGACAGACAGCCCCTAATCTCCTCCTGACGGGAGCACATCGTTGCACGACTTGCCGGACCGGCTTTTGCCGGGATCGCCCTATCCGCTTGGCGCCACGTTCGATGGCGAAGGGGTCAATTTCGCGGTCTTCTCCGCCAACGCCGACGCGATCGAGCTGTGCCTGTTCGACAGCGCGGGCAAGCGCGAGCTGAAACGGCTGCCGCTGACCGAATGCACCGACGAGGTGTGGCACGGCTATCTGCCCGATGTCGGGCCGGGGCTCGTTTACGGCCTGCGCGCGCACGGCCGCTATGCGCCCGAGGAGGGGCATCGCTTCAACCCCAACAAACTGCTGCTCGACCCCTATGCGCGCCGCATCCAGGGGCAGATCAAATGGACCGATGCGCTGCACGGCTATCGCATCGGGCACCGCAAGGACGACCTGTCGTTCGACAAGCGCGACAGCGCGCCGGCGATGCCCAAGGCTGTGGTGGTCGACGATCACTGGGACTGGTCGCGCGACCGGCGGCCGAATACGCCGTGGTCGGAAACGGTGATCTACGAGGCGCACGTCAAGGGGCTGACCAAGCTGATGGAGCTGGTCCCGGCGCGCGAACGCGGCACCTATGCCGCGCTGGGGCATCCGGCGGTCATCAAGCATCTGCAACGCACCGGCGTGACCGCGATCGAGCTGCTGCCGATCCACACCTTCACGCAGGACCGCTTCCTGCAAGAAAAGGGTCTGCGCAATTACTGGGGCTATAACACGCTCGGCTTCTTCGCCCCCGAACAGAGCTATATGGCGACCGAGCATCAGGACGAGCTGCGCCGCGCGGTCCACCGGCTGCACAAGGCCGGGATCGAGGTGATCCTCGACGTGGTCTACAACCACACCTGCGAGGGCAGCGAGAAAGGCCCGACGCTGTCGTGGCGCGGGCTCGACAACGCCAGCTATTACCGGCTGGTCAAGGACAATCCGCGCTACACGATCAACGACACCGGCACCGGCAACACGCTCAACATGAGCAAGGCGCGCGTGATCCAGATGGTCGCGGACTCCTTGCGCTACTGGGCGACCAGCTTCGGCATCGACGGCTTCCGCTTCGACCTCGGGCTGACGCTCGGCCGCGAGGAGCATGGCTTCGATCCGGGGTCGGCGTTCTTCGACGTGCTGCGGCAGGACCCGGTGCTCGGGCGGCTCAAGCTCATTACCGAGCCGTGGGACGTCGGGCCGGGTGGCTATCAGCTCGGCAACTTCCCGCCGGGCTTCGCGGAGTGGAACGACAAATATCGCGACACGGTGCGCGAATATTGGCGCGGCGAGCCGGGCAAGCGTCCCGATCTCGCGGCGCGGCTCGCCGGGTCGGGCGACCTTTTCGACCGGCGCGCGCGGCGACCGTGGGCGAGCGTCAACCTGCTGGCGGCACATGACGGCTTCACGCTTGCCGACACGGTGATGTACGAGGAACGCCACAACGAGGCGAACGGCGAGGACAATCGCGACGGCCATTCGCACAACGCCTCGTGCAACTGGGGCGTCGAGGGGCCGACCGACGACGCGGCGGTGAACGATGCACGCGGGCGCGTCATGCGCTCGATGCTGACGACGCTGATGACGTCGCTGGGCACGCCGATGCTGGTCGCGGGCGACGAGTTCGGGCGCACGCAGCAGGGCAACAACAACGCGTATTGCCAGGATAATGAGATCAGCTGGCTCGACTGGAAGGCGGCGGCGTCGGCCGAGGGTCAGGCGCAGATCGACTTTACCGGGCGGCTGGCGGAACTGCGGCGGCGGTTCGTGGTGCTGCGCAGCCCGACCTTCCTCTATGGGCAGGAAACCGCCGCGGGCGGGGTTAACGATATCGAATGGTGGGACGAGCGCGGAGAGCAATTGTCGCCCGAGGACTGGCAAAATCCCGACGGGCGCGCGCTGATGATGCGGCGTGCGGCACTCACCGAGAGCGGCGAGATCGAGGCGGTGTCGTTGCTGCTTAACGCCTCGGGCGATCCTGTGACCTTCACCCTGCCCCCGCCGGAAGCGAAGCGGATCGTGCTGATCGACAGCGCCAAACCGGAGCAGGGCGAGGTGGAGATCGACAACAGCTACGAGGTCGCGCCGCAGGGTGCGGTGCTGGTGACGTGGACGAGCGCGGCGTGACGCGCTGGGGTCCGGAGCCACTCGCGGGCGGCGGCACGCGCTTCCGCTTGTGGGCGCCCGATGCCGCGGGCGTGACGCTGGAGATCGACGGTGCCGACACGGCGCAGATGGAGCGTGCCGCGGACGGTTGGTACGCGCTCGACCGCGTCGAGGGACCGGGGGCGCGCTATCGGTTCCGCGTCGGCGAACAGGCGGTGCCCGATCCGGCGTCCCGCCTCCAGTCAGGCGGGGTGCATGGGTGGAGCGTGGTCCCGGAAACCCGCTACGACTGGCAACACCCCGACTGGCAGGGCCGCGCGTGGCACGAGATGGTGATCCTCGAATGCCATGCCGGGACGCTGGGCGGGTTTGCGGGGGTGATCGAGCGGCTGCCGACGATCGCCGCGGGCGGAATCACCGCGATCGAACTGATGCCGGTCGGCGCGTTCGGCGGCACGCGCGGCTGGGGCTATGACGGCGTGCTGCCCTATGCGGTGCAGGAGGATTACGGGTCGCCGGCCGAGCTGCGGCGGCTGGTCGACACCGCGCACGGGCTGGGCGTCAGCGTGTTCCTCGACGTGGTCTACAATCATTTCGGGCCGGACGGGAATTACCTCGGCGCCTATGCCGCCGACTTCTTCGATGCCGCTGTGCATACGCCGTGGGGCGGCGCCGTGGCGGTCGAGCGGGAGCCGGTCGCGCGCTTCTTCGTCGACAATGCACTGATGTGGCTGCGCGATTACCGGATCGACGGCGTGCGCTTCGATGCGGTGCACGCGATCGGCAATCCCGCCTTCCTCGACGCGATGGCGGCGGAGATCCGCGCCGCGCTGCCCGACCGGCACGTGCATCTGGTGCTGGAGAACGAGGAGAATGACGCCGCGCGGCTGCGCGACGGCGGGTTTGATGCGCAGTGGAACGACGACTTCCACAGTGTGATGCACGTCCTGCTGACCGGCGAAACCAGCGCCTATTACACCGACTTCGCAGATCGCCCGGCCGAGCGGCTGGCGCGCTGTCTGGCCGAAGGATTCATCTATCAGGGCGAAGGCTCGGCCAACCACGACGGCAAGCCGCGCGGGAGCGCCAGCGCGCATCTCGCGCCGACGCGGTTCGTGGCGTTCCTCCAGAACCACGATCAGGTCGGCAACCGCGCGCTGGGCGAGCGGCTGATCGCGCTGACCGACAAGGCGAAGCTGCGCGCGGCGACCGCGCTGCTGCTGCTGTGCCCGCAGGTGCCGTTGCTGTTCATGGGCGAGGAGGACGGGAGCGCGACGCCGTTCCTGTTCTTCACCGACTTCCATGACGAATTGGCCGACGCGGTGCGCGAGGGGCGGCGCAAGGAATTCGCCAAGTTCGACGCCTTCGCCGATCCGGACGCGCGGGCGCGGATCCCCGATCCCAATGCGGTGACGACGTTCGAGGCCTCGGTGCCGCAGGCGGGGCCGGAGGCGGACGAATGGCGGGCGTTCTATCGGGCGCTGTTGACGCTGCGGCGCGAGCGCATCGTGCCGCATCTGCCCGGCGCGGTGTCGGTTGGGGTGCAGGTGCTCGGGGAGGCGGCGGTCGTGGCGCGCTGGCGGCTTGGCGACGGGACGACTTTGGGGGTCGCGATTGATCTGGGCGACGAGCCGGCGACGCTGCCGGGCGGGGCAGACCCGCTGTTCATCGAGGGTGAGCGGTTCGTGGCGTGGATCGAAGCGTGATCCGCTATCGCCCCTGCACGTTCGTTCGTCATGCCGGACTTGTTCCGGCATCCACAGTGTCCCGAATACCCAAGCCGTTTCTGATGCGGAAGGGTGGACCCCGGAACAAGTCCGGGGTGACGGTAGGCGGGTTGAGACGGACTACGTACCGTCTCTCGACACCACCCCGGCGGACGCCGGGGCCCAGTTGGGGGGCGTCGGCGATCCTTCGTAGGCGTTCCGTAACTGGCCCTCGGCGTCCGCCGGGGCGGTTGCTTGGTGGAGTGGTGCCAGCTCCTCATGCCAGGTTTCCCGCATGACGCTCGCCGAACGCGCCGCCGTCGCGGGATTGTCACGCGACTGGGAGGATGCCGACGGACGCCCGCAGCACGTCGCGGACGAGGTGCTGGAGGCGATCCTCGGCTGCCTCGACACTACCGCGCCCGAGGTGCCGTTCCTCTCCGCCGATGCCGGGCGGGCAATCGACCTCCCGGACGACGTGAGCGGCGATGCCGAACTGCTGCTCGACGACGGCAACCACCTCGCGCTGACGATCGCTGAAGACGGCACGCTGCCGCCGGTCGAGCGCGTCGGCTATCATCGGCTGCACGCCGGCGGGCGCGAGTATACGCTCGCGGTTGCGCCGCGGCGCTGCGCTCTGCCGAAGCGCGGCTGGGGCGTCGCGGTGCAGGTGCCGAGCCTGCGCGCGGACGGCGACAGCGCGTTCGGCGATGCCGGCGCGCTGGTCGAGGCTGCCGCCGCGTTTGCGCGGGTCGGGGCCCAGGCGCTGGCGATCAGCCCGACTCATGCCTTGTTCCCCGCCGATCCGACGCGCTTCAGTCCCTATTCGCCGTCGACGCGGCTGTTCCACAATGTGCTGCTCGCCGACCCGGCGCTGATCGGCGTGCCGCTGCCCCCGGCGCGTGCCACCGCACTGATCGACTGGCCGCAGGCGGCGCGCGAGCGGGTCGCGCAGTTGCGCACCGCCTTCGATCTGGCGAGCGAAGGCGCGTTGTCGGCGGCGCGCGCCTATCGCCGGCAGCGCGGCGCGGCGCTGGAGGCACATGCGCGGTTCGATGCGCTCCACGCGGCGCTGGGCGGGCATGGCTGGCAGGACTGGCCGACCGCCTATCACGATCCGCACGGCGAGGCGGTGATCCGCTTCGCCGCCGAGCATGAGCGCGAGGTGGCTTTCTACGCCTTCCTGCAATGGCTCGCAGATCTCGGGCTGGCGACCGCGCAACGCACCGCGAAGGAGCGGATGGCGACAGGGATCGTCGCCGACCTCGCAGTCGGGATGGACGCCGGGGGCAGCCATGCGTGGAGCGCGCGCGACGAATTGCTGACCGGGCTGACGGTCGGCGCGCCGCCCGATCCGCTCGGACCCGATGGGCAGAATTGGGGGATCACCGCGCTCGACCCGTTCGCGCTGCAACGCACCGGCTTTCGTGCGTTCATCGAGACTTTGCGCGTCGCGCTCGCGCACGCCGGGGGGATCCGCATCGACCATGCCTTGGGGCTGGAGCGGTTGTGGGTGATCCCGGCGGGCGCGGACGCCAGCGAGGGTGCGTATCTGAAGATGCCCGGCACGCATCTGCGCCGGATCGTCGCGATCGAGGCGCAGCGCGCCGAGGCGGTGGTGATCGCCGAGGACCTCGGCACCGTGCCCGCCGGGTTCCGCGACACGCTGGCGGCGCGCTGTATGCTCGGGATGCGCGTGCTGCCGTTCGAGCGCGATGCCGAGGGCGGGTTCGTGCCGCCCGCCGACTGGGACGAGGCGGCGGTGGCGATGACCGGCACGCACGACACCCCGACGCTCGCCGGCTGGTGGAAGGAACGTGACATCGACTGGGCGGAGCAGCTCGGGCGCAGCGGCGTGTATCGCGCGCGCCGCGCCGGCGAACGTAACGCCTTGTGGGAGGCGATGGGCAAGCCCGGCGACCCGCCCGCTGCCCCGCCGGTCGATGCGATGATCGCGCATGTCGCCAGCGCGCCCTGCCCGCTGGCGATTGTGCCGTTCGAGGATCTGCTCGGGCTGGAGGAACAGCCTAATTTGCCCGGCACGATCGACGAACATCCCAACTGGCGGCGGAGGATGGACGCACCCACCCCTGCCCTGCTGGCGCGCCGCGACGTCGCGCGCCGCATCGCCCTGCTCAACGCGGAGAGACACGCATGACGCCCCCGCGCGCCACCTATCGTTTCCAGTTCCACAAGGACTTTACCTTCGCCGATGCCGAGGCGCTGGTGCCGTATCTCGATGATGTCGGCATCAGCCACGTCTATGCCTCGCCGGTCACCACCGCCGCGCCGGGCTCGACGCACGGCTATGACGTGGTCGACCCGACGACGATCAACCCCGAGCTGGGCGGCGAGGCGGCGTTCCGGTCGCTGGTCGCGGCGCTGCGCGCGCGGGACATGGGCATCATCATCGATATCGTTCCCAATCACATGGGGGTCGCGGGCGACAGCAACGCGTGGTGGCAGGACGTGCTGGCGCGCGGGCCGGATAGCGAACACGGCGCAGTGTTCGACATCGACTGGCGCGAGCAGATCGTGCTGCCGGTGCTCGGCGCGCCCTTGTCCGAGGCGCTGGCGAACGGCGACCTGACGCTGGAGCGTGACGGCGCGCGCTGGTGGGTCGTTGCTTATGGCGAGCATCGCTTCCCGGTGCGCGACGTGGATCAGGGCGCGGCCGACACGCTGCCTCTCGAAGAGCTGCTTGCGCGCCAGCATTACCGGCTCACTTATTGGCTGGTCGCGAACGACGAGCTGAACTGGCGGCGGTTCTTTTCGATCAACGAACTGGCCGGCGTGCGGATCGAGGATCCGGCGGTGTTCGAGAAGACGCACGCTTTGTATTTCCGGCTGCACGACGAAGGGCTGATCGACGGGGTGCGCGTCGATCATGTCGACGGGCTGACCGATCCGATCGGCTATTGCCGCGCGTTGCGGGCGCGGCTGGGAGACGAGGCGTGGATCGTGATCGAGAAGATCCTCGCCGCCGATGAACCGCAGCCACTCGGCTGGGGGGTCGACGGGACCAGCGGCTACGACTTCATGGAACAGGTCGCGAGCCTGCTCCACGATCCCGCCGGTGCCGAGCCGCTGGGGGCGCTGTGGGAGGAGATCAGCGGGCGCAGCGCGTCGTTCGAGCCCGAGGAGTTCCAGGCGCGGCAGGATTTGTTGTCGTGGCAGTTCAGCGGGCAGCTCGATGCGTGCGTCGCCGCCTTCCACGCGGTCGCCCCCGACGGCGTGACCGCCGCGATGCTGCGCCGCGCGATCGAGCGGTTGTTGTGGGTGTTCCCTGTCTATCGCACCTATGGCCCGGCTGCGCCCGCCAGCGACGCCGCGATTCGCGCCGAGGCACGCGCGCGGGTCGCCGAGCTGATCCCGCCGGGGGAGGCGCACGTCGTCGATCTGGTGCTGGCGTGGCTGGCGGGCGACGGTCCGGCGGAAGCGGCCGAGGCGGTACGGCGCTTCCAGCAGCTTTCCGCGCCGATCGCGGCCAAGGCGGTCGAGGACACCGGCTTCTATCGCTATGGCCGGTTGCTATCGCGCAACGACGTCGGGTTCGACGCCGAGCGGATGGGGATGGTGCCCGCCGCCTTCCACGCGCTGATGCAGGCGCGCGCGCGCGACGTGCCGCACGCGATGCTGACCACCGCCACCCACGACCACAAACGTGGCGAGGACACGCGCGCGCGGCTCGCGGCGATCAGCGCGCATCCCGAGGCATGGCGTGAGGCGGCGCTGGCGTGGCTGGAGCGCGACGACGGCGAGGTCGATGATGCCGACCGCTATATGCTCTTCCAGACCCTTGTCGGCGCATGGCCCGAGGACGGCGCGACCGCGGACGTTGTGGAACGCGTGACGGCATGGCAGCAGAAGGCGTTGCGCGAGGCGAAGCTGCGCTCCTCATGGGAAGCGCCCGACGAGGACTATGAGGCGGCAGCCGCCGCGCTGGTCGAGGCGCTGCCGGGCGATGCCGAGGCGCTGGCGCTGATCGCGCGCACCGTCGCGATGCTCGACGCGACGGCGCAGGACAATGCGCTGGCGCAGGTGCTGCTCCGCTACACCGTGCCGGGGGTGCCCGATCTGTATCAGGGGACCGAGTTCGCCGACCTGAGCCTCGTCGATCCCGATAACCGCCGGCCGGTGGATTACGACGTGCGGCGCGCGGCGCTGGCGGGCGACGCGCCGACCAAGCTGCGACTGATCGCGGATCTGCTGCGGCTGCGGCGCGACGATCCGGCCCTGTTCGCCGCGGGTGATTATGCGCCGGCGCAGGTCGAGGGGCCGGACGCGGCGCGGGTGCTGGCGTTCGAGCGGCGGCACGACGCGCGCGTCCTGCGCGTCGCGGTCGCGCTCCATGGCCGACGCCCCGGCGCCGACACGCACGTCACCTTCAGTTCGGGTCATCGCACCGATGCCGCGGCGCTGTTCGGCAGCACGGCGATCTGGTACGAGCGCGGATGAGCCGGTATCCGGACGTCGTCCCGACAGGGGACGGCGGCGGTCGGCACGGGAGACGGAATGCGCCTGCCGCAGCCCGGGAGTCACGTAAATGTCTTACATGACGTGCACGGGCCGACTCGGCCGCCCGGCACGATCGTGTCCGGAACGGCGCAGCTATTCTCAAGATTAGTTCGGGATGGAGTTTGATGTTCGCCTGGTTCCAGCGACTGTTGCCGAAGACCGGCAATTTCTTCGAGCAATTCGAAGGACATGCCGCCATCGGCCTGGCCGCCGCGCGCGCCACCGCGACGCTGCTGGAGGGCGGGCCGGACCGGCCTGCGCTGCTCGTGGAAATTAACAAGCGCGAGAACGAGGCCGATGAGATCACGCGCGACGTGCTGAAAAGCGTTCGCGCGACGTTTCTCACGCCGTTCGATCGCGGCGCGATCACCGCGCTGATCGGCGCGCTCGACGATACGATCGACGAAATGTACGCCGCCGCCTCGGCGATCGACCTGTACGGGCTCACCGAATATGCGCCGGAGATGCGCGAGATGGCGCAGGTGGCGGTCGATGCCGCCGGGCTGGCCGTCGAGGCGATGCCGCTGCTGCGCGACGTCAGCCGCAACGGCCCGCGGCTGCACGAATTGACCGAGCAGTTGATCCGGCTGGAAGGGCGCGCCGACGATTGCCACGCCGCGGGGCTGCGCCGCTCGCTGGAACAATATGGCAAAAGCGACACGCTGCGCTTCGTCGTCGAGCGCGAGATCTACAAGCATCTCGAGCGGATCCTCGATGCGTTCGAGGATGTTGCCGACGAGATCGACGGCATCGTCATCGACCACGCCTGACGCCCGGTCGACGCACCCATGCACGAACTCGCCTTTCCGCTGCTGGTCGGCCTGATCCTGACCGCGCTGGCCTTCGATTATCTCAACGGACTGCACGACGCCGCCAACTCGATCGCGACGGTGGTCGCCACGCGGCTGCTGTCGCCGGTCAAGGCGGTAGCGTTCGCCGCCTTCTTCAACTTCGCCGCCTATTTCCTGACGCTTGCCGTTCCCAGCCTCCATGCCGTCGCCGAGACGATCGGCAAGGGCCTGATCGACAAGGACGTCATCACCCCGGCGGTGATCTTCGGCGCGCTGGGCGGGGCGATGACGTGGAACGTCATCACCTGGCTGAAGGGCATTCCATCGTCGAGCAGCCATGCGCTGGTCGGCGGGCTGGTCGGCGCGGGCGTCGCGCATGCCGGGATCACCGGGGTGAAATGGGCGGGGCTCAACAAGACCTTGCTGGCGATCGTGCTGTCGCCGGTGATCGGCATGTTCCTCGCGATGCTGGTGATGTTGCTGTCGAGCTGGGCGCTGCGCCGCTCGACCGCGCCGCAAGCGGAGCGCAGTTTCCGCGCGCTGCATCTCGCCTCCTCGGCGGCCTATTCGCTCAGCCACGGGCTCAACGACGCGCAGAAGACGATGGGGATCATCACCGTCCTGCTCTATTCGACCGGCTATCTGACCGGACCGTTCGAGGTGCCGCACTGGGTGGCGATCAGCTGCTATGTCGCGATCGCGCTTGGCACGATGACCGGCGGGTGGCGAATTATCGAGACGATGGGCTCGCGGATCACGCGGCTGTCGCAGCATCAGGGGTTCAGCGCGTCGCTGGCCGGGTCGATCGTGGTGTTCAGCGCCTCGACGCTCGGCATCCCGGTATCGACCACGCATACGATCACCGGATCGATCATCGGCGCGGGCGTGTCGCGGCGCGCCTCGGCGGTGCGCTGGGGCGTGGCGAAGAACGTCGTCGTGGCGTGGGTCATCACGATCCCGGCCTCGGCGGTGGTCGGGGCGCTGGTCTACTCGACGACGTTGCTGTTCTAGGTCGGATCGACCTGCGGCCATGACGGCGGACCGCATTTTCCAATCAGAGCGGCTTTCTCCTTCGTCGTCCCGGACCTGATCCGGGACCCCGCTTCTTCAGCAACGCGGCAGAAAAAGCGGGATCCCGGATCAAGTTCGGGATGTCGGAGGCAGGCGGGTACTCGGTGGATTTCGATCGGCCCTAGAACCGTGACAGCCACCCCGTCGTAGGCAGGGGAAGCAATCGAAGGCCGGGTCCGGACGCCCTTGTTTGCTCCGCTATGCTCGCAACGACGAACTGCTAAGGCGGATCGAAACCGGCCGTTACGGATTAGTAACGTCACTCAGGGGGACGGAGACCGGCGTGCGGCGCGTGTTGCTCATTTTCGTGCTGCTCGCCGCTGGATGTGCGCGGCATGAGCGCTCCCCCGCGCCACCGCGCGTCGAGAGCGCGATCGCGCCGTTCCCCGACCAGACCTCGACGATCGTCGTGCCGGTGACGGCGCGGCTCGACCAGCTCGAACGCGGGCTCGACAAGCGCACCCCCAAGGTGTTGTGGACGATCGACGAACATCGCGACACCTGCGTCAAGGGAAAGCGCGTCGATCTCGGGATCGGCAAGGTCAAGGTGACCCCCGACCTCGGTTGCCGGTTGGTCGGGCAGGTCACGCGCGATGCGATCCGCGTGTCCGGGCGCGGCGAGCGGCTCGACATCACTATGCCCGTCTCCGCCGTGATCCATGTCCGCGATATCGGCGGCGTGATGGGTGAGACGGTGACCGCGCGCGCTGTGGTCCACGCTACCGGCAAGCTGGCGATCGTCGGCAATTGGCAACCACGCGCCACGCTCGACCTCGCCTATGACTGGCGCGAGCCGCCGGGGATCGAGATCGCCGGGCAACGGATCACCTTCACCAGCCGCGCCGACCAGAAACTGAAGCGCGTCGTCGCCAAGCTGGAGCGCGACCTGCCCGGCGAGGTGGCAAAGCTGGACCTGCGCGGGCAGCTGGACGGCGCGTGGCGGCACGGCTTCACGGTGATCGAACTCAGCAAACGCAACCCGCCGGCGTGGATGCGCGTCGCGCCGCGCGCGTTAGGGGTCGGCGGCTACCGGGTCACCGGGCGCGACTTGCAACTGACGCTGGCGGCGGAGGCGCTGACGCAGACCTATGTCGGCAAGCGGCCGCCCGACCCAACCCCGATCCCACTCCCGCCGCCGTCGCGCGTGGCCGGGCAGCCGGGATTGCGCTTCTTCATCCCGGTGCTGGCCGATTACGCGCAGCTCGAACCGGTGGTGCTGCGGACGCTCCGCAAGCTGGCCGACAAGGGCATCTCGCTGACCGGCATCGGTCCGGTCGACGTCCAGTTCGGCAAGGTGACGGTCTATGCCACCGCCAACAACCGGCTGGCGGTGGGCGTCACCGCGCGCGTGACGCCGCGCGACCGCCGCTTCCCGGCCACCAGCGGCGAGGCGTGGTTGACCGCGCAGCCCTATAACGAGGAAAACTCGCAATTGGTGCGCGCGCGCGACGTGCAGCTGGTCGCGGACACCGATTCGGATGCGGTCGACCTGATCGTCAGCCTGCTCGACGCCATGCAGGTGCAACAGGCCGTGGCACTGGCCTTGCAGCATGATTTCGCGCCCGATTACCAGCAGGTGCTCGCCAAGGCGCAGGCCGCGATCGGCGCGCGGCAGGAGGGCGACTTCTTCCTGTCGACCGACGTGACGCGCGTGACGACCGGGCGGCTGCAGGTGACCGGCGCGGGGCTGTTCCTGCCGGTGCGGGCCGAGGGCGCGGCGCGGATCGCGTATCGGCCGCGGTGAGGGCGCGCCGTCATTGCGACGAATGTGCTCCAGCGAAGCCGAAGTGGAGCCGCCACCCGTCATGCCGGACTGGTTCCGGCATGACGGGTAACGATTCCATTTCAGCGTGGAGGGATCGCGCCCTAAAACCCCGCGTAATCCGAGAAGCGCGTGATCGTGGGATCGAACTTCAGCACCACCTTGCCGGTCGCGCCGTGGCGCTGCTTGGCGACGATTAGCTCGGCGAGGCCGTAGACGCGCTCCATATCGGCGGCCCAGCGCGCGTGATCCTCGAACACTTTGGCTTCGTCGCCTTCCATCGGGCGCTTCGGCTCGCGCTGCGCGGTGTAATAATCCTCGCGAAACACGAACCACACCATGTCGGCGTCCTGCTCGATCGACCCCGATTCGCGCAGGTCCGAGAGCATCGGGCGCTTGTCCTCGCGGCTTTCGACCGCACGGCTGAGCTGCGACAGCGCCAGCACCGGCACGTTCATGTCCTTCGCCAGCGTCTTGAGCCCGCGCGAGATCTCCGAGATTTCCTGCACGCGGTTGCCGTCGCCCTTGCCCGAGCCGGTCAGCAGCTGGAGATAGTCGACCACCACCAGCCCGATCTCGTTGTTGTGCCGGCGCTGGAGCCGGCGGACGCGGGTGTGGAGCGAGGCGATCGTCAGGCCGCCGGTATCGTCGATGAAGAATGGCAGATTCTCCAGCTCCGCCGCCGCCGCCGCGAGCTGCTCGAACTCGGCCTTGCTGATCTTGCCCATGCGTAGCGCCTCGGAACTGATCCGCGACTGTTCGGCGAGGATACGCGTCGCGAGCTGGTCCGCGCTCATTTCGAGGCTGAAGAACGCGACCTTCGCGCCGACCGACTTGGAGGGCGGGATGCCATCGCGCATGTCGCGCATCCAGCGTTGCGCGGCGTTGAAGGCGATGTTGGTGGCCAGCGAGGTCTTGCCCATGCCGGGGCGGCCGGCGAGGATCATCAAGTCCGAATGGTGCATACCGCCGATCTTGGCGTTGACGGTGTCGAGCCCGGTGGTGACGCCGCTGAGATTCCCGCCCCAGTTGAGCGCCTTCTCGGCCATCTTGACCGCCATCGTGCTGGCCTGCGCGAAGCTCTTGACGCTGTTCTCGGCACCGCCGTCGGCCGCGACGCGGTACAATTCCTCCTCGGCGGCCTCGATCTGCGCGCGCGGGTTGACCTCCTCGCTGGTGTCCATCGCGCGGTCGACCATCGAATGGCCGACCGAGACGAGCGTGCGCAACATCGCGAGATCGTAGATCTGCGTCGCGAACTGCCGCGCGCCGATCAGCCCCGCGCCCGACCCGGTCAGGCTGGCGAGATAGGCGACCCCGCCCAGCTCCTTCATCCCCTCGTCCGCCTCGAACATCGGGCGCAGCGTGACGGGGGTGGCGAGCATGTCCTGCGATCGCAGCGACTTGATCGCGGCGAAGATCCGGCCGTGGACGGGCTCGTAGAAATGCATCGGCTCCAGCCGGTCGACGATGTCGTCGGCCAGCCGGTTGTCGATCATCATCGCGCCGAGCATCGCGGCCTCCGCCTCAACGTTGCGGGGCAGAAGGACGGGTTCGGCCGAAGCCGGTTGCGGGAATGCCAGAGTCGCCATTTTCCCGGCTATAGTCGATCGCGGCGTGCCGCATAACCGGGATCGACGTTGTCGCGGCGCGACTTCGGCTTTAACGGGACACGGATGGCCGATCCGCGGATCATCGACATCGAACTCGACGAGCGCACGATCCTGTGGCGCTCGGCCGATATCGAGCAGGAACGGCGGATCGCGATCTTCGACCTGATCGAGGACAATCACTTCGCGCCGCAACGCGACCAGCCCGACGGCTATGCCGGGCCGTACCGGGTCAAGCTGGGCGTCGAGGAAGGCCGGCTGGCGATCCAGATCGCGCGCGAGGATGGTACGTCGCTGGAGACGCTGGTGCTGGGGCTGGCGCGGTTCCGGCGGCCGATCCGCGACTATTTCGCGATCTGCGACAGCTACTTCCAGGCGATCCGCCAGTCGACACCGGCACAGATCGAGACGGTCGACATGGCGCGGCGCGGGATCCACAACGAGGCGGCCGAGCTGCTGCGCGAGCGGCTGGACGGCAAGATCGATATCGATTTCGACACGGCGCGGCGGCTGTTCACGCTGATCTGCGTCCTGCACATCAAGGCTTGAGTTAAGGAATATGTGGGGTTTGGGACGGCTCGTGCTGGTTCTGGCCGCGTTGGCGCTGGCCGGCGTGGCGGGGTGGCGGCTCGCGGTTCGCTGGGCGCCGGGGAGCGACAAATATGCGGTTCAGGGCGTCGACGTGTCCGAAAATACCGGCACGATCGTGTGGCCGGTGCTCAAGGGGACCGCGGGCGCACGCTTCGGCTATGCGGTGGCGACGGTCGGTGCCACGACGCGCGACCGCAACTTCCAGGCGAACTGGGACGCGATGGCCAAGGTCGGGCTGAAGCGCGGCGCGGTGCACGTCTTCTCCTTCTGCCAGTCGCCGCGCGTGCAGGGCGACGTCTTCAACACCGTCGTGCCGCGCGACCTGAAGGCGCTGCCGGCCGCGATCGCGTTCGATTATGACCCGACCTGCCCCGACCGACCCGACCGCGCCGCGCTGATCACGGGCGTGCGCGCGATGATCGAGCGGATCGAGGCGCATATGGGCAAGCCGGTGGTGCTGCGCATCTCGGAAGACGTCGAGGACGATTACCGGCTGACCGAGGCGCTCGACCGTAAGTGGTGGGCGATGGGCAATTTCCTGAAGCCGGGCTATGGCGCTCGGCCGTGGGCCGTGTGGCGCGCAAACGACATGCGCGGCGTCGACGGGGTCGATGGGCCGGTCGACTGGAATGTGGCGGTGGAAGGAGCCTTCGACGATGAGTGACGCCCCCCGGCTGATCGCCAGCGCACGTGAAGCGGCGCGCCATGCCCATGCACCCTATTCGCGGTTCGCGGTCGGCGCGGCGGTGCTGCTGGCCGATGGCAGCATCGTGACGGGGGCGAATGTCGAGAATGCCAGCTACGGCCTGTCGCTGTGCGCCGAGACGGTGGCGATCGCGACCGTTTCCGCGCAGGGGCGGCTGCGCGAGGTCGTCGCGGTGGGGGTGATCGGCGGCGCGATGGACGCCGCGGGGCACGCGCGCGGCGCAGAGCCGGTGCGGCCGTGCGGGCGGTGCCGGCAGGTGCTCAACGAGGCGGCGCAGCTCGGCGGGCGCGATCTGGCGGTGCATTGCGCAGGCGCCGAGGGCGATGCGGTGGCGAGCTACCGGCTGAGCGAGTTGCTGCCCGATGCGTTCGGGCCGGGAGATTTGGGGATTTCGTGACACGGGCCGCAGGACGGCTGAACCACCTGCCCCGTTCGTGCTGAGCCTGTCGAAGCACGTGGGCAGGGCGGAGCGCCTGCGACACGCACTTCGACAAGCTCAGTGCGAACGGATCGGATGGTGATCTCGCTTCGGTCCTGCGAAGGTTGGGGCTTATCGCTGTACCGTCCGGGTGGCGTGGCTGACACATGCGCCGCCGCCCCTGTGACCGCCGCCGCGCTGCACGGCACAGACATGGGCCCCTGCCGGCGCAGGGGCGACGGCGGTTTGCGGCGGGCGGGGGTGGCCACGACTGCCGTCGCCCCTGCGGAGGCAGGGGCCTATGACTATTTCGTCCGGGTGGGACGGGCTGACACATGCGCCGCCGCCCTCGTGACCGCCGCCGCGCTGCACGGCACAGACATGGGCCCCTGCCTGCGCAGGGGCGACCGGAGTCTTTGATTTAAGGTGGTGCGGGCGGTCGGACTCGAACCGACATGTATTGCTACGGCAGATTTTGAGTCTGCTGCGTCTACCATTTCGCCACGCCCGCAGCGTGCGACCGGCGGCGCTATAGGACAGCATTTCGCCGCTGGCTAGCTGTCGCTGTCTTGACCCATCACCCGCTTAGGCGTCATCGCAGATCGCCATAGGAGAGCTGCATGAGCGATAGCGTGTACCCCGCCCCCGCAGGCACCGAAAACAGCATCGACCGCGCGCAGGCCGCGGCGGCGTGGCAACGCTCGGTCGACGACCCCGAGAGCTATTGGCGCGAGGAAGCGCAGCGGCTCGACTGGATCGCGCCGTTTACGCAGGTCAAGGACACGTCGTTCGACGAGGCCGACTTCCGCATCCGCTGGTTCGCGGACGGCGTGCTCAACGTCTCGGCCAATTGCGTCGACCGCCACCTGGAAACACGCGGCGACCAGATCGCGATCATCTGGGAGGGCGACGAGCCCGGCGAGACGAAGACGCTGACCTATCGCGAGCTGCACCGCGACATGTGCCGCTTCGCCAACGTCCTGAAATCGCTCGGGGTCAAGAAGGGCGACCGCGTCACGCTCTACCTGCCGATGGTCGCGGAGGCGGCGGCGGCGATGCTCGCCTGTACGCGGATCGGCGCGATCCACTCGATCGTATTCGGCGGCTTCTCCCCCGACAGCCTCGCTAATCGCATCCAGGATTGCGATTCGACGTTGGTGATCTGCGCCGACGAAGGGTGTCGCGGCGGCAAGCGGATTCCGCTCAAGGCCAATGTCGACAAGGCAGTCGCGCGCTGCCCGAGCGTCGAGCATGTGCTCGTCATCCGCCGCACCGGCGGCGACGTGGCGATGACCGAGGGTCGCGACATCTGGCTGCACGATGCGCTGGAGGGCGTCGACGACGATTGCGCGCCCGAGCCGATGAACGCCGAGGATCCTTTGTTCATCCTTTACACCAGCGGGTCGACGGGCAAGCCCAAGGGCGTGCTCCACACCACCGGCGGCTATCTGCTGTGGGTGACCAAGACCTTCAAGGACGTGTTCGATTACCGCGACGGCGAAATCTATTGGTGCACCGCCGATATCGGTTGGGTCACCGGGCACAGCTATGTCGTCTATGGTCCGCTGGCGAACGGCGCGACGACGGTGATGTTCGACGGCGTGCCCAATTATCCCGATCACGGGCGGCTGTGGGAGACGATCGACCGGCTGGGGGTCAACATCCTCTACACCGCGCCGACCGCGATCCGCGCGCTGATGCGCGAGGGCGACGACTGGGTGACGCGCCATGACCGTGGCTCGCTCCGCCTGCTCGGCACGGTCGGCGAACCGATCAACCCGGAGGCGTGGACATGGTATCACCGCGTCGTCGGCGGCGGGCGCTGCCCGATCGTCGATACCTGGTGGCAGACCGAGACCGGGGGAATCCTGATCTCTCCCCTGCCCTATGCGACCGACCTCAAGCCCGGCTCCGCGACGAAGCCGCTGCCCGGCGTGCAACCGCAGATCGTCGATGCCGAAGGCAAGGTGCTGGACGGCGCGACGGAGGGCAATTTGTGCATCACCGACAGCTGGCCGGGGATGATGCGCACCGTGTGGGGCGATCACGAGCGGTTCTTCCAGACCTATTTCAGCACCTATCCGGGAAAGTATTTCACCGGCGACGGGTGTCGACGCGACGAGGACGGCTATTACTGGATCACCGGGCGCGTCGATGACGTCATCAACGTCTCCGGGCATCGCATGGGCACGGCCGAGGTCGAATCGGCGCTGGTTGCGCATGCGCAGGTCGCCGAGGCGGCGGTGGTCGGGATGCCGCACGAGGTGAAGGGTCAGGGCATCTATGCCTTCGTGACGCTCAACAGCGGGGTCGAACCATCGGAAGAGCTGCGGACCGAGCTGCGGCAATGGGTCCGCGGAGAGATCGGGCCGATCGCCAGCCCCGATGCGCTGCAATTCGCGCCCGGCCTGCCCAAGACCCGCTCGGGCAAGATCATGCGCCGCATCCTGCGCAAGATCGCCGAGAACGACACCGGCAATCTGGGCGATACCTCGACGCTCGCCGATCCGACGGTGGTCGAAACGCTGGTTGCCGAGCGGGTGCAATAGGGCCGGAGTGCTGCTCCCCTCCCCTTCAGGGGAGGGGCTGGGGGCGGGGGACGCTTACGCGGTCGGCGTTCGAGGACGGGCCCCACCCCAACCCCTCCCCCGAGGGGGAGGGGCTTGATCTGATCGGGCGATGCTTCCGCACTAAACCAGCGGCAGACGGCGACATTTTTGCACGGACGCGACTTGTTAGCCGCTCAACGTTAGCGCTATCTTTTCTCTCGCTCGCCACGGCGGGACGCGAAAAGATAACGACGGAGGGATGGCCATGACGAGGCGCGAGGTTCGGAACGGATGGGTCGCGGGCTGGGCGGCGGTGCTGCTCGCGGGGGCAGCAGGTCCGGCACTGGCACAGGCCGACAAGATGACGCCGATCGCGACCCCGGCGCAGCCGACCGCGATCACGCTCGACACCGGGCCGCTGCCCGATGCGCCCAACAAGGAAGCGTGGCACCGCCAATATGGCAGCACCTTCACGCGCAACGTGACGGTCGCGACGCTGACGCCGTTTCTCCCTGCGCCCGGCACCGCGACCGGCGCGGCGGTGGTGGTGGCACCCGGCGGCGGCTTCCGCACGCTGTCGATGGAGAATGAGGGCTGGGACGTCGCCAGGGCACTGGCGAAGCGCGGGGTTGCGGCGTTCGTGCTCAAATACCGGCTGAACCAGACGCCGGCCGACATGGCCGGCTTCGAGAAGTCGATGAGCGAGATGTTCTCCGGTTCCGCGCCGCGCCCGCGGGTCGATCCGACCGCGATGACCGCACGGCTCGGGCCGCAGATCGCCGATGCGCGCGCCGCCTTCGCGCTGATCCGGCGCCGCGCCGGAGAGTGGAAGGTCGATCCCGACCGGATCGGGATGATCGGCTTCTCGGCGGGTGCGATGCTGACGATGGCGACGACGCTGGCCGGGGGGGATGCGAAGCCGGCGTTCGTCGCCGACATCTATGGCCCGCTCGGCGCGGTCGACGTGCCCGCCGACGCGCCGCCGCTGTTCATCGCGCTGGCGGCCGACGATCCGTTCTTCGCCAACGACGGGATCGGGCTGGTCGACAAATGGCGCGCGGCGAAGCGGCCGGTCGAGTTCCACCTCTACGAACAGGGCGGGCATGGTTTCGGCATGTACCAGAAGCCGACGACCAGCACCGGCTGGTTCGACGCCTATGTCCGCTGGCTGGGGATGCATGGGTTGCTGGCGAAGAAGCAGTAATCGCACATGCCGTCGCCCCTGCGCAGGCAGGGGCCTATGTCTGTATCGTCGCGCGGACGGTTGACACAGCAGCCGGCCGGCATGTGTCAAATGTCTCGACAAACGAAACAGTCATAGGCCCCTGCCTTCGCAGGGGCGACGGTATACCTAGAAGCGGAAGCGGATGCCGAGCGAGTAATAGCGCCCTTCCTCGCGGACATCGACCGGATAGCCGGCGTCGGCCGCGAAGTTGCGATAGTTCTGCCACGGCTGCGCGAGGATGTTGCTGACGTCCGCGGTCAGCGTGATATTCTCGAATGGCGTGTAGGACGCCGAGAAGTCGAGGCGCGAGATCGGCCGCACCGTCACGCCCGCAAATTGCGCCTCGCCCGGATTGCGCGTGAAGCTGTCGACATATTCCGAACGGCGATTGTACGACAGGCGCGCCGAGATCGGGCCCTTTTCGTAGAAGCCGGTAATATTGTACGTCCACTTCGACACGCCGGTGATCGGCACGACCGGCGCCGCCTCGCCCAGCGTCGACGGCAGCTGGTTGGTGCCGTCGAGATAGGTGACGTTCAACTGCGTGCCGAAGCCGCTGAGCAGGCCGGGCAGGAAGTCGAAGAAGGTCTGGAAGTTGGCCTCCGCGCCCTTGATGCTGCCTGAACCGGCGTTTTCGGGACGCGAGACTTGCAGGCGGCCGTAGGTCGGATCCTGGACGATCGACGTATAGTTGCTGATGAAGCCGAACAGGTCGCGGTAGAAGACCGAGGCGGTGAACGAGCCGGTCGGCGCAAAATACCACTCCAGCGTCGCGTCCCAGTTGTTCGAGGTCAGCGGCACCAGATCGGGGTTGCCGCCGCTGCCGCTCGCATCGAACGCGCCGCCGGTGACGGTGCTGCGCGTGATGTTGAAGGCCGGGTTCAGCTGACCGAAGTTCGGACGCGTCCGCGTCTCGGTATAGGCGAGGCGCGCCTGCAACTTTGGCGTGAACTTCAGCCGCGCGCCGAACGACGGCAGCACGTCGACGTAATTCTGGCGGTTGATCTGCGAGACGAACGAAATGACGTTGTCGGTGTTGAGCCGCGTCGTACCGCGATAGGTGCCGTCGTTGTTGACGACGCGGACGCCCGCGGTGCCATCCACCTCGATCCCGGCGACGGTGAAGTCGTAGCGCGCCATCGCATAGGCGGCGTAGGTGCTTTCCTGCGCGCTGAACCCGCCGTCCTCGCGTAGCGCGATCTCTTCCTGCCCGAAGCGGGCGACGCTGTCGCGCAGGTCGACGTTGTTGGGATCGCGCGCGATCAGCTGCGGGCCGACCGAATAGGTGAGCGCGCGGAGCGCATCGAAGTTCGAGCGGATCGAGGCGCGCGACGGCATCAGCCAGTTGCGGAATTGGGCGGCGGGCTGACGGAAACCATCCTCGACCTTTTCCAGCGCGCCGGTCGGCAGGCTGGCGAGCGGGATGCCGAGCGCATCGGTGGCGAGATAGCGGTCGCCCTGCTCCAGCTTGGCGGTGCGCGAGACCCAGCGCACGCCGAAGTCGAGCCGCTGGATCAACGGCAGCTCGGTATCGAGTTGCAGGTCGGCGCGCCACTGATGCCCGCCGCCGGTGGCGTGGTAGCGCTTCTGGTAGAAGCCGCGCCAGATGTAGTTGTCGGGGTTGAGCGCGTCGAAGCCGGGGAAGCTGAACGACGCGCCGCCGTCGCGATCGAACTCGACATCGACCTGCGGCGATGAGGCGAAGCGCGCGTCGAGGCTGTATTCGAGCTGCGAATAGGTGCTGTAGGTATACGCATAATCGCTGCTGATCTTCGCGCGGTCGCCCTTCCATACGAAGCCGATCGCGCCCTGATAGGTATCGGTGCGGTCGTTGAAGCTCGAGCGGAACTGCTGCGGGGCGAGCCCGCCGGTCTTGGTGAGGCTCAGCACCTTGCGCGGATCGCTGGGGTCGAGCACGACGTTGCTGAGCGTCGGGCGCGTCCCGGTCTGGCCGGGCAGCGCCAGCGTCGCTGACTCGAGCAGCGCGGTGAAATTCTCGTTCGACTGTTCGCCGCGATACGCCTGCCACAATCCGTCGGCATAGACCTCCAGCCGGTCGCTCGGGCGCCATTGCAGGCTGCCGTTGACGGAGGGGCGCGTGCGGGTGCCAGTCGCGAAGTAATTGCCGACCGAATTCGGGATGCGGAAATCGGTGCCGACGCCCGGTGTGGTGACGGTCAGATCGTCGGTGGTATTGCCCGCGTCACCCGCCGCGGTGCGCGTCCCCTGATCGTTGAAGCGGACCGCGTTACGGTAGCGGGTGCGCGTGATCGCGAAATTGACCAACGCGCCGATCTCGCCGATCCCGGTGTCCCAGCGGTCGGTGATCAGGATATTGCCGACCGGGTCGAGCTTGCCCGACTGGTCGTTGTACGCGCCGCGGATGCCGCCCGCGATCTCGAAGCCGGTGAAGTCGAACGGGCGGCGCGAGCGGACGTTGACCAGCCCGGCCAGCCCCGGCTCGATCAGGTCGGCGGTGCCGGACTTGTAGACCTCCAGCGCGGCGAGCGCGCCCGCGGGGAAGTCCTGCAAGGCGACGCCGCGGTTCTCGGCGGTGAAGATTTCGCGGTTGTTGAAGGTGGTGCTGATGTCGCCGAGCCCGCGGATCAGCACGCCATTGGCTTCGTCGTTCGAGCGGTTGACCTGCACGCCGGTGACGCGCGCCAGCGCTTCCGAAGCGTTGTTGTCGGGCAATTTGCCGATGTCCTCGGCGACGACCGCATCGAGGATCGAGGCGGAATCGCGCTTGAGCGCCTGCGCCGAACGAAGGCTGGCGCGCACGCCGGTGACGACGATGTCGTCGGCGGCGGGTCCGGTCGATGCGACCGGCGAGGTCGGTGCGACGGCGCTCGCCTCCTGCGGCAGCGGTGCATCCTGCGCGGCGGCGAAACCCGGCGTCAGCGCGGTTCCGGCGAGCAGCGCCGTTCGGAACAGGGTTTTCATCGTCGCCGTCATCGCATCTCTCCCACCTCCGCGATCCCGTTCGCGGCGTTTATTAATCAGACATAATCCGGGGAGGATTGCAGCGTCAACATCATCAAGGCTTCATGAAGCGCCGAATTGCAAGATTTGGCGGCCTGATTGCAGCTTGTTAGCAACATGGAATAGGAATGGAAGCGACGCGGAACGGCACAGCTTGTCTGACATTCAGTGCAAGTGACCGCGATTTTTCGGCGGTTTGCCCGGACCCGCGCGTCTGCCCGCGCGCCCACCCCTCAACGGTTTCGAGGAACGTCGCTCACCCGAGGACGATCAGGCGCCGAATTCGGCCACGACGGCGGCGGCCCGTTCGGCCCTCGCGCGATATCCCGCCGCCATCGAGTTCAGAAAGGCACTGTCGCCCCGCGAATCGAGATGACGCGCCAGCCGGCTGTAACGATCGGCCTGAGCGCGCAAATGAGAGATGACCGTTTCCACGAAGAAGGAGCGGATGACGCAATGTTCCGTTCCTTATGTTCACCGTTATGGGTCACCAACAAATTTACTACGCCGGCGATAGTCGTGGAGCAGCGGCTCGGTATAGCCGTTGGGTTGCGCCAACCCTTTGAAAACAAGTGATCGTGCCGCCTGCATTGCCAAAGCGTTCGATCTGAGCGGCCGATAGATCGGATCCGCGGCATTCTGTTCATCGACCCGCGCGGCCATGCGTGTAAATGCCGCGTCGACCTGTGCAGGGGTCGCGACGCCGTGATGCAGCCAGTTGGCGAGATGCTGCGAGGCGATGCGCAGCGTCGCGCGATCCTCCATCAGGCCGACGTCATGGATGTCGGGAACTTTCGAACAGCCGATGCCCTGATCGATCCAGCGCACGACATAGCCGAGGATGCCCTGCGCATTGTTGTCGAGTTCGTCGGCAATTTCCCGTTCCGACCAGTTGCGTCCCGCGGCGAGCGGGATCGTCAGCAACGCGTCGAGCGGCGCGACCGGCTCGGTCGCCCGCGCCGTCTGACGTTCGACGACCGACACGCGATGATAATGGGTGGCGTGGAGCGTCGCGGCGGTCGGCGACGGCACCCACGCGGTGGTGGCGCCGGCCCGCGGGTGCGCGATCTTCTGTTCGAGCATGTCCCGCATCCGGCCGGGCGCGGCCCACATCCCCTTGCCGATCTGCGCACGTCCCGCAAAGCCGCAGGCGAGCCCGATCTGGACGTTGCGATCCTCATAGGCGGCGATCCATGCGCTGTCCTTCATCTGCGCCTTGCGGACCATCGCGCCCGCCTGCATCGAGGTGTGGATCTCGTCGCCGGTGCGATCGAGAAAGCCGGTGTTGATGAAGACGACGCGGTCGCGCACCGCATGAACGCACGCGGCGAGGTTCGCGCTGGTGCGGCGTTCCTCGTCCATCACGCCGACCTTGATCGTGTGGCGCGCCAGCCCCAGCAGGTCCTCGACCGCGTCGAACAGCCGGTCGGTGAACGCCGCCTCGTCCGGGCCGTGCATCTTCGGCTTGACGATGTAGATCGCACCGACGCGCGAATTGGCCCGCGCGCCGTCACGATCGTGGAGGGCGATCAGGCTGGTGAGCGCCGCGTCGAGAATCCCCTCAGGTGCCTCGCTGCCATCGGGCAGCAACAGCGCGGGGGTGGTCATCAGATGCCCGACGTTGCGGACGAACAGCAGCGCGCGCCCCGGCAGCGTGAACGGCGTGCCGTCCGGCGCGACATAGGCGCGATCGGCGGCGAGCCGACGCGTGAGCGTCGCGCCATGCTTAACGAACGTCTCCTCCAGATCGCCGCGCATCAGCCCCAGCCAATTGGCGTAGGCGGCGACCTTGTCCGCGGCATCGACCGCCGCGATCGAATCCTCGAGGTCGCAGATCGTGGTCAGCGCCGATTCGAGGATCACGTCGGCCAGCCCCGCCGAATCGGTGCGGCCGATCGGATGCACACGGTCGATCACCAATTCGATATGCAATCCGTGATGGCGCAGCAGCCAATTGTCGCCCGCGCGCCCGGCAAGCTGCGCCGGATCGGCGAGCGCGGGTGGGTCGCCTGCCCAGTCGCGCCACCTGCCATGCGCCAGCGGCACCGCCTCGTCGAGGAAGCCGCGTGCCCAGTCGATCACCTGCGCACCGCGCGCGGGATCGTAGCCGGGGCCGGCCGGCGTGCCCGGCAGCGCATCGGTGCCGTACAGCGCGTCGTACAGGCTGCCCCAGCGGGCGTTGGCGGCGTTGAGCAGGAAGCGCGCGTTGAGGATCGGCACAACGAGTTGCGGCCCAGCGACGCGCGCCACTTCGTCGTCGACCACACCGGGCGCGATCGTGAACGGTGCAGGCTCGGCGACCAGATAGCCGATCTCGCGCAGGAACGCCTGATAGGCGGCCGGATCGTGCGGCTGCCCGGCGCGTGCGCGATGCCAGCCGTCGATCTGCGCCTGCAATGCGTCGCGATGCCGGAGCAGCGCCGCATTTTCGGGCGCGAAGCGCGCGTAGAGGTCGGCGAGGCCGCGCCAGAAGACGCCGGCCGCGATGCCGGTGCCGGGGAGTGCACGATCCTCGACGAAGGCGGCGAGTTCGGCGGCGACCTGCAATCCGGCGCGATCGGTATAGGGGTCGGTCATCGTCCAAATCCTCCTGACCGACAGCCTTAAACGGCTTGCGATCCCGTCGGTAGCAGGCAAAAGTTCCAAACACCTTTTCCTGTGGAGAACAAATGCTCGATCCCGATCACGTGCTGTTCGCGCAGGTCATCGAGGCGGGCAGCCTCTCCGCGGCGGCGCGCGCACTCGGCATCTCACCGGCGATGGCATCGAAGCGGCTGGCGCGGCTGGAGGCGCGGCTGGGCGTGCGGCTGATCCAGCGGACGACGCGGCGGTTGGCGGCGACGGACGCGGGCGAGCGGTTCCACGCCGATGTGCTCGCGATCCTGCGGGAGATCGCCGCCGCCGAGGCACGGGTAACAGGGATCCGCGACGAACCGGCCGGCGCGCTGCGCGTCTCCGCGCCGACCTCGTTCGGACGGCTGCACATCGCGCCGCGCCTCCACGACTTTCTGCGCGTGGCACCGCGCGTGTCGCTGGAACTGAACCTCACCGATGCCAATGTCGATCTGGTCGCCGAGCGCGTCGACGTCGCGGTGCGGATCGCGCGCGACATCCCGCCGAGCCTGACCGCGCACCGGCTTGGCGGCAGCCCGCGGCTGTTGTGCGCCGCGCCCGCCTATCTCGCCGAGCATGGCGCGCCGCGCACGCCCGCCGACCTGGTGCGGCACCGGCTGCTCGCGGCCGACGGGCAATGGCCGTGGCAGCTGGTCAACGGCCGGCGGCGACAGGCGATCGATGCGCAGAGCCGTGTCCGCACCAATTCCAGCGAGATCGTGCGAGAGCTGGCGCTGGCGGGGGTCGGCATCGCGATGCGATCGATCTGGGATGTCGACGACGCGTTGGCGGCGGGGCGGCTGGTCCCGGTGCTGCCCGGCTGGGAGGGCCCGCGCGACCTCGCGATCCACGCGCTCTACCCGCGCGCGCCGACGGTGCCGGCGGCGGTGACCGCCTTCGTCGCCTTCCTGCGGCGGACGCTCGACCCGCCGCCGTGGTCAGCCGGCGGCGTGGCGGGAGATCGGGATCGCGATCCGGCAGCGGACGCCGTCCACGCCTAGCACGAAGGAGGTCCGTGCGCCGAGCTGATAGGGCAGCGCATGTTCGATCAGCTCGCGCCCCTCGCCCGAGCCGAGCGGCGTGGTGCCCGGCGGCGGCATCGCGACGCCCGTCTCATGCCAATCGATATGCAGCCACGGCGTGCCATCCTCAGCCGGCGCGACCGTCCAGGTGATCGACAATCGCCCGCCCGCCGCGCGCAGCGCGCCGTATTTCACCGCGTTGGTGGCGAGTTCGTGGAGCGCCATCGCCAGCGTCTGGACGATCGACGACCGCAGCCGCACCCCCTTCGGACCGGCGAGCGTGACCGCGGTCGCCTCTCCGTCGAGCGCCGCCAGCTCCGCGTCGAGCAGACTATCGAAGGTGACGCGATCGTCGTCGGACAGTCGCGACAGCAAGCCCTGTACGCGCACCAGCGCCGACAGGCGATCGCCGAAGCGCTGGCGGAAATCGGGCAGGTCACGGCTCGACCGCGCACTCTTGTCGGCGATCGCGCGTACCACGCCGATCAGGTTGCGGGTGCGATGCTGAAGCTCGGCGATCAACACCTGCTGGCGCTCGGTCCAGGCGCGCCGTTCGGTGACGTCGATGATCGCGCCGACCATGCGCACCGGCTGCGCGGCTTCGTCGAAGAAGAAGCGACCGCGCGCGGAATGCCAGTGGAGCGAGCCATCGGGATGGACGACGCGAAACTCCTGCGCATAGGGACGACCGCCGCCCATCGCCTCCTGCATCAGCGTCTCCGCCTCGGCGCGGTCGTCGGGATGCAGGCGCGCCAGCCATGCGCCGTAGCTGGGCTCGACCGAACCGACCGGATAGCCCTGCAGTCGGTAGTGTTCGGCCGACCAATGAACCTCGTCGGTCGCGACATTCCAGTCCCATAGCCCGATGCCGCCGACCTCGACCGCGTTGCGCAGCCGTTCCTCGCTACGCGTCACCGCCTCGCGCGCCTGGCGCGACGCGGTGACGTCGGAGGTGATCCCGCCGATCAGCACCACCTGCCCCGCGCCATCGCGGATCGGGAATTCGGTCGTCCGCAGCCAGCGAATCGTGTCGTCGGACGCACAGCGGATGCGGTAGTCGACGGTGACATGCTCCCCGCCGCGCACCCGCGCCACCGCCGCCTCGACCCGCGCGCGGTCCTCGGGAAGGATCAACGCCAGCCAGTTGCGATAATGATCGCCGGTTAGCACCACGCGCCGCCGCTGGCCGTAGATCGTGCGGAACGCCGGGGTCACGTAGCGCCAGCGCAAGGTATCGGCGTCGCGAATCCACAAGGCGTCGCGCGAGGCGTCGCCGAACAGCCGCAACAGCTCCTCGCGCTCACGCAGCCGTTCGGTCGCCTGCCGCTGCGCCGTCACGTCGAACACGACGCCGTGGAGGATGCGCGTGTCCGGGCCATCGGCGCGACCGCGCCAGCGTAGCCAGCATCTCGCGGTCGGGCCGGCGACGATCTCCAGCTCGCCATCGAACTCCTCACCCGGCGCGATGCGACGCGCGGCGAAGCCTTTCACCGCGGCAAGACCATCCGGCGACAACCGGCCGTAGAAATCCGTCGCCGCGCGTGGCTCGTCGCTGGCCGGCATCCCCCACAAAGCGAAGAAGCGCACATCGCCGCGCACCTCGCCGCTCGCGAGATCGACGCGCCACGCCCCCATGCCGCCACCGTCGAGCGCGATGCGGCGCAGTTCCTCGCTGCGCCGCACGACCTCGGCGGCGGTGCGGCGCGCGGTGATGTCGATCCCGCTGCCGAACCATTCGGTGACCTGCCCCTCGGCGTCGAGCACCGGCAGCGCGCGCGACGCGACCCAGCCGATCGAGCCGTCCGCGCAGCGGACCCGATGCTCCAGCTCGAACATCGCCGGACCGTCGAGCGCCGCCGCGATCGCCGCGAACACCACGCCGCGATCCTCGTCGGGGATGAAGCGCTCCACCCAGTCGCCGATCGGCGCATCGACATCGGGCAGCATCTCGCGCCCGTCGAGCCGCAGCAATCGTCCCCAATCGGCGCTCATCCGGAACTGCATGTGCCGGCCGGTCGCCGCCATCATCCGCATCTGCGCCTCGCTGTCGCGCAATAGCGCGGCGGCGCGGCGGTGGTCGGTGACCTCGACGAGTTGCTGCAACGCGCCCGCGACCGCGCCGCTCGCATCGCGCACGGGAATCCAGGTGAGATCGAAGGTGCGGCGGTGGAAGGTGCCGCTCTCGTCGCGCAACGACGCCTCGCGCCCGGCGACCTGCACCGCCTGCCCCGCCCAGACGGTCGCCAGCCGCTGCGCGACCTCCTGCGTGTAGATCTCGCGCCAGCCCTCCCACACCGGACGACCGAGCAGCGCCGGATGCCGGTCGCGCGCGATCTCGATATAGGCGTCGTTGTAGAGTTGCAGCAGCGCCTCGCCCCACAGCAACGTCGCGGGGCGCGGCATCGCGAGCATCGTCTCGACCGCCGCCATCAGCTCGGCCGACCAGCCCGCGATCGGGCCCAGCGCGGTCGCCGACCAGTCGAAGGCGCGGATGCGCGCCGCCATGTCCCCGGTGCCGAACGGTCGCGTCATCACTGGCTCCATCCCGTCAGCAAAGCGCCCAACATTAAACTTTGGCAAGATAAGCCATTGGCGCTGCAAGCATGATAGCCGTCCGTGCGCCGATCCGATAGTGTCGGCGACAGTCATCAACATGGCGACAACCGATCATGAAGCTGCTGATCGTCGAGGACGACGTCGAATATGCCACCGCATTGCAGGCCGAACTGGCGCAACGCGATCATCACGTCACGATCGCCGAGACCGGGCCAAGCGCGCTGACCGCGGTCGAGCGTGACGCCTTCGACGCGATGATCCTCGATTCGATGCTGCCGCAGCTGAGCGGGGTGCGCGTCGTCGAGCGGCTGCGCGACGCGGGGCACAATCTGCCGGTGCTGATGCTGTCGGCGCTGGGGCGCTCGGCGGAGAAGATCGGCGGGCTGACCGCGGGCGCCGACGATTATTGCGTCAAGCCGACTCCCGCCGCGGAGATCGAGGCGCGGCTCAACGCTTTGCTGCGCGCGCGCGGCTGGACCGCGGTCGGCGACGGCGACATGCTGCGGGCGGGCGATATCGTCGTCAGCCCCGGCCAGCATCGCGCCTGGCGCGGCGAAGAGCCGCTCGACTTGACGCGGCTGGAGTTCGGATTGCTGACCGAGCTGGTCCGGCACGCGGGCAGCTATCTGACGCGCGCGATGCTGATCGAACGCGTATGGGGCTATGATTTCGAGCCGGGCACCAACATCGTCGACGCGCAGGTAAGGCTGCTGCGCCGCAAGCTGACCGCGGGCGGCGGCGACGATCCGATCGCGACCAAGCGCGGCGTCGGTTACATGCTGCGCGCGTGAGATGCGGCTGCTGGAGGCGTCGCTCGGGCGGTTGACCGCGCTGTTCCTCGGCGCGTTCGGCGCGGCGACCGCGCTGACCGGCTATGCCAGTTATTCGGCGTCGCGGCACACGATCGAGACATTGGTCGACCGCCGGCTCGACGAGGTCAGCCGCGCGCTGCTCGACGAATCGCTGCGCGGCAATGCGCCCGCGATCCTGTCGCGGATCGCCGCCTTGTCCGCGCAGCGCGAGACGGGCGACCTCGGCTTCGAACTGATCGACGCCAGGGGCGAGCGGCTGGGCGGCAACGTCACCGTGTCCGGGCCGGTGCCGGCGGGCTTTTCGACGCTCGGTGACAGCATGCTGCCCGGCGCCGCGACGTTCCGGATGCAGCGTCGTGACGCCGGCGGCGGCCTGCGACTGGTGACGCTGGTCGAAACCGAACCGATCGAGGGCTTTGCGGCGGTATGGCTGCGCAGCTACGCGCTCGGCTTCGGGTTGATCGTGCTCATCGTCATCGCGGGCGCAGTATCGTTCAGCACGATCGTGCGGCGGCGGATCGGCGAGCTGCGCACGACCGCCGAGGCGATCATCGACGGCGACCTGACGCAGCGCGTGCCGGTGGAGCCGGGCAGCGGCGCGTTCGCGGGGCAAGCGGCGACCTTCAACCGGATGCTCGACCGGATCGCGGCGCTGGTCGAGAGCCTGCGGCATGTCGGCGGCGATGTCGCGCACGATTTGCGCACCCCGCTGGCGCGGCTGCGCAGCCGGCTGGCGCTAATCGTCGCGGAGACGCCGACGCCCGCGCTGGAGGCGGCGCTGGAGCAATGCGACGAGTTGCTGGCGATGTTCTCGGCGATCCTGCGCATTTCCGAGGTCGAGGGCGGCGAGCGGCGGACGGCGTTCCGCGCCTTTCCGCTGGCGGCGGTCGCGGCCGACGTGACCGAGACGCTGGCGGCGAGCGCGGAAGAAGGCGGGCATCTGTTGACGCTGACCGCCGCGGAAGATGGTGACATCGAGGGCGACCGGCAATTGCTGACGCAGGCGGCGCTCAATCTGGTCGGCAATGCGCTGACGCACAGCCCGCCGGGAACGCGGGTGACGGTGGCGGTGACGCGTGCGGCGGCGCAGATGCGGCTGACGGTGACCGACGATGGGCCGGGCATCCCCGCCGCGGAGCGCGCGACGGCATTGCGGCGCTTCGGCCGGCTGGATGCGAGCCGACATCGTCCCGGCCATGGACTGGGGCTGCCGCTGGTCGAGGCGATCGCGCGGATGCACGGCGGGACGCTGGTGCTGGACGATGCGCGACCGGGGCTGGGCGCGACGATCGCGCTGCCGGTGGCGGGCTAGTAGCGACGTTAGCGTTCACGACACGCCCTTCGACAAGCTCAGGGCGAACGGAAGGCCATCTCCAACGTTCGTGCTGAGCTTGTCGAAGCACGTGCCCGACGCGCTCCGCCGTTGCTACTCCGCCTTGACCTCGTCGCCGTAGAACAACTCGCCGATCCTGATCTCTTCCCGGCCTTGCGACACGCGATGTGCATTGGTGTCGCGCAGCGAATAGACGCAGCCGCAATATTCCTGCTGGTAGAAATGCTCGCGCTTGGAGATTTCGATCATTCGCGCCGCGCCGCCGCCCTTGCGCCAGTTGAACGTCCAGTAAGCGATATCGGGATAATGCGCCGCGGCGCGCTCCCCGCAATCATTGATCTGCGCCATGTTCTTCCAGCGCGAGATGCCGAGCGACGAGGTGATGACCGGGAAGCCGTGCTCATGCGCATAGAGCGCGGTGCGCTCGAACCGCATGTCGAAGCACATCGTACAGCGCAGCCCGCGTTCGGGTTCGAACTCCATCCCGCGTGCGCGCTTGAACCAGTTGACGGTGTCGTAATCGGCATCGACGAACGGAATGTCGTGCTTCTCGGCGAAGCGGATATTCTCCTCCTTGCGGAGGATATATTCCTCCTTGGGGTGGATGTTCGGATTGTAGAAGAAGATCGTATAGTCGATCCCGCTCGCGGTCATCGCCTCCATCACCTCGCCCGAACAGGGCGCGCAGCAGGAATGGAGCAGCACTTTCTTCTGCCCGTCGGGCGGGGTGAGCAGCGGGCGGTCGTAATCGGTCGTCATGCGCGCGGCCTTAGCGGAAAATATGTGAGGGGTCAGCCGGGTTTGCAGCCCCTCCCCTTCAGGAGTCGCAGGTCGGTCATGCCCCCGGCATGACCTAAACGATGCTGGGCATTGTTTACCTGCGACTGGGTTGGGGTGGGGAATGTCTCACAGAGACGTCGGCCCGAGACTCCCCCACCCCCGGCCCCTCCCCTGAAGGGAGGGGTGGATGCCCACTACCGCCGCATCAACCCGCCGAGCACGCCGCGCACCACTTGCCCCAGCAAGCCGCCGCCGCTGCTCCCCCGCCGTGATCCGCCGAAAACCGCCTTGGTCAGCTCGTTCGCCACCGCGCGGCCGACCGCCGACGATGCCGAACGCGACGCGGAGGTCATCGCGCGGTTCCACGGATCGTTCGCCGCTTCGCGCTCCGCCGCGCGACGCGCGCGCTCTTCCTCGCGGGCGGCGCGATCCGCCTCGCGTGCCGCACGCGCGTCTTCCTTCGCCTGCGCCGCGGCGGCCTTCTCCGCGTCGGTCGAGGCGCGCGCGGCGGCGGCGGCGGCCGCCGCCTCCTGCGTCTTGGCGCCCAGCAACTCCTCGGCCGATTCGCGGTCGACCAATGTGTCGTATTTGGTGCCGATCGCGTCGGTCTGGATCAGCACGCGACGTTCCTCGGGCGTGACCGGGCCGACGCGGCTCGACGGCGGACGGATCAGCGTGCGCTGCACCGGCGACGGCGCACCGTCGCGCTGGAGCAGCGACACCAACGCCTCGCCGGTCCGCAGCTCGGTGATCGCGGTCGCGACATCGACACCGGGGTTGGCGCGGAACGTCTCCGCGGCGGCCTGCACCGCCTTGCGGTCGCGCGGGGTGAAGGCGCTGAGCTTGTGCTGGACGCGATTGCCCAATTGCCCCGCGACGCTGTCGGGCACGTCGATCGGGTTCTGGGTGATGAAATAAACCCCGACGCCCTTCGAGCGGATCAGCCGCACGACCTGCTCGATGCGGTCCAGCAGCGCGGGCGGCGCCTCGTCGAACAGCAGATGCGCCTCGTCGAAGAAGAAGCACAGCTTCGGCTTGTCGGCGTCACCGATCTCGGGGAGAAATTCGAACATCTCGCCGAGCAGCCACAGCAGGAACGTCGAATAGAGCTGCGGCGAGGCCATCAATTTGTCGGCGGCGAGGATGTTGACCAGCCCGCGCCCGTTGTCGTCGGTGCCGAACAGGTCCGTCAGCGCCAGCGCCGGCTCGCCGAAGAAATGCTCAGCCCCCTGCGCACGCAATTGCAGCAGCGCGCGCTGGATCGCGCCGACCGATTGCTTCGAGACATTGCCGTAGCGGGTGGTGAGTTCCTCGGCGCGCTCGGCGCAATGCGCGAGCATCGCCTGCAGATCGTCGAGGTCGAGCAGCAGCAAGCCTTCCTCATCGGCGACATGGAAGGCGATCGTCAGCACGCCTTCCTGCACCGCGTTCAGCCCCATCAGCCGCGCGAGCAGCAATGGCCCCATCTCGCTGATCGTGGTGCGGACCGGATGCCCCTGTTCGCCGAACAGGTCCCAGAATTGCACCGGGGTATCGGCATAATGCCAGTCGGTTACGCCGATCTCCGCGGCGCGCGCGGCGAAGATGTCGTGGGTCTTGGCCGTTGCCGCGCCCGGCATCGCCAGCCCCGACAAGTCGCCTTTCACGTCAGCAAGGAAACAGGCGACCCCGGCGTTCGAAAAGCCCTCGACGATCCCCTGCAAGGTCACGGTCTTGCCGGTGCCGGTCGCGCCGGCGATCAGGCCGTGGCGGTTGGCGCGCGCAAGGTCGAGCCGCTGCGGATCGGCCCCGCCCTCGCCCGCGCCGATCAAGATGCCGCCGTCCGCCACGCGTCTGTCTCCCGAACCAAAAGGGCCGCCGCATCATGCGATGCGACGGCCCGTTTTGCTAGTTGTTCGTCGCGCCACTGCATTCGTCACCCCGGACGTGTTCCGGGGTTCATGGTTCCGCAAACTCTACGGCTTGTGCGTTCGCGGTGCGGTGGATGCCGGAACAAGTCCGGCATGACGGAGGGCATTCGGGCGAGGCGCGATCATGATCGACGCGACGGCAAGGACTTACTTGATCTTCACCGCCATGAACACGCCGGTGGTCCGACCGCGCGTCAGGCTGAGCAGCACCGACGGACGGCCCGCCGCCTTGGCCGCTGCGACGACACGCGCGACATCGGCGCCGGTGCGCACCGGCTGCGAGTTGACCGCCGAAATCACGTCGCCGCGCTTCAGCTTCTGCCCGGCATCGCTCGACAGATCGACGCCGGCGACGACCACGCCCTGCACGGTCGAGTCGACGCCGATCGAACGCGCGATCTGCGGGGTGAGCGGCTGGACCGAGATGCCGATCGAACTCGACCCCGGCGTCGCCTGCGCGCCGCTGTCGTCCTCGGGCAGGCCGTCGTCGCCATCATTGTCGCCGTTGATCGCAGCGAGCTGATCGTCGGCCGGGCGCGTCGCCACGGTCGCGTTCAGCGACTGGCGCTTGCCGTCGCGGATCACGTCGAGCTTGATCGTCGATCCCGGCGCGGCGTTGGCAACCAGCGACGACAGCGTACGATCCGGCGTCACCGCCTCGCCATTGATCGCGACAACGACATCGCCCGCGCGCAGCCCGGCCTTCGCACCCGGACCGCCCGGCTCGACGCGGCCGATGATCTCGCCCTGATCCTTGGGAAGCCCCAGCGCCCCGGCGATATCGTCGGTCATCCGCTGAATGCTGACACCCAGATAGCCGCGCTTAACCGGTTCGCCCTTCATCAGCGTGGCGAGGATCGGCTTTGCCTCGGTCGCGGGGATCGCGAAGCCGATGCCGATGTTGCCGCCCGACTGCGAATAGATCTGGCTGTTGATGCCGATCACTTCGCCATTCAGGTTGAACATCGGACCACCCGAATTGCCCTGATTGATCGCGGCGTCGGTTTGGATGAACGTGTCGAAGGGACCCGGCTGCCCGGTCGAGCGGTGCACCGCCGAGACGATGCCCGCGGTGACCGTGCCGCCCAGCCCGAACGGCTGACCGATCGCGACCACCCAGTCGCCGACACGTGCGCGCGTCGAGTCGCCGAGTTTCACGAACGGCAGCGGGGTCGGCGAGGTGATCTTGAGCACCGCCAGATCCGAGGTCGGATCGCGGCCGATCAGCTTGGCCTTATATTCCTTGCGGTCCTGCAGCGTGACGGTGATCGACTCGACCGTCGCGCCCTTTGCCGCGGGCGCGATGACGTGGTTGTTGGTGACGACATAACCATCGGCCGAAATCAGGAAGCCCGAGCCGAGCGACTGGCCCTCGCGCGTCACCGGGGCACCACCGCCACCGCCGCCGAACTGGCCGAACAGGTCGCCGAACGGCGTGCCCGCGAACGGGTTCGCCTGCTGCTGGACGGTCACCTTCTGCGTGGTGGAGATGTTGACCACCGCCGGCTGAAGCTTCGCGACCATGTCGGCGAAGCTCATCGGCGCGCCGGCGCGCGGCGCGGCGGCGCTGATCGCGCCCGGCTCGTTCTGCGCGATCTGCGCGGTGGCCGGGTTCTGGAGCGCGAGCGACGCGGCCGTGCCGCCAAGCAGCAGGGCCCCGGTCAGGGCGTAAGCGTAACGCACGGTTTTCATGTCCTCTTGGTCACCCGATCCGAAAGTGAAGAATACACAGCCCCATGTGCGGCAATCGCGATGAACGGCGTTTGAATATGAACGCCTTGCTCATCGCCGATTAACGACCGCCGCCCTCGAACGCACGAAGATAGCCATTGTTCGGGCTCATGATGATATTGGTCGAACCTTCCGGCTGCTGATTGCCATCGGCCCCGAACGTGTGACGATAGCTCTGCATCGCGCGATAGAAGTCGTAGAAATCAGCGTCCTTGCTGAACGCCTCGGCATAGATGCGCGCCGCCTGCGCATCGGCCTCGGCGCGGACGATCTGCGCCTGCTTCTGCCCCTGCGCGCGGATCGTGTTCGCTTCCTGCTGACGTGCGGTGCGCATCCGCTGGAGCGCGCTGTCGAGCGGGCTGCCGTCGGGCAGGTCGGCATGCTTGATCCGCACGTCGACGATCTCCGCACCATACTGCCGCGCC
This sequence comes from Sphingomonas phyllosphaerae, assembly GCA_036946405.1. Classification (NCBI taxonomy): domain Bacteria; kingdom Pseudomonadati; phylum Pseudomonadota; class Alphaproteobacteria; order Sphingomonadales; family Sphingomonadaceae; genus Sphingomonas; species Sphingomonas phyllosphaerae. The sequence goes on along the minus strand of JAQIJC010000001.1, from coordinate 1,681,336 downwards.
GAGCCCTGCAGCGAGTTCTGGATCGCGTCCATCACCGCGCCGCGTTCCGGGCTGAGCAGCACCGCGAACGGCACCTTGCCGAGTTCGTTGCGCAGCGCGGTGCCGAGCAGCGGGCGCAGCTGATCCGCGACGCGCTCCTCGGTGTTCGAGGTGCTGCCGGTCGAGGTCACCGCCTTCAGCGGATCGACGATCCGAAAGCGCGCATAGGCATCGACGTTGAGCCGCAGCTGATCGGTCGACAGCACCAGCGTATTGTCGAGATCGGCGTCGAGCACGCGCTTGTCGACCCACACGATCTTGTCGATGAACGGCACGCGTGCGATCACGCCCGCACCGGTGTTGCCGATCATCTGCCCCGGCTGCCACTGGTTTACCAGCCGCACCGGATTGTTGAGCCGCAGCACCACCGCCTGCTGCGTCTCCGGGACGATCGCGAAGGTCGCTGCGGCAAGGATCGCCAGCACCAGCGCCAGCATCCCGATCGCGATCGGGTTACGCGTCAGCTGGCCCATCAGCGCTGCCCTCCCTGCGCCGGCGCGGCGGGCGCGGTCGAGGTTCCCTGCGTCGGCTCGACCAGCTTGCGCGCGCGATCGAGCGGCAGATACGGCGTCACGCCCGGCGTCTCGACGATCGTCTTGTCAGTCTTGGCCAGCACGGCCTCCATCGTCTCGTAATACATGCGGCGGCGCGTCACCTCGGGGGCGAGGCGATATTGCGCATAGACCTGGTCGAAGGCCGACGCCTCGCCCTGCGCGCGCGCGATCACCTGCTGCGAATAGCTGCGCGCGTTGTTGAGGTTGCCGACCGCTTCCTGCTGCGCGGCGGTGACGGCGTTGAAGTCGTCGACCAGCGCCGCCGGCGGCGACGCCTGCTTGATCGACACGCCCTGCACGCGCACCCCGGCCTGATAGCTGTCGAGGATCTGCTGCATCGTCTGCGTCACGCGCGCCTCGATCAGCCCGCGCCCGGCGCCGATCGCGTCGTTCATCCGCGTGGTGGCGAGCACCGCGCGCATCGCGCTCTCGGCGGTCGCGCGGACGGTTTCCTGCGGATCCTTGATCTCGAACACGTAGTTGCGCGGATCGGACACCCGCCAGCGCACCGTATAGGCGAGATCGATGATGTTCTGGTCGCCGGTCAGCACCGTCTCCCCGCCGTCCTGCGGAAACTCGTCGGTGCGCACCTGCTCGACGTCGACCTTGGTGACGTTGACGATCGGCGCGGGCAAGGTGACCCGGATGCCGGGCTCCAGCATCCCCGAATATTTGCCGAAATAGGTGACGACCCCGCGCTGCTGCGGCCCGATCTGGTGGATGGAGGTAAGCAGCAGCCAGATCGCGACCAGCAAGCCGACGCCGATCAGCCACAAGGTGCGCGCCGACGTACCGAGCGGCAGCTGCGGACGACCGCCGCCACCGCCGCCGCCGCCGACCCGCGTCTTCTTGAGGAATTCGTCGAGCGCGGTCGGCTTCGATGCGCCGCGCCGTCCGCCGGGGGGCACCGACCACGGATTGCGCGGGCCGGCACTGTCGTCGCCACCGCCTCCCCACGGTCCATTATTGTTGTCGGCAGCAAGGATGATCGGGCGCCGGAGCCAGCGTCGCAGGATGGTCATATGGTCTTTATAGGTGCGCCGTTCACGAAAAACAGTGGCAAGCGGCCTGCACCCGCCTACGGATCGCCGCCATGGACCAGAAAGATGTGGCAGCGGCGGTCGCCGCGGTGGCCGGAACCCGGGCGACCGTCCGAATCGAGGGCCAACGGATCGGGGTCGTGATCGACGCCGCCGGGCTCGACACGCCGGCGCGCGACGCGCTGGAGGCGAGCGTGCGGATGGCGGCGGCGCGGCCCGGCTACGAGGTGCGCACCGTTGTCACCGCCGAGCGCGTCGCGCGCCGGATCGTCGCCGTCGCCAGCGGCAAGGGCGGGGTCGGCAAGTCGACGCTGTCCGCCAATCTCGCCATCGCGCTGGCCAAGGCGGGGCGGCGTACCGGGCTGGTCGATGCCGACATCTACGGCCCGTCGCAGCCGCGGCTGATGGCGGTCGAGGGCACGCGGCCCGAGGCGCGCGACAAAGTGTTGCTGCCGGTCGCGACACCTTATGGCGTGCCGTTGCTGTCGATGGGGCAGTTGGTCGAGCCGGGCCGCGCAATCGCGTGGCGCGGGCCGATGACTGCGGGCGCGTTGGGGCAGTTGATTGATGCCGACTGGGGCGCGACCGACACGTTGGTGGTCGACCTGCCGCCCGGGACCGGCGACGTGCAGCTGACGATGGTGCAGAAGCACCGCCCGGCGGGCGCGGTGATCGTCTCGACCCCGCAGGACCTTGCGCTGATCGACGCGCGTCGCGCGATCGACCTGTTCGAAAAGGCGGGGGTGCCGATCATCGGACTGGTCGAGAATATGGCCGGCTATGCCTGCCCGCATTGCGGCGAGGTGTCGGATCCGTTCGGGCGCGGCGGCGCGGAGGCAGCGGCGCACGAGGCCGGGATCGCGTTTCTGGGGCGCGTGCCGCTGGATATTGCGATTCGCACGGCGTCGGATGCCGGGCAACCGCCCGCAGCGGGGGCGGACGATCGCGTGTTCGCGCCGATCGCGGCGCAGGTCGCGGCGTGGCTGGCGGGGTGATGGTGATGTCGCCGCGGAGTTGATCCGCGGCTTCGATCGTCACGCGAACGGCGCTCGTTCTGGGCACGTCCTTCAACAATCTCAGGACGAACGGAGCGGGTTAGGTTCGAGACAGACCTGATGTTTGATCCACCCGGCCTGAACCGTTTTTCCCATCGTCACCCCGGCGAAGGCCGGGGCCTAGTTGGGATGGCCCGCGAAATAAGGCGCTACCTCCATCATCAGCGTCCCCCAACTGGGCCCCGGCCTTCGCCGGGGTGACGCTTCAACTTGAATGAATCATCGTCTGGCGGGCGAAGCATCTCCTCACATGTCGCCTCGGACCTGATCCGGTGCCCCGCTTCTTCTTTCGCGCGTGAGAAAAAGCAGGCGACGAAGGAATGGCCGTCATTGCGAGCGTAGCGAAGTTATCCAGCGCCGGATCAGGACGCCCTGGATTGCTTCGCTACGCTCACCGTGACGAGCCGAACCCTACTGCTTTGCCGGCGGCGTTGCGCCCAGCGCCTTGTCTTCCTTCGCGGCGGGATCGACCGACGGCGCGCCCGAGGCCGGGGTGCCGGTGTTGGCGAGGTCGGCGGTGTCGCCCTTGGTCGCCTCGGTGACGTTCGCCACCGCCGGGTCGGTCGGTGCCGCCGCGCCTGCCGCCGGGGCGGTGGGAAGCGGGAGGTTTGAGCCCTGCTGGTTCAGATAGGCGATGATGTTCGCGCGGTCCTGCGGGTTGCCGAGCCCGGCGAAGGTCATCTTCGTGCCGTTGGCGAACTTGCGCGGGCTGGTCAGCCACGCGTTCATCTTGTCGAAGTCCCAGTTGCCGCCGACGCTCTTCAACGCGTCGGAGAAGGCGAAGCCGCCCTTGCCCTGCCCGATCGGCTCGCCCAGCGTGCCGTACAGGTTCGGGCCGATCCCGTTCGCGCCGCCCTGGTTGATCGTGTGGCAGGCCGCGCACTTCTTGAAGACCTCGGCGCCCTTGGCCGGATCGGCGCTGCCGAGCAGCGAGGCGATCGGCACCTCGGCCGCGCCACCGCCGCCACCGGCCTCCTCGACGCCCTCGATCGCATAACCCTTCTTCTCGGGGTTCTCGCCATGAAACAGCATGCCGCCCGCGATCGACAGCCCCAAGGCCGTCCCCGCCGCCGCCAGCGCCCAGCCGAAAATCGTGTTGGTCCGATCGTCCATGTCGCCGTTTCGCCCCTCTTCCGTGCCCGTTCCATAGAAAGGGCTCCCGCACACCGCAAGCGCTTGAGCGGCGCGACACGCTCTTCTAGGCGATCGGGTCATGCAAAGTTACGCCGCCCCCGCCCGTCCGATCGTCGCCGCCATGGCCGCCGCCGCCGCCGCCGACCCGGCGCGCGCGGTCGCTTTTCAGGGGGCGCCGGGCGCGAACAGCCATGTCGCGGTGCTGGAGGCCTTTCCCGACGCGCTGCCGCTGCCGTGCTTCAGCTTCGAGGATGCGCTGGACGCGGTGAAGACCGGCGCGGCCGATTGCGCGATCATCCCGATAGAGAATTCGCTGCACGGCCGCGTCGCGGACATGCATTTCCTGCTTCCCGAATCCGGGCTGGTCATCACCGGCGAGCATTTCCTCGCCATCCGCCACGCGCTGATCGGCTGCGGTCCGCGCGACGGGGTGCGGCAGGCGATGAGCCATCCGCAGGCGCTCGGGCAATGCCGCCACTGGCTGAAGGCGCACGGCATCGCGCCGATCAATTACCCCGACACCGCCGGGGCGGCGGCAGTGGTCGCCGAATTGCGTGACCCGAGCGTCGCAGCGCTCGCCCCGCCGGGCGCGGCGGCGATCTACGGGCTGGAGCTGCTGGCGACCGACATCGCCGATGCCGACCACAATACCACGCGCTTCGTCACGCTGGCGCGCGGCGCGCGATCGCTGTCGGGCGAAGGACCGTGGATGACGACCTTCATCTTCGCGGTGAAGAACGTCCCCGCCGCGCTCTACAAGGCGATGGGCGGGTTCGCGACCAACGGGGTCAACATGACCAAGCTGGAAAGCTACCAGCGCGGCGGCAGCTTCGCGGCGACCGAATTCTATTGCGACATCGAGGGGCGCCCCGGCGACCCCGCGTTCGACCGCGCGATGGAGGAACTGGGCTTCCACACCAAATGGGTGCGCGTGCTCGGCACCTATGCGCAGGCGCGCAAGCGGGGGTGAATTCTCGCGTCATTGCGAGCGTAGCGAAGCCATCCAGGGCGTCCTGATGCGGCGCTGGATTGCTTCGCTACGCTCGCAATGACGAAACGAGGATCAGATCGCCAGGGCCGAATCGGTGATGACGCCCCACGCCGCATAGCTGGCGGCCATCAGCGCCACCGAGCAGGTGATCCCGAACAACACATAGCCGATATAATTGAGCACCGGCGGGTTGGCGCGCTCCAGCTTGCGATTGCGCGATGCACCGCTCAGCACGAAACTCAACAGCATCCCATACGTTAGTGCAACGGCTTCGATCATTACCCGCCCTCGGCTCCAGCTAAAGTTGCGCACGCCCCCCGGCGTCCGTGCGCGATTAACCATAGCTTCGGTCCGTCACGAAGTCGTTAACGCGCGCCTCGCCGCTTGCCTCCCACGCTTCGCCGACTAACAGGCGGTATATGCCCATCAAGCTCGCGGTTTTCGACTGTGACGGCACGCTCGTCGACAGCCAAGCCAACATCTGCCGCGTCATGGAACACGCGTTTGCGACGTTTGGACTGCCCGCTCCGCCGCGCGCCGCGACTCGCGCGATCGTCGGGTTGAGCGTCGTCGAGGCGATGACATTGCTCGCCCCGGCGCTGGACCCTGCGACGCATCTGGCGCTCAGCGACACGTACAAGGCGACCTTTCGCCGGATGCGCGAAGCCGGCGAGCTGGACGCCGAGCCGCTGTACGACGGGTTGGTCGCCGCGCTCGACGCGCTGGCGGCGGACGGCTGGTCGTTCGGCGTCGCGACCGGCAAGTCGGATCGCGGCCTCGCGCATGTGCTGGCGGTGCATGGCCTCGCCGACCGTTTCGTCACGCTCCAGACCGCCGACCGTCATCCGTCGAAGCCCGATCCCGCGATGCTGCGCGCCGCGATGGCGGAGGCGGGCGCGCTGCCCCATATGACCGCGATGATCGGCGACACCACTTTCGACATGGCGATGGCTCGCGCGGCGGGTGCGCGCGCGATCGGCGTCAATTGGGGCTACCACCGCGAGGCGGCCTTGTGGCAGGCCGGGGCGGAGCGCCTCGCGCAGCGCTGCGCCGACCTGCCCCGGTGTCTGGCGGAATGTCTGGCGGCATGAGCGATCCGGCACGCGCGCGCTGGGCAGCGATCGTCGCGACGCGGCTGGCGGGAACCGCCGGCGCGTTGTTGGGGGTGGTGTTGCTCGGGCGCGCGCAGGCGCTTCCGGCGAAAATACTCGGGGTGGCGATCGTCGTCAGCGCCCTGTGGATGATCGCCACCGTGCCGCGCGCGCTGGCACGGCGCTGGAGGAGCCCGAAGTGAAGCGTTTCTGGACCGAGGTGTCGGTGGACGCCGACCGCGCGATCCGGCTCGACACGCGCCCGGTGCGGACGCCGGGACGCGCGCCGCTCGCGCTGCCGACGCTCGCACTGGCCGAGGCGGTCGCCGACGAATGGCGCGCGGTCGGCGAGACGCTCGACCCGCGTGCGATGCCGCTGACCGGGCTCGCCAATGCCGCGATCGACCGGATTGCGCCGGCACCTGACTCGTTCGCCGCCGGGCTGGCGGCCTATGCCGAAAGCGACCTGCTCTGCTACCGCGCCGACGCGCCCGCCGAGCTGGTCTCCCGGCAAGCCGCGGCGTGGGACCCGCTGCTCGACTGGGCGCGCGACCGCTATGACGTGCATTTCGCGATCGTCACCGGCGTGATGCACCGCGCGCAGCCGCCCGCGACCGTCGCGCGGCTCGGCGAAGCGGTGACGAGTCACGACGCCTTCGCGCTCGCGCCGCTGTCGCCGCTGGTGACGCTGACCGGCACATTGGTCGGCGCGCTGGCGCTTGCGGAGGGTGCGGTGACGCCGGACGCGCTGTGGACGGCGGCGATGGTCGACGAGAACTGGCAGGCCGAACGCTGGGGCGAGGACCCGCTCGCGACGCAGGCGCGCGAGGGCAAGCGCCGCGACTATGACGCGGCGGCGCGGTTCCTGTCGTTGCTGGACGGTGGTTGCGACCACGATCGCGAATAAGGCATACCCCCGTAACGATCGACGACGGGATGGATGAACGATGCGGGCGAGCGGAATGATGGCGATGATCGCGGCAGCAGCGATCGCAGGAGCGCCCGCACTGGCGCAGGATAGCGACGGGAGCGATCATCCGCTGCTTCCGCGCTACGTCGGTGCGGAGATCGACGGCTATCGGGGGCCTTCGCAGGACGAGGTGACGATCCCGACCGGCCCGATCGCCGCCGAGGATGACACCGCCAACCGTCGTCTGCTCACCGGGATCGTCACCCATATCGATTATCGTATCAAGCCGGCGACCGCCCCGCTGCAGATTGAGCGTTATCATGCCGATCTGCTGAAGGCCGCCGGGTTCGAGACGGTGTTCGCCTGCACCGGGCCCGCCTGCGGGCGCGACATGGGCGCGCTGATCCTCAATTCGGGGAAGATCGCGCCGAACGGACTGGCAGACGGATTGTTCAACGACCGTATCCGCGTGCGCATCGCGCGGCGCGCCGACACCTGGGTGCTGCTCCACATCGCCGAGGGGCCGGACCGGTCGCAAGTATTCGAGACGGTGGTCGAGGACGCGACGGCGGAGCAGTGACGGCATGCCCGTCAACACGCATCGGCGAAAAGCGCGATAATTGATCGCAAAACCCGTCATTCCCGCGCAGGCGGGAATCCAGACGCGCAGGTCTTTGCAACAGCCACTGCCGTAAGAGATTCTGGATTCCCGCCTGCGCGCGAATGAGCGTCCTCGCCCCTACCCCGCCGGTGTGCGCAGCTTGCGGATGAAGCCGATCAGCCCGGTCTGCCGCGAGCGCTTCAGCCGCTCGGCGGCGAGGATCGTCTTCACCTTGGCGTAGCAGCTCTCGACATCGTCGTTGACCAGCACATAATCATAGCCGTCCCAATGGCTGATCTCGGCATCGGCGCGGCTCATCCGGCGCTCGATGATCTCCTGCGCATCGGTGGCGCGGCCCTCCAGCCGGCGGCGCAGTTCCTCCATCGATGGCGGCAGGATGAACACCCGCACCACGTCGCCGCCCGCGATCTGGTGGAGCTGCTGCGCGCCCTGCCAGTCGATGTCGAACAGCACGTCCTTGCCGTCCGACAGCATCGCATCGACCGGCGCGCGCGGCGTGCCATAGCGTTGGTCGAAGACGTGCGCCCATTCGAGAAATTCGTGATTGCCGACCATCTCGCGGAATTTCTCCAGCGAGACGAAATGGTAATCGCGCCCGTCCTGCTCGCCCTTGCGGATCGCGCGGGTGGTGGCGGACACCGACAGCGACAATTCGGGCTCGCTGGCGAGCAACATCCGCGCGATCGTCGACTTTCCCGCGCCGGACGGCGAGGACAGGACGAACAACAATCCGCGACGCTTCATATGGTGCGGGTCGGCGGGGAGGCGATCGGGCATGGGGGCTGATGCCCCGCCCCGCCCGCTTGCGTCAAGCGCGCAGCCGCGCCGCGTGCCACGCCAGATGATCGGCCATGAAGGTCGAGATGAAATGATAGCTGTGGTCGTAGCCCGGCTGCATCCGCAACGTCAGGTCGATACCGGCATCGGCGCAGGCGGTGGCGAGCAGATCGGGGCGGAGTTGCTCGGCGAGAAACGAATCGGCATCACCCTGATCGATCAGGATTTCCGGCACGCGCGCGCCATCCTCGATCAGTGCGACCGCGTCGTGGCGGCGCTTGCCGGGCGCGTCGTCGCCGAGATAGCGGTCGAGCGCCTTGCCCCACGGCACCTTCGTCGGGGCGACGATCGGCGCGAAGGCCGAAACGGCGCGGAACCGCTCCGGGTGGCGAAGCGCGACGGTCAGCGCGCCGTGCCCACCCATCGAATGTCCCATCATCGACTGGCGGGCCATGTCGGCGGGGAAGTGTTCGCCAACCAGCGCGGGCAGTTCGGCGGTGACATAGGACCACATGCGATAATGCGTCGCCCATGGCTGCTCGGTCGCGTCGACGTAGAAGCCCGCGCCCTTGCCGAAATCCCACGCATCCTCATCGGGCACGTCATCGCCGCGCGGACTGGTGTCCGGCGCGACGAAGATCAGCCCGTGCTCGGCGCAGGCGCGGCGGAACTCGCCCTTGTCGGTGACATTGGCGTGCGTGCAGGTCAGCCCCGACAAATACCACACCACCGGCAACGTCGTGCCCGCCGCGTGCTCGGGGACATAGACCGAAAAGGTCATGTCGGTGCCGGTCGCGGTCGAGCGGTGGCGATACACGCCCTGCGTCCCGCCATGCGCGCGAGCGGTGGAGACGATTTCCATGGATGATCCTTTCAAGGCCGTTCTGTCAGGACATCGCCCCTATCCGTCACCCCGGACTTGATCCGGGGTCCCGCTCTTTAACTTCGGTCACCCCGAGAAGCGGGGCCCCGGATCAAGTCCGGGGCGACGAAATCGGGGGTGTCATTGCGAGCGCAAGCGAAGCAATCCAGTGAGTCGCGCGGAACTCTGGATTGCTTCGCTACGCTCGCAATGACGGCGCCGCTCACGCCGGCACGCGATACGCCCCGCACAGCTTGTTGCCGTCCGGATCGCGCAGATAAGCGAGGTAAAGCTGCCCGAACGGGCTGGTCCGCACCCCAGGCGCGTCCTCGATCGCGGTGCCACCATGGGCGACGCCTGCGTCATGCCACGCCTGCGCCTGCTCCGGCCCGCTCATCCGAAAACCGATCGTCCCGCCATTGGCGTGGCACGCCGGCTCGCCGTCGATCGGACGCGAGATCATGAACAGCGCGCCGTCATGCGCATAGACGACGCGGCCCTTGTCGTCCTGCCGCCCCTCGCGCCCGCCCAGCGCCGCGAAGAGCGCGTCGTAGAATGTCTTCGAGCGCGCCACGTCGTTAGACCCGACCATCACATGACTGAACATCGTCGTCCCCTCCCTCAATATACCACGACGCTGCGGATGCTCTCGCCGGCATGCATCAGGTCAAAGCCCTTGTTGATCTCGTCCAGCGTCAGCCGATGCGTGATCATCGGATCGATCTGGATCATGCCGTTCATATACCAGTCGACGATCTTCGGCACATCGGTGCGCCCGCGCGCGCCGCCGAATGCGGTGCCCTTCCAGACGCGCCCGGTGACGAGCTGGAACGGTCGCGTGCTGATCTCCTTGCCCGCCTCGGCGACGCCGATCACGATCGACTCGCCCCAGCCGCGATGCGCGCTTTCCAGCGCCTGCCGCATCACGACGGTGTTGCCGGTGCAATCGAACGTATAATCGCCACCGCCATCGGTCAGCGCGACCAGATGCTGGACGACGTCGCCGACGTCCCTCGGATTGACGAAGTCGGTCATCCCGAACTGCCGCCCCCAATCCTCGCGATCGGGGTTGATGTCGACCCCGACGATCCGCGCCGCGCCGGCCAGCCTCGCGCCCTGGATGACGTTGAGCCCGATCCCGCCGAGCCCGAACACGATCACCGTCGCGCCGACCTCGACCTTGGCGGTGTTGACCACCGCGCCGACCCCGGTGGTGACGCCGCAGCCGATATAGCAGCTGGTGTCGAACGGCGCGTCCGGCCGGATCTTCGCCACCGCGATCTCCGGCAGCACGGTGAAGTTCGAGAAGGTCGAGCAGCCCATATAATGGTAGATCGGCTGCCCCTTGTAGCTGAAGCGCGTCGTGCCGTCGGGCATCAGGCCCTTCCCTTGCGTCGCGCGGACCGCGGTGCACAGGTTGGTCTTGCCGCTGAGGCACGACTTACACTGGCGGCACTCGGGCGTGTAGAGCGGGATGACGTGATCGCCCGGCGCGACGCTGGTCACGCCCGCGCCGACCTCGCGGACAATCCCGCAACCCTCGTGGCCGAGCACGCTGGGAAACAACCCCTCGCTGTCGAGCCCGTCGAGCGTATAGGCATCGGTGTGGCAGATGCCGGTCGCCATGATCTCGACCAGCACCTCACCTGCCTTCGGACCTTCGAGATCGAGTTCAACGATCTCTAGCGGCTTCTTCGCCTCGAACGCGACGGCGGCGCGGGTCTTCATGGGGCAACCTCTTCGTGACTGGTGCGCGGGGTCTTAGGCGTCGATCAGGGACGGTTTCAAGGCTCGCTACACGCGGACTGTCCGGCCGACACGCTCCACCGTTCGTGCTGAGCTTGTCGAAGCACGCGAACAAGGCGCGCCCTCCGCAACACGCACTTCGACAAGCTCAGTGCGAACGGTTTGGTTTCGGCGCTCGCTGCTCTAGACCACACCCATGACCAATCGCCCCCTCGCCGGCCTGCGCGTCCTCGAACTCGCGCGCATCCTCGCCGGACCATGGGCGGGGCAGTTGCTCGCCGACCTTGGCGCCGACGTCATCAAGGTCGAGCGCCCCGGCGAGGGCGACGACACCCGCCACTGGGGCCCACCGTTCGTCGCCGACACGCCCGGCGAGCGCGGCTCGGCCGCCTATTATCACGCCTGCAACCGCGGCAAGCGCTCGGTGGCGATCAACATCGCCACCTCGGAGGGACAGGCGCAGGTGCGCGCGCTCGCCGCCGGGGCAGACGTGGTGATCGAGAATTACAAGGTCGGCGGGCTGACCAAATACGGCCTCGACCCCGCCGCGCTGCGCGCCGCCGATCCGCGGCTGATCGTCTGTTCGATCACCGGCTTCGGGCAGGACGGCCCCTATGCGCAGCGTGCCGGCTATGACTTCATCATCCAGGGCATGGGCGGGATGATGTCGATCACCGGCGAGCCCGACGGCTCGCCGCAAAAGGGCGGCGTCGCGCACGCCGACCTGTTCACCGGCGTCTATGCGACGGTCGCGGTCCTTGCCGCCGTGGTAGCACGCGCGTCGAGCGGCGTCGGCACGCATATCGACATGGCGCTGCTCGACACGCAGGTCGCGGTGCTCGCCAATCAGGCGCTCAACTGGATGGCGAGCGGCGTGGTGCCGCAGCGCGTCGGCAACGGCCACCCGAACCTCGCGCCGTACCAGAGCTTCCCGACCAGCGACGGCGACCTGATCGTCGCGGTCGGCAACGATCGCCAGTTCGCGAAGCTATGCGCGGTGCTGGCGGTGCCGGCGTTGGCCGAGGACGCACGCTTCGCGACCAATCCGGCGCGCGTGGCCAACCGCGCCGCCTTGCTCCCGCTGCTGGTCGCGCGCACCGTGCTGTGGCGCGGCGCCGATTTGCTCGCCGCGCTGGAGGCGGCGGGGGTGCCGGTCGGCCCGGTCAACCGCATCGATCAGGTCTTCGCCGACCCGCAGGTGATCGCGCGCGGGATGCAGCTGGCGATGGCCGGCATCCCCGGCCTCGCCTCGCCGATCCGCTTTGATGGCGAGCGCGCGGTGGCGGCGCGACCGAGCCCACGGCTTGGGGAACATGCTGGGGCGGCGTGGCTGTGAGACAAAGGAAGGGAGCATCCCGCTTCTGTATCGCATTGGGTCCCAACTAAAGATGCCCGGTCGCGTCCAGGGCAAGATGTTCGGGTTACCGATGGCGGTCGTCCATTGAACACGATTTTTCCCGTTTCCACGTGTCCCTTGGGAGGTTTCGGGAAAGTGCAATCGGGAACAGGTTTTGGGAAAGCGAAACCCGCAGGCATCCGTCAGCGCGACCGGCGCAGCGTGAGCCCCGTGATTGGTTCTCTTGCGGGAATGATGCCGGCGCCGGTTGCGATATAATTATCGGCCAAGTGGCATGTCCCCATTCGACATGGCAGGGAGTGATCCGAAAGATCGCCCGAGATACCAAGCATGTCCGATTGCCGGATCGCACACCTGTCCATCACGAGGCACGAGGCACGCTCCCCCGATCCGAGCGAGGCTTGCCTTTGGCTTGGTTACTTTATCGAAGAAGCGCTTGAACGTGGCTGGGCTGAGAACGAGCTCCCGCCTGACGCCATGCAGTTTGCCGCGCTATGGGATTATCATGGCGAGCGTGCCAATGGCGGACATGCTCAATATTATGAGAACAGGGATGGCGATCTAACCGCGTTGAGGAACGGATCGGAACTTCTTGGCCGTATTGGTCTGAGCCAACATGGAAAGCTAATCAATCACTTTATCGAGATCGCAAATACAAATGAAGATCGTATCAATGACCTTTATGCCAGCGGCAACAATGAGAATGTGAAAACTATATTCTACGACCTCGACGACTCGTTTGCGGAGTTGGAGATAAGCGAGGGCAAGCTCCTACATCATCTTCATGCCTGGGTTTTGCAGCAAAATTGGGTTGTTGTTGATGGTGCGGATGGCCCGGCCAACACCGATTGGTTGCGGCACATCGTTCCCGAGCCTCCATTGCGCGCAGCCCGCATGGCTGCACGCGAGAGACGCCGTCACGCTGAACATCACGGGTCGATGATGGCCCTGATCCATAAGCTCTGGCGTCGCTAACTACGGCCGACTTCCCGCATCCGGCTTCCCGATACTCGATCGTTTTCGGAAAAAGAGGCTGCACTGCATTTCGGCTAATGCGCCCCCCGCCCCCTCGCACCTACCCCAACGGCGCCCGCACCGGCACCCCCGCCGCCGCCAGCGCTTCATGCGCCTCCGCCACCGTCGCCTGCCCGAAGTGGAAGATCGACGCCGCCAGTACCGCCGAGGCGTGCCCCTCGACCACCCCCGCGACCAGATCGTCCAGCGACCCGACCCCGCCGCTCGCCACCACCGGCACCGCGGTGCGGTCGGCGATCGCGCGGATCAGGTCGAGGTCGTAGCCGCCCTTCGTGCCGTCGCGGTCCATCGACGTCACCAGCAACTCGCCCGCCCCCAGCTCGGCGAGCCGCAGCGCATGCTCAACCGCGTCGATCCCGGTCGCGCGCCGCCCGCCGTGCGTGAACACCTCCCAGCTGTCGCCGCTGCGCCGCGCGTCGATGCTGGCGACGCAGCACTGGCTGCCGAACCGCTCGGCGATGTCGGCGACCACCTCGGGACGCGCCACCGCGGCGGAATTGACCGCGACCTTGTCCGCGCCGGCCAGCAGCAGCGCGCGCGCATCCTCGGCGGTGCGCACCCCGCCGCCGACGGTCAGCGGCATGAAGCACACCGCCGCGGTGCGCCGCACGACGTCGAGGATCGTGCCGCGCGCCTCATGGCTGGCGGTGATGTCGAGGAAGCAGAGTTCGTCCGCCCCCGCCGCGTCATAGGCGCGCGCCTGTTCGACGGGATCGCCGGCATCGATCAGATCGACGAAATTGACGCCTTTGACGACGCGCCCGCCGGCAACGTCGAGGCACGGGATCACACGGGCGCGAACGGTCATGCGCGGCTCATGCCCGCGCGGCGGCAGCGGGGCAAGCGGATCACTCGGCCCGCTCCGCATAGCGCCGCGCCAGCCACGCGCAGACGAACAATTGCACCTGATGGAAGATCATCAGCGGCAACACGACCAGCCCGACGCTGTGCGACGGGAACAGGATCGCCGCCATCGGGATGCCGCTCGCCATGCTCTTCTTGGACCCGCAGAAGACGGTCGCGATCTCGTCGGGTACCGTAAAGCCCAGCGCGCGCGACGCCAGCGTCATCGCGCCGATCACGATCGCGAGGATCACCAGCGAGACGAGCACGATCGCCACCAATGTCAGTGGCGAGACATGCTGCCACAGCCCCGCGACTACCCCGGCGCCGAACGCGGCATAGACGACCACCAGCACCGATCCGCGATCGACCACCTTGGTCAGCAGCGGATGCGCGAGCAGCCACGCCTGCGCCCACGGCCTGATCGCCTGCCCGACGACGAACGGCAGCAGGATCTGGAGGGCGATGTCGCGCAGCGCGTCGAGCGACAGCCCGCCGCTCGCGGTCGCGAGCAGTTGCGCGACCAGCAACGGGGTGATGACCACGCCGACGAGGTTCGACAGCGACGCGCTGCACAGCGCCGCGGGGACGTTGCCGCGCGCGATCGAGGTGAAGGCGATCGACGACTGGACGGTCGACGGCAGCAGACAGAGATACAGCAGCCCGGTGACGATCGGCGCCGGCAGCCACGCGTGCGTTGCCGCCGCGACGCCGAGCCCGATCAACGGGAACAGCAGGAAGGTGCTGGCGAACACCAAAAGCTGTAACCGCCACTGCGCCAGCCCTGCCCAGATCGCCTGCGGCGCGAGCCGCGCGCCGTACAGCAGGAACAGCAACGCCACGGCGACGGTGGTGCCATGTTCGACCCACACCGCCGCTTGCCCACGCGCCGGCAGCACCGCGGCGAGCGCGACGGTCGCGATCAGCAGCAGCAGGAAGCGGTCGGCGCGCGCCAGCACCGCCTCGATACGCCCCGTCCTCACGCGAGTCAGCGTCCCGCCACCCGCAGCGCGTCGCCGAGGTCGAGCCGCCCGTCGTACAAGGCGCGCCCGGTGATGACGCCCTCGACGCCGTCATCGGCGTGCGCGGCGAGCTGGTGGATGTCATCGATATCCGCGACCCCGCCGCTCGCGATCACCGGGATGCGCACTTCACGCGCCAGCGCGACGGTCGCGGCGACGTTGCAGCCCTTGAGCAGCCCGTCACGCCCGACGTCGGTGAACAACACCGCCGCGACGCCCGCATCCTCGAATTGCCGTGCGAGGTCGGCGACGCGGGTGGTGGACACCTCCGCCCAGCCCTTTGTCGCGACCATCCCGTCGCGCGCGTCGACCGCGACGACGATCTGCCCGGGATAGCGCGCCGCCATGTCGCGGACGAACTGCGGCTGTTCGAGCGCGGCGGTGCCGATCACCACGCGCGCGACGCCGAGGTCGAGCCACGCCGCGACCGCCTCGGGCGTGCGGATGCCGCCGCCAAGCTGCACCTTGCCCGGAAAGGCCGCGACGATCCCGCGCACCGCCTCACCGTTGACGCTCTCGCCCGCAAACGCGCCATCGAGATCGACGACGTGCAGATGCGTCGCCCCCGCCGCCGCGAAGGCGCGCGCCTGCGCCGCCGGATCGTCGCCATAGACGGTTGCGCGCGCCATATCGCCCTCGGCGAGCCGGACGACCTGCCCGCCTTTGAGGTCGATCGCGGGGAAGACGATCAGGGACGCCATGCCAGAAACCTTTCGAGCAGCGCCAGACCGTAGCGCTGGCTCTTTTCGGGGTGGAATTGCACGCCCAGCACCGTGTCGCGTGCGATCGCGGCGGTCACTGACCCGGCATGGTCGGTGGTCGCGACCACGCCATCGCCGGCAAAGGCGTAGCTGTGGAGGAAATAGGCCTCGCCGGGGACGATCAGCGGATGGTCGTCGGTCGGCACCACGTCGTTCCAGCCCATGTGCGGGACTTTGGCGTCGCTGCCCGCCGGGTCGATCCGCCGCACGCTGCCCGCGATCCAGCCGAGCCCCTTGTGGACGCCGAGCTCTTCACCGGTTTCGGCGAGCAATTGCATCCCGACGCAAATGCCGAGAAACGGCGCGCCCTGCCCCAGCGCACGCTCCTCCAGCGCCGCGACCATCCCCGGCACCGCGCGCAGGTTCGCCGCGCAGGAACCGAACGCGCCGACACCGGGCAGCACGATCCGGTCCGCACGCCGCACCACCTCCGGGTCGGCGGTGACGGTCAGATCGGCGCAGCCCGCCGCGCGCAACGCATTCTCGACCGAGTGGAGGTTGCCGGCCTGATAGTCGATCAGCGCGAGCGTCATGCCCCCTCGCTTTCTTCGTCATGCCGGACTCTTTCCGGCATCCACCGTTCCACAAACACGCCAGCCATAGTGTTCGCGGCACGGTGGACCCCGGAACCAGTCCGGGGTGACGTCGTGCGCGGAGCCGGCGTCCCGAACCCCGAGGTCACAATATCCCCTTGGTCGAGGGGATCGCATCGGCCTTGCGCGCGTCGATCTCGACCGCCGCGCGCAGCGCGCGCGCCAGCCCCTTGAACATGCTCTCGGCGATGTGATGGTTGTTGTCGCCGTACAGCGTCTCGATGTGCAGCGTAATCCCGGCGTTCTGCGCGAAGCTGTGGAAGAAATGCTGGAACATCTCGGTGTCCATGTCGCCCAGCCGCGCCTGCGAGAAATGCGCGCGCCACACCAGCCACGGCCGCCCCGAGATATCGAGCGCGACGCGGGTCAGCGTCTCGTCCATCGGGCTCAGCGCGTCGCCGTAGCGGCGGATTCCGCGCTTGTCGCCGAGCGCCTGCGCCACCGCGCTGCCGATCGCCAGCGCGGTGTCCTCGACGGTGTGATGCGCGTCGATATGCAGGTCGCCGTCGCAGCGGACGTGCAGGTCGATCAGCCCGTGGCGCGAGAGCTGTTCGAGCATATGGTCGAAGAAGCCGACGCCGGTCTTCACGTCGTAGACGCCCGTCCCGTCGAGGTTGACGGTAACGGCGACCTTCGTCTCCGAAGTGTCGCGGCGGATCGTGGCGGTGCGCATATCGCGTCGTCCATAACGCGCATGACGTTCCAAGCAACCTTGACCATGCCGCGCACCGCGCTACCCATGGCGGCCATGAGCGATATGCTGCCCGACAGCCTGATACCTTACGACGAAATCGTGCAGGAAGCCCTGCGCGCGGTCGTGGGACGCGTGCTGGGAACCGTGGCCGAGTCGGGCGGTCTGCCGGGCGAGCACCACTTCTACATCACCTTCAAGACGCAAGGACCCGGGGTCGACATCCCGCAGCGGCTGATCGAGCGTTTCCCGGACGAGATGACGATCGTGCTTCAGAACCGCTTCTGGGACCTGACGGTCGATCAGGAGCGCTTCTCGGTGGGCCTCAGCTTCAACCAGGTGCCGTCGAAGCTGGTCATTCCCTATTCGGCGATCACCGGCTTCCACGACCCGACGGTCAATTTCGAGCTGCGCTTCCAGGCGCAGGAAGGCCCCGGCGACGGCCCCGGCCCGCACGACCCGGCCGAGAACGACGGTCCGAGCGTGACGCCGGTCGAGGACGGCTCGAACGTCGTGGCAGTGGATTTCAAGAGGAAGAAGTGACCGCGCCAGCGGCGCACCGGTGCGCCGCGGTCGCGAAGCGAGGCGCGGGCACGGCCGGCGCGCAACAAGCGCGTCCGACGTCATGGGATTTACTCCCATGACGTGCCTAACTGGTCCGTCACCCCGGACTTGATCCGGGGTCCCGCTTCTGCCGCGATCGGAAGAAGCGGGGTCCCGGATCAAGTCCGGGACGACGACAGAAAGGTTCACCGCATGATCGACCACATCCCCAATCCGGGCGAGGCCGAACTCGACGCGATCCTCGCGCCGCTCGCCGCCCACAACGACGCCGCCGCCGGCCCGACCGAGCGGCACAAGGTCGCGCTGGTCCTGCGCGACGAGGCCGGCACCGCGATCGGCGGCTTGTGGGCGGAGGCGAGCTACCGCTGGCTGTTCGTCAAATATCTCGCGCTCCCGCCGGACGCCCGCGGCAAGGGACAGGGCCGCGCGCTGATGCTGGCGGCGGAGGACGAGGCGCGGCGGCTGGGCTGCGTCGGGATCTGGCTCGACACGTTCAGCTTTCAGGCGCGCGGCTTCTACGAGAAGCTCGGCTACGGCGTGTTCGGCCAGATAGACGACTACCCGCCCGGCGAGGCACGCTTCTTCCTGTCGAAGCGAATCGGCTGAGCCACACACCCGTCATCCCCCAGCCACCCCTTCCGTCATCCCCGCGCAGGCGGAGATCCAGAACCTCTGACGTCGCGGCCCTTGCGAAAACCTGCGCGTCTGGTTTCCCGCCTTCGCGGGAATGACGAAGGTATATGTACGGGCGGACGGGGAGCGGCTTGCGCAACGACCGCCCGCCCGGTCAGTTATCCCCGCATGATCCACGCCACCCGCACCGAAACCGACTCGATCGGCCCCATCGAAGTCCCCGCCGACGCTTATTGGGGCGCGCAGACCGAGCGCAGCCTCGAGAATTTCCCGTTCGGCGCGCGCGAGCGGATGCCGATCGAGATCGTCCACGCGCTGGCACGCGTCAAACAGGCCGCCGCGCGCGTCAACCGCCGCCACGGGCTCGCCGCCGACAAGGCCGAGGCGATCGAACAGGCCGCGCAGGAAGTCGCATCGGGCCAGCTCGACGACCACTTCCCGCTCGTGATCTGGCAGACCGGCAGCGGTACGCAGAGCAACATGAACGTCAACGAGGTGATCGCCGGCCGCGCCAACGAGATCCTGACCGGCACGCGCGGCGGCAAGTCGCCCGTCCACCCCAATGACGACGTCAATCGCGGGCAATCCTCGAACGACAGCTTCCCGACCGCGCTGCACATCGCCTGCTCGATCGCGGTGCGGCAGCGGCTGTTGCCGGCGGTCGAGCGGCTCCACGCCGCGCTCGACGCCAAGGCGCAGCAATGGCGCGACCTCGTCAAGATCGGGCGCACGCATCTGCAGGACGCGACCCCGCTGACGCTCGGCGACGAATTCTCCGGCTATGCGCACCAAATCTACCGCTGCCTCAGGCGGATCGGGCCGGCGGTCGAGCAGGGCACCGACCGGCTCGCGCAGGGGGGCACCGCGGTCGGCACCGGGCTCAACGCGCCCGCCGGGTTCGCGCGCGATGTCTGCGCCGAACTCGGCGCAATCACCGGCATCGCGTTCAGCCCGGCCGAGAATTTCTTCGAGGCGCTGGCGAGCAACGATCCGCTCGTCCATCTGTCGGGCACGCTCAACACGCTGGCGGTGGCGTGCACCAAGATCGCCAACGACATCCGGCTGCTCGGCTCCGGCCCGCGCTGCGGGCTCGGCGAACTCGACCTGCCCGCCAACGAGCCGGGCAGCTCGATCATGCCCGGCAAGGTCAATCCGACCCAGTGCGAGATGCTGACGATGGTCGCGGCGCAGGTGATCGGCAACCATGTCGCGGTGACGGTCGGCGGCGCGCAGGGGCATCTCGAACTCAACGTCTTCAAGCCGGTGATCGGCGCGGGGGTGCTGCGCTCGATCGACCTGCTCGCGACCGGCTGCGACAGTTTCGCCGAGCGCTGCGTCGAGGGGCTGACCGCCAACGAGGCGCGGATCGGGGAACTGCTCGACCGCTCGCTGATGCTCGTCACCGCGCTAGCGCCCGAGATCGGCTACGACAATGCCGCGAAGATCGCCAAGCACGCCCACGCCGAAGGGCTGACGCTCAAGGAGGCCGGGCTCGCGCTGGGGCTGGTCGATGCGGAGACCTTCGACCGCGTGGTGCGACCCGAGGCGATGCTGGGGCGTTCGTAAGGCCCGTCGCCCCGGATTTGATCCGGTATCCACATTCTATGTTGCAGCCCATGCAGAACTAAAGCGCCACCCCGGCGAACGCCGGGGCCCAGTTGGGAGGCGCTGATGAGGTGCGTCGCGCTTCATCTCTCCGGCCTTTCCAACTGGGCCCCGGCCTTCGCCGGGGTGACGACCATAACTTGCCGGAACCCCGCCGCCCTACCGGCATTGTTGATGCGAAACGAACAGGGGTCATCACCATGGGTGCTACCACGATCGGCGCGCTGATCGGCGGCGCGATCGACTCGATGTCGGGCGACGACAGCGCGGCGGACGGCGCATTGTACGGCGCGATCACCGCCAATGTCCTGAAGGTCGTGCTGCCGGTGGTGGCGACCTGGGCGATCGGCTGGGGCGTGCTGAAGGGAATCGAAATCCTCGGTGACAGCGTATCGGAAAGGATCAAGGCATGATTCGCAGCATATTGGGTGGATTGATCGGGCGCGAACTCGACCGGCGCGGGCGTAACGGTGGCGCGGGCGGCGCGATCCTGGGCGCGGTCGCCGCCCGCGCGGTGACGCGGATGGGCCCGCTCGGCTGGGCGCTGGGCGGCGCCTATGTCGCGAAAAAGGCCTATGACCGGCACCGCGCGAGCAAGGCAGGCCAGCCGTCGCGTTACCCGCCGGCGGTTTGATCTCTCGATCGTCACCCCGGACTTGTTCCGGGGTCCACCGTTCCGCAGATCAGACGCGCGCACGCTCGCGAAACGGTGGATGCCGGAACAAGTCCGGCATGACGGGCAAGGCGTTCGCCGGGGTTTGGCCGCGTCCGGCATGACGACACCTTGCATCATTCTTGACCCCGCCCGCGCGACGCGGCACCCCGTCGCCATGACCGCTACCGACACGTTCGACCGGCTGTTCGCGACGATCGCCGCGCGCAAGGGCGCCGATACCGACGGCTCGTACACCGCCTCGCTGTTCGCGCGCGGCCGCGCCCGGATCGCGCAGAAGATCGGCGAGGAAGCCACCGAGATCGTCATCGCCGCGATGGGGCAGAGCCCACGCGCGATCATCCCGGAGGCGGCCGATTTCATCTACCATCTCTTCGTGCTGCTCGCCGATGCCGGACTGACCCCCGACGACATCCGCGCCGAGCTGGCGAAGCGCGAGGGCACCAGCGGACACGAGGAAAAGGCCGCGCGCGGCCCGCTTCCCCTCTCCTTCCGCCCCGAATGAGGACGAGCGCATGAGCGTCGACGCCACCCTGCCCTATGACGACGGCAACATCTTCGCGCGGCTGCTGCGCGGCGAGATCCCGTCGAAGCGTGTCTACGAAGACGATCATACGATCGTCTTCCACGACATCGCCCCTTGGGCACCGACGCACCTGCTGGCGGTGCCACGCGGCAGCTACGTCAGCTGGGATGATTTCTCCGCCAACGCCAGTGAGGCGGAGATCGTCAGCTTCACCCGCGCGATCGGGCAGGCGGCGCGCGCCGCCGGGCTGGTCGCCAGCGGCTATCGGCTGCTCGCCAATACCGGGCGCGATTCGCATCAGGAGGTGCCGCACCTGCACGTTCACATTCTCGGCGGGCGCGCGCTGGGTCCCATGCTGGTGCATAACGACGGCCGCGAATGAAACCGTCATCGTAACGCAACACTATTGCGCGCGCGCGATCCGCCGCTAGGCTCCCGTCATCTGAGATTCCGGGGGCTTCGACCTACATGATATTCGGGCGCGTCAAACCTCTCGACGCCATCCTCGCCACCGCCGAGAAAAAGTCGCTGCATCGCACGCTCGGCTGGTTCCAGCTCACGCTGTTCGGCATCGGCTGCGTGATCGGCACC
Source organism: Sphingomonas phyllosphaerae (assembly GCA_036946405.1). NCBI lineage: Bacteria > Pseudomonadati > Pseudomonadota > Alphaproteobacteria > Sphingomonadales > Sphingomonadaceae > Sphingomonas > Sphingomonas phyllosphaerae. Next base: position 1,659,621 of record JAQIJC010000001.1, on the reverse strand, counting down.
GGCATCTTCGTGCTGACCGCGGCGGGCGCGCAAAAGGCCGGTCCCGGTCTGATGCTCGCCTTCGCGATCGCCGGCGCGATCTGCATCGTCGCCGCGCTCTGCTATGCCGAGATCGCGGCGATGATCCCGGTGGCGGGATCGGCCTATACCTATACCTATTCGACGATGGGCGAGTTGCTCGCCTGGACGGTCGGCTGGGCGCTGATCCTCGAATATGCGGTCGCCGCCAGCGCGGTCGCGGTCGGCTGGTCGGGTTATTTCACCGGCACGATCCTCAACCAGTTTCTCGGCGTCCATCTGCCACCCTGGCTGTCGGCAGCGCCGCTGGCACTGGGCGGCGCACCGGGCGGGCTCATCAACCTGCCCGCGGTGGTGATCGCGCTGCTCATCACCTGGCTGCTGATGATCGGCACCACCGAGAGCGCGCGCGTCAACGCCGTGCTGGTCGCGATCAAGGTCACCGCGCTGACCGCGTTCGTCGCGCTGACGTTGCCGAGCGATTATTTCAGCACCGATCGCTTCAACCCGTTCCTGCCCGCGGGCGTCTTTGGCGGCTTCGGCACCGGGGTGGGTGCGGTCGGCGCGGCGGCGACGATCTTCTTCGCCTATGTCGGGTTCGACGCGGTTTCGACCGCCGCCGAGGAAACCAAGGATCCGCAGCGCAACGTGCCGATCGGGCTGATCGGGTCGCTGCTGTTCTGCACCGTCTTCTACATCCTCGTCGCGGCGGGCGCGATCGGCACGATCGGCGGGCAGCCGATCATGGGGCCGAACGGCATCCCCTTCCCGGCCGGCTCCGAGGAACTGGCCCGCGAATGCGCGCTGCCGCAGTATAAGGATGCTTTGGTCTGCTCGGGCGAGGCACTGGCGCACGTCCTGCGGACGATCGGCTGGTCGGGGATCGGCAATCTGCTCGGCATCGCCGCCTTCGTCGCGCTGCCGTCGGTGATCCTGATCCTGATGTTCGGCCAGACGCGCATCTTCTTCGTGATGAGCCGCGACGGCCTGCTCCCGGAGCGGCTGTCGACCGTCCACCCGAAGTGGAAGACCCCGCATATCGTCACCGCGATGACCGGCGTCGGCGTCGCCTTTGCGGCGGCCTTCCTGCCGGTCGGTCAGCTGGCGGACATCGCCAATGCCGGGACGCTCTACGCCTTCGCGATGGTCGCGGTGGCGGTGATGATCCTGCGCCGCACCGCCGCCGCGCACCCCCGCAGCTTCCGCACCCCGGCGCTGTGGCTGGTCGGGCCGCTGACGATCGTCGGCTGCGTGTTCCTGTTCTTCAACCTGCCCTCGGCGGCGATGCTGGTGCTGCCGATCTGGGGCGCGATCGGGCTGGTGATCTACTTCGGCTACAGCCGCCGCAACAGCCATCTCGGGCGCGGGATCGTCGAGGTCCACGAAACACACTGATCGCGGGGATCGCGCAGCAAAACGGGCCGGGCGGAGCGATCCCCCCGGCCCTTTTTACGTCGCCCCTGCGCCGGGCAGGGCCCCATGTCTGTCTCGTACGGCGCATCCTCTGACACATACAGCGACGCAACTGTGTCAGACCGCTCACGACATTCGACAGCCATAGGCCCCTGCCTGCGCAGGGGTGACGGCGGTTAGGCCTGCGGCGGCACCGGCCCGCGCGCCTTCAGTTCGTCGCGGATCTCACGCAGCAGCACCACCTCGGCAGGATCGGCGGCCGGCTCGGCATCGCCCGCGGCCTTTTCGCGCTCGACGGTCGCGATCAGCTTGTTGACGCTGCGCATCAGCAGGAAGACGATGAACGCGAGGATCAGGAAGTTGATCACGACGGTGATGAACTCGCCATAGCCCAGCAGCGGCACCCCCGCCGCCTTGAGCTGCGCATAGCTGGCGAGCGACCCCTTGTAGTCCGCAGGCACCGGCCCGAGCCGGATGAAATAGCTGGAGAAGTCGAAGCCGCCGAACAGCGCCCCGACGATCGGCATGATGACGTCGTCGGTCAGCGATTTGGTGATCGTCGCGAACGCGCCGCCGATGATGACGCCCACCGCCAGGTCCAGCACGTTGCCGCGCGCGATGAACGCCCGGAAATCCTTGAGCATGATCGGCTTCCTTCCCTGTTGCACGATGTGACCGAGGGTAGGCGCGGTTTTTCGCTTCGCCAAGCGCCGCCGCGCCGATAAACGGGCGGCATGACCCATCCGCACCGCGACGCCGCCTTTCCGCCCGAAACCGCCTGGGAAGGTCGCTATATCAAGGTCGTCAAGCAAGGCGGCTGGGAGTTCGTCGCCCGCCAGCGCGGCATCCAGGCGGCGGTGATCGTCGCGATCGACGACGCCGACCGCGTCGTGCTGGTCGAGCAATATCGCGTGCCGCTGGGGTGTCGCTGCCTCGAACTGCCCGCCGGGCTGATCGGCGACGAAAACGAGGGCGAGGCGGTCGCGGTCGGCGCGGCGCGCGAGTTGGAGGAGGAAACCGGCTATCGCGCCGGGCGGATCGAGGAGCTGGGCTTCTTCCATTCCTCGCCGGGGATGAACAGCGAGGGCTTCACGCTGGTGCGCGCGCACGATCTGGTCCGGGTCGGCGACGGCGGCGGCGAGGCCGACGAGGATATCGAGGTGCATCTGGTGCCCCGCACCGGGATCGCCGCCTTCGTCGCGCAGAAGCGCGCTGCGGGCGTGGCGATGGACGTCAAGATGCTGGTGCTGCTCGCGGATGCGTTGATCGCGTAAGCGTCGCGTCAACCACCGTCGCCCCTGCGCAGGCAGCGGCCTATGACTGTTTCGTCTGTCGGAGCGTTGGACACACCAAGCGCCGCGCCTGTGTCGAACCACGCTCATCAACTTGAGAGACATGGGCCCCTGCCTTCGCAGGGGCGACGGTGTTTGGGGCGAACCGCCATCCCGAATACGTCGCCCCGGACTTGATCCGGGTGTGGATGCACAATCGAAGTGCAACGGGAAGAAGGCCTCGGCTGGGGTTTGGAAGCCGAGGCATTTTCTTGGTGTATGGTTGTGTCTGGCAAGGATGGCGCCGAGCGTTTGCTGTGACAAGCCGTGGCGATCGGTTTTGCGGGGGATGTCGCGGCGGAGTCGTCCGATGGCGTTCTCGACGCCGCCCTTTTGCCACGGCGAGCGGGGATCGCAGAACCAGGTATCGAGCCCGAGCTGGCGTTCGATCTGTGGGTAGCGGGCGAATTCCGAGCCGTTATCGAAGGTAATGGATCGTCGTGCGCGCGGCGGGACCGCGCGCAGCATCCGCACGAGCGCGGCGGCGACGGGATCGGCCTTGAGGCTGTCCTGACGCACCGCGATGGTGAGCCGCGACGTGCGTTCGTGTGCGATGATCACCGCATGTCCGGGCTTGGAGAAGAGCATGGCGTCTGCCTCCCAATGCCCGGGTTCCTGGCGGGTGGCGACATGCGGCGGCCGATCGTGGATCGAGGGGCCGGTTCGGCGCGGCCATCCGCCTTTGGTGCGCCAGCCCCGCTTGTACTTGGCGCGCGGCAGATAATGCCGCCACCGCCGGTCGTTGGTGCGCTTGAGCTGGGCATGGACGAAGCGGTAGATCGTCTCGTGGCTGATGATCCGGTGGCCGGCCTCGCGGGCGAGGCGGCCTGAAACCTGCTCGGGCGACCAGCCGGCGGCGAGACGGTCGAGGATGTTTTCACGCAGCGCGTCCTCGCGCTCCAGCCGGCAGCCATGCCAGCGGCGAGCCTCGGCCTGCGCCCGCGCATAGCCGGGGCGGTATCCGATCCTGGCACCGGCATTGCGCTTCAACTCACGCGAGACGGTCGACGGCTCGCGATCCAGAGCTGCAGCGATTTTCCGGATCGATTGCCCGGCTTCATGAAGCCGGGCAATCGAACACCGTTCCTCAAGCGATAGCTGGCGATAGGTCGACATGGCCGCACCTGTTTCAGGTGTTGCACTTCGCTTGTGAACTCAGGGGGGTCCCGCTTCTTCTTGCCCGGATCGCCGAAAAGCAGCGGGGCCCCGGATCAAGTCCGGGGCGACGGCATCGCGTGCTGAAACGATGTCACCTCAACGAAAATTATCCGCGTAGCTCTGCAGCTTTAGCTTCTTCTCCGGCGTCGGGATCACCGTATACGCCAGCCCCTGTGCCTCGGCATAGGCGACCGCCGCCTCGCAGGTCGGGAAGAACAGCCGGATTTGGTCGCGCGTGTCGCCGCTCCCGGCCCAGCCGGTCAGCGGATCGGGGCGCTTCGGCTCGCCGGGCTCGAACTCCAGCTGCCACGTATCGGTGCGGGCCTTGCCGGACTGCATGGCGTTCTTGGGGCGCTGGTAGATGCGGGCGGTCTGCATGATGGCTTCCTCCTACGGCGCACGCGGCGAACAGGCAATGGTTCCCGCCGACATCGCGCGGCAATCTTGCGGGCCGGATCACGCCACCTATATCGCCCTTCGTCACACGCGGTTGCGCTGCCGTAACGGGGCGTGGCGGCGATGAAGTCACAAATATGCAGGGGCTAGGTAAAGCACTCATGGCAAAAGTTATCGGTATCGACCTCGGCACCACCAATTCGTGCGTGGCCGTGATGGAAGGCGGCAAGGCCAAGGTTATCGAGAATGCGGAAGGCGCGCGCACCACGCCGTCGATCGTCGCCTTCGCCAAGGATGGCGAGCGACTGATCGGGCAGCCCGCCAAGCGTCAGGCCGTCACCAATGGCGACAACACGATCTTCGCGGTGAAGCGCCTGATCGGCCGCCGCTTCGACGATCCGGTCACCAAGAAGGATACCGAGCTGGTCCCGTACAAGATCGTGCGCGGCAGCAATGGCGACGCCTGGGTCAGCGCGGGCGGCAAGGAATACAGCCCGTCGCAGATCAGCGCCTTCACGCTCCAGAAGATGAAGGAAACCGCCGAATCGTATCTCGGCGAGACGGTCACGCAGGCGGTCATCACCGTGCCCGCATACTTCAACGACGCGCAGCGTCAGGCGACCAAGGACGCCGGGCAGATCGCCGGGCTGGAAGTGCTGCGCATCATCAACGAGCCGACCGCGGCGGCGCTGGCCTATGGCCTCGACAAGCAGGACGGCAAGACGATCGCGGTCTATGACCTCGGCGGCGGCACGTTCGACGTCTCGATCCTCGAGATCGGCGACGGCGTGTTCGAGGTGAAGGCCACCAACGGTGACACCTTCCTGGGCGGCGAGGATTTCGACAACAAGATCGTCGAATATCTGGCCGAGGGCTTCAAGAAGGATGAGGGCATCGACCTCGCCAAGGACAAGCTCGCGCTGCAGCGGCTGAAGGAAGCCGCCGAGAAGGCGAAGATCGAGCTGTCCTCGGCGGCGTCGACCGAGGTCAACCTGCCGTTCATCACCGCCGACCAGAACGGCCCGAAGCATCTGGTGAAGACGATCACCCGCGCCGATCTGGAGCGGCTGGTCGAGGATCTCATCAAGCGCACGCTCGATCCGTGCAAGAAGGCGCTGGCGGATGCCGGCGTGTCGGCCAGCGAGATCAGCGAAGTGGTGCTCGTCGGCGGCATGACCCGCATGCCGCGCGTCCGTGAGGTCGTGAAGCAGTTCTTCGGCAAGGACCCGCACACCGGCGTCAACCCGGACGAGGTCGTCGCGATGGGCGCCGCCATTCAGGCCGGCGTGCTGCAGGGCGACGTCAAGGACGTGCTGCTGCTCGACGTGACCCCGCTGTCGCTGGGCATCGAGACGCTGGGCGGCGTGTTCACGCGCATGATCGACCGCAACACCACGATCCCGACCAAGAAGTCGCAGACCTATTCGACTGCCGATGACAATCAGCAGGCGGTGACGATCCGCGTCTTTCAGGGCGAGCGCGAGATGGCGGCGGACAACAAGCTGCTCGGCCAGTTCGACCTGCTCGGCATCCCCCCCGCCCCGCGCGGCGTGCCGCAGATCGAGGTGACCTTCGACATCGACGCCAACGGCATCGTGAACGTGTCCGCCAAGGACAAGGGCACCGGCAAGGAGCAGCAGATCCGCATCCAGGCCTCGGGTGGCCTGTCGGACGCCGACATCGACAAGATGGTCCGCGACGCCGAATCGTTCGCCGAGGAGGACAAGAAGCGCCGGGCGGCGGCCGAGGCGAAGAACAACGCCGAATCGCTGATCCACACCACCGAGCGTCAGCTCGCCGACAATGGCGACAAGGTCGACGAATCGCTGAAGGGCGAGATCCAGTCGGCGATCGACGCGGCCAAGGCAGCGGTCGAGGGCGGTGACCCGGAGCAGATGAACGAGAAGAGCCAGGCGCTGGCGCAGGTCGCGATGAAGCTCGGTCAGGCGATCTACGAGAAGCAGCAGCAGGCCGATGCCGCGCCGCAGGGCGAGGCGGGTGCCGAAGAGGCCAAGAAGGACGACGTGGTCGACGCCGAATTCTCGGAAGTCGACGAGCAGAAGTAATGAAACGCCCTCCCTCTCCCCTGCGGGGAGAGGGTCGGGGTGAGGGGTAGTGAGGCAGGGTGGTCATGCAACAGGCGATAGCGTGCGTGGCCGCCCCTCACCCAACCCTCTCCCCACAGGGGAGAGGGCTAGAAGTGCCAGCATGACCGAAATCGACTATTACGAGCTGCTCGAATGCGAGCGCACCGCCGATGCGGCGACGATCAAATCGTCGTACCGCAAGCTCGCGATGAAGTACCACCCCGACAAGAACGCCGGGTGCAAGGACTCCGAGGCGAAGTTCAAGGCGGTCAGCGAGGCGTACGATTGCCTCAAGGACCCGCAGAAGCGCGCGGCCTATGATCGCTTCGGCCATGCCGCGTTCCGCAACGGTGGCGGCGGGCATCAGGCGCAGGATTTCGGCGGCTTCTCCGATATCTTCGAAAGCGTGTTCGGCGAATTCATGGGCGGCCAGCGCGGCGGGGGGCGGCAGCAGACGCGCCGCGGCGCCGACCTGCGCTACGACATGGAGATCACGCTGGAAGAGGCGTTCCATGGCAAGGAGACGGAGATCACCGTCGATATCTCCGCGCCCTGCGACACCTGCCACGGCACCGGATCGAAGCCCGGCACGCACGCGCACACCTGCCAGCATTGCCACGGCCACGGCAAGGTGCGCGCGCAGCAGGGCTTTTTCGTGGTCGAGCGCGCCTGTCCGCTCTGCCACGGCTCGGGGCAGGTCATCACCGATCCGTGCGGCGATTGCCGCGGCGAGGGTCGCGTCGAGAAGACCAAGACGCTCGCCGTCTCGGTGCCGCCCGGCGTCGACGAAGGCACGCGCGTCCGGCTGACCGGCGAGGGCGAGGCGGGCGCGCGCGGCGCACCGGCCGGCGACCTCTACATCTTCCTCCACGTCAAGCGGCACGCGCTGTTCGAGCGCGAGGGCACGACGTTGTTCGCGCGCGCGCCGATCAGCTTCACCACCGCCGCGCTCGGCGGGACGATGTCGATCCCCGGGCTCGACGGCAAGCGCCACGAGGTGAAGATCCCGGCCGGCATCCAGTCGGGCAAGCAGCTCCGCCAGCGCGGTGCCGGGATGCCGGTGCTGCAAGGCCGCGGCCACGGCGATCTGGTCATCCAGATCGACGTCGAGACCCCGACCAAGCTCAGCACGCGCCAGCGTGCCTTGCTGGAGGAGTTCCGCGAAACCGAGACCGGCGAGGAATGCCCGCAGAGCCAGGGCTTCTTCTCGCGGCTGAAGAGTGTCATTGCGGGCGAATGACCGATCCTGAAGAAAACGCGCCTCCGGAATCCAACGCGCCAGCGTCTCAACATTCGCAACATTCGGCGTCCGACGCGGGGGCGCAACATTGCGGCCTCGTCGCGGTGGTCGGCGCGCCGAACGCCGGAAAGTCGACGCTGGTCAATGCGTTGGTCGGGCAGAAGGTCGCGATCGTCAGCCCCAAGGCGCAGACGACGCGCACCCGGCTGATGGGCGTGGCGATCGAAGGCGATACGCAGCTGCTGCTGGTCGACACGCCCGGCATTTTCGAGCCGAAGCGCCGCTTCGACCGCGCGATGGTGTCGGCGGCATGGGGCGGGACCGAGGGCGCGGACGTGATCGCGCTGGTCGTCGACGGCAAGGGCGGGCTCGGCCCCAAGGTGACCGAGATCGCCGAGGCGCTGAAGGGCCGGCCCGAGCCGATCTATCTCGTGCTCAACAAGGTCGACCTCGCCGACAAGCCCAAGTTGCTGCTTCACGCGGAGAAGCTCAACGCGCTGCTACCGTTCGCGGAGACGTTCTTCATCTCCGCGCAGACCGGCGACGGCGTCGCGCATTTCAAGCGCGAGCTGGCCAAGGCGCTGCCCGCCGCGCCGTGGCATTATCCCGAGGATCACGTCTCCGACGCGACCGAGCGCGCGATGGCCGCCGAGGTGACGCGCGAGCAATTGTACCTGCAACTCCACGCCGAGCTGCCCTACGCCAGCGTCGTCGAGACCGAGAAGTTTACCGACCGCGCGGACGGCTCGACCGAAATCCACCAGCAGATCATGGTCGAACGCACCTCGCAGCGCGCGATCGTGCTCGGCAAGGGCGGCGCGCGGATCAGGGAGATCGGCGCGAAGGCACGCGCCGAGCTGGCGGTGCTGCTCGACCGCCCGGTGCATCTATACCTGCACGTGAAGGTCAAGCCCGGCTGGGACGAGGACCGCGGCGTCTACCGCGATCTCGGCCTCGACTGGGTGGAGTGACGCCTGGCCCCCCCCACCGTCGCCGCTGCGCAGGCCGGGGCCCATGTCTCTCTCCGCCGGTATGACCCTGATGGCGAACGCTGAGGCACAACCATTTGCCGCCACCCCGGCGAACGCCGGGGTCCAGTCACGCAGCGTACCTGGTTATCCGGCGCAGTCCCTCAACTGGGCCCCGGCCTTCGCCGGGGTGGACGTCGCGCAAATCGGCGGGCGACGTGCTCAAGGCACGAGGACTTGCCCACCCCTCATGACAGCGCCCGCAACCGCAGGCATGTAATTGAAATGGCGCTCCTCACCCGCCTCCGCACCGTCCTCGCCGAGGAACGCTGGGACTATGCCCCCCACGAGCGTCCGGTCATGCCCGGCTCGCCGGGCTCGCCCGACCACCCGCGCCGCCGCAAGCTCGCCTATGCTTTGGTCGCGATTCTCGTCGGGCTGACCAGCGGCTTCGGCAATGCCCTGGTCAGCGCGAACACCTTCACGCTGGCGGGCGCGCTCGGGCTCGATCCGGCCGAGATCGCGTGGCTGCCGACGGTCTATGTGATGACCAACGTCAGCATCAACCTGCTGCTCATCAAGTTCCGCCAGCAATTCGGGCTGCGGCCGTTTGCGATCATCTTCCTGTCGCTGTACCTGCTGCTGACGCTCGGGCATTTGTTCGTGCGCGATTTCTGGTCGGCGGTGCTGGTGCGCGGCGCCAGTGGCATGGCTGGCGCAGCGCTCAACACCTTCGCGCTCTACTATCTGATGCAGGCGTTCCCCGCCAAATGGCGGCTGCGCGCGATCGTGCTGGGGATCGGCATCCCGCAGCTCGCCACCCCGCTCGCGCGATTGTTCTCGCCCGAATTGCTGTCGATGAGCCAGTGGCGGACGCTCTATCTGTTCGAGCTCGGTCTGTCGGCGCTCAGCCTCGCCGCCGTCCTCGCCTTCCGCCTGCCGCCGACGACGCGGCAGAAGGCGTTCGAGAAGCTCGACTTCGTCACCTTCGCCTTGTTCGCCGGGTCGATGGGGCTGTTCGCGGCGGTGCTCGGGCTCGGGCGCTACGTCTGGTGGACGCAATCGGCGTGGATCGGCTGGGCGCTGCTCGGCGCGATCCCGATGCTGGCGGCAGCGCTCATCATCGAGCATCACCGCGCCAATCCGTTGCTCAACACGCGTTGGCTCGGCAGCGCCGACATCATCCGCTTCGCGGTCGTGACGTTGATGGCGCGGATCGTGCTGTCCGAACAGACCTATGGCGCGGTCGGGCTGCTGACCGTGCTCGGGCAGAACAACGACCAATTGGTGCCGTTCTTCACGATCATCTTCCTCGCCACCGTCGCGGGGTTCGTCATCAGCGCGATCACGCTCGACCCGACCAAGCTCGCACATCCGGTGATGCTCGCGATCGGGCTCGTCGCGATCGCCGCATGGGTCGATTCCTATTCGACCAGCCTGACGCGCGCGCCACAACTTTACGCGACGCAGGCGACGATCGCCTTCGCCGGCGCCTTCTTCCTCGGTCCGTCGCTGTTGTTCGGGATGACGCGCGCGCTGCAACAAGGCGCCGGACACGTCATCAGCTTCCTCGCGCTGTTCGGCGTGCTCAACTCGATCGGCGGGCTCGCCGGCACCGCGATCCTCGGCACGTACCAGGTGGTCCGCGAGAAGGCGAACAGCGCCGCGCTGGTGCAGGCGATCGACCCGACCGACCCGATCGTCCAGGCCCGCCTCCAGTCGGGCGCGAGTGGCGTCGCACGCGTCGTCGGCGATCCGACGCTGCGCAGCGCCGAGGGCGGCGCGCTGCTGTCGCAAGCCGCGACGCGCGAGGCGAACGTGCTCGCCTATGACGACATGTTCCGGTTGATCGCGGTGCTCGCGGCGCTCACCTTCTTCTATCTTCTGTTCCTCCTGCTGCGCCGTTCGTGGCGCGCGCGCGTTCAGGCCACCGCATGACCGATAGTCGTTCCCCCGTTGCCCCCGACCCCGTCACCGAGGAGAAATTGGCCGAAGACGCCGCCGCCGCGGCCCCTGCCCCGCCCGCCGGATCCGGGTGGCGCCCGCCCGCGCTGTCGCGCACCGCGGTCGCGCTGATCCTGCTGCTCGCGGTCGCCGGGATCGCTGCGGTGCTCGCTGCATGGCGGGTATGGCCGTTCACCACCGCGTACGAGTCGACCGACAATGCCTATGTCCGCGGCCGCACGACGGTGATCGCCCCGCAGGTGTCGGGCTACGTCACCCGCGTGCTGGTCCGTGACTTCGAGAATGTGAAGGCCGGCCAGCCGCTCGTCACGATCGACGACCGTATCTACGCGCAGCGCGTCGAACAGGCGCAGGCGCAGGTCGAGACCGCGCAGGCGACGCTCGCCAACGCCACCCAGACCGCCGCCAGCCGACAGGCGTCGTTCGGCGCGCAGGGTGCGGCGGTCGCCAACGCCCGCGCGCAGCTGATGCGCGCACAGGCCGACATGAACCGCGTCAACGATCTCGTCACTGACGGCTCGGTGTCGTTGCGCGAACGCGACCAGACCCTCGCCGCGCTGCGACAGGCGCAGGCGCAGCTGAATCAGGCCGAGGCCGCGCAGGAGATCGCGCGACAGGACATCCGCACCGTCGAGGTCGGGCGCGGCGGCCAGCAGGCCGGCGTGTCGGGCGCGCGCGCCGCGCTGCGCCTCGCGAGGATCGACTTCGCCAACACCGTGATCCGCGCCCCGGAAGCGGGCCGACTGAGCGAAGTCGGGGTGCGCGTCGGGCAATATGTGACCGCCGGATCGCAACTGATGTTCCTCGTGCCGCCCGAAACGTGGGTGATCGCCAATTTCAAGGAAGCGCAGACCGCGCGGATCTCGGTCGGGCAGCGCGCCAGCTTCACCGTCGACGCGCTCGCCAACGCGCGGCTCACGGGCCGCGTCGAGCGGATCTCGCCCGCCGCCGGCAGCGAGTTCGCGGTGCTCAAGTCCGACAACGCCACCGGCAATTTCACCAAGGTGCCGCAGCGGATCGCGGTGCGCATCCGCGTCGACCCCGGCCAGCGGCTCGCCGAGCGGCTGCGCCCCGGCATGTCGGTGCAGGCGCGGGTCGACACCGATGGTGTGCCGAGCCCGCAATGAGCAGGACCCGCGCGCTGTTACTCCCGCTGTTGCTGGCAGGCTGCGCCCTGCCGGGCGCGCGCCGCGCCGCGCCGGAGAGCGCGGCAGTCGTGCCGCCCCCGGCGTGGCGCAACGCTTTGCCGGTCGGTGGCCCGGTACAGGCCGGCTGGTGGCAGGGGTTCGGCGACCCGGTGCTGACCGCGCTGGTGGACAGGGCGCTGGCCAACAATCTCGACATCCAGACCGCCGCCGCGCGCGTCGAGGAAGCGCGCGCCGCCGAGGCACTGGCGCGCGCGCAATTGCTCCCGCAGGTCGGCGGCGCGGTGCCCGAGACGCAGGGGCAGCAGATCAGCGCGCTCGGCACCACCGCGCGCTCGGCCGCGGTGCAGCCGGGGTTGACGCTCAGCTACGATCTCGACCTGTTCGGGCGCCTGCGGCAGGCGACCCGCGCGGCGCGCGCGCAACTGCTCGCCACCGAAGCGGCGGCGGATACGGTGCGGCTCGCGGTCGCGGCCACCACCGCGCAGGGCTACATCACCTTGCGCGCGCTCGACCATCGGCTGGCGATCGCGCGCGATACGCTCGCGGCGCGCGCCGAGGCGCTGCGGATCGCGCAGCGGCGCTTCGAGGCCGGCTATACCTCGCGGCTCGAATACCGGCAGGCGCAGGCCGAATATGCCAGCACCGCGCAGCTCGTCCCCACCGCCGAACTCGCGATCACCCGCGCCGAAAATGCGCTGGCGCTGCTGACCGGCGACGTGCCGCGCGCGATCGACCGCGGGGTGACGCTCGAGCGGCTCGCCACCCCGGCGATCCCCGACGGACTGCCCGCCGACCTGCTCCGCCGCCGCCCCGACCTGTTTCAGGCCGAACAGACGCTGGTCGCCGCCGACCGCTCGCTCGACAGCCAGCGTGCGGCGATGCTCCCGAATCTCTCGCTGACCGGCGCGGCGAACCTCGTCCTCTCGACCGCGCTCGCGCAGCCGGAGCTGGTGTTCTCGCTCGGCGCCAGCATCCTCGGCCCGATCTTCGACGGCGGGCGGCTGCGCGCGCAGGAACGCGGCGCGACCGCGCGGCGCGATCAGGCCGCGTTCGCGTATCGCCGCACCGCGCTGACCGCGTTCCGCGAGGTCGAGGATGCGCTGGCCGGCGTGCGCCGCACCGGCGAGCAGGCGCAGGCGCTGTCGGAGCAGGTCGCGGCGTCGCGCGGCGCGCTCCAGAACGCCACCAACCGCTACCGTGCGGGCTATTCCAGCTATATCGAGCAGCTAGATGCACAACGCACGCTACTGACCGCCGAACTGTCGCTGGCGCAGGCGCGCGCCGATCGGCTCAACAGCTATGTCGCATTGTATCAGGCGATGGGCGGCGGCTGGTCGCGCGCCGATGTGGCGACGGTGGAGCGGTGACGCCATCCTTCGTCATTCCCGCGAAGGCGGGAATCCAGAACCTCTGACGTTTGTGACCCTTGCGAAAACCTGCGCGTCTGGATTCCCGCCTGCGCGGGAATGACGGGAGCGTTCACGGCAATCCCGCGATCTTGTCGCCGTCCGGCTCCTCCGCCTCGATGACGTCGGCACCCTCCACCACCGGCGGCTGCTTCGACAGCGACGTCAGCAGGTAGAAGACCAGATTGCTCCCCTGCGTCAGCGCGCCGCCTGCGAGCAGCAACCCCGCCATCGCCTCGCGCGGGCCGTGGATCGTCCCGCTCATTTCCAGCGCGGCACTGAGGAACAGCAGGTCGCGGTTCGGGATCACCGGCAATCGCGAGATCACCATCTGTGCGGTCAGGAACACCAGCCAGACGCTCCACGGCTCCTGCGGCAACACGACCGCCCATTGCGTCGCCTGCAACAGGACGGTGGCGACGATCCGCGCGCTGTGGATCGCCATGACCTGCGCCATCCGGCGCGCGGGCATCGCGATCAATTGCCGGCGCAGGCGAAACAACAGGGGCGCGACGAAGATCGTCCCCAACACACCGGCGATCAGCAGTGCCGGACCGGGATCCAGCCATTTGGCGATGCGCCGCGCGTCACCCGCCAGCGCAAAAGCGATCAGCAGCATCAGCGTCACGCCCCCGGAGGCGAGCGCGGACAGGATCGCATTGTCCTTCAGCCCGATCGCGATCGTCCTCTTGGACAGGCCGATGGTGCGTCGCAGCCAGACGAATAGATATAGCTCACCCGAATAACCGACCAGCGCACTGTTGAGGATGCGCTTGCGGATATAGATCGGAAAGCCGCCGGGCAGCGGTCGCGCGAAGATCGTGCGGAACACCGCGATCTCCGACGCCGGCAGGATCAGGAAGCCTATGACGAACAGGATGTAGAATAACGGATTGACCGGCAGGCTGGCGACCACGTCGCGCCAGCCGATCGCGCGGACCTTCAACACCATCCACGCGATCATGCCGACGAAGAAGGCGATCCGCGCCACCTTGCCCGCGACCTTCGCGCCCGAGCTTTCCGCCAGCGTGCGCCAGCGTTCGAGACGGTGCTCCAGCATCGCTGTGACGCGTCAGAAGATACCGAGCGCGCGCGATTCCGCGTAGAAGGCGTCGAACGACGCCTGCTGCCGCGGCGTCAGGCGGAATTGCGAGTAATTGGCGGTGGCGCCGAACAGCTTGCGGATGTTCCACTCGATGACGTGCTGCGGGCGCAGCGCCACCCGCCGGGTGAAGTGGTTGCGTTCCCACGTATTGCTGCCGTGGAAACAGCGGATCAGCAGCCCGGCCCATTCGGCCCCCATCGTCACGACGCCGCGCTTCACCCATGCGTCGCGGAAGGTGCTGTCCTCGCCCTTGCGCTCGGAGGGATAACGGATGCTGTCGTCGCGAACGTGCAGGATCGTGCTCGGCGCACCGCCCTGGATGTAACCGACATACGGCCGCTCCAGCCACGCCGGATCGTCGAGATGGACGAGCGTCGCGGTGGTCCAGCACGCCGCCTTGCCCCCCAGCACCTGCTGCTGGCGCGACAGACGTTCCGGGTCGAACCAGTCGTCATCGTCCCAATGCGACATCAACGCACCGCGCGCGATGTCGAGCGACAGGTTGCGCAGGTCGCCCAGCGTGCGCGCCGGATCCTTGACCAGCCGGTGGTGGATCAGCCGCTCGGGCGGAATTGCGGCGAGGATCGGCGTGTAATCCTCCTCGCCGTCGTCGACGATCACCATCTCGCGATTGGGGTAATCCTGCGCAAGGAAACAATTGATCGACCGCTCCGCCAGCTTGCGGCGATTGGCGGTGACCATCAGGCACGAAATGCGCGGACCGTCGTCGTTGAAGGGCGCGATCATGCGTGCGCTCCCGCGTGCTGGGCAGGAGCCCGCGAACCGGCTACCAGCGACCACTGCATGACGCGTATCATCTTCATCCTCAGCTATCCCACCTACGTCAGCGTCGCCGACCAGGCCGAATGGCTGGCGTGGAACAATCGCGATCGTCGGATGCCCGCTATATTATCGGCGATGGGGGTGGAAGTCGAGTTATGGGGGATAGGGCGCACACCGCAGGTGGTTGAGGCGGCGGGCGATGCCGGCACGCGCTACACCATTCGGCTGTTCGGCGCCGACAATCCGCGCCGCGCGCCGCGCGAACATGTCAGCGCCGCGATGCTGGCGGCGGCACGCGCCGCGAGCGACGCGCTGTTCGTCGTGATCGGCACCAACGGCGGGATCGGCTATCATCTGTACGACCGGCTGCTGAAGCCGGACGCGCGGCGCTATGCGGTCATCATCGGCGGTGACTACTGGAGCCGGTTGCTGCCGCACGCGAAGATGGTCTTCCCCGAATCGGCGTTTCAAGAAGATGCGCTGGCCCATCCGCGCTTCTTCTGGCGCACGCCGATCCCGCGCACCCGCATGCTGCGGCTGCCCAAGGCGATCGACACCGATCTGTTCCATCCCGAAGCGCGCCCGGCCCGCTGGGACGTGATCGCGGTCAGCCGGCTGTCGCGGTGGAAGAGCTTCGACGAGGTCGGCGCGCTGTCGCAGCGTTACCGCGTCGCGGTGGCCGGTGGCGGGCCGGATGCAGCGGCGCTGGCGAAACGCTATCCCATGATCGACTGGCTTGGGCACGTGCCGCATCGCGACGTCCCCGGCCTGCTCCACCAATCGCACGTCTATTTCCACGCCGGTCGCCGCGACTATTTCCCGCGTGCGATCGTCGAGGCGATGGCATGCGGGAAGCCGGTGGTCGGTTTCGGCACGCGCATGGGCGATGACGTCATCCCCCCCGACTGCGGATTGCGCGTCGACCGTGCCAGCTTCGCCGCCGCGACCGCCGCGCTGCTCGACGATCCGGCGCGGATCGCGGCGATGGGCGCGGCGGCGCGGCGGCACGCGGTGGCGACACATGGGCTGGATAGCAGCGTCGCGGCCTGTCAGGTGCTCGCGGGGATGCTTCGGTGAACTGGTCGTTCGTCATCCCTTACTACAACGAGGCCGACTATCTGCCCGCGACGCTCCAGAGCCTCGCGGCGCAGACGTTGCGACCGTTCCGGCTGGTGCTGGTCGACAATGGTTCGACCGATACGTCGGCGGCACTTGCGCGCGACATCGGCGCGACGCTGGCCGATGTCGACGTGGTGCATTTGCACGAGCCTCGCCCGGGCAAGATTCATGCACTGGAACGCGGCCTCGCGGCGGTGACGACGCCGTTCGTCGCGTTCGGCGATGCCGACACGATCTACCCGCCGCATTATCTCGCCACCGCCGAGGCCGCCTTCGCGCCGGCGGTCGTGGCGGTAATGGCCACCGACGTGCCGGCCGACGACGCCGCGGCCGCCTTGCGTAAGCGACGCCACATCCAATGCGTCAGCCGGCTATGGCCGCGACAGACGCACACCGGCGGCTATGGCCAGACGTTCCGCACCGACGCGCTGCGCGCCGCCGGCGGCTATGGCGAACGGTGGTGGCGGTACGTGCTGGAGGATCACGAGATCATGCAGCGCGTCGGCAAGCACGGCCGGATCGTCTATCCGTTCGACCTGTGGTGCGTGCCGTCGCCCCGCCGCGCGGACCGCAGCGCCGTGAACTGGACGGTCACGGAGCGGCTGCTCTACCATTTCACCCCCGCGGCCGCGAAGGACTGGTACTTCTACCGCTTCCTCGGCCCGCGGCTCGCGGCGCGGCGGATGGACAACCTCAACCTGCGCGACAAGACGTGGCTGAGCTAACCTGTTATCAGCCGTCGCCCCTGCGCAGGCATAGGCCCATCTCTGCCGAATGATGTGGAGAGATTGACACATGACGGTCGGCCTATGTGTCGACCTCTTTCACTGACGATATAGACATGGGCCCCTGCCTGCGCAGGGGCGACGTGGATAAGCGTTTACATTTCCGGCTCCACCCCGCGCGCCAGCCGTCCGCGCGCATAATCGAGCGCGCGTCCGATGCCTTCGTCGAGCGGGATCGTCTGCACCCACCCCAATTCGTCCCTGATCCGCGACGCGTCCGAATAGCGTTCCGCGACCCCGACCGGCTTGCCCTCGGTCCCCAGCACCGGCGCGTCATAGCCCTCGATCGCAACCATCCGCGCCGCGAGGTCGAGGAAGCTGGTCGCCTTCCCCGATCCGATGTTGAACGCCCGCGCGTCGCTCACTCCGCGACACACCAGCAGGCACGCCGCGCACGCATCGTCGATATGCACGAAGTCGCGCGTCTGGTGCCCCGATCCCCACACCCGCACCGGGTCGCGCCGCGCCGCGACCCGCAGCGCGATCGCCGGGAACGGATAGACCACGTCCTGATCCTCGCCATAGCCCGAGAACGGCCGCACCACGCCGACGCTCAGCCCGTATTTCTCATGCGCGATCCGCCCGAGATACTCGCCGGTCAGCTTGCTCCAGCCATAGGTATAATCGGGCAGCCCCAGCCGCTTCTCGAACGAGATATCGTCCTCGCACAGCGCGCGGCTCTCGCCAGCTTCCTGCAGGTCGATCGGATAGGCCGCGCTGGACGAGGCGTAGAGGATGCGCGCCGGCCGCGCGACCTTCGCCGACCACAGGAAGAAGGTGCTGTCGATCGCCAGATCGATCCCGACCGCCAGCGGATCGTTGTCGATCACGTTGCGCCCGCCGACCACGCTGGCGAGGTGATAGACTTCGTCGAACGCGGGCAGCTTCGCCAACCCCAGCGATGGCGTCATCCCCAGTTCGGCCTGCGCCACCGCGACGAAATCGGCGCGGATGAACCGCACCACCGCATCGTGCCCGACGACCTCGTGGAATGCCACGCCGTCCTCATCGCCGACATGGCGAAGCTGCGGCACCTCCCAGTCGGCCGGCGCCTTGCCGGTCGACAGATCGTCGATGATCCAGACCTCGTTGCCGCCCTCCGCGGCCAGCCTGGCGACCAGATGGCGCCCCACGAACCCACAGCCCCCGGTCACCAGAACACGACGCGCCACTTCTGCCTCCATGCTTGCGGGGGTCGCGGTGCCACCCTAGCTTCGGTGGCGCAACCCACCCCCTTGTGTTGCCCAAAGGCAACACCATCTGACACCCAAGAGAAACAGGGCTTACAGATGAACCTAGAGAAATTCACCGACCGCGCACGCGGCTTCCTCCAATCCGCGCAAACCGTTGCGTTGCGCATGAACCATCAGCAGATCGCGCCCGAGCATCTGCTCAAGGCGCTGCTGGAAGACGAGCAGGGCATGGCTGCCGGGCTCATCACCGCTGCGGGCGGCGACGCACGCCGCGCGGTGAGCGAAGTTGACGCCGCGCTCGCCAAGATCCCCGCGGTCAGCGGCTCGGGCGCGCAGAACCAGCCGGGCCTGTCGGCGGATGCGGTGCGCGTGCTCGATCAGGCCGAGCAGATCGCCCAGAAGTCGGGCGATTCCTATGTCACGGTCGAGCGGCTGCTGGTCGCGCTCGCGCTCAGCCTCAACACCGCGGCCGGCAAGGCGCTCAAGACCGCCAATGCCTCGCCGGAGGCACTCAATGCCGCCATCACGCAATTGCGCGGCGGGCGCACCGCCGACACCGCCAGCGCCGAGGACCGCTACGACGCGCTCAAGAAGTTCGCGCGCGACCTGACGCAGGCGGCGCGTGACGGCAAGCTCGACCCGGTGATCGGCCGCGACGAGGAAATCCGTCGCACGATCCAGGTGCTCGCGCGCCGCACCAAGAACAATCCGGTGCTGATCGGCGAGCCGGGCGTCGGCAAAACCGCGATCGTCGAGGGCCTGGCGCTGCGCATCGCCAACGGTGACGTCCCCGACGGGCTCAAGGACAAGACGCTGATGGCGCTCGACATGGGCGCGCTGATCGCGGGCGCGAAATATCGCGGCGAGTTCGAGGAGCGGCTGAAGGGCGTCATCGACGAGGTCAAGCAGGCCGATGGCGACATCATCCTGTTCATCGACGAGATGCACACGCTGATCGGCGCGGGCAAGTCCGAGGGCGCGATGGACGCCGGCAATCTGCTCAAGCCCGCGCTGGCGCGCGGTGAGCTGCATTGCGTCGGCGCGACCACGCTCGACGAATATCGCAAGCACGTCGAGAAGGACCCGGCGCTGCAACGCCGCTTCCAGCCGGTGTTCGTCGGCGAGCCGACCGTCGAGGATACGATCAGCATCCTGCGCGGGCTCAAGGAGAAGTACGAGCTGCACCATGGCGTGCGGATCACCGACGGTGCGCTGGTGTCGGCGGCGACGCTCAGCAACCGCTACATCACCGATCGCTTCCTCCCCGACAAGGCAATCGACCTCATGGACGAGGCCGCGAGCCGGCTGCGCATGGAGGTGGAGAGCAAACCCGAGGAAATCGAGACGCTCGACCGCCGCATCCTGCGGCTCAAGATCGAGCGCGAGGGACTGAAGCGTGAGACCGATGCCGCATCGCTCGACCGGCTCGACACACTGGAAGGCGAACTCGCCAATCTCGAACAGCAATCCGCCGAGCTGACGACGCGCTGGCAGGCCGAGAAGGACAAGATCGCGGGCGAGGCGAAGCTGAAGGAACAGCTCGACGCCGCGCGGCTCGAACTCGAACAGGCGCAACGGCAGGGCGATCTCGCCAAGGCAGGCGAGCTGTCCTACGGGCGCATCCCCGCGCTGGAGAAGCAGCTGGCCGATGCGCAGGCGACCACGCAGGGCGCGATGCTGCGCGAGGAAGTGACCGCCGATGACATCGCTGGCGTCGTCAGCCGCTGGACCGGCGTGCCGGTCGACCGGATGCTGGAGGGCGAGCGCGAGAAGCTGCTGCGCATGGAGGAAGTGCTCGGCAAGCGCGTGATCGGTCAGGCCGATGCGGTGCGCGCCGTCTCCACCGCGGTGCGCCGCGCGCGCGCCGGGTTGCAGGACCCGAACCGGCCGCTGGGCAGCTTCCTGTTCCTCGGGCCGACCGGCGTCGGCAAGACTGAGCTGACCAAGGCGCTCGCCGAATTCCTGTTCGACGATCCCAGCGCGATGGTGCGGATCGACATGAGCGAGTTCATGGAGAAGCACGCCGTCGCGCGGCTGATCGGTGCCCCGCCGGGCTATGTCGGCTATGAGGAAGGCGGCGTGCTGACCGAGGCGGTGCGGCGTCGCCCCTATCAGGTCGTGCTGTTCGACGAGGTCGAGAAGGCGCATGGCGACGTGTTCAACGTGTTGCTTCAGGTGCTCGACGACGGCCGGCTGACCGATGGTCAGGGGCGCACGGTCGATTTCTCGAACACGCTCATCATCCTGACCTCGAACCTCGGCAGCCAGTATCTGGCGAACATGCCCGACGATGCGCCGGTGGAGAGCGTCGAGCCGCAGGTGATGGAGGTGGTGCGCGCGCACTTCCGGCCGGAGTTCCTCAACCGGCTGGACGAGATCATCCTGTTCCACCGGCTGGGGCAGGCGCACATGGGGCCGATCGTCGACATACAGGTCGGGCGCGTCGGCAAGCTGCTGGCGGATCGCAAGGTCACGCTCGACCTCACTGATGCCGCGCGTGCGTGGCTCGGGCGTGTGGGGTACGACCCGGTCTATGGCGCGCGCCCGCTCAAGCGTGCGGTGCAGCGCCACCTGCAGGACCCGCTCGCCGAGCTGATCCTGCGCGGCGAGGTGAAGGACGGCGCGACCGTCCATGTCGACGAGGGCGACGGCAAGCTGGCGCTGTCGGTGAATTGACCGGGCGCTCGGGCGGGGTGGGTACACAACCCTCCCCGCCCTTCCCCACCCACCCTTCCCCACCCACCCTTCGTCATCCCCACCCTTCGTCATTCCCGCCCTTCGTCATCCCCGCGAAGGCGGGGATCCAGACGCGCAGGTCTTCGCAAGGGTCGGGACGTCAGAGGTTATGGATTCCCGCCTTCGCGGGAATGACGAAGGTCGCCGGAATGACGAAGGTCGCGGGGATGACGGTAGGCACCGGGTAACCTCGATGACCGAAACTCCTGCCATCTAGGGCCGCCCCTGGCACACCTTGTCACGCCCACAAGCCTTGCGCGGCGCAGGCGCCGGTGCCATTTGCCCTTCCGAACGATCCATTTTGGGTGAGGATTTCCTTCGGTTGCGCTCGCCCGCACGGCGCTGCGCTGCGCCCGAAACGATCACGAGCGATGATCTCCCGACGCGAACGGGTCGGGGGCCTGTCGTCATAGCGGAAAGACTCCCCGATGCAGACCAACCCGCCCACTTCCGGCGTCACCCGCCGCAACCTTCTAGGCGCCAGCCTCGCCGCCGGCACGGCCGCGCTCGCGCCCACCGCGCGTGCCGCGGCGACCGAGCGCAAGGTCGACGTGCTGCTCATCGGCGGCGGGATCATGAGCGCGACGCTGGGCGTGCTGCTCACCCAGCTCGAACCCGGCTGGTCGATCGACTTGGTCGAGCGGCTCGATACCGTCGCCGACGAAAGCTCGAACGGCTGGAACAACGCCGGCACCGGCCATTCCGCCTTGTGCGAGCTGAACTATACCCCGGTCAACGCCGCCGATGGCCGCGTGGAGATCGCCAAGGCGATCGAGATCAACGAACAATTCCAGATCACCCGCCAATTCCTGTCGTCGCAGGTGAAGGCCGGGGTGCTCGGCAACCCGCGCAGCTTCATCAATTCCACCCCGCACATGAACCTCGTCTGGGGTGACGAGAATGTCGCCTTCCTGCGCAAGCGCTACGAGGCGCTCGGCGCAAGCCCGCTGTTCTCGGGCATGGAATTCACCAACGACCCCGCGCGGATCGCTGAGTGGGTGCCGCTGATGATGGAGGGCCGCGCCCCCGGTCAGAAGCTCGCCGCGACGCGCTCCCCGCTCGGCACCGATTGCGACTGGGGCGAGGTGACGCGGCAATATATCGCGTCGCTCCGCAAGCGGCCAAACTTCACGCTCACCACCGGGCACGAGGTACGTTCGCTGGAGCGCAACACCGACGGCACGTGGCGCGTCACCGCGCGCGGCATGAAGGACGACAGCGAGCAGGTGATCACCGCGCGCTTCGTCTTCGCCGGGGCGGGCGGCGGCGCGCTGCCGATCCTGCAGAAGTCGGGCATTCCGGAAGCGGACGATTATGCCGGCTTCCCGGTCGGCGGGTCGTTCCTCGTCACCGAAAATCCGGCGGTGGCCAAGCGCCATCTCGCCAAGGTCTATGGCAAGGCCGCGACCGGATCGCCGCCGATGTCGGTCCCGCATCTCGACACGCGCTATCTGAACGGCAAGCAGGTATTGCTGTTCGGCCCGTTCGCGACCTTCTCGACCAAGTTCCTGAAGCAAGGCTCGTATTTCGACCTGCCCGCGTCGGTGACGCTCGACAACTTCCGCCCGATGCTCGCCGTCGGCTGGGACGATTTCGACCTCGTCGAATATCTCGCCGGGCAGCTCATCATGAATGACGCCGATCGGATGAACGCGCTGCGCGAATATCTGCCGGGCGCGAAGGATGACGACTGGCGGCTGTGGCAGGCCGGGCAGCGCGTGCAGATCATCAAGCGCGATCCGAAGAAGGGCGGCGTGCTCAAGCTCGGCACCGAGATCGTCGCCGCGAAGGACGGCTCGATCGCGGCGCTGCTCGGCGCATCGCCCGGCGCGTCGACCGCCCCGTCGATCATGCTCGACCTGCTCAAGAAGGTCTTCGCCGACCGGCTCGCGACCCCGGCGTGGCAACAGCGTATCCGAGCAATCGTCCCCAACTATGGCACGCCGCTCAACACGCAGCCCGATCTGCTCGCACGCGAATGGGCCGCGACCGCCGAAACGCTGCAACTGACGATCGCCCCGCCGGCCGTCCATGTCGCGTCGCAGCCCGCGCCGGCCGCAACGCGCGTCAAGCCGGATCGTCATCCCGATCTGGCGCTGTAACGTCGGCCCGGACCGGGGGAGCGGTACGGAAAAACTCCGCCCTCCCCCTGCCGCCGCGCGCGCTTTCGTGCGAAGGGGATTTGTCCGACACAATCCCCGGCAGAGTGACCAAGCATGACCAGCATCGGCATCTATGGCAGCAACGGTCGCATGGGCCGCGCGATCGCCACGATCGCGGCCGCCGAGGGCGTGACGGTTGCCGGCGGCGGCGATGCGGGCAGCGATCCGTTCCCCGTCGCGCACGCGGCCGATGTTCTGGTCGATTTCTCGACACCGGCCGCGCTCGAATCGCATTTGACGGCGGCAATTTCGGCGCGAACGCCGATCGTGATCGGCACCACCGGGCTGCTCGCGACGCACCAGACGTTGATCGAACGCGCCGCGGAATCGGTCGCGGTGCTCCAGACCGGCAATACCTCGCTCGGCGTGACGCTGTTGAGCGTCCTGGTGCGCGAGGCCGCGGCACGGCTCGGCGCGGATTGGGACATTGAAATCACCGAGATGCACCACCGCCATAAGGTCGACGCCCCCTCCGGCACCGCGCTGCTGCTCGGCGAGGCCGCGGCGGCGGGGCGCAACACCCGGCTCGCGGAGGTCCGCGTCGACAGCCGCGCCGGGCTGGTCGGCGCGCGCAGCGAAGGAACCATTGGTTTCGCGAGCTTACGTGGCGGATCGGTGGTCGGCGACCACAATGTCATCTTCGCGGGCGAAGGCGAGCGGATCGAGATCGGCCACCGCGCCGACGACCGCACGATCTTCGCGCGCGGCGCGGTGAAAGCCGCGCTGTGGCTCGCTGGCCGCGCACCGGGGCGCTACGCAATGGCCGAGGTGCTCGGGCTTTGAAGAAGGCCGACATTCTCGAATTCTACCGCCGTCTCGCCGAAGCCAATCCGCACCCTGAAACCGAGCTGGAATCGGTCAACGACTACACGCTGCTGGTGGCGGTCGTGCTCTCGGCGCAGGCGACCGACGCGGGCGTCAACAAGGCGACCCGCGCGCTGTTCGCGACGGTCGACACGCCGCAGAAGATGCTCGACCTGGGGCTCGACGCGCTCAAGCAGCACATCCGCACGATCGGGCTGTTCAACACCAAGGCCAAGAACGTCATCGCCTTGTCGCAGGCCCTTGTCGACGAACATGGCGGCCAAGTCCCCGCCAGCCGCGAGGCGCTGGAGAAGCTGCCCGGCGTCGGGCGCAAGACCGCCAACGTCGTGATGAACGTCGCGTTCGGCGCGGAGACGTTCGCGGTCGACACGCACATCTTTCGTGTCGGCAATCGAACCGGGCTCGCCAGGGGCAAGACGGTGCTGGCGGTCGAGAAGCGACTCGATGCCGCCACCCCCGCGCCGTTCCGCGTCCATGCGCATCACTGGCTGATCCTGCACGGGCGCTACGTCTGCAAGGCGCGCCGCCCCGAATGCTGGCGCTGCATCGTCGCCGACCTGTGCGCGTTCAAACCGAAGACACCACCCCCGCCGGCCCGCTCGGAGAGTTCATGATGCGCTTGTTGCCGGTCGCCGCCCTGCTGATCGCCGCACCGTCGTTGGCCCGTGACCGCGTCGCCGACCTACCGCCCGCGACGGTCGCCGGACCCTCGCGCACCTGCCTCTCGCTGGCGTCGATTGAGGAAACGCTGGTGCGAAGCGATCGGGTCATCGATTTCCGCACCTCCGATCGTCGCATGTACCGCGTCACCTTGTCGCACCGCTGCCCCGGCCTCGGCACCGAACGTCGCTTCGGCTATGCGACATCGATCGGGCAATTGTGCGCGCAGGATCTCATCACCGTCCTCTACGCCAGCGGTCCGATGCAGGGCGCGCGCTGCGGCCTCGCCCCCTTCCAGCCGGTGACGCTGCCCCGCTGACGATTTGCGATCAAAACGGGTAGCGCGACGCGGCGGTGCCTGCTAGGCGACGCAAATCGGCACCCGTAGCTCAGCTGGATAGAGCGCTGCCCTCCGAAGGCAGAGGCCACAGGTTCGAATCCTGTCGGGTGCGCCAGCTTTCCAAGGGAAAACGCTCAAGCCCCCGCCAATTCTTGCGAGAACACGCAGGAAAATGCGCTCCCAAAACCGGAACGCGCGTACAAAGCCCGTTCGGCCCACACCCGCGAGCACGTTGATCGCGAGGGTGCAATCATCTTGATTTCGTGACGCTCAAACGGTCGGCCGGTCGGCTGCGATAGATTCGCCGATCCCCACTCCCCACCCCCGAGCGCGCGCCGATCTGCCCGGCACGCTCGCGCATCACTCCACAAAATAGCTGGTCGTCGTCACGTGGTGCAGCGTGTGGATCGTCACGCCGCCGTGCTGCTGCTCGCCATCGTCGCGCGCCGCGGCGGTCAGCAGGTAACGCCCCTTCCCCGACGAAGGGACCGCCACTTCGCCCCGCTCGTCGGTGCGCAGCTTGCGGGTTTCGCGCGCCGGCGTCACGAGCGTGACCTCGGCACCGCCCAGCGGCTGGCCGTGGCGGACGACCGTAAACCGATCTGCGGACGCCGCCCCCGGAACGATCTCGAACGGCAACATCGCCCTCGGCTCACGTCGACCAGCACGCGCATAATAGACGATCGCCTCTCGCTTGGTGGCGGGGCCCCATGCGGGGAAGACGGCGTCGTCGATCGCACGCACGTCGTCGGTGCCGGCAGCCACCTCGATATGGTCGGTGCGGCGAACCATCGCCGCTTGCGACGACGGGATCAGTCGCGGCGCTTTCAGTTTCGCAAACTCCGGATCACCGCCGGCCGGCACCGGCTCAGCCGGCTCGCCAAGATAGATCCGGGCGGGAGCGTTCCCGTTGCGCTCGATCCAAACCTCGTGCGCCGCCGCAAGCGTCGAGGTGCCGAGCAAGGCGGCGGCGAGGATTGGCTTGATCATACCTTGTCTCCAACGAAGCGGTCAGTCGCCCTATTTCCCCAAGAACGGTAATAGGATGACTGCCGTACTGCACATGGCTATCATTCGCAACCTCACGCGTTGCGGTCGACGACCGGCGAGACACAGCTGCGCTCGCCCAGGGCCGACGGGCAACCAACGCTGGCCGCGGCAACGCTGGTTTCGGCGATCCGTGGTGCGAGCTGCACCCGCCGACCGCGACGCATCGTATCCCCGAGCTGCCATGGTTACCGACCAAGTGGCGGAGCACTGACCTCGCCCCACCGTCGAATAGACCTCTCAGCCAATTTCACGCCAATGATCGTTGCCCGTGACCTGAATCGGGACAGGACAATGGTGTCGAAGCGGCCCGGCATCGTTGCCCGCAGCACCTTTGCTCTCCGCCATCCTGCGGCCAAGTCGTCGGGTCGCGGAATATTTACCTTGTTCTCGACCGTCCGCTGCCCGCACTGACGAGACCGCGACTCCGGCGGATTGTTTCTTGACGTCAAAGCTTTGACCGGCTCAATGATGGTTCTGTGAAACCGCGATGACGCGCGGCAGAACTCTCCTAGAGGTGATTCTTGGTCGAAAGTAGCGCCGAGAAGGCGATCGCCAGAGCCGCGAGCGTGCTGGCGGGCAAGCTGCCGCAAGTACGCCAGATTTCGCGCAAGAGTTACGTACTCCGCAAGAATCTGACGACAAGGAAGATCCTCAATCTGGCGTCGCTCGCTTATTGCTTCGTGCGGGGGAAGACCGACGGCAAAGGCGTGCCCTTTCACATGAAAGTGGACGTCACGCCGCGGTGCCAGCTTAGCTGCCCGGTCTGCTTCCACGGCCAGCTGCAGAAATCCGAGCGGAACAAGCTGCCGAAAGCGATGGATTTGCAGATGTTCACGCAACTCGTCGATCAGGTGCGCGGCCGGACGCATGTCATGGCCCTGTACAACCTCGGGGAGCCGTTGCTGAACAAAGCGCTGATCCCGATGATCAAATACGCTCATGCGGCCAATATCAACACGTATATCACGTCGAATTTCAGCTTCCCTCTTTCGGATGCCGCCCTGCTTGAGCTTCTGAATTCGGGCCTGACCTCGCTCATCATCGCCGTCGATGGCATATCCGATACGACGTTCGGGCAGCAGCGGATCGGCGGCAACTGGAAAGCCGTCTCCGAAAATCTCGCGCGGCTCGGAACGCTCAAGAAGCCGGCGGGTCTGCAAATCACCCTTCAGTACATCGTTTTCGATCACAACAGACATGAACTGGATGAGGTCGAAGGGTTTTGCAGGAAACTGGGCATCGATCTGGTCGTGTTCGAGGGATCGACGACACCGTGGCTGATCCAGTTCAAGCCACGTGACGGCTGGAAGCCGCGCGCCAAGAAGACGCTGCCGCGTTGTGCATGGCCGTTCTTCTCGGCACTCGTCGGGTCGGACGGCAATGTTTACGGCTGCTGCAATTATCGGATGGACGAGGTCAACGACAGGAACGTCGATGCACGCCCGCTGGGGAGCATCGCGACCCACTCCATCGCCGATATCTACAAGGGGGAGCGATACCGGGAGGCGCGGCGTCTCGTCACCAATCCTCCGGCATCGGGGCCGAGCGTCGGCCACTTCTGCCATGGCTGTTCGGTCATCCAGGAATAAATCGATCAATCGTTAACCATCAGCCGCTACCGCTGCGGGCGGAGGTGCTGATTTTGACGCTAGATCAGACAATTACCGGGGCCTCGCGCGTTGCGGGCGAGCTGGGGATCAGGACGCTTGATCTGCAGGCGGACATCTCGGAGCTTTCGACGCGCGTCACCGCGCAGGCACGCACGATCGAGAGCGTCGATGCGCAGACCAGCCGCCTCACCGACGACGTCGAGAATGTCGCGGATGCCGCGCGCGAGGCGTCGGGCGCGACCACCGGCGCGCACGGGCTGCTCGCCAGCTCGCACGTCCAGATCGACGCCGCGATGGGTGACGTCGTCGATCTGATCGCGCAGGTCAGCCGCATCCACGACAGCCTCGGCGCGTTCACGTCGGCGTTGGAGGAGGTCGGACGCGTCACCGCGACGATTGATGCGATCGCCAAGCAGACCAACCTGCTTGCACTCAACGCGACGATCGAGGCGGCGCGCGCCGGCAACGCCGGGCGCGGCTTCTCGGTGGTCGCGGGCGAGGTCAAGAAGCTGGCGTCGGAAACCGCCGCGGCGACGTCGCGGATCAACACCTCGATCGCAGCGCTGACCACGCAGGCGGACGCGATGCTCGGCCGTGTCGACACAGGCGTCACCAAGGCGCGCTCGGCGCACCAGGGAACGCATGAGGTCAAGGCGCTGGTCGCACAGCTGCGCGGGCTGATGGACGGGCTGGAACGCAACAGCGAGAGCGTCGTGCGGCGGATCGGGTCGATGCTGTCGGCGGTGGTCGAGGTGAAGACCGGGCTCGGGCAATTGTCGGCGACCTCCAGCGACAATGCTGCCGGCCTGCACCGGCTGTCCAAGCGGCTGACCACCGTCAGCGACGACACCAACGAATTGCTCCAGTTGCTCGCCGAAAGCGACGCCGACACGCCGGATCGCCCCTACATCCACTTTGCGACCGCCGCGGCGCGGCAGGTGTCGGAGGGGCTGGCGCAGGCGGTGGCGTCGGGCACGCTCGACGACGCGACGATCCTCGGCGACACCTACCAGCCGGTCGCAGGCAGCGATCCGCCGCTCTTCACCCACCCAGCGATGGCGACGATCACGGCGCTCGCCCGTCCGCAGCAGGAGGCGGCACGCGCCCTGCCCGGCTTCTTCGGAATGAGCTTCACGGACCGGCGCTGCTTCGGCGCGGTGGCGATGCCGGAACGGTCGCTGCCGCAGCGTCCCGGCGAGCGTAGCTGGAACACCGAATATTCACGCGCCGGCGTGTTCTTCCACTTCCCCGATACCGAGGAGCAGGTGAAGATCACCAAGCCGTTCTGCCTCAAGGCGTATCGCCGCCTCGCCTCGGATGGCAGCGTGATCCTGCTCAAACAGGTGATCGCGTCGATCAACGTCAACGGCAAGCACTGGGGCATCCTGCAACTGGCGTACAAGGATCAGGGATAGGTCGGGCTGCGGGACGCTAGGTCCGCCCGAACAGCTTGGCGACGCTCTTCATATCCAGCTTCACCCACGTCGGACGGCCATGGTTGCACTGCCCCGAGTGCGGCGTGACCTCCATCTCCCGGAGCAGCGCGTTCATCTCGGCCGGCGACAGCACGCGCCCGGCGCGCACCGAGCCGTGGCACGCCATCGTCCCCGCGATCGCGTCCAGCCGCTCGCGCAGGCTCAGCGCCTCGTCATAGGCCGCGAGTTCGTCGGCCAGGTCGGTGACCAGACCCTTGGGATCGCCGCTGCCGAGCAACGCGGGCGTCGCGCGCACCAGCATCGCGCGCGCGCCGAACCGTTCCAGCTCCAGCCCGAACTCGGCAAGCTCGGCAACGCGCGCCTCCAGCCGGTCGCACGCCGGTTCGTCCAGCTCGACCACCTCGGGGATCAGCAGCGCCTGCGACGCGACCCGCCCGCCGGCGAGCGCGGCGCGCATCCGCTCCAGCACCAGCCGCTCGTGCGCGGCGTGCTGGTCGACCAGCACCAGGCCATCCTCCGCCTCGGCGACGATATAGGTCCTGGCCACCTGCCCGCGCGCGACGCCCAGCGGGAAGTCGGTCGTCGCGGGCGGCGGCGTCCAGTCGGGAACGGAACGTGCGGCCGGCGGCGCAGCAAAGAACGTGGGGCGCTGGTCGTTCAGCCGTAGCCCCTCGCCCATCGGGGTAGGAATTGCGGTGGGGGCATGAGGTTCGAACGGACCGCCAAACAACGCCCCTCCCCCAACCCCCTCCCCAAGGGGGCGGGGGCTATTCTCCTGCATCCACATCGCCATGATATCCGCCGGTGCCGAATGCGCCACCCGGTGCCCCGCCGCATCCAGCGCACGCCGCAAGCCGGAAACGATCATCCCGCGCACCAGCGCCGGATCACGGAAGCGCACCTCGGTCTTCGCCGGATGGACGTTCACGTCGACCTCGCTCGGCGGCACGTCGAGGAACAGCGCGACCACCGCGTGGCGGTCTCGCGGCATCATCTCGGCATAGGCGCCGCGGATCGCGCCGATCAGCAGCCGGTCGCGCACCGGACGTCCGTTGACGAACAGATATTGGTGGTCGGCCACGCCGCGGTGGAAGGTCGGCAGCCCCGCGACGCCGCCCAGCACATGACCCTCGCGTTCCAGGTCGATGGCGACCGAATTGTCGGCGAGCGCGCGATCGGTGAGCGCCGCGACCCGCGCCGGCCGGCTCTCGGCCGCCGCCACCGACAGCGTGCGCCGCCCGTCATGCTCCAGCGAGAAGGCGATGTCGGGCCGCGCCATCGCCAGCCGCCGCACGACGTCGAGGCACGCGGCATATTCCGACCGCGGCGAGCGCAGGAACTTGCGCCGTGCGGGCACCTGCGCGAACAGCGCCTCCGCCACGACGCGCGTGCCCGGCGGCAGCGCGGCGGGGCCGTCGCGCTCCAGCACGCCATTGTCGACCGTGCGCGCCCAGCCCTCCGCACCCGCCGGCCGGCTCTCGATCGTCAGCCGCGCGACCGAGGCGATCGACGGCAGCGCCTCGCCGCGGAAGCCCAGCGTGCGGACCCGGTCGATATCCTCGTCAGGCAGCTTGGAGGTGGCGTGGCGTTCGAGCGCCAGCGCGATCTCTTCGGGGGCCATGCCGCACCCGTCATCGGCGACCTCGATCCGCTCGACCCCGCCCGCGGCGAGCACCACCGCGATCCGCGTGGCACCGGAATCGATCGCGTTTTCGACTAACTCCTTCAACGCGCTGGCTGGTCTTTCCACCACTTCACCGGCGGCGATACGGTTGACCAGATGCGAGGGGAGACGGCGTATTGACACGCGGCAACACCTAGACCAAGCCGCGGCATCCCGCGACCCCGCAGATACCATCGCCAGCATGATTTCTGCGGGACGCGCGGACTTGGACGATCACTGCCGGCGCCCACTGCAATCCGGCGACAACGACACGGACGACAACGTCAATGATATTCTCGCGCCTGTTCAAGATGACCTCGCACGACATGGCGATCGATCTCGGAACCGCGAACACGGTCGTTTACGTGCGCGGCCGCGGCATCGTGCTCAACGAGCCGTCGGTGGTGGCGGTCGAGACGATCAACGGCGTCAAGCGCGTCAAGGCAGTCGGAGAAGACGCCAAGTTGATGATGGGCAAGACGCCCGGATCGATCGAGGCGATTCGGCCGCTGCGCGACGGCGTGATCGCCGACATCGACGTCGCCGAGCAGATGATCAAATATTTCATCGAGAAGGTGCACGGGCGCCGGCGTTTCATGCGCTGGCCGGAGATCGTGATCTGCGTCCCCTCCGGCTCGACCAAGGTGGAGCGTCGCGCGATCCGCGACGCCGCGCAGAATGCCGGCGCCAGCGCGGTGTATCTGATCGAGGAACCGATGGCGGCGGCGATCGGTGCGGACATGCCGGTGACCGAGCCGGTCGGCTCGATGGTCGTCGACATCGGCGGCGGCACGACCGAGGTCGCGGTGCTGTCGCTGCGCGGGCTCGCCTATACGACGTCGGTGCGCGTCGGTGGCGACAAGATGGACGAGGCGATCGTCAGCTATGTGCGCCGCAACCACAATCTGCTGATCGGCGAAGCGACTGCCGAGCGGATCAAGCAGGAACTGGGCTGCGCCAAGCCGCCGGCCGACGGGATCGGCAAGACCGTCTATATCAAGGGGCGCGATCTGGTGAACGGCGTGCCCAAGGAAATCCAGATCACGCAGGCGCAGATCGCCGAGGCGGTCAGCGAGCCGGTCGCCGCGATCGTCGACGGCGTGCGGATCGCGCTGGAAAACACCGCCCCGGAACTGGCGGCGGACATCGTCGATCAGGGGATCGTGCTGACCGGCGGCGGTGCGCTGCTGCAGGGGCTGGACGAAGTGCTGCGCGACGAAACCGGGCTGCCGGTGACGATCGCGGACGACCCGCTGATCTGCGTCGCGGTCGGCACCGGCCGCGCGCTGGAGGATCCGCTGTTCCGCGCGGTATTGCAGAACGGGTAAGCGACGGTCCGTTCGCGCCTGGGGGCTCATCACCCCTTTCCAGGTGCGGGAGCAAGGGCATGGAATGGCAACTCATCACCTAATCTGAAGGCGGGAGGTGGCGGCAATGGCGCCGTCGCGGGATCGGCGCCCCGGCTTTTCGCGGCGCGCGCAATACGGACTGTTCGTCACCTACATCCTCGGCATCGCCGGGGCGGTGGTGGGGGCGGTCCTGCTTGCGCTGTCGACCTTCCATCCCGCCGCCTTCTCCGTGGCGCGCGCCGCGGTGTCGGAGATCACCGCGCCCGCCTCCACGGCGACCGCGGCGATCATCCGCGCCGTCGCGACGGTCCCACAGGAGATCGGGACGTGGTGGCGGGTGCATGACGAGAATGCCGAACTGCGCGCCCGGCTGGCGCGTGCGCGCGAGGCGTTGCTGGTCGGGCGACAGGCGCGGCTGGAGAACGTCAGGCTCCGCGCGCTGCTCGGGCTGCGCGACCGCGCGCCGGAGGTGGTCACCGTCGCACGTATCGTCAGCACCAGCGCGTCGAGCACGCGCCGTTACGGCCTGCTCAACGCCGGAAGCTGGCAGGGCGTCGCCGAGGGTCAGCCGGTCCGCGGGCCAGAGGGGCTGATCGGCAGGGTTCTTTACGCCGGGCCGGATACCGCACGCGTGCTGCTGGTCACCGACGCCGAAAGCATCGTGCCGGTGCGCCGCTCGCGCGATGGCCGCCCCGCGCTGGCCGCCGGGCGCGGCGACGGATTGATCGACATCCGCACGATCGACACCGCCGACGGCAAGTTCCGCCCCGGCGACATCTTCGTCACCTCCGGCACCGGCGGCATCTTCCTGCCCGGCGTGCCCGTTGCGCGCGTGCTGCGCGACGGCACCGATGCCGCGCCCGCACGGCCGTTCGCGCGCCCGGATGCGCTCGATGTCGCGATCGTCCACCGTGCGTTCATGCCGCCCCCGCCACCCGCACCGAAACCCGCCCCCTCCCCGACCCCGAGCCCCACCCCCGATCCGTGACCCTCGCTGCGCGCCCGCCCTTCGAAGAACCGCTCGGTCGTGGCCGCGCGCGGCTGTTGCCGTGGGCGACGGTGATGGTCGGGTCGCTCGTCACGATCCTGCCGTGGAGCGCGACGCTGCCGCTGCTGCCGCCGGCGGGGCTGTTGATTCTGCTGTCATGGCGTCTGCTCGCGCCCTTGTCGCTGCGCGTCTGGGCGCCGGCGCTGCTCGGGCTATTCGACGATCTGCTTTCCGGCCAGCCGCTGGGCAGTGCGATGCTGTTGTGGACGCTCGCCTTCTTTCTCGTCGAGGCGATCGACGCGCGCTCGGGCGTGCGCGATTTCAAACAAAGCTGGGCGATCGCCGCGATCGCGATCGGCTTCGTGCTGGTCGGCGGACGGCTGGTAGCGACGCCGCTCGATGCCCATGTCGATAGCGTGTTATTGCTCCAGATCGTGATCTCGGTTTTGCTCTTCCCCGCCGCGGCGCGGCTGGTCGCGTGGATCGACCTGCGGCGCGCGCTATGAGGCCGCGCGCACCGAAGATCATGACCGAGGCGGCGCAGAGCTACAGCTTCTCGCGCCGTGCCTGGTTGCTCGGCGCGGGTCAGGCGGGGCTGGGCGCGCTGCTGATCGGGCGGATGGGCTATCTCGCGATCGCACAGAACGAGCATTACAACCTGCTCGCCGAGAGCAACCGCGTCAGCATGACGATGATCCCGCCCCGCCGCGGCTGGATCGTCGACCGCCACAACCAGCCGATCGCCAGCAACCGCACCGATTTCCGCGTCGACGTCATCCCCGACCGGATCGAGGACAAGGACCGCGTGCTCGCGCATCTGCGCGGATTGCTCGGCCTCTCCGACGAGGATCTCGCGCAGATCAATGCCGAGCTGGAGCACGCCCCCGGCTTCCGCCCGGTCGAGATCGCCGAGAACATCGACTGGGAACGCTTCGCCGCGGTGCAGGTCCGCCAGCCCGAGCTGCCCGGCGTC
Organism: Sphingomonas phyllosphaerae; assembly: GCA_036946405.1. Lineage (NCBI taxonomy): Bacteria > Pseudomonadati > Pseudomonadota > Alphaproteobacteria > Sphingomonadales > Sphingomonadaceae > Sphingomonas > Sphingomonas phyllosphaerae. Next base: position 1,625,714 of record JAQIJC010000001.1, on the reverse strand, counting down.
GCGCCGACGCGCGGTTTTGCGCGTCATTATCCCGCCGGCCCGGCGGTCGCGCACCTGATCGGCTATGTCGGCGCGGCAACCGCCGAGCAGTATAAGAAGACGCGCGACCCGCTTTACGTCACGCCGGGCTTCAAACTCGGCAAGGACGGGCTCGAAAAGACGATGGAGCCGCTCCTGCGCGGCACCGCGGGGGCCAAACGCGTCGAAGTTACGGCACGCGGCAAGCTGGTCAAGGAACTCGCCACGCGTCCCGACGTGCCGGGGCGCACGCTGCGCCTCACGATCGACGCCGGGCTACAGGAATATGCGGCGCGACGGCTCGGCACCAACTCGGGCTCGGCGGTGGTGTTCGACTGCACCAATGGCGAGATGCTCGCGATGGTGTCGATGCCCGCCTACGATCCCAACACCTTCTCCGAAGGCATCAGCCAGATGGAGTGGAAGATGCTGAGCGAGGACGACCACGTCCCGCTGATGAACAAGGTGACGCAGGGGCTCTATCCGCCGGGCTCTACGGTCAAGCCGATGAATGGCCTCGCGCTGCTCGCCGCCGGGGTCGGCGCGGACGAGCGTGTGTTCTGCTCTGGCGCGATGCGCGTCGGAAATGGCGTGTTCCACTGCCACAAACGCGGCGGCCACGGCCCGCTCGATCTCAAGAACGCGATCATGCAAAGCTGCGACATCTATTTCTACGAAATGGTGCGCCGCGTCGGCTATGATAAGATTGCGCCGGTCGCGCGCGAGCTGGGGCTGGGGCAGAAGTTCGACCTGCCCTTCTCCACCCAACGCTACGGCACCGTCCCCGACAGCGCATGGAAGCAGCGCAAGTACAAGACCGACTGGAAGGTCGCCGATTCGCTCAACGCCTCGATCGGTCAGGGCTATGTGCTCTCCAACCCGCTGCAACTGGCGGTAATGGCCAGCCGGCTGGCGTCGGGGCGCCGGCTGGTGCCGACGCTGATCCGCGATCCGTTCAAGCCACAGGCCGAGCTGCTGCCGATCGATCCCGAGCATTTCCGCATCATCCGCGAGGCGATGGACGGCGTCGTCAATCATGGTGGCACCGGCGGCGCGGCGCGGATGCTCGTCCCCGGCGTCGCGATCGCCGCCAAGACCGGCACCGCGCAGGTGCGCCGCATCACGATGGCGGAGCGGCGCTCGGGCGTGCTCAAGAACGGGCAATTGCCGTTCCGGCTGCGCGACCACGCGCTGTTCGTGTGCTTCGCGCCCTATGACAATCCGCGCTACGCCGCGGCGGTGGTGCTCGAACACAACGGCCATACCGTCCGCAACCTCGACACGCCGATGATCGGCCGCGACATCATGACCTATCTGTTCGATCGCGACCGCGCGATGCGGAGCCTTGCCGAGGTCGAGCCGACCTGGGGCGGCGACATCGCGACGCGCATGGCCGCGCAGCGCGCCGCCTATCGCGCCGCGCACGCTCCCGCGCCGCCGGTCGTCGACGACGACGACGTGCCCGCCTCCAACTCCCCCGCGGTCGAGGCGGCCACCGACGCGTCGAACGCCAGCGCGGAGGCGACCGCGCGCGACGTCGCGGCCGGCGACGGCCCGGCGCGTACCGGCTCGCCCGAGCCCGAAACCGATAGCGAGCGCCGCGCCGATCCGCTCGACCGCGCCGTGAGCCCGCAACGATGAGCGGCTTCGTCCCCGCGCCGCTCGCGGTGCTGCCATGGCGCGTGCTGCTGCTCGTCACCGCGATCGGCGGGTTCGGGCTGATCGTGCTCTATTCCGCCGCCGGGGGCAGCCTGCGCCCATGGGTGATCCCGCAGGGCGTGCGCTTCGCGGTATTCCTGGTCGGCGCGGTGGCGCTGTCGCGCGTCCCGCTCGACTGGTGGAAGAAATCCGCTTTCTACATCTACGGCATCTTTCTGATCCTGCTGGTGCTGGTCGAACTGCTCGGCGCGGTGCGTGGGGGCAGTCAGCGCTGGCTGGGGTTCGGCCCGATTCGTATCCAGCCGTCCGAAACGATGAAGCTGGCGATCGTGCTGGCGCTCGCGCGCTTCTACGACATGCTACCGGCCGCCGAGACGCGCCGCTTCCAGGCGATCTGGCCGGCGGCGGTGCTGATCGGGATGCCGGCGCTGATCGTGATGGCGCAGCCCGATCTCGGCACCGGGTTGATGATCTGCGCGGGCGGCGCGACGGTGATGTTCCTGTCCGGCGTGCCGCTGCGGCTGTTCGTCGGCGGCGCGCTGGCCGCCGCGACCGCGATCCCGCTCGCCTTCAACTACGTGCTCCACGATTACCAACGCCACCGCATCCTGATCTTCATGGACCCGGAAAGCGACCCGCTCGGCACCGGCTATCACATCAGCCAGTCGAAGATCGCGATCGGATCGGGCGGCCTGTTCGGCAAGGGTTTCCTGCAAGGCACGCAGAGCCACCTCGACTATCTTCCCGAGGGGCACACCGACTTCGTCTTCGCGACGATGGCGGAAGAATGGGGGCTGGCGGGCGGTGCCTTCCTGATCATCGCCTTCCTGCTTGTGATTCGCTGGGGCGTGAACGTCGGGGTGCGCGCCGAAGATCGGTTCGCCAAGCTCGCCGCCGCGGGTCTAGCGACGACGATCTTCTTCTACATGGCGATCAACCTGATGATGGTGATGGGGCTGGCGCCGGTGGTCGGTATCCCCTTGCCCTTGGTCAGTTTCGGCGGCTCGGCGCAGATGACGGTGCTGATCTCGCTGGGTATCCTGATGGGCATCGACCGTTCGATCGCGGCGCGGCGATCGACGCGCTGGTGAAAAAAGTCAAAAAAGGGGTTTGCGAATCCGGGAAGCGCTGTTAGAGGCGCGCTTCCCGATCGCGGGGCGGTTCTTCGGAAACGCTTCTCCCACGGTCACTGGACGCATAGCTCAGTTGGTAGAGCAGCTGACTCTTAATCAGCGGGTCCTTGGTTCGAGCCCAAGTGCGTCCACCAGTTTCATCGACGGTCTCGCGAGCGATCGCGGGGCCGTTGTGCTTTCGGGCTCCTTGATAACGAGCTGCACCGCATCTGCACGACCGCTGCACCGAATGCCCTTGGCCTCCGCGCGAGCAGCCCAACCGCACCGCCTAACCTGACCGCTCACGACATCAGGAGCGTTCGGTGCGGTACAGTTTCCTCATCAAGTCCGTCGTCGCGGTGGCGCTGGTCCTCGCGTTCGATCGATTGTTCCCAAGCGACATGGCAGGCTCGGCGATCGGTGCGTTCGCCGGTGCGTGGCTGATCGGCGTTATCGCCACGCGATCCGACGTCCGACGCGACCTGCGCGCGCTCGTCGCGGTGCTGGCAGCGGCGCTGTTCGTCACCGCGCTGATCGACGATCCCGGCCCGCTGGCATGGACGATGTTCTGGTGCGCGCTGTCGATCGCGGCGCTGATGCCGCGCACCGCGCGGTTCGACGACGCATGGCGCTGGGCGGCACGACTGGCGATCCATGCGGCGAGCAGCGCGGCCCGACCACTGCGCGATCTGCGGCAAGGCCTGCGTCGCCCCCGCGGGAAGCGGCGCGGCGTGCGCGCCACGCTCGCCATCCTCGCCTTCCCGCTCGTGGGCGGCGCGCTGTTCCTCGGGCTGTTCGCCGCCGCCAATCCGCTCATTGCCGACGCGCTCGCTGCGATCCGCCTGCCCTCGCTGTGGCAGGTCGCGATCTGGACGATCGTCGGGTGCGGCAGCTGGCCCGGCCTGCGCCCGCACCCCGCGGCGACGCGCCTCGCAGCGCGCCTGCCGGATCCCGAACCGGTGCTGCCCGGCACCTCGCTGCCGTCGGTGCTGATCGCGCTGGCGCTCTTCAACACGCTCTTCGCGGTCCAGAACGCGCTCGACGTCGCCTTTCTATGGAGTGGCGGACCGCTGCCGACCGGCGTGTCGCAAACCGAATATGTCCACCGCGGCGCCTATCCGCTGATCGTCACCGCACTGATCGCGGGCGTGATGGCGCTGGCGATGCTCCGCCCGGGAAGCGCCAGCGAGCGGCATCCGTGGGCGCGGCGCATGGTGGTGCTGTGGGTCGCGCAGAACCTGATCCTCGTCGCCTCCAGCGTGTGGCGGACGATCGACTATATCCAGACATCGATGCTCACGGAGTGGCGGATCGCCGCGCTGGCGTGGATGGCGCTGGTCGCGCTGGGCCTCGCGACGATCTGCCGGCGGATCATCGAGGGACGTAGCGCGCGCTGGCTGGTCAATGGGAATGCAGCGGCGGCGCTGGTGGTGCTGACGCCGTGCACCTTCCTCGATCTGGGCGCGATCGCCGCAGCGTGGAATGTTCGCCATCAGACTCCGGCGGCGGTCGATCTCTGCTATCTGAACGAGGTTGGAGACGGCGCACTGCTGCCCATTCTGGAGCTCGAGCGGCAACCGACCGACGCAGCGACCCGTGACCGGATTCGCTACGTTCGCCATGAGCTTTACGTCAACCTTGAAGAGCGACAGGGCAATTGGAGAAGCTGGACGCCTCGTGGAGCTCGCCGCCTCGCACGCGCCCGTGCCGCCCTCGCGGCACGTTCTTGGCCCCAACCGCCAAACGACGCCCGCGTGTGGCGTGGCTGCGATGGCGCGATCATCGGCTATGACAAGGCGCTCCGGCCTTGACCGGGGGCGTCATGATGATGATCCCCTGCCCCATGCCGCGCACGATCCTGATCGCCGACGACGACCCGCACATCCGCCAGTTGCTGGTCTTCGCGCTCGCCAAGGCCGGCCTCGACACGATCGAGGCCGGTGACGGAGAGGCGACGCTGGCGGCGGCGGCATCCGCGCCCGACCTGATCGTGCTGGACATCAACATGCCGCGCCTGGACGGGATCGAGGTCTGCCGCCGCCTGCGCGCGAGCAGCGACGTGCCCATCCTGTTCCTGTCGAGTCGCGACGACGAACTCGACCGTGTGCTCGGAATCGAGCTGGGCGCGGACGATTACGTCACCAAGCCCTTCTCCCCGCGCGAGGTGGTGGCGCGGGTGATGGCGATCCTGCGCCGCGTCGCCGCGCGTCCGCCGATCGTGGCGGAGGCGACGGCCGGCGTCCTGCGCCGCGGGCGATTGTCGCTCGACACCGACGGATGGCAGGCGAGCTGGGCGGGACAGTCCGTCACGCTGACCGTCACCGAATTCGGCATCCTGCGCACCCTGGCGACGATGCCGTCGAAAGTGTTCGGTCGCGACGCGATCATTGACCGGCTGCACGGCCCCGGCTTCGCCGTCACCGATCGCACGATCGACAGCCACATCCGCAACCTGCGGGCCAAGTTCGCGCGCGTCGGGGCCGACGACGTGATCGAGACGCGCGCCGGGATCGGCTATCGCCTCGGCAATTGCGGCGCGGCGTGATCGAGCCGTTCAAGCGCGTCGTCCGCCGGCACTGGCCGCGGCTGCGACTGCGGACGATCCTGCTACTGACCTTTACCTTCGTCGCCGCACTGCCGGGCTTCGGCGCATTGTTCCTGCGCGTGTACGAAAACGCCCTGGTGCGACAGACCGAAGCGGAGATGATCGCGCAGGCCTCGGCGCTTTCGGCAACCGCAGCGCTGGCATGGAACGGCGACGGGCCGGTCGCCGTGCCGCGCGCACGATCGCCCGCGATCGATCTGCGGTTGACCCCGATCCTCCCGGCGCGCCCCGCGCCCCGCGCGGCGGCCAGCACGTCGGACGCGGTCGCTCGTGACTGGAGCCGCCGCGTCGCCCCCGCCTTGCGCCTTACCTCGGCGGCGACGGGCGCCGACATCATATTGCTCGACGATCACGGCCGGCTGCTCACCGGGGGGCAGGCTGGCGGCGATGATAGCGGCTTGCCGGAGGTGTGCGCGGCGCTCCGCGGGCAGCCGGCGACCGTCCTGCGACGCAACCCCGGCTACCAGCAACCGGGCGGCGTGGAATGGCTGAGCCGAGCCGCCGATCTCCACATCGACCTTGCCACCCCTGTCATCGCCGATGGCCGTGTTGTCGGCGTCCTTCTGCTCTCGCATCAACCCCGCGCGCTGCTCGATGGGCTGCAAGCGGACCGCGGCAAGATCGCGCTTGGCGTCGTCCTGATCTTCGGCACGTTGGTCGTACTCAGCGGTCTGCTGTCGCGCGGCATCGTCCGCCCGGTCGAGGCGCTCGGCACCGCCACGCGCGCGGTAGCGAGCGGCGGCGGCAGCGTGCCCGATGCACCGACCACCGCCGCGATCGAGATCCAGGCGCTCTACCGCGATTTCGGCAGCATGGCCGCGGCGATCGAGCGGCGCTCGCGCTACCTGCGCGACTTTGCGCACGCGGTCAGCCACGAGTTCAAGACGCCGCTGGCCGGGATCGGCGGCGCGGTCGAGCTGCTGCAAGACCACCCCGACATGGCTGCAGCGGATCGTGACCGCTTCCTCGCCAACATCGCCGAGGATGCCGACCGTTTGACACATCTCGTCAGCCGCCTTCTCGACCTCGCACGCGCCGACATGGGCGAGAACGCGGACGGCGTGACGACCGATGTCATCGGCGCTGCGCGCCGCATCGTGGATGCGCACGGCACCTTCGCCGTCGAACTGCACCTGCCCGTCACATTGCCTCGGGTAGCAGTTCCGCACGGCGCCGTTGAGGCCGTGCTGACCAGCCTCATCGAAAACAGCCGCCAGGCCGGCGCTACCCGCGCTTCGATCACCGGCGGGAAGGTGTTCGACTCAGTGACCCTGACGGTCGGCGACAATGGTCCGGGCATCCCGCCTGGTGACCGCGATCGCGTGTTCGAACCGTTTTTCACCAGCCGTCGCACCGAAGGCGGTACCGGCCTCGGCCTCCCGATCGCGCGCTCGCTGCTCGAAGCGCAGGGCGGCACGATCGCCCTCGATCACGGCGCGGAGAGCGGCGCAACTTTCCGCATCACCTTGCCGCTGGCGCACGATGCATAGGTTCGTGCCGCCCCGGCCTCCATCGCTGTCGGCCGCGCTGATAGCCGGGACGATCGCGGCCGGACTGGCCATCCGCAAACTGCCCGTCGGGCTTCCTCCCGCGGTCGTAAAGCACGGCGGCTCGATCCTGTGGGCGTCGATGGTCTATTGGATCGTCTCGACGCTTCGTCCGAGATGGAGGCCGCGCCGCAGCGGGATCGCCGCCGCTGTCATCACCACCGCCATCGAGCTTTCGCAGCTCTACCACCTCCCGACGCTCAATGCCTTTCGACGCACCAGCCTTGGCGCCCTGTTGCTCGGCCGGGTCTTCTCGGTGTGGGATGTGGCCACATACGCCGCCGCGGTCGGGTTGGCAGCGATGGTCGACCGGATCATCCGCGGTCAACCGACGCCTGGGCTCGTCGTCAATCGTCGGCGGCTCGCGAGCGATCGCGGGGCCGTTGTTCATTATGGTGATCTGGCGAAGACGGTCGTCGCAAAATCTGGCAGGAGGCGCGAACGGACACGAAAGGCCGCCGATGATCCTGCGCAGTGATGAAACCCTCGACGTCGACGTGCCGGGCGGCGGTCCGATGCGGATGCACCTGTTCCGCCCGGTCGCCGCGGGCCGATATCCCGGCGTGCTGCTCTATTCGGAAATCTATCAGGTCACCGCGCCGATCCGGCGGCTGGCGGCGATGCTGGCGGGCAACGGCTATGTCGTCGCGGTGCCCGAAGTCTATCACGAATACGAACCCGCCGGGACCGTGCTGGCCTATGACGCCGCCGGCACCGACCGCGGGAACGCCCTCAAAATCACCAAACCGGTCGCGGCATTCGACGCCGATGCCACCGCCGCGATCGGCGCGCTGGCGGCGCACCCGGCCTGCACCGGAAAGCTGGCGACGTTCGGCGTCTGCCTCGGCGGGCATCTGGCCTGCCGCGCCGCGCTCGATCCGCGCGTGGCCGCCGCGGCGTGCTTCTACCCCACCGACATTCATTCGGGCACGCTCGGCGAAGGTCGGAGCGACGACACGCTGGCGCGACTGGCGGAGCTGACGGCCGAACTGATGCTCGTCTGGGGGCGACAGGACCCGCACGTCCCGCTCGACGGCCGCGCGGCGATCCGCGCGCGGCTGGAGGAGGTCGGCGCCTCCTACGAATGGCACGAGTGGAACGCGCAACATGCCTTCCTGCGCGACGAAGGCGCGCGCTACGATCCCGCGCTGTTCCTGCAGGCGATGCTGCAAACGCTCGCCTTCTTCCGCCGCACGATCGGGTAGCGACGCTCCTCATCCCTGCCGAACTCTACCCCCGTTCGTGCTGAGCTTGTCGAAGCACGTGTCGCATCGCACGCCCTTCGACAGCCTCAGGGCGAACGGCGGAGGCAAGGCGAGCCGGAGCGAGGCAAGCCGCCCTACCGCGCCAGCCACCCGCCATCGACCGCCAGCACATGTCCCTGCACATAGGCCGCGGCGTCCGACGCGAGGAACACCGCCGCCCCGCCCAGATCGCCGGGAGCGCCCCAGCGTCCCGCCGGGATACGCGCGAGGATCGCGCGGTTACGCTCCGGATCGGCCTGCAACGCCGCGGTGTTGCTCGTCGCAATATAGCCCGGCGCGATCGCGTTGACCGTCACATTATGCTTCGCCCATTCGTTGGCGAGCAGCTTGGTCAGCCCGCCTACCCCGCTCTTCGCCGCGGTATAGCTCGGCACGCGGATGCCGCCCTGAAAGGTCAGCATCGACGCGATGTTGATGATCCGCCCGCCCCCGGCCGCGATCATGTGCCGTCCGGCGGCCTGCGACAGGAAGAACACCGACTTGAGATTGGTGTCGATCACCGCATCCCAGTCCTCCTCGCTGAAGTCGACCGCATCGGCGCGGCGGATGATCCCGGCATTGTTGACGAGGATGTCGAGCCGCCCGAACGCCTCCAGCGTCTCCGCGACCACCCGCCCGACGGGCTCGATCGTGGCGAGATCGGCATGGATCACCGCCGCGCGCCGGCCCTGCGCGCGGATCTGCGCCGCCGTTTCTTCCGCCGCGGTACGCCCGACGCAGGCGACGTCCGCCCCTGCCTGCGCCAGTGCGACCGCGATCGCCTGCCCGATCCCGGTGTTCGCCCCGGTGACGATCGCGACCCGGCCGGTCAGGTCGAACGGATGGCTCAGCGCAGCTGGCATATGTCGCACACGTCCATATCGTTATAGTCCTGGTTCTCGCCCGCCATCGCCCAGATAAAGGTGTAGTTGCTGGTGCCCGCGCCCATGTGCACCGACCACGGCGGGCTGATGACGACTTCCTCATTGTCGACGACGATATGCCGCAGGTCGTCGGGGCGGCCCATGTAATGGAAGACGCGATTGTCGTCCTCCAGATCGAAATACAGATAGATTTCGCTGCGCCGCTCATGGACGTGCGGCGGCATCGTATTCCACACCGACCCGGGCTTGAGCTGCGTCAGCCCGAGGCAAAGCGATGCACTGGCGCACAGATGCGGCAGCACCAATTGATAGATGGTGCGGTCGTTCGACGTCTCCAGACTGCCGCGCTGCATCGGATTGGCGTCGGCGAGCGTCACCTTGCGCAGCGGGAACGGCGCATGCGCGGGGACGCTGAGCAGATAGAAGCGCGCCCCCTCGCCCGCGAACGTCACGTCCGACGACCCCATCGGCACGTACAGCGCCTCGTAGCGCGCCAGTTCGAACACCTGCCCGTCGACCGTCACGCTGCCGGTGCCACGCCCGATATTGACCACGCCCAGCTCGCGCCGTTCGAGCAACGGATGCCCGGCCGCGCTTTCCGGCTCGCTGTGCGTCGGCAGCGCCAGCGTCGCCGCGCCGGGCACCGCCCCGCCGATGATAAAGCGCTCGCCATGCGAATAGGTCAGCACGATCTCACCGTCGCGGAACAGCCCGCCGACCAGATAGCGGTCGCGCAGCGCCTGGTTGGAGGCGCCGTCCATCATGTCGGGATGGGTGGCGTAATAGGTCTTGGCGTACACGGTCTTGCTCCTGTTCAACGGGCGCGATCGAGCTGCGCGATCTGCGTCGCCGCCAGCAGGAACGCCCCCACGCCGTAATATTGCGTCTCTTGCGCGGCGACCTTGTCGGGCCGGTCGCTGACCTGCTGCACCCAGCCGAGCCGCCCATCGGGCTGGATCGACCGCTCCAACGCCGCCCAGCCGCGCTTCGCGACCGGCGCGTATTCGGCGCGTGGCAGCACCCCGGCGTTGACACCCCACGCCATGCCATAGGTGAAGAAGCCGGTGCCGCTCGATTCCGGCGGCGAACCCTCGGGGGCGAGCAGCGACGGCGCCCAATAGCCATCGGGCTTCTGCAGCGTCTTCAGCTTCGCCGCCATCTTGCGGAACAGCCCCTCCATCCGAACGCGGTCCGGGCTGTTCCTGGGCAGCAGCGGGATGATCCGCGCCATGCCGGCGAACACCCAGCCATTGCCACGTGCCCAGAATTGCTTGCGACGCTGCGCATCGCGACGCTCGAAGAAGCGGCTGTCGCGGTAGTAAAGCTGTTCAACCGGATCGAGCAGGAAGTCGGTCGTCGCCCAGAATTCGCGCAGCGCGAAGTTGCGATACTTCGGATCACCCGTCTGGCGGCTGAGTTCGACCAACGCGGGCGGCGCCATGAACAGCGCGTCGCACCAGCACCAGCGCGTCAGGCACTCGGTCGCGCCATAGCCCTCCGGCGGCACCGCGAAGGCGAGCGTCGTCACCGCCGGCTTGTCGACCACGCGGTCGAACGTCGCCTTCGCGCTCGCCAGCGCTTGCGGCGGTCCGCCATGCGCTGCGGCCCACAGGTAACTCTGCACGATCGCATGATCGTCGGCGAAATAGGGCTTCTCGCCCGCGCGCCAGCCGTTCGCGCGCCCCATCGCCATGATCGCGTCCTTGATCCGCGGCGGCGCGCCGGCATCGGCGAGCGCGGTCATCCCGACCCAGAAAACCGCTGGCTCCCACGCGCGCATGTCGCCGCTGCGCGGGTTCACGTCCATGTGCGCCAGTTGCCAGTCGGCCAGCTTCACCGCCTGCGCGATCGGCCCCTGTTGCTGTGCCGCCGCGGGCGCGGCGACCGCCACGAGGCTGGCGGCGAGGGCAAAATGTCGAAGGATCATGCGGCGCTCTCCATGGACGCGAAACGGGCCGGGGCCAGCCGGGGGCTGATGATGTGCAGCGACAGCAATGCCAGCAGATAGGCACCGCCCGCCACCGCGAAGATCGGCGCATAGCTGCCCGATATGCCAAGCACGTGACCGACGAACTTGGCGATCAGCATCCCGCCGATCGCGCCCGCCGTCCCGCCGATCCCGACCACCGAGCCGACCGCCGCGCGCGGGAACAGGTCCGACGGCAGCGTCAGCAGATTGGCGGAAAACGCCTGATGCGCCGCGGTCGCCAGCCCGATCAGCGCAACCGCGATCCACAGGCTGTCGACATACTGGACCGTGACGATCGGCAGCACCGCGATCGCACAGCCCAGCATCGTCGCCTTGCGCGCCGCATTCGCCGACCAGCCGCGCCGCAGCAGCCGCGACGAGGTCCATCCGCCCAGGACGCTGCCCGCGTCCGACAGCAGGTAGATTACCACCAGCGGCGGCCCGAACGACTTGAGGTCGAGCCCGTAGCGCTTGCCGAGGAAATCGGGCAGCCAAAACAGGAACATCCACCAGATCGGATCGGTCAGGAACTTGGGCACCGCATAGGCCCAGGTCTCGCGGTAGGCGAACAGCCGCAGCCATGGCTCGCGCTGCACCGCCGGCGCGGGATCGCTGCGGATCAGCGCCAGCTCGCTGGCCGTGACGCGCGGGTGCTCCTCGGGCCGGCGATAGATCGCGACCCACGCGATTAGCCACAGCACGCTGAACGCGCCGGTCGCAAGGAACGCCATCCGCCAGCCGTAGGCGAGCGTGATTGCGGGCACGAGCAGCGGCGTCGCGATTGCGCCGACATTCGCCCCGGCGTTGAACAGTCCGACCGCGAACGCGCGCTCGCACTGCGGAAACCATTCGGTCACCGCCTTCAGGCCGGACGGGAAATTGCCCGCCTCGCCCAGCCCCAGCGCGAACCGCGCCGCACCGAATTGCGCGACGCTGCTCACCAGCCCGTGCGCGACATGCGCCAGCGTCCAGAACGAGAAGGCCAGCGCATAGCCGAGCCGTGCGCCGAAGCGGTCGATCAGCCGTCCCATCATCAGGAACCCGGCGGCATAGGCGGCCTGAAACCAGAAGACGATGTCGGCATATTGCGCCTCGCTCCACCCCAGATCCTTCTGGAGCACCGGCTTGAGCACGCCGATCATCTGCCGGTCGATGTAATTGATCGCGGTCGCCGCGAACAGCAACGCGCAGATCGTCCAGCGATAGCGCCCGGTCGGCGGCGCGGCGGCGATATCCGGCATGGCGATGGCGCTCCGGGAAAGAAGGGCGCGCGACACCGCCGCGCGCCCAGGTGGGGATGGTTCAGAACTTGCCGCGGATGCCGAAGGCGATCGTCGTGCCGTTGTAGAAGGAATTGTCGCGGCGCGACGAGCCGTTGCCCTTCGCCTGATCCGGGTTTTCGTAATAGGTGTAGAGGTTGGTGTTGGTGATGTTCAGCGCATCGACGCGCAACTCGAAATTGTCGTTCAAGCGATAGCTGACCGTCGCGTCGAGGAAGCCCTGCGGCGCGGTATAGCCGATCTGGTCGTTCCCGCTGTTGACCGAGCTGCCACCCCCACGGGCACGATAGTTCCACGATCCGCGGATCGCGAACGGTCCCTTTTCGTAGAAGGCAGTGGCGCTGTACGAATAATCCGGCACGCCGGCGATGCTGACGCGCGTTCCCTTCGACGTGACGAAGTCATTGCCCTCGCGCCACACCTTCGTGAAGCTTCCCAGCACGCCCAACCCGTCGAACGGCGCGGGCAGGAAAGTCAGGTTTTGCTGATAGGCGATCTCCAGCCCCTTCAGCTCCAGCTTGCCGAGATTTTGCACCGTGGTGACGGTGAACGGCTGGTCGGGCGAGATCGTGCCGGTGTCGCTGCCCGTGATCGAACGCCGATCGAACAGATCCTGCGACAATTGCAGCGTGCTGAATGGCACGCCGTAGATGGTCACCGCTTGTGGCGTATCGCGCAGCGACTTCTTGAACGCACCGATGCTCAGCACCGACGCGGGCTGGAAATACCATTCCGCGCTGAAGTCATATTGCGTCGCCACCTGCGGGCGCAGACCCGGGTTGCCGACCGTCACATCGGGGTTGAAGCGGTTGGGGATCGCGATCCCGCTCGCGATGTCGACCAGCGCCGAACGGGTGATCGTCTTGCCCGCCGAGCCACGCACCAGCACCTTCGGCGTGATGTCCCATGCCAGGCTGAGCGACGGCAGCCAGTTGTCATAGCCGCCGCGACGCTGCCGGGGACCAAAGGCCCCGCCGCCGGTCGGCGCATAATTGTCGATGATCGTCTCGGTCTTGGCGTAGCGCATCCCGAAATTGCCACGCAGGTCGCCCTGTCCCAGCGGCAGCTTCATGTTCGTCTCGACGAACGCGGCCTTCACCCGTTCCTCGGCACGGAACTTGGAATTGAGCTGCACCGGCGCCTCGGCATTGGCGCCGTTGGCATCGAGATAGTCCATGACGAACGCACGCGGGAAGGTCGCGAACTCCGACGGATAGCCGGCATTGCCGCCGTTGCGCGTCGCGCCATAGGGCAGGAACGGCACCATGTGCGAGAAGACGTCGATCGTCGCGAACGTGCCGCCGCCCGGCAGCGTCCGCGTGCGCGCGATCGATGTCCCGTCCCGCCGCTCGATCTCCTTCACGCTTGAGATATAGCTCGCGCCGACCAAGGCCGACCATTCCGCGCCCGCGAACTCGCCCGCATCCCAGGTCGCGACCAGCCGCCCGCTCTTCTGCTGGTCCAGCTCGCGCGCCGAGCCGAAGCCGAGGCTGGGATCGGTGAAGTTGCGCGGCTTGGTGAACGACACCGGCGAACTGATCGTCGGATAGCTGACGTTCACGGTCGGATCGAAGGTCGTGCGGATCGAATAGATGTTCGAGACGATCCGGTTGCCCGACGAAAAGGCTTCGCTCTTGTTGATGTTGCCCTGCGCCGAAATCTTCAGCGTATCGGTCGGGCTCCACACCGCGCGGACGATTCCGTAGCGGAACTGCGTCTCGGCATTGCGATAGAAGCTTTCGGTCAGCAACGAGCTATTGTCGAACGTCCCGTACAGGTTGTTGTACTGGTCGATCTTCACGTCGACCGGGATCAGCCCCGAATTGGTGCCGCGCCCCGGCAGGCTGGTCGTGCCGCGCACGGTGCGCGTGTTGCGCACCGGCACGCCGAATGTGAATTCGTCGTTGACGTCGGTCACGCGCGAATAGATGCCGTCGACGCTCGCCTCGAACCGGTCGCTCTTATATTGCAGCGACCCGACGAACCCCAGCCGCTCGCGCTGGTTGCTGGAGGTGAACACGCGGTAGAAACGCGGCAGATAAGCGCCTGCGATCTGGTCGCGGGTCAGATTGCCGAAATTCGCCGCCGGATTGTCGAGATCGAGCGCGAAGGGCGTGAACGGACCTCGCCTGTCGGGCTGCCCGGCGGTCGGTGCCGGCAGCGTGGCCAGTGCCGTCGAATTATAGCCACCGGTCGACTGGAATCCCGATCGCTCGTTGACGTTCTGCGCATAGGCGACGCCGAACAGCGCGCCGAAGTTGCCGACCGTATCGCTGACCAGCAACGAGGCGCGCGGGCGGATCTGCCCCGAACCGGTATTGTAGTTCTGCGCGAGATTGTAGCGGACCACCCGCCCCTTGCTGTCGAACGGCCGCGGCGTCTGCAGATCGACGTTGCCCGAAATGCCGCCTTCCTCAAGGTTGGCGAGCGGGCTCTTGTAGACATCGACGCGCCCGAACAGTTCCGACGGGAAGACGTCGAAATTGAACGTGCGCGACGAATTGCCGACGCCACCGGTCGAGGTCGTGCGAACCGGCGCGCCGTTGATCGTCGTCACCGAGAAGGACGGACCAAGCCCGCGGATGCTGATCTGCTGGCCCTCGTTCGACGCACCGTCGCGCGACAGGAAGATGCCCGGAATACGTTGCAGCGATTCCGCGACGTTCGCCTCGGGGAACTTGCCGATATCCTCCGCGACGATCGAATCGCGCACCCCGACCGCCTCGCGCTTCAGCTCCAGCCCTTCGGCAAGGCTGCGGCGGAACCCGGTAACGACGATGTCTTCGCCGGCGGGATCGGCCGGCGCCTGTGGATCAGCGGTGACCGAGGTGTCGGCCGGTTGCGCGGGATCGGCCTGCGTCGCTTGTGCCGCGACCGGCGCCGCCACCAGCGCCAATGCGATGGCGTGCGCCGACGCCATGCCGATAAACAACGACCTGCCCACGATAACCCCTCCTGTCGCGCCGCTCCTTGCGGCTTGCAGGTCGGTTATCATACAAGTTCATGCGCGCGTCAACCGCCGGGCACGGCACCTCCGGAAAGGTTCGCCGCCTCGCTCAATTCGGTGTGGCGGCTGAGGCTTTCCTGCATGTGGTGCCGCGCCGCGTCGCGCGCGCCCGCGGGATTCATCCGCACGATCGCGTCGACGATCGCCTCATGCTCGATCCGCACCTTCTCGACATAGGCGCGCTGCGCCTCGGGCGGCTGGTCGCGTAGATACAGGTTGCGCGGCGGCACCAGCCGCACGCCGAGGAAGTCGATCAGCTTGACGAACGTCTCGTTCTGCGTCGCGCGCGCGATCGCGGTGTGGAAGCGCGTGTCCGCCGCGGCCGAGGCGACCGGATCGTCGGCGACCGCCGCCATGTCACGCAACGCCGCGCGCATCGCCGAGATGTCGGTCAGCGTCCGCCGCGCCGCCGCGAACGCTGCCATCTCCGACTCGACCGATAGCCGCACCTCGAGCAAGCGGATCACGTCCGCCAGCTCGCTCATGTCCTGCCGCGTGATCTGGAACGCCTGATAGCGCGCGTCATCGGACACGAACACGCCCGACCCCTGTCGCGCGATCGCGATGCCGTGCGCCTCCAGGCGCGCGACCGCCTCGCGCACCACCGTGCGACTGACCTTCTCGTCCTCGGCGATTTCCTTCTGCGTCGGCAGCCGCGCGCCCGGCGGCATCTCGCCCGAGCGGATCCGCGCTTCGAGTTTGACGTACAAAGCGTCCGCCAGCGACATGGTCTTGGTCATCTGCCCTCTATATCAAGGTCGTGGCTCAACCCCCATGGGCAAAGCGCTGCCTTGGCAAAATAGATATGATGCCTTAGGTTATCCTACAACATTGTCGTGGAGGGTAAGGATGAGAGGCGGGCGGCGATTGAGCGCAGCGGTGGCGTGGGGGCTGCTGGCCGGCGTGCCCGCGACCGCCCAGCAACCCGCCACACCGTTGCCGGTGGTGTCGCCCTTGCCCGCACCCGCCGACCGCACGCCGCGCGCGGTCGCGCTGCTCGCCGACTATCGCTACGACGATCTGCTGTGGGAGAATGATCGCACCGCGCATCGCATCTACGGCCATGCGCTGGAGGCGGCGGAACCGCCGTCGGGGTCGGGGATCGACAGCTGGGGCAAGAACGTCCGCTGGCCGTTCGCGGACCGTCAGCTCCGCACCGGCGACCAGCACGCCTATCATGGCGAGGGGATCGACTTCTACAATGTCGGCACCACGCGCGGCGCGGGCGGGCTGGGCATCTGGCACGACAACAAATTGTGGACCTCGCGCAACTTCGTTCGCCACCGCATCCTCGCCAGCGGTGGCGACCGCGCCGACTTCACCGTCGATTATGCGCCCTGGCCGGTCGATACGGTGCGCAAGGTATGGGAAACGCGTCGCTTCACGCTGCCGCTCGGCACGCACTTCACCCGCATGGTCTCGACCCTCTCCTCCGACCGCCCCGGGCCGTTGCTGGTCGGCATCGGCATCGGCAAGCGCACCACCGGGCAGGGCGCGGGCGAGCTGACCGTCGATCGCGCGCGCGGGCTGCTGTCGTGGTGGGGGCCGGACGATCCCGGTCACGGCCGAATGGCAATCGCGATCCGGGTCGATCCCCGGATGATCGCCGAGGTGCGCGCCGATGCCGACAATCAGTTGGTGCTGCTCCGCGTCACGCCCGGCATGCCGTTCGTCTATTATTCGGGCACGGCATGGAGCCATGGCGAGGGTGACTTCCGCACCCGCCAGCAATGGGACCGGTATGCCGCCGGAACGCCACTGACCTTCACCATCCCGAACGCTGGGCAATGACGATGCAGATCGAACGACGGGCGCTTCTGGCGGGCGGCCTTGCGATGGGTGCGCTCGCTACGACGCCGACCAGCGCCGAGGGGCGGCCCGTCGATGCGCCGCTGCCCGACGGCAAGACCGACCGCGCCGACGCGCTCGCATTGCTCCGCCGGATGGCCGAGCCGGTGCTCGGACGCATGGCGCGCGGCCGGCTCCACGCCGAATGGACGCCCGAACTCAGCCCGACATGGGATGGCCGCAACCCCGGCGTCGCCTATCTCGAGGCGTTCGGGCGGCTGATCGACGGCATCGCGCCATGGCTCGCGCTCCCCGACGACGCCAGCGCCGAAGGCCGTCTCCGTGCCCGCCTGCGCACGCAGGCGCTGGAGAGCTACACCCATGCGGTCGATCCGCAGAGCCCCGACTATCTGTTGTGGCGCGGCCACGGACAGGCGTTGGTCGATTCCGCCTATTTCACCAGCGCGCTGCTGCGTGCGCCGGATGCACTGTGGAAGCCGCTCGACGCGAAGACCAAGGCGCGGATCGTCGAGGAGATCAAGGGCCTGCGCCGCATTTCCCCGCCCTATCAGAACTGGCTGCTGTTCGCGGCGATGAACGAGGCGTTCCTGTTCGCGATCGGCGAGGACTGGGACCCGATGCGCGTCGACCTGACGATCAAGAAGATGCTCGAATGGTATGTCGGCGACGGCTGGTACGGCGACGGCGAGCGCTTCCACTACGACTATTACAACAGCTACGTCATCCACCCGATGCTGGTGCAGATCCTCGCCACGCTCGCGGCGGGCAAGCCGAGCTTCAACAATCTCCGCCCCGCCGAGGAACTGGCGCGCGCGGTGAAGCGCGAGCAACGCTATGCCGAGCATCTCGAACGGATGATCGCCCCGGACGGCAGCTATGCCGCGATCGGCCGCTCGCTCACCTATCGCACCGCGGTGCATCAGCCGCTCGGGCATCTGGCGTGGCGCGGGCAATTGCCCGACACCTTGCCGCCGGGGCAGGTGCGTGCGGCGACGATGGCGGCGCAGCGGCGCGTGTTCGCCGATCCCAGCAACTTCAACGCCGACGGCTTCCTGACGATCGGCTTCGCGCGGCACCAGCCGACGCTGGGCGACATCTATTCCAACGCCGGCAGCATGTATATCGCCTCGGAAAGCCTGATCGCGCTCGGCCTGCCCGCCGATCACGCCTATTGGACCGCCCCGCCTCAGCCATGGACGATGCGCCGCGCCTTCGCCGGTCAGGACTTCCGCAAGGACTATGCGGTCAATTATTGACCGGCAGCCATTAAAGCCCCTCCCTCTCGGGGCATTAAGCCCCTCCCCCTCGGGGGAGGGGTTGGGGTGGGGCCTGTCCCTGAAGCTCGAACTCTCGAGATCCCCCACCCCCGGACCCTCCCCTAAACGGGAGGAGTGAAGTCATTTGTCCGACCCTTCCCTAATCCCCCGCCGCCGTCACCACCGGCCGCGTCTCGCCGTCCAGCTCGGTCAGCTCGCGCTCGACCGCGATCGTGTCGCCCAGATCGCGCATCGCATACAGCTTGCCGCGCGCGTTCTCGAACGGACGGTGCAGCACCATCGTCAGTCTGCCCTCGAAGGTGCGGAACAGCATTCCGTGCCCGCTGTCGCCACGCACCAGCGGCGGCAATTGCTCCCACGGTCCGGTAACCTCGCCGCTCTTCGACCGCGCGAGCGACTGGACATAGCCGCGCCGGTCGTAGCTCGACCATAGCATAAGCAACGTGCCGGTGCGGGTGCGGAACAGCTCCGGCCCGTCGGTGACGTTGCCGCCCGTCACGTCGGCGGGATCGGCGCGCTTCACCCACGGCGCATCGGAGGCGCGGAACAGCAGGTGCGGCGGCCCTGCGGCCGCGAGCGTATCGTCGAGCGGCACCGCCTCGATCGTCCCGTCGCCGACCTGCACCCATTCGTGCGCATAGACCATCCACGGCTTGCCCGCGCGATCGACATACAGCGACCCGTCGAGCGTCATCCGTGCGGCATCGACGATCGGCGCCCCGCCGCGCTCCAGCCGGTACGGCCCGCCGAGCGTCGCCGCCGAGGCGAGCAGCGTCGACCGCCGCACCGGCTGACGCCCGTTATCCCCGGGCAGCTTCAAGGCGTCGTTGTAGAAGGTCGAGAACAGATACCAGCGCCCCTTCCAGCGATGCACCTCCGGCGCCCACGCGCCGTCGTTCGCCCAGCTGTCCGCGGGCAGCGTGAAGACCATCACCGGCCGCTGCCAATGCTTCAGGTCGCGGCTGCGATAGGCCATGATCCCCAGCCGTTTGTCGCCGGTCAGCTGCTTCTCGTTGCGCGTGAACAGCCAATAGGTGCGCGTGGCGCGATCGGCGACGATCCACGGATCGTGCAGCGGCATGTCGGGCAGCAGCAACGGTGCATCCGGTGCCGGGCGCGTTGCGCCGGTCGACACCAGCAACGTACCGCACGCGAGCACCATCAACAGGGCGGCACGCAACGCCGCGACCGCGCCGGCACGGCCGGCACTAAGTAAGGTCATCCGTTCTCTCCCGGTTATGTCTGACAATAACCGCGAGGAGCGGACGGTCAACCCGGGAGGGCGCCGTTCCGTTCACGCGCCGGATTGCCCGCGACGGTCGCCCCCGCGCGCACGTCGCGCGTCACCACGCTCCCGGCGCCGATGATCGCATCGTCGCCGATCGTGACTCCGGGCAGGATCAGCGCCCCGCCGCCGATCCACACGTTGCGTCCGATCGCGATCGGGCGGCCCCATTCCGCGCCGGTCGCGCGCGCCGCCGGGTCGCGCGGATGGTCGGCGGTCAAAAGCTGCACCGCGGGGCCGATCTGCGTGCCGGTTCCGATCGTGACGGTCACCACGTCGAGAATGATGCAGCTATAATTGAGGAAGACGTCGTCCCCGAGGCGGATGTTATAGCCGTAATCGCAGTGGAAGGGCGGCCGGATCACTGCCCCCTCGCCCACCGCCGCCAACCGCTCGCGCAGGATCGCGCGCCGCTCCGCCGCGGGCAGCGCCGCCGCACCATTGTAGCGCGCCATCCACGCCAGCGCCGCCTGATGGTCCGCGATAAGTTCTGCGTCGCCCGCATGATAGGGCTCGCCGGCCAGCATCTTCTGCTTCTCGCTGCGCTGTGCCATCGCGCTCAATCCCGCGCCGTCAGCGGCACCGAGGACCGACCGGGTGCACCTTGACGGCGCGTCGCGAAAAGATGCCGTAAAATCAACGCCAAATCCGCCTCGCTCAGCCCCGACGCCGGATCGATCACGATCCCGGCCGGCAGGGGTTCGACCCACGAAGCCAGGCGGTTGCACGCAGCGCCCAGCGCGGGGTCGGCGGAATCATCGAAAGCAGCCATAGACTTACCCTTTGTCCCGACCGCTGCTCAGCGCAACGTCAGCTCGACTACCTGATCCCAGCGCGCACCAAGCGGCGGAAGCCCGGTGATTTCGACGCCATCCCCCCGCCGCGCCACCGCGACCCGCGCTCCGCCATCGAGCAACCGCGCCGCTGCGACCTGCGCCTTCAACGGCAGCACGATCCGCCCGTCATGCGCGCGCAGCAGGTGAACGTACACCGTCTTGCCCTTCTGCGTGGTGACGCCCCAGTCACCCGGCGACACCGGCCCGCCGCGCGTGCCGTAGATGCTGGCGCCGTTCACCTTCAGCCAGTCGCCGATCGTATGGAACGTCGCCAGATTCTCCGGCTGGATTTCGCCATTGGGCATCGGCCCGGTGTTGAGCAGGAAATTGGCGTTGCGCCCCGCCGCCCCGACCAGCGTCTGCACCAGTGTCTTAGGCGACTTATACTGATCGTCGGTCAGGTTGAAGCCCCAGCTGCCGTTCATCGTCTCGGCGGTTTCCAGCGGCAGCGCACCGATCGTCGCGGTGCCGCTGAAGCCGGTCTTGTTCTCGCCGGGCAGGTCGCGCTCGAACGTCTGATAATCCTCGCCCGCGAACGGCGCGTGATGGTGGTTGTTGACGATCAGCGCGCCGGGCTGAAGCTGGTGGATCAGTCTGTAGGTCCGCTCCAGCCGCCAGCGATCGCGCAGCGGCGTCTTCTCCTGATCCCACCAGCCGTCGAACCAAATCCCGCCGATCGGCCCATATTGCGTCAGCAGTTCGCGCAGCTGCGCATCCTGATAATCGAGATACTTGTCCCAGTCGCCCGAATCCGGCCGCCCCGCCGAATGACCGGTGCGCCCGCGCGGGAAGTAATCGGGATGGTGCCAGTCGAGCTGCGAATAATAGAAGAACAGCTTCACGCCCTGTCGCCGGCACGCGGCCGCCAGTTCGCCGATCGGATCGCGCCGGAACGGCGTCGCTTTCACGACATTGTACGGCGACACCTTGCTGTCGAACATCGCGAAGCCGTCGTGATGCTTGCTGGTGATGACGATATAGCGTGCGCCGGCCTCCTCGAATGACCGCACCCAGGCGTCGGCATCGAACTTCTGCGGGTAGAAGAACTTCGCCAGCCGCTCGTACTTGGCGGCCGGGATCTTGTTGTCCTGCATGATCCATTCGGCACCGCCCGACGATCCGGTCCCGCCCAGTTCGCTGTACAGGCCCCAATGGAGGAAGATGCCGAACTTGGCGTCCTGAAACCATTGCCGTGCGGCAAGATTGGCCGGGGCCGGGGTGTAGGTGTCGGTCGATTGCGCCATTGCGGGCGGCACCGCGAGCGCCGCCACTCCGGCCAACGTGAGCGCCTGCCACCAACGACGTCGTGCGCACTTCATCCCACTCTCCCGCCTTGTCTTTCCAACAGGATGACGCGGAAGCGCACCCCTGTCACCCTCCCCGTCAGCCCGCGAAATACTCCCGCAGCCGTGCCGCCTCCTCGGGCGTGATCGCCATCACCGTGCCATGCTTGGGCGCGGTGAAGTTCGTCGTCTTCATCTTCGAGCCCGGATCGTTGAAGCGCCCGATGTTGCGGAAGGTCTTGAAATCGGTCGTCTCGGCAAACCCCATATTGTTCGGCTTGGCGCCGAACACGTCGTACATCAGCACATAGGTGTTCGTCCCGTAGCGCTTCCATAGGTTCGGCGCCTCGGCCGCGACCGTTTCGGGATCGATCTTCTGCGCGTCGTAGACGTATCCACCGTCGACCCGGCGCGACACCGCCTGTCGGATGCTGCCCGGCTTTTCATGCGCGACATAGAACATGTGATAGCGATCGCCGATCCTGGTGATGTCGGCGTCGATCGTGTTCACCGCCGGGCGCGGATAGTGCAGGATTTGCTTCGGCTCGGTCGTCAGGGTCGTGAAGGCGGGGTTGGCGAGCGACTGCACCATGAAGTTCGGTCCGTTACCGATCCGCGTCGTGAAATAGACCATCATCCGCTGACGCGCCGGGTTCCAGATCGTCTCCGGTGCCCAGGCATTGCCCGCCTGCACAAAGGCCGGGAACAGCGCGCTGACGTTGACCTTCGCCAGCGTCCAGTGCAGCAGGTCGTGGCTCTTCATCAGGATCAGGTTGCGGTTGTTGCCCCAGCCATAATCCTTCTCCGGCCGCTCCCAGTCAGTCGCACGCAGCCCCTCGCGCTTGGCGAAGATGTGCAGGTCGGTCATCGACATATAGAAGTCGCCATCCGGCCCGCGCATGATGTGCGGATCGCGGATACCCTTTTGATCGGCGACCGCGCGCCCCGACAGCACCGGCGCGCCGTCATTGACGTCGGTGAAGGTGTAGCCGTCCGCCGAGGTCGCGAAATGCAGCGAATGCGTCTCGTCCTTGAAATAGGCGAGCAGATAGGCCGAGCGCGCCGTCGCGCGGACCTTGGGCGCGGGATAGCGAGCGAGCGCGGGCACCACCGCCAATTGCTGCGCCGACGCGGCCGGTGCGCTCTGTTGCGGCATCGAGCGAGCGGACGACGCCACCGTGCCGAGCATCAACGTCATCGTCGTCGCTGCAATGAACGCCTTCATACCGCCTCCCGTCGACCACGCGAACCTCGCGCTCGTCCCGCGAGTTAAATAGTCCGACAAGATGTTGCAACGATTACAAATCGTTGCCCCCCTCACACTCGGCTGAATGTCGTCGCCCATAGCTGGCCTTTCCGCATCCCAAGAATTGCGGCATTCTCAGATCCTATCGGTTTAGTGTGAATTGCTGGCAGCCACGACATTCCGGCCGGCTACCAATCGATTCCGGTGCGACCGGTGGTGCGCGCCGGCGCTTTCGGCACGAAGGGGGAAACAGTGAAACGATCCATGACGGCACTCGCCGCGATCATGATACTGACCGCGCAGGCACAAGCGCAGGTTCAACAACCATTTCAGGGCAAGGTCGGTCGCACGCTCGCTGAATCGACCGAGGCGTGGCCGACCCCCGTCCGCGCCCCGGCGGGCGCGCCGAACATCGTCTGGATCCTGCTCGACGATGTCGGCTACGGCGCGGCCAGCGCGTTCGGCGGCGGGATCAGCACCCCGCGCCTGGAGGAACTGGCGCAACAAGGGCTGCGCTACACCAATTTCCACACCACCGCGATCTGCGCCCCCACCCGCGCCGCACTCCTTACCGGGCGCAACAGCGCGTCGGTGCACGTGGCCGGCTTCTCGCACCATTCGCTCGCCGCCGGCTTTCCGGGTTGGGACGGCTATCTTCCGTCGTCGGCGGGCACGGTCGCCGAGGTGCTGCGCGACAACGGTTACAGCACCTTCGCGGTCGGCAAGTACGGCGTGACCCCGGACGAGGACGCCACCGACGCCGGCCCGTTCGATCGCTGGCCGACCGGAAAGGGCTTCGACCATTTCTTCGGCTTCCTCGGCTCGCAGACCGATCAATACAAGCCGGATCTGGTGGAGGATCAGGCACATGTCCCGCCCGATGGCCGCCACCTGAGCGAGCAGATCACCGACAAGGCGATCGGCTTCATCGACCGTCAGCAAAGGGCCGCGCCCCGGCGCGGTGTTCTTGGCGCGGCACCGCCGGCGGCGCCCAAGCCGTTCTTCCTCTATTACGCGCCCGGCGCGACGCACGCGCCGCATCAGGTCGCGACCGAATGGAGCGATCGTTACCGCGGCAAGTTCGACGCCGGCTGGGACGTGTATCGCAAGCAGGTCTTCGCGCAGCAGCAGAAGCTCGGCGTCATCCCGCGCAACGCCGTCCTGCCGGAGCGCGACCCGGGCGTGAAGCCGTGGGCGAAGCTCAGCCCCGACGAGCGCAAGATCTATGCGCGCTTCATGGAGGTATACGCCGGCTACCTCACCTACACCGATGCGCAGATCGGACGGCTGCTCGATCACCTGAAGCAGATTGGCCAATACGACAACACGCTCTTCGTGGTCGTGATCGGCGACAACGGCGCGAGCAAGGAGGGTACACTCAACGGCAACATCGACCGCGCGATGACCGCCACTTCGGTTCCGGCGCAGGAGAACATCGCGTATAACGTTGCGCATATCGATCGGATCGGAAAGCCGGAGGGGATCGAGGCCAATTATCCGCTCGGCTGGGCGCAGGCGACCAACACGCCGTTCCGGTGCTGGAAGCAGGATGCCAATTGCGAGGGCGGCACGCGCAATCCGTTGATCCTCACCTATCCGAAGGCGATTTCGGCGCGGGGCATCCGCCCGCAATACGGGCATGTCATCGACATCCTGCCGACGACGCTCGAACTCGCCAGGATCGCGCCGCCGACCACGATCCGCGGCATCGCGCAGCAACCGGTTGAGGGTATTTCGCTCGCCTACACGATCGACGATGCCGCCGCCCCGTCGCGGCATCATACCCAATATTATTACATCTTCGGCGCGCGCGCGATCTATCACGATGGCTGGAAGGCGTCGTTGGCGGCGCACAATCCGCTGATCAACGATGCCGATATCGGCCTGCCTGCGGGCGCGCCGTCGTGGCGGCTGTACAACCTCGACGACGATCCGACCGAGCGCCGCGATCTGGCCGCGCAGAACCCCGCGAAGCTCGCCGAGCTACAGGCGCTGTTCGATCAGGAAGCGCAGGCGCACAATCTCTATCCGCTCATCACCTGGGACGACGTGCGCACCCGCATCCGCCAGGCGGCGAAACCGGGCGGAGCGAACTGATCGTCCACCGTCGGCCGGGCGACGATGCCGCCCGGCCTCTTCCCGTCAGCGAAGGATCATATGCGATGATCGACCAACTATCCGTCGCGTCCGACCGCCCGGTGCCGGCGGCACGCGAGGCAGTGTTACGCGCGGTAGAGGAAGCGATCGCGGGGCTGGACTATGGCTCGATCGTCCTCACCGTCCACGGCGCGCGCGTCGTCCAGCTCGACGTGACCCGGCGGCAACGCTTCTCCGACTGAACTTTGGGCCCTGATACCAAAGCTATGGTGACGCGATCTCCTATTAGATCGATAGATATTCACCAGGCGGTCTGGCCCTCCGCTTTCCGGTTCGCCGGATCACACCGGGCCCGCGGCTTTTGATCGGGATGCAGCTTGCTCCGCGTCACCAACGGCTAAAGCGCACGATGCCGAGGCGACCACGCCAGGCTTCGTGTCTTCCCCTGACGTGAAGGGGAATGTGATGCGTTTGATCTGCTAAAATGATCGAGCCGGGCGGCGCGCCCTTAAGAGGCGCAGCGCAGGCTCCACCCACGTCCAACGAAAATCATCGACCGGTTCGTGCCGTCAGGGGGACGGCCGCCGGATCGTGACGGGAGTTCCACATCTTGTTGCCATCGACCACCTTGGCGGGCGGCGTGTCGCGCTGCGCCTGGCGTCTTCTGCTGACCGGGCTGTTGTCTGCCACCTCGACCACTGCGCTCGCCGCCGAAACCCGTCTCCCGGACATCGCCGCCACCGCCGCGCCGAGCGATCCCGCCGCGACGCCCGCGGACGCCAACCCCTCCGATGCGGCGACGGCCGACGCCGCCGGTGACGAAGTGCTCGTCACCGCCCGCCGCCGTCAGGAGCGCGCGCAGGACGTGCCGATCGCGCTCAGCGTCGTCGGGACGGAAACGCTGGAACGCACCGGCAATTTCACGCTCGGGCAGGTGCAGCAACTCGTGCCCAGCCTTCAGGTCTTCAGCTTCAACCCGCGCAACACCAACATCAACATCCGCGGGCTCGGCTCCAATGTCGCCCTGACCAACGACGGGCTGGAGAATGGCGTCGGCATCTACATCGACAACGTCTTTTACGGTCGCGTCGGCCAGTCGCAGTTCGACCTCGTCGATCTCGACCGCATCGAGGTGCTACGCGGGCCGCAAGGCACGCTATTCGGCAAGAACACCACGGCGGGGGCAATCAACATCTCGTCGCGCGCGCCGAGTTTCACGACCGAGTTCGCGGGCGAAGCGACGCTGGGCGATTACGGCTATCATCAGGTGCGCGGCTCCGTGTCGGGGCCGATCGTGGCCGACACGATCGCCTATCGGCTCAGCATCGCCGACACGCACCGCGACGGTTTCCTCACCAACGTCACCACCCGCCAGCGCGCGCAGGATTACGACAATTTCTCGGCGCGCGCGCAGCTGCTGGTAACGCCGACGCCGGCATTGGCGATCAAGCTGATCGGCGACTATTCGCAGCAGAAGCAGCATTTCGTGCTCGGCATCTTCGCCAACTATTTCGGCACCTACGACAACGGTGCCGCGATCCCGAACAACTTCCGCGACCGCGCGGCGCGGGCGGGCTACACGCCGCTGCCCGTCGATCCGTTCGCGCGACGCGGCGAGGCCAACAGCCATTATCAGTCGAACATGAAGAGCTATGGCGCATCGGCGCAGCTCGACTGGGATCTGGGGCAAGCGGCGCTCACCTCGATCACCGCCTATCGCTGGTGGGACTGGGATCCGGCCAACGACGGCGACAATACCGCCCTGCCGATCGTCACCAAGGCGCAGCAGGCGAACCGCCAGCGCCAGTTCAGCCAGGAGCTGCGGCTCGCCTCGACCGGCACCAACACCATCGATTACGTCATCGGCGCCTATTACTTCTGGCAGATCGTCCGAGGCTATGGCGCGACCGCCTATGGCGCCAGTGCCGCGAGCTGGAACCTGCCTGCGGTCTCCGCGACGATCGGCAACGCCGCGCTTTCCGGCTTCGAAGCACGGTCGACGTCGACACCGGAAACCAAGAGCCTCGCCGCCTTCGGGCAAGCGACATGGAACGCGACCGACGCGCTGCACCTCACCGTCGGGCTACGCTATACCGGCGAAGCGAAGAACGGCCGCTTCAACCAGTTCCACTTTGCCGGCGCGGACCTGTCCGGGCTTCCGGACAAGGCGCGCGCTGCCGCGCTCGCGATCCGCTCCCAGTTCAATCCCGTCATGGATTTCACGACGCGGCTCAACGCCGGCAGCCTCTCGGGGCTGGCGACGCTCTCCTACCGGGTCGCCCCCGACGCCCTGCTTTATGCTTCCTATTCGCGCGGCAGCAAATCGGGTGGGCTCAACCTGACCGCGCTGCCCGCCGGTATCGACCCCAACGTCCGGCCCGAGGGCGTCAACGCCTATGAGGTCGGGCTGAAGTCGCAATGGCTCGACCGCACCGTGACGCTCAACCTCGCCGGCTTCTGGACCGACGTTTCGGACTATCAGACCGGCATCACCGAATTGCTCGCCAACACCGTCACCTATCGCCAGTATATCGCGAACATTCCCGCGGTGCGCTCGCGCGGGGTCGAGGGCGATCTCGTCTGGACGCCGACCCGGCACGCATCGCTCAACGCGTCGTTCAGCTATACCGACGCCACCTACCGCGACTATCGCAACGCCCCGCAGGCGCCCGAGCGGCTGAACCTCGGCGGCATCCAGAACCTGTCCGGGGAACCGCTCGCGGGCGTGCCCAGGTTCACTTACACGCTGGGCGCGGACGCCGCGCAGCCGCTCGGCGGCGCGCTCGAACTGTATGGCCACAGCGATTATTCGCATCGCTCGTCGTTCAACACCACCGCCGGCAACTCGCGCTACGGCGTCATCGACGCGTACGGCGTGCTCAACCTGCGGATCGGCCTGCGCAGCGAAGACGCGCGCTGGGACCTGTCCGCCTGGGTCAGGAATGCGGGCGATACCGAATATTTCCAGACGCTGTCGCCGACCAATTTCGGGTTGGTGACCGGCATCGTCGGCGACCCGCGCACCTGGGGCGTCACCCTTCGCACGAAGCTGTGAGGATCCAGCGACATGGCCACACTCCACGCATCCCTGTTCGCCCCGGCAACACGCGGCGGCACGCGGCTCACTCCGTTACGGCTGGCGGCCTTCTCGTCGCTGGCGCTGCCGATCTACGCCGCGCAGAGCCCGGTGGCGGTCTATCTGCCCGCGATCTACGCCGAGCATTACGGACTGCCGCTCGCGACGATCGGACTGATCTTCCTTCTGGAGCGGATCTGGGGCGCGCTGGCGGATCCGCTGATCGGCGTGCTCGGCGATTACGGCAACAGCCGGCTCGGGCGGCGGCGGACGTGGATCATCGCCGGTGCGATCGTCTATGCCGCCGCGGCCTTGATCCTGTTCTTCCCGCCTGAGGGCTTCGGCGCGCCGCTGCTCGCGGGGGCGCTGTTCCTCTTCTATCTCGGCTGGTCGATGATCCAGATCCCGTATCTGGCGTGGTCGGGTGAATTGTCGAACGATTACGACGAACGCACCCGCATCGCGAGCTATTCGACGGTCGCCGGGTCGATCGCGCTGCTGCTGGTGCTGATCCTGCCGACCATCATCGATCAGATCAGGCCCGACGACGCCTCGTTGAAGCTGGCGTCGTTCGGCCTGGTGGTGATCGGCGGCCTTGCTGTGACGCTGCCGCTGACGCTCGGTGCGGTGGAGGACGACAGCCGGCCGCCGGTCGCGCAGGCGCGGATGCCGTTGGCGCGCGCCGTGCGACTGATCGCGGGCGAGCGGCTGCTCTTGCGCGTGATCGTCTCGGACTTTGCGGTCACGACCGGACAGTTGATCCGCTCGGCGCTGATCGTCTTCTTCGTCAGCGCCTATATGCGCCGGCCGGAATGGGCGAGCGGGCTGTTCCTGTTCCAGTTCGTCTTCGGCGTTGCCGCCGGGCCGATCTGGATGCGGATCGCGACGCGGCTCGGCAAGCACCGCACGGCGATCCTCGGCGAGCTGGTGCAGGTCGCGATCAACCTCGCGCTGCTGCTCGTCACCCCGGCCCGCTTCCCGCTGCTGCTCGCGCTGACGCTGGCACAGGGGCTTGCGCAGGGCTCGGGCAATCTGATGCTCCGCGCGATGGTCGCCGATGTCGCCGACAAGCATCGGCTGGAGACCGGTGCCGACCGCACAACGCTGTTCTATTCGGTGTTCAGCCTGACCAGCAAGGCCGGGATGGCCGCCGCGGTCGGGATCGCACTGCCGCTGGTGGCGTGGCTCGGCTTCACGCCGGGCGCGTCGAACACACCGCAGGCGCTGGACGGGCTACTGCTGGTCTTCGCGCTCGGCCCGGCGATCGCGCACCTGATGTCCGCCGCCTGCCTCTACCGCTTTCCGCTCGATCAGGCCGAACATGCGCGCATCCGCCGCGCGCTCGCCGGCTGACCGCATCACCCCGCATCGACCACGAAGAAGGAGAAGTGCCATGACGTCTCTCGTCCACCGGTTCGTGAATGCCGCCGAAGCGGAAAGCCCGCTCGACATCCACCCCGTCGCTGGCCGCATCGGCGCCGAGATCCGCGGCGTGAAGCTGGGCGGCGACCTCGACCCGCTGACCGTTGCCGCGATCCAGGCCGCGCTGGTCCGCCACAAGGTGATCTTCTTCCGCGAACAGCATCTCACCGACGAAGCGCACGAGGCGTTCGCCGCGTTGCTCGGCGATCCGATCGCGCACCCGACGGTCCCGGTCGCCGAGGGCTCGCGCTACCTGCTCGAACTCGAATCGAAGGAAGGATACGCCGCGTCGAGCTGGCATACCGACGTCACCTTCGTTCCCGCTTATCCCAAGGCATCGATCCTGCGCGCCTTGGTAATCCCGGACGCAGGCGGCGACACGCTCTGGGCGAACGGCGAAACCGCCTATGAGGAACTGCCCGACTCGCTGCGCACGCTCGTCGACGGGCTGACCGCGATCCACAGCAACGATTACGATTATGCCGAGGTGCTCGCCGGCGCGTCGAAGGCGCTGGAAGAGCATCGCAAGGTCTTCACCTCGACGATCTACGAAACCGAACATCCGGTCGTGCGCGTCCATCCCGAAAGCGGCGCGCGCTCGCTGCTGCTCGGTCATTTCGTCAAGCGCTTCGCCGGGCTCAACACCGCGGATTCGCAGCGGCTTTTCGCGATCCTGCAGGATCATATCACCAAGCCGGAGAATGTCGTGCGCTGGCGGTGGCAGGTCGGCGACGTGGCGATCTGGGACAATCGCTCGACGCAGCATCGCGCCGTTGCGGACTTCGGGCTGCAGCGCCGCCACCTGCGTCGCGCCACCGTCGCGGGTGACGTGCCGCGCGGCATCGACGGACGCACCAGCCGCGCCATCAAGCCCGAACCGGCCGCACCCGCCGCGGCGGCCTGAGATGGTCGGCCCGCCCGTTCGCGGGCGGGCCGTTCCAGCGATTGCCACTGGTGCCTGTAAATTAACGCTTTTCCTGCATGTGCCCGATCATCCGCCAATCAGGCGACGAGCGATCAACAGGAAATTGGAAGCGTCAGATGCCGGGTGTGGCAGCACGAATTCGCGATCTCAGCCTCTCTGCGAAGGTGACATGGCTCATCGCGTTGTCGCTGTGCCTCTTGTCGCTGGTCACGGCGGCGGTCACCGCCACGGTGCTGGCGATCAATGCCGAACGGAGCGCGACCGAGCGACAGGAGGCGAACATGCGCGTCGCGTGGAGCGTGCTCCAGCGCCACGGCCGCGCCGCCGCCGTGCAGGGCGATCTGCTCTCGATCGATGGCCACGTCCTCAACGGCGATCACGACGCGGTCGACCGCGTCAAGGAACTGGTCGGCGGCACCGCGACGATCTTCCGTGGCGACACGCGGATCGCGACCAACGTCAAGAACAAGGACGGCAGCCGCGCCACCGGGACGAAGCTGACCAGCGACGCGGTGCGCGACACCGTGCTGCGCGACGGCCGCAACTATCGCGGGCGCGCCGACATCCTCGGCACCAACTATTTCACCGCTTACGACCCGATCAAGGATGCGAACGGCGCGGTCGTCGGGATCCTCTACGTCGGCATCCCGGCCGCCGACTTCCTCGCCAGCGTCCACGAGGTTCAGCGCAGCATCGCGATCGTCGCGGTGCTGGTGACGCTGTGCGCCGCGCTGGTCTGCCTCGCGGTGACGCGGAAGATGTTTCGCCCGCTCGGCGAGATGCGCAGCGCAATGACCGAACTGGCGGGTGGCCGCCGCGACGTCGCGGTGCCGGGAACGGACCGAAGCGACGAAATCGGCGCGATGGCCAAGGCGCTGGTCGTCTTCCGCGACGCGGGCGAGGCGAAGGCGCGCGCCGACGCCGAGCAGCGGCAGGTTGTCGACACGCTCGCGCAGCAGCTCGCCGCGCTCGCCGAAGGTCGCCTGACGCAGCGGCTCGGGCAGACCCTGCCCGCCAGTTATGCGACGCTGGCAAGAGACTTCGACCGCGCGCTGGCCTCGATCCACGATGCGTTGCTGGGGATCAGCAGCGGCAGCGAGACGGTTTATCGCTTCACCGCCGAGCTGACGCAGGCGTCCGACGATCTGTCGTGCCGTACCGAGCAACAGGCGGCGAGCCTCGAGGAAACCGCCGCGGCGATGAGCGCGATCGCCGACACCGTGAACAACGCCGCGACCGGCGCCGCCAGCGCGCAGGCGGCGATGCACCGCGTCCATGGCGAGGCGCGTGACGGCGCACAGGTCGTGCGCGAGGCGGTCGCCGCGATGGGGCGGCTGGAGCAGGCGTCGAACGAGATTTCGGAGATCATCGCGGTGATCGACGGCATCGCCTTCCAGACCAATCTTCTGGCGCTCAACGCGGGCGTCGAGGCGGCGCGCGCCGGTGACGCCGGCAAGGGCTTCGCGGTGGTCGCCAGCGAGGTGCGCGCGCTCGCCGGACGCTGCTCCGACGCCGCGACCGACGTGCGCCAGCGGATCGTGCTGAGCAGCCAGCAGGTCGAGGACGGCGTGCGGCTCGTCAACGACACCGGCAGCGCGCTCGACCGGATCACGACGCAGATCGGCACAATCACCGCGCAGGTCTCCGAGATCGCGACCAATGCCTCCGCCCAGGCCGAGGGCTTGCGTCAGATCGACATCGCGCTGGCGCAGATCGACGGCACCACGCAGCAGAATGCCGCGATGGTCGAGGAAGTCACTGCGGTCACCCGCAAGCTGGAGGCGCAGGCCGGCGCGCTCGGCAGCCAGATCGCGCGCTTCGACGTTGCGCAGGCCCCCGCCCCGTTCGCGCGCGCGGCGTGAACGCAGCCCTCAATAGGCGTTGAACGTGAAGGGGATACGCAGCGTCGTCCGCACATCGGCGGCATCGTCGGTCGCGCCGACCTCGACGTTCCAGTTCAGCGTCGTGGTCGGCGAGGTGCGATAGCTGACCCCGAACAGCAGGCGTCCGATCTGGAGGTCGCGGCTTTCCGCAGTCATCGCGTCGCCCAGCTCCTGTGTCGTCTGGTTGAGCGCGCGGACGCGGGTCTTGGTGCCCAGCGCCCAGGTCTGCGCATAGCCGAAGCTGATCGACGTGCGCGGATTGAGCGCGATCGCGATCCCGGCGCTCGCCGAGGGCTGGCTGCCCGGTGCGACGCGCTCGATGAACGTCGCGCCGATCTGGCGATTGATGTCGCGTGCGAAATTGTAGGTGTAACCCAGGGTCGCGAACAACACCGCCGGATCGCTGGGCAGGATCGCGGTCACGTTCGGTGTCACCGCCCAGAATCCTGCCCCGGTCGCGCCCTTCAGCGCATTGCCGAGCGCGTCGCGGGGCACCCGGAACGGGTCGGTGCCGGTGGGGGCCACCGCCTGCACGCCCGCAATCAGATACGGCGCGCCGTTGTTGCCGTCGGTGAACTGATACCGCAGCCCGAAGTCGATATCGCCGATGTTCGCACCGCTGACCGGCCGGTCGAGCTGCCCCGCATTCGGCTCGGTCGGGTTGGCGACCGGCGCGAGCACCGATTTGTCGGAGCGATAGACGAACGGCAGCCGCCCGTTGATCTCGAGCCGGCTGGTCAGCCCCAGCCGCCCGACCGTTCCGACCGTCAATACGTCCTGTCGGCTCTGGTTGATATCGAAGACGCCGATCAGCACCGCCTCCGGGATCTGCACGCCGCGGAACACGACCTGGTTGCGATCGGCGCGCGCATATTCGAAATTGACCTCGACGGTCGCGCGTCCCGCCTTGGTGATGATCCCGCCCTGCTCCGACAGCACCGCGACCTGAACCTGCCGCTGGTCGGAGGGTGCTTCGCCGACGGTCTGCACCTGCGTCGCGGCGGAGGGTGGTGCGGGCGGCGGCGACGCCGGGAGCGGCACGCCGCCTGGCGGCAAGGCGGCCTGCGCGACCTGCGCCCCCGCCTCGCCGCGCCCGGACAGCCGCGCCTCCAGCCGGTCGATCCGCGCGCGCTGCTCGTCGAGCGCGCGCTGCTGGCGGTCCAGCTCCTGTCGCTCCACCGCCAGTGTCCGGCGCAGCTCGTCGCGATCATCCGCCGCCGCCGGCATCGCCGCGGTCGCCGGGGAGATGGGCTGCTGTGCCGCCGCCGGCGCGGCGATCAGGCCAAGGGAGAGAAACGCGCTGGAGGCCGCCGGTCGCATCGATGATGATCCCCTTTCCCAAGTCATTCAGCGTGGACCGGCCGCCTCGGTCGCGATCCGGTTGACCAGCAGCATCCCGTTCATCAGCCCGGCGGGCAGCCCGACCAGATTGACGTTGACGGTGCTGACGGTGTCGATGACGCGATCGTTGGCGGTGTTCGAGATCACCGCGCCGGTCGCCTGCCCGACCAGATGGCGGATCTCGGTGGTCGGCGTCAGCAACTGCACCTGGCTGCCGCGTTCGTCGCTGGTCAGCCGGATACTCCCCGAACTCGCCTCGACCGCCGGGCCGTTCGCGACCACCGGCACCGGCGTCTGTCCCGATGCGTCGAGCCAGCCGGTCGTCGGCCCGGAGACGATGTTGACGCTGGCGGGTGCGCCAGCGACCGGGGCGGTGACGGTGGTGCCGGTCGGCGTCCGCGATACCGTGACGGTCGGCCAGCTGGGGTCGCCGGTCTCGACGGTGACGGTGCCGGGCACCTCGCTGGGGCTGGTCCGGCCATCGGTGAAGACGCGCACGCCCTGCGCCTCGCTGGAGAAGATCGTGTGCAGCGCCAGCACGCCGTCGATGCGCGTCTGGATGTCGATGCCGATCGCGACGTTCAGCCCGTTGGGCAGCATCAGGCCGCCCCGCATCTTCGCCAGTTCGCTGTCCGGCACCGGCCTCGGCGCTTCGGGGGCGGCGGCCAGTCCGGCGGCGATCAGCAACGCGATCGACATGTCAGAATTCTCCCAGACGCGGGCGGGTGAGCGCGAGCTGCGCGCTTTCCAGCGGATCGGCGGACAGGAACGGGCGACCATGCGGCGCGCGCGCCAGGTCGACGGGCATGTTGAAATGCGCCTGGCCGACCGCGTCGCGCCCGCTGATGACGAAGAACACCCCGTTCCATTGCTTGGCGAACCGCCCGATCGTCTCGCGCCGCAGCCCCAGCGACGGGTCGCCGAGCAGCAGCGTCTGATCGTCGATCCCCTTCACCACGACGAAGTGGCGGTAACCGTCGAAGTCGATCAGCGCGATGCCCGGCACGCGCGCCTGCGCGATCTGCGCGACGCTGACCTTGAATCCGTCGGCGGCGATGCCGCGCGCCGCCAGATAACGTTTCATGTCGAGCAGCGAGAAGCCGAGCCGCCGGATCTGCGCCTGATCGCCGTCGCGGAACATGCCGAGGAACACGCTCTGCTCGTTCTGCGGATCGTCGTAATGGAAGCGCAGCAGCGTCGCGAGCGCCGCCGATCCGCAGCTGAAATCATATTGCTGCCGCACCACCGTCTCGAACCGCCGCCCGATCAGGCTGGTGACGGGAACCGCGAAGTTGAGCGTCGACGAGAAGTTGGTGACATTCCCGCCCTCGGGCAGCGGCATCGCGGTACAGCCGGCGGTCGCCAGCAGCGCCGCCGGCAGCCACCGGACGAGGCGGAAGCGGTCGCGCATCGTTACTGGTTGATCGCGACGTTCACGTTCAGCGACGAATTGATGGAAACGTTGTTTCCGGTGTTCGCGCTGAGCAACGACAGGCCGTTGAGGTTCTGGAACGAATTGGGGTCGAAGCTGATCGTCCCGGTTTCCGAATGCCCGTTGACGCTGTTGCCGCTGACCGTGCTGGTGTTCTGCGCGCGGATCACCTGCGACAGATCCGCCTGGCCGGTGACCGCGCCGAGCTGCGCATTGGCGACCGGAGCCGCCGCACCGAACGGATTGGTCTGCACCGGCGGCGCGGGCGGCGTGCCTTGCGCCACTGCTGCGACCGGCAGCGCGGCGGCGAGCAACGCCGGGGCGATGAGGAGGATACGCATGTCCCGATCTCCCGATCGAACGAAGAAACGGAGGAGGGGCGGCACCGCCACCCCTCCCCACCCCCTGGGTCTTATTGACCGCCGCCGAGGTTGATCGTGCCGGCGGCGACGCTGACGTTCACCGCCGAATTCTGCGATGCGCCCGCGCCGGTGTTCATGTTGAGCGATTGCAGCCCGGCAAGGTTCTGGAACGCGCCGTCGCCGGTGGTCAGGCTGTTGTTGACCGAGTTGGTCGCGCCGCCCGGGGTTTGGCTGTAATCGACCCGCACGCCCGTGACGTAGCTGGCGAGCGTCGCGGAGGAGACCACCGCGCTGGCCCCGAAGACGTTCGAGGTCGAGGCCGCCCCGGTTCCCGCCGATGCCATGCCGGTGCTGCGCATCGAGCTGTCGGAATAGCTGGCATCGCCATTGGTCGCGACCGAACCGCGGCCCGCGTTGCTGGCGGTGTTGCGACGATCCGAATTGTCGTTGATCGACATATCGCGGCTGTCGGTGGCGTCGCCATTGTTCGCCGCCACCTGCGCGCCGCTGGCGGAGCTGGTCTGCGAACGGTTCGAGCGGTCCGAATTGTCGTTGATCGACATGTTGCGGCTGTCGGTCGCCGAGCCACTGCCATTCGACGCGACCTGCGCGCCCGAGGCCGAGGTGGTCGTCGTGTTCGTGTTGGTGGTCGTGGTCCTCGACTGGTCGCGGCTGTCGCTGGCGTTGCCGCCGCTGCTGGCGGCGACCTGCGCACCGCTCGCCGAATTGTCGGTGTTGGTGGTCGTCATCCGCGAATTGTTCGACATGTCGCGGCTGTCGGTCGCCGAACCGCTGCCGTTCGAGGCGACCTGCGCACCCGAGGCCGACGTCGTGGTGGTGGAGCGGTTCGAATTGTCGGTGTTCGTCGTCGAGCGGTCGGCACGATCGTTATAGATGGACGACCGGTCCGAATTGTCGGTGTTGGTGATCGACTGGTTGCGGCTGTCGGTGGCGGTGCTGCCGTTGTTGGCGGCGACCTCTGCGCCCGATGCGCTGCTGTTGTCGGTGCTCATCCGCGAATTGTTCGTATTGTCGGTGGTCGACCGGTTCGAATTGTCGGTCCACGTCGACGTCGAGGTCGCGGTGTTGTTGCTGTCGTGGGTCGAGTTGTTGGTGCGCGAGTTGTTCGAATTGTCGGTCCACGAACGATCCGACGAATCGGTCTGCGTGTTCGTCGCCGTGTTGTTGCTGTCGTTGGTCGAATTGTTCGTGCGCGAGTTGTTCGCGTTGTTCGTCCACGAACGATCCGACGAATCGGTCTGGGTGGTCGTCGAGGTCGCGGTGTTGTTGCTGTCGTTCGTCGAATTGTTGGTGCGCGAGTTGTTCGCGTTGTCGGTCATCGAGTTGTTCGAATTGTCCGTCCATGAACGATCCGACGAATCGGTCTGCGTGTTCGTCGCCGTGTTGTTGCTGTCGTTGGTCGACCGGTCGGTGTTGGTGGTGGTGTAGGTGCTGCCGGGTTCCGTGGTCTGGGCACAGACGGGCGAGGTCCAGGCGAGGACCGGGATCGAGGCGGCGATCAGAAGACGCGATTTCATGGTCAGGCATCCCTTGTTGGCCGGTTCAGCCGGCGATTTCTCCAGCCCGGCAATCCTGCGGACCGAGCCGAATCGGGGGATACCGTTAATCTTTCATTCACCATTCCCCCCCTTCGCAGGCGACCGCCCCTCCCGTTGCGCGGCGCGCACCACCCTCAAATGAGGGGGTAAAAATTGCTGCTATTTGCCTTGTTTCAAAATGGGATAGACAGGATCGAATGACGTGGCGGCCGGTTGGCGTACAATAAAGGTAACCCGACACAGGGAATCGGGTACCGACGGTGGAGAGGTAGTGCATTGCTGGCAGAGCAGGATCTGCGCATGCTCTTTCGTGGAGCCGCTGCGCGCGGCGATCTATTGGCGTCGCGCAACGGGGAGAGCGTGCGGCATTCGACACAGGGGCGGTTACCGGAGCGCGCGGCGCGGCTCAGCTTGCATGACGTCGATGAAGGTGTGGCGGTCTTCGACGATGTCGCCCTCGTCACCGGCCATTTCGCGCGCACGCTCGGTGCCGATGCCTGGGCGCTGACCAGCACCCACGAACAGGGCGCGTCGCACTGCCTCGCCGCCGAGGGCGTCGATCCGGCGACCTGTGCGGCACTGGTCAGGATCGCCGACCGGATCGACTCGGGCTACGGCCACCATGCCGCACCGATCTGGTGCGATCGGGTGGCGGGCGAGCAGGTCGGCTCCGCCCTGGTGATCCCGGTCCAGCGAACGTCTGGCCAGCCGGGCGCATTCGTCAACCTGCTCTTCGAACAGCCCGACGAGGAGGCGCGGCGCGAGATCGAGAACCGCTGCCTGCGCGAATGGCCCAGCGTCGCAGCCTATTTCCGCTTGTGGGAGGCGTCGCGGGCGGCGCAGCAGCGCGCGCTGGGCGTCGAAACCGGCCTCAACCTCGTCGCGATCGGCATCGTCCTGCTGTCGGGTGACGGGCATATCGTCTTCGCCAACGACACCGCCCGGCAACTCATGGAGCGGCACGACGGCATTCGCGAGCATCGCGGACAGGTGCAGGCCACCGACCGCAGCGATGCCGCCGCGCTATCGACCGCGATCGGCTATGTGCTGTCGCAGAGCGGCGCGCACGAGACGACCGAGCGGATGCCGTTGCTGATGCTTCACCGCGATGCCGGGCCGCCGCTGGTCACGTCCTTCGCCGCGACGCCGCACACCGCCACATCGGACGACGACGGCGCGTTGTTGTTCTTCGTCGATCCTGGCCTCGACATCCATCAGCTCGCCGAGCCCGTATGCAAGCTGTTCCGGCTGTCGCGCGTCGAAACCGAACTCACCTGCCTGCTGGCGTCGGGGCAGACGCTGGCCGCCGCCGCCCAGGCGCTGCACGTCAAGCTGGGCACCGCGCGCGGTTATCTGAAGCAGGTGTTCGTCAAGACCGGCAGCAACCGCCAGGTCGATCTGGTCCGCCTGATCTTCAGCAATCTGATTCGCGCCTCGGCACCCGATCAGCTGCAACGGCGCTGATGTAAGGAATCATTGCGGTGCATCCGCTGCGCGATCGGTGCCGTATTCTGGACCGCAATCATCGCGGAGCCGAATTTTTTGGAGAGATCATCGCCTTCGCCCATCGCGCGTGCGCCGGCGCTTGCGTCCGGTGACATCGTCGCCCGATATTTCGCGAAGCGGCCGCCATCGACCGGGCACGGAACGTTGCTGTTGCCCGGCGCGCCGCGGCTCTACGCGCTGCTCGGCGGCACCTCTGACGCGCGGCTGACGACCCGGCGGCGAACCTCGGGCGCCTTGCCGCGGATCGGGTTCATCGGTCCGACGATGAAGATCGCGCATCTGGAGCATGGCGACGCGATCCTGTTCGGCGTGCGGCTGCGCGCGACGGCATGGACGACGTTGTTCGGCGGCGATCTTTCGCGCTTCGCCGACCGCGTCGTGCCGCTGTCGGCGATCGCCCCGTCCGCTCCGCCGCTCGTCTGCGACCCCGACGCCGACCCGACCGCCGCGTTCGCACCGTGGCTGGCCGCCCGGCTCGCCGCCGCCTCCGATCGCGACCGCCGCGCGCAGCGGCTGATCGAGCTGGTCGACGCCGACCCGCGCACCACCGTCGCGGCGGTCGCCGCCGCGTTGCGGATCACGCCGCAACAGCTGTCGGTCGCGTGCCTGCACGGCTTCGGCCTGCCCCCCAAGCGCCTGCTGATGCTCCGCCGCTTCATGCGCGTGCTCCGCCGCCTGCTGCCCGATCCGACCGCCACCGGACGGGTGCTATGGGAGGCGGGCTATGTCGATCACTCGCATTTCGCCAAGGATTGCCGACGCTTTCTGGACATGAGCCTGCACGGCTTCCGCCAGCGCATCGGCGACGTCCATGATCTGGCATAGCGTCGGACCGGCAGCACCGTCGAAACCTCGGCGCGATACCACGTCCGCCCCGCCGCCCGCGCCGCGCGCCGTTGCGCCAGATCACGGAAGCAGGGCTGGCACACACCGGGGTTGTCCGCCACAAGATGCTTCTCTTTTCAGGAAGGTAGCCCGTGGTTCGACAAATCCCGGTCGCGTTGGCGACAATGTTGATGCTGGCCGGATGCGGGAGGGCGCAGGACACCGCTCAACCCGCCCCCACCGCCATGTCGAGCGCCGAGCCGGTCAATTACGGCGCGGCCACTCCCGCGAAGACCAGGCCGTTCAAGGCCACGCCGGTCGCGACCTTCGATTCACCCTGGGCGCTCGCCTTCCTTCCGGACCGGCGGATGCTCGTGACCGAAAAGCCCGGCCACCTGTGGCTGGTCACCGCGACCGGGGAGAAACAGCGGGTCGGCGGCGTCCCGACCGTCCATTTCGAGGGACAGGGCGGATTGCTGTTCGTCGCGGTCTCGCCAAGCTACGCGCAGAACGGCCAGGTCTATCTCACCTATTCCGAACCCGGTGAGGGCGGCGACGGCCTCGCACTGGCGCGCGCGACGCTCGATGACAGCGGCGCGCAGCCAGCACTCAGGAACCTAGCGGTCGTCTGGCGTCAGCTCCCGCGCGGCAAGGGCGGGCAGTTCGGCGGCTATATCGCCTTCTCGCCGGACGGTCGTTACCTGTTCCTGACCTCGGGCGAGCGGCAGCGGTTCACCCCCGCGCAGGATCCCGATCAGGCGCTCGGCAAGATCCTGCGGCTGACGCTCGACGGCAAGCCAGCGCCGGGCAATCCGGGCGCGGGCAAGACCGGCGGCACGACGATCGGCATCATCGATCCGCCCGAAAACACGGGGGCGGCCGCCAAGGCGCCGGTGCGGACGGCGTCGATGCCCGCGCCGAACCTCACCCCCGCCGAGACGTGGAGCACCGGGCACCGCAATCCCTATGGCCTCGCCTTCGATGCGAAGGGTCGCTTGTGGGAAACCGAGATGGGGCCGCAGGGCGGCGACGAACTGAACCTGATCGAAGCCGGTCGCAACTATGGCTGGCCGCTGGTGTCGTACGGCAAGAATTATGACGATACGCCGATTCCGTCGCACAAGGGCAACAGCCGCTTCCAGCAGCCGGCGCTTTATTGGGACCCGATCATCGCACCCGCTGGGCTGACCTTCTACGAGGGCGGCATGTTCCCGCAATGGCGCGGTTCGGCGTTCATCGGCGGGCTCGCCTCGACCGCGCTGATCCGCATCGCCTTCGACGACGCCGTCCCGCGCGAGGCGGAGCGCTGGGACATGGGCGCGCGCATCCGCGCGGTCGTGGCCGGGCCGGACGGCGCGCTGTGGCTGCTCGAGGATGGCGACGGCGGGCGGTTGCTGCGATTGACCGCGGATCGCGCTGGCTGACCCCCCCCCGGCGCGCCGGCCACATTCTGGCGAACGGTCGGCGCGCCGCATCATGGCGACCTTTTCATTAACCTCTATCAGCTAGCGAGCCCGAGCCTAATCGTTTGAATTACTCGGGGTTTTTAAGTGACATCGTTGTTTATTGCTGCTGCCCTGGCGTCGACGTCGCTGTCGAGCGCCACCGTTACCGATGCGCCCGTCGACACCCAAGCTGCCAAGCCCAATGCCGATGACACCGTCACCACTGGCGTCGCCAAGGGGCGCGACCGGCTGGACAGCGCCACCTCGACCAGCAACCTGAAGGAAGCCGATCTCGCCAAGCTCGCGCCGCGCTCGATCGGCGACCTGCTGCGCGACATTCCCGGCATCCGTTCCGAGGCCGCGACCGGCGAGGCACTCGCCAGCGTCTCGATCCGCGGGCTGCCGCTCGCCTCGTCGGGGATCAAGTTCGTCCAGTTGCAGGAAGACGGCCTGCCGGTGCTCGAATTCGGCGACATTCAGGGCCTCGGCCCCGACAGCCTGATCCGCGCCGACCTCAACCTGTCGCAGGTCGAGGTGATCCGCGGCGGCTCGGCGTCGACCTTCGCGTCCAACTCGCCGGGCGGGCTCATCAACTTCATCTCGAAGACGGGCGAGGCCGAGGGCGGCGCGATCGCGCTGACCGGCGGCCTCGACTACGACCAGTATCGCGCTGACTTCGACATGGGCGGCAAGCTCGGCGAAACCGCCCGCTACCACATTGGCGGCTTCTTCCGGCAGGGCGAGGGCCCGCGCCGTACCGGTTACGACGCGCAGCGCGGCGGGCAGGTCAAGCTCAACGTCACCAAGACCTTCACCGGCGGCTATGTCCGCCTGTACGGCAAGTATCTCGACGATCGCTCGCCCTTCTACGACACCGTCCCGGTGCAGGCGACCGGCGACAATGCGTCGCCCAAGGTCCGCGAGATCGCCAATTTCGACGCCAACCGCGATATGCTGCTGTCGCGCCATATCCGCAGCAATCTCGTGCTCGACGGCAACAACAATCCGGTCGTCCACGATCTCGCCGAGGGCGTCACCACCAAGGTGAAGTCGGTCGGCGTCGAGAGCCAGATCGATCTGGCGGGCTGGACCGTCACCGAGCGGTTCCGCTTCTCCGACGTGTCGGGCGCGTTCGTCACGCCGTTCACCTCGGCCTATCTGCCCGCGACGCAGGGCGCGGCGCTGCTCGGCGGCGCGGGTGCGCGGCTGTCCTATGCCAATGGGCCGCTCGCCGGTCAGGCGATCGCCGATCCGGCCAGCCTCAACGGCAACGGCCTGCTCGCCGCGCTCAACATCCTCGACCTGCGCATCAAGTCGATGGACAATGTCACCAACGACGTCCGCGCCAGCCGCGTCTGGTCGGTCGGCGACGGCGATCTGACCACCACCGCCGGCTTCTATGCCGCACGCCAGTCGATCGCGCGCGACGCGCTCTGGTCGACGCTGATCTCCGACGTGCGCGGCGACGGACGCGCCGCGCTGGTCGATGTGACCACGGCGGGGGGCCGTGCGCTGACGCAGAACGGCGTCTATGCCTACAACCTCGCGCTGGCCGGCGGCACGCGGCGGCGCAGCGTCGACCTCGACTATGCGGTCAACGCGCCCTTCGCCTCGGCCAATTACCACATCGGCCGCGTCGCGATCGGTGCGAGCATCCGCTACGACTTCGGCACCGCGCGCGGGCAGGTCTTCGGCTCCGATCTGGGTGGCGGGCGCGTCGGCACCGTGACGCGCGACATCGATGGCGACGGCGTGATCTCCTCGCCGGAGACGCGCGTCGGCGTCACCCCGCTGACCACCCCCGCTCCACTCGACTACAGCTACCATTACCTGTCGTATTCGAGCGGCATCAACTTCCGCATCGCCGAGCCGCTGGCGGTGTTCGCGCGCTACAGCCGCGGCGCACGCGCCAACGCCGATCGCATCCTGTTCAGCCCGATCGTCAACACCACCGACGGCAGCCTGACCAATAAGAGCGCGGCCTTCGATCCGGTCAAACAGGCCGAGGTCGGCATCAAATACCGCCGGGCCGGGCTGACGCTCAACCTGACCGGTTTCTGGGCGAAGGCGCAGGACACCAATGTCGACGTCGTCACCAGCCAGATCATCCAGCGCGACTATCGCGCCACCGGTCTGGAGTTCGAGGGCGGCGTGCGCCGCGGCGCATTCGCGCTCACCGCGGGCGCGACCTATACCGATGCCGAGATCACCCGCGACGCGGTCAACCCGGCGGTGGTCGGCAACACGCCGCGCCATCAGGCGAAGCTGATCTTCCAGGCGACGCCGCAGGTCGTCACCGATCGCTTCAGCATCGGCGCGGTGTTCATCGGCACCACCGGCAGCTATTCGCAGGATACCAACATCCTGAAGACGCCGGGCTTCGTCACCACCAATGCCTTTGCGCAGGTGCGGGTCGCCGATCGGCTGATGCTGGGCGTCAACGCGAACAACCTGTTCGACACGCTGGCGATCACCACCTTCGACGAAGCGGCGATCCCGGCCTCGGGAATCCTGCGTGCGCGCCCGCTCAACGGCCGCACGGTGTCCGCGACCGTCCGCTTCGACTTCTGAGCCGCACCGCCGCGGCCGTCCCCGGACGGTCGCGGCCCGCGCCCCTTTGCCGCCGCAGCGTAAGACTTAGGTCGAATCCGCTCATGGTTCAGAGGCGTGGCTATCATCTGCTTAACCACTTCGGCCGCTGAACGACCCTCGCGCCCACAACGGGCATGTGAGGATTTCGATGACGCGACGCGGGACGGGGTGGTGGATGACGATCGTGGTGGCGCTGGCCGTCACGCCCGCCGCCGCCACCACGCCTGCCGGCACCGCGATCACCAACACCGCCCGCCTGACCTACACCGCCGGCACCACCTCCCCCGCCTCGCTCGACAGCAACACCGTCACGATCGCGGTCGACGCACTGGTCGAGGCCGCCATCGCCGCCGATCGTCCGACCGCGCCGATCACGAACACGGCGCCGCTGCCGCTTGCCTTCACCGTCACCAACCCCGGTAACGCCGCCACCGTCTATCGCCTCGCCGCACTCGCCGACCGCGACGGCATCACCGTCGCGACGATCGCCGCCGACACCGACGGCGACGGCCGCTACGATCCCGCGATCGACCGCATCGTCACCAGCGTCACGCTGGCGGCGGGTGCGCAGCAGCGCATCTTCGTGCTCGCCAGCGGCACGCTGACCGCCGGTGCGACGATCACCGCCACCGCCACCGCCGAGCCCGCCGCCGCCGCCACCGTGGGCGCGACCGGCGGCCGCGCGAGCGCCGCGGTTCGGCTGACCGACGGCACCGCCCCCGCCGCGCAGCTCGACAAGGCGCAGTCGGTCGCCGCCCCGGGCGGCGGCACGCGCGCGATCCCCGGCGCGGTCGTCACCTACACGGTCACCGCCCGGTTCGCGCGCGACTGCGCCGCGGTCGAACTGAGCGATGCCGTGCCGGAGGGAACGCGCTTCGTTCCCGGCAGCATCATGCTCGACGACCAGCCGCTCGCCGATGCCGGCCGCTTCGACGGCAGCACCGTCCGCGTCGCGCTCGGCGACATGCCCGCCGGCGCGGTCCGCCGGGTCCGCTTCAACGCCATCATCCTGTGAGGAACATCGTCATGCTCATCCGCTCGCTCTTTCTTCTGGGTGTCGTGCTCGCCACCTCGCCCGCGATGGCCGCCGGCCCGCTGCAGGTCACGTCGCAGGTGATGGTCGAGGCGAAGCAGCGCGCCGCCGACGGCACCACGAAGATCGCTTTGGTCCCCGCGCACCGCGTCGTCCCCGGCGACCGCGTCGTCTTCACGCTCGCCTATCGTAACACCGGCGCGCAGCCGCTGGCCGATCTCGTCTTCGACAATCCGGTTCCGAAG
The DNA here is from genome assembly GCA_036946405.1 of Sphingomonas phyllosphaerae. Taxonomy (NCBI): domain Bacteria; kingdom Pseudomonadati; phylum Pseudomonadota; class Alphaproteobacteria; order Sphingomonadales; family Sphingomonadaceae; genus Sphingomonas; species Sphingomonas phyllosphaerae. Next base: position 1,580,910 of record JAQIJC010000001.1, on the reverse strand, counting down.
GGCGTCGCCTATCGCGCGCCGGTGCCGAACAGCCCGGCACCCGAACTGTCGGTCGACGGCCACCGCTACGGCACGCTCGCGCAGCTCGGCGCGGTCGAGCCGGACGCCGTCACGCACGTCCGCTGGCGCCTCGCGCGCCCGCTCGCGCCCGGCGCGTCGGGCACGTTCGCCTTCCAGGCGGTGCTCAAGTGATCCCCCTCCCCCTTATCGTTGAAGGAAAGACCGTTCCATGTTCGTGAAGAGAAGCATCGCGCTGCTGCTCGCCGGGGTCGCCGCCGCCGCGCTCGGCGGCGGCGCGGCGCAGGCGCAGACGCCCGCCGCGCAGCTCACCACCGCCGGCACGCGCATCGACAACACCGCGTCGGTGACCTATTCGGTCAACGGCACCAGCCAGTCGATCCAGTCGACCACCGCGTCGTTCGTCGTCGACAAGAAGGTCAACTTCACCGTCGTCACCGCGCAGACCGGGCCGACCGTCGTCAACCTCGGCGACCAGAACGTCGTCACCACCTTCCAGGTCACCAACCTGACCAACGACGTGCAGGATTTCCTGCTCGACCCCGATCAGCAGAACATCTCGCTGGGGCTGTTCCCCGGCAGCGACAATTTCGACGTCACGTCACTGCGCGCCTATGTCGATTCGAACGGCAACGGCCGCTACGACGCGGGCGTCGATACGCAGACCTATATCGACGAACTCGCCCCCGATGCCTCGGCGACCGTGTTCATCGTCGGCAACGTCCCCAACCAGGCCGGGGCCAGATATGCCTATAACTCGCTCCACGTCATCGCCGCCGCCGGCGGTCAGGCGAATGCGCAGGGCGCGGTGCTGATCGGCACCGATCTCAACCTCGCCGGTGCCGACAATATCGTCGACATCGTCTTCGCCGACGACGACAGCGATGGCGCGTTGCTCGGCGATATCGCGCGCAACGGCCAGGGCCGCGCCTATTCGGGCTGGCACGTCGCGGTGAACAACGTCGCGCTCAGCGTCACCAAGTCGGCGCGCGTGCTGGCGGACGGGCTCGGCTCCGCCAATCCCAAGGCGATCCCGGGCGCGACGGTCGAATATTGCCTGCTGGTCCGCAATGCGACGCTGACCACCGGCGCGACCGGCGTCACGCTCGCCGACGTCATTCCCGGCCATACCACCTATGTGCCCGGCTCGATCTCGATCGGCACGCCCGGCGCGCTGGGTGTGTGCAACATCAACGGCTCGGTCGAAGACGACGACGACAACGACAGCGCCGAAACCGACGGCTACACCGCCGCCTTCGACGGCATCGCCAAGAAGGTGACCGTCAACCTCGCCAGCGTCAGCGGCGGCGGCTCGGTCGCGGCGTCGTTCAAGGTGACGATCGACTAAAGCGCCTGCCCCGTCGTCCCGGGCTCGATCAGGACCTTTGCGACACTCCACCCGTCATGCCGGACTGGTTCCGGCATCCACCGTTCCGCAAACGCGCGAGGCCGTTGATGTCGCGGAACCGTGGACCCCGGAACCCGTCCGGGGTGACGTAAGGTTCGGGGCAACGTCCCGACGTTCGCAGAGGCCCGCCAGAATCCGGGGCGACGATCACAGCCACCCACCAACCACCCCGGCGCACCCCCACGCGCCGGGCAGGGACCCTTCATGCCCGTCGTCCGCGTCCGATCACTGCTGGCTTATGCCCATGCGCTGGCGATCGCGGCGCTGTGCCTGGTCGCCACGCTGCCCGCCGCGGCGCAGACGACGCGCATCACCAACACCGCGCACCTCTCCTTCGGCGCCCCCGACGCGCGCACCACGCTGGCGTCGAACACCGTGACGCTCGACGTCGACCGCACGCGCCGCCCGACGTCGCTCAGCTTCCGCCTGCCGCCGATCGGCTATCGGTTCAGCGGGATGCGCTGCGACACCGTGCCGGAGCTGCGCTTCTCGCCCGCGCCGGTCGACGCCGCCGATCTCGCCCGCGCCGCGCCGCTGCGGACGATCGACACGCGTCAGCCGATGATCATCGTGCTCGACGCACCCGCCGACAACCACGATCCGCTGACGCGCGAAGCCGATTATATCGACGTCGACACCGACCGGGGCACCTTCAAGCTGCCGCTGTTCGAAACCGGCCCGGACACTGGCGTCTTCGCCGGTGGCGTTCCGCGCGGCGGCGAGCATCCGGAACTGTCGGCATGCGATCCCACCCGTTCACGCACACCGAAGCTGCGCATGTCGTTCGAGGGCAACGAATTCAGCGACGCCAGCGAAGCGATGCTGCTGGTCGACCCGGCCGGCTACGTCTTCGATTCCGCGACCGGCGCGTTGATCGACGGCGCGGAAGTGTCGCTGCTCGACGCCAACGGCAACCTCGCCACCGTCTATGGCGACGATGGGATGAGCGCCTATCCCTCGACCGTCATCAGCGGCGGCGAGGCGTATGACTCGAGCGGGCGGCATTACCCGTTCTCGAACGGCAACTATCGCTTCCCGCTGGTCGCGCCCGGCACCTATCACCTGCGCGTCGTCCCGCCGGGCAAATATTCCGCGCCTTCGACCCGCGACCGCGCCGACCTCGCGACGTTGCGGGACCCCGGCGGAAAGTCCTTCCTCATCAACGACGCGTCGTTCGGCGCGCCGTTCACGATCGACTCGCCCGAGCCCTTCTATTCCGACATCCCGCTCGACCGCAGCGGCGACACCGTCCTGCTCGTGACCAAGACCGCCTCGACGCGCGAGGCCGCGCCCGGCGATGTCGTCCAGTATCGCGTCACCGTCACCAACCGCGGCGACATGCCCGCGCGCGACGTGGCCGTCACCGACCTGCTCCCCGCCGCCTTGCGCTATCGACCCGGCTCGACGCGCGGCGTCGACGAACCCGTGCGCGGTAGCGATGCGCACAAGCTCGACTTCGTCATTCCGATGATCGCCCCGCGCGCCTCCGTCGAACTGCACTATGCGGTCACGATCGCGATGGGCGCCAAACCCGGCGAAACCGTCAACCGCGTGCTGGCGAGCGGCAGCGCGGGCATCACCGGCAACGAGGCTGCCGCGGCGATCCGCGTCCGCCCGTTGCTGTTCAGCGACGGCTTCACCGTGATCGGCCGCGTGACCGAGGGCGCGTGCGGCGACCCCGCGCAGGGCCGGCGCGGCGTGCGCGGCATCCGGCTGCTGCTCGAGGACGGCACGTTCGTCGTCACCGACAAGGACGGGCTCTACCATTTCGAGGGCGTGCGCGCCGGGCGGCACGTCGTCGCGCTCGACCGCGCCTCGGTGCCCGCCAGCCACGAGCCGGTCGCCTGCGACGCCGACACGCGCCAGGCCGGCAGCGCCACCTCGCGCTTCGTCGAGAGCGACGGCGGGCTGCTCAAGCGCGTCGACTTCCAGCTGCGCCCGACCGGGCGCACCGCCGCCGCCGACGCCACGCTGCCGGTCGCGGTCCGCAGCGACGGCGCGGCGGCGGGCGCGGGCCGCGACTGGTTCGTCGGCGAGACGCCGGGCACCGCCTTCCTCTTCCCGACCGCCGACCACAATCCGCGCGCCCCCGCGATCCGCGTCGTCGTCAAGCATCACCCCGGCCAGCGTGTCGCATTGACCATCAACGGCGTCGCCACCGACCCGCTCGCCTTCGACGGCACCGACACCGATGCGGGCGGCACGATCGCGATCGCGCGCTGGTCTGGCGTGCCGGTCGTGGCCGGTGACAACCGGCTGGTCGCACGCGTGCTCGACGCCGATGGCCGCGTCGCCGCGACGCTGACGCAGGTCGTCCATTATGCCGGCGCGCCGGTGCAGGTCGTCGCGGTCCCCGACAAGAGCCGGCTCGTCGCCGACGGCCTCACCCGCCCGCTGCTCGCGCTGCGCGCCACCGATGCGCAGGGAAAGCCGGTGCGCGCCGGCACCCTGCTCACCGTCCGCGTCGCCGCCCCCTATGCGGTCGCCGAGGAGATCGCGATCGCGCAGGAGCGCCGCCAGATCGCCGACGGCGCGACGCACAGCGCGCAGGTCGTCGGCGACGACGGCTTCGCCTTCATCGCGCTCGAACCGACGATGCAGAGCGGGCAGGTTCGCGCGCAGATCGACCTCGCCGACCGCGACACCCGCCGCACGATCGACGTCACCGGCTGGCTCGCCGCCCCGGCGCGCGGGCTGACCGTGGTCGGCTTCGGCGCGGGCACGCTCGGCTTCGACACGCTGCGCCGCCACGGCGAGCCCGCGCGCGGGCGCTGGGTCCGCGACGGACAGCTCGCGCTCTATGCCAAGGGGCGGATCAAGGGCGCGTGGCTCGCGACGCTCGCCTATGACAGCGACCGCCAGCGCGACCGCACGCGCGGGCTGCTCGGCACGATCGACCCCGATCGCTATTACACCGTCTACGGCGACGGCACCCGCCAGGGCTATGACGCATCCACCGATCGCAAATTGTACCTGCGGCTGGAGCGTCGCGACGTCTATGCGCTGTTCGGCGATTACGAAACCGGGCTGACCGCGACGCGGCTCGGCCGCTACAGCCGCACGCTGAACGGCGTGAAAGCCGAATATGACGGCCGCCGCCTGCTGTTCAGCGCCTTCGCCGCGCACACCGACGAGCGTTATGCGCGCGACGAGATCCCCGGCAACGGCCTGTCCGGCCCGTATCGCCTCGCCGCGCGCGACATCGTTCCCAACAGCGACAAATTGCGCATCGAGGTCCGCGACCGCTTCCGCCCCGAACGGATCGTCGCCACCACGCTCATGACGCGCCACATCGATTACGACATTGACACCGGCGCGGGCACGATCCGCTTCCGCGAGCCGGTGCTGACCCGCGACGCGAGCCTCAACCCGGTCGTGATCGTCGTCGACTATGAAACCTACGGCCGCGGCCGAAAGCGGGTCGCGGGCGGGCGCGGCGCGGTGCGGCTGGCGGGCGGCAAGGTCGAACTCGGCGCGACCGCGCTCCACGACGAAACCACCGCCACCGCCGACCTCCTCGCGGTCGACCTGCGCGCGCGGCTGACCGCCACCACCGAAGTGCGCGCCGAGGCGGCGAGCGGCGGGCGCGGCGGCGTCGACGCCGGCCGCGCCTGGCTCGCCGAGGCCGAGCATCACGGCCCGCGCGCCGACGTGCTGGTCTACGCCCGGCAGCAGGACCGCGCCTTCGGCGTCTCGCAGCAGAATGTCGTCGAGGCCGGCGCGCGCCGCGTCGGGGTCGACAGCCGCGTGCAACTCGCGCCGCGTCTGTCGCTGATCGCGACCGGCTGGCACCAGCAACAGCTCGATGGCCCCGAAACGCGCACCGCGCTCGATACACGGCTCGAATTTCGGCGCGATCGCGGCACCATTTTCGCTGGCACCCAGCTCGCCAGCGATCGCGGCATCACCGGGCGCGACCGCAATTCGCAATTGCTGACACTGGGCGGCACCCAGTCGGTCCTCGACGGCAAACTGACGCTCACCGGACAGACGCAATTCGCCCCCGGCGGCGACACCGACAGCCGCGACTTCCCCGCCCGCCACCAGCTGCTCGCCGGCTATCGGCTGACCCCCGGCGTCCGGCTGATCGGCGGCTACGAAGTCGCGCAGGGCGCCGGCCGCGACGCGCAAACCGCGCGCCTCGGCTTCGACCTCGCGCCGTGGACCGGCGGCAAGCTGTTGACGACGCTCAATCAACAGGCGTCCGGCGGCGAGAATGCACCGCGTCTGTTCGCGCAATACGGCCTCAGCCAGTCGCTCCCGATCGGCACGCGCTGGATCGTCGACGCCTCGCTCGACGCCAGCACCACGCTGCGCGGCCACGCCGACCCCGCCACCGCGCTCAATGCCTTCGGCACGCTCGCCCCCGGCATCACCGTGCAGGACAATGGCGGCGGCGATTATGCTGCAATTACAATGGGCGCCAGCTATCGCGCCGCGCGCTGGTCGTGGAACGGCCGCGGCGAATATCGCGCCAGCGCGCAGGGCAATCGCTTCGGGCTGACCACCAACCTGTTGCGCCCGCTCGGCGAAGGCCGGTCGCTCGCGCTCGGCGTGCGCTGGTACGGGGCCGGTAGCGCGTCGTCGCTGACCGCCGATGCGGCGCTCGCGTGGCGGCCGATCGACAGCCGCTGGTCGATTCTCGAGCGATTGCAATGGCGTGACGACCGCGCCGGTGCGGGCACGACCGCCGCCAACGTGCTCGGCATCGCGGCGAACGGCGACCTGTTCCAGGCGACGCGCCGCGCGCTCCACAATATCGCGGTCAATTACCGCAGCGGTGCGGAAGGCGACGGCCATGGCATCGAGATGACGCTCTATCATGGCGTCAAATGGGTCCGCGGCAGCTTCGGCGAGGACGACTATACCGGCCTGACCCAGATCGTCGGTGCGGAGGTCCGCCGCGATCTCGGCGCGCACGTCGATCTCGGCCTGCAAGGCTCGGTCCAGCACGGCATCACCAGCCGCACGCTGGCGTTCAGCGCCGGCCCGAACATCGGCGTCTCGCCGGTGCGCGACCTGTGGATCAGCGCCGGCTACAACGTCAGCGGCTACCGCGACCGCGATCTCGCGCAGGACCGCTACACCCGGCGCGGCCCGTTCGTGACGCTGCGCCTCAAGCTCGATCGCAACGCCGCCCCCCGCTGATCCGCCGCTCACGACAGCAGCGCGCGCACCTCGGTCGCCAGCGTCAGCGGCTCGAACGGCTTGACGATCACCCCCTGCGCGCCCGCCGCGTACAGCGCGACCAGCTCATGCGCGCGGCTATGCGCGGTCATGAAGATCACCGGCAGTCCCGGCACGATCTCCCGCAACGCGCCCAGCAACGCCGGCCCGTCCATTCCCGGCATCGACACGTCGAGCAGCGCCGCATCGAACCGCGCATCGGCAAGCGCCGTCAGTGCCGCATCCGCGTTGTCGATCGCCACCACCGCGATCGTCGGGTCCAGCCCCAATGCCAGCGTCACGATCGTCCGTATGTCCGGATCGTCGTCGACGAACAGCAGGTGCAGCGCACCGGTCATCGCCGCGCCTCGCGGTCGCGCAACAGCCGCCGGATCGTCTCGACCACCGTGGTCACGCCGTGCCGCCCCTTGACGAGCACCGCCGCCGCATGGCGCGCGACGTCGGGCGCTACCGCTGCGCCGGACAGGATCACGACCGGGATCGCTCGGCCGCTGCGGTCGATCAAAGCGGGAAGCAGCGTCGCCATATCGATCGATTGCGTATCGAGCAGCGCCAGCTGCGGCGGCTGCGCCTGCACCAGCGCGCGTGCCGCGTCGATGCTGTCGGCGCACACCATCCCGGCGCTGCCCCGGAACGCCAGCGTCATCGTCTCGCACAGGTCATGGTCATCATCGACATGGAGGATGACCGGCAGCGCCGCCGCGCCCGCCGTCGCGTCGCCAACGGCGGGAAGCAGCGGCAGATCGAAGGCGAAGCGCGTCCCGCCGCCCGCCCGATCCTCGAACCAGATCGTACCGTCCAGCCGCCGCACGATCTCGCGTGCGATCGCCAGCCCCAGCCCGGTCCCGCCCGACCCGCGCGCCGACTGGAAGCGTTCGAACAGCCGTGATCGCAGGTCGTCGGGCACCCCGCCGCCATGATCGTCGACGCTGATCCGCGCCCGACCCGCGACCATTTCGGTTCGTAGCGTGACCGTCCCGCCGGCGACAGAAGCATGGATCGCGTTCGACAACAGGTTGGTGACCACCTGCAGCAACCGCCCGGCATCGCCCGCGACCAGCACCGGCGCAGGCGCGGGTACGTCGACCAGGCTCACCTCATGCCGCCGCGCCAGCCCCTCATTGTCGAGTGTGGCCTGCGCGATGATCGTGCGCAGGTCGAGCGGCGTCCGCGCGATCGTCAACTGACCGTTCTCGATCCGGTCGATGTCGAGGATGTCGTTGACCAGCCGGATCAATCGCCGCGCATTGTTGTCGGCGATATCGACCAGCCGCCCCGCCTGCGCCGGCCACGCGCCCGCGCTGCCGGCGCGCAGCAGCGCCAGCGAGCCGACCACCGATGTCAGCGGCGTGCGCAGTTCGTGGCTGACGGTCGAGATCAGCTCGTCCTTGGCGCGGGCGATCCGCAGCCGATCCGACGCATCGCGCAACGACAGCACGAACCGGTCGCCGTCCACGCCATGCATCACCCCGATCGCGACATCGACGATCACCTCGCTACCGTCGCGTCGCCGCGCGGCACGAGCCGGCAAGACGTCGCGGCCGGCGCCGATCGCGGTGCGCCATTCGTCCTCGCCCGCGCGGGAGGGAAGGATCGCCGACAGGTCGCGGTCCGTCAGGTCGGCGGTGGTATAGCCCAGCAGATCGTAGCCGGCGGCGTTGATCGTCTCGATCGTGCCGGCGCGATCGACGATCAGCAGCGTATCGGTGGTGCTCGCGAGGATCGCGGCATTGCGCAGCGCCGCTTCGTGCACGGCGCGCGCCGCCTCGTGGCGATCGGATTGCGAGCGCCACCACGCCAGCATGAACCCCAGCAGCAGCAGGCTCACCAGCGCGCCCGTTACCTCCAGTAGCCGGTAACTGTCGTCGCGATGCGCCCTGAACGATGCGGAACGTTCGGCGGTCCGCGCCCGCTCGGCCGCGCTGGCATCGGTCACCACGTCGCGCAGCTGATCCATGATGCGCTTGCCGCGTCCCGACGCGACCTCGCGCCGCATCGCTGCGACGTTCCCGGCCTCGAACAGCGCGATCGTGTCGTCCAGCTCGGCGAACTTGGCGGCGATCAGCGGGCGCAGCACGCGATCGATCGCCCCGGCGTCGGCCAGCAGCCGCTCGACCTGCGCGCGTGCCGGGGCATAAGGCGCGAGGAACGCCCGGTCCCCGGTCAGCAACAGCCCGCGCTGCGCCGTCTCCGCATCCTTCAGCGCCGACAGCAACAGCAACAGCGTCCGCTCGCGCGCGAACGAGCGCGCCGCGGCGGATTGTGCGTCGACCGCGCGGCGGTATTCGATGCCGGTCCAGCCGATCAACGCCGCCAGCAGCAACGGCATCAGCGTCGCGATCAGGAAGAAGCGCCACCGCGACGGCGGGAGCAGCGGCGGGACGGGCAGCGCCGCCTCGCTCACGAATCCGCACGACCGATCAACGGCTGCGCCGCCAGCAGCGCCTGCGCGCGATTGCTGACCCCCAGCTTGCGGAAGATCGCAGTCAGATGCGCCTTGATCGTCGCCTCGGTTACGCCGAGGTCGCGCGCGATCTGCTTGTTCGAATGCCCGTCCGCCAGCGCGAGCAGCACCGCCCGCTGCGCATTGGACAGCGTCGCCAGCCGCGCCAGCAGGTCGTCCAGCACGGGGGCTTCGGTCGCCGCGGTCGACGGGAAGACCTGCTGCCCGCCATCGACGCGCCGCAACCGCTCCGCCAGATCGTCGAGCGGCAGGCTCTTGTACAGATAGCCTGCCGCGCCGACCGCGCGCGCCGCCTCCACCAGCCGCGGCTCCTCGCTGGCGGTCACCACCACGATCGGTGTGGCGGGCGCGTGCATCTGCAGGGTCAGCAGCCCGGAAAAGCCCCGCGCATCGGGAAGGTTGAAGTCGAGCAGGATCATCCGCAACGGTGCGCGCTCGGCCAGCGTGCGTGCTTCCGCGATCGACCCGGCCGCCATGACCGACACACCGGGCAGCGCGGCGCGTGCCGCCATCGCCAGACCTTCGCGGGTCAGCGGATGATCGTCGGCGACCAGCGCGCGCCCTCCCAACCTGCGACCGTCTTCTTCCATACCCCTGTATGTGCAGCTGTTATCGCTATCGAAGATCGTGGTCGCCCGTCACGCTGTCCAGTGTCAATTATTACCAAAGTCGAGCAAATAGAGTAACATAGCGCAGAATGATCGTGCTGATTAACCCTAATTCGGATACGATCGCTGCCGCGCGCACGATCGCGATACAGCATGGCTGGCCGCATCGATCCTGCTCCACGCCTGTGGTGGCGGCGGCGGGGGCGGACGACATCGTGCTCCACGCCGCCGATCATCCGGCCGTTGCCGATCTGACATGGTCGCCGCTCGCCACCGAGGCACCGGTGCTCGCGCTGGCCCCCGCCGCCTGGATCGCGCGCACCGATTGGGCGGCGCGTGGCTATGTCGCCGCCATCGACGATCGCGACCTTGCTGCGAGCCTGCCCGGCGTCGTCGCCGAATGGAGCCATGCCGCGCGGCTGGCGACCATCGACCGGCTCGGCGACACGTTCGGGATCGCGCCGGTCGCCGGGCTGCTGCGCGGGCTGCGCCACGCGCTGGAGGTGGCGATCGGCGCCTCCGACGACCCGGCGCTGCTCGCCGCCGAAGCGCATCGCATCGCCGGCCTCGCCGGGACGCTCGGCTTCGTGGCGCTCGGCCGACATTGGCTGCGCGTCGCGGAGGGTGGACGGGCACCCACCGCTGCGACCCGGCGCGCCACCGCGCACGCCCTCGCCACGCTCGACCGCGCCTCCTTTACAGGATTTTAGCCACTCATACCGTAGGCACGCGCGTTACCGATCGGCCTGAGAGCGACATGTCCCGCGCCATTGTGTCTTTACCATCGACGTTGCGTGCGCTGCTCGTCGCACTGCTGGCGGTCGTCGGTGCGCTCGGCGCGACCCCGGCGATGGCCGCCGCCTGCACCGCCACCGCGCTGACCGCGACTGATCTCGGCAGCTACTCCCCCGCAGCGGTCGCCGCCGGAGCGGTGCCTGCCCTCCGCAGCCGCGCCGGGCTCACCTGCTCGCCCGGGTTGCTCAAGGTGTTGAGCGGAAATTATATCAAAGCGACCTTCCAGAGCCGTAACGCGCTCAGGCTCCTTCCCACCGCCGCGGGCACACCCTCCCTCGCCTACGCCCTGTCCGCCGACCCGAACAACAATGTTCCGATCGCGCAGAACGGGACGGTGGATTACATGCAGGGCGATCTGCTCAACGTGCTCGGGCTGCTCGGCGGCACCGCGGCCGATCTTCCGTTCTTCGTCCGCCCCGCCGCCACCGCCGCCTTGCCGGAGGGCGTCTATACCGATCGCGTGACGATCAAATGGGACTGGTACATCTGTCAGGGGATCGGCGCGCTCGGCGCGTGCATCCTCGCGCTGGACAAGGACAGCGCCACCACGATCGTCGATATCACGCTGACGGTCGCCGCGCGCAAGCTGGTCATCACCACGACCAGCCGCACGACCTGGGACCCGGTAAACGCCGCCACCTTCCCCAAGGCCGTACCGGGCGGCAAGCGCCGGGTCACCGTGCAAGTCAACAACCCCGATATCGTCGCGACCGAGAGCAACGTCACCGTCGTCACCCCGATCGCGCCACGCCAGACGCTCGCGCTCGACGGCGACGGCACCTCCGCCGCGGTGGTCGCCTTCGCGATGGCCCCGTCCGGCAGCGCGGTCGCGCTCACCTACGACGGGCCGGCGAGCGCGAACGACGACGTCGACTTCTCCGCCGATCAGGGGCTTACCTGGACGTACGTGCCCGGCCCCACCGCCACGCAGGCCAATGCGATCCGCTTCCGCCCGCGCGGTCGCGTCCCCGCGGGCGCAACGCTCGATTTCTCCTTTCCGGTCACGGTGCGTTAGTCGCTCAGCCGCCGCGCGCGACCTGAAAGCCCGCGAACGACTGACTGACCGGCATCAATTCCAGCCGGTTGATATTCAGATGCGGCGGCAGCGTCGCGATCCACAACACGGTGGCGGCGATATCCTCGGCGGTCATCGGCGTCGCGCCGGCATAAAGCGTGTCGGACGCGTCGCGATCGCCGCCGGTCCGCACCAGCGTGAATTCGGTTTCGACCATCCCCGGATCGATCGCACTGACCCGAACCCCGGTGCCGTGCAGGTCAGACCGGAGGTTGAGCGTGAATTGCTGCACGAACGCCTTGGTGCCGCCATAGACGTTGCCGCCGGGATAGGGGTAGCTGCCCGCGACCGACGCGATGTTGACGATCCCGCCCTTGCGCGCGATCAGCCCGGGCAGCAATTTGTGCGTCACCGACACGAGCGCGGTGACGTTGGTGTCGATCATCGTCCGCCATTGCGACAGGTCGGCCTGCTGCGCCGGCGCGGTGCCGAGCGCGAGCCCGGCATTGTTGACGAGCAGGTCGATGTCGCGAAATCGCTCCGGCACGGCGTCGAGCGCGGCATCGCGTGCCGCTTCGTCGCGGACGTCGAACGCGGCGGTGTGCACCTGCTCGCCGCATTCCGCCGCCAGCGCGGCCAGCCGGTCGGCGCGCCGTCCGGTGGCGATCACCTGCCAACCCGCACCGGCCAGCGCCCGCGTCGTCGCCTGTCCGATCCCCGATGTGGCACCCGTCACCATCGCCGTCTTCATTCGTCAGTCTCCCATCGGCCTCGCCGCTTTGGCCGGCGGCGAGGGGCACGGCGCGCGATCTGCAACGATCACAGATGCATTTCCAGCCCCGCCCCCAACGTCTGCGGGTCGCCGACGATGCCACGCCGGCCATCCGGGCCGCGATATTGCAGATATTCGGCGTCCAGCAGGTTGCGCGCGAAGGCGAACACCGTCCAGCGCCCGGCGTCATAGCCGATCCGCGCGTTCACCACCGTCCGGCCCGGCAGGCGGTTCTGGCCCTGCGTCGTGCCCACGTCGGTATAGACCCCGCTGCGGTAATTGGCGTTGACGTTGCCGGTGATCGCGCCGGCCCGCGCGTTGACCCCGCCCGACAGCGTCCAGCGCGGCGCATAGGGGAATTGCGATCCCGCCAGTTCGATGGTGCTGGTGGCGCCCGCCGGCAGGTCGAAGCGGTCGAAGCGGGTGCGCACGTGCCCGGCCGAGAAATAGGCATCGACATGCCGGTCGACGCGCCCCTGCACCTCGACCTCGCCGCCGTACAGATGCGACTTGCCGGCATTGACGGTGTTATAGTCGTAGGCGTTCAACCCGAAGAAGGCGTTGGTCTGCTGGTTGCGCCAATCGACGTAGAAGAGATTGGCATTGACCGTCAGCCGCCCGTCCAGCCACCGAGAGCGCAACGCGCCTTCGTAGTTCCAGCTATATTCGGGATCATAGGCGACGAGGCGCGCGCGGGCGATGTTCTGGCTCGACCCGCCCGATCGATACGCGCGCTGCACGGTGAAGCTGGTGGTCAGGTCGGGCGTCCATTCCATGCTGATCCCGGCCTTGGGCAGGAAGGCATCGAAGCGCCGTGCATTGTCCGCGCGCGCCGACGCCGCCTGCGCGACGAGCGCGAGCACGCCGCGATTGATCGCCGTCACCGCGCCGTTCAGCGCCGTTCCGGCGGCGCCGAAGTCGGTCGGGGCCGGCAAGGTGCCGTTGAACGTGGCGACCGTCTCGGCGCCATAAAGATTGTCCTCGTGATCGTAGCGGAAGCCGCCGAGCAGCGAGAGGCGGTCGGTCACGCGCAGCCGCGCATCACCGAACAGCGCGGCGTTGCGCACCAGCATCGGCTGGTCGGAAAGGTAGAGGACGGGAATCTGCGGCAATGCGCTCGCATAAAGTGTCGCGATCTGCCGCGCCGTCGCCGCAGGGACGCCGCCACCTTGCAGCAATTGCGTGATCGTCGCCACCGGCGTAGCGATATTCACCCGGCTGTCGGCGGCGAGCGCGCCGGAGCGCCGGTACACCCACGCGCCCGCCAGCCCGCTCAGCCGCTCGCCATCGAAATTGAGCCGCATCTCCTGCGTCCACGTCCGGTAACGGCTGTCGTTGTCGATATATTGCACGTCGGCGGCGGTGCCGTCGCCATCGGCGAGCGCCAAGGTCGCGGTGCGGTTGAACGATGTCACGCTCGACAGGCGCAGCCGCGGTGCGATCTCGTATCCGATGTTCAGCACCGCGATGTCGGAGCGGATGTAGCCGCGGTTGCGCTGGTCGTTGGTCGACTGGCGATGATCGTAGAAGTCCGGCGTCGTCAGGTTGGTATATTCGAACAGATAGCCGCCGTCGCGGCGCACGCGATTGTAGCTCGCGCGCAGGTCGAGCCCGGGCAAGGCCCGCGGCGTCCAGTGGAGCTTGCCGCGCAGGTTGAGCAGCGCGAGCGTGTCGTCATAGCCGCCGCGCGTGACGTTGCGGATCAGCCCGCGATCGGCCCGCCGCTCCGCCGAAACGCGGACGCCCAGTTCGTCGCGGATCAACGGCCCGCCCGCCGCCGCGGAAAAGGTGCGCTCGTTGCGATTGGTCCACAGCACGCGTGCATCCGCGCCATAGTCCGAGACCGATGCGTCGCGCGTGGTCAGCACCACGGCGCCTGCCAGCGCGTTGAGCCCCTGGATGGTCGATTGCGGCCCGCGCAGCACCTCGACCTGTTCCACGTCCCACAGGTCGGTCGGGCCGCCGAACAGCGCCTGCCGCGGGATCGGTGCGCCATCGACATAGACGGTTGCGGTGTCGGCATTGCCGCCCGCGCCCACGCCCTGGTTGTTGATGCCGCGGATCGTGAACCCCGACGCGCCATAGGTCGCGGAGACATTGGCGGTGCGATCGTAGATATCCTGCACCGTCAGTATGTTCTCCTGACCTATCCGCTCCGGCGTGGTGACCGCGACGCTGGTGGCGGTCTGCTGAAGCGTGCGGTTCGACTTCTCGCCAGTGACGATGATGTCGTCGGGTAGTGCGTCCTGCACCTGTTGGGCGCGGCCGGGCGTCGCGGCCGCCAGCGCGGCAGTATAGATCAAACAGGCAATCGGCTTCATCATGGCCCCCTTTTGCGGGCCAGTTACGCCTTCAGGTAATGCAAATCAATATCAGTTGTCAGGCGCAGTCCGTCTCGATTACCCACGTTGGGGATCGCGACCGCATCCACTGGTCAGGCCACCGTTCTGTTAGCGATCTCAACCTCCATGCAGGTGCAAGGCCGCGCCCGATCGGTCCCGTACGGCACGCCGATCCCGACCCGCAAAATAACATGTTACGCCGACATTTCATCTTTGTTAGAGCAACTTAGCCGGCCCGCTCGATCACCCATCCCACGCAATCGCTGCCGCGCTTGCCGAGATGTGTCACCGCCACTTCGCAACACATGTCAGGCCAAAAAGCGGTTGACAGGTAAGACATACCATAAGAAGTTAGCGCTATCACCAACGGGGTAAAGACTCGGTCGGTGACGGTGCCTCCGGCCCGTCGCCGCTGACGAGCGATCCCGGAACCGACGTGGGATGACTGCGGCGCGCTCCCGAAGAGGAGGCGTCGAGGGAGAGGATTGAACAAGATGAACAGCCGTCGCTTCGCTCGCGCCACGCGCGCGCTCCTTCTGAGCGCCACCGTCCTCGGCGCCATGTCGTCGACCACCGCCACCGCTCAGGCGCTGCCCCCCACCGCCACCACGGCCCCGGCCGATGGTCAGGACAATGGCCCCGCCACCCCGCCGCTGCCGCAGACCGACGCCACGCAGGGCACGATCGCCGAGGACATCGTCGTCACCGGCTACCGCTCGTCGCTCGCCAAGTCGACCGATGCGAAGCGCGCCTCGACCGGCTTCACCGATTCGATCTTCGCCGAGGATATCGGCAAGTTCCCCGACACCAACATCGCCGAATCGTTCAACCGCGTCCCCGGCATCACGATCAGCCGCGACGTCACCGGCGAAGGCACCAACGTCGCGATCCGCGGGCTCGGTTCGAATTTCACCAACGTCACGCTGAACGGCGCGACGATCGCGGTCGCCTCGTCGGGGTCGACCGACGCGCAGGGCACCGATCGATCGGTCGACCTCAGCTTCTTCCCGACCGACCTGTTCACCAAGCTGACCGTCAACAAGAGCTACACCGCCGACCTGCTCGAAGGCGGCGCGGCCGGTAACATCGATCTGCGCTCGGCGCGCCCGTTCGATCGCCAGACCGGGTTCGTCGCCTATAACGTCCAGGGCACGAAGCAGTCGCCCGAGGACCGGATCGGCGCGCGCGGCTCGCTGATCGGCAGCTGGCGCAGCGAGACGTTCGGCATCCTCGCCGGCGTGTCGGCGCAGCGGCTGTTCACCGACACGCGCGGGTTCGAGACGATCGGCTACACCAATCCGGCGCTGTCCGCCGCGCAGTGCGGCGCGACCTCGGGCTGCAACAGCACCGGCGGCGGCAACTGGACGATCCCGGCAACGGTGCCGGTCGGCGCGGGCGCCGGGCTGGTCGCCGGCACGACGATCGACCGCGCCTTCCTGCTCGCCAACAATCCCGGCGCGACGATCCAGCAGATCGACAACGGCCTGCTCCCGCGGCTCGGCCGCTCGACCAGCATCCGCGGCCCACGTGATCGCTTCAACGCGATCGTCAGCGCGGAATGGCAGCCGACCGACACGCTGCATTTCTACATCGACGGCCTGTACGGCTATAAGAAGAACGAGCTGATCCGCGAGAACATGGCGTGGATCGTCCGCAACGGCGCGATCATCCCGACCAACCTGACCTTCGACAAGTCGGATTGCAGCGCGGGCTGCACCGTCACCGGCGGCACCTTCGCCAACGTGCAGTTCTTCAACGAATACCGCCCCTATACCGAAACCACCAAGCTGGTCAGCGTCAATCCGGGCGGCGAGTGGGAGATTTCGGATCGCCTCAAGCTGACGCTGCAGGGCAATTACGCGCGCTCGACCTTCCACCGCGAGAATCCGACCGTCGGCATGACCACGCCGCTCGGCGTCGGCAACACCGTCACTTTCTCCAGCGACGGTGGCATCCCGACGATCACCAGCGGGCTCGATCTCAACGATCCCAACAATTTCGGCTGGTACACCGGCAGCCGCGTCGGCGTGAACGACGAACGTCGCGTCAATGAGAACAAGGGCTTCCGTGGCGACCTGATGTGGGGCGACAAGTCGCTTAACCTGCGCGTCGGCGGCTCGTATGACGATGTTTCGCGCCGGATCAGGAGCTTCGACGCCTCGCAGCAATGGCAGAATGCGGTCTGCGGCAACAATCCCAGCGCGTTCGTGCCGTCGCCGAACAGCCAGCCGCCGTGCGAGGGGCTGAACGCGCCCGGCGCGGCCCCGGCCGGCTATCCGACCTATCCGGGACTCGGCACCGGCTTCAGCACCGGCGTCACCGGCCCGCTCACCTATGGCGGCTCGCTGGTCCCGAACAGCGCCGCGCCCAGCTACCTGCGCCCCGGCCCGGCGGGCTTCGTGACGGTCGACTTCCCGGCCTTCGCCGCCGCGACCAATTACGATTTCTATCACGACAATGCCGCCGAGAGCGGTTCGTCGACGACGGGCGCGAGCGGCGGTTACATCCGTGAGGTCAACAAGGGCCTGTTCGCCACGGTCAGCGGCGCACAGGAACTCGGCGACAACATGCTGCGGTTCAACGTCGGCGTGCGCTGGGTCAACACGATCCAGACGATCTCGGGCCGCGTCTCGGTCCCCGATCCGCGCAACACCACGGAAAGCGGTGCGAGCCTGCCCGACGGCAGCCGCTATCCGAACATCGTCACCATCGCCGACACGCGCAACGTCTATTCGAAGTGGCTGCCCGCGGCGACCTTCGCCTATGACATCGGCGAACATGCGGTGGTCCGCGTCGCGGGTTCGCGGACGATGACGCGCCCCGATCCCTCGGCGCAGCTGCCGGGCGTCAACTTCAGCGCGCCCTCGGCGGATCAGGCGTCGATCGGCAATCCGGCGCTCGCGCCCTATCTGTCGACCAACCTCGACCTCGGCTTCGAATATTACACCGGGCGCGAGGGCGTGGTCAGCTTCAACGCCTTCCGCAAGTCGATCGAGGGGTTCACCACCACCGCGATCAACACGGTGCCGTTCTCGAACCTCGCGCAATATGGCATCACCTACGACACGCTGAACCCGACGCAGCGGATCGCGCTGGATTCGCGCGGCGGGCCGACCGCGGCGCAGGTGCAGGTCACGTCGCAGGTCAACGTGCCCAACAAGCTGACGATCAACGGCCTCGAATTCCAGTGGGTGCAGCCGCTCGACTTCCTGACGCGGATGATCGGCGTGACCGGCTTCGGCTTCAACGCCAATGCCACGGTCGTCGACCAGCGCAGCGACGGCCCGGCGGTGGCGTTCGGCGTTTCGCCGTTCACCTACAACATCACCGGCTATTACGAGAAGAACGGCATCATGCTCCGCGTCGCGACGACCTCGCGGCAGGGGTCGCAGAACAGCGGCCTGGCGCAGAACGGCATTCCGGCGGCGGCGCTGTACGGGACGGACTATACCACCTACGACTTCTCGTCGGCGTTCGATCTCGACAAGCTGCTCGGCATCCCGGGCGCGCCGCAGTTGACGGTCAACATCGCCAACTTCACCGACGCCACGCTGCGCTCCTACTTCCAGTTCGAGAACGCGACCTTCACGCAATACAAGCCCGGCCGCCAGTTCCTGATCGGCCTGCGTGGGACGTTCTAGAGTTGGTCCACCCAGCTTGAACCATTTCCCATCGTCACCCCGGCGAAGGCCGGGGCCCAGTTGGGAAGGCCTGTGAAATAAGGCGCGACCTACATCATCAGCGTCCCCCAACTGGGCCCCGGCCTTCGCCGGGGTGACGCTTCAGCCTGGATGGATCACACTCTGGTGTGGGTCTCGCCTTCAGTCGTCACCCCGGACCTGTTCCGGGGTCCACTGCGCCGCGAACGTAACGGCGGCGTGTTTGCGGAACGGTGAATGCCGGGACGAGCCCGGCATGACGAAGATGAACCGGCACGACCAATAAGGAATATCCCATCATGAGCGCGATCGACGATGCGGTTTCACGGCGCGCGATGCTCGGCACCGCCGCCTTTGGTGCAATGCTGGCAACCACTCCCGCCCGCCTCGCCGCGGCAGGTCAGGCCATGCAAGAACCCGATCCCCGCACCGCTTTCCCGCTGATCCAAAGCGGCCGCGCCGCCACGATCATCGTCGACCGCGACGCGGACACCGCGGTGCAGCGCGTCGCCGCCAGCCTCGCTACCGACCTCGCCCGCGTCGCCGGCACCCGCGTGAAACCGGTACGCCAGCAAATCGATGGCGCACGCGGACCGGTCATCCTCATCGGCGTGCTCGGCCAGAGCAAGGCGATCGACGCGCTCGTCGCCGCCGGCAAGATCGCCGCCGCCGACCTGCGCGGCGAATGGGAAGCGTTCCGTCAGATCGTCGTCGACCGCCCGTGGCCGAACGTGCCGCGTGCGCTGGTGATCGTCGGCGCCGACCGCCGCGGCGCGGTGTTCGGCAGCTACGACGTGTCGGAACGGATCGGCGTCTCGCCGTGGCACTGGTTCGCCGACGTGCCGGTCGCGCGCCGCACGGAGGTGCTGTTCCCCGCCGGATCGTACCGCGACCAGCCGAAGGTCCGCTACCGCGGCTTCTTCATCAACGATGAGGATCCGTGCCTGAAGGGCTGGGCGACGAAGAAGTTCGGCGGCGTGAATTCGGCGATGTACGCGCACGTCTTCGAACTGCTGCTGCGCATGAAGGGCAATTACCTGTGGCCTGCGATGTGGGGCAAGGCGTTCGCCGACGACGATCCAAAGAGCATGGTGCTGGCGGACGCGATGGGCGTGGTGATGGGCAATTCGCACCACGAACCGATGCTGCGCGCACAGGCCGAATGGCACCGTCACAAGGAAGACCCGACGCGCGGCGGCGCATGGGACTATACGAAGAACACCGCCAACCTGCGCGCCTTCTGGCGCGGCGGGATCGAGCGGATGATGGCGAAGGGCGACGGCAAGGGCTATGAGTCGGTCGTCACCGTCGGGATGCGCGGCGACGGCGACGAGGCGATGGCGGAGGGCACCGCGACCGAATTGCTCGAACGCGTCGTCGCGGATCAGCGCGCGATCATCGCCGAGGTCACGCACCGCCCCGCCAGCGAGACACCGCAGGTCTGGGCGCTCTACAAGGAAGTCCAGGATTATTACGACAAGGGCATGAAGGTGCCCGACGACGTCACCTTGCTCTTCTCGGACGACAATTGGGGACAGATCCGCCGGCTTCCCGAGGCCGGCGCCGCGCCGCGAAAGGGTGGCTACGGCATCTATTATCATTTCGATTACGTCGGCGTGCCGCGCAACTACAAATGGATCAACACCAACCAGATCGAAAAGGTCTGGCAGCAGATGGACCTCGCCTACGCCAGCGGGGTCCGCAACATGTGGATCGTCAACGTCGGCGATATCAAGCCGATGGAATATCCGCTCGGCTTCTTCCTGAAGATGGCGTGGAACCCGGAGGCGATGACCCCGCAGGCGCTCGCCGCCTATCCGCGCGACTGGGCGGCGGCGACCTTCGGCGCGGCACAGGCCGCGGCGATCGGCGCGATCGTCACCGACTACAGCCGCTATGCCGCGCGGCGAAAGCCGGAGCTGATCGACCAGAACAGCTTCCCGCTCGGCGGCGTGACCGCGACCGAACTCGACGGCGGCGCGTTCGGCGCGATCGTTGCCGAATGGGACGATCTGGAGCGGCGGATGCTCGCCGTGCGCGCGGCGTTACCGGCTGCATCCCGCGACGCTTTTTTCCAGCTTGTCGAGCACCCGGTCGCCGCCATGGCCAATTTGTACCGGCTATTTTACGCCGCGGCGTGGAACGAGCGGCTGACCCGCAGCAACGATGCGCGCGCCAATTACTTCGCCGATCAGGTCGAGGCGACCTTCCGCCGCGACGCCGAGCTGACGAAAGAATACCACGAAATCAACGGCGGCAAGTGGGACGGCATGATGGCGCAGGTCCATATGAGCTACGTCACCTGGAACGATCCGACGCAGCAATCCATGCCCAGCATCACCCGCGTCGCCGCCGACACGCCTGATTCCAAACGAAATATCCAGCCGCGCTTCGCCGCGCCCACGCGCGCGCCGAAGGGCATGGTGTCCGTGGAAGCCACCGCGTTCAGCCGCGCCCGCCCCGCGCGCGGCGTACGCTGGACCACGATCCCGCACCTCGGCAAGACCCGCGGCGCGATGGTCGCGCTTCCGCAAGGCCGCGCCGCGACGCGCGCGGAGGATCAGATGTCACTGGATTATGACGTGATTCTCGAAAGCGCGGGCGTCGCGGAGGTCACTTTGTACCTCGCACCGACGCTCGACACGACCGGTGGAAAGGGCGTCCGCGTCGCGGTCGCGCTGAACAACGGCCCCACGCAACTGCTTCAGGCGCGACTGGAGGCGACCGGCGGCGCGCAGGACACGCCCGCCAAACAGGCGTGGGCGGAAGCAGTGCGCGACAACGTCGTGAAACTAACGGCGAAAATGGGTCCGGTGCGCGCCGGCCGGCACACGATCCGCGTCTCGCGCATCGATGACAATGTCGTGCTCGAACGCGTGACGCTCGCCACGACGTAGCGCCAACCGCCCCGATTTAGTCGAGCGCTGGCAGCGAGATCGTCTTCTCGACCGTTGCTGCCACGCGCGCGCCCGCCGCCATCTCGGCGCTGCGTCCGGTGAAGAACGGCGCCCCCAGCGCGATGGTGCCCAGCACCGCCCCCGCCGTCACCGACGCATGATCGGACGCCTTCCCCGACAGGCGGACGGTCCTGTTTCCCGCCGTGGTGTAGAGCGGGCGCAGCAACAGCCTGCCGGACATCCCCATGGCGCCCTTCGCGCGGGC
Source organism: Sphingomonas phyllosphaerae (assembly GCA_036946405.1). Classification (NCBI taxonomy): domain Bacteria; kingdom Pseudomonadati; phylum Pseudomonadota; class Alphaproteobacteria; order Sphingomonadales; family Sphingomonadaceae; genus Sphingomonas; species Sphingomonas phyllosphaerae. The sequence continues at coordinate 1,559,480 of JAQIJC010000001.1, read as the reverse complement.
GTCGACGATCTGACCGACCGCCCCGGCACCGCGCCGGACGACGATCTTTCCGTCCACGACCACGTCATCGACGACGCGCAACGGCACCATATCCCCTTTCACCGCCGATTTGCTGGACAGCGCGACGGTGGTTTCCAGCATCACTGGCGTGCCGAGGGGAACGACGACGTCCACCGCCTGTGCGCCCGCTGCGGACGCGATCATGACGATCGCGGCGCCGGCGCGCATGATCGTCATGGCTGGACGACCGTCGCGCCGCCCTGCGAAGACGCGCCCAGCGGGATCGGCGTATCGCGCGCCACATATCCCGCGAGCAGCTCGCCCGCCTTGATCTTCGCATTATTCCCCCGGTGGAACAGGCCGACCCAGCCCGTGAACAGCACCGCCACCCCAGCGGAGCCCGCGCCCGTGCCCTTCGCGCTCATCTCGCCCTCCAGCGGAATCTCCACCCCGCCCAGCCGGATCGCGAGCAGCTTGGCCGTCATCCGGCCCGACTTCCCCAGCCCTCCCGAATCGACGGCCGACACGACCTGCCCGAATGCCGGGGTCCCGACGGGCACGACCACCCGCCCCCCGACCTCGACCGGCTTGTTGACCCGCAGCTTGAACAGCTGCCCGGGGACGGCGTCCGCGGTGCTCACCTCCGCGGGCGCCATCAGCTCGACCGGCGTATCCTGCGGCAGCGTCACCGAAGCGCTGGCATCCGCCTGTGCCGTCACCGGCACGCCGATCACTGGCGTCGACGCCTGAAGCGCCAGCGCAAACAACATCATCGATCGAATCCCCCACAGACGCCCGACTGTGCGCCGTCAAACCTGGCCACGCAAGATGTTGCCAGTCGTCGTCAAAAATCCGAAGAGCCACCCGCAACGGGTAAATATGCCCGCTCTGCAAACGGGGGAATAACCATGATGATCGCTCGCGCCTTCGCGCTCGCCATTGCACTCGCTCTTGTGCCGGGCAGCGCCAGCGCAAAGGAAAAAGAAGTAAAACAATATGTTGTCGTCAACGAAGACGTCGGCGTGCCCGTCTTCGCCTACGACCTGACCGATCGTCCGTACACGGTCGTGGGCGAGGTGAAGGCCGGTGTCCGCAAGGCGTCCGTGTTCAGCAAGGAAGCCTCGCAGAAGAAGATCTATCGCGAGCTTTGGGAACGCGCCGAGAAGCTGGGCGCAGACGCCGTCATCAATGCCAAGTACGGCGACTCGCACGTCTCGCTCACGAGCTGGGGCAAGACCAACGCGACGGGAACGGCCGTCAAGTTCACCGCGGCCGCCAAGTAACACGCCGCACCGCGCCGGGGAGGGCGGGCGCCGCCGGCCCTCCCCGTGACGTTGCGCGCCGATCGAGCCCGATCGGACCTTCGCTGCACCGTCGCTAGAGCGACAAGCTTGCAACCTGACCCGTTCGCGCTGAGCTTGTCGAAGTGCGTGTTCCGGGCATTTCGCTTGGCTCACGTGCTTCGACAGGCTCAGCACGAACGGGATGAGCGATTCGGGTTCAGCGCGCGCAGCTCTACTGCTTCCACGTCTTCTCGCGCAGGTTCAACTGGCCCAGCTTGCGCGCCTTCAACCGCGGGCCCAAGAAGCGATGGAAATACCAGTCCTTCGCCGCGGCCGGCGTGAAATGGTAGAGCAGCCGCTCGGCCAGCGTCCAGCGCACGCGTGTGCGGTCGGTGCGGCGATCGGACGGAATACACCACAGGTCGAAGGGATAGACGACCCGCCCCTGCTGCACGACGCGCTGCATGATCTCGTGATCCATGAGCACATACGGCCAGAACCGTTCGGCATAGCCCCCCGCGGCCAGCAAGGCCCGCGTGCGAAACGTCTGCCCGAACCCGCCGGTGTGCGTCTGCTTCGGCCATAGCCGGCTCGCGACCTGATTGTGCCGGCGCTTGCGCAAGGCGGCGGCCGGATCGGCGGGCACGTCGGTCGCCATCACCGCGACGATATCGGACGTCGCATAAGCGGCATCGGCGATCGCCAGATAATCGGGCGGATAATAGGTGTCGGCATCGCCGAACGCCACATAGGTGGTCGCGAGGTGCGGCATCGCGGCTTCCAGCGCGAAGATCTTGCCGGGGCGCGCTTCCGCGAGATGGATCACCTCGACTCCCGGCAGGATCGCCCCGCGCGCGATCGCCGCCGAGCCGTCGGTCGATCCATTGTCGACGAGGATCAGGCGGAACGGCTTGAGCGTCTGCGCGGCAAGCGATGCGAGCGTTGCGGGAAGATACTCCGCTTCATCGAAGTAGGCTATTACGAAAGTCCATTCCATACAGCCACTTAGCGATATTCGACGCCAAGTCGAAGTGTTCGCTGGGTGACGGTGCGATCGGGATGGTCATGCGCCGGTCGAAACCGGCGGCTTTTCGCCGGCTAGAGCGTTACCGGACCAAGTTGGATCATCGGCACGGAGGAGATTTTGGTGTGGTGCGAGGCGTGAGGAGGGAGCGATGCAAAAGCATCGTGACCGACGAGCAACGCGGCATCACACCGAAAGCGCCCCGCCGCGCAGCGGTCGCCCGCAGGGCGATGACGGTGGTTCAACTTGGTCCGGTAACGCTCTAGTCTCGGGCTAGATGAAGGCCGGCGCCGGGGAACACCGGCACGGTTCGACCATCAGCGCTGCCGCTTTGTCGCCTTTTCCTCCTTTCCCGGCAATTGGATCGATTCGGGTTTGATCTCTGGCAGAGCGACGTTGTCCGGATTTTGCGTGCGAGCCTCAACGAGTGGCGACTGCAACAGCAACGATCGCGAGATCGGGGTCAGTCTGCGCCACACCTTCTAACGACCGACAGATCATCGATCCCGCAAGCGGACGGCAGACAACAGGGCGACCATCACGCTTGCGGGATTGTTCGTGTCATGGCGGATCGAGACGCTGGCGGGGGCGGCGCATCCTGGGTCGCGAAAATACAGGCAGTTGCCACCCGACGACCACCGGCCGACACCTCTCCCCATTACAGACGCAGCGGCTGAACCTGCTTGACGAGCGTGTGCCCGGTCATTCGGCTGCGCGGTAGATAATTCAGCGGGCGTACGCCGCCGCCGCCCTCGATCGCCGGTCGGGAGTGAGTATCACAGCGTCCTGCGCACGGCGACACTTGCCCTCCCCCCACGCACGCTTATCGATACTGCGCGCGGTCTTCCATCACGATCGGCCATGATGTCGGCAAGGACGGGCGCGAATGTCCCGTACGGTCACGCCAGACTGTTGCCGTACCCAATGACGATGGTCGCGGCGACCAGCAGCGCGATGCCCGCCCAGACGGTCGCGCGCACCGAGCGGGGCGTCCCGCGCCATTCGCGAGCCGCAAAGCCCCAGAGTGTGCCGAAGATGATGATCGACGCCATGTGCAACGTCCATGACGAGAAGCCGAGCCGTCCCATCTGGCTCTCGCCCATCGTGTAGAAGAAGAACTGAAAATACCACAACGTCCCGCCCAGCCCGGCAAGCAGGTAATTGCGCGCGAGCGCCGGGCGCTTGATCGTCGCGGCTTGGGCACGCCCGAGCCATTGCGCGCCGGAACGGTTGCGTATGATCAGCGCCGCGCACCAGATGGCGTTGGTAACCAGACCGCCGAACATGACGAGGCACAGCACCGGCAGCCCCGTCCAGAGCGGCCCGGTCCCTACGGCCGAGGACAACGCCCTGACCGGCTCGCCCGCCGCCAGCCCGAACGCGAAGCACGATGACATGATGCCCGAGAAGATTGCGACGCCGATACCCTTGCGGAAGTCGAACTCCGCCACCGCATCCGCCGCTTCCGTGCCATCCAGCGCGGCATTCTTGCGCGCGCCCGCCGCCGCGACCACGACGATACCCGCCAGTGTCACCACCAGTCCGACCAGAATGACCCGCCCGCTGGTCGTATCGAGCAGCTTCGCGGCGAACTCGCCGTGAACGATCGGCGGAAGGAGTGTTCCGAAGACCGTGCACAGCCCCAGCACCACCGCCATTCCCAGCGACAGTCCCAGATAACGCATCGTCAGCCCATAGGTCAGCCCGCCGAAGCCCCAGAGCGCCCCGAAGAGAATACACATCCCGGCGGTGTGCGCGGGCACCTGCGCCAGTACGCCGCCCAGATCGTGCGTCATCACCGCCGCGAACAGCCATGGCGCCACGAGCCACGAGAACAGCCCGCCGGTCAGCCAGAGCACTTCCCAATTCCAGCCGCGTACGCCGCGATACGGCACGTAGAAGCTCGCCGAGGACAGCCCGCCAAGCCAATGGTAGAAGACGCCGATCAGGGGATTGAGCATCGGCGTCCTCCGCGTTCGGATGATGGTGCGAGCCGCGGACCGAGCCCGAGGCGGTAGAGGCGATCGGCGTTGCGGCCCCACATCGCGCGCCGCTCGTCCTCCGAAAAGGCGGCGGTCGCCGCGGCGAGTACTTCCAGACAGCGATCGAAGGGCGCGAACAAGGTGTCGGTCGGCGTGTCGCTCGCGATCAGGCAGCGCGCCGGTCCGAACAGCTCGATCGCTTCCGCCAAAAGCGGACGCACCAATGTGTCGGTCCAGTGCCGGTCGACGAAGCCGAGCCCCGACAGCTTGATCGCGACGTTCGGCAAGGCGGCGAGCCGCCGTACACCGACGCGCCATTGTGCCAGCCCGTCCGGGTCGGAAAGCACTGGCATCCCGAGATGGTTGATGATGGCCGTCACATCCGGGTGCCGCGCGATCAGCGTGGCCAGCCCGGGCATCTGACCGGGGTAACATTGCAGGTCGAACGACAGCCCATGCCGCGCCAGCCGCGCGAACCCTGCCTGCCACGCGGACGACTGCGTCAGGTCGTGCGGCTGATAGCTGCGCCGCGGATCGGGGTGCCAGTTGACGATCTGCCGGATGCCGCACACGCGCGGATGCGCGGCCTGTGCCTCCAGCAGCCGCTCGACCTGCGGATCGTCGAGCGGCGCGAAGGCGACGATCCCGGTCGGCAGACCGTCAGCCCCGGCGATTTCCTCCAGCCAGCGGGTTTCTTCGAGCGATTGCGCGGGGTCGGCGCCGGCATCGACATGCACCGCGCCCACCATGTTCCACCGCGACGCTTGCGCCCGGTAATCGGCGACCGTGAAGGTCCGCGCGATCGCCGCGACGCTGCCGTTCGGCCCGTGGTCGGTGAACGGCGGCGTCAGCCACGGATAGCGCAGCCGGTCGAGATCCCAGAGATGGATATGCGCATCGACGAACGGCGGGCGCGCCGCGGCCTCTCTGCCGCGCGGCGCGCCCGCCATCGGCTGCGAGGGCTCGCGCATCAGTAGGTCGTTCGCCCGCCCGAGGTGTCGAACGTCGCCGCGGTGGTGAAGCTACATTCCGCCGAGGCCATGAAGCATACCATCGCCGCCGATTCAGTGACCTCGCCCAGCCTTCCCATCGGGATCTTGCCCTTCATATAGTCGACCTGGCTCTGTGGCAGCTGCGCGAGGATCGGACTTTCGAAGGTCGCCGGTGTCAGCGCGTTGACGATGATCCCCTTCTCCGCAACCTCCTTGCCCAGCGACTTGGTGAAACCCAGCACCCCCGCCTTCGACGCAGAATAAGCGGAGGCGAAGGGATTGCCCTCCTTGCCGGCGACCGAAGCGATGTTGACGATCCGGCCGTACCCATTCGCCAGCATGTACGGCACGATCGCGCGGCAGCAGTAGAAGAGGCCATTCAGATTGACCTCGATCACGCGCTGCCAACTGTCCAGCGGATAGGATTGTACCGGGCCGGTCGCGCCGGTGATCCCCGCCGAACAGATGAGGATATCGACCTTCCCCAACAACGCGACGCTGTCTTGCGCCGCGGCGGCGACGGCGCCTGCGTCCGCGACGTCGATCGCGCAGGTGCCCGCCGCGCCGATCGCCACGGCCGCTTCCGCCAGCGCCTCTTCCTCACGATCCCACAGGCAGACGCGCCCGCCTTCGCGCACGATCCGTTCGGCGGTGGCGCGGCCGAGCCCCGACGCGCCGCCGGTGACGATCGCCGCCCGCCCGTCGAATCTCCCAGCGAAGCTTGTCATCCCAGCCTCGCGCTGTCGAAGCCGACGACCTGCTGGCGCTGCGTGCCCAGCCCCTCGATCGCCAGTTCCATGACGTCGCCAGGCTTCAGGAAGATCTTCTCGGGCTTCTTGCCCTCCCCCACCCCCGGTGGCGTGCCGGTGATCAGGAGATCGCCGGGCAACAGCGTGACGAAGCGGCTGACATAGGCGATCAGTTCGGCGACGCCGAAGATCATCGTGCGCGTGTTGCCGGTCTGCATCCGCTCGCCGTTCACGTCGAGCCGCATGTCGAGCGCCTGTGGATCACCGATCTCGTCGGGCGTCACCAGCCACGGGCCGACCGGGCAGAAGGTGTCGTGCCCCTTGCCCTTCGACCATTGCGTGCCGCGCTCCTTCTGGTTGAAGCGCTCCGACACGTCGTTGGCGAGCACATAGCCTGCGACATGATCGAGCGCGTCGGCCTCCGCGACATAACGGCATGTCCGCCCGATCACGACGCCCAGCTCGACCTCCCAGTCGCCGTGCATCGCGCCCTCGGGCAGCATGACGTCGTCGTTCGGACCGGACAGGCTGGTGACCGCCTTCATGAACATCATCGGCTCGGTCGGGATCGGCAGGTTCGACTCGATCGCATGGTCGCGATAGTTGAGCCCGATCGCAACGATCTTGCCGACCCCCGTGATCGGCACGCCGTAGCGCACGCCCTCGGGCGCGAGCGGCAGCGTCTCGGGATCGATCGTGGCGAGTTGCGCCAGGCGTTCGACGGTGAGGTCGGGCACCTGCGCGGACAGATCGCGCACGCGACCCTGCGCGTCGATGACGCCGGGCTGTTCGGCGCCGATCGCGCCGAAACGACAGAATTTCATCGGCAAGTCCTCAATGGATATAGGGACGGTGAAGCGGAACGTCGGGATTGAGATCGACCCCGAAACCGGGACGATCGAGCGCCGACGCGCGGATGCGGCCGTTCACCGGCACCGGCTCGCCCAGCAATTGCGGCGCGAACATCGGCACCACCTCGGTCGGACCGGGATGCATCATCAGGAATTCGGCAAACGGCGAATTATGGCGCGTCACCACGAAATGATAGCTGTAGACCGACGAGCCGTGCGGAATGACCATCGCGCCGCGCGTGTCGGCATAGTTCGCGATCTTGATGAGTTCTGTAATGCCGCCGCACCAGCCGACATCGGGCTGGATGATGTCGCAACATTCCATGTCGAGCAGCATCCGAAAACCCCAGCGCGTCGCCTCATGCTCGCCGGTCGTCACCAGCAGGCCGCGCGGCGCGTTCTTCCTGAGCTGCGCATAGCCCCAGTAATCGTCGGGGCTCAGCGCCTCCTCGATCCACTTCAGCCCGCATTCGTTCCACGCACGATGCGCGAGCCGCGTGGCATAATCGACGTCGAGGCTCATCCAGCAATCGTACATCAGCCAGAAATCGTCGCCGCACTTGCCGCGCATGTCTGCAAGCAAGGCGATGTTCTTCTCCAGCCCCTCCAGCCCTTCGGCCGGACCGTGGTGGAGCGGCAGCTTGCCGCCGATGAAGCCCAGCTCGCGCGCGATGTCGGGGCGCGCACCGGTCGCGTAGAATTGCAACTCGTCACGCACCGCCCCGCCGAGCATGTGGCAAACCGGTTCGCCGCGCAGCTTGCCCAGCAAATCCCACAGCGCGAGGTCGACGCCGGAGATCGCGTTGATGACCAGCCCCTTGCGCCCGTAATATTGCGTCGAGAAATACATTTGGTCCCAGATCTTCTCGACCTCGACCGGATCGCGCCCTTCCAGAAAACGGGCGAGATGCTTCTCTACGATATAGCAGGCCGGCTCGCCACCGGTCGTCACCGCGAAGCCGACCGTGCCGTCCTCCGCCTCGATCTCCACCACCAACGTGCCGAGCACGTTGATCCCGAACGAGCGCCGCGACTGGCGATATTCGGGATAGCGGCTCATCGGGGTCGCGATATGATCGTCGATCCAGTGCGCGCCCTGCTGGTCGTGATAGTCCGCACCACCACCTTTCGCGGTAAAGGCGCGGACATGCTTGATCTTCGACAATCCCACCGCGCATGCTCTCCCGGCTCTCACAACACCGGCCTACCAATGCAGCCGATTTTTTCCTACATGCTGAGCACATACTTTACAAAGTGGCATTTACCGCGTCAACCGACCGATGATCGTTCGAGTGAGGACCAGTCGGATGAGGCAGTGACCGCGGCGATTGGCGGAGAGGAATGGCGTGCTACTGGAACGAAAGAGATTTCTTATCACGGGTGGATCGCGCGGAATCGGGCGCGCGGCGGCGATCGAGGCCGCGCGGCAGGGCGCCGACGTCGCGCTTCACCACTTCGACGATGACGACGGCGCCGCCGAAACCGTCGCGGCAATCACGGCGCTTGGCCGACGCGCGATCGCGGTCGCAGGCGATGTGGCCGAACCCGCGGCAGCCACCGCCTTCATCGCGGAAGCGACCACGGCATTGGGCGGTATCGACATCTTCGTCAGCAACGCCGGCATTTGCCCCTTCCACGCCTTTCTCGACATGCCGGCCGCGACATTCGAGCGCACCATGCGCGTCAACCTGCACGGCGCGTTCCACATGGTGCAGGCTGCGGCCAATCAGATGGTGCGTCAGGGCGGCGGCGGCGCGATCGTCGCCGTATCCTCAATCTCCGCCCTGGTCGGCGGCGAGTATCAGACGCATTATACCCCGACCAAGGCGGGCGTACACTCCTTGATGCAATCGGCAGCAATCGCGCTGGGGCGGTACGGCATCCGTTGCAACTCGGTGCTGCCAGGTACGATCTTGACTGACATCAACAAGGATGACCTCGCGGATCCTGCAAAGCGTGAGCGGATGGCGTCACGCATTCCGCTTGGCCGCCTCGGCGAGCCCGAGGATCTCGCCGGGCCGATCGTCTTCCTGGCCTCCGACCTCGCCCACTACGTCACAGGCGCCGCGCTGCTGGTGGACGGGGGCGCGTTCGTGAATTTGCAATAATCCGGCGTCGGAACGCTAGAGGCGGGGAAGCACTGCCCCGCCTCCGACAGGCAATCAGCTTGCGGCGTTGCTGTATTTGATCGTGCCGTTCACCCCGCCGGGATAGAATCCACCGCCGCTCACCGCCGTCTTCGACGCATAGGCGATGTTGAGCACGAGGTCGGGGGTTCGACCGAGGAGCGACGCTGAGTTGGAGTTACGGACGTCGATCACCACGATGCTCGTGCCGTCGGTATCACCCACGCCGTTCTCGTAATTCGCGACCAGATACGTGCCGTCGCCGCCGTTCAGATTGTTACGCGCCAGCACCATTTTGTCTTCGGTATCGTAAAGCGCCTTTTTTGCGAGCCCGGCCCGGTGCTCGCTGCGAACGGCCATAAAGAAGGCCCGCCGTGCACGGGGCACGACGGACCAATATTCACACCAAGCCTGGCGTCGCCTGCGGATCAGCCGACGTCGAAGTGGTAGCGTCCCGCCGGCACGCTCAGGATCGCCTCCTGTGCAGTGCGTTGTTCGACGGTCACCGGCTTGCCGCCCTCTGACAGTCGCGCGCCCTGCGCCGCGGGCAGATGGACGCGCGCCACGCTGCCCACCGGTACGGTCAGGTCGAGCGAGAAGCGGTCCTTGTCCTGTTGCCAGCGCGTGCTGATCCGCCCAAGCCGCGAGTCATAGGTCGCGCCCGCCGACGTCATGCGCGCGTCGCGCAGCGGACGAACCGTGAAGCGCGTGAAGCCGGGGGCGGTCGGCGCGATCCCGGCGATGCGGCGGAACATGAAGCCGACCACCGCGCCCAATGCGTAATGGTTGAAGGAGTTCATCGATCGGTCGCCCGCGTCGCTGTTCCACCGCTCCCAGGTCGTCGTCGCGCCCTTGGCGATCATATAGCCCCACGACGGATAGTCGGTGCGCAGTAACAGGTCGTAGACCAGTGCGATCTGCCCCGCATCCGCCAGCACGTCGAGGCTGTACGGCGTGCCGAGGAAACCGGTCGACAGCAACGTACCGCGCCGTCTGATATCCGCCACCAGACGCTGCACCGCCCCTGCTCTCGCCCCCGGCGCGAGCAGATCGAAATGCAGTGCGAGGATGTAGCCGGTCTGCGACCCGTTGCCGATCGACCCGTCGGCGTGCACGAACGCACCCCGAAACGCCGCAGCCAGCTTGCCCGACAAGGCGGCGTAACGTGCCGCCTCCTGCGGCCGCCCGCTGGCGCGCGCCATGTCTGCCATCTGGTCCGCAGCGGCCTTCCAGAAAGCGGTACCGATCAGATCCTTGGGCGTCGTCGGATCGCCGGGATTGACGGCGTCAAGCGCCAGCCAGTCGCCGTAGTCGGAGCCGCGCGCCTTCGACCAGACCAGATCGGGGTTGCTCGTCTGGATGGAGGCGAGGAACCGCTCCATCGACGCCCAATGCTGGTCGATGATCCCGGTGTCGCCATAGCGCTGCCATACCGTCCACGGCAGCGCGACGCCTGCATCGCCCCAACCCGGAGCGGATCCCTTGTCGGAGATATGGTCGTGCCCTGCGATCGGCGCGATGTCCGAATAGCCGCCGCTTTCAAGCTGTGCATCGCGCATGTCGCGCATGAAGCGTTGCGTGAACGCCGCAGTGTCCATGTTGAAGCTCGCCGCGTCCCAGAACACGTGCGCATCGCCGGTCCAGCCCAGCCGCTCGTCACGCTGTGGGCAATCGGTCGGGATGCCGGTGAAGTTCGACCGCTGGCTCCACCGGCTGTTGAGCCACAGCCGTTGCGGTACATAGCTGCCGAGCTGCAGGTCGCTGGTCTCGGTCAGGTCACTGCGGATCGAGATGCCGGTGATCTCCGCGGCGGTGATCGGTCGGCCGAGCCCCTCCACCTGCACGTAGCGGAAGCCGTGATAGGTGAAGCGTGGTTCGTAGCCTTCCGCTTCGCCATCGGTCGCGAACGTATAATGATCGGTGGCGTCCGCGGCACGCAGATTGCTCTGGTCGACGCTGCCATCCGCATTGATCAGTTCCGAATAGCGCAGCCGCACCGTCGTGCCGCGTCGCCCCTTCAGCACGACGCGCGTCCAGCCGGTGAAGTTCTGTCCGAAATCCACCACCGACGCGCCATCGGATAGCGTCGCGATCGTCTGCGCGGGCAGGCGTTCCTTGCGACGGATCGGCGGCACGGTCGCCGCCACCAGCGCCGCGGTCGCCGGCGTCGCTTCCACTGCGGGCGACCAGCTGGCCCCGGGGGTGAAGCCGGCCCGGCTCCAGCCGTCCAGCGCACGGCGGGCGTCGTAATGTTCGCCGTCGTAGATCGTCGCGCTCGTCACCGGCGATTCCGCCACCATCCAGCCCGGGCCAGTCGCGACGGTCTGCGTGCGTCCGTCCTCGTAGCGGATCTCGAGCTGCCCGAAGAGGCGGAACGGCGGTTCGCCATACGAAAAGCGCCCGTCCGGCGAGATATAGCTGCCGTACCAGCCATCGGCGATATGCACGCCCAGCACATTGTCGCCGGGCACCAGCGTGTCGGCAACATCCTCGACGCAATAAAGGCAATGTTTGCGATAGTCGGTGAATTCGGGCCGCAGCAGCGCATCGTCGAGCCGCTTGCCGTTGAGTTCGGCTTCGTACATGCCGAGCGCGGTCAGGTAGAGCCGCGCGCTGGCGACGCGGCCATCGACGCGGAAGCCTTTGCGCAGCAGCGTCGCGGCGCGCGCCGGCATCGTCGCCTGTCCGTCCGCAGCGTTTGTCGCCACCCAGCCCGCCTCGTCCGCACCCGCCTGGCATTCTAGCCGCTCGCCGCCGAAGCGCACCGTGCGCCCGTCGGGGGTGATCACTCGCAGCAGCGCCGCGGCCCGTGCCGGCGCATCACCCGGCGCGCGTGTCTCGATCGTCAGCGTATGGGCGCCCGCCGTGACCGGCACGACCGCGCTGCGCGGACCGGGCGATCCCCAGCCGCCGCGCTTCGGCGCGATGATCTCGTTCCTATCCACGCGCACGGTGCAGTTGCCGCTGCACCCGATCAGCGCGGTCAGTTCACCATCGGTGGGAGCATCGAAGCGCAGCCGGAACATCTGGCGCTCGCCACGCTTCGCTACCGGCGCTGCCCGCCAGCCCAGCCCGGCCTCTCGATCGGCGCGTTGCAGCGGCGTTTCCGCGGACAGCCAGGACGCCGACCAGTCGGTCGGGGCCAGTAGCCCCATCTCCCAAAACGAAACCGGTGAGGTCGCCGCCGTCCGGTGCTCGTCCCAGGCGGTCACTCGCCACCAGACCCGCTGGCGCGATGTCAGCGGCGCACCGCCATAAGCGACGTCGAAAGACCGTTCGCCCGCGATTTGGCCGCTGTCCCATAGATCGAATCGTCCTGCCTCGGCACCCGCCCGCGTCGAGGCGACCCCAACCCGCCACGCCGCCTGCCGGGCCCCGCGCCGGTTGGAGCGAAGCTGCCATGACAGCCGCGGCTGCGGATCGTGCAGCCCCATCGGTTCGCGCAAGCCACCGACCAGCAGGCCATCGACGCCCCATGCCGGGACCCCGGTCATCGCGGCAAGCGCACCGTCACGCATCGGCAAAAGGGCAAGGCCGGCGCCGGCCCCCAGCAAAACGGAACGTCGCCTCGGCATCAAACCATCTCCCCGCGCCGACCGCGCGGCCCCGCCCCGCTTCCCGTCAGTCGGCTCTTCGTCCGCCAAGTCCGGGTCGCAGGACGTGACCGGCACCGCCGGATACTTTCATCGCAAGCGCTGACTAGTCACTATATGGAAATAAGTCCACATCCTGAGGATCATCTTCTCGGCCGCTTGCCGCCTGTCGATTGATGCCCGACCGCGGCGCTGATCTGTTCGGCCGCGGCGAGCACATCGCGGCTCAACGCATCCATCCGCGCATCTTCCATATAATGCGCCGCGCCCGAGACGCTGATCGCGGCGATGATTCGGTCGTGCACATCGCGGATCGGCGCGGCCACGCAGCGGATGCGGTCCTCGTTTTCCTCGAGGTCGAAGGCGCGACCGTGCTGCTTGTAATCGATCATTCGGGTCTTCCACGTCGCCCATGTGCGACGCGCGTTGCCCTGTTCGGCGGCAAGCCGCTCCTCCCAATAGGATGGGTCGTGATCGAGCATCAGCGCCTTGCCGAGCCCGGTCGAGGTCAGCGGGTGACGATCCCCTACCCGGCTCGACACGACGACCCGCCGCCGCCCCGGCACCTTATCGAGATACAGCGCCTGATCGGCATCAAGCACGCCCAGATGCACCGTGTCCTCGGTGAGCGCCGCCAAATCCTCGATGATCGGCCGCGCCGCCTGCACCAGATCGACCTGATCGCGCGCCGCCGAACCCAGCGTCAGCAGCTTCGGCCCCAGCCGGTACCCCGCGCGCGGCGTCGCGGCGAGATACCCGCGATCGACCAGCGCCGAGGCAAGCCGGTACGTGGTGCTCTTGTTCAGGCCGACCCGCTCGGCCAACTCGGCGACCGTTAATTGCTCGTCGGTCAGTGCCTCGAGCACGTCGAGCCCGCGCATCAACGTCTGACTCCCTGCCCCGACGGGGGCGGACGGGGACAGACTTTCGTCATCGGGTGGAACGTTGCGCCGGCGCATAAGAACCTTCCTGCTTGGGAACGCTGCAACGCTCCCTCTTCGGAGGGTGTTCTATGCCATGATTGCCCGCAAGCGCCAGTTGGGAGGACCTCACCTCTTGCCCTCACGCTGGGGCGGAGCGAACCGCGCCGTGTTTGTCGGAGGCTCCAACTCCTGAGAAGGCGGACGCGTCCTCCGCCTCGGTCGCAAATTGCGTCGGAAGATAGCGCTGCGCCGTGCCCGCTCCACCCTGCTGATACCCGCACCCTGATGGGGGCCAGCGCCGCCGCCGCGCTCCTTCCTTGGCGTTCCGGCTACTTAGCTTCATAGCCGCGCTCATGACGAAATCACCTCATGCCAGAGCCATGCCGCGCAACTCCGGCATCGATACCGTCCGCATTGTCATGACGATGCTGGTGATCTTGCACCACACGGCAATTGAATATGGTGGTTCGGGCGGGTGGTTCTGGCGTGAGCAGCCGAACGCGTCGAACCTGCCCCTCGTCATGTTCAACGCGATCAACCAGTCCTACTTCATGGGCCTGTTCTTCCTGCTGGCCGGATATTACACGCCGCGATCGTTCGACCGTAAGGGGCCGCTGCCTTATCTGGCGGATCGTCTCGTCAGGTTAGGCATCCCGCTCCTCGCCTTCTTCTTCGTGCTGTACCCGCTCACAAACGCGCTGGCCGATGCCGCCGGCGGATCAGGCGTCGTCGAGGGCTGGCTGAGGAGAATGGCGCATGGCCCGTATGGTCCCGGACCCTTGTGGTTCGCGATCGCGCTGCTGATCTTCGCTTTTGCCTATGCAGCGTGGCGAGCAGTGCGGCCGCACGGAAGCGCCCTGACCGCGGTCTTCCCCCGGTGGCCCGTCGTCCTGCTGGCGATCGCCGCGATCGGGCTGGCCGCGTTCATCGTGCGGCTGGTCATGCCGGTCGGTCGCGAGATCCTGTGGCTCCAGCTCGGCTTCTTCCCGAGCTACATTGCCTTGTTTGCGGCGGGGACGGTTGCAGCGCCAACCCGCCTGCTCGAGCGTATCAGCTTTCGGGCAGCGTTGCCGTGGCTGATCGTCGCCGGGCTGGCGATCGCATCGCTCCCGCTGGTCGCGGCGACCAGAGGCGCTGCAGGAGGATTCGAAGGCGGGATGAACCTGAACGCCTTCTACTACGCGCTATGGGAGCCGTGCGTGGCGACGGGCGTGATCCTCGGGCTGCTGGTCTGGGCCAGGCGTCGATCGCCAGCAGCTTCCCCGACGACGGAGTGGCTTGCGGCTGGCGCGTTCGGCGCCTTCATCATCCACCCGCCAGTGCTGGTTGCCTTGAGCGTCATGGCGGCATCTTGGCACGCTGCACCATTGCTGAAGTTTCTGCTCGTGGGTCTAGCTGCATGCGGCGCTTCGTTCGCGTTGGCGGGTCTCGCGCGAACGGTGCCGGGCATACGGCGCGTCATCTGATTGCGGCGGCGCTGATCGAAGGTTGTCGCACAGGTGCATGGGTAGGATTGCCGCTTCAGGCTCCCTGCACCGGAACGACACAGGAGCCAGTCGATCGCCTCCCCAGCGAAGGGAGGCTAAAATGCCCGGCAAACTCTGATTTTTAGGTGGTGCCGCTTACAGGCATCTAACCCGTTGTTCGCCGTTGTTCGCCCCTACCCGCCTACGCCTTGACGTTCCCTGTTGATTCACGTTTGGTGTTCCGCACTTGTTCGTTGACGTTCGTCCCTAGCCGCTTCAGAATGAGGGAACGGAATCGGGAGCGGAATGCCTAAGCTCACTGCCTTATCGGTGAAGAACGCCAAGCCCGGCCGGCACGCCGATGGCGAGGGTCTATACCTGCTCGTAAAGCCGACCGGCGCCAAGTCTTGGCTGCTGCGCGTGCAGGTCGATGGCAAGCGTCGGGACGTTGGGCTGGGCACGGTCGACACGTCGCCGCGCGCGATGGGCAAAGGTGAGGCATCACCGATCATCATCCAAATCCTTCATCGCAAGGTGCTGACGCTGAGCGAGGCGCGAGAGAAGGCGTCTATGCTGAGGGTGGCGGCAAAGTCAGGCCTAGACCCCGTGGCCGAGCGCGATCGTGAGCGGTTCCAGGTCCCGACGTTCAAGAAGGCGGCGAAGGAAGCTCATGCTGCGCTGAAGGAGGGGTGGTCGGTGAAGGGCGCTGCCACGTTCATCAGCTCGCTGGAAAATCATACGTTCGATAAGCTGGGCGGTACTCGTGTCGACCAGATCACCGCGGCCGACATCACCAGCGTTCTGGCACCGATCTGGACGACCAAGCCCGACATGGCGCGCAAGGTGCGCCAGCGCATCGGCACCGTCCTGAACTTCGCTCACGGCAAGGGATGGCGCGCGACCGAAGCGCCGGGACGCTCGGTGACAGTCGGCCTGCCCCGTCAGCCTAAGGGCGGCAACTATGACGCGATGCCCTACGTGGACGTCCCGGCCTTCGTCACGGCACTCAAGGAGAAGCCGGCGACGAACGGCAGGCTGGCGCTGCTCTTTCAAATTTACACCGCCGCGCGTCCCGGCGAGGTGCGCGGCGCACGATGGGGGCAGGTCGATCTGGCCAAGCGCGAGTGGAACAGGCCGTCCGAGCTGATGAAGGGCGTTGATGCCCCTTCCCACACAGTGACGCTGAACGACGCGGCCTTAGCGCTGCTGGAGCAGGCGAAGGGGGACAAGAAGCCGAAGGCAGACGACCTGGTCTTCCCCGGCCTGCGCGGCGCCATGCTGTCCGATATGACGATGAACAAGGTGCTGCGATCGGCCGATCAGCCGTATGACGCACACGGTTTCCGCAGCTCATTTCGCGATTGGGCGGCGGAGAAAATGCCGGAAATACCTGATCCCGTCGCGGAAGCGGCACTCGCGCATGCCGTCCCAGACAAGGTGGTTCGCGCCTACAAACGGACTAGCTTTATCGAAATGCGCAGCACCTTGCTGCAAGCCTGGGGCTCTTTCCTCATTGCCAATTCAAGTCAGGATCTGAGACATGGGTGAGCGCTGGCTGACCGCCTTTGATACGCGTCAACTTATAGCTGACCGCCGAAACGTTAGTGACACGATCGAATTGAGGAGTATCGAGTACGCAATCGTCGACTATGCTCGCACAATCCTGCCGGCGAGATGCCGGTACATGTGGGAAGTCACCATTGAAGACGACGGCCCCAGAGACAAAGTCGAAGCTCGCGACGCGCCTGTCCCGGTTTGGGCTTGGGACCTAACTAGTGATCTAAAGATGGACTGGGTCACCGGCATATTTCATCTCGCCGGCGACCGGGACGGCGCCATCAAGTATGTGAAGTTGGTTGGCCTCGAATTTGAAGCGACAACAATTGACCGGATATGGCCAAGTCAAGCGGCGTCGAATGCCATCACCACAGTAACGTCAAGCGAGGCGTTAGAGAACCACGCGGTTGGCAGGGCCGGCCGTCGTCGAAGCGAGCTATGGAATGATTGGATCGCATACCTCGTTATAGCAGCACCTGACATCGTTCGTGAGGAAGGCGTCGATGCCCTGATCAATAAGGTTGCCGATCTGATGGCAGCAGACGGTATCGAAGGTCTTTCGCGTTCAACGGTTCAACCAGCCGCGCGAGCCGTCATCGACCTTTTGGAACGCAAGAAGCTCTGACAAGAATTAATTGTCGGCGCATTGCCGGCATTGCTGGCGGACAGCCCGCCCCCGTTCGTATCAGTAGCTAGTCGCCCGCTGGCCATCGCCAGCGTTCAGGAGCGACAGGCATGGAACCCATCACCGTTACCGTCGACGGCGCCAAGAAAGCGCTCGGCCTCGGTCACACCAAAATTTACGAGCTGATCGGCGAAGGCCGCCTGAAGACTGTTAAGATCGGGCGCCGCACCTTGATCAAAACCGACAGCATCCGCGCGCTCGTGGATCAGGCGGCTTGAGCGCTGATGAAACCCTTAAAGGCGGCGCTTCGGCCTGAAAACGAAGCGCCCCGCACGACCTGGCAGGGTCCGCGGGGCACCACGAATTACATCAGCAGCAACAGCACCGCAGATAGCATCTCCTATTTCCGCCTTCAACGACTATCCGCTCTTTATGGAGTCGTGGGGTTGCGCGCTGAGCTGATCAGCTCGCTTGTTTGGGGAGAGGCTGCATGACGCCGTTTCTCGACCACCAGTCCGCCGCGATGGCCCTGCTGACCAGTGGTGCCGCGCTCCGGCAGCGCGAGGGCCAGTTCCTCGGTGGCATGGCATTCGATGCCAACCTGCCCACCGAAAAGCAGGCGAATTGGCTGCGCATCCTGCTGGAAAAGCATGGCCTGCCGCCGCTGACGACGGAGGCGTTTGATGGCTGACCCCTTTGAAACCGCCGGGAACCACCGCGGCGTGGATACCAGCATCGCCGCCGCCGAACTGGCGGCGCTCACCAGCAACCACCTGCGCTATCTCGTCCATAAGACGCTGTGCGAGGAGGGTGCCGCCGTTGCTCAAAGTGGAGCCACGCTTCGCGTTTAGCCTTTAACCGTAGCATGCCCCATCCTGTGGGGATCCTGACCTCGCCCGGCCATCGTGCCGGGCGCTTTTTGCGTGAGACGTTTGATCAGCGTCGCGGGTCAGGCGCGACATCCATAGCATCGTAGCGGGATCATTAACCCATTTGGGTTAGATGAGGCAGCTCACCCATGCGGACGGAGCGCCTCACATGATCGTCATCGCAGGCTATGCTATCGGCTCGTTGTTCACGCTGGCGGCCGTCGCCAACGTATGTCTCGGTCGCCAACTGGTCCGGATTTGCGCCCACTAATCGAACAGTGGCCCAGCCCCGCCGTCAAAGGCGCTTGTTGATGCATCCTGACGGGCTGTCATCAACTGCGAAGGGAACGGTTTGGCCAGCGCGACGGCATCGTCGAACGAGCACGTCAGCTACCGCTCCTCGCCTTTCTCGTAGAGCGGCACCGGCATCGACCTCACCCGGCATTGGCGTCACGCTCTGCCTGAAAGAAAAAACTTACAACATAGGTCTATTACCTGTCGCGCCCTCGGCAGCTCACTATCAGGGGTCGTCCACCGTCAAGGATCGGCAGTGCTCTATCGCATCATCTATTCCAGTCGCGCCACGCATTTCCTCAACGACGACGAGTTGAGGGCGCTTTGCGAGACCTCGACCCAACGCAATCTTCGCGACGGCATCACCGGCTTGTTCCTGTATGACGGTGTACGGTTTCTGCAAGCGATCGAAGGAGCCCGTCCCGTCGTCGAGAACCTGATGGAGCGTATCGTGCGGAACCCGAACCACAGCGACATCGTGGACATATTCAACGGTGAGATCGACCGCCGTGAGTTTCCGCATTGGTCGATGGAGGAACCCCCGCGGTACGGGGAGGATCTTGAGCAGTTTGTCGAGCAGGTAAAAGCCGATGTCAGCCTGGTGGCGGACACGCATATGCGGGCTCAATTCATCGGCTTCGCACGCCTTGCGAGCAAGAGGCGAAACCCATAGTCCGGCTCGCTTGTAGCCTCATCGATCATCTAACACCTATCTCGTGCCCCTACCTGAGGGTTCCTGACCTCGCCCGGCCGTTGTGCCGGGCGTCTTGTCTCCGAACCCTCCCTTGGTCACCTGAAGCCTCGCGCTTATTAACCTTTGTTTACCATGATCATGTAACCAATGTAGGACATGGCTGCGGGGAGGGTTCGCGAGTCGCAAGGGGTCGGACATGGTACAGAATGCTTATGCTGAGGGCTTGAAAGCGGGCGCAACACGTCAGGCGTCGGCGGCAGATTGTCCTTATCGAACCACGCTTGTTGCGCGTGAGCGTGCCGACTGGCTGCGAGGTTTCTCCTTGTACCGCGAGGATCGCGGCGGGGCTGCCTCGCGGACAGCTTAGCCTAAAATCCGATGAACCGCCTACATTGTAAGACAGAGCCATTGGCCTAAATTAGCAAACACCATTAGCCACGCCGCCTTCATCGATCGCTCATGAAGCGGAGGCGCGACAGGTGGTTGAGCATCCACAATTGACCAACGGCTCTCGCCTTCGAAGCGAGGCAGCCCGGTGGCGGCGAGTGGCCGAGGGCCTGACCAGCAAGGGCGACCGTGCCATCATCATCCGCCTGGCAGAGGAAACTGAGCGGGCAGCGGCTTCATGGGAGCGCAGCCAAGCTAAGATAGGCGGACTTGGCGCAGAACCGTCCTCGCGGGCCGACATCTGATCGAACTTCTCGAGAGATTCGCGATCCGCTTGGCATAACGATGCATGATTCATACGAGCGCCGGGATGAAGGCACCGCCTCGCGTCCTCGTCCGTCGAACCAGCGAGATGCCATATGGGCCGTGGGGGCTCTACCTCCCGGAGGAGGACAGGTGGCTGGATCTGCTCTTCAACACCAAGCTGGAAGCCCGAAAGTTCGCCAATGATCTCAAAGCGCGATCATAACGGCTCAGGAGGTGGGATCATGGACGCGTGAAGCACCGTGGCTCGCAATAGCGCTTAAAGCATTATCGGGTAACGCCTTGACAATCGTTTGCGATATAACGCACTCAAACCTATGTTGGTGATGAACGAGTGCCAAGTGAACGCCGAGACATACATTGAGCAAATACAGCACGAACTAGACGACCTATATGGCAGGATTGCTAGCCAGTCTGACAACGAGATCAAAGATAGGCTTCTGTCGATACTCAAGGTAGCGGATAGCGCATTAGCCGAATTAAGAGAGATTGCGCTGGCGATCGATGTGGATCGCAAAAGGCTAGATCTCGGAATTTCCCAGCACGATGCCGGAATACTTGAGTGATATAGCTGACATAGCACGCAACTCCTTTGCGCTCTACGAAATGAAATTGGACCGCATGTCTCGCACATAGAAATGCGCAAACTCACCGCCTTGGCGCGCTCGATCTCGTCATGCGCTGAGATTAAGGAGCTATGCCCTACCCTAAACACTTGGCTTTCGGGCCGACCTTCATTGATGCGCTTCGCCTCGGCTGCTAATTGCTAACCGGCGAGTGACCCAGTGTGTCCGACACCTTCCATGGGAAGTTCCATCGCATGACGTCGAGCGTGCGGGTGCCGTCCTCCTAGCGCACCAAATATGCCGGCTTGTCGGAGAATAGCTCAGGTGGCGGGCTCGTGTGATTGGGCGGGGAAGGTGCCTCGACACCGTAGCGGGCGGCAAGCGCGATCTGCGCCTCGGTCATGCGGTAGCGATCGCACATATGCGAGTGACCTCACGACCGGTCTGATGCCTCAAGCTACAAAGCTTTGTTCACTTTAGCGACGGACTAACTCTTCTACAATTAATCGATCCGAAGCGGCCTCTTCTTCATGGCAAATAATTATTATGCGATCCTCAGTGCATTGCGCATTTATGCGTGTACTATCACTTAGAAACGGAGGGTCAGAAATTGCCATGCATAATCCGTACTCCGAGGGAGTGGTCGCCGCGGGAACTCCTAATTTGAATTTCGACGATTGCCCTTATCGAACGCCATTGATGTGGCGCGAACGCGAGGAATGGCTTCGCGGATTCACATCGTCGAAAGTACCGGTGTTGATTAAGCCGGTAGTAAAAGCCTGATGCGATTATACGATGTAAATTAGTGCGACTGAGGCAGGATGAGCTTGCTAGGCGTCCAACCGGTTTCGGCATCGATCGAACATCCTGTAGCTCACTGACGGGGCTGAGCCGTGAGAATCATGGCCCGGGGGGAGCGCATGCCGATGAAGGCGATTTTTGACGCCACCAGCTTAAGGCTAGAAGCGGCTCGCTGCCGTCGCCTCGCTGACGGCGTAAGCGGGCAAGCCGACCGTGAGATGATACTCCGGTTTGCGGAAGAGAAGGAACGAGCGGCGGACGCGCACGACATGTTTCGCCGGTGAGAGGCAGGGCGTCGATACGCCCGATGGCGCGAACACCTTAGCTTTTCGATAGCTCAGGGCTGGTTCGCCTCCTCAACCTCCGCACCCTGTTCGATCAGCCGTTGCGCAATCCATCGGTACGGCAGGTGACAGCTCGTCCACGGGTGCCGCGGTTCGGCCGTCGCGGCCTTCCAAAACTCGGTCAGCAGCCGCTGCTCCCGCACGAAGGGGCGAAGGACGTTCAGCGCAAGCCGAACCTCAATCGTGCCGACCGCTTCGCGCGCCGACCGCTGAGCCGCCTCGCGCAAAACCTGAAGCGTCAGGTTGATCAGCGCGTGGCGATGGGCACGGCGCTGGGCACGCTGCTTGCCATAGGGAGCGGTAGGGACGGTCTAAGAAGCGGGCTTGCGCGCGAGCAATCTGGATATTCTTCCAAAAGGTTAGGCCGATAGAAAGGCTCGCGCGCCTACAGGACTTATCGTCCATTCGCCTTCCATATCACAGATGGCGGACTGTTTGGCCTTTCGCACGGGGTATAGGGGTGGCGAAGAAAACGAAAGTCCTGGCCGCTTTGGTGGCGTTGCTCGTCGTGGCAGCCGGCACGGCTATCGGCGTTTGGATGCAGCGGGATGGTTTGGCGGGCAAAATCGATAACGACGCCGATCATGTCGCGGCGGACGCGGATGCGGTGCCGGCCGAATTAATACGTCAGCCCCAGCCTCTCTACTACACCTTCGATCCAGAGATCGTCATCAACGTCAAGGACAGCGATGCCGTCATCAACGCGGGCGTGTCTCTCTCTACCCACTATGCCGCGACCAACGGCGCGCTGAAGAATGATGATCCTGCTCTGCGATCGGCCATCCTGATGGCGCTCGCCGATATGCCTCAAGACACGGTCATGACGGACGCCGGTAAGGCGGAGATGCTCACCCGCATCGTGGCTGCCGTGAACCAGCAGCTTCAACACGATGGGTATCGCGGTAACGTGGATGGTGCGTATTTCACCGACTTCGTCGTTGGCGGTGGCGACAACTCGTGAACGGTCAGGTCGCAGGCCAATCGTCGCTCAGATAGCAGGCGTCATAGATCGCGCGCGCAGCCGCACGCAGCAGGAGATCGTGCGCCATGCCAAGGCTCCTCGATGTCGGTGCGCCGTCGATCGGCGGTGGCGGCAAGCTACGCCGATGCCGCGTTAACTCGCAAGAACATTGCGGGAACACTGGTTTACTGACATGACGCTCGTCATGATCGCCGCCCCGCCGCCACCGCTCGTCTGCCACGTCGTCCGCGTTCATGATGGTGACGGCCCGCTGTGGTGCCGATCAGGCGTGAAGATCCGCGTGGCTGGTGTACAGGCGCCGGACTTCGAAAGCGCAGCACCTTGCCGGCGGCCAGCATCGCAGCGCCGATCCTATGTCTGCGACGATCGTGCAGCGAAGCGCGGCCGCCGGATTATGGAGCGGCTGACGCTCGGCAAGCGGCTCAGCTGTCAGCCGGTGGGCACCAGCTATAAGCGCGTCGTCGCCCGCTGCACGCTGCCGGATGGCCAATCACTGTCGTGTGCGGCGTTGGCGTCCGGAGCGGCCACGCGCTGGGATCGCTATTGGCGCCTATATGAGATGCGTGGGTGCAAGGACGCCAATTAGATCGCGTTGCCCTTACCGGCGTCCCGCCTTATGCGCTTGATCATGCTACAAACCGGACTGTGCCCTTCTCACGACGTGAGCGGCGAGACTTACGACGTCGTCATCCCTTGCTTCAACCGTGAGCGTACCGTTGAGCAGTCTGTCGAAAGCGTCCTATCGCAAAATCCTGCTCCGGCTCGCATCATCCTAGTCGATGATGGGTCCTCAGATCAGACCGCTGGCATCCTTCGTTCACTTGAAGGCCAACATCCATCCGTCCACGCGGTCCTCCTTCCCCGCAATGTCGGAGCATCTGCCGCGAGGAATGCCGGATTGGCGTTGGCCCGTGCCGAATGGGTTGCGTTTCTCGACAGCGACGATGTTTGGTTGCCGGGTGCTGCTGCGGCGATGCTTGGGGCTGAACCGAAGGCTGACGTTGTAGTTGGCCAGTTCCGTCGAGTCTGGCCATGTGGCTCCTCGGGCGAGCCGGAATGCGCTTGGGTCGGTGGTGATGTCCTGTCAGCACTCGCACTTACCGGCGCCATTGGGCCAAGCTGGTCCATCGTACGGCGGTCAGCCGCCGTAGCCGTTTCCGGCTTTGATCCCTCGTTCCACAACTGCAACGATTGGGACTTCTACGTCCGGCTTGTCGCATCAGGGGTAAGGTTCACGCGCATCGATCACGTGGTAGCCTTCTATCACATCGCCGAAGCCAACAGGTTGAGCCACGACAGCGAGGTTGGGCTGGCGAATGCACGACGCGTACAGGCTCATCCGATATTCGATCGCCTCGTTGAGCAGGCTTTCGCTGGCGAGGAACTCGCCTAGGCAAAGCGGGCACCTGACCAGACACGAAAACGCCACCTTGCGGGCGCACTGGCCCGCTATGCGTTTGGTCCTTGCTTTTCCCGCCGCGCTACTTGCGCTCCTTCCCGCCCCGGCACTCGCTTGGGGCAAGACGGGACACCGAGTCGTAGGCCAGATCGCGGACACTCACCTGAGCGGCAAAGCGCGTGCCGCAGTGAAGCGGATCCTGGGCACAGAGACGATGGCCGAAGCGTCGAACTGGCCCGACTTCATGAAGTCCGATCCTGCGCCGTTCTGGCAGGAGACGGCGAGCCCTTGGCACTACGTGACCATACCGGCCGGGAAGACCTACGATCAGGTCGGTACGCCGACGGAAGGCGACGCGCTCACCGCGCTTGATCGGTTCAGCGCTACGCTACGGGACCGGAAGGCATCTGCCGACGACAAGCGCATGGCGCTACGTTTCATCATCCACATCGTAGGCGACCTCGCGCAGCCGCTCCACAACGGCAACGGCACAGATCGCGGCGGCAACGACCTGAAGGTGACGTGGTTCGGCAAACCGACCAACCTGCACAGCGTCTGGGACTCGCTACTGGTCGACGACGAGCAACTTTCGTATTTCGAGATGGCGGCGTGGCTGACCGCGCGCATCACGCCGGCCGACGTCAAGGCATGGTCGTCTGCTGATCCGAGGGTATGGATGGCCGATAGCGTGATCGTGCGGGATCAGGTGTACCCTGCTGCCGGCGACATCTCGCTTGGCTACCGGTACGTCTACGAGAACACGCCGCGCATGGAGTTGCAGCTTGAGAAGGGCGGCGTTCGGCTGGCGGCCTATCTCAACAACGTGCTACGCTGACGAAGACAGCGCGACGCCGTGTCCTGACGTCGCGCCTTGGCTCACCTACACGCCGTAGCGCTTATTACCGCCGCTGGTGATGCAGTACCGGCCTCCCCGCGGTCCGATGCAGACGTTCCCACCGTTACATGGACATGGGCCGTCCGTCGTTCCCCGGGCGCCGTACCCGGAATGGCCGCGAACCCGACCAGACCGCTTCTTCGCGCTCGAGAATGAGTAACGCCGCTTTGCGTCCGCCTGCTCGCTCATGCAGCCTGTCGCCACCAAGGCGAGACAGCCGATCACCAATCCCAGCCGCATTGATCCATTCCCTCGATTAAAGACCGAGCCGAAGGCCGAGAGCGTAGTAGCCGTCGCCGATGTTGCCCTTCACCTTCAAGCCCGGCGTGATCGGGAAAGCGACAGTGCCATAGGGAGTAGTGTCGCGCTCGCTAAAGCGCACACCCGCCCCGATCGTGGCGACAAGCGGAATGGAATAGGTGGCTTCGACCTTGCCGTAGATGTTCACAGCGGTGTTATCGCAGTAGCTGCTTTTCGCGTACCTTCCGGTATCGCCGTCGCGGCAGCGTGGGTTTCCGCCGTTGTTATCTTCGAAGTAGCGGTCGTTATCGCCAGCGTAGACAAGCGCGCCCACGATCGGAGTAAGCTTGAAGCCCGCTGCACCGAAGCCGTAGCCGATCCCCAGCTCACCACCCCATTCGCCATCGGCACGAGCACCGTTACCTTCAACCGTGATCTGCGCAGCAGCAGGTTGAGTCACGCACGCGAGCATTGCCGCAAAGACTGCAGCTACAAATTTCCTCATCAATACCCCCTGCCTCCCGAATGAAGGCGGCGGGCAGCTACGACAGGGAACGCTGCTCAATCAATCGGATACGTATTTCTCTGGATTAGCAGACGCGACCTACTAAGCGGCCACCCTGTCCCGACCCTTGGCTTTCGCTGCATACAGCATCCTGTCAGCACGCTCGAAAGTTGCAGGCAGGTCTGCCTCGTCAGTCATCATTCGCGCTACTCCAACGCTGATCGTGCACGACGTCTCAATCCGCGCTGCCAGGAGCAGCTTTTCGGCGACTTTTGCACCTCGATGCGGATCGTTCGAAGTAGGCACGAGGGCGGCAAACTCGTCGCCGCCAAGGCGGATGAGATGGCCATCGCTCGGGATGGTAGCAGCAGCCTGAGAGGCAAGCGATTTTAGCACCGCATCACCAGCAGCGTGGCCGTACTGATCATTCAACTGCTTGAAGTTGTCGATGTCAAAAAGGATCACGTCGAGGGGCGCGGCCGTCTTCTTGCCAAGGTAATCAAGCCCCGCGCGGTTCCATACCCCGGTGAGTGGATCACGAAGCGCTTGCTCACGAAGATCGGCTTCGGCGCGTTCACCGGGCATCGAAAGGAGTGCGATATTGAGCACGCCGAGCAGTGCTTGGTCGCTCAGCAGCGGGATGAGCGAAAGCCAATCGCGCTGCTCAAATCCGGCGAGATCCAGAAAGACTGAGGCAATATAGGAGGGTACGTACGCCATCTGAATGATGCCGACGATCCGCTGACTGCGCGGGGCGCGTGATCCCGCGGTACGCAGAAAGATCAAGCCGACGACCAACGTTGAGACGCCAAGAACGATTGAGTTGGCCATGCGGGCGGCCGGGATGCCGGCGGGATCGATGGCGAAGACCAGAAAGGCGAGCCCGGATAGTGCCGGCAGCGCGACGACGAGCCAGTTTGCGGCTCGCTTGCCTTGAAAGTGCCGGAGAGCCGCGAGCATGTAGCTGTTGTAGGCGCCAACGCCCAAGCAGAGGGCGGTCGACACCGCGACGCTGTGAGTGGGCACGCTGAAGCCGGCTAGGGTCGCAGCGTATGTGAGGTTAGCGCCCCCGCACAGCAGGTAGAAGAAGCCTCGCTCTCGTATGAGCCAAAGGGCAACGAACAGCAGGCCAAACGAGAGGCTCGACAGCACGGTGCACAGGTGGACAGTGGCAGAGTCGAGTGTCGGCACTTGGATTATCCAGCAGGTCGGTCAGGGTCTTACCAGCGGTTGGTAAAGGAACCTCAAGGGGCTCAATGCTGAGTGTCCTAGCGGAAGGTACAAGAAGCACGGTGCGATTCCTTACAATCTAGATTAGCGCCATTGCACCTTCGACAGGAAGCGGCATGTTCGTGACTGCGGGTCGGGGGACCCGCGCAGATGGGGGTTCAAGATGATCAAGAACGTTGGCGCGCTCGCGAGCGCACTACTCGTTGCCGTGCCTGTAAGCGCACAGATGGCCACCGCTCCGATTGCGGCTCCGACCACCAACTCGGCCGTGCTGCGTACCGGTACGGAAGTGCCTCTCAGACTTTCCGAGGAGCTGACGACGAAAGGCAAGAAATTGCGGGTCGGTCAACGCGTCCACCTGGAAACGGCCGAGCCGGTCATCGTTCAAGGTGTGACTGTCATTCCGGTGGGCAGCCCCGCAATGGGCGAGATCACCGACGTGAAGAACAAGGGCATGTGGGGCAAGTCCGGGCACCTCGGCGCTCGCGTCCTCTACGTGACCGTCAACGGCAGGCAGATCAGGCTCTCGGGTGCGTTCGACGATAAGGGCACCGCGGGTACCGCAGGCGTCGTTGGCGCAGCTGTGTTGCTTCCGGTTGCCGGCTTCTTCGTCACCGGTACCAGCGCAACCGTTCCCGCGGGCACTGTGGTTAAAGGCTTCCTTGATGAGGACGTTCCGCTTGCGATGGCAGCCGCCGGTGCCGAGCCAATGGTGGTAGGTGCTGCCGCTTCGACAACAGTTGCCGCTCCCGTGGCGACACCAGCGGCGACGCTGGCACCGGTGAATGCCGTCAGCCCGAAATGATTCTAAGCCGAAGCCGAACGGTATCAAACGGCTTCGGCTCGGGCCGTCCTTCGCGGTGCACTCAATGAACATTGACTGGCGGCTTGCAGAAGCGCTTGCGATCCAGAAGCGATACGGCGACCACGTGCCGCGCTGGGTAGCTGAGCGCCTCGGTGCGCTGGCGCTGACCGGCGACGTGGAAGGCGTTGAGCGCTTCAAGGCGATAGCGGCCCGACTGGATGATCTGATGTGCGCGACGCGTCAGTGAGGGAGCATCTGCACCGAGCAGAAGCGATCGTGCTTGGCGTGCTGATCGCCGCCAGCACGATCGCAATGATCTGGGGCTGGATCAGCTAACCGGCTTCGCTCCGGCTGTGCCACACTTGGCGAACTTGCCCTTGGCGTCCTTGCACCGTGTCGGCTTCGCGGGGGCCGTCGCGCACTTCACGAATTTGCCCGTCTTCGGGTCTTTGCATGGTGCAGCGAGAGCGGGCGCGGAGCCAGCCACCAGCGTGAGGGCAGCAGCAGCAGCGATGAAACGGCGCATTCAACATCCTCCTGCCCGTTGATCGGGCTCGAAGAAGTTACGCCTGCATCCATGATGCGAATAGTGAATTACTGGTCATGTGTCGATTGCGATGACCGCCGCCACTTCAGCTCTAATTAGCCTGCCACCTTTCAACAGCGCGCTTGTATTTGGCCTCCTGCTCGCTGCGTGCGTCTTCGAGTTGCCTGCGCTCCCGTTCGTGCTTAGCGTCTAGCGCCTGACGCTCGGCCCGTAATGACGCCTCGCTATCCATCAGATCCCGCCGCGCCGCTTCATAGCGGGCCTCTTCCGCTTGAAAGGCGTGTTCGGCCTCATCCAACTTCGACCGAGATGGCCGAGGCACCGGCTTTGCCTTCGCTGCCGGCTTCCTCTTGGCTGGTTCTGCGTCGTCGTCCTTGTTCGACCGAGTTGGCTCGTCGGGCATTGCAGCAAAATGCTCCTCCATCGTTCCGCGCACCTTGCGGACGATCTCCCCGGGTCGGGCGAGCGCCTCCTCCATCAAGCCGGGATCGCTGACCTCCTCCGCCGCGCCGCGAGCGAAAAGGTCAACATCAGCGCCCCACGCCTCCAAGGCCGCCTTGCGGCTAGGCGCTGCAACGTAAGCGTCGTGAAAACCGGTAGACGTGCGGAAGACCTTCAGCTTACGTGGCATGGCGACATAATGCCCGGTAACCGCGACAGGATGCGCGCCGCCGGGAATTGCTTCCTCGGTCAGCCCCATGCACACTACGCTCAGGTCGCTACGGACCTGCCGCGCCTCGCTCATGGCTTAACTCCCCTTGGAGCGAGGCGCGCTTGCCGCCCGATCGCCATCTTCTCTCCACGATTGCCCGTCATGAGCGCGAGCGGGGTGCTTTTACCCCACGGACAGCAGGTCGCGCCGTCTGCGCTTAGGTGTGGGTGGCGCGACTTGCCGTTGATGATCGTAGACCTTCGTTCAAGGCGAGGGCGGGTATCCGCCCCATGGAAGAGGCCTTCGCGCAAGCCGCTCACGATCTGTGGGTGGCACGCGGATCTGATCCTCTGTCCCTTGCGGCTGACAGCCAAGCGCCTGAAAGATGTCGTGCCCATTCGCAAGACGCGGGTGCGCGCTGAGCATATCCTGCTGGATGGTGAGACACCTACGGTCGTTCGCCTTCGAGAGGATTGTGGCTCGGTCCCCGACACGGAAAAGCATTGCCGCGCCTACCAAGAAGAAAGCACCCCCGATCCATCCTGCCCACTCCGCCTTGATGTCGACTGTCGCCCACAGGAGAATCAACGCCAAGCCAAGAGCTAGGCTGTAGCCTCCAGCCCAAACCCACGTCGGGTCGGCAAAGCGGATCAATGGCGACGATGCAAAGGCGATCACCGCTGCGAAAGGGATCGCGGCAGCTGCAAACGGGCGAAGGTTGCTGGGCAAATCCACAATGTTACCGCGCGGTGAGGCGGACGCCCGCACCGCCGACGGGTGAAGCCTCACCAGCGGGGATCAAGCTAATCCCCGCCGCAACTAGGGCCTTGGTCAGGGCTTCCACGGAGGCGTCAGCGACGGTGCTCCCGCTTTCAAAACGACGCACCGTGGCGACGCCTACCCCGGCATGCTCAGCTAACTGCTGCGCCGACCAGTCGAGCAGGGCTCTAGCGGCCCGGCATTGCTCAACCTTCATCATGTGATCGCATTTAAATCACTTCGCGCTTGTTTGCCACCGTTCACGGTGATATGAAAGCGATCAGTACGGCCGGATGCGGAGATTGAGCCCTCCACGTCCGGCCTGACCAAACCACCTGAAGAAGAGGTGATAGGCTATGAACATCGTAACGCCGGACGTGCGCCCGGCCAAGATCAACCGCACCCTTAACAGCATGAGCGTCAGCACAGCGCGCGCAGTCGACACGGCCCGCCTGCAACTGCGCACCGGCAACCACGGCGCATACGCCCGCGCCCTCGCCGGCGAGCACCGCGCGTCCTCGCCGCGTCAGCAGCGCGCGATCGAAGCGGTAATCGCGGCCGATGCGTGCGAGCGTCTGTTTACTCGGCATGCCGGCAACGGCTGCCTTCTGGCACGGGAGGGCTGAGCAATGGGAATTAACACCTCACGCCGCACCCTGATCGGGACGGCGGGGCTGTCCGTCATCGCCGTCGCGGCCACGGCTTGCGCAAGCACCGCCGGAGAGCCCGCGTCCGATGGTGCCAGTCTCGATCTGGCGGCCCTGATTGCCAACGCCAAGTCGCGCGACGGCGTCGTGGATCAGCATCAGCGCTTCGTTCTCGACAATGCCGTAGGGCAGAAAGCTATCAACGCTGCCATCGACGAGAACAACGCGCTGAACGATGCCTATGCAGAGGCACTAGACGCCGTTGCTGTCTACCCCGCTGCTACGCTGACCGATCTTCGTACCAAGCTGACTTTCATGATCGAGCACCAGATGGGCGACGGTCGGGACTGGCTAAGGGAGATCAACGCCGATGTTCTGCGCATCTCGAGCGCGGAGGGCCGCTGAGATGATCCAAGTCGAAGAGAAGCGCCTGTTCGCCGCGGCGAGCACGGCATCGTCCATCTCTGCTTTGTGCGCGCTCGTCAGCGACTCTTTGGGCGCCTCGCCGGAAACGTCGGTCGCAGCGGAAGCGGTCGATGGATTGGGCGAGATGGCGCAGGCGCTCAGCAATGGACTGCATGAAGCGGCGCAGGCGACGCCGACACGCACCCACGGCACGACGCCCGGCGACAATCGACACGCCGCTTGGCTTGTGGAGCGCAGGACATTGCTGAACCGCGCAGAGACGCTGACCGATGGCACCGCCGCGCATGACGCCGCCTGCGTTGCCGTCAACAAGCTCGACCGGCGCATCATGACGACCCCGGCCACAACCGAAAGCGAGATGCTGGCCAAGCTGATGTTGATGGCCGTCGTCAACATCGAAGGAGCAACCATCAGCGAGCGAGATGCCGCTACCATGCTCGCCGAAGCCGAACCGTTCCTCGCAAGGGAGGCGCGATCATGAACATTCAGCAGCGCGACGGCGTGTTCTTCGCTTCGCAGGATGCGGCCACCATCCAGATGCTCGCCTCATACATCGCCAACCAGGCGTCCGTCGAGAATGACGATCGTCTCTGCGCAGCCATGAACGGGCTCACCAACCTTGGACGCCAGCTTTCCGAAAGGCTGTTGGCCTTGTCGCGCGAACGAAAGGACGCATGACGATGGTCGCCATGAAGATGCGTAGCGGCCTCCATCGCATCATCGCTGCCACCGAGCCGTGGTACAACTGGGGCGAAGTCTACGTCGAGCGCATGCAGGAGATCCGCGTCGACGAAGGTGGTCGGCTTCACGTCGGCGGCGAAGGGCCGGTGCGATATTTCGAGCTCCAGTGGTTCGGTATCCACTTCGCCGTCCAACTCGGCCGTACGCCAAAGCGGGAGGGTCGCTGATATGGCCACAGTCCTTGAGCGTCCTGACACGTTCGATCCAGCCGTCTGGCTGACGGCCATGACGCAGATCGGCGGCGGCTATGCGCTGATGTCCGGCCGGCGGCTCGCCCTGATGGTCGACGATTGCCACCCGGAGGATCTGACCACCGTCATGGCACCGCTGATTGGGCGCCCTGACCGGCAGGACGCGATCAAGGCCGCAATTGAAAAGCGCAGCTTCGGGGAGGTGGCGCAATGAAGGGCTTCGAACACATCCGCCCGCTGGCCGACAACCGCGTGCCGGACCGGCCCGTCAGGAATTTTCCGCTGTGGGAAACCAGAGATCCGCCTGAGGAGACGGCAAGGCGATTGAAGGTAGCGCGTGACGCGCTGGACGGACACCGGCGATCACCGAAGCGGCCAGACGCCATGATCTGCGCCGAACCATCATGCGAGCGGGCCTGCGGTCAGTGCGACCTCCGGTGCGCGATCATGACGGGCGCTGTTTGGGATTTGTGGCGGGCGCATCAGCGCGCGCTGTCGGAGAATGGCCAGACGTTGCAGCATGATGGTCGATGCTACAGCGTGGCGGCTGGGAGCGCCTGATGGGTCATGCCTTCCACACGCCTGCGCCGCCACCGCAACGCCGTCCCCGGTGGCGGCGGGAGCGACGACGAGCGTGGAGCCGACCCAGCAATTTACCCGGCACGGGGTCGCTGTTCGCGGCGATTCCGGTTTTGCCGCGTGACGAGCTGGCCCGCCTGACTGAGCGCATGATCGATCGCATGGACCAGATCGACGGCGATCCGGACCTGGAGGATCTGCGCGACGACGACGAAGACACCCACGACCGCGAGGACGACCGTGATGGCGATCAATAGCACCGCACCGTGGCAGCCGGCGTCACCCGGCCGCGTCATCCACCAGCCTATCGCTCGCCATGCGCGGACTTCGGGCTTCAACCGCGTGCATCGGTTCGAGGACAGTCACGCGCTGGCGGCGCAGTACGGGCCGGATTGGTGGCTCCCCATATACCGCCGCGCATTCCCGACGCTGATGTCGGCGGTCGCTGTCGAGCATGACGGATGGGCACAGCGCGGCGGCATCGATCGCCTGCTGACGCTCGCGTGCGGGCGAACCTACACCGTCGACGAAAAGATCAGGACCGAGGATTGGCCCGACGTCCTGCTGGAGCGATGGTC
This sequence comes from Sphingomonas phyllosphaerae, assembly GCA_036946405.1. Lineage (NCBI taxonomy): Bacteria > Pseudomonadati > Pseudomonadota > Alphaproteobacteria > Sphingomonadales > Sphingomonadaceae > Sphingomonas > Sphingomonas phyllosphaerae. Next base: position 1,526,854 of record JAQIJC010000001.1, on the reverse strand, counting down.
GGACGAGGTGCGCAAGTCGCCTGGCTGGGTGCAGAAGCCGCTAGCCGCGGACTTCATCGCGTACGCGCATGCGCCGGCAGCGACGTGCGTGCTGATGCCGGTGGCGGCGTTGCAGCGTGCCTGGCGGCAGCATGGTCGATCGTGGATTGGTCTTTATGGGCTTCGTCGGGCGCAGAACGCGGGATGGACGTCGGTAAGCGTGCCCGTGCCACGCGGTGTGCTAATGCAGGCGATCGTTGAGGCGATGTTCGTCTGCTGATAATGCACGTTTAAGCCAACCTCGGATGGATGGCGTCAGGTGGTAATTCGTGTCAGCGAAACATGAGTGCGGCGAATTTTGAGTATGCGGGGTCGGCGCGAGGAGGGTGCCGGCGGTGGCCGCTTGAACTGGCATCCGGCTAAGCGCAGGTTGTCACAGTTTAATAGGATTGTGCTCGGCAGTCTTAATGGCCAGTTCCTCCTCAACGCCGGATCTAAGGGATTGCGCGTGCTGCGTTAGCGTTGCCAGCGCCACTCGCCCAAGGTCCGCAGATCTCGCTTGTCTCGCGCCGTCGATTGCGGTGTGAACACGGTCCCAGTCGCGCTCGCCGTCAGCGTCAATGTTGCCGTAAGCCAAGTCTCCCCATGCCGGGTCGACCCGTTCGAGTTCCCTAATAAGTGCCTGATGCGCGATGGTCAGGTCACGGCCCTCTTTGGAAATTTCTTCCTTGAGTTCCCTGGGAGCGTGCGCGCCTTTTGTAAGAGCATGTAGCCGGGCGAACCCGGCCTCGACCTCTCTGAGCGCCTTCATAATCTCAGACCGCTTCGCCTTCCACTCGTCCAGGTGAAAGCTATCGCTTCGTGTCTGGCGAGCAACGTTATCGGTGTGGCGCCTATTGGCTATATTCCACACGATGGTCGTGATTAGCGCAGCGGAGGACAGGCCGAGAGAGATGTAATCCTTCGTCTCCACCGGTAAGACGGCTCAGTTAACGTCGCCAAGATTCCGACTGGTAAGAGCAGCCGAGAGCCCCTGTTCGATCTGCTGAAGCACGATCGCGGGTGCGACAAAATGAAAGTGTCGGCGAAACGACGCTTCGCTTTGACCGAATGTTTGAACGCTACGGCCGAACAATCCCTGAAAAAAGGACGGGGTTAGAGAATACACATAATCTGGGACGCGAACTTCGACAGGTGCATCCTCGTGGTCCAGCGCGTCGACTTGAAACAACTCGCGTGCCGCCAAGCCTCTAAGGCGGCCGCTCAGGTTCTGTACGCGGCCCTCGCCGGTCAGCGCCTCAAGATCGATCGTTGGCATGTTCGTCAATCTCCACGGTCGCGGCGAGATATTCCGGATCCAACGTGAACGCCACTGAAACGAGCGTTCCTGCGAAACGCTCCACGAGATCGCATACAACCGCCCGGTCCGGCGGAGATTCGCTCGTGTTGTCCTTGTTGCACCACTGGAGTCGGGGCTGCTTCTCGCCTCTCCTAGCTCCGGGTATATAATCGCTCGTGAGCGCGATGCACGTCTTTCCTGAGACAATGGTCACTCGCGAGTCGGCTGATGCTGGACCATCTCCGGCCAAAGCATGGACGAACGTGAGCACGTCCTGAAGCCCGGTGCCGCCCGACCGCGCTTCACGAGCAGCCGGATCGCACGTAATAGTATCCTGAAGCGCATATACCGTCGCAAGCGAGGCTGGCGACAGGCCGCAACCCGCATGACGGTCGACATATTCCTTCAGCGATTCTCGTACGTCCGAGGCCGCGTCCTCAAGACTGTCAGCGAAGGACCTTCCGACGCTGAGAAAGGCGATGTAGCATTTCAGGACAGCCTTCCCGTCGATCGTCCTACGGACCATAAATGCCGTGGTAGACCAATCCCCGTCGTTCGAACCGGGCTGACTGTGGCGTTCCGCGTTATCCAGCAACTCGCCGATAATGCTGGCAAGCCATCCCTTCCCCTCAAACGTCAGCTGCTGGTCAATCTCGGGCACACCAAGCCAATCGTCCACTGCATCGCAGAACCGGCCGCAGGCGATCTCTCGTGCCTGCGGGTCGAGATGCACCGTTGCTGATCTCGACGATAAGGCCGGACGACGGCGCTGGAGCGGGAATGGCCACACGTCGGCAACTTTCTCTCCTTGCTCCTTCCCATCCCCAGGCACTCCCCGCATGCGCATGCGGTTGTTGCGGCTGACGCCTGTGGCGCTGAGCACGCGCTGAATAGACCGCGCCATGTGTCCGCCAACAAATACCGGAGCCATTCGGGGCCACACCTCCGCTAGAACGAGGAATGATCCCGCGTCGAGGCAGTGTGGGTCACGAAAGTTGATAACAGCTCGGAGTTCTCGTGATTCGAACTCACCAATTTTTTTTAGTGCTGCCAATGTCTCGTTGGGGTGGGTTAGAAAGGAAAAATTATGCACTTCTATCGAGTTCGGATGCAACAATTGGTCGCGGCGCATGATGTCTACCCATCGCTGACGACGCTGAGGAACTAAAGCATCTAGTATCGGAGATGGACGATAGCGTGAGATGAGGACATCCTTCTCAAGCTGTCGCGGCCGCTCCTTGCGGAGTCCGCGGAGGGCGGCTCGAGACTTGGCCCGGGCGAAGCGGTCAGCCGCGATCCGGTTACCGCTAGCGGCACGACGCAACCTAACCCGCATTTGACGAGCGTATTCTCGAACCCAACGTTCCAACGTCGGCTCTGACGATCCATCTGTATAATCGTCGACTATGTTAGCCGTGAGAAGGGAGCGCAGGTATGGCGGCAGCTTGGGCGACACACGGCATCTGTATGATCCAATGCGACTTCCTGTCCATCCATGCCGCTACAGTTTCGTCAGGTTTTGCGCGTGGGCCAATCGGCTCTATAACGAAATGCAATCTGGTGCTTACCCGCTGATCGCTGGCATAACCGCGTTGCTGAAACGAAGCCTCACTTTTCGGTCGCTCCGGCTAAAGCCATGACGCTCGCCACAGTTATCCGCACGCCGCCGTCGATTGCCACCCGCTCCAAACGCCCTTGGTTCATCAGCTCGTTGACCTTCGTCCGGCCGAAACCCAACGCTGCCTCAACCTGCTTCACCGTGGCCAGGAACGCCCCATCTGGGATGGCGCTTGGATCGGGTCGACGCTTCGGCGTTGTGAAAGGTTGTGGTACATCAACATGCTCAACGGTCGCGACGGGCGCCTTCTTGGCCGCGGGCTTGGGAGCGCCTCCCTGCTGGTGCTCTATCAGCCGTTGCAGATCCTTGTCGTTGAACCCAATACCCGTGATAGAAACGGCCGGCTTGCCCCCGATCAGATCGGCACCGGTCAGCCGCACGGTACCACCGATTCATGCTGCATCCTCGACACCATCGCTAACGATCCGCTGCCATAGCCCCGCTGGTACTGCGCCGCCTCGTACGCACGTCCTGCGGCCAGCCGGCTCGATCGTCTCCAGCACCAGCGCGTAGGACTTCACCAACCCGGCTGCGGTGAAGTCGCGGATGAGCTGCGCGGCGTTCGGGACGCCGGCCGCTTCGACAAGCTGGATCGCTTTTGCTGGCGGAACGGGGTGGAAGGCGGTCAACGTCGGTCTCCTGGCTACCCAGACCGACTGCATCAGGAAGCGTGAGAAAGACCTATACAGCGAGTCGCGTAAGCCGCCACTGTTCGCACCTGTTCGGAACAAGCCGCACGGGAATGTGGGAACGCCTGAGGGGAAGCGCATGAGTCGCCTGCCGCTACAGCACTGTAATCTCACGAAATTAGTGAAAGTATGTGGTGCCGCTTACAGGACTCGAACCTGTGACCCCCGCATTACGAATGCGATGCTCTACCAGCTGAGCTAAAGCGGCCCGTGCGTTCCGCGTCGGAACGTCGTGGAGGCGGCGCTTAGCAGCGGCCGGCGGCGTTGACAAGCGCTTCGCGGCTTTACCGGGCCTTTACCATCCACCGGGCACAAGCATGTCCGCGAATCCGGCCGAATGACAGGCCGCTCGCCGGAACGGACGATGAGCATGGACAGCGCGCACGGCTACGACGATCTTCGCCAGGACGACGACCCTACCGAGGGCGGCGTGGGTGAATCGCCGGCGCCGATCGGCCCCGACGAGCGCCGGATGCATGTGCGCGCCTACAATCACTGGGTGTCGCTGCTGCGCGGGCGGTCCTATCCCGCGATCGAGGATCTCGATCCCGACAGCATCGCCGATTTCGGCGCGCACAGCGTGCTGCTCGATTTCTCGCAGGGCGTCGAGGATCCGGCGATCCAGTTCATCGGCCGCGCGCTGCGCGAGGAATGCGCCGTCGACCTGTCGATCGCGCGCATCTCCGACGTGCCGTCGCGCTCGCTCCTGTCGCGGCTGACCGACCATTATCTGCAGATCATCGCCAATCGCGCGCCGATCGGGTTCGAGGCCGAATTCACCGGCATACGCGGGCACAACACGATGTACCGCGGCATCCTGATGCCCTTCTCGTCCGATGCGCAGTCGATCGACTATGTCTACGGCGTCATCAACTGGAAGGAACTGGTCGCGGCCGACGATCAGGCCGGGCTGGACGCCGAACTGGCGGCCGCGATCCGCGCGCCGCGCCACGATCCGCTGCCCGGCGGCGTATGGGCGGACGGTCCGTGCGCCGCCGCGCCGGCGCCGGAACCCGCGGTCGCCGCCACCACGCTCGACGATCTGCTCGCCGCCGCACGCGACAGCGCCGCGGTGGCGCGCGCGGCGCGGCTGCGCAGCCATGCCGCGCTCTATCGCGCGCTCGGCCGCGCGCATGACGTCGCGCTCGCCGCCGCCGCCGATCCGGCGCGGCTGGAGGAATTGCTTGCCGCGGCCGATATCCGCGTCCAGGCGCGCGCACCGATGACCGCGATCGCCAAGCTCGTCTTCGGCGCGGACCACGACAAGACGCGACTGACCGAGGCCGCCACCGTCCTCGCCTGGGCGCAGCGCAGCGGCGTTGCCGCGGGCGCACTCGCACACGCGCTGGAGCGCGCGGAGGGCGGCATCAAAGGTATCGTCGCAAGCGAACGCGCCCAGCGGCAGCCCGACGAAGATCACGCCGCCCCGACACTGCCGCTCGCCGCGCGAGCGCCACTCGCCGAACTCGCCATCGACAGCGGGCTCGACGAAGGTGCGCCGGTCGTGCTGCTCGGCCGCGCCACCGCAACGGGGATCGTCGTCGTCGGCACCGTCGGCGACGATGCGAAGCTTGCGGCACAGGTGCTGCGCCGCCTGCGTTGACGCAATCCGACGCTGCACCAATGCAGTACGGCAACGCTTGAGCTAGACGCATCCGGGGCGCATAGCTTCGCCCATGCCGGAAAAGTCTCTTCAGATACTGTCTGCTGCGCTGGCGGCGCGGCTCACCTATCGCGCGCTGCCGGGCGAGCTTGCCGGCTTCGGCGAGGACAAGCAGGCGGAGGCCGCAGCGTTCCTCGCGCAGACCGCCGCGGTGCGCGCGCCCGGCACGCCGGTGCTGGCGCTGGAACAACTGCCCGGCGATGGCGCGCGGCGGCGGATGCGGCTGGCGATCGTCAACGACGACATGCCGTTCCTGGTCGATTCGGTCGCGGCGGCGATCGGCGACCGCGACATTGCGGTCGATCGCGTCATCCACCCGGTGATCCGCGTCTCGCGCGATGCCGAGGGGCGGCTGACCGATATCGAGGATGCCGACGGTCGGCCCGAATCGATGATCTATATCGAGCTGGAACGCGTCGACGCGCGTGACCGGCGCGCGCTGACCGACGAGATCGAGCGGCTGCTAGCCGACGTCCGCGTCGCGGTGCGCGACTGGCGCGCGATGCAGGGCACGCTGGCGGCGGATGCCGGGGTGATCGACGACGTGGGCGGCGATCCGGAAGGCGCGGCGCTGCTGCGCTGGTTCCTCGACCGGCATTTCACGCTGCTGGGGCATGAGCGCTGGCACGCCGACGGCACGGTCGACGCCGCCGCCCCGCTCGGCATCGTCGTCAACGACCATGCGGTGCCGATCCTCGCCGACCGCTCGCGGCGGCTGGCGGTCGACTATTTCGTCGCCGGCAATGCGGCGCCGCTGCTGCTCAAGTCGAGCCTGATCTCGCCGGTCCACCGCCGCGTCCCGCTCGACCTGCTGGTGGTGCCGCTCCACACCGGCGGGCGCGTCACCGGTCTGTCGATCCACGCCGGGCTGTGGACCTCGGCGGCGCTCAACGCCCCGCCGCGCAGCGTGCCGGTGCTCCGCCAGCGCCTCGCGGCGAGCGAGGCGAAGTTCGGCTTCGACCCCGCCGGTCACACCGGCAAGGCGCTGACCCACGCGATCGCGACGCTGCCGCACGACCTGATGACCGCGATCAGCGCGGCATCGATGGAGGAGCTGGCGCTCACCGCGATGAGCCTCGCCGACCGTCCGCGTCCGAAGCTGGTGCTGGTCCCCTCCCCGCTCGGCCGGCACCTCTATGCGTTCGTATGGCTGCCGCGCGACGAGATGACCACCGCGCGCCGCGTCGCGATCGGCGAGATGCTCGCCGAGGCCGCCAACGGACAGGTGCTCAACTGGTCGACCAGCGTCGAGGACGGGCGCGTCGCGTTGCTCCGCTACACGATCGACCTGCGCGGCGCGGGCGTGCTCCCCGATGCGCTGACGCTCGATGCGCAGCTCGAGAAGATGGTGCGCGGCTGGGCGCCGTCGATCGAAGCCGCGCTGGCGGACGAGGTCGGCCCGGCGCGCGCCGCCCGGCTTGCGCTGCGCCACGCCGCAGCCTTCCCGGTCCGCTATCGCACCGGCGCGACCGCCGACGAGGCGGCGCGCGACATCGTGTCGATTGCCAATCTCGTCGGCGACGCCGATCGCGAGGTGCGCTTCACCGCCGGCGGCGACGGGATGCTCCACCTCAAGGTCTATCGGCAGGGCGGCCCGCTCGCGCTGTCGGACGCGGTGCCGGCGCTCGAACATTTCGGCTTCCGCGTGATCGAGGAAATGCCGACCGCGCTGACCGACGAGGAACGCAGCTCGATCCACGATTTCACGCTCGAGACCAAGGCCGACATCCCCGCGGTGCTCGCCAGCGCCGAAACCTTGCAGGAAGCGCTGGCGCAGGTGCTCGAAGGCCGCGCCGAGGATGACGGTTTCAACCGGCTGATGCTGGAGGCCGGGCTGTCGCCGTCCGAGGTGGTGCTGTTCCGCGCCTGGTATCGCTATTTGCGGCAGGCCGGGATGAGCTACGGCCCCGCCAATGTCGTCGACACGCTGACCCGCGTGAAGGACGTGACCAAGGCACTGGTCGCGCGCTTCGTCGCGGTCCACGATCCCGCCGCGACCGCCGACGCCGACGCGGCGCAAAGCGTGATCGACGCCGGGCTCGACGCGGTCACCGGGATCGACGACGACCGCATCCTGCGCGCCTTCCGCGCGGTGATCGACGCGACGCTGCGCACCAACGCCTTCACCGAAGCCGCGAACGAGGCGCTCGCCTTCAAGCTCGACAGCGCCAAGATTCCCGGCCTCCCCGCTCCGCTGCCGTGGCGCGAAGTGTGGGTCTACAGCCCTCGCGTCGAGGGCATCCATCTGCGCGCCGGCCCGGTCGCACGCGGCGGGCTGCGCTGGTCCGACCGTCGCGACGATTTCCGCACCGAGATCCTCGGGCTGATGAAGGCACAGCGCGTCAAGAACGCGGTGATCGTGCCGACCGGCGCGAAGGGCGGCTTCTACGCCAAGCAACTCCCCGCCCCCTCCAACCGCGACGCCTGGCTCGCGGAGGGGACCGAGGCGTATCGCATCTTCATCCGCACGCTTTTGTCGATCACCGACAACATCGAGAACGGCACGGTCGTTCACCCGCAGGGCGTGACGATCCTCGACGGCGAGGACCCCTATTTCGTCGTCGCCGCCGACAAGGGCACCGCGACGTTCAGCGACGTCGCGAACAAGATTGCGCTCGACCGCGACTTCTGGCTCGGCGACGCCTTCGCCAGCGGCGGGTCGCAGGGTTATGACCACAAGGCGATGGGCATCACCGCCAAGGGCGCGTGGGTGTCGGTCCAGCGCCATTTCGCCGAGCGCGGCGTCGACGTGCAGACGCAGCCGATCCGCGTTGTCGGCTGCGGCGACATGTCGGGCGACGTGTTCGGCAACGGAATGCTGCTGTCGAAGGCGATCAAGCTGGTCGCCGCCTTCGACCACCGCCACATCTTCCTCGACCCCGATCCCGATCCGGCGGCAAGCTGGGACGAACGCGCCCGCATGTTCGCGCTCCCCCGATCGAGCTGGGCCGATTACGATCCGGCGCTGATCTCCGCGGGCGGCGGCGTGTTCGCGCGCGACATGAAGTCGATCCCCCTGACGCCACAGGTGCAGGCCGCACTCGGCATCACCGCCGACCGGATGGAGCCGACCGCGCTGATCTCGGCGATCCTCAAGAGCCCGGCCGATCTGATCTGGTTCGGCGGCATCGGCACCTATGTGAAGGCCGCGGCCGAGAACAACGCCACCGTCGGCGATCCCGCCAACGACCGGCTGCGCGTCGATGCCGAGGAACTCCGCGCGATCGCGATCGGCGAGGGCGCGAACCTCGGCGTCACGCAGGCGGCGCGGATCGCCTTCGCCAGCCACGGCGGGCGGATCAACACCGACTTCATCGACAATTCGGCCGGCGTCGATTGCTCGGATAACGAGGTCAACATCAAGATCGCGCTCAACCGCGAGATGATCGCGGGCCGGCTGTCGTTCGAGGACCGCAACGTCCTGCTCGGCAGCATGACCGACGATGTCGCGCGGCTGGTGCTGGAGGACAACCGCCTCCAGACGCTCGGCCTGTCGATCGCCGAGCGCGGCGGCGCGCAGGCGCTGCCCAGCTACGTCCGGCTGATCGAGGTGTTCGAGGAATCGGGCCGGCTCGACCGGCAGGTCGAGGGGCTGGCGAGCAACACCGACCTGCTGCGCCGCACCGGCGAGGGTCGCGGGCTGACCCGCCCCGAGCTGGCGGTGCTGCTGGCGACCGCCAAACTGTCGTTGCAGGACGCGATCGAACATTCGTCGCTCGGCGAGGACGCGGCGCTGCTCCCCGACCTACACGCCGCCTTCCCGCGCGCGATGCAGGAGCGGTTCGCGGAGGCGATCGACGCGCACCGCCTGCGCGACGAAATCGTCGCGACCAAGCTCGCCAATCGCATCGTCAACCGCATCGGCATCCTCCACCCGTTCGAGCTGGCCGAAGAGGAAGGCGCGACGCTCGCCGACATCGCCGCGATGTTCGTCGTCGCCGAGCGGCAATTCGGGCTCGCCACGCTGTGGCAGGCGATCGAAACCACGCCGATGCCCGAGGCCGGGCGGCTGGCGCTGTTCGACGAGGTCGCGGTCGCGGTCCGCTCGCAGATCGCCGACCTGCTCCGCGCCACCGCGCCCGGCACCGCCCCCTCCGCCGTGCTCGCGCGGCTGTCGGGCGGGATCGACCGGCTCGCGGCCGCCACCGACGACCTGCTGCTCGACGAGGCGCGCGCGCATTCGCGGCGCATCGCTGACACGCTCGAGGCGGCGGGCGCGCCGCACGATCTGGCGCTCAGCGTCGTGCGGCTGTTCGAGCTGGACGGCGCGGTCGGGCTCGCCGACCTCGGCGAGCGCGCCGCGATCGACGAGACGCAGCTCGCGCGCGCCTTCACCCGGCTCGGCGAAGGGCTCGGGCTCGACTGGGCACAGGGCACCGCGACGCGCATCAACCCCAGCGACCCGTGGGAGCGGCTGTTGATCGCCGGTCTCGCGCGCGACTTCCAGCAATTGCGGCTCGATTTCCTCGGTCGCGGCGGCACGGGCGATCCGGTCGCTTTGGTCGACGCCTGGCTGGCGAAGAACGCCGCGCGCGTCGGGCAATTCCGCGCGGTGATCGACCGCGCCCGCAACGCACAGGCCCCGAATGCCGCGATGCTCGCGCAGATCGCCGGACAGGCGCGCGTCCTGCTCGGGCGCTGACCGCTTGAAGCCCCTCCCCCTTCGGGGGAGGGGAAGGCCGGCGCTCGTCTCACCGGCACCGACTTTCCTCCTGACATGGAACAATATTTGATCTAGGTCATTGAGAAACAAGCGCTTTCATATCGCGCGCCGAACGACTAATCGCGCCCCCATGCATTGCCGCTCCGTACCCACAAGCGGAGAAGCAGCATGTATTATCACGACAGGCGCCTTCAGTACCCCGTCACGGTCGACAAGCCCGATCCCGCCTTCGCGCGGATGCTGCAACAGGCGATCGGCGGCGTGGAGGGCGAGATCCGCGTCTGCATGCAATATTTCTTCCAGGCCTGGGGCAATCGCGCGCCGACTCCAAAGTACCGCGACATGCTGCTCCACACCGCCACCGAGGAGATCGGCCATATCGAGATGCTCGCCACCGCGGTGGCGCTCAATCTCGACAAGGCCCCGGCCTCTTTGCAGGAGGAAGGCGCCGCGGACGGGATCGTCGGCGCGGTGATGGGCGGTGGCAACGGCCGGCAGGAGATCGAAGGGCTGATCCACAAGAACCTGCTGTCCGGCGGGCTCGCGGCGATGCCGATCGATTCCGACGGCGTGCCGTTCAACATGAGCCACATCTATGCGAGCGGCAACGTCGCCGCCGACATGTATTGCAACGTCGCCGCCGAGAGCACCGGGCGCGTGCTGGCCGTCCGGCTGTTCAACGCCGCACATGACGAGGGCATGAAGAAGATGCTCCATTACATGATCGCGCGCGACACGATGCACCAGCAGCAATGGTTGGCGGTGATCGAGGAACTCGGTGGCGCGGCGGCCAATCTCCCGATCCCGAACAGCTTCCTGCAGGAGCAGGAGGATCAGGAGAACAACTACAATTTCTACGCCACCGCGGCGGACGGCAGCTACCCCGAAGGTCGCTGGACCAGCGGCCCGTCGATCGACGGTCGCGGCGAATTTACCGTCTTCCCCAACAAGCCGCTCGGCGAGGAGCCGATCCTCGGCCCGGCGCGCCCCGACAGCGGCGCGCAGGACAAGCAGATCGGCTGACCCGCGGCATCGCCGGACGGCCGAAAGGGCGTCCGGCGCTCGTCAGGGAAATTCGGCTGGCATCGCCGCACCGGGTCTGACATCATCCTCGGACGACCGGGGGGTGGTGATGCTGAACGTGGTGGCCAAGAAGGTCCTGAATCATTTCGGTGTTGAGGCGGTGCGCGCCGCGACCTTCAAGAATTTCATCGCCACCCGCCCGATCGATCTGGTCGTCGACGTCGGCGGCAACCTCGGCCAGTTCGCCGGGCAGGTGCGTGAGTGCGGTTATGCCGGGCGCATCCATTCGTTCGAGCCGGTGTCGAACGTCTTCGCCGCGCTGGAACAGCGTGCCGCGCGCGATCCGAACTGGCAGGTGTCGCGCGCCGCCCTCGGCGCAGCGCCCGGCGAGGTGCAGATCAACCTGTACGACAATCACACGCTCAACTCGCTCCACGCGCTCGACCACGGCGTTGCGCAGCGGCTGGCGGTGGACCCGCGCGTGATCGGGACCGAGACGGTGCCGATTGCAACCCTCGACGACATGCTTGCCGATGATCCGGCGAGGTCGATCTTTCTCAAGATCGACACGCAGGGGCACGAGCGCGCGGTGCTGGACGGTGCATCGGCGACGCTCGCGCGGGCGACCGCGCTGTTGCTCGAGCTGCCGGTCGTCGCGCTCTATGAGGGGCTCTGGTCGTTCAGCGAGGCGCTGGCGCATATCGACGCGCTTGGCTTCGTCCCTGCGCAGTTCCGCACCGTCAACACGATGGTGGACGATCCCGCCTCGGCGGTCGAATTCGACTGCCTGTTCCGCCGCAAATAGCCGATCTGGGGCGTGCCGGCTCTTTGTCTTCCTCTGCCCTGGACAGGAGAGATTCATGCTTGCCTTCCCTGCCCTCGCCCCTCGCAGAGGGGAGAGGGTTGCGCAGACTTAGGCTTTGCGCAGCAAAGTCTTAGTCGAAGCTGGGTGAGGGGTGGCGCTCGCGAAAGCGAGCGCACGAGCCTTCGGCTCGCTCAACCCCTCACCCAAGCTGCGCTAGCCAGCAAGCTGGCAAGCTCCGCTATCCCTCTCCCCTGTCCAGGGGCGAGGGCAGCAGGACACCAATAAGAACGTCACTCCGCGCTACACCTCCGCCCAGCGGCGCAGCAGGTTGTGGTACACCCCCGTCAGTTGCACCGTCGCCGCCGCGCCCTGCCCCTGCGCTGCGGCCACCGACTGCACGCCGCGATCCAGCTCGAACAGGATGCGCCGCGCGCCATCGTCGCGCACCATCGACTGGATCCAGAAGAAGCTCGCCAGCCGCACCCCGCGCGTCACCGGCGCGACGCGGTGCAGGCTGGACGCCGGGTAGAGCACCATATGGCCGGCCGGCAGCTTGACCGCCTGCGTGCCGAACTGCTCCTCGATCACCAGCTCGCCGCCGTCGTAACTGTCCGGATCGGCAAGGAAGAGCGTCGCGGACAGGTCGCTGCGGATGCGGAAGTCGCTGCCACGCTTCATCCGGATCGCATTGTCGACATGGACGCCGAAATCCTGCCCGCCCTCATATCGGTTGAACAACGGCGGGAAGACCTTGGCCGGCAATGCCGCCGCGACGAACAGCGGCGTCCGGCCAAGCGCGTCGAGGATCACGCCCCCCGCCGCGCGCGCCGCCGCGCCGTCCTCGGGCAACTGCCGGTTGCGCTTGGCGAGCGCCGCCTGCGGCCCGGACGTTTCGTTGCCGTCGACCCAGTCCGCCCCATCGATCGTCGCGCGCACCTGCGCCAGCGTCACGGCGTCGAGCACATCGGGGATCGCGATCAGCATGGTGGCCCTCCTTCCGTCACTTCAATGCACGTCCGTTCGCCCTGAGCTTGTCGAAGGGCGTGTTTCGGGCACGCGCTTCGACAGGCTCAGCACGAACGGTCGGGAGAGCTACCCAAATAGCCATCAATCTAGAAGCTGTAGAACACACTCAGCGTCGCCTGCCGCCGCTCGCCCGGCATCGCCCAGCCGCCGGTGACCACGCCGGTCGTCGCATTGACGTTGTTGCGCACGTTGGTCAGATACTTCTCGTCGGTGACGTTCTGCACGTTGAGCTGCATCGTCAGCCCGTCGCGGAAGCTGTACGCCAGATAGGCCCGGTGGATCAGATAATCGTCGGTCCGCAGCAGCGCAGCATTGGCGAGCGTCGGCACATAGGTGGTGAACGCCCCCTGATAGGTCAGGCCATAGCCGACCTCGAGCCCGAACGGCAGCCTGTAGGTGGTGAACAGGCTCCCCGAATGCGGCGGCGTCTGCACCAGTTCGAAGCCTTTTTGCGGATCGGGCACGGCAACCGAATTGCCGCAACCCGACGCACCGGCATGTCTGAGGCAATAATCCGATACCGACTGAAGGACCTTACTGTCGAGATAGGTGTAATTGGCGAAGATCGTCCAGTCGCGGGTGATGTTGCCAGACGCGCCCAGCGCGATCCCGTCGACCCGGCTGCGCCCGTCGAGCACCTGCACCGTCGGCAGCGCCGGATCGTTCGAGGGGATGCGATAGTTCGTCCGCTCGTTGCGGAACGCCGCCGCGGTCAGCTCCAGTCGACGGCCGAACAGCCCGGCCTTGACGCCGACCTCGTAATTGCGCGCGGTCTCCGGCGCGACGCCGCAGGTGTTGGTGACCACCGCGTTCGAGACGCTGACGCAACCGAGCCGCACCGTCGCCGATGACGGCGTCTTGGCGTTGCCGTAGCTGGCGTAGAGGCTGACGTCCTGAACCGGGTGATAGACCAGCCCCGCGCGATACGAGAACAGCCGTTCGCGGTTCAGCTGGCGCGCTTGTGCCGCGACCGGCTGCGTCACCCCCGGTGCTGCGCCGACCGGCAATTGATCGAACTCGGCATGTTGCTGCTCCCAGCGGACCCCGGCGTTCACTTCGACGTGCCGCCCAAGCTCCAGCGTGTCGAACGCATAGACCGCCACGTTGCGCGTCGAGGATTTGGAATGCGCGGTGGAGACATAGTTGATCGGACCGCGATAATGGGTGTCGGGGTTGCTGATCGCCAGCAGCGGCAATGGCGCGGTCGCCGAGCCATCGGCGTTGCGCAGCAGCGAGCCGGTGACGATCCGGTAATCCTCGACCATCCACGACACGCCGACGTTCGCGACGTTGCGGATGCCACCCTTGTCGCCATGTTCCAGCCGGATATCGGTCTGGTTGGCGAAGAGCTGGTTGACCTGATCGCGCACCAGCCCGCGTGGCCCGGACGGCAGCCATTGGCCTGCGGGAATGGTGATGGTCGCGCCGTTGACCGTGGTGGTGCACGCCGCGCCGGTCCTGCCGCCCGTCACCTGCACCGGCTGCGTGCCGCTCGACAGGCAGAACGTCCCCTGCGGCGCGCTGGTCACGCTATACTGCCCGACGCGCTGCCAGCGGGTCAGATTGCGCACCGACAGATGATCGTCGACCTGATGGCGCAATGTCGCGGTCAGCCGGTCGACGTCCACGTCCTGCCGGTCGAGATTGCGATAGCCGTAATAGTCGCTGCGATCCGCCCCCGGAATTAGGCCGCCGACCAGATCGTTGTTGAAGTACGGAATGCCGTACAGCGGCGTGTTGCGGTCCTGCTGGTGGACATAGGCGAGCGTCAGGCTGGTCGGCCCGTCCATCCCGATCGTCACCGCCGGCGCGACGCCCCAGCGCTCGTATTTCTCGACGTCACGCCCCGGCACGTCGTTGTGGTGATAGGCCGCGTTCAGGCGAACCCCGACCAGCTCGTTCACCCGCTCGTTGGCGTCGATCGCAGCGCGATAGTAATCGTCGGTGCCGATCGCCGCCTGCGCGATCGTCAGGTCCTCCGGGCGCGGCTCCTTGCTGACGAGGTTGATCGTCCCGCCCACCGATCCCGATCCGTTGAAGACCGAATTGGCGCCGTTATAGACTTCGATCTGCTGCAGGTTGAACGGATCGGTGCGGCTGTATTGCGCGCTGTCGCGGATCCCGTCGATCGTGATGTCGTTGTTCGCCGAATAGCCGCGCAGGTTGATGCTGTCGCCATAGCCGCCGCCGCCTTCGCCCGCGCCGAAGGTGATGCCCGGCAGCGTCTGGAGCGCGTCGCGCAGCGTCAGCAAATTCTGCTTGCGCAGCACCTGATCGGAAATGACCGTCACCGTCTGCGGCGTGTCGAGCAGCGCGGCGGTCGCCTTCGGGCTTTCGAGCTGGTCGGGTGCGCGCTCGCGCGCGCCGGTCACGACCACGTCGTCACGGTCGATGCGCGTGCGGCCGTCCTGTTCCGATGCGGGCTGCCGCGCAGGATCGGCAGTGGCCGGCGCCGAAGCGATGAAGCCGATGCACGACAGCGCCAGAAACGAAGCCGAGGACGAAGACATTTTGAAGAACCCCCATTGTTATGGAGGCCCGACTATTGCGAGTGACTTTCAGTGTCAATGCTAATGAGATTGGATCGCATCATTGTCGCTGAACGTGGCCAATCGGCTGACCAGCCAGGATCGCAACGCGCTGGCGAGGTTGGGCGGATCGTCCTGCGCGATGCGCAATGCATCGATGCGCGCGACCAGCGCCGACAGCGGGAGGGCGTGCGCCGATGCCGCCTGTTCCAGCGCGGTCCAGAACACCGGCTCGAGACTGACCGAGGTCGCGTGGCCGGCAATCGTCACCGAGCGCTTGACCGGTCCGACGAAGCCGCCCGGCGGTGGCGCGATCACGATCGTGTCACGCGCCGGTCCGGCAACCGACGTCACTCCGCATCGAACAACGCCGCGAGCTGCTCGATGATCGTGCCGCCCAGCTGCTCGGCATCCATGATCGTCACCGCGCGGCTGTAATAGCGCGTCACGTCATGCCCGATCCCGATCGCGACCAGCTCGACCGGCGAACGCTTCTCGATCCACGCGATCACCTGCCGCAGATGCCGCTCCAGATATGACCCCGAATTGACGCTCAGCGTCGAATCGTCGACCGGCGCGCCGTCCGAAATCACCATCAGGATGCGCCGCTCTTCCGGCCGCGCCATCATCCGCGCATGCGCCCACAACAGCGCCTCGCCGTCGATATTCTCCTTGAGCAGCCCCTCGCGCATCATCAGTCCCAGCGCGGGACGCGCGCGCCGCCACGGCTCGTCGGCGCGCTTGTAGACGATGTGGCGGACGTCGTTGAGCCGCCCCGGCTGCGGCGGGCGTCCGGCGGCCAGCCACGTCTCGCGGCTCTGCCCGCCCTTCCACGCGCGCGTCGTGAAGCCGAGGATCTCGGTCTTCACCCCGCACCGCTCCAGCGTCCGCGCAAGGATATCGGCGCTGATCGCCGCGATCGAGATCGGCCGACCGCGCATCGATCCCGAATTGTCGATCAGCAGCGTCACCACCGTGTCGCGGAAGTCGGTATCGCGCTCGATCTTGTAGCTCAGCGACTGCGTCGGATTGACCACCACCCGCGCCAGCCGCGCCGCGTCGAGCAATCCCTCTTCCTGATCGAAGTCCCACGACCGCGATTGCTGCGCCATCAACCGCCGCTGGAGGCGATTGGCGAGCTTCGACACCGCCGATTGCAGATGGACGAGCTGTTGGTCGAGATAGCCGCGCAGCCGCGCCAGTTCCTCGGCGTCGCACAATTCGGTCGCCGCGACGACCTCGTCGAACCGCTCGGTCCAGACCTTATAGTCGAACTGCGCGGACAGGTCGGCGGGCGGGCGGTTGGGGCGCACCGGCTGCATCCCCTCCTCGCCATCGTCGCCCGGCTCGCCCTCGGCGTCGTCGATATCGTCGCCTTCGAGCTGTTCGCTCTCGCCTTCCTGCGACTGATCGTCACGCTGCTGGCCGCGCGCCTCGACCTCGGACTCGCCCTCCGACCCTTCCGCCTCGCCCTCGTCGGCCTCGTCGGTGTCCTGCCCGTCCTCGCCTTCCTCGTCCTCGCCGCCCTCGTCGCTGTCCTGCGGCTCCTGCTCGCCCTCGACGAGTTCGAGCTGTTCGAGCAACTTGCGCGTCAGCCCTTGAAAGGCGCGCTGGTCGTCGAGCGCCAGCGCGAGCGCGGACAGGTCGACCTTCCCGTCGATCCACTCGCGCACCAACGCCAGCCCCGGCTCGGCTTCGACCGGCGGCAGCCGCCCGGTCAGCGCCTCGCGCACCATCAGCCCCAGCGCCGAGGCGAGCGGCACCTCGCTCTTGGTCCGCGCGCGCGTGATCGGGTCGCTCCGCAACCGCACGTCGAGCGCGCGGGCGAGATTGTCGGCGATCCCGTCATAGCCGCGGCTGCCCAGCGCCTCGACGCGCGCCGTCTCGATCGCATCATAGACCGAGCGCGCATTCGCCTCCGCCGGCGCGCCGCGTGCGTGGAGCGCGTCGTCGTGGTGCCGCAACCGCAGTGCGAAGCCATCGGCGAACCCGCGCGCCTCCGCCACCTGCTCGGCCGGCAAGGTCCGCGCCGGCATCGGCACGCGCAGATGCTTGCCGGACTGCACCGGCGCATCGGCGGTATAGGCGAGTTCCACCTCCGCTTCGTCGGACAGCGCACGCGCCGTTCCGCCGAGCACGGCCTTGAACAGATCGAGGGGGGTGTCGGTGGTCATTACCAGAACGTCTCACAGCCGAAATTCGCCATAACCTTATCGCACGTCATCAGCGTCAGGTTCTCCATCAGGGCCTGAGCGGCCAACATGCGGTCGAAAGGGTCTTTATGAGCGCCCGGCAGCGCACCGCTGCGCACGCCATGCGCCATCGTGATCGACAACGCGCGAAACCCGTCATCGGCCAGATAGCGTTCGAAATTCGCCATGTGGTCGGCGAGCCCGAGCAAATGCCCCTTGCGCATCTTGGTCGCGATCTCCCAGCCCGACGCAGCACTGACGTAGACTTCATTGGCGCGATCGCCGATGGCCGCCCCTGCCCGTTCCGGCAGCATCGCGTCGTCGAACCACCACCAAAGCAGCGCATGGGTATCCAGCAACAGCCGCATCAATCCTCCGGTGGGAAGAGGCTGCGGTTCTCGATCTCGTCCAGTTCCGCGTCGGTGAAGCAGGAGGCGACCGCCTCTTCCGGCGACATGTCCATCAACCCTCGGAACCGTCCCGGCACCCGCCGCGCTGGCACCGGCGGATCGATAGGCACCAGCTTGGCATAAGGAACGCCCGCCTTGGCCAGCACGATCTCCTCGCCCGCATGGGCGCGCTCGATCAGCCGCGACAATTGCGTCTTCGCCTCGTGAACGTTGAAGGTCTTCTGCGGATCGGCCTCGGCCATCGCTCGTCTCCTCCGGTGGACTAACTACCTTAGCCCACCCCTGACATCAACCCTTTGCCACCACGCGACCGGGTAGATCCTTGCCGAACACACGCTGGCAAGCAAACGAGGAGGTATCGGTGCTCATCGGCGCTCCAGTGCCCGTTCGGCGGCCGCACGGATCAGGGGCACCTCGACGCGGGCCAGGTCGAAGATTACGTCGCGGGCGATCTCGCGATATTCGTGACGCAGGCGATTGCCGAAGCCCCTCATCTTCGCGACGGGAATATCGGGGCCGAGCTGCGCCGCTTCCGCAGGAGCGATCTGCACGGCCGCTTCGGTGATCCGTTGAAGCAACCGCTCGACCGCGAAGACCGTGCGTTCGTCGGCGACGAACATCGCAAGGGTCAGTCCGTCCACGAAATGCAGGATGCGATCGGCATCGTCGATCATGTCGCGCAATCGTGATCGCGTGCGGTCAGAAAGCGTCGATGCGGTCACGGTCGATCTCGGCTTGCAGTCGGGGCCGCGAAACGGGCTCGGTAACGATATCGACCGGCACGCCCAGCAGCGCGGCGACGCGTTCGTCGAGCGTGAAGAAATCCCACCCCAATCGCATGTCGTCCCGAAGTCGCACTGCCAGGTCCAGGTCCGACTGCGCACCGGCGCTACCGCGCGCCGTCGACCCAAAGATCGCGACATGCTCGATCCCCATCGCTCGCAGATCGTCGCGATGCGCACGGAGCCGTTGCAATGCCTCGGCGCGGGTCATCCGCGAGCCACCACGCTCTCGGGTAAATCCTTCCCGAACACGCGCTGATAATATTCCGCCACCAGCGCGCGCTCCGCCTCGTCGCACTTGTTGAGGAACGACAGCCGGAACGCGAACCCGACGTCACCGAAGATCAACGCATTCTGCGCCCAGGTAATGACGGTACGCGGGCTCATCACCGTCGAGATATCGCCGTTGACGAAGCCCTTGCGCGTCAGGTCGGCGACGCGGACCATGTTCTCGACCAGCTTCTTGCCCTCGGGCTTGTCATACTCGCCCGACTTGGCCAGCACGATCCGCGCCTCGGTCACCGCCGGCAGATAGTTGAGCGTGACGACCACGTTCCAACGGTCCATCTGCCCCTGGTTGATCTGCTGCGTGCCGTGATACAGCCCGCTGGTGTCGCCCAGCCCGACCGTATTCGCGGTCGCGAACAGCCGGAAATACGGATTGGGGCGGATCACGCGATTCTGGTCGAGCAGCGTCAGCTTGCCCTCGGTTTCCAGCACGCGCTGGATCACGAACATCACGTCGGGTCGCCCCGCGTCATACTCGTCGAACACCAAAGCGGTCGGGGTCTGGAGCGCCCACGGCAACAACCCCTCGCGGAACTCCGTCACCTGCTGTCCGTCGCGCAGCACGATCGCGTCGCGCCCGACCAGATCGATGCGGCTGATATGCGCGTCGAGGTTGATGCGGATGCACGGCCATTTCAGCCGCGCCGCCACCTGCTCGATATGGCTCGACTTGCCGGTGCCGTGATAGCCCTGCACCATCACGCGGCGGTTGTGCGCGAAGCCGGCGACGATCGCCAGCGTGGTGTCGGGATCGAAGACATAGGCGGGGTCGAGATCGGGGACGCGCTCGTCCGCCTCGGAGAAGGCCGGCACCTCCATGTCCGAATCGATCCCGAACAGGTCGCGCACGCGCACCATCTTGTCGGGCGCGTCGAGGATCGTGGTGTCGCGGCTGTCGGGCTGCGTGTTCGGGATATCGGTCATGCGTTAACGCCGTTTCGCTGGAGTTTTCCGACCACTGCGAAGCCGGCGCGCCCGCGTCAACCCGCCGCACGCCTCGCCCGGCCGGGTCGGGGCTGGGGAATGCGGGGTGAACGCGCGCGTTTGACACCGGTTTCCCGCCACTTGCCGCGCGCAGGCGTTCGCGCATGATGGCGCGACAACGATTCGGAGAGGACGAGCGCGATGCGGATGATCTTCATCAACCTGCCGGTCGGCGACGTGGCGCGTGCCACCGCCTTTTACGAGGCGATCGGTTTCGAAAAGAACCCGGACTTCTCGAACGACGTCGCCGCCGCGATGCGCTGGTCGGACGCGATCAGCGTCATGCTGCTCGATCACGGCTTCTACGCGACCTTCACCGACAAGCCGATCGCCGACACGCATCAGGTCAGCGCGGCCTTGTTGTGCCTGTCGTTCGACGATCGCGCGGCGGTCGATGCGATCCATGCCGCCGCGCGCGACGCAGGTGGAAAGGAAACCCGCCCGATCGTCGACCAGCAGTTCATGTACGGCGGCGCGTTCGAGGATCCCGATGGTCACACATGGGAAACCGTCCACATGGACATGGGCGACTCCGCCCCGACCGGAGACGCAGCATGAGGAATCCGCACGGCACCCCGATCTGGTACGAATATCACGCCGTCGACGCCGACCGCGCACAGGCGTTCTACGAACATGTGTTCGGCTGGCAGGTCGCGCCATCGGGCGACGTGGCGGGCATGGACTATCGGATCGTCAGCACGGCGGGCGGCGAAGGCGTCGCGGGGCTGATGCCGCGTCCGCAGCCCGACGCGACACCGGGCTGGCTGTTCTACGTCGGTGTCGACGACGTCGATGCCGCGATCGCGACCGCGCAGGAGGCTGGCGGCACGTTGCTGATGCCGCCGGTCGATATGGACGGAGTCGGACGCATGGCGCTGCTCGCCGATGCGGAAGGACATCCCTTCTACGTGATGCGCGGCGCGATGGACGAACCGTCGCGCGCGTTCGCGGTCCCGCCGGAGACGGCGCCCGGGCAGATGGTGTGGAACGAGCTGACCACCGCCGATCAGGACCGCGCGCTGGCATTCTACGCCCGACTGTTCGGCTGGAGCCAGGAACGGGGCATGTCGATGGGGCCGCTCGGCGACTATCGCTTCCTCGACGCCGGGCCGGCGTGCGTCGGCGCGACGATGCCGATGGTGCCGAACGGCGCACCCGGCTGGCTCTTCTATGCCGAGGTCGAGGATATCGATGCCGCGATCGCGCGGGTCACTGCGATGGGTGGCATTGTGTTGCAAGGCCCGGATCCGATCCCCGGTGACGCCTTCTCGGTCGTCGCCGCCGATCCGGACGGCGCGCGGATCGGCTTCGTCGGGCCGCGGAGGGCGTGATGGACAAGGTCACGACGTGGATCTGGTGCAACGGCACCGCCGAGGAACAGGCGCGCTTCTATACCGCGCTGATCCCGAACAGCGCGATCGACCGGGTCATGCGCGCACCGCTCGATTATCCCGGCGGTTCGGCCGGCAAGGTGCTGACGGTCGAGTTCACGCTCGCCGGCCGCCACTTCGCGCTGCTCGACGGCGGCCCGGGTCCACAGCATAGCGAGGCGATGTCGCTGTCGGTCGACTGCGCCGATCAGGCGGAGGTCGACCGTTACTGGGATGCCTTCCTCGCCGATGGCGGCACGGAGATGCAATGCGGCTGGCTCAGGGATCGCTGGGGCGTGGCGTGGCAGATCGTGCCGCGTCGCCTGACCGAGTTGATGAACGACCCGCAGCACGCGGCCAAGGCGATGGCGGCGATGATGGAGATGGTGCGGATCGACGTCGCGGCGCTGGACCGTGCGATCGCCTCTTGAGCCGCGGGGCATAATGGCTAACTAGGCGGGCGACGGGCATGTTTGCGGCCAGCCTCGCGATCGTGTACCCGCCGCCCGAGTAACGGCGCCGGTGCGCCCCCTGTGCGCCGACGATCCCTGACGAAGACGAGACGCGCGCATGGCCGAGTTCACGCTCCCGAAGAACAGCAAGATCAAGGGCGGGCAGAAGCATCCCTCGCCGCAACCGGGCGGCACGATGCGCAACTTCAAAGTGTATCGCTACGATCCCGACTCGGGCGAGAACCCGCGCTACGACACGTTCGAGGTCAATCTCGACGAATGCGGTCCGATGGTGCTGGACGCTCTCATCAAGATCAAGTCGGAGCAGGATCCGTCGCTGACCTTCCGCCGCTCGTGCCGTGAGGGCATTTGCGGGTCGTGCTCGATGAACATCGACGGGCGCAACGGCCTCGCCTGCACCACCGCGATCGAGGACGTGAAGGGCGAGATCAAGATCACGCCGCTGCCCGCGATGGACGTCATCAAGGATCTGGTCCCCGATTTCACGCGCTTCTACGCGCAATATGCGTCGATCACGCCGTGGCTGCAGACCGTCACCCCGCCGCCCGCCGGCAAGGAACGGCTCCAGTCGCCGGAGGAGCGCGCCAAGCTCGACGGGCTGTACGAATGCATCCTGTGCGCGTGCTGCTCGACGTCGTGCCCCAGCTATTGGTGGAACAGCGACAAGTTCCTCGGCCCGGCGATCCTGCTCCAGGCGTATCGCTGGCTCGCCGACAGCCGCGACGAGATGACCGGCGAGCGGCTCGATGCGCTGGAGGATCCGTTCCGTCTCTATCGCTGCCACACGATCATGAATTGCGCGAACACCTGCCCCAAGGGGCTGTCGCCCGCCAAGGCGATCGCGGAGATCAAGAAGATGGAAGTCGAGCGGCTGGTCTGACGCCGGGCGCTCGCCGCCGTCATCGCGAGCGACGCAACACGAACCAGCGCCCCGTCCGGGGCGCTGGTTTTTTTGTGTTCCCGTTTGCGACCGGGCTTGTCGATCGCCGCCCCGATCGCGCGGATCGCGCCACCGTTCGCGGCCGAAGGGGGGTATTTTCGGGCACGTTCCGGCACCCGCCGCGACGAAGGCGTCACCACGCGTCACCGCACCCCGACTTGATCCGCCGCGCCGGCTCGCCCAAAGCAGCCCTTTATTGTGCACAGCAACATCGACGCTGGAAGGAACGACATGGGCAAGGTGCTCGCCGCCTATGAAACGCTGATCGCCGCCGACGAACTGCGTCCCGACGCCGAGCAAGCCGCCGGCGCCGCCCGCCTCGATGCGCTGGCCGCCGAGCTGGAGAAGCCGCGCACCGCCGGCCTGTTCCGGCGCCGCTCGATCCCTGCGCGCGGTATCTACATGTGGGGCGGCGTTGGTCGCGGCAAGTCCATGTTAATGGACCTCTTTTTTCATCACGTCGACATTGCCAAGAAGCGCCGCGTCCACTTCGCCGAGTTCATGCTTGAGGTCCACGCCCGCATCGCCGCCGAGCGCCGCAAGGAACAGGGCGACCCGATCCTCCCCGTCGCCGAGGCGCTCGCCGACGAAGCACGGCTGCTCGCCTTCGACGAGATGATGGTGACGAACTCGCCCGACGCCATGATCCTGTCGCGACTCTTCACCGCGCTGATCGAAGCCGGGGTCACGGTGGTGACGACCAGCAACCGCGCACCGGCCGACCTCTACAAGAACGGCCTGAATCGCGAGCATTTCCTTGGATTTATCGCCTTGGTCGAGGAGCGGCTGGACGTGATCGCCCTCAACGGTCCGGTCGATTACCGTCGCGACCGGCTCGGCGCGCAGAAGACATGGTGCGTCCCCAACGGCGAGCAGGCGACCGCCGACCTCTCCGCCGCCTTCTTCCGCCTCACCGACTACCCGCCCGAGGATCGCCAGCACGTGCCCTCCGAGGAGTTGCTCGTGCAGGGTCGCACGTTGCGCATACCCAAGACATTGAAAGGCGTGGCGGTTTTCGCGTTCAAGAAATTGTGCGGCGAAGCGCGCGGCGCCGCCGACTATCTCGCGATCGCACGCCGTTTTCACACCGTGATCCTCGTCGGCATCCCGGTGCTCGGGCCGGACAACCGCAACGAGGCCGCACGCTTCGTCCAGCTCATCGACGCGCTCTACGAGCACAAGGTCAAGTTGCTGGCCTCCGCCGACGCCGAACCCGACCAGCTCTACCCACGCGGTGACGGCGCGTTCGAGTTCCAGCGGACGGTCAGCCGGCTGGAGGAAATGCGCTCCGAAAGCTATCTTGCCGAAGGGCATGGCACAGCTTAATGCTCCTGCGAACCATTTGCGATTAAACTTTTTCGAAGCGCGCTTTACGGGTTGCCCCCTGCCCCCGAAGGGCGTAGGCGGCATGACCATTCACACGTCAACGACGGAAGGGATGGGATGGCCCGCAAGAAGATCGCGCTGATCGGCGCCGGCAATATCGGCGGCACGCTCGCGCACCTCGCAGCACTCAAGGGGCTGGGCGACATCGTCCTGTTCGACGTCGTCGAAGGCGTGCCGCAGGGCAAGGCGCTCGACCTGTCGCAGTGCGGCCCGGTCGAAGGCTTTGACGCCTCGATCAAGGGCTCGAACGATTACGCCGACATCGCGGGCGCGGACGTCATCATCGTCACCGCCGGTGTCGCGCGCAAGCCCGGCATGAGCCGCGACGACCTGCTCGGCATCAACCTGAAGGTGATGAAGGCGGTCGGCGAAGGCATCCGCGACAACGCCCCCGACGCGTTCGTGATCTGCATCACCAACCCGCTCGACGCGATGGTCTGGGCGCTGCGCGAATTCTCGGGCCTGCCGCACAACAAGGTCGTCGGGATGGCGGGCGTGCTCGATTCGGCGCGCTTCTCGCACTTCCTCGCCGAGGAATTCGGCGTGTCGGTCAAGGACGTGAACACCTTCGTGCTCGGCGGCCATGGCGACACGATGGTCCCGGTGCTCGAATATTCGACCGTCAGCGGCATCCCGGTCGCCGACCTGATCGAGATGGGCTTCTCCACCAAGGAGAAGGTCGACGAGATCATCAAGCGCACGCGTGGTGGCGGCGGCGAGATCGTCGCGCTGCTCAAGACCGGCTCGGCCTATTATGCGCCCGCCACCAGCGGCATCGCGATGGCCGAAGCGTATCTCTATGACCAGAAGCGCATCCTCCCCGCCGCGGCGCACTTGACCGGTCAATACGGCATCGACGACCTGTACGTCGGCGTGCCGGTGGTGATCGGCGCGGGCGGCGTCGAGAAGGTCGTCGAGGTCAAGCTGTCGGACGAGGCGAAGGGTAACCTCCAGGTCTCGGTCGACGCGGTCAAGGAACTGCTGGTCGCCTGCAAGGGGATCGACGGTTCGTTGGAGAAGTAAGACTTTCCTTCGTGCCCCGGCGGAGGCCGGGGCCCAGTTGGGAGAAGCCCTGAAGTGGAAAAGGCCGGGTTCGTCTATATCATGGCGAGCAGACGCAACGGCACGATCTACCTTGGCGTGACCAGCGACCTTCCCAAGCGAGTATGGGAACATCGCAACGGCGTCATCGGTGGCTTCACACGGCAGTACGGCTGTCATCTTCTCGTTTGGTACGAGGCGTATGACAGCATTGACGCGGCACGGCAGCGCGAGCTGCAGATGAAGGAGTGGAAGCGAGCCTGGAAGGTGCGCGAGATCGAAGGGTTCAATCCCGATTGGGAAGACCTGTACGATCGCATCGCCCTGCCATGACCGCCTTCCCGACTGGACCCCGGCCTTCGCCGGGGCACAATCCTTCCCGAATTTAGGGAGACGACATTGAGCATCCTCGTCGACAAGAACACCAAGGTCATCACGCAAGGGATGACCGGCAAGACCGGCACCTTCCACACCAAGGCGGCGCTGGATTACGGCACGCAGATGGTCGGCGGCGTCACGCCGGGCAAGGGCGGCACCACCCATGAGGAACTGGGGCTGCCGAACTTCGACACCGTCGCGGAGGCGGTCGCCAAGACCGGCGCGAACGCCAGCGTCATCTATGTGCCGCCGCCCTTCGCCGCGGATTCGATCCTCGAGGCGATCGATGCCGAGGTGCCGCTGATCGTCGCGATCACCGAGGGTATTCCGGTGCTCGACATGGTCCGCGTCAAGCGCGCGCTGTCGGGCAGCAAGTCGCGGCTGATCGGCCCGAACTGCCCGGGCGTGCTGACCCCGGGCGAGTGCAAGATCGGCATCATGCCGGGCAACATCTTCAAGAAGGGCTCGGTCGGCGTCGTGTCGCGCTCGGGCACGCTCACCTATGAGGCGGTGTTCCAGACCTCGAACGCCGGGCTCGGCCAGACCACCGCGGTCGGGATCGGCGGCGATCCGGTCAACGGCACCAACTTCATCGACGTGCTCGAGCTGTTCCTCGCCGACGAGGAAACGCAGTCGATCATCATGATCGGCGAGATCGGCGGCGACGCCGAGGAGCAGGCGGCGCAGTTCCTGATCGACGAGGCCAAGCGTGGCCGCAAGAAGCCGATGGCTGGCTTCATCGCGGGCCGCACCGCGCCTCCGGGGCGTCGCATGGGCCATGCCGGCGCGATCGTGTCGGGCGGCAAGGGCGATGCCGAGAGCAAGATCGCGGCGATGGAAGACGCCGGGATCAAGGTCGCGGCGAGCCCTTCGGAGCTCGGCTCGACGCTGCTGAGCGTGCTCAACAAGTAAGACGACCCGACGTCATCCCGGCGCACAGGCCGGGATCCAGAGCGGCAGGCGGGCCGCTCGCGGCTCTGGACCCCGGCCTTCGCCGGGGTGACGCACAGGAGAGAAGCCGAGCGGCCGGGGAAGCGTGACATGGGCTACGAAGGCCAGGATTTCAGCGACATCGCCGGAGGCGTCAGCCCCCAGTTCATCGACGCGCTCTATGCGCGCTTCAAGGAATCGCCCGATTCGGTCGACACCGGCTGGCGCAATTTCTTCGAAGGGCTCGAAGGCTCGATGAGCGCGCCGTCCTGGACCAACAAGCGCTGGCCACTGACCACCACCGACGACCTGACCGCCGGGCTCGACCCGACGCAGATGGAGCCGGCGCCCAAGCCCGCAAAAGGCGGGAAGCCCGCCGCAGCCCCGGCCGCCGCAGCGCCGTCGCAGGACGCGATCGTCAAGGCGGCGGCGGACTCGATCCGCGCGCAGCTGCTGATCCGCACCTATCGCGTCCGCGGGCATCTCGCCGCCAACCTCGACCCGCTCGGCCTGTCGGGCCTGCGCGAGCTGCCGGCCGATCTGACCACCGAATATCACGGCTTCTCCGACAGCGACATCGACCGCCCGGTCTATCTCGGCGGCTCGCTGGGGCTGCAATGGGCGACGATCCGCGAACTGGTCGACACGCTGCGCGCCAATTACTGCGGCAACGTCGGGCTCGAGTTCATGCACATCGCCGATGTCGAGGAGCGCAAGTTCCTCCAGGAGCGCATGGAGGGCAAGGACAAGCAGGTCGAGTTCACCGCGCAAGGCAAGAAGGCGATCCTCAACAAGGTGATCGAGGCCGAGCAGTGGGAGAAGTTCCTCGGCCGCAAATATGTCGGCACGAAGCGCTTCGGGCTCGACGGCGGCGAGAGCATGATCCCCGCGCTGGAAAGCGTCATCAAGTACGGCGGCGCGGCGGGCGTCAACGAGATCGTGTTCGGCATGGCGCACCGCGGCCGCCTGAACGTGCTCGCCAACGTCATGGGCAAGCCGCTGCGCGTGATCTTCCATGAGTTCGCCGGCGGCTCGGCCAACCCCGACGACATCGGCGGCTCGGGCGACGTGAAGTATCACCTCGGCACCTCCACTGACCGCGAGTTCGACGGGCACAAGGTCCATATGTCGCTGGTCGCCAACCCGTCGCACCTCGAGGCGGCCGATCCGGTCGTGCTCGGCAAGACGCGCGCGATCCAGCAGATCGCGGGCGATCTGGAGACGCATTCGCGCTCGCTGCCGGTGCTGATCCACGGCGACGCGGCCTTCGCGGGCCAGGGCATCGTCTGGGAGTGCCTCGGCTTCTCGGGCATTCGCGGCTACAACACCGGCGGCTGCGTCCACTTCGTCATCAACAACCAGATCGGCTTCACGACCAGCCCGCAGTTCGCGCGCTCGTCGCCCTACCCGTCCGACGTCGCGAAGGGCGTGCAGGCACCGATCTTCCACGTCAACGGCGACGATCCCGAGGCGGTCACGTTCGCGACCAAGATGGCGATCGAATATCGCCAGAAGTTCCACCGCGACGTCGTGATCGACATGTGGTGCTATCGCCGCTTCGGCCACAACGAGGGCGACGAACCGGGCTTCACCCAGCCATTGATGTACAAGGCGATCCGCGAGCATCCGCCGGTCAGCGACATCTACAGCAAGCGGCTGGTCGCCGAGGGCGTGGTGGATCAGGCGTGGGTCGACGACAACGTCAAGCAGTACGTGACCTTGCTCGAGGGCGAATTCGAGGCTGGGGCGAGCTACAAGCCGAACAAGGCCGACTGGTTCGCGGGCCGCTGGTCGGGGCTCCACGCGCCTGCCGACGCCGAAAGCGCGCGGCGCAGCGTCGAGACCGGGATCGAGCAAAAGCTGTTCGACTCGATCGGTCGCACGCTGACCACGGTCCCGGAGACGATCGCGATCCACAAGACGCTGTCGCGCGTGCTCGACGCCAAGCGGCAGATGTTCGAAACCGGCAGCAACTTCGACTGGGCGACCGGCGAGGCGCTGGCGTTCGGCTCGCTGCTTCACGAGGGTTACGGCGTCCGCCTGTCCGGTCAGGATTCGGGCCGCGGCACCTTCTCGCAGCGTCATGCGGTGTGGGTCGATCAGACCGACGAGCACAAGTTCGTGCCGCTGTGGACGATCCCGCACGGCAGCTTTGAGGTGCTCGACAGCCCGCTGTCCGAATATGGCGTGCTCGGGTTCGAGTACGGCTATGCGCTCGCAGACCCGAAGACTCTGGTGATGTGGGAGGCGCAGTTCGGGGACTTCGTCAACGGCGCGCAGATCATGATCGACCAGTTCATCGCGTCGGGCGAAGCCAAGTGGCTGCGCGCCAACGGGCTGGTGATGCTGTTGCCGCACGGCTACGAAGGTCAGGGTCCGGAGCATAGCTCGGCGCGCCCGGAGCGTTTCCTGCAGCTGTGCGCCGGCGACAATATTCAGGTCGCGAATTGCACCACGCCGGCGAACTACTTCCACCTGCTGCGCCGGCAGATGCACCGCAACTTCCGCAAGCCTTTGGTGGTGTTCACGCCCAAGTCGCTGCTGCGTCACAAGCTGGCGGTGAGCAGCGCGGCGGACTTCCTCGGCGACTCGCACTTCCGCCGCATCCTCTCCGACCCGTCGGCACCGGCGGATACCGAGACGAAGCGGCTGGTGCTGTGCACCGGCAAGGTCTCCTACGACCTGATGGAAGCGCGCGACGCAGCGGGCGACAAGAACACGCAGATCGTCCGCGTCGAGCAGCTCTATCCGTTCCCGACCGAGGCGCTCGCCGCGCGGATCGCGCGGATGCCTAACCTCGAGGAGGTGATCTGGGCGCAGGAAGAGCCGCGCAACAACGGTTACTGGTTCTTCGTCGAGCCGTTCATCGAGGAGGCGCTGGGCATCGCCAAGGCGCGCGTCGCCCGGCCGCGCTATGCCGGCCGCACCGCGGCGGCCTCGCCCGCCACCGGCCTGATGAAGCGTCACCAGGCGGAACAGGGCGCGCTGATCGCCGACGCTTTGGGGCATAACGTGCGCGACGAAATCCGCCGCACGCGCGAGGCCGAGACGACGAAGAAGGCAGCGGCGCCAACCGCCTGACGATCACGGTCCCGGCATGCGCCGGGATCTGCTAACGACACTTAACGGCCACGGCCGCGACGACGAGGTTTGAGATGGCAACCGAAGTTCTGGTCCCCACGCTGGGCGAATCGATCACCGAAGCGACGGTCGGCGAATGGCTGAAGCAGCCCGGCGATGCGGTCGCCGCCGACGAGCCCATTGCGAGCCTCGAGACCGACAAGGTCTCGGTCGAAGTCCCCTCACCCGTTGCAGGCGTAATGGGGCAGCATGCGGTCAAGGTCGGCGACACGGTCGAGGTCGGCGCACTGATCGCCACGATCGAGAGCGGTGATGGCGCGCCGGCGAAGAGCGCCGCGCCGCAGCCGGCGGTGACCGAAAGCCCGACCCCGGCCGCCTCGTCCGCGCCCTCGGGTGATGCCGCGGCGGCGCTGTCGCCGTCGGTGCGTCGCGCGGTGCTCGAACACGGCGTCGATCCCTCGACGGTCAAGGGCACCGGCAAGGACGGTCGCCTGACCAAGGAAGATGTCGCCGCCGCGGCGTCGACCAAGCCGACGAGCGCGCCGGAAGCGCAGGCCGCACCGGCTGCGGCACCGACGTCGGGTGGCCGCAAGGAGGAGCGCGTCAAGATGACGCGCCTGCGCCAGACGATCGCCAAGCGCCTGAAGGAAGCGCAGAACACCGCCGCGATGCTGACGACGTTCAACGACGTCGACATGACCGCGGTGATCGAGGCGCGCGCCAAGTACAAGGATCTGTTCGAGAAGAAGCACGGCGTCCGGCTGGGCTTCATGGGCTTCTTCGTGAAGGCCGCGACGATGGCGCTGAAGGACATCCCGTCGGTCAACGCCTCGGTCGAGGGCGACGAGATCGTCTACCACGATTATGCCGACATCTCGGTCGCGGTCAGCGCGCCGAACGGCCTGGTCGTGCCGGTGATCCGCGACGCGCAGGACCTGTCGGTCGCGGGCATCGAGAGGACGATCGGCGACTTCGGCAAGCGCGCCAAGGACGGCACGCTCAAGATGGACGAGATGAAGGGCGGCACCTTCACAATCTCGAACGGCGGCGTGTTCGGCTCGCTGATGTCGACCCCGATCATCAACCCGCCGCAGTCGGCGGTGCTCGGCCTGCACCGCATCGAGGAGCGTCCGGTGGTGCGTGACGGTCAGGTCGTGGTGCGGCCGATGATGTATCTGGCGCTCAGCTACGACCACCGCCTGATCGACGGCCGCGAGGCGGTGACCTTCCTCGTCGCGCTGAAGAACGCGATCGAGGATCCGACGCGCATCCTGATCGACCTGTAAGACCTAGCCCAACGCACCACCCCGGCGAACGCCGGGGTCCAGTTGGGAAAGCAGATGTAACCGGGCGCGGCGGTCCCTATCTCCGGCCCGTAACTGGCCCCCGGCGTGCGCCGGGGTGGAGACATGGAAATGGCTGACGAACAGCAGTACGACTATGACGTCCTCGTGATCGGTGCCGGCCCCGGCGGCTATGTCGCGGCGATCCGCGCTGCGCAGCTCGGGCTCAAGACCGCGTGCGCCGAGAGCCGCGAGACGCTGGGCGGCACCTGCCTGAACGTCGGCTGCATTCCGTCGAAGGCGCTGCTCCACGCGTCGGAGCTGTACGACCATGCCGCCAATGGCGCGATGGCGAAGCTGGGGATCAAGACGACGGTCGAACTCGATCTCGACACGATGCACGGCCAGCGCCGCGACGCGGTGAAGCAGCTGACCGGCGGCATCGAATATCTGTTCAAGAAGAACAAGGTGACGTGGCTGAAGGGCCGCGCCGCGTTCAAGGACGCGCATAGCGTCGATGTCGCCGGGCAGACCGTGACCGCGAAGAACATCGTGATCGCGACCGGCTCCAGCGTCACGCCGCTGCCGGGCGTCGAGATCGACCAGAAGATTATCGTGGATTCGACCGGCGCGCTCGACCTGCCGACCGTTCCGGAGCATCTGGTCGTGATCGGCGGCGGGGTGATCGGGCTTGAGCTGGGCAGCGTGTGGCGCCGCCTCGGCGCAAAGGTGACGTGCGTCGAATATCTCGACCAGATCCTGCCAGGGTTCGACGGCGACATCCGTAAGGAATCGAACAAGATCTTCAAGAAGCAGGGCATCGACTTCCAGCTGTCGACCAAGGTCACCGCGATCAAGGTCGAGGGCGACAAGGCGATCCTGACCGTCGAGCCCGCCGCGGGTGGCGACGCGACGACGATCGAGGCGAGCCATGTGCTGGTGTCGATCGGGCGTCGTCCGAATACCGACGGGCTCAACCTTGAGGCCGCCGGCCTGTCGACCAACCAGCGCGGCCAGATCGAGATCGACCACGATTTCCGCACCAAGGCGGACGGCGTGTGGGCGATCGGCGACGTCGTCCCCGGCCCGATGCTCGCGCACAAGGCCGAGGACGAAGGCATTGCGGTGGCGGAGAACATCGCCGGTCAGCACGGCATCGTGAACCATGCGATCATCCCGTCGGTCGTCTATACCTGGCCCGAGATCGCTGGCGTCGGGCTGACCGAGGAAGCCGCGCGCGAGCAGGGCCAGATCAAGGTCGGCAAGTTCCCGATGATGGCGAACAGCCGCGCCAAGACCAACCACGAGCCGGACGGGCTGGTGAAGGTGATTGCCGACGCCAAGACCGACCGCGTGCTGGGCGTGTGGTGCATCGCGAGCGTCGCGGGCACGATGATCGCGCAGGCGGCGCAGGCGATGGAGTTCGGCGCGACCAGCGAGGACATCGCCTACACCTGCCACGCGCACCCGACGCATTCGGAAGCCGTCAAGGAAGCCGCGATGGCGGTACAGGGCAAGCCGATCCACATCTGACGCGGGCGCCGTGGTGCTTCGCTGACGCCTGATCCGCGACGAAGCGGGGGCTGCCGATGGCAACCCCCGCTTTTTGTTCGCCTGTACGCAAGCGCCGGCGCGGATGCGGCGTTATACGGCGATGGCGGACCTTCCTCACTTCCGCGCCGGGCGTGACGCGCGCGAACGGCGCTGGCTCACCCTGACGCGCGAGACGCTGCCGCACCTCGCGCGCTCGCGCGACTGGCCGGTGCTCGCGGATCATTGCTTCCAGCGGATCCTGCTTGACCATGCCTGTGGCGGGCGCTGGTACGATCACATTTCCCGCCGCCCCGCCTATGCGCACGCACCGGACGCGGTGCTGGACGCCGCGATCGCGCTGGGAGAGGCGGTGGCGAATGATGCGGTCGATCTCCATGCGCTCAACGCCCGGTCCTTGCGGTGGCGCGGAAAGACCCCGCGCTAGCGTCATTCTCGGGGAGAGGTCCCACGATGCCGTGACGACAGTTGCGTGATCGCGCCGCGCGCGCCACCAGCGTGCACAGGTGGCGCGCGGATCGCGCGCCCGTCGACGAGGAAAGCGGAGATGATCGAACGGCTGATCGCCATCATGGCGCGGCTTCGTGGGCCGGACGGTTGCGAATGGGACCGCGCACAGACCTTCGCGACGATCGCGCCCTATACGATCGAAGAAGCCTATGAGGTCGCCGACGCGATTGAGCGCGGTGATCTGGCCGAGTTGAAGGAGGAATTGGGTGACCTGCTGCTGCAGGTCGTGTTCCACAGCCGCATCGCCGAAGAGGCGGGCGCATTCGCGTTCGACGACGTGGCGGCGGCGATCAGCGACAAGATGGAGCGCCGGCACCCGCATATCTTCCGCGGCGAGGCCGAGGGCGGGCATCATCGCTGGGAAGAGGTCAAGGCCGCCGAGCGCGCCGCCAAGGGCGCGGCAAGCCCGCTGGACGGCGTGGCGCGAGGGTTGCCGGCGCTGCTGCGCGCCGAGAAGATCCAGAACCGTGCGGCGCGGATCGGATTCGACTGGCCGGATACCGAGGGCCCGCGGGCCAAGATCGACGAGGAGCTGGCCGAGGTCGCGGCGGCGACGACGCCGGCCGAGGTGGCGGACGAAGTCGGCGACGTGCTGTTCGCGGTGGTGAACTGGGCGCGGCATCTGGGCGTCGAACCGGAGGCGGCGTTGCGTGCGGCGACGGGGAAGTTCGAGCGACGCTTCCGGGCGATGGAGGCGGCGGCCGGGGCAGCGTTCGCCGGGATGCCGCTGGCTGAGAAAGAGGCGCTGTGGGTGAGGGTCAAGGCAGAGGCGGAGGCGGAAGCAGGGGCGACGACCTCAGAGGCGTTCGTCGTCCCCGCGCGGGCGGGGATCCAGAACCTCTGACGTCCCGAATCTCACGGACACCGGCACGTCTGAATCCCCGCATGCGCGAGACCTCTGCGAAGGTCCGGAAATCGTCCCCGGTACTCCGTCACCCCGGACTTGTTTCGGGGTCCACTGTTCCTCGACATCATTGGCTGGCGGGTTCGCGGATCGGTGGATGCCGGAACAAGTCCGGCATGACGGATGACGTTCGCAGAAGTCTCGCCTGCGCGGGGATGACGGGAAGGATCACTCCCCGCGCGTGAGGAAGCGTTCATGGTCGGCTGGCGACATGCGGACCTCGTAGACCATGCGCTCGTCCTCGACATAACTGTCGAGCACCTCGCCGTGCGCGTGGAGCCACGCCGCCCCTGCCCCGTCCGCCGCATCCAGCGCCAGCGTGTAGCGGACGTGCCCCTGCGTCAGCAGGTCGCCGATGTGACGGACCAGCGCGTCGACACCCTCGCCGGTTAGCGCGGAGAGCGGCACCACGTCGTCGCGCCGCGCCGCTTCAGCGAGCAGATCATCGCGTGCGTCGCCATCCAGCAGGTCGAGCTTGTTCCACGCCTCGATCACCGGAGTCGTCTCGGTCACCCCGACCTCGGCGAGCACGCTCTCGACATCGGCCTTTTGCGCCGCGCTGTCCGGGTGGGCGACGTCGCGGACGTGGACGAGCAGGTCGGCGGACACGACCTCCTCCAGCGTCGCCTTGAACGCCGCGACCAATTGCGTCGGCAGTTCCGAGACGAACCCCACCGTATCGGACAGGATCGCCTTGTCGATGCCGGGCAGCGACACCTGCCGCAACGTCGGGTCGAGCGTCGCGAACAGCAGGTCCTCCGCCATGACGTGCGCGCCGGTCAGGCGGTTGAAGAGCGTCGACTTGCCGGCGTTGGTGTAGCCGACCAGCGCGATCACCGGCCATGGCGCGCGCTGCCGGCGCTCGCGGTGAAGTCCGCGGGTGCGGGTGACCTGATCCAGCTCGCGCCGCAGCCGCGCCATGCGGTCGCGGATCAGCCGGCGGTCGGCCTCGATTTGCGTTTCGCCCGGACCGCCGAGGAAGCCGAAGCCGCCGCGCTGGCGTTCGAGATGGGTCCAGCTGCGCACCAGCCGACCCGATTGATAATCGAGGTGCGCCAGCTCGACCTGCAACCGCCCCTCGGCGGTCGCGGCGCGCTCGCCGAAGATTTCGAGGATCAGCCCGGTGCGGTCGATCACCTTCGCTTCGAGCGCGGTTTCGAGGTTGCGCTGCTGGATCGGGGTCAAGCTGCCGTCGACGACGATCAGCCCGGCCTCCTCCATCCGCGCGCGCGCGGCGAGTTCCTCGATCTGCCCAGACCCGAGCAGGGTCGCGGCGCGCGGGGTGCGGATGCGGAGTGCGACCCGGTCGACGACGAGCACGCCGATCGCCTCGGCGAGCCCGGCGGTTTCCTCAAGCCGCGCCTCGGCGTCGCGGCTCGATCCGCCGAGGTCGGGGTAGACGACGATCGCGCGGGCGCCGCGGGTGAATTCGTCGCGGTCGCGCTCAAAGCCGGAAGTCACGGACAGTGGATCAATCCTCCGCGTCGTCGTCGGAATCGTCGTCATCCTCGCCGGTGTCGGAGAGGTTGAGCGGGCGCGACGGCTGGATGGTCGACACCGCATGCTTGTAGACGAGCTGCGCCATGCCGTCGCGCTGGAGCAACATGCAGAACAGGTCGAAGCCGGCGATCGCGCCCTGCAGCATCACGCCATTGACGAGGAACATCGTCACCGGGTCCTCGGACTTGCGGACCGCGTTGAGGAAGATGTCCTGGAGCAGCGGCTGCTTGCGCGGATTGTCATTCATCTGGCCGACGATCCCGGCGACGTCGACCGGGCCGGCGGGCATGATCGTCGAGATCGCGTGCTTGTAGATCAGCTGCGACTGGCCATCGCGGCGCAGCAACACCGAGAAATTGTCGAACCAGGTGACGATGCCCTGAAGCTTGACCCCCTTGACGAGGAACATGGTGACGGGCGTCTTGGACTTGCGCAGCGCGTTGAGGAACAGGTCCTGAAGCGACGTCGGCTTGTCGGCCATGAAGAGAATGTCCTTGTTCTTGGCGGGAGGTTCCCCGCGAGATGCGCCGTTGCCGGCGTCGGTGGCATCGCATCGGAATACGACAGGCGTAAGTTAGGGTTCCGGTCGGCGAACGTCCAGATGCGGGCGGCGCGCGCGGCGGAAGTTTGCGAAGGTGGCGCCAAACGGGGTTGGCGCGCGGTTTCGGTGGCGGGCGAGCGGCGGGACCGCGTCGATCGTAGCGGATGTTGGACGGTGTAGGACAGCTCTTACGTCACCCCGGCGAAGGCCGGGGTCCAGCTGCAGAACGATTGTGACGACGCGCAGCGCTTCCTTACGACGGCCTTCCCAACTGGACCCCGGCCTTCGCCGGGGTGACGGCGGGATCAGTCTTCGCGTGTCTCGGTGATGCCGAGCAGCTTGAGCTTCCGATGGAGTGCCGAGCGTTCCATGCCGATGAAGCTGGCAGTGCGCGAGATGTTGCCCGAGAAGCGGCGGATCTGGACACGAAGGTATTCGCGCTCGAACGTCTCGCGCGCCTCGCGCAAGGGTGCGCCCATGATCGCGCTCGCGCCGGTGCCGGCGTCCTGCGTGCCGAGCACCTCGGCGGGGAGCAGGTCGAGGTCGATGCGGCCGATGCGGTCGCCGGGCGCGAGGATGATCGTCCGCTCGACGACGTTGCGCAGCTCGCGGACGTTGCCCGGCCACTCGTAGGATTGCAGCGCGACCAGCGCGTCGGTGGCGATCTCCGGCGGGGGCACGCGGCGGTCGGCGGCGTAATGCGCGGCGAAATGCTCGACCAGCGCGGGAATGTCCTCGCGGCGCTCGGCGAGCGGCGGGATCGTCACCGGCACGACGTTGAGCCGGTAATAGAGGTCCTCGCGGAACCGGCCCTCGGCGATCTCGACGCTCAGGTCGCGCGCGGTGGCGGAGACGACGCGGACGTCGACCTTGACGACGCGCGTCCCCCCGACGCGGGTGAAGCTTTGGTCGGTCAGCACACGCAGGATGCGCGCCTGCGTCGCGGCGGGCATGTCGGCGATCTCGTCAAGGAACAAGGTCCCGCCATGCGCCTGTTCGAGCAGCCCGGTGCGAACGAGGTCGCCGCTCTCCTCGACCCCGAACAACTCTTCCTCGATCCGCTCCGGATTCATCCCCGCGGTGCTGGCGATCACGAAATTGGCGTGCGCGCGCTGGCTCCAGCCGTGGAGCAGACGGGCCGCGACTTCCTTGCCGACGCCGGCCGGGCCCATGATGAGCACGCGGCTGCCGGTCGCCGCCACGCGCTTGAGGGTCGCGCGGACCGCGTTGATAGCGGTAGAGCTGCCGGTCAGATCGGTGCCGCGCCCCGTCGCGGCACGCAGCGACGCGACTTCGGCGCGCAGCCGCTCGGTCTCGGTCGCGCGCTCGACCATCAGCAGGAGGCGTTCGGCCTGGAACGGCTTCTCGATGAAATCGGCGGCTCCTTTACGGATCGCGGCGACCGCGGTGTCGAGCGTGCCGTGCCCCGAGATCACCAGCACCGGAATCGATGGATCGCGGCGCTTGATCTCCTCGAGAAGGTCGAGCCCGTCGAGCCGCGAGCCCTGCAGCCACACGTCGAGCAGCACGAGACTGGGGCGGCGCGTCGCGATCGCCTCCAGCGCGGCGTCGCTATCGCCGGCCATGCGCGTGTCATAGCCTTCGTCCTCGAGCACGCCGGCTACGAGTTCGCGAATGTCGAGTTCGTCGTCGACGACGAGGATGTCGATCGCCATGGGGCTCAGATCCGATTTCTGGTCAACGCCGCGATCGTGCGATCGTCGTCGTGGGAAGGAAGATGCTCGTCGCTGGCCAGCGCGGCGAGCGGGGCGGTGTCGAAGGACAAAGTGACGATCGTCCCGCCGCCGGGGCGATCCGCGAAGCTGATCGTCCCGAAATGTTCCTCGACGATCTTCTTGACGATCGCGAGGCCCAGCCCGGTGCCGCGCGCGCGGGTGGTCATATAGGGCTCGACGATTCGGTCGCGCTCCAGCGGCAGGCCGACCCCGGTATCGGCGACCGCGATCGTTACGCGGCCGTCCGCTTCGGCCAGCGTCATGGTGATGCTCGCCTCGCTCGCGTCGGCCTCCTCGACCGCCTCGACCGCATTCTTGACGATATTGGTCAGTGCCTGTCCGAGCTGGCGGCGGTCGCAGACCAATGACGGCGCGGGGTCGGCGTGGTCGAGCACGAAGCGGATGCCGGGGTGCGCGACTTCGTGGAGGAACATCGTCTGGCGCGCGATATCCACCAGCGACTCGTCGCGAAACATCGGCTTGGGCATCCGCGCGAACGACGAGAATTCGTCGACCATCCGCCGAAGGTCGCCGACCTGTCGCACGATCGTGTCCGTAAGGCGCGCGAAGGTGGTGTCAGCGGGATCGATCTTGCCGCCATAACGACGCTGGAGCCGTTCGGCGGCAAGCTGGATCGGAGTGAGCGGGTTCTTGATCTCATGCGCGATACGGCGTGCAACGTCCGCCCAGGCAGCGCGGCGCTGATCGGTAAGTTGCTGCGTGATGTCGTCGAAGGTGATGATCGGGCCGCTGCCGTCGCGCGCGATCCGCGCCGCGAAGGTGCGCATCTCGCCCGCGACGTTGAGCTGCACCGCCGCCTCGCGCCCCGGCTGGTCGAGCAGCGCGTCGAGTTCTGGTGCAACGTCAAACAGCTTGCGCCCGACCGGCGGCTCGGCGAGCCCCATCAACGTCTGCGCCGAGCTGTTGATGAGCCGGATCGTGCGATCGCGCGCGTCGATCGAGATCACCCCCGCCGACACGCCCGACATCACCGCCTCGATCAGCGCGCGGCGGCTGTCGAGCTGTGCGTTGGCGGTGACGAGCGCGGTGTTCTGCGCGACCAGCCGCGCGGTCATGCTGTTGAAGGCATTGGACAGCGTGCCGATCTCGTCGCGTTCCAGCGTCTCGGGGACGCGCGCCGACAGATCGCCGCCCTCGACGCGGCGCGCGGCGTCGACCAATTCGCCGACCGGGCGGACGAGCCGGTCGGCGACGGTGAGCGCGATCCACACCGCCACGCCGACGATCAGCAGCGAGACGATCAGTAGCGCGGCGTTGAACTGCAGTTGCAGCGAACGCGCGCGGGCGATGAGCTGCCGGTAATCGGCGAGCACTGCCGCGCCGCGGTTGGTCTGCGTCTCGAACTGCTTTTCGAGAACGCGGGCCGTGTAAAGGTAGGTGTTCGGCTGATATTCGAGCTTGGTCAGCGCCCCGACGCGATCGGCCCGCCGGACGACAACGCTGCTGGCGCCGCCCTCAAGCTGCCGGATCATGTCCGGTTTGACGACACCTTCCAGCCCGCCTTTGTAGGGAGTGGCAAAGGCGAGCGTCCGGATCTCGCCATCGTCGCCGCGCTGGACGACGAGCGCCTCGGACAGGTTGCGCAAATAGAGCTGGTAGAACAATCCTTCCTGGAAGCGCTTGCTGTCGATCGGCATTTCGCGGAGGTAATTGGCAAGGTCGCCCGCCATCGTGCCACCTTCGCGCGACACCCGCTCGATCTCCCGGCTATAGCTGTCCTGCGCGATCGAGGCGGCGTTCTCGAACATGCCGCGCGCGCGATCCGAATACCAGAATTGCACGCCGTACTGGAACAGCAGCGAGGCGAAGATCGTCACCAGCAGCGCCGGCACTGCCGCGACCAGCGAAAAGAGCAGCACCAGCCGGACGTGCAGCCGGCCGCCCGCGCCGACCGGCGACCGCTCTGCGCGGCGCAGCGCGACGCGCCGGCCGAACAGCATCATCAGCGCGATTCCGCAGACGAGATTGGCGACGAGCAGCGAGGCGACCAAAGGCGGCGCGAGCAACCGGCCGGGATCGCCCTCCCCGCGTAGTGCGAAATAGCTGACGAGCGCCACCGCCACCGCGGCGGCGAGCACCATCAGCTCGATCGCCGGTGTCACGCCTACACGGCGCAGCGCGCCGGGCGGGGAAGCGGAGGAGGATGTCACTCCTGCGAACATTCCCCCCTCGCTACAGCATCAGTGTTGCATGGAAAACACATAATTGCCGATGAGTGATGCAGATCAGGAAGCGGGTGGAGCCGGTATGCCCATCCCTCGTCACCCCGGACGTGATCCGGGGCCCCGCGTTCAAGCGTTACGGGCGTGGCCAGGAAGCGGGACCCCGGATCACGTCCGGGGGGACGGAGAATCGGGACGATCCCAGACCAACCTCAAACGTCGATGCCGAGCATGTCCAGTCGCTTGCGCAGCGTGTTGCGGTTGAGGCCGATCGCGCGGGCGGCGCGGAGCTGGTTGCCGCCGTGGCGCGCCAGCATCGCCTCGATCAACGGGCGTTCGACCTCGCCGATGATCCGCGCATAGAGCGAGCCGTCGTCGAGCGCGCGCGGTTCCTGCCGCGCCAGCCGCTCGATCATCGCGCGCACCGCCGCCTCGATCCCCGGATCGGCCGCGGCCTCGACCGGCGCACCGCCGCCGATCGTCGCGCCCAGCTCGGTTGCACCGATCCGGTCGTCACGCGACAAGGCCGCGAGCCGGCGCATCAGATTTTCCAGTTCGCGGACGTTGCCGGGCCAGTCATGCGCCTCCAGCACCGCGACGGCGGCCTCGTCCAGCGTCTTGCGGGGCAGCCCCTCGGCGGCAGCGCGATCGAGGAAATGCCGGGCAAGCTCCGCAACGTCGCCGCGGCGTTCACGCAAGGGCGGGAGCGCGACGGGCACGACGTTGAGGCGATAATAGAGATCTTCGCGGAACTGCCCGCTCGCCACCGCCTGTTGCAGGTCGCGGTTGGTGGCGGCGACGATGCGGACGTCGGCGCGGATCGTGCGCGCGCCGCCGACGGTGGTGAACTCGCCCGATTGCAGCACGCGCAGCAGCCGGGTCTGCGCCTCGATCGGCATGTCGCCGATCTCGTCGAGGAACAGGGTGCCGCCCGCCGCCTGCTCGAAGCGGCCGGCGTTGCGCTGCGCCGCGCCGGTGAACGCGCCGCGTTCGTGGCCGAACAATTCCGCCTCGATGAGCTCGCGCGGGATCGCGGCCATGTTGATCGGCACGAACGGCGCAGCGCGGCGCGCGCCGAGATCGTGGATCGCGCGCGCGACCAGCTCCTTGCCGGTGCCCGATTCGCCGGACACCAGCACGGTGAGGTCGTTCGAGACGACGCGCGCGATCACGCGGTACACGTCCTGCATCGCCGGCGAGCGCCCGATCAGCGGCAATGAGGGATCGTCGTCGCTCGCCAGCGTCTCGCCGCTGCGCCCGCCGCGCGCGAGCGCCGCGGCGACGGTGCGGGTCAGCGTGTCGAGGTCAAAGGGCTTGGGGAGATAGTCATAAGCGCCGGCCTCGGTAGCGCGGACCGCGGTGGTCAGCGTGTTGCGCGCCGACAGCACGATCACCGGCAGATCGGGGCGCGCCGCCAGCACCTGCGCGACATGGTCGATCCCGTCGCCGTCGGGCAGCACGACGTCGCTGAGCAGTACGTCGGGCGGATGGCCGGCCAGCTCGCGCTCCAGCTCGGCAAGCGTCGCTGCGGTGCGCACCTCGTGCCCGGCACGACGCAGCGCGTGCGCGACGACGGTGCGGATCGCGTCGTCGTCGTCGACCAGCAGAACGCGCGTCATGCGCTCGCCCTCGGAAGCAGGATGCGGAACACGGTCTGATGCGGCGTGCCCTCGCGCGAATATTGCACGATCCCGCCCATGTCGCGGACCAGCTTGTCGACCAAAGCGAGCCCCAGCCCCTTGCCCTCCGGCCGGCCCGACACGAAGGGGTCGAATAAATGATCCGCGATGTCGGGGGGCGCGCCCGGCCCGCTGTCGATCACGCAGATCTCGATCGGCAGCGGCGTGCGGCCGCGTCCCTTCCCCGCCGCGACCGTGACGCCGTGGCGATACGCGGTGGCGAGCGTGATGCGGCGCTCGCCACGCTCGCCAAGCGCGGCGGCGGCGTTCTTGAGCAGGTTGAGGATCACCTGCAGCAGCGAGTCGCTGTTGCCCATCGCCGGCGGCAAAGAGGGATCGTAGCGTTCCTCGATCGCCACGCCGCGCGCGAAGCCGGCCAGCGCGACGCCGCGTGCGTGCGCGAGCAGCGGATAGATGTTCATCGACGACACCTCGCGCGGGCGGGTGTCGGTAAAGTCCTCCATATGGTCGATCAGCGCGGTGATCCGGTCGACCTCGGCGATCATCAATTGCGTCAGCTCGGCGGTGTCGACGCCGTCCGCGATCAGCTGTGCCGCGCCGCGGATGCTCGACAGCGGGTTCTTGATCTCGTGCGCGAGCATCGCCGCCGCGCCGACCGCCGAGCGCGCAGCCGCAGCGCGATCGGTCGAGACGCCGAGCCGCCGCGACGCGCCGGCATGGTGGAGCGTGATCGTGCGCCAGCCGGGATGATCGACCACCGCCGCCTCGATCAGGTCGACGCGCAGCCGAAGCCCGCGGGCCGTCTCCACATCGGCGTCGAAGATCGCGAAGGCGTGCGCGTCGCGGCGCGCCTCGGCATCGGGAAAGGACAGGATCGCGGCCAGCGGCTGGCCGATCATCGCGCGTTCCGACAGGTTCAACAGCGTCTCGCACTCGGCATTGACGCGCGCGATCCGGTCCGCGGCGTCGACCACCAGCACCGCGACCGGCAGCGCGGCGAGCAGCTCCGCCGCCTCCGGCCCGCGCGTCTCGAGCATCACGCCGCAGCGCTCAGCCGATAGGGCGCGTAGAAGTCGGCAAGCATCGCCTTGACGCGATCGGCGTCGGGCTCCTGGTTGACGCGGTTGCGGAACTCCGCCGAGCCGTTCAGCCCCTTGGTGTACCAGCCGATGTGCTTACGCGCCATGTTGACGCCCGTGAAGGTGCCGTAATGCTCCAGCATCGCGTCATAATGTTCGGCAATGACTCGATATTGCTCGTCAAGCGACGGGTCGGGCAGCCGCTCGCCGGTGCGCAGCCAGTGCATGACCTGCGCGAGCAGCCACGGACGACCATAGGCGCCGCGCCCGATCATGATCCCGTCGGCACCCGATTGCTCCAGCGCCGCGCCCGCATCCTCGATCGAGCAGATGTCGCCATTGGCGATCACCGGGATCGCCACCGCATCCTTGACCGAACGGATGAAGCGCCAGTCGGCGCTGCCCTTGTACATCTGGTTGCGGGTGCGGCCGTGGACGGTGACCATCTGCACGCCGAGATCCTCGGCGATCCGCGCGAGTTCGGGAGCGTTGAGGCTGTCGTGGCACCAGCCCATCCGCATCTTGAGCGTCACCGGCGCGTCGACCGCCGCGACGATCGCCGCGATCAGCTGCGTCGCGAGCTTCAGGTCGCGCATCAGCGCCGAGCCGGCGTCGCCGTTGGTCACCTTGCGGACCGGGCAGCCCATGTTGATGTCGATGATCGCCGCGCCCTTGTCGCGCGCCAGCTTGGCGGCCTCGGCCATCTCATAGGGGGTGCAGCCGACGAGCTGCATCGACACCGGTTCCTCGGACAGGTGCCACGCCGCCTTCTGGATCGACTGGCGCGTCTCGCGAATCGCGGCCTGGCTGGCGATCATCTCGGTGACGTTGAGCCCCGAGCCGTAGCGGCGGACGAGCGTGCGGAACGGCTGATCGGTCACGCCGGTCATCGGCGCGAGGACGACGGGTTCGTCGATGCGGACGTCGCCGATCTGAATGGGTCGGAGCATAGGATTTCGGAAGCTGCCTGAAAAATGGGCAGATAGGCGATTCCGGCGATTCG
Source organism: Sphingomonas phyllosphaerae (assembly GCA_036946405.1). NCBI lineage: Bacteria > Pseudomonadati > Pseudomonadota > Alphaproteobacteria > Sphingomonadales > Sphingomonadaceae > Sphingomonas > Sphingomonas phyllosphaerae. The sequence goes on along the minus strand of JAQIJC010000001.1, from coordinate 1,483,336 downwards.
GGCAAGGTTGGGAGCGAGGCCTCGCACGGGGCGGCTACCCCCCTCCCCGTTCGTGCTGAGCCTGTCGAAGCACGTGCGTCCGGGGCACGCCCTTCGACAAGCTCAGGGCGAACGGGGAGGGGGCCCGGCTTCCCTCCGCAAACTCTACATGCCAGCAGCGTCACAGACAGGAGGGAGGGCCATTCCCTCGCGCTCGATCCTCCTTTAGGGGCGCGCACATGACCACGGTCGCCCTTATCGTCGCCGCCGGCACCGGCTCCCGCAGCGGCAGCACGCTTCCCAAGCAATTCGCGCCCATCGCGGGTCGCGCGATGCTGGCGTGGAGTTACGACGCGCTCGCCGCGCACCCTGCGATCGAGCGCGTGCTGGTCGTCGTCTCGCCCGGACAGGAGCCGCTGCTGCGCGCCGCGCTGCCCGATGCCGCGTGGGTGACGGGCGGTGCGGAGCGGCGCGACAGCGTCGCCGCCGGCCTTGCCGCGCTGGGCGACGCAACGCGCGTACTGGTCCATGACGCGGCGCGGCCGTTCGTGCCCGCGGCGGTAATCGACCGGCTGCTCGCCGCGCTCGATCAGGCGGAGGGCGCGATCCCGGTGCTGCCGGTCGCCGACACGCTGGTGTCGACCGACAACGCGACCATCGCGCGCGAGACGCTGCGCCGCGTCCAGACCCCGCAGGCGTTCCGCGTTGACACACTCGCCGCCGCGCATGCCGCATGGGACGGACCGGTTGCCACTGACGATGCGCAGATGGTGCGCGCGCTGGGCAAAAGCGTTACGATGGTCGAAGGCGACACGATGCTGGACAAGATTACCTATCCCGCCGATTTCGCGGTCGCCGAGGCGCGCGTCGCGACCGAGACGCGCTCGGCGAGCGGCTTCGACGTCCACCGGCTGGAGGATGGCGAGGAATTGTGGCTCGGCGGCGTGCTGATCCCGCATCATCAGGGCCTGTCGGGGCATAGCGACGCCGATGTCGCGCTCCACGCGATCACCGACGCGGTGCTCGGCACGATCGCGGCGGGCGATATCGGCACGCACTTCCCGCCGAGCGATCCGCAATGGCGTGGTGCCGAATCGGGGCAGTTCCTCTCGCACGCGCGCTCGCTGGTCGAGGGGCGCGGCGGCCGGATCACGTTCGTCGACCTGACGCTGATGTGCGAGGCGCCCAAGATCGGACCGCATCGCGCGGCGATGCAGGCGCGGATCGCGGAACTTCTGGGCCTCTCGACCGATCGGGTCAGCGTGAAGGCGACCACCACCGAGCGACTAGGGTTCACGGGCCGTGGCGAGGGCATCGCGGCACAGGCCGTCGCGACCATCGAGCTGCCGCGTGGGAGTCGGGCATGAAGCGCGTCGCGGGGTTGTGCGCACTGGTCGCGATGCTGGCGGCACCGGCCGCCGCAGCGCAGACGCCGTGCCTGAGCACCACCGACGCCGAGTCGATCGCGCTGGTGGCGATGCCCGAGATCATCCGCGATGCCGGGCGGGTCTGCGCGGCGCTGCCCGCGACCAGCCTGCTCAAGCGACAGAGCGGCGAGTTCCTCGCCAAATACGACCGCGAGGCCGATCGCGCCTGGCCGGCGGCGCGCACCGCGATCGCGAAGCTCAGCGATCCGGCGGTGGAACTGCTGCTGCTCAGCGACTATGCGCGCCCGATGCTCACCTCGCTTTTCGCGCCGCAGATTACCGGGCGCATCCAGGCCGGCGATTGCCCGACGCTCGACCGGCTGGTCACGCTGCTCGAGCCGCTGCCGGCGCGCAACACCGCCGGAATCGTGGTCGCGACGCTGCAATATCTGAAGTCCGAGAAGAACAAGGGGAAGCGTACCGACATCCCCGATCTGCCGGTGTGCCCGGCGGGGGCCGCACGATGAACGACATCACCTTGCCACAGGAATTGGTCGACGCCGCGCGCCGCGTGGTCGAGGCGAACCGCGCCGCCGGACGCCGTGTCGCGGTCGCCGAAAGCTGCACCGGCGGCTTGGTCGCGGCGGCGCTGACCGAAATCCCCGGCTCGTCCGACGTGGTCGAGGCCGGGTTCGTGACCTATTCCAACTCCGCCAAGCAGAAGCTGCTCAACGTCAGCGGCGACGTGCTCGACACGTTCGGCGCGGTGTCGATCGCGGTGGCGTGGAGCATGGCGCAGGGCGCGCTCGCCAAGTCGGACGCCGATGTCGCGGTCGCGATCACCGGCGTCGCCGGGCCGGGCGGCGGCAGCGAGAAGAAGCCGGTTGGCACCGTGGTGTTCGCGCGCGCCGAGCGCGGCGGCGATCCCGCGGACGTGATCGCCGACAAGCGCTTCTTCGGCGATCTCGGCCGCGGCGGGGTGCGGCTTCAGGCGGCGCTGTGCGCGCTGGAGCTGCTGCTGCCCGACGCGCCGTAGAGCTTCGCCGCGCGTTCCTCGAACGCGCCGATCATCCGGCGCAGCGCGACGCCGAACACCTGCCCGGCGAGCATCTCGAACATCCGGTTCTTGAACGCGAAATCGACCGAGAAATCGACGAGGCACCCGCCCTCTCCGTCCGCGCGAAATCGCCAGTCGTTGTTCAGGTACTTGAGCGGCCCCTCGATATATTCGACGCGGATCGTCTCGGGGTGCTGCTTCGTCACCTTCGAGGTGAAGGTCTCGCGCAGCCCCTTGAAGCCGACGATCATGTCGGCGAGCGTTTCCTCAGGCGTGTCCTTGCGGACGCGCATCGCGCTGACCCACGGCAGGAATTCCGGGTAGCGCCGCACATCCGCGACCAGGTCGAACATCTGCTCCGGCGTGTAGGGCAGCCGCCGCGTCTCGCTATGCTTGGGCATTCCGGATCAGGCGGAGACGCGCGCGGCCAGCTTCGCGTCGCGCGCTGCCTTCATCTTCGCGAAATCGTCACCGGCGTGATAGCTCGACCGCGTCAGCGGCGACGAGGCGACCAGCAGGAAACCCTTGGCGCGCCCGATCGCGGCATAAGCGTCGAACGCCGCCGGGGTGACGAAAGCGGCGACCTTGGCGTGGCGCGGCGTCGGCTGGAGATACTGACCCATCGTCAGGAAATCGATGTCGGCGGAGCGCATGTCGTCCATCACCTGATGAACTTCCAGCCGTTCCTCGCCCAGACCGAGCATGATCCCGGACTTGGTGAAGATCGATGGATCAAGTTTCTTGACGCTTTCAAGCAATCGCAGCGATGCATAATAACGCGCACCGGGCCGGATGGTCGGATACAGCCGGGGCACGGTTTCCAGATTGTGATTATATACGTCCGGACGTGCGGCAACGATTGCCTCGACCGCCGCCTCATGCTTGTTGCGGAAATCGGGGGTCAGAATTTCGATCGTGGTATTTGGATTGGTGCGACGGATGGCCTCGATGACCCTCACGAACTGCTTCGCACCGCCATCGGGCAGATCGTCGCGATCCACCGAGGTCACGACGATATGCGCCAACCCCATCTGCGCCGCCGCATCGGCGACGTTCTGCGGTTCCATCGGATCGACCGCGCGCGGCATCCCCGTCTTCACGTTGCAGAAGGCGCAGGCGCGCGTACACGTGTCGCCGAGGATCATGACGGTGGCATGCTTCTTGGTCCAGCACTCCCCGATGTTCGGGCAGGCGGCCTCTTCACACACCGTCGTCAGGCTCTTCGAGCGCATCAGCGCGCGAGTTGCGGCGAAGCCCTCGCTGGTCGGGGCTTTTACCCGAATCCAGTCGGGCTTGCGTTGCCGCTGGGGAGCCGGGAGCGGGGTCATGTCGTTCATGGGCAGCAGATAGCGTTTACTTCCACCCGAAACAACGAAGGGCTTTTACCGCATGAGAAAGTTCCACGACCTGATCGAGGGCTATTACCGCTTCCGCGGCAACGAATGGATCGAGGAGCGCGAGAGCTGGAGCAAGCTGGCCGAGGGTCAGGCGCCCAAGGTGATGGTGATCGCCTGCTCCGACAGCCGCGTCGATCCGGCGACGATCTTCGGCACGGTGCCGGGCGAGGTGTTCGTGGTGCGCAACGTCGCCAACCTCGTGCCGCCGTTCGATCCGTCGGGCGGTCTGCATGGCGTCTCGGCGGCGGTCGAGTTCGCGGTGACGGTGCTGAAGGTCGACGAGATCCTGGTGCTGGGCCACGGCCAGTGCGGTGGCGTCAAGGCGTCGCTCTCGGGCGCGCTGCGCGACGCCAAGCCGGGTGAAGGCGGGTTCGTCGCCGAATGGATCAAGCTGCTCGACGAAGCGCGCGAGAAGGTGATCGCCGAACATGGCGACGGCCCCGAGGGGCAGACCGCACTGGAGCGCGAGGGCGTGAAGGTGTCGATCAAGAACCTCAAGACCTTCCCGTTCGTCCAGCAGCGGCTGGAGGACGGCTCGCTGAAGATCCACGGCGCGGTGTTCGCGATCAAGGACGGCAAGCTGAACGTGCTGCAGGAAGACGGGCATTACGAAGCCGCGTAAGCGCGTGTGATGTGAAGGCGGCCGCCTCGTTCCCTTGCGGGAGCGGGGCGGCCGTTTGTTTGTGGGGTTGGCCTTGCCGCAAAAGCCGTCGCCCCTGCGCAGGCAGGGGCCTATGGCTGTGGATTGGAAGTGTGCGGGCGCGGACACACGGGCCGGACATGCGTCCACACGGTTCCGCGCCACGCGACAGACATGGGCCCCTGCCTGCGCAGGGGCGACGGCGAGACACCGTCATTCCCGCGAAGGCGGGAATCCAGAACCGCTGACGACAGCGGCTCCAACGATGACCTGCGCGTCTGGATTCCCGCCTTCGCGGGAATGACGGGACTGGCCACTAAAGCTCACCCCGCGTGCGGACTGACCGTCGCGGCGGCGTCCTTCTTCAGCGCGTCTGCCGTGACACGGACACTCAGTTCGCGGAGCTGCTTCGTCGAGGCGGGCGACGGTGCGCCCATCAGCAGGTCCTCGGCGCGCTGGTTCATCGGGAACAGCGACACCTCGCGCAGGTTCTGCGCGTCGCACACCAGCATGACGATGCGGTCGACGCCCGCTGCCATCCCGCCGTGTGGCGGCGCGCCGTACTGGAAGGCGCGATAGAGGCCGCCGAACCGCTCCTCGACATCCGCCTTGGACAGCCCGACCAGCTCGAACGCCTTGACCATCAGCTCGGGCGACTGATTGCGGATCGAGCCCGAGGCGATCTCGTAACCGTTGCAGACCAGATCGTACTGATACGCCTTGATCGTCAGCGGGTCCTGCCCGTTGAGCGCGTCCATCCCGCCCTGCGGCATCGAGAAGGGGTTGTGCGCGAACTCGACCTTCTTCTCGTCCTCGTCATATTCGTAGAAGGGGAAGTCGACGATCCAGCACAGCCGGAACGCGCCCTGCTCGATCAGCCCGAGCTGGTCGGCGACGCGGGTGCGCGCCAGACCCGCCAGCTTCGCGGCCTGTTCCGGCTTGCCCGCGGCGAAGAACAATCCGTCGTCGGGACCAAGACCGAGCGCGGAATAGAGCGCCTCCATGCCCTCGGTGCCATGATTCTTGGCGATCGGCCCCCCGAACTCGCCGTTTTTGCGGGTGACGTAACCAAGCCCGGCGTGGCCCTCGCTGCGCGCCCAGTCGTTCATCTCGTCGAAGAACTTGCGGCTCTTCTCGGCGGTGCCCGGCGCCGGGATCGCGCGGACGACGCCGCCCGAGCCGACGATCTTCTCGAACAGCCCGAAACCCGAGGTCGTGAAATGCGACGACACGTCGGTAATCAGCAGCGGGTTACGCAGATCGGGCTTGTCGCTGCCGTATTTCAGCATCGCCTCGTCATAGGGGATGCGCGGGAATTCGCCGATCGGGGTGACGGTGCGGCCGTCGGCGAATTTCTCGAAGATGCCGCCGATCACCGGCTCCATCGTCTCCCACACCTCTTCCTGCGTGACGAAGCTCATCTCGAGATCGAGCTGGTAGAATTCGCCCGGCAGCCGGTCGGCGCGCGGGTCTTCGTCGCGGAAGCACGGCGCGATCTGGAAATAGCGGTCGAAGCCCGCGACCATCAGCAATTGCTTGTATTGCTGCGGCGCCTGCGGAAGCGCGTAGAATTTGCCCGGATGAATGCGGCTCGGCACCAGGAAGTCGCGCGCGCCCTCCGGCGACGAGGCGGTGAGGATCGGGGTCGAATATTCGGTGAAGCCGGCATCCTCCATGCGGCGGCGCATGTCGGAGATCACCTTGGTCCGACGCACGATATTGGCGTGGAGCGTCTCGCGGCGCAGGTCGAGGAACCGATAGCGGAGGCGGATGTCCTCGGGATAGTCCTGCTCGCCCGCGACCGGCATCGGCAGTTCCTCGGCCGCCGACAGCACGGTCGCGGCGCGCGCATAGACCTCGATCTCGCCGGTGGCGAGGTTCGGGTTCACGGTGCCTTCGGAGCGGCGCTTCACATTGCCGTCGATCGTCACCACCGACTCGACGCGCACCGCATCGAGGATCGCCAGCGCCGGCGAGTCGCTGTCGGCGACGATCTGCGTGATGCCGTAATGGTCGCGCAGGTCGACGAACAGCACGCCGCCGTGGTCGCGCTTGCGATGCACCCAGCCGGAGAGGCGGACGGTGTCGCCGGCCTGATCGGCGGACAGCGCGGCGCAATGGTGGGTGCGATAGGCGTGCATGGATGATCTCTGACTGATGTCGCCGCGCCCAGCGCGACGATGAAGCGTTTTTGACAGCCCCCGCCCTCCCCCGTCGCAACCCACTTTGTCAAGGCGCGTGCACGGGTCTATGGACGAGCGTCTATGCACGTCCATCCGCTCATCACCGACAGCGCAACGCTCGCCAATCTCTGTGCCCGCCTTGCCGATGCCCCGTTCGTCACCGTCGACACCGAGTTCATGCGCGAGAGCACCTATTATCCGGAGCTCTGCCTGATCCAGATCGCCGATACCGAGGAGGCCGCCGCGATCGACCCGATGGCCCCGGGGCTCGACCTGGGGCCGCTGCTCGACCTGCTGGTCGACAATGAGGGCGTGCTCAAGGTCTTCCACGCCGGCGGGCAGGATATCGAGATCATCTACAATCTCACCGGGCGCACCCCGCACCCGCTGTTCGACACGCAGATCGCGGCGATGGCGCTGGGTCAGGGCGAGCAGATCGGTTACTCGAACCTCGTCGACAGCTGGCTGGGCGTGCAGATCGACAAGGGCGCGCGCTTCACCGACTGGGCGCGCCGCCCGCTCGACGCGCGGCAGATCGAATATGCGATCGGCGACGTGACGCATCTGTCGAAGATCTTCCCCAAGATGCTGGAACGACTGCGCAAGACCGGGCGCGGCGCATGGCTGGATCAGGAAATGGAGCGGCTGGCCGATCCGGCCAATTACGCCAACGACCCCGATGTCGCGTGGAAGCGCGTGCGCGTGTCGAGCCGCAAGCCCGAGGTGCTCGGCCGGCTGAAGGCGATCGCCAAGTGGCGCGAGCTGGAGGCGCAGGCCAAGGACCTGCCGCGCGGTCGGATCGTCAAGGACGAGACGATCGCCGATCTCGCCGGCCATGCGCCGCGCAAGCAGGCCGATCTCGCCAAGGTGCGTGGGCTGTCGCAGACCTGGGCGGGCAACGACATCGGTGCGCGGCTGATGGCGGCGATCGAGGGCGCACAGCCGCTGCCCGACGACGAGATGCCGCCCCGCGAGGATCGCAAGCCGGGGCTGGGCAAGGAAGGTGCGCTGGTCGCCGATCTGCTCAAGCTGCTGCTCAAGATCCGCGCCCGCGACATCGACGTCGCGCCGCGGCTGCTCGCGCGCGGCGACGAGCTGGAATTGCTCGCGGCGGGGCAGCGGCAGGGTTTGCAGATCCTGCAGGGCTGGCGGTTCGACCAGTTCGGGCAGGATGCGCTCGATCTGGTCGAGGGACGGCTGGGGTTTGCGGTGCAGGACGGGCGGCTGAAGATGACGCGGACGGAGGCGGCGGCATGATGCGGGCGGTCGGGGTGGTCGCGGCGCTGGCGCTGGGCGCGTGTGCGAAGCCGGCGGTCCCGGTCGCGGACGCCGCCGCGCCGGGCGTGCAGTGCGACGCCAATGCGGTGCAGGCGCTGGTCGGGCGTGCGGCGGCGGAGGCGACCGCCGAGGCCCAGCGGCTGAGCGGGGCGCGATCGGTGCGCAGCTATCGCAGCGGCGACATGATAACGGAGGACTTCCGCCCCGACCGGCTGAACGTCGAGCGCGATCCGGCGGGCAAGGTGGTGAAGTTCAGCTGCGGGTGAGTGCCGCTGCGTCGCGACCGATCTGACGCCATGCACCAGAACCGCCATTCGCCCTGAGCCTGTCGAAGGGCGTGCCCGGCACCCCGTACTTCGACAAGCTCAGCACGAACGGATGGGAGAAGTCACTGATCCCGCCTGCATGCGTCAGAACAGTCCGTCGTCATCCTCGTCGAACGCCGCCGCAGGTGCGGCGGCGGGTTCCATGCCGGGCAGCAGGAACGCCGCGTGGATCGCGCGTTCCGAAGCCATGGTGTAGAGCGCGCCCGCCCATGGCAGCAGCCTCTGCAACGCCGCCTCGTCGGCGGGGGTCAGCGCGGTTTCGATCGCCTGCCGGTTGAGCACCACCGCACCGACATCGAGCTGGTCGGCGAACGCCTGTTCGTGCTGCAACGCGCCGACATCTTCCTGCAGCGTGGCGATGATCCGCCGCGCCTCGTCGCCGCCATTCGCCATGGCGTGGTCGGAGGTTTCACAGGCACTACGCACCACTGCCAACGCGTCGTCGAGCGCGCCGGTCGAGCCGCCCGCGCCATTGCTGCCGTCGGGATGCAGGTCGAGCAGTCCCAGCGACTGCACGACGCGCTCGATATCGCTGCTCAGCCGCGTCAGGCGGGTCGCGCACGGGTTCACCTCGGTCGCGATCACCGCCACCGCACGCCCGATGATACCATGCCGGCGACACAGCAGCCGGGTGTTGGTGGAGATATCCTGCACGTCCATCGCGATCCGCTGGATCCGCCCCAGCCCACGCGACAGGTCGGCGATCGTGTTCGCGACATAAGCGGTCAGCCCTTCGAGCTGGCGATCCGCCTCGCTCAGCCGGCCGGTGACATGGCCGAGTCCGGCGATTCCGCTTTGCAGCTTGCCGAGCGCCTCGCTCTCCTCGCCCTGCGCCTGCGCGGCGATGATCTTCATCAGCCCCTCGGCAAGCGGCCCGAGTTGCGCAAGCGAGCCGACCAATGCGCTCATTTCGCGCCGAAAATCGTCCGCGATCCCCGCCATCTGTGCTGCGACCAGCCGCGACAGATGCGCGCTCGCACCCGGGGCGTCGACCTCTGCCTGCGCCGCGCGCAGGATCGCCGCGCAATGTTCGACGCGCTGCCGCACGCTGTCGCCGACCTGAATCGCGCCGAGAATGTTCGCAACCGCGCCCTGCACCTGCTGCATGATCGTGCGCACGTCGCGCGCCATCCGTGCGGTCGACTCGAGATGGCGTTCGAGGACGTCGGCATTGCCGGACAATTCGGCCGGCACGGTCGCGGGCACCTTGCGGCATTCGTCGGCGAGCAGGTCGTCGGCTTCCTTCACGTCGCGCACGACGGTGCCGAAGCTGGCCAATTCCTGCTCGAACTGCTTCAGCTCGCGCCGGCCGCTGTCGAGCTTGCCCTCCATGCCGGTCGCGAATTGCACGAACGACATCTCGCCTGACGAGGCGATCTTGATGTTCATGCCGTAGATGCTGAGCGTCCGCAGCAGCTCCGCCACGTCGGACAGCAACTCGCGCAGCTCGCGCGTGCGCAGCGTCAGCGCACCGATCTGGCCCGCGCGTTGCCGGCGCTGCTCGGGCAAGGTGCCGAGCCGGTGTGCGGCCTGCCGCAGCTTGTCGACCGCCGCCCCCGCCACCTCGGGCGAGAGCGCGCGCTGCACCTCGTCCAATCCGGTCGCCATCCGGTCGACGGTGTCGATCGTCGAGGCCAGCGTCTCACCGACCGCGCGGAACCGCGACTCGAGATCGCCGATCAACAGGTCGAGATCGTCGGCAAGGCCGCCAAGCGGCAGCGCGGTGGCGGTCGCCGGATCGATCGTGCTCAGCAGCATCCCCATTCCCTTTCGTTCAGCGCGCGGTCGCGGTCAGCAATTCGCGCGCGATCCGGCCGAGCGGCACGACCTTGTCCGCTGCGCCGCGGGCGATCGCTTCCTTCGGCATCCCGAACACGATCGACGTTTCCTCGTCCTGCGCGAAGGTGCGCGCACCGGCGGTCTTCATCTCCAGCAACCCGCGTGCGCCATCGTCGCCCATCCCGGTCATGATGATCCCGACCGCGTTCGCGCCGGCGTTGCGGGCGGCGGAACGGAACAGCACGTCGACCGACGGGCGATGCCGCGACACGAGCGGGCCTTCCTTGACCGAGACGACATAGCGCGCGCCCTGCCGCTCCAGCATCGTGTGGCGCAAGCCGCCCGGCGCGATCAGCGCGCGGCCGCGCATCACCGTATCGCCGTCCTCGGCCTCCTTGACGTCGATCTGGCACAGCCCGTCGAGCCGCCGCGCGAAGGCGCGCGTGAAGCTTTCCGGCATATGCTGGACGATGACGATGCCGGGCGAGTTGGCGGGCAACGCCTCCAGCACCTCGCGCAGCGCCTCGGTCCCGCCCGTCGACGCGCCGATGCACACCACCATTTCGGTGGTCTTGCTCATCGCGCGCCCGCTCGGCGGCGGCAGGACGGCGTCGGCGGACAGCTTCTGCTGCGGCGCCCGCGACGGCGTGGCGCGACGGGCGCTCAGCTGTGCGCGCGCCGCGCCCTTGACCGTCTCGCGGATCAGCAGATGCGCCTCGGCGAGATGATCGGCGACCCCGACCCGCGGCTTCAGGATCACGTCGACCGCGCCGGCTTCCAGCGCCTGCAACAGGGTCTCCGACCCTTCCTCGACCAGTGACGAGCACATCACCACCGGCACCGGGCATTGCGCCATCAAGCGGCGCAGGAAGGTGATCCCGTCCATGCGCGGCATCTCGACGTCGAGCGTGATGACGTCGGGCACCTCGGCCTGCATGTAGCGCGCAGCGGCGAACGGGTCGGCGGCGGCGGCGATCACCTCGATCTGCGGATCGGCGGAAAGGATCGCGGTCATCGCCTGACGCACGCTGGCGCTATCGTCGATGATCAGAACGCGGGTCTTCTTCATGGCCGATCAGATCTTCTTGAACACGGTGTTGGCGACCGCGGTGAGAGGAAGGGTAAAGCCCGCCACCGACTCCGAATGGCCGAGGAACAGCAGCCCGCCCGGCCGCAGACATGCCGCCAGCCGACGCACGACCTGTTCCTGGGTCGGCTTGTCGAAGTAGATCAGGACGTTGCGACAGAAGATCATGTCCATCGGCTCGCCGACCGGATAATGATCGCTCATCAGGTTGAGCTGCGCGAAACCGACCGCGCTGCGCAATTCGGGAACGATCCGCACCTCGTCGCGATCGCGGTCGCGCGGGCGCAGCACGTAGCGCTGGCGCAAGGCGGCGGGCACCGGCTCGACCTGCGCGGCCGGGTAGATGCCGCGCTTCGCGGTCGCCAGCACCTCGGTATCGAGATCGGTGGCGAGGATGCCGTAATCCGGCCCGCGCCGCTCACGCGCGAAGGCGTCGAGGATCATCGCGATCGTATAGGGCTCCGCGCCCGTCGAGCAGGCCGCGCTCCACACCCGCAGCCGCCGCAGCCCCTCCTCCTGCATCTGCGGCAATGCGACGCCTTGCAGATAGTCGAAATGCTTGGGTTCGCGGAAGAAGTCGGTCTTGTTCGTGGTGACCGCGTTCAGCAGATGCTGCCGTTCGTCGTCGAGATTGTCGTCCTCGAACAGCCATGCACAATATTCGCCGAGCGACGCGCGGTGCGTGGCGCGGACGCGCCGCCGCAGCCGGCCTTCGATCATCGTCAGCTTGGCGGGCGGCAGCCGGATGCCGGCCTGCGCGTAGATGTAGCGCGCGATCCGATCGAAATCGCGCTTCGACAGCACGTCCGCGCCCGGCGCGACGATCGCCGCCGCGCTCATGCCCGCTCCCCCGCGCGCATCATGCCGCCAGCGCGCCGGTCGCCGGGACGCCGCCGAGCAGATCGGCATCGTCGCTCGCGAAGATGCGCGGCAGGTCCAGCAGCGCGACGAACCCGTCGTCGCGGCGCAGGATCGCCTCGACATGCCCCGAGCGCCAGCGGCCGCCGAGATCGGGCGACGGCTCGATCGCGTCGGCGCCGAAACGGCTGACGTCGAGCACGCGATCGACGACCAGCCCGAGCACCAGCGGCGCGGCCCCGGCGACAGGGGCCTCCACCACCAGCACGCGCGTCGCGAGGGTCGTCTCGCCCGCCGCCATGCCGAGCCGCACGCGCAGATCGATCATCGGCACCGAGGTGCCGCGCACGTCGGTGAGGCCGACCAGCCACGCCGGAGCGTCCGGCATCCGGAACGCCGGTCGATGGTCGAGGATCTCGCGGACCTCGGCGACCGGCAGCGCGAAGCGCTCCGCCCCGAGGCCGAAGACCACGACCTGTAGTTCCTGCTTCGTCATGCTCATGCTGCACGTCCAAACTCGGCGTCTTCGCCGTCAGGGCCACCATTGGTGAGATCGAGCGCGAAGCCGCGGACGCGGGCCTGTTGCTCGGCGATCGAGGCACCGCGCGGTGCCTGCGTCTTTTTCGCGGCCGGCGCGGCGCTGCGCGCGACGCTGCGGGGCGCATGGCGCGCGGGCCGCTTGCCGTCCTCGACACGGAAGAAGGCGATGCTTTCCTGCAGTTCGTCGGCCTGGCTGGCCAGTTCCTCGGAGGTCGAGGAGATCTGCTCGGAAGCCGAGGCGTTCTGCTGCGTGACCTTGTCGAGCTGCTGGATCGCTTCGTTGATCTGGCTGGCACCGATGTCCTGTTCGCGACAGGCCGCGCTGATCTCGGCGACCAGTTCGGCGGTACGGCGGATGTCAGGCACCAGCCGCGTCAGCATCTCGCCGGCCTGCACGGCGGCGGCGACGGTCTCCGCCGACATGCCGCTGATCTCGCCCGCGGCGGTCTGGCTGCGTTCGGCCAGCTTGCGAACTTCGGCGGCGACCACCGCGAAGCCGCGGCCATGTTCGCCCGCCCGCGCCGCCTCGACTGCGGCGTTGAGCGCCAGCAGATCGGTCTGGCGCGCGATCTCCTGTACGATGCCGATCTTCTCGGCGATCGTGCGCATCGCGCCGACCGCCTTCTCGACCGCCTGACCGCTCAGTTCCGCATCCTGCGACGACTGGCGCGCGATCTTCTCGGTCTGGGTCGCGTTGTCGGCGTTCTGCTTGATGTTGGCGGCCATCTGCTCCATCGACGCCGACGCTTCCTCGGCCGCCGCGGCCTGCTCGGTCGCGCCCTGGCTCACCTGCTCGGACGACGACGACAGCTGCTGGCTCCCCGCCGCGACGTTGTGCGCCGCCAGCGTGGTCTGACCGATCGTCTCGCGCAGCCGCAGCGTCATGCGGTTGACCGTGTCGACCAGATCCTTGATCTCGTCGTTGCTGCGCACCGCGACCTCGACCGACAGATCGCCGTCGGCGACCGCGGATACCGCCTCGTTGACCTGCCGCAACCCCTTCGACACCAACCGCGCGATCCACAAGGCACCGGCGGTCGCCAACAACAGCGCGATCACCGCGGTCGTCAGCAACGTCGTGCGCGCGCCGGAATAGAGCGTGGCGGCATCGGCATTGGCCTGCGTCAGCTGCGCCTGGGTGATCGCGGTGAGCTGCGCCAGCGTCTCGCCGAGGCGGGTGACGACCGCGCGCCCCTCGGTCATCGACAGCCGTGCCGCCTCGTCATGGCGACCGGCCATCGCCATCTGGCGGCCGCGGTCGCTGATCTGGCGATAGGCGTTCCACTGTTCGAGGCTCTTCTTCCAGACCGGACGACCTTGTTCGGTCGCGATCTTCAGCCCGCCTTCGAGACTCTCGCGGATCTTGCGGTCATAGTCGAGGAACTTGGCTTCGAACTCGCGCTGCATCGCTGCATCGTCGGTCATCATGATATTCTTTTCGTTGCGGATCGCGCGTCCGACGTCGCCATCGGCGGTCAGCGCCAGCTGGATGCGTTGCGTCGGACCATCGACGATCTCGCCGATCATGCCGTTGAGCACGCCGATCTTCGAAACACCGACCCCGACGACGAGGCAAAGCAGAAGAATGACGGCGGTAAAGGTTCCGGCCAGTTTCGTCTTGATGGTGGCGCGCATGGAGAATCCTTATTCTTACACCCGGGTGCGTTCGACGCGACCGCTGCTGCGGTTTACCTTCTTCGATTAACCGAACAGGGATGAAGGAAAGGTTCAGGCACGATCCGGAACCGTGGTCCGTCAGGTAGTTACCGCGCTACCCGACGGTTCGGCGTGGCGGGGCGGACGGCCGCCCCGCCATCGTCTCAGGCCGCGCGGCCGAAATCGGCATCCTCCCCGTCCGGACCGCCGTTGCTGAGATCGAGCGCGAAGCCGCGGGCACGCGCCTGCTGCTCGGCCACCGACACGCCACGCGCGACCGGCTTGCCCTTCTTCGCCGCGACCGCGGTGCTGCGCACGGCGGGACGTGGCGCGTTGCGGGCGGGCTTGCTGCCGTCATCGACGCGGAAGAAGGCGATGCTCTCCTGAAGCTCCTCGGCCTGGCTGGCCAGTTCCTCGGAGGTCGAGGAGATCTGCTCGGAAGCCGAGGCGTTCTGCTGCGTAACCTTGTCGAGCTGCTGGATCGCTTCGTTGATCTGGCTGGCACCGATGTCCTGTTCGCGGCACGCGGCGCTGATCTCGGCGACCAGTTCGGCGGTACGGCGGATGTCGGGCACCAGCCGCGTCAGCATATCGCCCGCCTGCGCCGCCGCCGTCACCGTCTCCGCCGACATGCCGCTGATCTCGCCCGCGGCGGTCTGGCTGCGCTCGGCCAGCTTGCGGACTTCGGCCGCGACCACCGCGAAGCCGCGGCCATGTTCGCCCGCCCGCGCCGCCTCGACCGCGGCGTTGAGCGCCAGCAGATCGGTCTGGCGCGCGATCTCCTGCACGATGCCGATCTTCTCGGCGATCGTGCGCATCGCGCCGACCGCCTTCTCGACCGCCTGACCGCTCAGTTCCGCATCCTGCGACGACTGGCGCGCGATCTTCTCGGTCTGGGTCGCGTTGTCGGCGTTCTGCTTGATGTTGGCGGCCATCTGCTCCATCGACGCCGACGCTTCCTCGGCCGCCGCGGCCTGCTCGGTCGCGCCCTGGCTCACCTGCTCGGACGACGACGACAGCTGCTGGCTCCCCGCCGCGACATTCTGCGCGGCGATCGTCGAGTCACCGACGACGATGCGCAGGCGGTTGACCATCATCACCAACGCCCGGCCCAGCTTGTCCTTCTCCGACAGCGGCTGGTGTTCGACGGTCAGGTCGCCGCCGGCGATCGCATCGGCCAGCGCCGCGCTCTTGCGCAGGTTCGCGGTCATACGATTGACGGTATCGACTAGATCCTTGATCTCGTCGTTGGTGGTCACGACGACCTCCTGATCGAGATCGCCGATCGACACCGCCTCCACCGCCACGCCGATGCGCTTCAGCCCGCGCGATACGACCAGCGAGATCCAGATCGCACCCACCACCGCGATCAGGAAGGCGATGATGCCCGCGGTGATCATGATGTTGCGGCTTTCGGCGTACAGCTGATTGGTCGCCTCGTCAGCTTCCTTCATCGCCGCGCGCTGGAAGTCGCTCAGCTTGCCGATATCGGCATTGAAGCGGACGTTGAGCGGCGCCTGCTGATCGTTCGAGATCTTGGCGGCCTCTTCGTTCCTGTTGGCCAGGCCGAGGTCGCGCACCCGATCGAACACCGGCTTCAGCTCGGTCCAGTCGTGGCCGACCGCTTCCCAGAACGGCTTGCTTTCGGAGCTGGCCGCAGCGGTCCCCTGCCGGATCGTGCGATCGAGCTCGTTCTCACCGGCAACGACCTTGTCGAAATAGGTCTTCATCGTCGCAGCGTCGGTGTTCAGCGCGAGCGACTGCTGGTCGGCGAGCGACTGGCTTTGCAGCGTGTCGACCGACTGCGCGAGCGACAGGCTGCGCGCCGGCCCCGCGATGACGTCGCTGATCGCGCTGTTGAGGATACTCATCTTCGAGACACCAACGCCGATGACGACGGCCAGCAACAATATCAGGACCGCGAAGGTCGCCCCCAGTTTCATCTTGATCGTGGCGCGCATGTTTCTTCTCCAAGCCGTGGTGATGCACGCATCGTCCCCGAACCCCAGGAACATCCGCGCGGTGGGATGCCGATCCGTGCTCGCGCAGGCGAACGGATCGGCGGTCAGCTACTCGACCGCATGACACCGCGGTCGTGGATGGCGGAGCCGCGAAGGCTCCCCCCTCGGATCAGGCCGCCCGTCCGAAATCCTCATCCTCGCCGTCGGGACCGCCGGTGCTCAGGTCGAGTGCGAAGCCCCGCGCCCGCGCCTGCTGGTCGGCGACGCTCGCACCGCTGCGCACCGGCGATCTGACCTTGCGAACGGGCTTGGCCGGGGTGCGAACGGGCTTGCGGACCGTGGCCACCGCGCGCGGCTCGGCGGTGCGGAAGAAGGCGATATTCGCCTCCAGTTCCTCGGCCTGCCCGGCCAGTTCCTCGGACGTCGAGGAAATCTGCGACGATGCCGAGGCGTTGGTCTGCGTCACCTTGTCGAGCTGCTGGATCGCCTCGTTGATCTGGCTGGCACCGATGTCCTGTTCGCGGCACGCCGCGCTGATCTCGGCGACCAGTTCGGCGGTCCGACGAATGTCCGGGACCAGCTTGGTCAGCATCTCGCCCGCCTGCGCCGCCGCCGTCACCGTCTCCGACGACATGCCGCTGATCTCGCCCGCCGCGGTCTGGCTGCGTTCGGCCAGCTTGCGCACCTCGGCGGCGACCACCGCGAAGCCGCGGCCATGCTCGCCCGCGCGCGCCGCCTCGACCGCGGCGTTGAGCGCCAGAAGATCGGTCTGGCGCGCGATCTCCTGCACGATGCCGATCCGTTCCGCGATGGTGCGCATCGCGCTGACCGCCTTCTGCACCGCCTGACCGCTCTGCTCGGCGTCCTGCGACGACTGGCGCGCGATCTTCTCGGTCTGCGCGGCGTTATCGGCGTTCTGCTTAATGTTGGCCGCCATCTGCTCCATCGACGCCGAGGCTTCTTCGGCCGCCGCAGCCTGCTCGGTCGCGCCTTCGCTGACCTGCTCGGCGGTGCTCGACAATTGCTGGCTGCCCGCGGCGACCTGCGCAGAGGCGGCGGCGACGTCGCCCGCGAACTTGGACAGATTGTCGACCAGCGTGTTGATCGCGGCCTTCATCCGGTCGTGATCGCCATCGCAGGCGATCTCGACGCGCTGCGTCAGGTCGCCGCCGCTGACCAGCGCCAGCACGCGATTGCCTTCGGCGATCGGCACCAGGATGGCGTCGAGCATCCCGTTGATCCCGCCGACCACCTTGCCGAAGTCGCCCGGGAAGCGTGCCGTATCGCCGCGTTCGCTGAGCCGTCCGGCGGTCGAGGCGTCGATCAGGCGGCGGATCTCGCCGATGATCTCGCGGAAATTGCCGCGCAATTCCTCGATCGTGTCGTTGATGAACACCTTCTTGCCGGGGAAACGCTCCAGCGGCGCATCGAAATTGCCTTCGCCGAACTGCTTGATGCACGCCATCGCGAGCTTCTTGACTGCGATATGGCCGCTGACCATGTCGTTGATGCCCTGCGCCATCACCGCGAAATCGCCGTGGAACTTGGCGACCGGCACGAAGACGTCGATGTCGCCGCGGTCATGCTCGGCGGACATGTGGTTCATCTCCGCGATCAGTCCCTTCAGGCTGGCGCGCAAACCTTCGACCGTGTCGTTGATGAAGGCCTTCTTGCCGGGGAAGGTTTCCAGCGGCGCGTCGAACCGGCCCTCGCCCAGCGCCTTGACGCAGGCGAGCGCCTTCTTCTTGACGGTGATGTGCGCCCCGACCAGCGCGTTGATGCCGGCCGCCGTCTGCGCCATGTCGCCGCGGAACGCCGCCACCGGCACGACGGTGTCGATATCGCCTGCCTCGTGTTCGGCCGTCATGCGCTCGACCGCGTCGCGCAGCCGCACCGAAGGCGTCAGCGCCTCGTCGAGCAGGTGGTTGACCGCCTCCAGGATCGCGCGGGCCTCGCCACTCGCCTCGTGCAGCTCGGCGCGGCGCGACAGGTCGCCTTCGCCAAGCGCACGGGCAAGCTGCCTGACCTCGGCCACGGCATAATCGGAACGGGCGGTTTTCTTGAACGCAGGAAGCAACGACATGGCAGAACCTCTAGAAAGGCCGGGGCGACATCAGGGTCAGGAGCGCGGCGACAGGACCGACGCGAAGATGGCGGTGAGATCGGGGAGGATGATGAGATCGTCGCGCCAGCGAACGAGCCGGCGGACGTAATCGCGCGGCCAGCGCATCCCGACCGCGGGCGCCTCCTCGCTGGCGCCGGCGGTCAGCGTCGCGACCTCGCGGACGTGGTCGGTGCGCAAACCTACCAGCGTCGGCTCGCCGTCGATCGGCAGTTCGATGACGACGATCCGGCTGTCGGCGGTCGTCTCCGCCGCCTCCATCGCGAAGGCGAGCCGCAGGTCGGCGACCGGCACGATCCGTCCGCGGAAGTTGACGACGTGTCGCACCAGCGCCGGCGCGCCCGGCACCAACGTCTCCGGCAGCAGGTCGAGGATCTCGCGGACCATCGTCGCTTCCAGCGCGAGCGTCTCGCCGCCGACGTCGAAGGTCAGGACTTCCAGCTCGCCGCGCTCGTTCCAGGCGGTGTCCGCCGCGGCCATGGCGGCGTCGGCGCGTTGCTTAGCTTGCGGCACGGAGCATCTCCTCCCGGGGTTGCGCCATCGCGACCAGTTGCGCGACGTCGAGGATCAGCGCGACATTGCCGTCGCCGAGGATCGTCGCGCCGGAGAAGCTGCCGACGCCGCGATGGAAGGCCGACAGCGACTTGATGACGGTCTGGTGGTTGCCGATGATCTGGTCGACGACCAGCCCGACGCGCTCGCGCCCGGTGGCGACCACGACGATCTTCTGGTGCGGATCGGGGCGCGTGCCCGTCTCGAACAGGTCGCGCAGCCGCACGAACGGGACCAGCCGGTCGCGCAGCGTGATGAGGCTGCGCCCGCGCGAGCGCAGATCGTCCTCCAGCGACAGTTCGAGGCATTCCTCGACCGCCGACAGCGGCAGGACGTAGCGGCTCTCGCCGACGCGCACCAACAGCCCCTCGATGATCGCCAGCGTCAGCGGAATGCGCAGCGTGATCGTCGAGCCCTTGCCGGTTTCGCTCGCGACGCTGATCGAGCCGCGCAGGCTCTCGATCGTGCGCTTGACCACGTCCATCCCGACGCCGCGCCCGGACAGGTTGGTGACCTGCGCCGCGGTCGAGAAGCCGGGGTGGAAGATCAGCCCGAGCAGTTCCTCGTCGGCGAGTTGCTGGCCCGGTTCGATCAGCCCGTTCGCCTCGCCCTTGGCGCGGACCCGCTCGCGGTCGATCCCGCGGCCGTCGTCGACGATCGTGATGAGCACCTCGCCGCCCGCCTGATGCGCGCTGAGCTTGACCAGCCCGGTTTCGGACTTGCCCGCCGCGATGCGGTCGGCCGGCGCTTCGAGGCCGTGGTCGCACGAATTGCGGATGATGTGGACCAACGGATCGAACAGCCGCTCGATCACGGTCTTGTCGACCTCGGTGGTTTCGCCCGACGTCTGCAGCTCGATCGCCTTGCCGGTTTCGCGCGCCAGATCGTGGATCAGGCGGCGGAAGCGCCCGAACAGCGATGACACCGGCACCATGCGCAGCACCATCATCGTGTCGCGCAACTCGCCGGACAGCCGCTCGATATCCTCGGTCACCGACCGCAGCAGCAGGTCGTGGCGATTGTTCGCCAGCTGCGACAGCCGGCTCTGCGCGATCACCAGCTCGCCGACGCGGTCCATCAGCGCGTCGAGCCGGTCGGCGGGGACGCGGACGTTCTCGACCGCGGGCTGCGCCGCGGCGGGCGGGCCACCGGCGGCGGCGGCGACCGGGGCGGCCGCCTCGACCGGGGCAGCGGCGGGCGCTTCCTCCACGACGACCGGCTCGGCCGGTGCGACATCGCCCAGCGGCGCGATCTCCAGCGTCATGTCGTCCATGACGAAGATGAACACGTCCTCGATCGCCTCGCGGGTGATGTCACCGCGCAACGTTACGTCCCAGCCGAGATGGCATTCGTTCGGCACCAGCGTGCCGAGCGGCGGCAGCGCGTCGGTGCGCACCCGCACCTCCGCCTCGCCGAGATCGCGAAGTTCGTCGAGCAGCATCAGCGGATTGGTGCCGTTCGCCATCGCATCGGCCGGCAGGCGGAAGAACAGCTTCCAGCCCTGCGTCGCGGCCGGCGCGTCCGCCGTCACGCCGGCGCCGCGCGCCGCCTCGACCGCGGCGGCGAGCCGCGCGAGGATCGCATCGCCCTCGGCCTGCGGCGCGTCGCCGTCGACCAGCGCGGCCATATGGTCGCGCGCGGACAGGATCACCGACACCAGCTCGGCGGTCGCGGGGACCTCGCCCTTGCGGACGCGGTCGAACGCGCTCTCGCAATGGTGGGTGAACGCCGCCAACGCATCGAAGCCGAACATCGCGCCCGAGCCCTTGAGCGTGTGCAGCCCGCGGAACACCGCATTGACCAGCGCCATGTCGCCGAGCCGGTGCCCGAGATCGAGCAGCCCCTGCTCGACCTGCTCGAGCAACTCGCCCGCCTCCACCCGGAAGGTGGCTGTCGGGTCCTCGGTCACTTGCCGAGGACCTTCTGTGCGACGCGGATCAGCTGGTCGGGCTGGAACGGCTTGACCAGCCAGCCGGTCGCCCCCGCCGCCTTGGCCTGCGCCTTCATGTCGGCGTCGGATTCTGTCGACAGGAAGATGATCGGCACGCCCGCCTGCGCCGGCTGCTGACGCAGTGCGCGGATCATCTCCAGACCGTCCATGTTCGGCATGTTGAGATCGGTGACGATCATGTCGAAGCGCGTGCCGGTGGCCTTGGCCAGCCCGTCGGCCCCGTCGACCGCCTCGGTCACGGCATAACCGGCGCCGGTCAGCGCGATGCGGATCGCCATCCGCAGGCTGGCGCTGTCGTCAACGGTAAGGATCGAAGCGGTCATTGCGCGGAGTCTCCGTGGAACCAGAAGGTGGCGTCCTCCTCGGACGCGGGGGTGAAGCCGGCACGCGCCAGCAGCGCGCGGAACGGTGCGCCGACCGGTGCGGTCAGCGCGAAATCGCGACCGTCGTCGCGCGCGGTGCGCCGCGCCGATTCGACCAGTTGCACCACGCTCAGGTCCGGTGCGGCCACTGCCGACAGGTCGAGCCGGACGACATCGCCCGCGGCGAATGCCTGCAGCAGATCGTCGGCCAGCAATCCGATCGACGGCAGGCATAGATCGCCGGCCGCGATCACGGGGGTGATCGACATGAACTTGATGCTCCTTGATCCGGTTCCGCGCCCGCCGAGGCAGATCGCGGCGCC
Source organism: Sphingomonas phyllosphaerae (assembly GCA_036946405.1). Classification (NCBI taxonomy): domain Bacteria; kingdom Pseudomonadati; phylum Pseudomonadota; class Alphaproteobacteria; order Sphingomonadales; family Sphingomonadaceae; genus Sphingomonas; species Sphingomonas phyllosphaerae. Next base: position 1,461,918 of record JAQIJC010000001.1, on the reverse strand, counting down.
GGACGCCTGTTACGCTGCGGATCGCGCCGACCTGCGCGCCGACTCCCCGTCGACGTCGTGGCCGGGGTCCTCCCCTACAACCGCCGTGCTACCGTGCAGGAGTAAAATGACCATTAACCGGCCCAACAATGACGCCGATGAATGAGACACGTTGATCGATGTAAAGTCAGCTACTTGGCTAATATCTTACGGTCGCGCCGGAGGTGCTCGATGAGAATTTTCCATCTGAACTGCGGAACAGACTGTCCGCTCGACGGTGCATTGTTCGACGGGCGCAGTCTTGGCCCCTTGGGGCGGATCGTCTGTCATTGTCTGTTGATCGAAACCGACGCGCACGGGCTGGTGCTGGTCGACACCGGTTACGGCCTGCGCGACGTCGCGCATCCGCACCACCGCCCCGATCCCCGGATCACCCTGCCATGGCGGATGATGCTCAACATCCGGCTCCACGAACGCGACACGGCGATCCGACAGATCGAGGCGCGCGGCCATCGTGCCGGCGACGTGCGGCACATCATCGCGACGCATCTCGACTTCGATCATGCCGGCGGGCTGGAGGACTTCCCGAACGCCACCGTCCACGTCATGCAGCGCGAATATGACGACGCCACCGGTCCGCGTGCCGGCGTCGTCGCGCGCAACCGTTGGCGGCCGAGGCAGCTCGACGATGTGCAGCGCTGGCAACGCTACGGCGCGCGCGGCGAGCGCTGGTTCGGCTTCGACGCGGTGCGCGATCTGGACGGATTGCCGCCCGAGATCCTGATGGTGCCGCTGCCCGGCCACACCTGGGGACATGCGGGTGTGGCGCTGCGGCAGGACGACGGACGCTGGCTGCTCCACGCCGGCGACGCCTATTTTCTATCGCGGCGAGATGCGGCAGGCGCGGCGGCGCTGCACGCCGGGGCTGCGCGCCTATCAGCGGCTGATGGAGGTCGACGCCACCGCGCGGCTCGACAACCAGCAACGGCTGCGCCGGCTGTCGATCGAGCGCCGCGAGACGGTGACCGTCACCTGCACGCACGATCCGGTCGAGCTGGAGCGGTTGCAGGCGGGAATGTCGTTGTAGGCTTTCGTCGCCCCGGACTTGATCCGGGATGACGGAAATTGGGCGGACGTCATTCCCCCTTCAGATCGGCGACGATCGGGAAATGATCGGACGGATAGCGCGCGCCATCGTGCGTGGTCAGCACCTTGGCCGCGACCGGACGAAAGCCCTTGACGAGGATATAGTCGATCCACTTGCCCGCCTCGGGCGTGCCGGTGAAGTCGTGGAAGGTGCCGCTCGGCGCGTCGGCGGTGCGCGCGAGCCGCGAGGCGTCGGTCAGGAACGCGGTCAGCCGGCGGACCGCCGCGCTGTCCGGCGTGGTGTTCAGATCGCCGGTCAGCACGATCGGCAACCCCGGCGCGATTGCGGGCAGCCGCGCCGCGATCAGCGCGGCGGAGCGGTTACGCGCTTCCTCATCCTCGGCACCGCGATGCGCGAAATGCGTATCGGCCATCAGGAAGCGGCGCTTCGACCTGCCGGTCGTCTCGAACACGCCCCACGTCACCATCCGCGGCAGGTTCGCGCCCCAGCTGATCTTGCCCGGCACCTCGGGCGTCTCGGACAGCCAGAAGTCGCCGCTGCGAATCAGCTTCAGCCGGTCGGTGCGGTAGAAGACGCCCATATGCTCGCCCCTGTGCCCGTCCCCCTGCCCGCCGTCGCGGTCGCGCCCGAACCAGCGATAGCGCGGCAGCGCGCGGACGATGTCGTCGCCCTGCGTCTTGAGCAGTTCCTGCGTGCCGATCACATCGGGGTTCGCCTCGCGCACCGTCCGCATGAACAGGTCGCGGCGCGCCGGCCAGACGTTGGGGCCGTCGCAATCGCAGGCGAAGCGGACGTTGAAGGTCATGACGCGCACGTCCTGCGCGGCGGCGCCGCTCGCGGTCACCAATGCCGCCGCTGCGATCATCAAACGTTTCATCTGCAACCCTTTCTGTCCTGACTTGCTAGCTCAGCGCTGCCGTCATTGCGAGCGGAGCGAAGCAATCCAGGGCGTCCTGGTCCGGCTCTGGATTGCTTCGCTACGCTCGCAATGACCGGTTACGCCAAGAAGCTGCAATTTTGAGACCGCAACCAATTCCACGCCCCGCTGTCGCGCATTTCCGCGCAAGGGATGACAGATGCATGACGACCGGACACGCGCGTCCGGCGTAGAGGGAAGCGAATGTCACGGTTGCTCGATCACCACCGGCTCACCCATCTGCAACGGCTCGAGGCCGAGGCGGTCCACATCATGCGCGAGGTGGTGGCCGAGGCGGACAATCCCGTGATGCTCTATTCGGTCGGCAAGGACAGCGCGGTGATGCTGCATCTCGCGCGCAAGGCGTTCTTCCCCAGCCCCCCGCCCTTCCCGCTGCTGCATGTCGACACCACGTGGAAGTTCCGCGAGATGTACGCGCTACGCGACCGGATGGCGGCGGAGAGCGGGATGACGCTGCTCGTCCACCAGAACCCCGAGGCGATCGAGCGCGGGATCAACCCGTTCGACCACGGCGCGCTGCATACCGACCTGTGGAAGACCGAGGGGCTGAAGCAGGCGCTCGACCAATACGGCTTCGACGCCGCGTTCGGCGGCGCTCGCCGCGACGAGGAGAAGAGCCGCGCCAAGGAGCGGATCTTCAGCTTCCGCACCGCGACGCACGGCTGGGACCCGAAGAACCAGCGCCCGGAGCTGTGGAACCTCTACAACGCCCGCAAGAACAAGGGCGAGAGCATCCGCGTCTTCCCGATCTCGAACTGGACCGAGCTGGACATCTGGCAATATATCCATCTCAACGACGTGCCGATCGTCCCGCTCTATTTCGCCGCCGAGCGCCCGACCGTCGAGCGTGACGGGATGCTGCTGATGGTCGATGACGCTCGCTTCCGGCTGTTGCCCGGCGAAGAGCCGGTGCTGCGCTCGATCCGCTTCCGCACGCTCGGCTGCTATCCGCTGACCGGCGCGGTCGAGAGCCGCGCGACGACGCTGCCACAGGTAATCCAGGAGACGTTGCTCACCACCACCAGCGAGCGGCAGGGGCGCGCGATCGACAAGGATGCCGGCGGCGCAGGCATGGAAGTGAAGAAGCAGCAGGGGTATTTCTGATGAGCACTGCACCTGCTTATGTCGTCGACGATCTGGTCGCGCGCGACATCGATGCGTATCTCGACAGCCATCAGCACAAGACGATGTTGCGCTTCATCACCTGCGGCTCGGTCGATGACGGCAAGTCGACGCTGATCGGAAGACTGCTCTACGATTCGAAGATGATCTTCGAGGATCAGCTCGCCGCGCTGGAAAGCGATTCGCGCAAACAGGGCACGCAAGGTGGCGAGATCGACTTCGCGCTGCTGGTCGACGGGCTCGCCGCCGAGCGCGAGCAGGGGATCACGATCGACGTCGCCTATCGCTTCTTCAATACCGAGAAGCGCAAGTTCATCGTCGCCGACTGCCCCGGCCACGAGCAATATACACGCAACATGGTGACCGGCGCGTCGACCGCCGACCTTGCGGTGATCCTGATCGACGCGCGCAAGGGCGTGCTGACGCAGACGCGGCGGCACAGCTACCTCTGCCACCTGATCGGCATCCGCAACATCGTGCTGGCGGTCAACAAGATGGATCTGGTCGGCTACGATCAGGCGACGTTCGACACGATCGTCGCGGACTATGCCGCCTTTGCGGAGTCGATCGGGATCGCCGGCTTCACCGCGCTGCCGATCTCGGGGTTCAAGGGCGACAATATCACCGCGCGCTCCGCGAACACGCCCTGGTATCACGGGCCGACTTTGGCCGAGCATCTCGAAACCGTCGAGGTGCTCGCCTCGGTCGACGCCGACAAGCCGTTCCGGATGCCGGTGCAATGGGTCAACCGCCCGCACCTCGACTTCCGCGGCTTCTCGGGGCTGATCGCGACCGGGCGCGTCGCGGTCGGCGACAGGGTGCGCGTGCTGCCGTCGGGCAAGACCTCGGCGGTGACGCGGATCGTCACGCTCGACGGTGACCTGCAACAGGCGGTCGCCGGCCAGTCAGTGACCTTGTGCTTCGCCGACGAGATCGACTGTTCGCGCGGCGACGTGATCGCTGCCGCCGAACAGCCGCCCGAAGCCGCCGACCAGTTCGAGGCGACGCTGGTGTGGCTCGACGATGCGAGCTTGCGCGTCGGGCGCGGCTATTGGCTGAAGCTGGGGACGCAGACCGTCTCAGCGACCGTCCAGCAGCCCAAGTACGTCGTCAACGTCAACACGCTCGAACAGCTCGCCGCCAAGACGCTCGACCTCAATGCGATCGGCGTCGCCGAGCTGACCACCGACCGTCCCATCGTGTTCGAGCCTTATGCCGACAATCGCACGCTCGGCGGGTTCATCCTGATCGACAAACTGACCAATGCGACGGTCGCGGCCGGGATGCTGCATTTCAGCCTGCGCCGCGCGCAGAACGTCCATTGGCAGGCGATCGACGTCGGACGCGACGCCCATGCCGCGCTCAAGGAGCAAAAGCCGGCGGTGCTGTGGTTCACCGGCCTGTCCGGCTCGGGCAAGTCGACGATCGCCAATCTGGTCGAGAAACGGCTCCACGCGCTCGGTCGCCACACCTTCCTGCTCGACGGCGACAATGTCCGCCACGGGCTCAACAAGGATCTCGGCTTCACCGAGGCCGACCGGATCGAGAACATCCGCCGCGTCGGCGAGGTCGCGAAGCTGATGACCGACGCCGGGCTGATCGTGCTCACCGCGTTCATCAGCCCGTTCCGTGCCGAGCGCGAGATGGTGCGCGCGATGCTGCCCGCGGGCGAGTTCGTCGAGGTGTTCGTCGACACGCCGTTCGCGGAAGCCGAGCGTCGCGACGTGAAGGGACTTTACAAGAAGGCGCGCGCCGGCTTGCTCAAGAACTTCACCGGCATCGACAGCCCGTACGAGCGGCCGGAGGCCCCCGAGGTGCGGATCGACACCACCGTCACCACCCCCGAACAGGCCGCCGAGCAGATCGTCGACCTGCTGCTGCGCCGCGCATGACCGCGGACGTGAGCGATGCCGCGCTGGCCGCGCATCTCGCCGGGGTGGCGGGCGCGCTGCTGCTGACGGTGCGCGACAGCGCTGCGCTGACCGAGCGGGCGCTGGCCAAGGCCGGGGACGCGATCGCCAACCGCTTCCTCGTCGAGGCGTTGCGCGCGCAGCGTGGCGCGGATGGGTTGCTGTCGGAGGAAGAGAAGGACTGCCCGATCCGCCTCGACCGTTCGCGGGTGTGGATCGTCGACCCGGTCGACGGCACGCGCGAATATGCCGAGCGCCGCGCCGACTGGGCGGTGCATGTCGGGCTCGCTATCGACGGTGTGCCGGCGACCGGCGCGGTCGCCTTGCCTGCGGCGGGCGTCGTGCTGCGCAGCGATGCGCCGGTCGTCGTTCCGCCAGCGCCCGAACGGCTGCGGATGGTGGTCAGCCGCTCGCGCCCGGCGCGCGAGGCGGTGGCGGTCGCCGAGGCGCTGGGCGCGGAGCTGGTGCCGATGGGCAGCGCCGGCGCCAAGGCAATGAGCATCATCCTCGGCCAGTCGGACATCTATCTCCATTCGGGCGGGCAATATGAATGGGACAGCTGCGCCCCCGCCGCGGTGGCGCGCGCGCACGGGCTGCACGTCAGCCGCATCGACGGGTCACCGCTGGTCTACAATTGCGCGGACACGTACATGCCGGACCTGCTGATCTGCCGGCACGAGCATGTCGCGCCGGTGCTGGCGGCGTTGGATTCTGCCTGATCGTCATCCCGGACTTGATCCGGGATCCCGCTTCTTACTCCCAGACGCGGCGAAAAAGCGGGACCCCGGATCAAGTCCGGGGCGACGGGTCTGGATGTGCCAACCGCAACTTCCCCGCCAGCACCGGCCGCAGCACCAGTCCGTTGAGGTCGATCGCAGCATGGACCAGCATCGCCGGCCACAAGCGCCCCGACACCAGATAGACCAGCGCCAGCACCACCCCCGCGATCACCGTCGCGACGACGCCACGCCAGCCCTGATAGCGGTGCGCATAACCGAACGCCGCGGTCGCGCCCGCAAACCCGAGCAACGCCGACCCGCTCACGATCGCGAGCAGCAGCGGCAGCAGCAGCCGGAAGAACAGCTCCTCGGTCACCCCAGCGACGATCGCGAGCAGGACGCCCCAGCCGAGTTCGGCGTGGCGCGTCGGCATGACCGCGCGCAGGTCGCCGATCGTCACCCGGCGTCCGCGGCGTTCGAGCAATGCGGCAATCACCACGCCGCCGAGCGCTCCCGCGGCCAGCGGCGGCCAGCCCGGCTGGCCGATCCACGCCACCGCCACCGCGCTTGCCGGCAGCAACTCGGGCGGAAATTTCGCGATCGCGTCGAGCCGCCCCAGCACTGCCAGCAGCAGCACCGCGACCGCACCGAAATGCACGACCGCGCGCAGCGCCAGCCGCGCGAACCAGCGATGCCGCACCGTCCCCGGCGCGACGCTGGGCGGGCGCGGCCAATAGCCGAAGCGCGCGCCATGCAGCAGCAGCGCGAGGCTGGCCAACGCGAGCGCCAGCGCCGCCCCCGCGGCCATCACAGGTCGAGGCGGTGCTCGCCCTTCACCCAGCGCACCGTGCCCGACGAGGCGCGCATCACGACGCTCTCGGTGGTCATCTTGCCGCCGACGCGCCGCACGCCCTCCAGCAGCGAGCCATCGGTGACCCCGGTCGCCGCGAAGATGCAATCGCCCTTCGCCAGATCCTTGAGATCATATTGGCGGTCGAGATCCTCGATCCCCCATTTGCGCGCCCGCGCCCGCTCGTCGTCGTTGCGGAACAACAGCCGGCCCTTGAACTGCCCTCCGACGCAGCGCAGCGCCGCGCAGGCCAGCACGCCCTCCGGCGCGCCGCCCGAGCCCATATAGACGTCGATCGTCGTGTCGGGGTCGCTGGTCGCGATCACCCCCGCGACGTCGCCGTCGCCGATCAGCACCACGCCGCACCCGATCCCGCGCAATTCGGCGATCAGCGCCTCGTGACGCGGACGGTCGAGCACGCAGGCGATGATATCCCTTGGCTGGACGCCCTTGGCCGCCGCGATCGCCGCGACATTCTCGGTCGGGGTGCGATCGAGGTCGATGACCCCAGCGGGCAGCCCCGGCCCGACCGCCAGCTTGTCCATATAGACGTCGGGCGCGTTGAGCAGCCCGCCCTTTTCCGCGATCGCCAACACCGCGAGGCTGTTCGGCCCCGACTTGGCGCAGATCGTCGTGCCCTCCAGCGGATCGAGCGCGATGTCGATCGCCGGCCCCTGCCCGCTGCCGACCTTTTCGCCGATGAACAGCATCGGCGCCTCGTCGCGCTCGCCCTCACCGATCACCACCGTTCCGTCGATGTCGAGTTCGTTGAGCGCCGCGCGCATCGCCTCGACCGCGGCGGCATCGGCGGCCTTTTCGTCACCGCGCCCGGTCAGCGTCGAGGCAGCGATCGCCGCCGCCTCGGTGACGCGCACCATCTCCAGCACGAGCACGCGGTCGAGAACCTTGCTGGCAGTCGGCATCGGGGTGTCCTTTTCCTCTGATTACCCCCGGATAGGCGCGCCACATGACGGAGTCGAGGCATTTTGTTTTACATGTTATACGCGGCACGTTCATCCGGGGACGGGCTCTCCACCTTCGTTATCCCGGACTTGATCCGGGATCTCGCTTCTTCCCTCCGTGGCAGAAAAGCGGGACCCCGGCTCAAGGCCGGGGCGACAGATGGTCGCACTCAGTCGCGCAGCAGGTCGTTGATGCTGGTCTTGCTGCGGGTCTGCGCGTCGACGCGCTTGACGATCACCGCGCAATAGAGCGCCGGCTTACCATCCCCGCCGCCGATCGAACCGGGGACGACCACCGCATAGGGGGGCACTTCGCCGCGGAACGTCTCGCCGGTTTCACGGTCGATGATCTTGGTCGACGCGCCCAGATAGACGCCCATCGACAGCACCGCGCCCTCACCCACGCGCACACCCTCCGCGACCTCGGCACGCGCGCCGATGAACGCGCCGTCGCCGATGATGACCGGATCGGCCTGCAACGGCTCGAGCACGCCGCCGATCCCGGCGCCGCCCGAGAGGTGGACGTTCTTCCCGATCTGCGCGCAGCTGCCGACGGTCGCCCAGGTGTCGACCATCGTGCCTTCACCGACATAGGCGCCGATGTTGACGAAGCTCGGCATCAGGATCGCGCCCTTGCCGACGAATGCGCCGCGCCGCACCACGCTGCCCGGCACCGCGCGGAAGCCGGCGCTGCGGAACTCCGCCTCGCTCCAGCCCGAAAACTTGCTCGGCACCTTGTCGAACCAGTGCCCCGCGCCCGGACCATTGTCGATCAGCGCATTGTCGTTGAGGCGGAAGCTGAGCAGCACCGCTTTCTTCAGCCACTGGTTGACGCGCCAGCCGCCCCCCTCTTTACCTTGGCTGCCGTCCGGCTCGGCGACGCGCGCCTGCCCGGCGTCGAGCAGCGCCAGCGCCCGGTCGACCGCGACGCGCACCTCGCCCCCGGTGGTCAGCCCCAGCTCGGCGCGGTTCTCCCACGCGGCGTCGATCGTGGCGGAAAGCTCGGCGGTCATTGGTCCTCCAAAACAGACTGGACCCACGCGGTGACGTCGGTCACGCGGTGGTCGACATAGGATCGGTCGGCGTCGTGGTCCTGCTCGGACCCGTTGTCCACCCAGACGGTGGTCATCCCGATCGCCTTGGCGGGTTTCAGGTTGCGCGCCATATCCTCGACGAACAAGGCGCGGGCCGGGTCGATGTCGAACGCGGCGCATAGCCCAGCATAGGCGCTGGCGGCGGGCTTGGGCGTCAGGTCCATCGCGACGATGTCGTGGACCGCCTCGAAACTCTGCCCGAGCCCGAGCCGCTCCAGCACCTTGAGCGCATAGGGCCGGTCGCCGTTGGTGAAGACCAATTTGCGTCCCGGCAGCTTCGCCAGTGCGGCGGCGAGCGGGGCGTTTTCCTCCAGCGCATCCATCTCGATATCGTGGACGTAGGCGAGGAAGGCGTGCGGATCGACGTCATGATACGCCATCAGCCCGGCGAGCGTGGTGCCGTGGCCGAGAAAATATTCCTTCTGGATGCGACGTGCCTCGATGGGGTCGACGTTCAGGAAGTCGGCGATGAACGCGGTCATCCGGCGATCGATATGCGCGAACAGATCGGCGCGCGCCGGGTATAGCGTGTTGTCGAGGTCGAAGATCCACGTATCGACGTGCGCGAAGGCCGGGTGCATGGCGCGGCGTGTAGGGGGTTTGAGGGCGCGCGTCATCCCCGCGCGCCCGTCATCCCGGCGCCCCCCCCCTCCTCGTCATCCTCGCGACTCCCTTCTCGTCATTCCCGCGAAGGCGGGAATCCAGAACCTCTGACGTTTCGCCTCTTGCGAAGACCTGCGCGTCTGGATTCCCGCCTTCGCGGGAATGACTGAAGGGAACGGGAATGACCGAAGGGAACGGAAATAACTGACGGGAGCGGGAATGTCGGGGGGGGATCGAGAGAGGCAAACCCCTGCTATCCTGCCGCCAACCGTAACTCCGCTGGCAGTCTCGCACCATCCTCCCCACCTACCGCCTATGACCCGTTATTCTCTTCTCGACCTCGTCCCCGTCACCGAAGGCGGCTCGGTCGCGCAGTCGCTCGCCAATGCCGCGGACCTCGCGCACCATGCCGAGCAACTCGGCTTCAACCGTTACTGGGTGGCCGAGCATCACGGCATGACCGGGATCGCCTCGGCGGCGACCGCGGTGGTGATCGCGCATGTAGGGCAGGCAACCAGCCGCATCCGCATCGGCGCGGGCGGGATCATGCTCCCCAATTCGGCCCCGCTGCAGATCGCCGAGCAGTTCGGCACGCTCGACGCGCTGTTCCCCGACCGGATCGATCTCGGGCTCGGCCGCGCGCCCGGCTCCGACCAGCGCGTCGCACACGCCTTGCGCCGCAATCTTTCCAGCGACGCCAACGAGTTCCCGCGCGACGTCGTCGAGCTGCAAAGCTATTTCGCCGACGATGGGCGCACCGGCATCACCGCGACGCCGGGCGCGGGCGCGAAGCCGGAGATGTGGATCCTCGGCTCCAGCCTGTTCGGCGCGCAGCTCGCCGCGATGCTCGGGCTGCCCTATGCGTTCGCCTCGCATTTCGCGCCCGACGCGCTCGATCAGGCGCTCGACATCTACCGGCGCGATTTCCGGCCGTCGGCAACGCTCGCCAAGCCCTATGCGATGGCGGGGTTCAACGTCTTCGCCGCCGACACGCATGAGGAAGCCGAGTTGCTCGCCAGTTCGCAGCAGCAGCAGTTCGTTGCGCTGCGCACCGGCAATCCGGGGCGGATGAAGCCGCCGGTGCCGGGCTATCGCGCCTCGCTGCCACCGCAGCATGCCGCGATCCTCGATCATGCGCTGTCGGCGAGCGCGATCGGCACCCGCGACGAGGTCGCGCGCGGGATCGCGGCATTCGTCGCGCGCACCGGGGTCGACGAGCTGATGCTGACCAGTGCGGTCTACGACCATCAAGCGCGCCGCCACTCGATCGCGCTGGCGGCGGCGGCGATGCAGGAACTGCCGCTCGCGGCGTAGCATGCCCGTCGCCCCTGCGCAGGCAGGGGCCCATGTCTGTGAAGTCCGGGTGATCGCCTGACACAAGGCGGTGGTTCGTGTGTCAGACCTGCGCGACGGACTTTACAGACATAGGCCCCTGCCTTCGCAGGTGCGACGGCATCTGAGCAGCGCCATGTTCCTTTATTGCGCAGGGGCGACGGCATGTGAACTTTGCCGATTGCCCTCTCCGCCCTGCCCCGCTAACCGCACGCGATGGCGCAAATTGGCATCATCATGGGTTCCACCTCGGACTGGGAAACGATGCGTCATGCGAGCGAGACGCTCGACGCGCTCGGTATCGCGTATGAGGCGAAGGTCGTCTCCGCGCATCGTACCCCGCAGCGGCTGTACGATTATGCGACCGGCGCGGCAGACCGCGGACTGAAGGTCATCGTCGCCGGCGCGGGCGGCGCGGCGCATCTGCCCGGCATGGCGGCGTCGATGACGCATCTGCCGGTGCTGGGCGTGCCGGTCGAGTCCAAGGCGTTGAAGGGCATGGATAGCCTGCTCTCGATCGTCCAGATGCCCGGCGGCATTCCGGTCGGCACGCTGGCGATCGGCAAGGCCGGCGCGATCAACGCCGCTTTGCTCGCCGCCTCCATCCTCGCGCTGTCCGACGAGGCGCTGTCGCAGCGCGTGCAGGCGTGGCGCGCGAAGCAGACCGACGGCGTGGCGGTCGATCCGGCATGACGGTGATCGCCCCCGGCAGCACGATCGGCATCCTCGGCGGCGGGCAGCTCGGCCGCATGATCGCCAGCGCGGCGGCCGATCTCGGCTATCGCACGCATGTCCTCGCCCCCGATCGCGAGAGCGTCGCGGCGCAGACCGCCTCGTCGCTGACCCGCGCCGATTACCACAACAAGGTCGTGCTCGCCGACTTCGCCGCGCAATGCGACGTCGTCACCTATGAGTTCGAGAATATCGCGGTCGGCCCGGTCGAGTGGCTCGCGGAGCGGGTGCCGGTCTATCCGGGTCCGCGCAGCCTCGCGGTCGCGCAGGACCGCGTCCGCGAGAAGCAGTTCGTCGAGCAGGTCGGCGGCCGCCCCGCCCGCTGGCAGGCGGTCGCATCGCGCGAGGAGCTGGACGCGGCGATCGCGACGATCGGCTGCCCGGCGGTGCTGAAGACGACGCGTTTCGGGTACGACGGCAAGGGGCAGACGCGCCTCCACTCACCCGCCGACGCCGATGCCGCGTGGGAAGCGATCGGCGGGCCGGCGATCCTCGAGGCGTTCGTCGCGTTCAGCCACGAATTCTCGATCGTGCTGGTGCGCGGGCGCGACGGCACGATCACCAGCTATCCGCCGCCGTGGAACGAGCATCGCGACGGCATCCTGCATCGCTCGACGCTCCCCGCGCCCGCCGAGATCGCCGCGCAATGGACCGAGGCGGCGGCGCTGACCGGCCGCATCGCCGATGCACTCGACCATGTCGGCGTGCTGACCTGCGAATTTTTCGCGAGCGCCGAAGGGCCGGTGTTCAACGAAATGGCGCCGCGCGTCCACAATTCGGGGCATTGGACGATCGAGGGCGCGGCGACCTCGCAATTCGCCAACCATGTCCGCGCGATCTGCGGGCTGCCGCTCGGCGATACGGCGCTGGTCGCGCAGGCCGCGGAGATGGAGAATCTGATCGGCGCGGATTGGGAGCGCTGGCCGGAGTACGTCGCCGCACGCGACACGTACCTGCACCTCTACGGCAAGCGCGAGACGCGCGACGGCCGCAAGATGGGGCACGTCACGCGGCTGACCCGCTGATCGTCGCTCCGGCTATCCCCGCCGCGCGCCGGTAATCATCCGCCGTGCGATCTTGCGCACGCCCTCGTCATCCTTGGTCGCATCGGTGGCCGGATCGCCGAGATGGTCGAGGCTGCCCTCCAGAAAGTCGAGCAGCCCCGGATGCCGGCCCTCGACATATTCGATCAGCTTGAACAGCAGATGCTCGGTCGCGATTTCGCGCTGGCGGGTCTGCACATGAAGGTCGGTCATCGCTCGCTCCGGAAGTGATCGTCACGCCAACCGACACGCCGCGGCTGGCGTTCCGCGTCAATCGACCTTGACGATCCGCTCGGTCAGCACCGCCACCCTGATCCCGAAACGCCGTGCCTCCAGCCGGTTGGCGAGCGTGCGTCCATCGGGCTGGAGGGTCAGGGTCTGGCGGATGCGAAACCCACCGTTGCTGGTGAAAGACAGACGCAGCGTCGCGCCCGTTACGGCGCCGACGACCGGGCCGTGCGCATCGCTCAGCGTGCCCACATAATGCCCCGGCGTGGTGCCGCGGAGCACCCAGCGCCGTGGACGCGGCGGCTTGTCCGCCTCCGTGACGATCTGATCGAGCACGAGCGTGCCGTCCGCACGCATCCGACCCGTGCCGCGGACCGTCACCCCCCTCGCGCTGCGCAGGATCACCTTCAGCTGCGCCGTGCCGCTCGTCTGCCCGGTGAAGAAGCGCAAAGGATCGAAAGCGGGGCCGACCGGTGCGGCAGCGAGCGCGATGGCGAGCAACATCGCGCCTCAACGCACGACGACCCCGAACCGCCGCCTTTGTAACAATTTATGCAATTGATAGTGACTATCATAAGCGACCCGGTTAGAGCGCCCCCCATAAATCGGGGAAACGCAATGAAATCTTGGATCTTCCTGCTGTCGGCCGGCGTGCTCGGAATCAGTGCCACCGCCGCTCACGCCCGCGACGCCGACGTCGCGGCACCGAACGCTGCCGAGCAGCAGGAGGGCGAGGTCGTGGTGGTCGGCAAGAGCTACGGGCGCGAGGTCGGCAAGACGGTCACCCCGCTGAAGGACACGCCGAACACGATCACCGTCATCGATCGCGATCAGATCGAGGCGCAGAACCTGTTCACACTGGAGGATGCGCTCACCGCCACCAACGGCATCACGGTCAGCGGGATCGGCAGCGAGGATCCGTCGTTCAATTCGCGCGGCTTTCCGATCAACAATTATCTGGTCGATGGCGTCCCGACGCAGTCGTTCGGCTTTCCCGGCGTCGTGCCCGACCTGTTCTTCTACGACCGGCTGGAAGTGCTGCGCGGCCCAGCCGGCCTCTTCACGGGGGCCGGCAATCCGGCGGGCAGCATCAATCTGATCCGCAAGCGCCCGGTGGAATCGACACGCATCCAGGCGTCGGCCGGCTTTGGCAGCTACGACAATGTCCGTCTCGAGCTGGACGCCTCGACGCGGCTGACCGATGCGATCGGCGTGCGGGCGGGCGCGATGGCGCAGGATCAGGACCAGTTCTTCGATACGGCGCATCGTCGCCGCTGGGGCGCGTTCGCGGTCGGCGAGGTCGCGGTCGGCGAGCGCACGACGCTGACCGGCGGCATTTATTACGACCGCTTCCAGCCGGCGGTGCAGACCGGACTGCCCGGCTATGTCGGCGGCGCGGATGGCAGCGAGGGACGGCTGCTCGACGTACGCCGCTCGACCTATCTCGGCGCCGACTGGAACCGGTTCAACTCGGAGACATGGACCGGCTTCGTCGAGCTGGCGCACCGCGTCAGCGATCGCTGGACGCTGCGCGCGACCGGGATGATCGCCAACGTCGATCGCATCGACAAGTACAGCTATATCGGCAACGCCGCGGTGACGCCCGAGAACAACGGGCTGACCAACCATATCGCCTTCCTCGGCGACAATCGTCAGCGCACGCGCTCGTTCGACATCAACGGCGTCGGCAGCTTCCCCGCGTTCGGGCGCGACCAGACGCTGATCCTCGGCATGGATTATCAGGCGCAGGATTATACGTCCTATTACTCGCGCCTCAGCAATTATGCGCGGATCAACGTCTTCGACCCGGTCTATCCCGCCGAGCCGTTCCTCGATCCCCGCGCCTCGCTGCCGCTCTATCCGGTACAGGGCACGAGCGGCGGGCCGTGCACCGTCGCCTCGACGCGCTGCGTGGAGCACGCCTCCGGGGCGACGCGCACCTATGTCGAGCAATATGGCCTGTACGGGCAGATGCGGCTGTCGCCGGTCGAGCATCTGACGCTGGTCGGCGGCGGGCGCGCCACCTGGTGGTCGAACCATCTCGACACGCTCGCCCGGCTGACCGGGGCGGTCAGCGGGCGCTCGCAATATGGCTATGACGGCCGCTTCACGCCTTATGGCGCGGTGTTGTTCGACGCGACGTCCAACCTGAATCTCTACGCCAGCTATGCCGACAGCTTCACTCCGCAGGCGCCGCCCGCCGGGCGCGCCCGCCCCGACGGGCAGACCATCGAGCCGCTGATCGGCAATCAATATGAGGTGGGCAGCAAGCTGTCGCTGATGAACCAGCGGCTGCTGCTGTCGGTCGCGGCGTACCAGATCACGCAGGACAACCGGCTGGTCAATCCGCCCGAGCTGCCCGACGTGGTGCTGCAGGCCGGCCGGGTTCGCGCGCGCGGCGTCGAGGCGGAGGCGACCGGGCAGATCGTGCCGGGCTGGCGGATCAACGGCGGCTACACCTACACCCATACCGAGTATCTGGCCGATACCGAGCCGCAGTTCGAGGGCATCGCGCTGATGCCGATCATCCCGAAGCACATGGTCAAGTTCTTCAGCAACTACGCCCCGACCGGCGGCGCGCTGGCCGGCGCGAGCATCGGCGGGGGCTTGACGTGGTTTTCCTCCACCTATGGCGGCAACCCGGCGCTCTATGCGGCGAACGGGACGCTGCGGACGCGATCGACGATCGTCCGTCAGGACAGCTATGCGGTGGTCGACCTGCGCGCGGGCTACAAGCTCAGCGAGCAATGGTCATTGTCGCTCAACGTCAACAACTTGCTCGACAAGAGCTATTACGCACGCATCTCGAGCACCGGGCGCGGCAATTTCTATGGCGTGCCGCGCACGGTGTTCGGGACGATCCGCTACACGTTCCAGTAACCGGCGGCGAGGTACGGTGCGGTCTTTGTGGACGCACACGTCAAACCGGACCCGTCATGTCGAGCGCAGCGAAGCAATCCAGCGCGTCCTGATCCGGCTCTGGATTGCGTCGCTGCGCTCGCAATGACGAACGTGGATCGACTCTGTCGTTTCCTGATCTAGCGAGCAGCCGTGGGTGCGGCGTCGATCGCGGTGCCGAGCGGGTCCTTGCCTGCCACCGCCTCGCCCGTCGCGGTGAAATCGAGCAGTTCGTCGGCCCGGCGATCGTAGCGCGGCCAGCGCGGCAGGCCGGCCCCGTTCGGATCGCCGGTCTTCGCGAAATTGACGACATAGCGGCTGATCGTACGCGCCATCCGCCGGTCGCGCGCGGTGGTCGCGTCCCCGTATTTGATCGCCGCGGTGTCGAAGAAGAACGGGATGTCGGTGGCATGGCCGGCGCCTGGTTTGCCCAGGCTCTCCGCGACATAGGAGAAGCGATAGTGATAAGCGGGTGCACCGGCCGCCGCGATCGCTCCGGCGAGTTGCCGCGCCCCCCCGACCATATAGCCGGTCGGGCCGCCGATGTCGTTGTCGGTGGCGCCGATCATGATCGGCACCTTCGGAAACGCGCCATCGCGATAGGCGGCGGCGGCATCGACTGCCACGACCCCATCGGCATAAGGGCTGGCAAAGGTCTTCACACCCGAGGCCGGGGTGAACATCGCGGCAAGGTTGAGCCCGTCGGTCACCGCATCGGCCGACAGCGCGCGCAGCTTGGCGAGCGCAGCGGGGTCGTCGCGCGCGATCCCCTTGCCCGCCGCGAAATCGAGCCCGATCTTCTCGGTGCCCGCGAGTCCGTCGGTGCCGCGGCTGCGTCCATCGCCACCCGACATCACGATCGCGCGCGCGAACAGCCCGCGCGCCAGCGGCGAGGTGACCATCGTGTTCACCGACATGCCGCCCGCGCTCTCGCCGACGATCGTCACGTTCGCCGGGTCTCCCCCGAAAGTGGCGATGTTGCGCTGGATCCACTGGAGCGCGGCGAGCTGATCCATATAGCCGTAATTGCCGAGCCGCCCCTTGTCCGGGTCCTGCGCGGTCAGTTGCGGGTGCGCGAAGGTGCCGAAACGTCCCAGCCGGTAGTTGAAGCTGACGAACATCACGCCCTGCTTCGCGAGATTGGCGCCGGCGTAGGTCGGCGGCGACGCGCCGCCGTTCACGAAGCCGCCACCATAGATCCATACGATCACCGGCAACGCCGCCTTGACGCCCGCCGGCTTCCAGACGTTGACGGTCAGGCAATCCTCGGCCGGGGTTGTGCCGAGCGGGGCGGCATCGCTGGGGAACGGCAATTGCATACAGTCATGGCCATAGTCGGTTGCGGTCCGCACCCCGGTCCAGCGCGCGGCGGGCTGCGGCGCACGCCAGCGCAACGGTCCGACCGGCGGCGCCGCGAACGGAATGCCTTTCCAGCTCGTCACGCCATCGGCGGTGCTGCCCGCGACCTTGCCGGTTTCGGTGGTGACGGTCTGCGCCTGTGCGACTCCCGCCAACAAGGCGGCACCCAGCGCCAGCGCGATCGTTCCTGCCTTCATCGTCACCTCTCCTGCGTACGAAATGCGGCCATCGCGACCACGATCGCATTCGCGATATCCTGCACAAATCCCTGAATGTAAAAGCCTTTGCCTGAGAGGTCACAAGCAGGAGCGCTGCGCCGCACGGTCGCCGCGGGAAAGCGGAGCACAGCCGGACCATGATCGCTCGCCACGCATCTCGTCGATCCTCGCCGTCACCGTCGCTGACGCCGTGCAAGCTTTGCTTGGCATCCACAAAGGGGCCGGGCAAACCGGCGCCATGTTGTCATCGCTCCTTTTCTTCGCGCTTCAGGCGGCGACGCCCGCCGGCCCCGCGGTTCCGCCACTTGCCGCCGCGACGTCACCGGCGGCGCCTGCCCCGCGCTGGCCGGTGCGCGAGGCCGATTTCGTCATCAGGGATTTCCGCTTCGCTTACGGCGAAGCGCTGCCGGCGTTGCGCATCCACTACAGCACGCTCGGTCAGCCGCATCGCAACGCGCGCGGCGAGATCGACAATGCCGTGATGGTGCTGCACGGCACGGGAGGATCGGGCAAGCAGTTCCTCGTTCCCCAATTCGCCGACGAGCTGTACGGCCCCGGGCAGCCGCTCGATATCCGCCGCTACTGGATCATCCTGCCCGATGGTATCGGCCACGGCGGCTCCTCCAAGCCGTCGGACGGATTGCGGATGCGGTTCCCGCGCTACGACTATGCCGACATGGTGGAGGCGCAATATCGTCTGTTGCGCGACGGGCTCGGCATCCGCCGGATGCGACTGATCATGGGCACGTCGATGGGGTGTATGCACAGCCTGATGTGGGGCGAGACGCATCCCGATTTTGCGCGCGCGCTGATGCCACTGGCGTGCGAACCGGTGCCGATCGCCGGGCTCAATCGCATGTGGCGGCAATTGCTGATCGACGGCATCAAGGCGGACCCCGCCTGGGGCGGCGGCGATTATCGCCAACAACCGCTGCAAGGCTTGCGGACCGCGCAGACCGCGCTGTTCATGGCGGGCGCCGCCCCGCTCAACTTGCAGAAACTATACCCCGATCGTGACGCCGCGGCAGCCTTCGCGCAGGAGCGCGTCGCCGCGGCCATCGCACGGCTCGACGCCAACGACCTGATCTATCAGGTTGACGCGTCGCGGACCTATGATCCGTCCACCAGGCTCGCGGCGATCACCGCGCCGCTCGTCTGGATCAACTCGGCGGACGACTTCATCAATCCGCGCAACCTCGACTATCCCGCGCAGGCGGTTCGCCGGATGAAAGATGCCCGCTTTCGGCTGATCCCCGAAACGGCCGATACGCATGGCCACGGCACGCATACATGGGCCGTCAATTGGAAGGCCGATCTGGCCGGTCTGCTGGCGCGGACGGAAGCGGAGCACTGACCGGCTGCGGCGGCCCGCTGGGCACGTCATGCGCGGAGACGTGATTGAGCGTGATGACCCAACGGCCGGCGATCTTGCGGAACAGCCGCGTGTTCACGCCCTCGGCCGCGCGCACCGGGCGTTCGAGATGGTAACGACCAACCAGCATCGCCGCGTCGTCGGCGAGCAGCTCGACCTTCATGTCGTAGAAGTGCAGCGTGCCGCGTGTCTGCGGCGAGGCGCCATAGTCGCGGACATAATGATCCAGCGTTCCCTGCCAGCCGTCCTGAAACCTGCCGCCGGACACGAAGACGACATCGGGATTGCTGAAGCCCGCCATATAGCCACGGAAATCGCCGCGGTTCCACGCTTGCTCCATCGCCGCGACCACCTTCAGGATCGCGGCGCGGTCCTGCGTAGGACCGGCGGCGGCCGGTGTCGCCAGCAGGAGCGCCGCCGCGAGCGGCCAAAGTCGTTTCCGCACCATCGGCGCGAGAGAGCCTGATTACCTCCCCGAGATCAAGCCCGTATGCGCGGTGGGATGGCGCCCCGTCTACCGGGGCCGCTGCAACATCGCCGGGAACGGCGCCTGCGCCGGCCCGGCCGGATCGCGGAGCGCGTTGCGCACCCCCGCGTCGGCACTGAGCGGGATCGCCATCCCGTCGGTCTTCTCCAGCAACGCGAACAATCTGCCGCTCATCCGTTCGGCCAGCTCCTCGTGCCCCGGCCGCGCGATCAGATTGTTCGTCTCGTGCGGGTCGTCGGCAAGGTCGTACAGCTCGTCGATGTCCCAGATGCCGTGGAAGTGCATGTATTTGTAGCGATCCTCCCGCAAGGCATGGACGGTCGGCGTCTGCGGGAAATTGCGCTCCCAGTAATATTCGTAGAGCAACTCTTTCCGCCATGGCGCGTGCGCGTCGCGCGCCAGCGGCAGCGCGTTGCTTCCCGCCATGCCATCCGGCGCGCGCAGCCCCGCCGCCGCCAGCAAGGTCGGCGCGATGTCGATGTTCGCCACCACCTGCTCGACGACGCTACCCGCCGGGAACAGCGCAGGGCAGCGCGCCAGCATCGGGATGCGCATCGACTCCTCATAGGCGGTGCGCTTGTCGATCAGGCCATGCTCGCCGAACATGAAGCCGTTGTCGCCGAGGTACAGGATCAGCGTGTCGTCCAGTTCGCCGCGCTGCTCCAGCAGGTCCATGATCCGCGCCAGCCCTTCGTCGACCGCCAGCAATGTCTCCATGTAGCGCTTGTAGTAATCGCCGATGTCGAGCGTGCCGTGATACGGAAACCCGACCCCGTGCCAGCTGTTGCGCTGGTTCTCGACCCACATCGGCCGCCCCGGCGCGCCGGGCGGCATCGACGCCGGATAGCGGAACGTCTCCTTGTCATACCGGCCCTTGTGGCGCTCGGCCGGAATGAATTCGGAATGCACCGCCTTGTGCGCCAGATGCATCATCCACGGCCGCCCCGCCGGTCGCTTGCCGATCCAGTCGAGCGCGTAATCGGTCAATTCGTCGGTGATATAGCCCTTCTGCGGCACGCGCCGCCCGTCGACGTTCAGCCCGTCGGCGCTGGGCAGATAGCTCCCCTGCCCCCTGAAGCTGACCCAATGGTCGAACCCGGGCTGCGGCGCATCGCCCTCGTCGCCCATATGCCATTTGCCGATGAACGCGGTGTCATAGCCCGCGGCCTGCAGATACTCGGGATAGAAGACCAGCCCCGGCGGAATCGGATGGTTGTTGTCGACCACCTTGTGCTGGTGCGCGTACAGCCCGGTGAAGATCGACGCGCGGCTCGGCGAGCACAAAGCCGTGGTAACGAAGGCGTTGCGGAAATGCGTCCCCTCGCGCGCCAGCCGGTCGAGCGTCGGGGTGTCGCCGAAGTCCTGCGCCTTCATGAACCCCATCGCGTCATAGCGATGGTCGTCGGTCAGCACGACGAGGATGTTGCGCGGCTTCACCCCCGGCAGCTTCGGCAATCGTCGCGAGCGGCGCGGCGCACTCGCCGCCCCCGCCGCCATCGAATAGAGCCCGAACGCCCCGCCGGTCCCGGCCAGCAGCACGCCGCGGCGAGTCGTCTCTTCGCTCATCGTCAGAAATCCTTGCGCAGCAACAGCCCGGCATAGCGCTTGTCGTCGCGCGGCACGAACCGCACCGTGCCTGCGAACGTCCCGTTGGTCAGGAAGCTGGCATAGGGCGTATCGGTGATGTTCTTGACATAGGCGCGCAACTGCCAGCCATCGCCGGGATGGAGCAGCGCGACGCTGGCGTTCCAGATCGCATAGGCCGGCTGGACCGTGTTCGGGGTCTGCGCCAGCGAATATTGCACCTTGCTGCTGAACGTCACGTCGCTTTGCAACTCCAGCGACAGGCTGTCGGTCAGCCCGAAGCGATAGGTCGCGTTCTCGAACAAACGCACCTTCGGCGCATAGGGGAGCGGCTGGCCGTTGATGTTGCAGCTCACCGGCGCACCGACCGGGCAATTGAAGTCGCGCACCGTCGCATCGGTATAGGCCCCCGACAGATCGAAGGTCAGGCCCCTGGTCGGGCGCAACGTCACGTCCGCCTCGACTCCGCGCGACCGCACCGACCCGGCATTGATGAGCCGCGTCACCGGCGCGCCGCCGACCGAGTCGGTGAAGTTTGCCTGATAGCCATCGAAGTCGGTGGTATAGACCGCCACCGCATAGCTGAGCGCGCGGTCGGCGGTGCTGCCCTTGATCCCGCCCTCATAGGAGTTCGACGTCTCCGGGCTCAGCGGCACCTCGTCGAGCAGCGTCGTGGCGTTGAGTGAGCGCATGTTAAAATAGACGTTGTACGCCGGCCCCTTATAGCCGCGCGAATAGGTGAAATACGTCTGCGCATGGTCGCCGAGGTCGAGCTGCAACCCGAGGCGATAGCTGTCGCCGCGCGCATCGGTGCTCCCTTTGGCATTGTGGTAGGCGCGGATACCCGGGCGATCGAGCGACGCCGCCCCGCTGTTGGTCGGGTCGTTGCTCGACGTACGGACATGGGTAAAGTCGAGCGAGTCCCACGTCGATCGATACCCCGCGATCGCGCGGAAATGCTCGGTGAAGTTGACGTTCGCCTCGCCGAACAACGCGTAATTGTGGTTGGTGATGCCGTAATTGGCGACACCGGTGGTCGAGGTCGGCGTCGTCCCCGCCAGCGTCGTCAACGCACGCTGATAGCGCTCGTCGGTCTGCGCGCGCAGATAATAGGCGCCGAGCACATAATCGATCAGCCCGCCGCGCGGCGAGGTCAGCCGCAGCTCCTGCGAGAATTGCCGGCTGTCGACGCTGCCGTTGTCGACGCCCGACGGGAAGGTCGTGGTCAGCTGCGCCAGCCCGTCGTAATCCTGCCGCTGGTGGTTCAGCCATTGCCGCCACGCGCTGATCGAGGTCAGCTGATAATCGCCCAGCGTCAGATCGGCGGTCAGCGAGCCGCCGTAATTCTCGTCGCGGACGTTGGTGTCGACGTCGGTGGCCAGCCGGCGATTGCCCGGCCCGGCGACGATCCCGCGCGCCGTCAGCGCGGCGGCGAGCGGCGCGGAATCGGTGATCGCGCGCGTCGGATAGGCGATCTGCTGCGTCGATTGATAGACGCCCGCCACCGTCTCGCGCGTGTTGAGATAGTCGCCGATCGCGGTCAGCTTCAACGCGTCGAACGGCGTCACCACCAGCTTGCCGCGCGCGCCGTAGCGCCGCGAGCCATTGGCGTCGTGCCCGGTCACGACGTTGCGCAGATTGCCGTCGAAGTCGCTGTAGAGCCCGCCGATCAGCGCCTGCACCTTCCCCGGCACGATCGCGCCCGACACGCCGGCCTTGATGCGATATTCCTGATCGGTGGTCGCGCCCGCCTCGCCGAACGCGTGGAACTCGTCGGTCGGATTGCGCGTGACGATGTTGACCACGCCGGCCGAGGCATTCTTCCCGAACAGTGTCCCCTGTGGTCCGCGCAGCACCTCGATCCGCTCGACCTCGCCCAGATCGAGCGTCGACTGGCCGGGGCGCGTCAGCACCACGCCGTCCAGCACCGTCGACACCGACGGTTCGACACCCGGTGAGGTGGTGATCGTACCGATGCCGCGGATGAACACGGTACGGTCCTTGTTCGACGCCCCGCTGCGGAACCCGACCGACGGGATCGACGCCGCGATCCGCTCGAGATTGTTCAACTGCCGCTCGGCCAGCGACTTGCCGTCGACCGCGGTGATCGCGATCGGCACCTGCTGAAGCGATTCGTTGCGGAAGCGCGCGGTGACGACGACCTCGCCCTCTCCGGCCGGCGGCGTGGCGGGCGTCGCGGTGGATGGCGCGCCCTGCGGCGCGGGCGCGTCCTGTGCGATGGCGGGGGTGGCGAACAGCGAGAGGGCAGTGGTAGCAAGCAGCACAGGCAGGCGTCGATCGATCATCGGGTCCCCTTTCAGATCGCGGCGGACGCTAAAGCCTAGTTCATAGATCGGATATAAAGAAGCACATCGCGCGGACACAGGCCGGCTTTAGGGTGTGATCCCTACCGGCTGAACCATCTCCCGCCGTCACCCCGGACTGGTTCCGGGGTCCACCGTCCCGCAAGAGCAACCGCCCGTGTGCTGGCGGAACGGTGGATGCCGGAACGAGTCCGGTATGGGATGGATCAAACCCTGGCGTCGATTGAGGTCCTGCGGCCCTCGCCCTTGGACAGGGGAGAGGGATAGCGGAGCTTGCCAGCTTGCCAGCTTGCTGGCTAGCGCAGCTTGGGTGAGGGGTCGAGCGAGCCGAAGGCTCGCGCGCTCGCCTGTGCGAGCGCCACCCCTCACCCAGCTCCGACTAAGTCTTTGCTGCGCAAAGACCAAGTCTGCGCAACCCTCTCCCCTCTGCGAGGGGCGAGGGCGGGGAAGGCAACCATAAAGGTCGATCGAAGCGACCGCTGGCCGGTCTACCTATCCGTCTCGACCGGCGTCAGCCGCGGCAACAGCAGCTGGATCCACGCCCACGCCGCCAGATACGCCACGCTGGCGAACAGCAGCAGCGGCAAATACCCAAGCCCCGCCGCCAGCGTCAGCCCCGCGATCTTGGCGATCGCGACCCCACCCATATTGCCGCAGAACGCCCCGAACGCGGTCACGCGCCCGACGCGTTGCTGCGGCACGATGTCGGCGATCATCGCAAAGACGTTGGTCGAGAACGCCTGATGCCCGGCGAGCGCCAGCGCCATCAGCAGCACCGCGACCGGATAGCTGTCCGTTAGCAGCGCGAGCGGGATCGGCGTCACCACCAGCGCCCCGCCCAGCAGCACGCCCTTGCGCACGCGGTTCAGCGATCCGCCACGCCCGAGCAACCGCGTCGGGATCGCGCCGCCCAGCAACGACCCGATCGCCGCGCCGCCATAGGCCAGCGCCAGCGGCACGCCGAGCGCGACCCCCGACAGCCCGAACTGGCGGTGGAAGAAATCGGGCAGCCAGAACAGCAACAGCCACCATGTCGCGTCCGACAGCAATTTGGCGCCCGCGACCGCCCAGGTCCGCCGGTCGCGCAGCATCGGTGCGGAGGGGACCAGCGACGCGGCGTCGGCGACCTTCGGCGCGGCGAAGGCGATCCCGCGCGCCGCGACCAGCCATGCCAGCGCCCACAACAGCCCGGCGACGCCGACCGCGACGAACGTCCCGCGCCATCCCAGCCATAGGCCGAGCAACGGGATCGCAAGCGGGGCGAGGATCGCGCCGAGACTGTTGGCGGCATTGCCGGCGCCGAACCCCGTCGAGCGCCAGCGCGGCGGCAGCACCGCAGTGATCGTCTTGATTCCCGTGGGCGTCCCCATTGACTCGGTCGCGCCCAAGGCGACGCGCACCGTGATGAACTCGGTCATCGAGCGTGCCCAACCGTGCAGCAGCGCCGCGACGCTCCACGCCGCCACGCCGACCGGATTGGCCCAGCGCACGCCGAGCCGGTCCGCGATCCAGCCGCTGAACAGGAAGCCGACCGCCGCCCCGCCCTGGAACCACGCCGCGAGCGTGCCGTAATCGTCGTCGCTCCAGCCGAGATCGATGGCGATCACCGGCTTCAGCACCGCGATCACCTGCCGGTCGACGAGGTTGAGCACGCCCGCGGTAATGACGAGGGCGAACAACAAGCCACGGTGCCGAACGCTCAATTCCGAAACCGTTCTCATGCGATCAGCATGGCCGCGCGGGAAGGACGATCGCGAACAACATTCGCTATCGCGCCGCCAAGCGGCTCACGGCACCAACGGCGCATGATCGATCCGCGGCAAAACGTGACGCGCGAACAGGTCGGCCTCGGCGGCATGCGGATAGCCCGACAGGATGAAGGCATCGATCCCGACGGCGCGATACGCCTGCAACTTGGCGAGCACCTGATCGGGGTCACCGACGATCGCCGCGCCGCAGCCCGAGCGCGCGCGCCCGATCCCGGTCCACAAATTCGCCTCGGCATAGCCGTCGTCCGCACCCTCGCGCAGCTCGGCCTGCCGCCGCACCCCGGCCGATTGCGAATCGAGCGAGCGCGCCCGGATCGCCGCACCGGTCGCGTCGTCCAGTTTGGCCAGCAACCGATCCGCCGCCGCGCGTGCCTCCGCCTCGGTTTCGCGGACGACGACATGCACGCGATAGCCGAAGCGCAGGCTGCGGCCATGCCGCGCGGCGCGCGCGCGCAGATCGGTGACGATCGCCCGCACGCCGTCCATCGTGTCGGGCCACATCAGATAGACGTCCGCGCCCTGCGCCGCCGCCTCGCGCGCCGCCTCGGACAGCCCGCCGAAATAGAAGGACGGACAATGACCCGACACCGTCGTCACGCGCGGTGGATCGAGCTTCAGTTTCCAGAAGTCGCCGTCATGATCGAGCGGCTTGCCGTCCAGCAGCGTGCGCAGGATGTGCATCGCCTCGACGGTGCGCGCATAGCGCGGCGCGCTGTCGAGCGTCTCGCCGGGCAGGTCGCTGGAGATGATGTTGACCGTCAGCCGCCCGCCCAGCATCCGGTCGATCGTCGCGATCTGCCGCGCCAATTGCGGCGGCCAGCTCTCGCCGATCCGCACCGCCATCAACAGCCGCATCCGCCGCAGCAGCGGTGCGATCCCGGCGGCGAAGGCGGTCGTGTCGATCCCCAGCGCATAGCCCGACGGCAACAGGCAATTGTCGTAACCCGCGGTTTCCGCCTGCACCACGATGTCGCGGCAATGCTCCCATGTCGAGCGCAGCGCCGGATCGGGAACGCCCAGAAACTCGTAATCGTCGTCGCACAAGGCGGAGAACCAGCTGATCTCGCACGGTCCCGGGGTCGTCGTCACGGTTTGGCGCTCCATCGCTGTCTGGCGCTGCTCATGACAGCCCGTCGCGGCTGTCGCCAGATGCCCCCGCTTTGGCCCCGTAAAGCTTTGCCCTGTTGTCGAACGCCTGCAATCGGCGGGAAAGCGGCCACCGGCGAAGGACAAGGACCGACGATGACGGCAAAAATCCGGTACGGCGTGGTGGGCACGGGCATGATGGGGGTCGAGCACCTCCGCAACATCGCGCTGCTTCCCGATGCCGAGGTCGTCGCGATCGTCGACCCGGTCGCCACCTCGCTGGGCTGGGCGCGGGACGCGCTGGGCGACCGCGCCGGTGCGGTGGAGAGCTTCGCCGACGTCGCCGCCTTCGCACGCACCGCGCAGGTCGACGCGATCGTCGTCGCCTCTCCCAACCACACGCACCGCGCCGTGCTGGAGCCATTGTTCGGGATGGACGCCGCGATCCTCTGCGAAAAGCCGCTCGCCACCACGCTGGCCGACGCGCGCTGGATCGTCGCGCGCGCCGCCGCGCATCCGCACCCGTTCTGGACCGGGATGGAATATCGCTTCATGCCCCCCGCCGCCGCGTTCATCGAACAGGTCCATGCCGGGCGGGTCGGCACGCTCAGGATGCTTTCGATCCGCGAGCATCGCTTTCCGTTTTTGTCGAAAGTCGGTGACTGGAACCGCTTCTCGCGCAACACCGGGGGGACGATGGTCGAGAAATGCTGCCACTTCTTCGATCTGATGCGCCTTATCATCGGGTCGGAAGCGGTACGCGTCTATTGTTCGGGTGCGACCGACGTGAACCATCGCGACGAACTGTACGATGGGCAGCGCCCCGACATCATCGACAACAGCTTCACCACCGTCGATTTCGCGAACGGCGTCCGCGCGATGCTCGACCTGTCGATGTTCGCGGACGGCGCCGAACACCAGGAAGAAATGTCCGCCACCGGCGATCTGGCGCGGCTCGACGTACTTATTCCGCCCGGAGATCTAATATTTAGCCCCCGTGTCGGGTTCGGTAGCACGAAGCGGGTCGAACGCACCCGGGTCGCCGTCGACCCCGTCGCGCGCGCCGCCGGCAGCCACGAAGGCGCCTCCTTCTACCAGCACCACGCCTTCGCCGCCGCGATCCGCGGCGACGGTGCCGTACAGGTGACCGCCCTCGACGGCCTGCGCGCGGTCGAGATTGGCGTCGCCGCCGAAATCAGCGCGCGCGACCATCGCGTCGTCGAGATCGCGGAGTTGCGCGACCTGCGCTGATCACGAGCGTCGATCGGGAAAAAGTCAGAAATATCAGCGCTGCTTCTTCGCGATCGTGGCGGTAAAGTCCGGGTCCTTCTTCGCCACCCACTCGACGAACTTGCGCACGTTGGGATTGTCCAGCAGCCCGGCGACATCCATGCCATGCCGCTGCAATTCGGAATTGGTGAAATTGGCCGTCAGGGTCTGTTGGCAGATCGCGTGCATCGGCACGACATCGCGCCCGCCACGGCTCTTCGGGACGGGATGATGCCAGACGATCGTCTTGCCGGTCGGTCGGCCACAAAGCCAGCACGGCACCGGCGCGGTCGGAACATCCTCTTCCTGCGGAAGATGATCGTAGGGATCGTATTTCGAACGTCTGGCCATGGCTCGATCCGGATCGGTTGATTGGCCCGGCTGTAGCGAGGCGATGCGCCGCGTCATACGGGAAAGCGGCGCGCTCGCGAAGAAAGCCCGCTCGCGGACGCGCGGAATGACGTCGCTATCTTCCGCTATCCGCTTGCGTCGAAAGCGGAATGCATGATCGCCCTATCGGGAGCCTGGCAGCTTCATACCGAGCAGGACGAGGCGATCGCCGCTGACTCCGAACCAATGCGGTACGGCCGCCGGTATCAGAAGCACGTCACCCGCCCGAAGCGCCCGGGACGTACCGCCCTCGATCCGGTCGCCATCGACCAGCCCTTCCCTGCGGGTGACCGGCGCGATCAGCGTACCGCCCGACAGGAGCGTCCCCGCGCCTTCCAGAACGATGGCGTATTCGGCTTCTGCAGGATGGACCGCCGGTCGCCCCGGCTTTTTCCACACCTCGATCGCCGCGACGCGCGAACCATCGCGGACCAGCGGACGCCATGCAAAGCCTTGATCCGGTTTCATCTCCGCGAGCATCGCGGCGATCTGCGCACGAATGGCAGCGTCGCTCGCAACATCCGTGGATGAACCAGCAGGATGTTCGGCGTCCGCCTGCGCCGTGGCCATTGCGGGAGTTACAAGCTCCGTCCCAAGCGCCAGGAGCAGCGCCATCACGATCCTGCCGCCCGTCATCCGCATCTGCGCCTCGCCCTCCAAAGCCGCACGTTTGCACCAGCGGCTGCTCACGGCAATAGAAGCGCTTGCATTTGCTGGTTTTTCTACGACCATTTTTCTCGGATAGTCGCGGCCGGATCGTGGAGAGAGACATATGCGGGCAGCCCTGATCGCGGCCGCCATGGCCATCGCCGCTTCGCCAGTCGCCGCCGCTGCGCCACCCCGTGCGCAACCAATCGCGTCGCGCGCGTCCACGCGGCTTCACGGCCCGTTCAAATTGCACTCGCGAGTCTATCCCGGCACGGTGCGACGCTATTGGGTGTACGTCCCCGCGGACTACGATCCTGCCCGACCACCGAACCTGCTGGTCTTTCAGGACGGGCAGCGCGCGGTCAATCCGGACGGCACGCTTCGCCTTCCGGCACGGCTGGACGCTCTAATCCGCGAACGCGCCATTCCCTCCACGCTGGGCATCTTCGTAACGCCCGGTCATCGCGCAGCTTCCTACCCACGTGAGCTCGGAATGAGCAATCCCGACCACCGTGTCGAAGAATATGACGCGCTTTCCGACGACTATGCGCGATTGACCCTGGACGAACTGCTGCCGGCCGTCGCGAAGCGCTGGCATTTTACGAGCGACCCGCAACGGCGCGCGATCGGCGGCACCTCCAGCGGCGCGATCGCCGCTTGGACGGTCGCGTGGCGGCATCCCGAG
Organism: Sphingomonas phyllosphaerae; assembly: GCA_036946405.1. NCBI lineage: Bacteria > Pseudomonadati > Pseudomonadota > Alphaproteobacteria > Sphingomonadales > Sphingomonadaceae > Sphingomonas > Sphingomonas phyllosphaerae. The sequence goes on along the minus strand of JAQIJC010000001.1, from coordinate 1,433,210 downwards.
GCGTTCGCAAACGTCCTGAGCTTCATCGGTAGCTACACGTCCATCGGATTAAGGCTCGCCCCGAACGGCAATCCGATCGCTTATGGTGGAGACACTTATCCGGGTCTGATCCGCAAATCGCCGATCAGGCCGCTGCGCATCTATCTCCAGGACGGCCGCAACGACCTCGACAATGAGCACGGCAACTGGTTCCTCGCGAACCAGCAGATGCTGGCGGCGCTCGAATGGGCGAACGCCCATGCTGCGGCGGAAGGAAGCGCCGGGGGTCGGTACGACATCAAGCACGTATGGACCGACGGCACGCATTCCGATGCGGACGCGGGATTGCTGTTACCGGATGCGCTACGCTGGATCTGGCGCGATCAACCTCCGCGGTAGACGGGGGCAGACGCCACGGTGTCTCGTTGACCTTGCGCCGCCCCGAACCGCAAGGTGATGCGCAAACCGGGGCGTGTGTTGACGATCGCCACCGTCGCATCGAGCCGCGACGCGGCCGAGCGGACGATGGCGAGCCCCAGACCGCTTCCCTCGCTGTCGCGCGCGGTTGAAAGGCGGGTGAAACGCTCACCGAGCCGGGCGAGATCGTCCTCGGGCAGACCGGGGCCGTCATCGGCCACCACGATCGTCGCTCCCGTTTCCTCCTCATCGGAAACAGTCAGCATGACATGTCCGCCCGCACGATTATAGCGGATCGCATTGTCGATCAGGTTGGACAGGATCTCGAACAGCAAGGTGCGGTGGCTGGCGATCACGATGTCTTCGGCCCCGTCGAGGTGGATCTCGACGCCCGCCTCGATCGCCTGCGCGATCCGGCGATTGATGACGGCGATCGCCACCTCGCGCAGGTCGACCTGCTCGCGCGGCGGCGCGGAGCCCGCTTCCTCGGCACGCGCCAGCGCCAGCAACTGCTTGACAAGATGCTCGAGCCGATCGGCGGCGTCGGCGATCTCGGCCAGCGCGTCCGGGCTGCCGCGCCGCGCCAGCGCGACCTGAACCTTCAACACCGCCAGTGGCGTCCGCATCTGGTGCGAGGCATCGGCGGTGAAGCGCCGCATCCCCGCCGTTGCGCTGTCCAGCCGCGCGAGAAGATGGTCGAAGGCGTCGGCGAGCGGGCGAAGCTCGACCGGCAGTGGCCCGGTATCGAGTGGCGACAGGTCCGGCGTTGCACGCGTGTCGCGGCGCGCCACCGCGCCACGCAGCCCCGCGAGCGGGCGCAGGCTCCAGGCCAACGCCGGGCGGATCAACAGCATCGCGACGCCAACCAGCAGGATTTCGCCCAGCACCAGCGCGGTCACCAGCCGGCGTTGCAGGGCGTGCCGACCATCGAGCGTTTCGGCCACCTGCACGATCACGGGCGCGTCGATGCGCGGCAGCGATCGCCGGACCTCGGCGACCCGGATCGCTTGATCGCGGTAGCGCGCGAAGCGGAAGCGCGGCTGGTCGAGCGCCAGCTCGCCGATGATCGGCGCGGGCAGGTCGACATAACCCGTCAGCAGCCGCCCGCCAACGGCGATGCGGTAATAGACGTTGTCGCGCTCACTGTTCTCCAGCATCCCGAACGCCGCCGCGGGCAGATCGAGCGTCACCTCGCCGCGTTCGACCTGCACCGTCTCGGCGACCGCCCCCAGCGCACCGCCGAGCACGCGATCGTTGGTCCGCCGGACCACGTCGGCGATCAAGGTGGCACCCGCCAGCCCCAGCAGCACCGCGATCGCGAGCAGCGGCGCCAGCATCGCGACGAAAAGGCGGGTGCGAAGCGCCAGCGCACCGCCGCGCGCGCCCTCAACGGGCATCGAGCATATAGCCGACCCCGCGCACCGTGCGGATCGCCGGGCCGTCGGGGGCCAGCTTTCCGCGCAGCCGCGTGATGTTCACCTCGATCGCATTGGGACCGACCGGCTCGTCATAGCCGAACACCTCGGATTGCAGCGTCTCGCGTGGAACGATCTGACCGGCGCGCGTCGCCAGCGCATCGAGCACCGCCCACTCGCGACGTCGCAGATCGAGCGTCCGCTCCCCGACCCGCGCCACGCCGCCCGAACGATCGAGCACCAGCGCGCCGACGACCAGCTCGGGCGTGGGATCGCCACCGCGCCGTCGCCCTAGCGCGCGGATACGCGCCTCGAGCTCTTCCGGGGCGAACGGCTTGCGCAGATAATCGTCCGCGCCAAGGTCGAGGCCGCGTACCCGGTCGTCCAGCGCATCGCGCGCGGTCAGCATCATCACCGGAACGCGATTGCCGCGCCGCCGGAGCGTCTGGAGGACCGAAAAGCCGTCGACATCGGGCAAGCCGACATCGAGCACCACCAGCGCATAGGCCTCTGCCGCGGCGACCAGCAGCGCATCCTCGCCGGTGGCGACATGATCGACGGCGTGCCCGGCGGCGCGCAACAGCGCGACGATCCCGCGCGCCAGCGCCGCATCGTCCTCGACGATCAGAATTCGCATGGCACGGCGCATCCGTGAAAGGCGGATGACAGCTTGCGGGCATAATCCATGTGATTGAGCTTACCCGAACTCAGAGGCGGGAAGCGAGAGGACCTGAACGATGCGGACGTTAATTCTGTCGATGCTGATGTTGAGCGCCGCTGCGACCGCGCGCGCCGATGCACAGCGTCCGGCAGCCTATCCCCGCTCCTACGACACGCTGGTCGCGGACGCCCGCGCCGAGCGCGGGGTGCGTGTGTACGGTAACGCCGACACCGCCGCGATGCGCCCGCTGATCGCCGCCTTTCACCGTGCCTATCCCGGCGTCGCGGTGCGGTACGAGGATCTGGAGTCGCGCACGATCTACGACCGCGTCGTCGCCGAGACCCGCGCCCACGCCGCTGGCGCCGACCTGATCTGGTCCTCGGCCATGGACCTGCAGGCCAAGCTCATCAACGACGGCTACGCACAAAGCTATCTCAGCCCCGAAAAGCCCGCGCTGCCGGCGGCGGCGGTGTGGAAGAACATGGGCTATGGCGTCACCGCCGAGCCGGTCGGCTTCGTCGTCAACCGTCGCCTCATCCCAGACGCGCAGGTGCCGCGCACGCATGAGGCGTTCGAACGCCTGCTGCGCACCCGTCGCGCGCAGTTGACGGGCAAGGTCGCGACCTATGACCCTGCGCGGTCCAACGTCGGCTACCTCTATCTGACCGAGGATCATGCGATCACCCGCGATACCCGCTCGCTGGTGCAGGCGATCGCCGCGACCCGGCCGCTGCTGTCGCGCACGACCGAGCCGATGCTCGACGCGGTTTCGACGGGGCGCATCGCGATCGCCTACAATGTCGTCGGCCCCTATGCGCTGACCCGGGCGCGGCGCGATCCGAACATCCGGGTGGTGTTCCCGCGCGACTATACGATCGTCGCCTCGCGCGTCGCCTTCATCGCCCGCGATGCGCGCCACCCGGCGGCGGCGCGGCTGTTCCTCGATTTCCTGCTGTCGCGCACCGGACAGACGTTGCTCGCACGGCAATGGCTGTTGCCGGTGCGCAGCGACGTCCGCGCGCCGCGGCTGTCCCCCGAACAACAGCGCCCGATCCGCGTCGGGCCGCAGCTTCTCGTCAATCTCGACACGATCAAGCGCCGCCGCTTCCTGGCCGAATGGCGCGCCACTCTTGCTCAGGAGGCTCCCGACCGATGATCCCGATCCGAACCGCCACCGCGCTCGTCGCGCTGCTCGCCGCCACGCCCGCGCTCGCCCAGACGCCGACCAGCGAGGAACTTGCCGCGCTCGTCCGCCAGCAGGCCGCCGAGATCGCGGCGTTACGGGCACGGCTCGACCGGCTGGAGGGCGCCACGGCCACCGCGAGCCCGACGGCGACCGTCAGCACCGCGCCCGTCCCGACAGCCGCTCCCGCTCCTGCTCCGCAGCTGGCGCAATCCGGGTCGACCGCGCGCGACGTCGTCACCCGCCCCTTCGCGCCGCAGCTCGTCCCGCCCGGGCCGGCCGACCGCGACGTGGTGCAGGCGCAACAGGCCAACGCGGCCGGCGTGACGACCGAATGGGGCGCGGGTCTGCCGGTCTTCCATTCGGCCGACGGCATCTACACCTTCAAGCCGCGCGGGCGCATCCTGACCGACGTCAGCTCCACGTTCGGATCGAAGTATAACGGCCGCAACATCACCACCACCGGCATGCGCGCCTTGCGCCTCGGCCTCGAAGGTGGCGTGGGGACGCACTTCTTCTACCAGTTCGAATCCGACTTCTCGGAGAACGAGGTCGACATCGTCACCGCGTTCATCGGCTGGCGCAACCGCATCCGGCCCGGCCTCGATTACGACGTGCGCGCCGGGCATCTGTTCAACGATCGCGGCTTCGAAGGGTCGACCGGGTCGGATTCGACGCCGTTCATGGAACGTACCGTCGTCTCCACCGCGATCATCCCGCAGCGTGGCTTCTACGGTGTCGGTATCATGCCGCGCGTGTTCTGGAAGTCGGGCCATGCCTCGCTGACGCTGACCGGGGACCGGATCGACGGCAATCAGGCGACCAACGACAGCCGCACGATGCTCGCGCGGGCGCACTGGAACCCCATCAAGTCGGAGCGCTCGGTGCTGCACGTCGGGCTCTGGGGCTTCGACGAAGCGCTGTCTTCGGCGGCGACGACGCTGACCCGCAACACGGTGATCGGCGGCCGCTTCAACGGCGCGCTGCGCGTCTCGACCGGCGCGCTGCTCGGCGGACGCAGCACCACCGGTTACGGTGCCGAACTGGGCGGCTATATCGGCCCGGTCTGGCTGATGGGTGAAGCCGGCGAACGCCGCGCGCGGCTCGATGCCGGACGGCCGGACTTCGTCAGCAAGGCGTGGAGCGTGTCGGGTGGCTGGTTCCTCACCGGCGATCTGCCGCCGTACAATCCGCGCCTCGGCAGCTTCGGCCAGCCGCGCGTCCTGAAGCCGATCTTCGAAGGCGGACCGGGCGCGATCGAGCTGACCGCGCGCTACGAAAACCTCGATTACACCAGCCTGCTTACCGGCGGGCGTGGCTGGGCCGCGACGGTCGGCGCCAACTGGTATCTCAACAGCTTCACCCGTCTCCAGTTCAACTGGGTCCATTGGGACACCGACAATCGCGCCGGCGCCTTCGTCGGCGACGACAGTGGTGAGACGATCGGCACCCGCATCGCCGTCACCTTTTGAACACCCCCTTTCTCCCTCACGGAGCATCCCTCGATGGATCTTGCCCTGCTCGGCTTCCTGATGGTCGCCACCTTCATGACGCTCATCATGACCAAGCGGATGACTCCGTTGGTCGCGCTGATCGTCGTACCGACCGCGTTCGCGCTGCTCGCCGGCTTCGCCTCCGGGCTCGGCGACATGATGATCGACGGCATCAAGAATCTCGCGCCGACCGGCGTGATGCTGTTGTTCGCGATCCTGTTCTTCTCGATCATGACCGATACGGGGCTGTTCGATCCACTGGTCAACCGGTTGCTGCGCATCGTCCATGGCGATCCGCTGGCGATCCTGATCGGCACGGTGGTGCTGTGCGCGATCGTCAGCCTCGATGGTGACGGGTCGACGACCTACATCATCACCATCGCCGCGCTGCTGCCGCTCTACAAGCGGTATGACATGAACCGGCTCTATCTGTGCTGCCTGCTGATGAGCACCAGCGGGATCATGAACCTGACCCCCTGGGGCGGACCGACCGCGCGCGCCGCCAGTGCGCTGAAGCTCGATCCCGCCACGCTGTTCCTGCCGCTGATCCCCGGCATGATCGCCGGGCTGGCCTTCCTCATCGGCCTGGCGATCTGGTTCGGGCGGAAGGAGCGCCGCCGCATCGGTCATGTGAAGGCCAATGAGCCGACCGCCTTCACCGGCATGGCCGTGTCGCAGTTCCCCGAGGCACGCCGTCCGCACCTGCGCTGGTTCAACGGCGCGCTGACGCTCGCGCTGATCGCGGGGCTGGTGTCGGGCATCCTGCCGCTGTCGGTGCTGATGATGCTGGCCTTCGCGGTCGCGATGATCGTCAACTATCCGCAGGTGGCGGAACAGAAGGAGCGGATCGCCGCCCATGCCGGCAATGTCCTGTCGGTCGTCTCGCTGATCTTCGCGGCGGGTATCTTCACCGGCATCCTGTCGGGCACCGGCATGGTCGAGGCGATGAGCAAGGAAGTCGTCGGCTTCATCCCGCCGGTGCTCGGGCCGTACATGGCGCCGATCACCGCGCTGCTCAGCCTGCCGTTCACCTTCTTCATCTCCAATGACGCCTTCTACTTCGGGATGCTGCCGATCCTCGCCGAGGCGGGTGCGCACTATGGCGTCTCGCCGATGGCGATCGCGCGCGCCTCGCTGATGGGGCAACCGGTGCACCTGCTCAGCCCGCTGGTGCCGTCGACCTATCTGCTGGTCAGCCTCGCAGGCATCGACCTCGCCGATCACCAGCGCTTCACGCTGGTGCCCGCCGCGGTCGTGTGCGCCGTGATGACGCTGGTCGGCATGGCCGTGCTCGCCTTTCCGCTGATCGCCTGAGACGGCCGCCGCTCACCCCCTCTCACGGGAGACATCGCCATGACCCGCAACGCACCGCCCCTGATCCTGCTTCCGGCCATGGGGTGTGACGGCCAGCTCTGGGCGCGACAGATCGTCGACCTCAGCGACATTACGCACCCGATGCTGGGCGACCTGAGCGTCGACGATACGCTTGAGGCGATGGCGGCGCGGGTGCTGGCGCATGCGCCGCCGCGTTTCGCGGTCGCGGGGGTCAGCCTCGGCGGCTATGTGGCGCTCGAAATCATCCGTCAGGCGCCTGACCGGGTGCAACAGGTGGCGCTGTTCGGCACCCGCGCCTCGATGCAGATGCGTCCGCGTGCGGTCGCGGATCAGGGATTGCTGGCGACCGCCCCGCACGCCGACCCGACGCTGACCCCGATCGTCAGCGGCCCCGTTCAGGCCATGGCCGAGCGCGTCGGCGCGGCGGTGTTCGAACGGCAGCAGCGTGCCATCCTCGCCCGGCCCGACATCGATCCCGCGATCGCCGCGGTGCGCGTGCCGACGCTGGTGGCGGTGGGCGATCGCGATCGCATCTGCCTCCCCTCCGACGCCCGTGCGCTCTGCGATCGTATTCCCGGCGCCCGCTTTCACGAGATCCGCAGTTGCGGCCATCTGGCCCCGATCGAACGTCCCGGCGAGGTCACGATGCTCCTGCAGGAACTGTTGCAAAGCTGAGGGCGTCGGCATGGCGGCCGTGCTCCCCGCGCATGGCGAAGAGGCTTCAAGGCCTTGAAAAGACGATGCCCGGAACCATCTTACCGTCAACGTCAACAACGGGAAGGAGGTGGTCGAATGTCTCATTGTCACACGCCGGCATCGGCGAAGGGTGAGCGGATGATCGCTTCTGAGGGTCGTGTCCTCGCCTGAACAATCGCCGGCTCCGGCCGACAATGGAAGGGCCGCTCCTGACGGGGCGGCCCTTCGCTTTATGGGCGCGCCGGATGCGTGATCTCTTCGATGCCCCGCTTCTTGCCGGCCTCGCAGCGGCAGACGACGTCGTCACGGCGGCCGAGGAACGCGACCTCGCTGCGGCGATCGATGCGCTGAACCTGTTGCCGTTCCGGTTCCAGGGCTGGGAAGGCAAACGGCTGACCCACAGCTTCGGCATCCACTATGATTTCGACAAGGGCGCGCTCGCCGCGACCGATCCGCTACCCGAATGGCTGGCACAAATCCGTGATCGTGCCGAGCGCTTCGCCGGTCTCGAACCCGGCACCCTGCAACAGGCGCTGCTCATCCGCTACGATCCGGGTGCCGGGATCGGCTGGCATCGCGATCGGCCACACTTCGAGCATGTGGTCGGGATCTCCCTGGGTGCGGCGGCGGCGATGCGGTTTCGTCGCCGTTCGGACACCGGTTTCGCACGCCGCACCTTGCCGCTGCCCGCGCGCGGCATCTATCACCTTCATGGCGAAGCGCGGTACGCGTGGGAGCACAGCATCGCGCCAATGGAGGCGACACGCTGGTCGATCACGCTGCGCAGTCTGTCCGAACGCGGCCGAAAGGCTATGGGACGGCCATGAGCCACATGCCGCACCGGGCGATCGATACGCCGGACTTCGTCGTCATCGACGTCGAGACCGCCTGCTCGCGCGTCAGCAGCATTTGTCAGGTCGGCATCGTCGGCTTCCGCGATGGGCGCGAGCTGTTCGCGTGGGAGACGCTGCTCGATCCCTGTGACGAATTCCATCCGATGAACAGCCGCATTCATGGCATCGCCGCGCATCACGTCATCGGTCAGCCGACCTTCGCGCATGTCCATGCCGTGATCGACCGGCATCTGTCCGGCGCGGTCACGGTGGCGCACTCGATGTTCGACAAGGGCGCGCTGGCGGCGGCGTGCCAAATGCACGGCTGTGCCGAGATCGAGACCATATGGCTGGACAGCGTTCGCGTTGCGAAACGCGCATGGCCCGATCTGCCCAACCACAAGCTCGGCGGCCTCGCCCGCTTCCTGGGCGTCGAACACCGCCATCATGACGCGCTGAGCGATGCGCGTGCCGCGGGATGGGTGATCGTGCGGGCCATCGAACATACGGGCATGTCGCTCGGCGACTGGATGGCACCTCCCCTGCCCGCCGGTCCGGCCCCGCTGGCTGCGTCCTCCGGGCCGTTGATCGGGGAGCGCGTGGTCATCGTCGGCGAACCACGCGACGGCCCGACGGCGCATGCCATCGCCGCCGCGGGCGGGGTCGTCCGAAGCTCGATCGGCCGCACGACCACGTTGGTGGTGATCGGCGGCGATCCGCGCTACGAAGCCTGGCTGCGCACCGATCCGAAAGTGCGGAAGGCCGAACAGGCGATCGCCGCAGGTCAGCCTCTCGCCATCGTCACCGCCCGCTCGCTGTCTGCGCTGCTCGCCTGACCTCCTCCGGATGTCGCTATCGCGTCCGTTTCGCCGTGCTCAGCGAGAACGGCGCCTGCTCTGGCCGGGCACCCCATGCCTTGTTCGGCGTGGCGCCCATCGTGAAGCGCAGCGTGCCGCCGGCCTGCAGCTCCTCGCGCGCCAGCCACGGGCGATCGTGCGAGATGCCGTTCAGCGTCGCCGATTGGATGTAGACGTTGTCGCGACCATTGCCCGGAGCCTCGATCGTCAGGACCTTGCCGCCGAGCATCGTGACGCGCGCGCGTCGGAATAGCGGGCTCCCGATCGCATATTGCCCGACCGTCGGCGTGACCGGATAGAAGCCCAGCGCCGAGAAGACGTACCACGCGGAGGTCTGGCCGTTGTCCTCGTCGCCCGGGTAGCCATCGGGCGCCGACGAGTAGAGCTTGCGCATCACCTCGCGCGCATGGAATTGCGCCTTCCACGGCGCGCCGGCCCAGTCGTACAGATAGATCATGTGCTGGATCGGCTGGTTGCCGTGCGCATATTGGCCCATGTCGACGATCTGCATCTCGCGGATTTCGTGAATGACCTGCCCGTAATAGCTGTCGTCGAAGATCGGCGGCGTCGAAAACACCGCGTCGAGCCGTGCGACGAACTTCTCGCGGCCGCCCATCAGGTCGATCAGTCCCTGTACGTCCTGCATCACCGACCAGCTGTAATGGACCGAATTGCCCTCGGTGAACGCGTCGCCCCATTTGTACGGATTGAACGGCGTCGCCCATGATCCGTCGCGGTTGCGCCCGCGCATCCAGCCGCTCCGGCTATCGAAGAGCTTGCGGTAATTCTGCGCCTGCGCCGCATATTTGCGCGCATCGTCGGTCTTGCCGAGCGCGGCGGCCAGCCGCGAGAGCGAGAAGTCGGCGGTGGCATATTCCAGCGTTCGCGCCGCATTCTCGTTGATACCGACATCGTACGGAACGTAGCCGAGCTGGTTGTACAGTTCGACGCCTTCCCGCCCGACCGCGCTCAGCACCTTGCCCTTGGCGTCGCGCGGGCGACCTTGCGACGTCGTCGCGTTCTTGACCATCGCTTCGTAAAGCGTGTTGACGTCGAAGCCTCGGACGCCGTTCAGCCACGCATCGGCGATCAGGTTGGCCGAGTTCGATCCGATCATCACGCTGCGATGCCCGGGGCTCGCCCATTCCGGCAGCCAGCCCGATTCCTTGTAGGTGTTGACCAGCCCCTGCATGATCTCGCCGTCACGCTCGGGATACATCAGTGCGAAGAAGGGGAACACCGCGCGCCACGTGTCCCAGAAGCCGTTGTCGGTATAAAGCGGCCCGGCGTGCACCTGTCCGTCATAGGGACTGTAATGGACCTGCTGCCCGCGTGCGTCGATCTCATGGAACTGTCGCGGAAACTGCAACATGCGCCAGAACGCCGAGTAGAAGGTCCGGCGATTGTCGATGTCCGGATCGTCGATTTGGATCCGGTCCAGCTCGCGCGTCCAGGCCGCTTTCGCCCTGGCCTGTGTCGCCTCGAACGTCTCGCGCCCGATCTCGCGATCGAGATTGCGCTGCGCCTGTTCCGCGCTGATGAACGACGAGGCGACGCGCACCGCCACCTGCTCGCCCGCCCGCGTCGCGAAGCTGACCACCGCGCCGACGTGATCGCCCTCCGCGCTGCGCGCATTCGTCACCTTGCCCGCACCGTCGAAGGTACGCGTGACCGTGAAGTCGCGGTCGAACTCGGCGACGAACCAGTTGCGGAAATTGGCGGGCACGCCGCCATGATTGTTGCGGACATAGCCGGTGATCCGCCGCCGAGACGGGTCGATCGCCACCATCGACCCGCCCGCATAGCCGTCCAGCAGCACATGCGCCTGCGCGGTCTTCGGAAAGGTAAAGTGGAACTGCGCGGCGCGTTCGGTCGGTGCGACTTCGGCGGTCACGTCATAGTCCGCGAGATACACCTTGTAGCCGTAGGCGGTGCTGACCTCCGCCTTGTGGCTGAACCACGATGCGCGATCGGCTTCCTTCACCTTCAGCGCGCCGGTCATCGGCAGCAGCGCGAAGGCGGCGTAATCGTTCATCCACGGGCTTGGCTGGTGGGTCTGCTTGATGCCGTTGATGCGATGCGCGCTATAGGTATAACCCCAACCATCGCCCATCTTGCCGGTCACCGGCGTCCACGCGTTCATTCCGAACGGCAGCGCGATCGCAGGATAGGTGTTGCCGTACGACAGCTCGTAGCTGGAATCGGTGCCCATCAACGGATTGACCAGATCGATCGCCGCCGCCGGCGCGTCCTGCGCACCGCTCGTCGCCGGGGTCGCGATCATCGCCCCCGCGCACAACGCCGCGATCCCCTTGCGCGTCAGCTTCCTGCTCAAGACTGTTCCTCTCAACGTAGCGGTCGCGGCACGGTGACGCCGGTGGCGGTCAGCTTGACGGGCACGATCGAGCCATCTGCGGCGAAGCGCATCGGCTCGATCGCGATCTGGCGATGCTCACCCTTGTCGTCGTTCAACGGGCGGCGATGGTAGACGATGTACCAGTCGTCGCTGCCCGGCACGTTGACCACCGAATGGTGCCCGGCCCCGCGCGCGACCTGCATGTCCTGCGCGAGGATCGTGCCGCGCTTCGTGAACGGTCCGGTCGGTGAGGCACCGGTCGCATAAGCGACGCGGTAATCCGGACCGGTCCACCCGCCCTCCGACCACATCAGATAATAGACGCCCTTGCGCTTGATGACGAACGATCCCTCGACATAGCCGGGTGGCGTGATTTCCTTGAAGGTCGTGCCATCGGGATGCTTTTCGACCATCGACAGATCGGCGGACAGCCGCACGACGTTGCAGTGTTTCCAGCCGCCGTAATAGAGATAGACCTGCCCGTCGTCGTCGCGGAACACGAAGGGATCGATCGGCTGCGCATCATTGTGGAACGCGCCGATCAGTGGCTTGCCGAGGACATCGCGGAACGGGCCGCCGGGCCGGTCGCTGACGGCGACGCCGATGCCGCCGACTTCGCGATCGCTCTGGATGTCGTTGGCGCTGAAGAACAGATAATAGCGCCCGTTCACCTCGATCGCCGACGGGGCCCAGACCGCATAGGACGCCCAGGCGATATTCTCGACGTCGAGCACACGCCGGTGCTTCGTCCAATGGATCAGATCGGGGGACGAAAACGCGTCGAGGAACGTCTGCTTGGCATAGGACGGCCGCACCATCCGCCGCTTGCGGTCCTCGCGTTGCTGCGCGGAGAAGCGCGAGGGCGTGGCGGGTACGGCGGGATCGTCCGAATAGGTCGGATAGATCCAGTATTTGCCGCCGAACATGCGGATTTCCGGATCGGCATACCAGCCGGGGACGATCGGATTGCTGGCCCAAAGCGCGCTCGCCGAAAGCAGCGCAGCGCCCATCGCCAGCGACGCCTTAACGCAGCGATTCATCGAAGACCTTGCCATCAACGACCCCGTTTCGAAAAAAGTGGGTGGCCACACCGCGGCACCCAGGTGGGGGAAGGATATCGTAAGTCAGAACTTGTACGACACGCCGACATAGGGCCGACGACCGGAATAGACGTTCGAGATGAACCGCGCGTCGGTGTTGTTGCCGAGATGCTGGCGCTGTTCCGACTTGGTGAGGTTGATGACCGAGGCGCGATAGGTCCACGTCTGGTCGGAGTGGGTATTCACAATCGCCTCGCGCGGCGCCAGCGTCGGCGTGATGCTACCTGCGCGGTCGCGACGATGTTGATGCCGGCGGTGGCGAGCAGGAACGTCACCAGGCCGCGCCCGGACCCTCCCGGTCGATAACGAAGATCGGACAGTCGACCTCTCCCTGATGCCGGCCGCGCTTCAGCTTGCAACCGGTTCTCTGCAACGTCGCGGTCGACGTCGCGCTCGTGATCCGGCGCCAGTGTTCGCCCAATGGGGCGCACTCGTCTTGTCGCTGCGACGCGCCTCCTGTGGCAATAACGAAAATAACTTGTCAATTACAAAATCGAAATAAAGACATTTAAACAATCATTTGATGCATGTCAGGATAGCGGTAACGGCCGGTTTGCTGTGGCTGCGTGCACCGGGGCGGCCGATTGGTTGCGAAGTGGATGCGCGTCGCGCCAATTACTGGTGAACCGACACCCACGGTGGTGCGTTGCGCCGTACATGATGATGCCACCCCTGCTGACCACGCTGACCTTGGCAGCGGTGGCATCGACGAGCATCTCGGCATTGCAGTGGGAGCGGCGAGTCCTGATCGTTTCGGCACCGTCCGAACAGGACGCCTCGCTCCGGCAACAGCGTCTCATCATGGCGCGCTGGAGGGCGGCAGCCAAGGATCGCGACCTGCACCTCGTCGAGATCATCGGCAACACGGTGGTCGGCGTCAGCGACACGTCCGCAACGTTGCGGACGCGCTATGATGTGCCGCGTGACCGCTTTGCGGTCGTTTTGATCGGCAAGGATGGCGGGACGAAGCTCCGCCAGACACGGCCCATCGCCGCGGCGACCCTCGAGGAAACGATCGACGCCATGCCGATGCGTCGGCGCGAGGTGCGTTAGATAACGGCTTCCGAAAAACCCTCTCACGCGGCGCAAACGCCAGGCAGCAAAGCACTTTACGGCCAGACTGATCTATGATGCTATCGATGCAGCGGCCGTGAGAGCCGCTGACGGTTGGCAGGCAGGGAGGGGCGACATGAAGTGGCTTTTGGCGGGATCGTTCGCGGCGCTGTCGGCGAGCCTCTCCGTAGCACAGACGACCACCGCTCCGCCGACCGCACCCACGCCAGGCGGGCTGGGCGACAAGATCGTCAACAATCCGCTGGCGCCATGGTCAGCCTATGGACCGAACCAGAAGAGCGTGTTGCTCGATACGGAGGGACCGAAGGGTTATCCGGCCACCCGGGTGACGATCACCAAGAAGGGCGCGAATGCATGGGATGCCGGTGTCGGCATGCCGCTGCCGAAGGCAGTTTCCGCCGGGGACGTCCTCTATGTCGCGATCTACCTGCGCGCGCCCGATCTCAAGGACGGCGAGACCGTGACCCTGCCCTTCTACGGCATCGGCGGACCCGCGCCCGCCTATGCGACGATCGTTACCGACCACGCGGCGATCACCAATCAATGGGCGCAATATTATGCGGTGGGAACCGCCAACGAAGCCTATGCGGCGGGCACCACCCAGGCAACCGTGCACCTCGCCGGCGACAAGCAGGTGATCGATGTCGGCCCGATCCGCGTGTTCAATTTCGGCAAGGGTTTCGATCCATCGCACTTGCCGAGAAACAAATAGGTCATCGAACAGTCGGAAAGCGGCCCGGCTTCCACCAAGAAGCCGGGCCGCCAACAAGTACAAGCAAATCGGACTCGGGTGGGACCTGCCACTTCGCGGCATTCCCAGCCAAATACCGAAACTAGAATTTGGCGCGTACACCGAAGTTATAGCGCGCACCCGTTTCCTGCTGCAGCAGATAGCGCTCCTTGATGACCGACCATTCGTCGATGAACTGGTTGGTCACGTTCACCCCTTGCACATAGACCTGGAAGTTGGGCGTGAGATCGTAGGAGACGTTGAAGTCGAGCTGGCCGTAGGACGAGCGATTGCGCGGGCGCGATTGGCTATCGCGACAATTGCGAAGGTAATCCGAGCGCCAGTTGTACGACACACGCGCCGAAATCCCGTACTTCTCGTAGAAGACACTTCCGTTCGCCGAATGCGGAGACAGGCCATTATAGCCGCACTGGAAATCGGCGAGCGTCTGGTCACGCTCGGCGGTGCTGGCGACGTAGGTATAGTTGCCGGTCAGGCCGAAGCCGCCGACGAACCCGCCGAGCGCATCGAACGAATATTGACCGCCGACCTCGACGCCCTTGATCGTGCCGCTCTGGCCGTTGCGCGTGCGCGTGTCCTGATAGATCCGGCCGAAGCGCTCGACCGGCAGCGTCTGGAGCTCGAGGAAGTCCGACAGATCCTTGTAGAACCCGCCGACGCTGATGTAGCTGACGCGCGACAGATACCATTCCAGCGACAGGTCGTAATTGGTCGACCGGAACGGCAGCAGACTGGGATTGCCGCCCGACGACAGCGGCACCGCGATACGGCCGCCGTAATCGTTGTTGACGCCCAGATCGGTCAGCGTCGGTCGCGTGATCGTCTGCGAAAAGGCGCCGCGCGCGATCAGTTTCTCAGTCAGATTATACTTGATATTGGCCGAAGGCAGCGCGTTGACGTAGCTGCTGCGCACCGCGATCGCGGTCGCCGGGCCATAACTGTATTGCAGCGTGTCGTCGCCCGGCGTGTTGGCGATGCCGGTGACCGGCGTGTCGAAGCCGGAGGACAGCACCTGCGTACGGATCACCCGCACGCCGGCGTTGCCGGTCCAGCGTTCGCCGCCGAACTGCATGCTGATATAGCCTGCGGTCAGCCGCTCCTGCACGTTGACGGTGCCACGCAATTGCTCGCGCACACCGAACGGGCCGCCGGGCAACGCCTGCACCTGCGCCGCGAACGCTGCCTGTTCTGCGGGCGTCCGGCCGTTCGACGGAATGCTCAGCGTCGCCGGGTCGTTCAGATAGGCGAGGAACGCCTCCGGATCGACCTGGAACAACGACGGCGGGATGTTCTGCCCGCCGCCCAGCAGATCGCCCCATTCATACGGCTGGAGCAAACCCGACGCGATCGGCACCTGATAACCGCAATAGGTGCAACTGGTGTCGCTGTTGTTGAACTGGCGATTGATCTTGCGCCGCTCGGTATAGGAACCGCCCAGCGTGACGTTGCGCAGGATCGAGCCGTCTACGGTCCACTTGCTGTCGAAATGATATTCGGACCCACGGTCGCGCGTGCGATTGGCGTCGATCCCCATATAGTGGAGCCGCATCAGGTCCGGGTTGTTGATGATGCTGTTGTCGTAGGAGATCGACGGAATGCCCTTCCCGCCGTCCAGCGAGAATTGATAGCTGTAGGGCAGTAGCGCGCCATAGACGAGATAGGCGTTGGGCGAGGTACGATTGGCTCCGGTCGTCGACGCATCGAAACGCAATTCGACGTTGTCGGTCGGGTTCCATTTGATGTTTCCGCCGATCTGGTAACTGTCCGACCTGCGATTCATCGTGTTGTAGACGTGGTCGACCTTGGCGTTGACGCCGTTGTTGGTCAATCCGGGGTTGTCCGCCAGGAATTGCGGGTTCGCGGCGATGAAATCGCGTCCCAGCATCGTCAGGCCGGTGGCGGTATTGCTGCTGTCGAACGTCGGCTCGAAATAAGGCGCGGCCATGAAGTTATCGAGCCGCCGCGTCACGCCCGAGATGTTGAAGCGTGAGTAGATGCCGTCGACCGTGATTTCCAGCGTGTCGGTGGGCCTGAACTGCACCGCGCCGGAAAGGTTGATGCGCTCGCGTTCTTCTTGCGCACGCTGGTAATAGACGCTCTGCGGCAGGTTGGCGTTGCCGGTCACCGGATAGCGCGGGTCGCTGCCGGTAATCAGCGTCGGCACGCCGCCGATCGTCTGGACGATATCGGGACGTCCGTTGATCCAGCCATCGACCGCGATCTGATCGGTCTGGCTCTGACGCTTGGTATAGGAGCCGGCGAGCAGCACGCCGAACGTCTTGTCCGGGTTGGCGTACGATACGGTCGCTGCAAGATCCGGCGTGATCCGATCGCGCGAGCGGTCGTAGATGCCGCCGATCTGCGCCGCCGCGTGGAACCCGCCGCGCCCTTCCAGCGGGCGTGCGGTGACGATGTTGACCGTCGCCCCGATCCCGCCTTCCTGCAACTCCGGCACCGGCGATTTGAAGACGTCGGTCCGCTGGATCATGTTCGACGACAGCACGTCGAATGAGAATTCACGCCCCGAATTGTCGGTGGCCATCACGCGGCCATTGACCAGCACGGTGTTGAACTCCGGCCCGAGCCCGCGAACGGTGATGAACTGCCCCTCACCGCCCGAGCGGTCGATCGCGACACCGGTGATCCGCTGCAGCGACTCGGCGATGTTGGCGTCGGGGAACTTGCCGACGTCGACGGCGGTGATCGAGTCGACGATCTGGTTGGCGTCGCGCTTGACCTGCGCAGAGGAACTGAGGCTGGCGCGGATCCCGGTGACGACGATGTCCTCGCCGGCGGCCGGAGCCGCGGGGGCTACGGTCGCATTCTCCTCGCCGACCGCGGCGGCCATCGGCGTCTGGTCCTGCGGGACCGTCGCCGGCACCTCTGGCGCGGAGCCTGTCTGCGCCAGTGCAGGCGCGCCTGCCAGAATGCTTCCGAGCAGCAGACATAATTTGAGTGAGGTGCGCATGACCCGTTTCCTCTCCGATGAAACGATGCCGCACGTTGGCGGCGTTCTTTATTATTTCATCGCTATTGAGAAAACGGACCGCTGGATCAAGGCGATGCTGTTACATTCGATATGATGCACATTGCTAATCACTGTACATCGCACCGCGTCCGGTCTGTCTACACGGCTTCTGTTAGCGCTCGCCGGGATGGTCTACGTCGGAAGCAACCGACCCGGAACACGGGCCTGGTATATATCGGCGTCGGGCAAATGGCGGAGAGGGTGGGATTCGAACCCACGGTACCCGTGAGGGCACGCCGCATTTCGAGTGCGGTGCATTCGACCACTCTGCCACCTCTCCGCGAGGTCGCCGGCGGCTTCGAAAAAGCGCCCGGCGGTGGGTCGAGGCGCGGCCCCTAACGGCTTGCGGCACACGACGCAAGCGCATCTCGTGTTGTGCTGCACGATTTCTGCACTAGATACGCTGGTATGACCCGCGACGCGCTGGCTGATACCCGCCTCCCTGACGATCCGATCGCGCCGCCGATCGCCCATGCCCGCTTTTCGATCGGCGAGGTGGTGCGCCACCGGATGCTCGATTTTCGCGGCGTGATCTTCGACGTCGATCCGGTCTTCGCGAACAGCGAGGAATGGTATCAGTCGATCCCGGAGACGCTGCGCCCCGCCAAGGACCAGCCCTTCTATCATCTGCTCGCCGAGAATCTCGAATCGAGCTATGTCGCCTATGTCAGCCAGCAGAACCTCGAGCATGACGACAGCGACGAGCCGATCGAGCATCCCGCGATCGCCGGGCTGTTCGACCGGCTGGACGACGGGCGCTACGGATTGAAGCGGCTGCACCGTCACTAACTCCCCGCCCCGGCGGGGACATTAACCCTGCCACCCGGGCGGGGAATCGGTTGACATCGCGGAAGCGCTATCCTAACCGCCACGCTTCAACCGTGCGGCATGCCCGTCGCGGTCCATGACATTTTGGGAAGCAATTCCCGTTGAAGGAAACATCGTAGCCATGTTCGCAGTCGTGCGCACGGGCGGCAAGCAGTACCGCGTCGCCGCCGGAGACAAGATCGTCGTCGAGAAGATCGAGGGCGAGGCCGGCGCGTCGGTGACGCTGGGTGACGTGCTGCTCGCTGGCGAGGGCGCGGAGCTGAAGGACGTCGCGGGCCTGACCGTCGCCGCCGAGATCATCGCCCAGGCGAAGGGCGAGAAGGTGATCGTTTTCAAGAAGCGTCGCCGTCACAACTATCGTCGCCGCAATGGCCATCGCCAGAACCACACGATCCTGAAGATCGTCTCGGTCGGCTGAGCCCCAAAGCGCGGAAGGAACAGACACAATGGCACATAAGAAAGCAGGCGGTTCGTCGCGTAACGGTCGTGATTCGGCCGGCCGTCGCCTCGGCGTGAAGAAGTTCGGCGGTCAGGAGGCGATCGCGGGCAACATCCTCGTGCGTCAGCGCGGGACCAAGTTCTATCCGGGCCGCAACGTCGGCATCGGCAAGGACCATACCCTGTTTGCGCTCGTCGACGGCCGCGTGGTGTTCCACGACGGCAAGCTCGGCCGCAAATTCTGTTCGGTCGACATGATTGCGGCCGCGGCCGAATAACATCGGGTGACCACACGGGTTGCCCACCAGGGCGACCCGGGGTTCCGCGACGGAACCCAGCCAGACAAGGGAGACGGGTCCGCCCCGGCTCCCTTTTTTCTTGCTGCTCCCTCCCTTTACCGTTCCCGTGTCGCGCGCGCGTCATCGTCGCGTGCCACGGGACCGTCGCAGGAGATGGAGCACATGTTCGCGTTGACGCCCCGTTTGACGTTACGGCCCGGCTGGTTCGAGGATGCGCCCGCGCTGGCGCAGGCGATCGGCCACGAAGCGGTCGTGACGCACCTCGCGCGTGTTCCGTGGCCCTACACGCTGGAAGACGCCGAGACGTTCCTGTCGCTCCCGCGCGGTGCGACGGAGCCCCGCTTCGCGATCATCGAGCGCAGCGGCGCGCACCGGCTGATCGGCACCATCGGGTTGCACCGTGCCGACAACGGCGATCACGAACTCGGCTATTGGCTGACCCCCGACGCATGGGGCCGCGGCTATGCGACAGAAGCCGGCCGCGCGGTGGTCGACATCGCGCGCCACGCACTTCCGCTCACGCGGCTGACCGCCTATCACCATGTCGACAACGCGGCGTCGGGGGGCGTGCTGCGCAAGCTCGGCTTCGTCGAGACCGGGCGGTCGCAGCGCTGGTCGCTCGGCCGTGGCGGAATGGTCGAGTCCGTCGACTTCGCGCTCGAGCTCGACGCGGAAGCAGGGCGCACCGACGCGGCGATGCCGATCGCCGCGTAACGGGCGGACGAGGACGCAGACCTGCCGCCCTCCGTCCCGAAAAGAGGGGAATGAAGACCGATGAGCGATTTCACCGTCGCCTATGAAGCACCGCTCCGATTTCGGGCGACCCACGCCGATTCCGGTGCGGCGCTGGTCATGCACGGTCCGCAGGAACTCGGCGGGACGGGCGAGGGCTTTTCGCCCAGCGACCTGCTCTCCTTGTCGCTCGGCGGCTGCATCCTCGGCATCATGGAGATCGCCGCGCGCGCGATGGACATCGGGGTCGACGGTGCCACGGCAACCGTGTCGAAGGACATGGGCGGCAACCCCCGGCGGATCACGCATCTATCGGTGATCGTGCGCATTCCGGGGACATTCGACGACCGCCAGCGCCGCAAACTCGAGGCGGCAGCCCACGCCTGCCCGGTGCACAACGCGCTCGGCATCGATGCGCCGATCGTCTTCGACTGGGTCGGCTAAGGTGTGATCCATCCCGCTTGAACCATCTCCCGCCGTCACCCCGGACTGGTTCCGGGGTCTACCGTCCCGCAAGAGCAACCACCGGGGTGCTGGCGGAACGGTGGATGCCGGAACGAGTCCGGCATGACGGGGGCGGTTCCACTTCAGCTGTGGTGGATCATGCTCTGGGCTAACGCGCGCGAGCGGGGTCAGCTTGCAGGCAAGTACCTCCATAAGCTGCCTGATATGGCACGCCGAAGCATTGGATAAGCCGATCGATGACAGTCAGGTTGGGAGGCCACTTTTCCGTCGCGGGAAGATCACTCGGTTTTGTGACAGCGGTCAACCGGCGTCGCGCTGCGAGCAGCGCCACACGATCGTTGCGCAGGAAAGCGATTGTGGCATCCACATACGGATTCCAACCGAAATCGTCTTGCGTCGGGGGCTGTCGTGACTTTTCCATCAAGGGAATAGCGGCAGCATAATCGCCGTTTGACGCTCTCAACTGCGCTTCATGCCAGTAGAGCAGATGGATCCGTTCCTGATAATTCAGGCGATAAGCGCGGATCATGTCAGCTGCTGCCTTGCCACAACCGGGCTTGTCCGCCAGCGCGCGCCAACCGCCCTTCATATCCTGATCGAAAGCATCGAAGCCTAGCGCCAGCTTCTCACGATCGTAGCTGCATGTCTCCGCGGCAGGAGTAGCGCGCTGCGAGGACGTCGAGGCGTCGATCGGCAAAGAAAGAAGAAGCGCTAACCAGAACATCGGCAGTCTCCGTTCGGGAGCCCGGCTCGCCGGCGCGGACGGACGCCACGATACGATCGTAACCTGCGGCTGGTCGACTTACCGGCGACCCGCATCGTGCGGCTCACGCCGCGACCGGCGGCAGCACCGCCGCTTCGTAATCGCTCTCGGCCAGCCCGATCAGCGCACGGTCGTCATGCTTCCACGGATGGAAACCGGGCAGGAAATACGCCAGCCACACCCCCGCCACCTTCCGCGCCATCCCCGGATAGCCAAGCGCGTACCACGCCATCCGCGCCCACACCTTCGGCCCGGTCAGTCCGTCCTGCCGCAGCAGCTCGGTCATGCCCCGCGCGCGGCCGTGGACGAACCGCCACGTCGTGATAAGCATGACCAGCGCCTTGACCCGCCAGCGCGTGAAGCGCGGCCAGTCGCGCGTCGCGTGCCGCCACGTGTCATAGGCGACGCCCTTGTGCTCGATTTCTTCGGCGGCGTGCCACAGCCACAAGGCGCGCGCCTGTTCGTCGCCGCCCGCCAGATGCCGCGGGTTGGCGATCAGTTCGTGCGCCAGCATCGCGGTGAAATGTTCGAGCCCGGTGGTCGCGGCAAGGCTGCCGATCGGCGGCCGCCCCTTCGTCAGCGCCAGCGCGGCGTCGACATCGCGATCCAGCAGCGTGGTGTCATAACCCTGATCGGCGACGTGACGGTTGAACGCGACATGCTCGCGGGTATGCAACACCTCCTGCTTGATGAAGGCGTTGATCTCGCGCGCCAGCCGCGGCGGCGTGCCCTCGCGAAACTTCCGCACGCTGTCGACGAAGAACCCCTCGCCCTTCGGAAACGTCACCGACAGCGCGTTGTAGAAGGCGGTGGCATAAGGATCGTCGTTCAGCCACCAGCGACGGATCGCCGCGCCGCGCCCGAAGCGTCGATCGCGCGGGGTGATGGTCAGGTCGGCGGGCGTGGTTGCTTTCGCCACAGAAACCTCCACTAAGGACAGACACGATCTGTTAACTTACACTGGTGTCAGTTAATTGCCTCCTGCCTCGAATGCAACCCCACGCCGGCGGCTGAGCCCCGAGGCGTCGCGCGATGCGGCGCTGGAGGCGGCGCGTGTGCTGCTGGTCGAAAAGGGGCCGCAGGCCGTGACGCTGAAGGCGGTGGCGGGGCGGATCGGGCGGACGCACGCCAATCTTCTCCACCATTTCGGCTCGGCGGACGGGCTGCAATCGGCGTTGATCCAGCGGATGACGGCCCTGGTCGTCGCGCCGATCCGCGACGCCGCGCGCCGCTCGCGCGAACGCAAGGACCCGGCCGAGCTGGTCGACGTGGTGTTCGACGCGTTCGGCGCCAATGGCGCGGGCGCGCTGGCGACGTGGATGATTCTCAACGGCAATCAGGACGCGCTCGACCCGATCCTCACCGCGGTCCACGATCTCGTCGAGGACCTGTCGCACGACGAGAATCGCCCCGACGCTCCGATCAAGGACGAGACGTTGCAACTGGTGCTGGCGGCGCTGGGCGACGCGCTGCTGGGCGCACCGATGGCGCGCGCGCTGGGCCTGCCGAGGGACCGCGCGCGCGCGATCGCGCGGACGATGTTGCTCAGGGATCGTGGCGTGGTGGAGGCGTAACGTCGTCATCCCCGCGCAGGCGGGGATCCAGACGCGCAGGTCGTCGCAAGGGCCGTGACGTCGGAGGTTCTGGGTTCCCGCCTGCGCGGGAATGACGGGAATGTCCCTCCGCGGCGTAGCCGCGTCGTCGGCCGCGGGCGATGCGCGCGCCGGCCGGGCGCGCTCCGATATCGCTTTAGCCGCGCTAAAGCGGTACGGAGCACGCCATGCACTTTCTCGATCAAGCGAAAATCTTCGTCCGCTCCGGCGCGGGCGGTCCAGGCGCCGTCAGCTTCCGGCGTGAAAAATACATCGAATATGGCGGCCCTGACGGCGGCAACGGCGGCAAGGGCGGCGACATCGTCTTCGAGGCGGTCGCCGGGCTGAACACGCTCATCGACTTCCGCTACACCCAGCATTTTCGCGCACCGCGCGGCATGGGCGGCTCGGGCAGCAACCGCACCGGCGGGGGCGGCGACGATCTGGTCATCAAGGTGCCGGTCGGCACGCAGATCCTCGCCGACGACGAGGAGCGTACCCTGCTCGCCGACATGACGCGCGTCGGAGAACGGATTACCTTCCTGCGCGGCGGCGACGGCGGGCGCGGCAACGCCAGCTACAAGACCTCCACCAACCGCGCGCCGCGCCAGCACGGCACCGGCTGGCCGTATGAGGAGGCGTGGGTGTGGCTGCGGCTCAAGCTGCTCGCCGACGCCGGGCTGGTCGGCCTCCCCAACGCCGGCAAGTCGACCTTCATCAACCAGGTGACCAACGCGCAGGCCAAGGTCGGCGCCTATGCCTTCACCACCACCCGCCCGCAGCTCGGCGTCGTGCGCCACAAGCAGCGCGAGTTCGTCGTCGCCGACATCCCCGGGCTGATCGAGGGCGCGGCGGACGGCGCGGGGATCGGCGACCGCTTCCTCGGCCATATCGAGCGCTGCCGCGTGCTGCTCCACCTGATCGACGCCAACGACAAGGACGTGGCGGAAAGCTACCGCATCGTCCGCGACGAGCTGACCGCTTACGGCGGCGGGCTCGACGAGAAACCGGTGGTGGTCGCGCTCAACAAGATCGACACGCTCGACGACGAACTGATCGCCGCGCTCTCGGCCGAGCTGGAGGAAGCGAGCGGCGCGGAGGTGATCCCGATCTCCGGCGCGAGCGGCGTCGGTGTCGATTGGGCGCTCGACCGGCTGCTGGAAGCAATTCCGACCCCCGACCGCCCCGTCGACGACGATGGCGAGGAACAGGAAGTCGAATGGTCGCCGGTGTGACCGCGGCTCACCGCCAGCTGCGCAACGCCGGCACGTAGCGCGCTGGCAGCACGCGCAGCGGCGGCGGCGCACCGAAGGCGGTGCGCGCCCGTTCGAGCGTCGCCGCGTCGTACGGCTGTTGACGATAACCTGGCTGCGCACTGACGAGCATCAGCGAGCCGGGCGGCAGATGGTCGAGATCGCGCCGCCAGACTGCTGCCAACGCATCGTGATCCTTCATGCAAAGCGCCGCGCGTTCGACAAGGTCGCGATTGGGAGGTGGTGCGTACCGCCTACTTTGCGGCTCGGCCGCCTGATCGATCCGCGCCAGCGCCGCAGTTGCCTCGGCGGTCCGGCCCAGCCCGTGCAGCACGCAGGCGCGGACCGAATCGAACTGCGCCGTGGCGCCGGGAACAACCGACATGCGTGCCGCCATCGCCGCGAAGCCGCGCTCGGCACGATCGACCCGTGGCAACGCCTCCGCATATCGCCCGGCGAAGGCCAGCATCGACGCCGCCTGCAGGTCGACGTTGATCGCATAAGGTGATGCACCGAGCCGCGCGACCGTCTGATCGAGCAGCACGACGGCTTCGTCGATCCGGCCGTCTTCCGCCAGCGCGCTGGCCATGGCGTTAGACACGCTCGACCATTCGGCGCGGTCCCAGTCGCTCGTCAACGGATTGGCGTCACGCTCCTGTTGCAAGGCGGTGATCGCCTCCACCCACCGCCCCGCCTCGCGCAACGCGACGGCATATTGGAGCAGCGCGCGCACCCGCGTCCGCACCGCGCCCTGCGAGGGTTGACCCGCCCGCGTTCCGGCGCGTCCTTGCTCCCACGCCGCCCGCGTGCGCGTGACCATCGCCTCGCGCAATGGCACCAGATCGTCGCCCGCCCAACGGCTGATCGGATCGTGCAGGAACGTCAACCGATCGTCCGCCAGCACTGCCAGCACCGGCCCGAGCGTATCGAGCGGCACTTCCACCCACGGCGTCGATCCCGTCAGCGAACGATATCGCAGATTCCCGGCTCCTTCCCCGGTCTTCAGCTCGACCATGCTGTCGACCCCGCCGATCCGCGCGGTGCCACGCACCGTCTCCGCCGCTACCGCCGGCGCGACGATCGCCGCTGCGATCGCAACCGCCGCCCACATGCTTCGCTGCATTTCCACCCTTCCCCGTCTTCGCCGGGATCATGCACGCGGCGCGTGGGCAGGTCGAGAAGATCGTCATGGCACGGCGCCGCGCGTCGCGCTAACGCCGCAGGCATGTCGCTCTTCCCGCCTACCGCCTGCCGGCGATTGATCGTCAAGATCGGCTCGGCGCTGCTCGTCGATCCAGAAGGCGGAGTCCGGCGTGCGTGGCTGGAGGGGATCGCCCGCGACATCGCCGAACGCACCGCCGCCGGGCAGCAGGTCGCGGTCGTCTCGTCGGGCGCGATCGCGCTCGGCGCCCGGCGGCTCGGGCTCGCCAAAGGCGGGCGCGCCAGCCTCGAGGATGCGCAGGCCGCCGCCGCGACCGGGCAGATCGCGCTGGCGGGCGTATGGGCGGACGTGCTCGCCGCACAGGGGCTGACCGCCGCGCAGATGCTGGTGACGCTCGGCGATCTGGAAGAGCGCCGCCGCTACCTCAATGCCGCCGCGACGCTCGGCCGGCTGCTTCAGCTCGGCACCGTCCCGGTCATCAACGAGAACGATTCGGTCGCCACCGAGGAAATCCGCTTCGGCGACAACGACCGGCTCGCGGCGCGGATCGCGCAGGCGGCGGGTGCGCAGGGCGTCGTACTGCTCTCCGACATCGACGGACTGTACGACCGCAATCCCGCGCAGCCCGGCGCGCAGCATATTCCGCGCGTCGAGCGGATCGATGCCGCGATCGAGGCGATGGCCGATCGCGGCTCCGCCTCGGGAATGGGGTCGGGCGGCATGGTCTCGAAGATCGCCGCCGCACGGATCGCCAATGCCGCCGGGGCCGCGCTCGCGATCGCCTCCGGCCGCGTCGAGCGCCCGCTTTCCGCCGCCGCGCGCCACACGCTGTTCGTCGCCGAGCGCGCCGCCCCCGCACGCAAGGCGTGGCTGGCCGGCGGGCTGACCGCGGCGGGAACGATCCATGTCGATGCCGGCGCTGCCCGCGCGCTCACCGAGGGCCGCAGCCTGCTCGCCGCCGGAGTAACGCACGTCGAGGGCAGCTTCGCGCGTGGCGATCTGGTCGCGATCGCCGGCCCCGCAGGACCGGTCGCGCGCGGCCTGTCCGAATATGACGCCGCCGAAGCGACACGGCTGCTCGGCCGGCGCAGCGATGAACATGCCGCGCTGCTCGGCTATGCGCCGCGCGCGGCGCTCGTCCACCGCAACCATATGGCGTTGCTGTGATCCTCGCGCTGACCGGCGGCACCGGCTTCGTCGGCGGCGCACTGATCCAGCAGGCGCTCGCCGCCGGGCATCAGGTGCGCGCGCTCGCCCGCCGCCCGCAGCCGCCGCGTGACGGCGTGACGTGGATCGCGGGCGCACTCGACGACGCGCCGGCGATCTCGACACTCGTCTCGACCGCCGATGCGGTCATCCACGTCGCGGGTGCGGTCAACGCCCCCGATCGCGCCGCTTTCGCCACCGCCAATATCGACGGCACCCGCAACGTAGTCGAGGCCGCGCGGACATGGGACGTGCGCCGTTTCGTCCACGTCTCCTCGCTCGCCGCGCGCGAGCCCGCGCTGTCGAACTACGGCTGGTCGAAGGCCGGGGCCGAAGACGTGGTGACCGACAGCGCGCTCGACTGGACGATCGTCCGCCCGCCCGGCGTCTACGGTCCCGGCGACATGGAGCAGCGCGACCTGTTCCGTGCCGCGCGCCGCACCGGCGTCGTGCCGATCCCGCCGCGCGGGCGATTATCGATCATCCATGTCGCCGATCTCGCCCGCCTGCTGCTCGCGCTCGCCGAAGCGCCCGCCGACCACGCCGTCTACGAACCCAGCGACGCCCACCCGCTCAGCTACGCCGATTTCGCACGCGCGATCGGCGTGGCGGTCGGGCGGCGCGCCCTCCCACTCCCCCTCCCCGCCGCGCTGCTCCGCACCGCCGCACGCGCGGACAAGCTACTGCGCGGCACGAAGGCGAAGCTGACCGCAGACCGCGTCGCCTATATGGTCCATCCCGACTGGACCGCCGAGCCGGCCAAGGCCCCGCCGCCCGCGCTCTGGCACCCGCAAATCGCCGCCGTCGATGGCCTGACCGACACGGCACGATGGTATCGCGCCCACGGCTTGCTATAGCGCGGCCAGACAACCGCCGCATTTCAGGGCCAGAGCATCCGCATGACCGACCGCACCGCCATCCTCGACACGCTGCGCACGCAGATCGAACCCTTCAACAAGAAGGGCGTCGCGATCACCGAAGCGACCAGCTTCCAGGGCGATCTGGAGTGGGACTCGCTGACCGTGATGGACTTCGTCGCCGCGATCGAGGACGAGTTCGACATCATCATCACGATAAACATGCAGGCCGAGATCGAGAATGTCGGCCAGCTCGCCGACGCGGTCGAAAAGCTGAAGGGCTGAGTCGCATGACCGAGACCGGCCTGCAGAGCGAGAAGCTGCCCGCCGAACCCGTCGCCGCGCCGCCGGCGCGCGACCTGTTCGCGAAGTTCGATCCGCTGCTCGCCGAACGCGCGGCGCTGATGGGCTCGGGCGTGCGCGATCCGTTCGGGATCGTCATGGAGCAGGTCACCTCGCCGACCACCGCGGTGATCCGCGGCAAGGAGACGATCCTGCTCGGCACCTACAATTACATGGGCATGACGTTCGACCCCGACGTGATCGCCGCGGGCACCCGCGCGCTCGAACAGTTCGGCAGCGGCACCAACGGCAGCCGGATGCTCAACGGCACCTTCCGCGACCACGTCGAGGCGGAGGACGCGCTCAAGGAATTTTACGGCGCGAGCGGCGCGATCGTCTTCTCGACCGGCTATCAGGCCAATCTCGGCACGATCTCGACGATGGCGGGCCGCGGGGAATACGTCATCCTCGACGCCGACAGCCACGCCTCGATCTACGACGGCTGCAAGATGGGCGATGCCGAGATCGTCCGCTTCCGCCACAATTCGGTCGAGGACCTCGACAAGCGGCTCGGCCGCCTGCCCAGGGAGCCGGGCAAGCTGGTGGTGCTGGAGGGCGTCTATTCGATGCTCGGCGACATCGCCCCGCTGCGCGAGATGGTGCAGGTGTCGAAGAAGCACGGCTGCATGGTGCTGGTCGACGAGGCGCATTCGATGGGCTTCTTCGGCGAGCATGGCCGCGGCGTCTACGAGGCGCAGGGGCTGGTGCTCGGGGAGGACGTCGATCTGGTGATCGGCACCTTCTCCAAGTCGGTCGGCACCGTCGGCGGCTTCTGCATTTCGAACCATCCGAAGTTCGAGGGGCTGCGCTTCTCGTGCCGCCCGTACATCTTCACCGCCTCGCTGCCGCCATCGGTGGTCGCGACCGCCGCCACCTCCGTGCGCAAGCTGATGACCGCGCACGACAAACGCGCGCGGCTGTGGGATAACGCCCGCCGGCTCCACGCCGGGTTGAAGGGGCTGGGCTTCGCGCTCGGCACCGAGACGTGCGATTCGGCGATCGTCGCGGTGATCCTGCAGGATCAGGCGCAGGCGGTGGTGATGTGGCAGGCGCTGCTGGAGGCGGGGCTCTACGTCAACGTCGCGCGTCCGCCCGCCACGCCGTCGGGCACCTTCCTGCTGCGCTGCTCGATCTGCGCCGAACATACGTCGGAACAGATCGACCAGGTCATCACCATGTTCGCTTCGGCGGGGCGCCTTGCGGGCGCGACCGAGTGATGACGCATTTGCTCGTTCTTAACGTTTGTTAACCTAACGTCGCGGACGTGACTGATCGCGACGACATCACCGGACGACTGACCGGCGCCTGGCGCGCCATTACGCTGAGCGTGATGGCGATCGCCGGCGCGGTCGTGCTCGCGCTGCTCGTCATCACATTGGCCGAGGTGAATGGCGAGCGCGATCGTGCGCTCGCCTCGCAACGGCACAGCTATGACGTGATGATCCTCGCCCGCACCGTGCAGGGCACGATCGCCCATGCCGAGGCGTCGCTCGGCCGCTACGTCATCTCGGGCGATCAGCAACTTGGCCAGATCTACTATGAAGACTGGCGGCGCGCGAAGCAGGCGATCGGGCGGTTGGCCAAGCTGGTGCACGACAATGACGTGCAATTGACGCACGTCGCGATCCTGCAGGAGGCGTTCCGCACCCGCGGTGACGAGCTGGCCCTGACCGCGCTCAGCACCAATTACGGCAAGAACAATCAGGCGCTCTCGCGCCTGTATCGGGCGCGGCAGAGCGATGCGCTCACCCGCATCAACGACTCGCTCGACGGGATCATCACCGACGAACGCCTGCTGCTGGAGATGCGCACCGCGCAGGCGCGCGCCTCGGTGCACCGCTCGACGACGATCGCCAAGGTGCTGGCGGTGTTCGGCGTGTTGCTGGTCGGCGGCGGGATCACGATGGGCTGGATAATGGTCGAGGCGCTCGCCGACCGCGCGATCGCGCGTGACGAGGCCGAAAGCGAGCGTCTGCGTGCGGACGAGCTCGCCGAGGCGGTTTCGCGCGCCACCGAGGAATTGCGCGCGCAGGAAGCGCGGCTGCGGCAGGTGCAGAAGATGGAGGCGGTCGGGCAATTGACCGGCGGCATCGCGCACGACTTCAACAACATGCTCGCGGTGGTATTGAGCGGGGTCGAGCTCGCCGCGCGCCATCTGCCGCCGAACGCCGATGAGGCGGCGCGGCATCTGGAGGGCGCGCGCGAGGGTGCGGACCGCGCGGCGGCGCTGACGGCGCGCCTGCTCGCCTTCGCACGCGAAACCGCGATCAACCCCGAACCGATCACCGCCGCGGCGCTGTTCGACGGACTGGGCGACATGCTGACCCGCTCGCTCGGCGACGGCATGACACTGGTGCTGGAGGACGACAGCGCCGGCTGGTGCGCGCGCGCCGATCGCGTCCAGCTCGAGAACACGCTTGTCAACCTCGCGGTCAATGCGCGCGACGCGATGGACGGTCGCGGCACGCTGACGATCCGCGCCACACGCGCGACGCTGCCGGGCGGCGATGGCGCGCGACCGGGCGGCGACTTCCTCGCGCTGGCCGTCACCGACACCGGTTGCGGGATCGCGCCCGAGGTGCTCGATCGCGTCTTCGAGCCGTTCTTCACCACCAAGCCGCTCGGCAAGGGCACCGGCCTCGGGCTCAGCCAGACCTTCTCCTTCGCGCGTCAGATCGGCGGCGAGGTGACGATCGTATCGCAGGTCGGCGCGGGCACCACCGTCACCCTGCTGCTCCCGCGCGACCTGCGTGGCGAGCAAGCCACCCGCCCCGTCGCCGCCCCCGCACCGCTCGTCGCGCCGCACCCTGCCGCGCCGGCCGACGGCAACGGCCATGCGATCCTTGTGGTCGAGGACGACCCGCGCGTCCTCTCCGCGACGATGGAGGCGCTGGCGGACCTCGGCCACCACCCCGTCGCCTGCGACGATGCGACGCAGGTCGGTGCGGTGCTTGACGAGATGACCCACGTCGACCTGATCCTGTCCGACGTGCTGATGCCGTCGCTCACCGGCCCGGAGATGATCGCGACGCTGCCGCTCGCCTTCGCGCACGTTCCCGTGCTGTTCGTCACCGGCTTCGCGGGCGGGGCGAGCGGCGGCGTCGCGCTCGGCGATCGTCCGGTGCTCCGCAAGCCGTTCACGCTCGCCGCGCTCGACCGCGCGGTCACCGCCGCCGTGGCGCGCGGCGGCGATCCGGCACCGCTCGCCGCCGAATGACCCAAATCGACTGCTGACGCGCCCGCCGACCCATCCTATAGCCGGTCGTCCCGTCGTCCTCGCAACAAAGGCAGCGCCGTCCCGCCCATGACCTCGATCGACCGCTACATGGCCCGGCTGATCGCGCTGCCGTTGTTCTCGACGTTGCTGATCTCGGCGATGCTGCTGATCCTCGACCGGATTCGCCGCCTGTTCGACTTCGTCGCGACGCAGGGCGGACCGGTCAGCGTCGTGTGGAAGATGCTCGCCAATTTGCTGCCGGAGTATCTCGGCCTCGGCATTCCGATCGGGCTGATGCTCGGCGTGTTGCTCGCCTTCCGCCGCATCGCCACCTCGAGCGAGCTGGACGTGATGCGCGCCGTCGGGATGAGCTACGGCCGGCTGCTGCGCGTCCCTTATTATTACGCGATCGTGCTGGCGGCGCTCAACATCGCGATCGTCGGCTATATCCAGCCACAGGCGCGCTACGCTTACGAACAGCTGCGCTTCGAACTGCGCACCGGCGCGCTCGGCGCGTCGATCAAGGTCGGCGAGTTCACGCACCTTGGCGACCGCATGACGCTCCGCATCGAGCGAAGCCAGGATCGCGGCCGCAAGCTCTCGGGCATCTTCGTCCACGCCGAATCGCCCAAGGGCGACTGGGTCGGCGTCACCGCCGCGACCGGCCAGTTTCTCGCGACCGACGACCCCAACGTCATCATCTTCCGCCTGACCAACGGCACGCTGATCCACAATCGCCCCGATTTCACCACCCCGCGGACCTTGACCTTCACCGCGCACGATCTGCCGATCAACCTGCCGCGCTTCGAAAGCTTCCGCACGCGCGGCGGCAAGAACCTCGAATATACGCTGCCCGAACTCGCCAGGCTCGGCCACGCCTCGACGCGCAGCGAGGAGCAACGCGATGGCAGCCGCGCCGAATTCCACTTCCGGCTGGTAGAGGTCGCGTCGATGTTCCTGTTGCCGCTGCTCGCGGTCGCGCTGGGCGTGCCGCCGAAACGCTCGACGTCGGCGCTCGGCGTGTTCCTCTCGATCGTGATGGTCGTCACCTATCACAAGATCAACCAATATGCCGCGTCGCTGGGCGAACGCGGCTCGGTCGACCCGGCGATCGCCTTGTGGGTCCCGTTCGTGATCTTCGCCGCCCTGATCCTTTGGATGTATCATACGATCGCCAACGTTCCCGGCGGACAGCCGATCGGCGCGCTGGAGCGCTTCTTCGGCAAGGCATGGGCGATGGTGGCGCGCTACCTGCCCGGTCGCCGCCGCAAGGAGGCCCGCGCATGAGCGCGCTGTTTCCGTCGCGCACCGTCGCGATCTATATGGCGCGGCTGTTCCTGACGCGCACCTTCGGCATCCTGTTCGGGCTGGTGCTGGTGCTCCAGACGCTCGACCTGCTCAGCGAGAGCGGGCGGATCCTCGCCACCACCGGCAACGGCGACGCGGAGGTCTGGCGCTACGTGTCGCTGCGCGCGCCGCAGCTGATCTCGACCTTCCTGCCCTTCTCGGTGCTGCTCGGCACGATCCTGACGCTCATCACCATGAACGCCAACAGCGAGGTGGTCGCGCTCAAGGCCGCCGGTCTGTCGGCGCATCAGGTGCTCGCGCCGCTGGTGATCGCCAGCGTCGGCATCGCGCTCGTCACCTTCGCGTTCAACGACCGTATCGTCAGCCGCGCGACTGCCGAGCTGAGCGCATGGCAAAAGGTCAATTACGGCACGATGCCGATCGATCGCGGCAATCGCAGCAACGTCTGGGTGCGCGCGGGCGACGATCTGATCCAGGCCGACGCGATCGGCGGTCGCGGTGCCGGCGCGCAGCTCGGCGGCGTGACGGTTTACGAGCGCAACCCTGACGGGGGCTTGCGCGGGCTCATCAACGCGCCGCGCGGCGTGCGCGACGGCGATGGCTGGCGGATCTGGCCGACGCGCCGCTTCGATGTCGCCTCGGGCAAGGTGACGCGGCTCGGCGCGACGGTTGTCGGACGCGGTGTCACCCCGGATCAGTTCACGCTCGCCAATGTCGACGGCGACGCCTTGTCGTTCGCCGGCCTGCGCGAGGCGATCGGTGATCTGGAGGAAGCCGGCCGTCCGACCAAGGCGCTGGAGGGCGTGTTGTGGCACAAATTGTCGGGGCCGTTGTCGTCGGTGCTGATGCCGCTGCTCGGCGCGGTCGCGGCGTTCGGGATCGCGCGCTCGGGCGCGCTCTTCGTCCGCGCGGTGATCGGGATGGCGCTGGGCTTCGCCTATTTCGTCGCCGACAGCTTCGCGCTGGCGATGGGCAACCTTGGCGCCTACCCGCCATTCCTCGCCGCCTGGGCGCCGTTCCTGCTGTTCCTGCTGATCGGAGAAGCTGTGCTGCTGCGCACGGAGGAATAAGGACGACCTCCGTTCCTTCCGTCATCTCCGCGATAATCCTTCCGTCATCCCCGCGCAGGCGGGGATCCAGACGCGCAGGTCTTCGCGAGGGTCGAGACGTCAGAGGTTCTGGATCCCCGCCTGCGCGGGAATGACGAACAAGACTTTACGGCGGCCTCACTTCGGCTCGCGCTTCGTCCTGACGGAATTAGGGTGAGCCATCCCACCTGAACCATCTCCTGCCGTCACCCCGGACTGGTTCCGGGGTCTACCGTTCCGCAAGAGCAACCGGCCGTGTGCTGGCGGGAAGGTGGATGCCGGAATGAGTCCGGCATGACGGGTGGTGGCTCGCTTCAGCTTTGATGGATTATGCTCTGGAGTTCGATCCATCCAAGCTGAAGCGTTACCCCGGCGAAAGCCGGGCCAGTTGAGGACGCTGGTGATGGAGGTCGCGCCTCGTTTCGTTGGCCTTCCCAAC
Organism: Sphingomonas phyllosphaerae; assembly: GCA_036946405.1. Taxonomy (NCBI): domain Bacteria; kingdom Pseudomonadati; phylum Pseudomonadota; class Alphaproteobacteria; order Sphingomonadales; family Sphingomonadaceae; genus Sphingomonas; species Sphingomonas phyllosphaerae. The sequence continues at coordinate 1,400,043 of JAQIJC010000001.1, read as the reverse complement.
GGGGCCCCGGCGTTCGCCGGGGTGACGATGGCAGACAAGTCAAGCCGGATGGATCAAACTCTAATCGGCTCAAGCCCGGGACAGGCCCCTCACCGCCCCCGGATCGTCGCCATCGTCAGCTTGCCGACCAGCCCCGGCAGCCCGCGATAATTCGCCTTGTAATAAGGCGAGTCTGGCTCGAGCACACCCGCCAGCCGCTGATGCGCTTCGCCCAGAGCATGATACGGCACGCCCGGCAGCAGGTGGTGCAGCGCATGATAGCGTAGCCCGATCGGCGCCCACAGCACCGGCAGCAGAGCCGGTGGCGGCACGTTGACCGAGTCGAGATATTGCGCGGTGACGGTCATCACCTCGCCTTCGTTCTCCCACAGATGTGCGACGAGCGTCCGCACCTGGTTGATGAGCGCCACGCCCGACCCGACCGCGAGGAAGATCAGAAACGCCTCCAACGGCAGCACGCCGGTGGCAGCCGTCACGATCAGCGCGAGCGCCCAGATCGCCGTCGCGGCCTCCAGCCGGTCCCACCGCGCCTTCTCCTCGCCCTGCGGCATCCGGCGACGGAATTGCGGGTTGATCGACAGCGCCGAATAGCGCGACACCACCGCCGTCCGCAGCTTGGGCGACAGCGCCGACAGCGGTGCCAGCACGCCGAAGCGGATCAGCAATCCGACCGGCGCCAGCGCCGAGACGAGGATGAACACCGGCAAGGTCCACGGCTTCATCAGCGCGAGCGGCAAGTACTCGGGATCCTCCGACGTGCCATAGCGCGTCTTGGCATGGTGCAGATTGTGCACGCCCTCGTACATGAACGACGGGATCATCATCGGCACGCCGATCAGCGCGTTCCACCCGGCACGAAAGCCCGGCAACGCGGCATGCTTCACATGCGTCAGCTCGTGGATCATGCTCATCCCGCGATACAGCGCGAGCACCGCCACCACGCCGGCGACGATCGCCAGCACAGTCGAGGTCGAGATGATCGCCACCGCCAGCGCGCCATAGCCGACCACCGACGAGGCGATCAGATCGGTCCAGTAAATGCCCGGCCGTGGCTTCAGCAGGTCGCGCGTCAGTTCCGCTGCGGCCTTAAGCATCGCCTTGTCGTCGGCGATCGTCGGGCGCGGCGCGCGCGCCGCCGCAGTCGCGCGATCGAGAGTGATGGTATTCATGGGCATATCCATTGTCCGAACATAGTGGCGACAGCATGACCGGAACAGGACGTGGCCCTCGCCATTCTGGATAATTGTTCACTCGCTATGATCGAGTGACCCGTTTACACGCCAGCAACATGGCTGAGCTTTCGATCACCCCCGTCCTGACCAAGAGCGACCGCAAGGCGTTCGTCGACCTGCCGTTCCGCCTCTACAAGGACGATCCTTACTGGGTGCCGCCGCTCAAGGGCGAGGCACTGGGGCTCATCACGCCGGAGAAGAACGGCTGGTTCAGCCACGCGAAGGCGCAGCTCTTCCTCGCCCGCCGCGACGGTCGCGTGGTCGGACGCATTTCCGCGCATATCGACACGCTCGGACTCGAGATGCCGGCCGAGCGCGGCTTCGGGCCGGGCTGCGGGCAATGGGGGCTGATGGATGCCGAGGATGAAGGCATCTTCACGGCATTGCTCGCTACCGCCGAGGGATGGCTCCGCGAACAGGGCATGACCCGTGCGCTCGGCCCGATCAGCATGTCGATCTGGGAAGAGCCTGGCTTGCTGATCCAGGGCTATCATCAGTCGCCGACCGTGATGATGGGTCACCACAAGCCCGAATATCGCGAATGGATCGAACGCGCCGGCTATCGACCGGTCAAGCAGCTCATCACCTACGAGCTGGACATCACGCAGGAATTCCCGCCGCTGGTGAAGCGGATCATCCGATCGGGCGATGCGAACAAGAGCATCGTCGTGCGCGAGGTCGACAAGCGCAAGTTCGAGGAGGAGGCGGCGATCATCCTCGATATCCTCAACGACGCATGGTCGGACAATTGGGGCTTCATTCCGCTCACCCCGCCCGAGATCAAGGATGTGGGGGTCAAGCTGAAGCCGATCGTCTTCAACGATCTGATCCGCATCGCCGAGCTCGATGGCAAGCCGGTCGCGTTCATGATCACGCTTCCCGACCTCAATGAGGCAATCAAGCCCTTGAACGGGAACCTGCTCCCGTTCGGCTGGGCGAAGCTGCTGTGGTGGCTGCGCAAGCCGCGCGTGCGGACGATGCGTGTGCCGTTGATGGGCGTCCGCAAGGAACTGCAAAGCTCGCGGCTTGCCGGGCAATTGGCGTTCATGATGATCGAGGCGATCCGCAAGGCGTCGGTGGCGCGTTACGGCGCGACGCGCGGCGAGATCGGCTGGGTGCTCGACGACAATCAGGGCATGAACTCGATCGCGACCGCGATCGATAGCCGCGTCAACAAGGTCTATCAGGTCTACGAACGGACGTTCTGATCCGCTGCGGCGGGTCGCCGGCCGCTGCCGGTAACCCGCCGCTGACCGGCGATCACAGCTTCTCGGGAACGATGACGCCCACCTGCTTCCACTCGTCGCGGGTCTTGCACACGCGCGAGGTCAGCCGCGAGCCGGTCTGTTCGGTCTTGTAGCAATAACGGGTGCTGGCGTTGCGAACCGGCACAGACTGATCGTTCGCAGCAGTCGCGGGCTCGGTCGTCGGCACCGGCTTGGGCGCGGCATGGGCCGGAGCGACGGCGAAGAGGCTGGCGATGACGGCGGTGGCGATGGTCTTCATGGCGGGTCTCCCTGCCCCGTTGATCGGGGACGCAGGACACTTTGCACCCATCGTGCCAACTCGAAATTTGGCTGTTTTCCGCCGTTTCTTGATCGTGACACGTGTATTACACGAGCAAACCACGCCAATATCCGGCGTGGTTCGCCGAAAACCGGTCAGAAGAGCAAGGCGCCGCCCAGCGCGATCCGTGCGTCGGGTGCATCATGATTGAGGCCGGCGACCGCCAGGATGTCCAGCTGCGTGCGTTTGGTCAGCTTCCACCCCACCGACGCGGCCGCGAGCGTCCGCACGACGTGCTGCGCCGGGTCCTGATCGCGCTCGACCGACAATTCGGCATTGGCGGTGACGCTGTCGGTCAGCGCGTAACCGACCCCGAAGACGCCGGTCGCATCGAAATGCCGCCCGCGCCCGTCCTCATCCACCGCCGCGGCCAATTGGCCGGTGAAGTCGATGCTCCACTTCTTGTTGATACGCCAGAAGACCGGCAACACCGTGCCCGCGGACCAGTCGCCCTCGCCGATCCCGCTTCGCCCGACCGGCAGCGTGACATAAGGCTGCACCGCCGCCGACAGCTTCTTGCCATCCGGATGGCTCAACGCACGACGCCACCCCAGCGTCACGTCGCCCGCCCCGGTCTGCCGCATGACCTCTCCGGTGGCCTTGTCGCGTGACCGGAGCGTGCCGAGCGGCGTCCATGCGACCTGCGCCTCGCTGTTGCGCGTCAGCCCGATCCGCGCCGTCACCTCGCTGCGGATCAGGTCCTCGCGCGTCTCGCCATCGTCATCGCGCTGCCAGTCGACGCCCGACAGTTCGACCTGAACCTGTCCGGGCAAGGTCGTGCACCCGCTCGCCCCGAGTGAGGGTCGATTGGGGCAAAATCGCACATTCGGCGCGTCCTGCGCCGCAGCAGGGGCATAAATCGTGGCCAACAGCGCCACCGCGCCCCATTTTAGCGTCACCGCAGCCGCACCCAGGTCGGCGCATGATCGCTGGCCTTCTCACGCCCGCGATACGCCTTGTCGACGCCGGCCTCCACCAGCCGGTCGGCGACTGACGGGCTCAACAGCAGATGATCGATGCGGAAGCCCGCGTCGCGCTGCCACGCACCTTTTTGATAATCCCAGAAAGTCCAGACACCGCCCTTGGGATGGCGGGTCCGCAGCGCGTCGGTCCAGCCCTTCGCCAGCAACGCGCGATAGCCATGCCGGCTCTCGGGCTGCATCAACGCGTCCGACGCCATCGCCTTGACCGAAAACGTATCGTCGTCGTTGGGGATGACGTTGTAATCGCCCGCCAAAATGACCGGTACTTCCTCGGCGAGCAACGCGCGCGCGCGTTCCTGCAACCGCCCGATCCACCGCACCTTATAGTCGAACTTCGGCCCCGGCACCGGATTTCCATTGGGCAAATAGATAGATGCGACCACCAAGCCGAACACGGAACATTCCAGATAGCGGCTATGCTCGTCCTCCGGCTCGCCCGCCAGCCCGCGTTGCCGCTCGACCGGATCCAGCCCGCGCGCGAGCACCGCGACGCCGTTGAACCCCTTTTGTCCATGCCAGACAGCACCATAGCCCGCCGCACGGATATCGGCTTCGGGAAAGGTATCGTCGCTCGACTTCAGCTCCTGGAGGCAGACCACATCGGGCTGCTCCTCGGCGAGATATTCGAGCAGACGCGGAAGCCGCGCCTTGATGCCGTTGACGTTGTAGGTGACGATCTTCACGCGCGCCGGTCTAACCCTCGTCCGCGCGCTTGTCTAACTACACGGAAAAGCTGGTTCCGCATCCGCAGCCGCTGGCGGCATTGGGGTTCTCGACCTTGAACGACGCCCCGCCCAGCGATTCGACGTAATCGACGCTCGCCCCGCGCACGAGGTCGAGGCTCATGTCATCGACGACCAGCCGTACGCCGTCCGTTTCGGTGACGAGGTCGGCGGGCTCGGGCGCATCAGCGAAGCCGAAGCGATACTGGAACCCCGAACACCCTCCGCCTTCGACCGAAAGCCGCAGGATCGCGGGCTTGTTCTGCCGAGCGGCGATCGCGGCAACGCGCGCCGCAGCGGCAGGGGTCAGGACGATATCGGGTGCGAGCGTGGCCATGTCGCCAAGATAGGCGCGATCGCCTCAATCGGAAAGAGCATCCCTTCTTTGTCATCCCGGACTTGATCCGGGGGTCCCGCTTCTTCGCTCGGTCAGCGGAGCAAAGAGGGGCCCCGCATCAGGTCCGAGGCGACGGTATGAGGGAGTGTGAGGGAGTCGCCCCGCCTCAGTCCTGCGGCGCCGGCCCGGTGGTCGATACCGGGATCTGCCCGACGGCGCGATCCTGCGCGGCCATCAGGTAATCGGCGGTGGTCAGGAACGGCACCGGGTTCACCGCGTGACCGTCGATCCGCACCTCATAATGAAGGTGCGGCCCGGTCGAGCGACCGGTCGAGCCCATCAGCGCGATCAGCTGCCCACGCTTCACGCGCGTGTTGTCGGCAACGATGATTTTGGAAAGATGGCCGTATCGCGTCGCGATGCCCTTGCCATGGTTAATCTCGACCATGTTGCCATAGCCGCCCTGCCGGCCGGCGTGGCTGATGATACCGTCGGCGGTCGCATAGATCGGCGTGCCGGTCGGGCCGGGAATGTCGACCCCGGCGTGCATCGCGGCGGTGCCGCGGAACGGGTCGGACCGGATGCCGAAATTGCTGGTGAACTGCAGCTTCTGCACCGGCTGCACCGACGGGATCGCGATCACGCCCTGCTCGAGCCGGTCCAGCTTCTTCCAGGTCATGAACAGCGAACGGAACTGCTGGTCGGCGGCGAGATCGGCGCGTGCCTCGGTGCTGGTCGCCTCGACCAGCGGCCCCCCCATCGCCGAACCGGCCTTGGCGACGCGGCTCGGCGCGATGCCGCGCTGGCGAAGCTGCTGCGCGGTGGCGGCATAGCGATCGAGCAGCTGCTGCTCGGCGACCTGCGCCAGCGCCACCTGCCGGCGCTCGACCTTCAGGAACGGGCGGATCGTGTCGGCGGCGACGCGCGTTGCCTGCGGATCGACCGCGAGCGTCGCCAGCGCCATCCGCCGCGCATCGCCCTGTCCGGTCAGCGCCGCGGTCAGCAGTTCCTGCCGCTGCTCGATCCGCGCGGCATGTTGCTGGGCGGCGGTGCGGATCGTCGCGACACGCGCCTGCATCCGCTCGACCTTATGCTCCATCGCCTGCATCCGCTGCGCCTGCGCTGCGGCAGCGGGCGTTAGCCCCGCGGCTTCGGCGACCTGCGTCGATGCCTGAAGTGCGCCATAACCGGCGAACCCAAGGAGAAGTGCAGCGCCCCCGCGCAGCAGCGCCGGTCGTCCGGCGATCACGGCGTTCAGGCGAGCAAGCGGCCGCCCGGCCGGCAGAGAAGCGGTGTCGGTCATCGAACCCCAGATCAAGACTGCGACCGGTGCGACACGCCCCGGTCTTCCCCTTTTTCCGTGTCCGCCCGCGATAGAACCGCCGCAACGAACGCAAAGGTTTGTGCCCGGCGAAAGGTTAAACACGCAAGAGCGTCGGCCGCCCTGCGCGCTCAAGTGCCGGAGTCATGCGCCGAGCCGTTGTAAGAAGCGGCAGTTTGCCTGACTTACCGACTCTTTGCCGCGTCCAGTACCGCGGCCGCATGACCCGGCACTTTCACTTTACGCCACGCCTGCACCAGTTGCGCATCGCGATCGAACAGGAACGTCGCGCGCTCGATCCCCATATAGGTCTTGCCGTAAAGCTGCTTCTCGCCCCACACGCCGAACGCCTCGGTCACGCTCCCGTCGAGATCGCTGGCGAGCGGGACGGTCAACGCATGTTTGTCGCGGAACTTCACGTGCTTCGCGACGGTATCGCACGACATGCCGAGCACCGTCACGCCCGCAGCGGCGAAGTCGTCGGCAAGGGAAGAGAAATCCTGCGCCTCGCGCGTGCAGCCCGGCGTATCGTCCTTGGGATAGAAATAGACGACCAACGGACGCGGCAGATCGTGCAGCCGCAACGGCGCGCCATCCGCGCCGGTCGCGGTCACGTCCGGGAGGGTGTCCATGCGATGCTCTCCTGCCAGCTTGCCGCGACGCTCTCGCGCACCGTCGCCAACGTGGCAAGCACCGTCTCCCAATCGGGCAGCATCACCGCCCGCGCGATCAGCGCGCGCGTTGCCGCGGCGGCGGGTTCCTGTGCATCGGGGGCGATCAGCCGGACCGTGACGAGCAAGCGCCCGAGCAGATCATAAGCGGCGCGCAGCTCGGGCGCGAACGCCCCGGTGGCGATCAGCGCGTCGATCGCCGTGCCGAGTTCGGGCGTAAAGGCAACGCGGCGCGTCAGTTGCGCGACATGCACCGCGAATTCCAGGTCGACCAGCCCACCGGGCAACAGCTTGGCGTCGAGCGGCCCTCGCGGCGGCTTGTGCTGCGCCATCTCCGCTCGCATCGTCGCGGCGTCGGCGGCGATATCGTGTGCCGCGCGATCGCCCCCCAGTACCTGCGCGACGATCCCCTCGACCTCGGCCCGCGCCGCCGCGCTGCCATAGATCGCACGGGCGCGGGTCAGCGCCATATGCTCCCACGTCCACGCTTCCTCACGCTGGTATCGGGCAAAGGAGTCGACGCTCACCACCAGCGGCCCCTGCGCGCCCGACGGACGCAACCGCGTATCGACTTGGTAGAGCGGCCCCGCGGCGGTCGGCACCGACAGCGCCGCGGTGACGCGCTGCGCCAGCCGGGTGAAGTACAACGTCGCGCCGAGCGGCTTTGGCCCGTTCGAGTCAGCCGTGAAGTCGCCGGTGAACAGATAGATCAGGTCGAGGTCCGAGGCGTGGGTCAGCGCCGCGCCCCCCAGCCGCCCGAGCGCGAGGATCACCAGTTCGCCGCCCGGTACCCGACCATGCGCCTCCTCGAACGCCGCGACCGTCGCGTCGGTAAGCACCGCGACCGCCGCCTCGGCGACGCGCGCATAGCCCGCCGCGACCTCCAGCGGGTCGGCGCGTCCCGCGACGATCTGCGCCCCTAACGCGAATTGCCGGTCACCGACGGCGCGCCGCACATGATCGAGCACCGCCTGATAATCAGCTCCCTGCTCCGTCGCCTGCATCTGCGCGATCAGCGCGGACACGTCGCCGACCGGATCGAAGGCGCTCGCGTCGATCAACCCGTCAAACAGATCGGGCCGCCGCGCCAGCGCCTCGGCGAGCGTCGGGGCATGGCTGAGGATTTCGCCGAGCAGCGTCGCCAGCGCCGGCCGGGCTTCGAGCAAACGAAAGATGTTGATTGCGCTCGGCAATCGCTCCAGCAACCGGTCGAGGCGGTTAAGCGCGGTCAAGGGCACCGGCGATTGCGCCAGCGCTTCGACCAGACCGGGCAACACCGCCTCCAGCGCGCTTTGTGCCGCGCCGCTGCGCAGCGCCGGGTAGCGCGCCTCGCGCCATGCGACGATCCGCCGCGCCGCATCGTCGGTTTCGGCGAAGCCGGCCTCGGCAAGATAGTCGGTCAGCCGCGCCGTATCGTGCGGGACCGCCGCGACCGGCGTGGGCGCAAGCCGATCGAAGGTCGCCGCGACGCGTTCGACATGCGGTCGCAGCAGATCGAGCAACGCCGCGCCGTCCGCCAGCCCGTGCAGCCGCGCGACCCGATCCAGCCCCTCACCGGTCGGCAGAGCATGAGTCTGTCGATCGTCGATCATCTGCACGCGATGCTCGATCGTGCGCAGCAACGTATAGGCCTCCGACAGGGCATGCGCGTCCGCCGCATCGATCCGCGCGGCTGCCGCGAGCGCGGCCAGCGCATCGCGCGTCGCCGGCGCACGCAGCGCCGGGTCGCGGCCGCCGTGGATCAACTGGTGGATCTGCGCAAAGAACTCGATCTCGCGGATCCCGCCGCGCCCGCGCTTCAGGTCATAGCCCGGGCCGAACGCCTGTCCCTGCGCATGATGGTCGCGGATGCGCCGCGTGATGTCGAGGATCTCGCCGACCGCGCCGAAGTCGAGGCTGCGACGCCAAATGAACGGGCGGATCGTGTCGAGGAACCGCCGCCCCAGCTCGCGGTCGCCCGCTGCCACCCGCGCCCGGATGAACGCGGCACGCTCCCATGGCAACGCCTGCGATTCGTAATAGGCGATCGCCGCGTCGATCGGGATGACGATCGGGGTCGCCTCGGGCGATGGCCGCAGCCGCAAATCGACCCGCAGGACATAGCCGTCCGCGTCGCGCGCCTGCAAAAGCTCCAGCACGCGCCGCCCGATCCGCACCGCGGCATCGGCGACATCCTCGCGCGCGCGATGCGGCAAAGTGCGAGGATCGTAGATCAGGATCGGATCGATATCTGACGAATAATTGAGTTCGCGGCTTCCCTGCTTGCCAAGCGCGATCGCGACGAAGCCGCGCGGCGTTGCATCGGGCGTCCGCTCGCCGATCGCAGCGGCAATCGCCTGATCGAGCGCCGCATCCGCAAAGTCGGTCAGCGCCGCGGTGACCCCGGTCAGGTCGAGCGTCCCCGCCAGATCGCCTTCGGCAACCCGCAACGCCACCTGCCGCCGCTCCAGACGCAGCCGCTTGCCCACCGGCAAATCGCCCGCCGCAAGCGCTGCGGCGGTCACCGCTTCGCGCGCGATCAACCCGTCCAGAAATGGCGCAAAGCGCGCGGCTCGCGTCCGTGCCTCGGCGACAGCATCTGTCATATGCCCGCAACCTTACCGCAAAACCGACGTTGCGACACCATGGTTCACGAAGCCTCTTCGACCGGCATCCCGCCGCACGGCGCCTATGTGGTGCGCGAACCGCACGCCGCGGACGCGCTCGCGACGCCCCTGCGCGCGGCATTCCGCCGGGAGACGAAGCTCCCCGGCGAGATCGAAGCGTGCCTCGATCAACTGCGGCGCGTCCGCTTCCGCGGCTGATCCGCTCTCCTTCGCTGCGCTCGCAATGACGAAGGCGGCCTAAGCGTCGCGATCGCGGCTCAGTTCATCGACCTCGCTCATGATCGAATCGAGCGTCGACCGCTCGCTGTCGACCTCGTGATCGCGCCGCGACGACAGCGTGCTGCCCGCCATCAGCGCCTCGAGCGCAACGCGACCGCGCGCGACGCGGCTCTTGATCGTCCCGACCGCAACACCGCAGATCTCCGCGGCTTCTTCATAAGCGAACCCGCCCGCGCCGACCAGGATCAGCGCCTCGCGCTGCGGTTGCGGCAAATGCAGCAACGCGCGCTGCATATCCGCCAGCTCGACGTGTTTGTCCTGACTGGCCGGCGCGGCAAGGACCCGATCGGCCACCAGATCGTCCCATTCGCCCTTGAAGCGCGCGCGACGCATCTGGCTCAGGAACAGATTGCGCAGGATGATGAAGGTCCACGCACGCATGTTCGTTCCGGCCTGGAAGCGCTTGCGTGCCGCCCAAGCCTTCAGCAACGTCTCCTGGACGAGATCGTCGGCGAGATCGCGATTGCCCGACAGCGACCGCCCGAAGGCGCGCAGGTGCGGGATGACCAGCGCCAGCTGCTTCTTGAACTCCGGATCGGAGAGCGCGACGTGCTCGACCGGTGCCGTCTCCGGCGCGTCGTTTGCGAGCGAATTGGATTGGGTCATGCCGCTCCGTTGTGCTGGATCGGCGCCGATCTGGCGTCCGTCCGAGCCGTCAAGATAGGTAGCGTCTGGCTGGTTGGCCAGTGCGCGGATCAACATCTGCGCGTCAGGACAGAAGGATAGCGGCGAAGATCGCGATGACCAGCAGCAGCGACGCCGCAAGGATGTACCGCGTCATGCCGGGGGTGCTTCCCGCGCGTGCCTCGTCGGTGTCGAGGTGAATGCGTTCGTTTTCGTCTGCCATAGGCGATGTAACCCCCTTAAACCGTTTTGGGTCCGTATCGAGCACGGACCCGCCACTTGGTGCGCGATCGTCAGGCAGCGCCGACGTTTACGCCGGAACCGTGCTCTCGTCGAAGAACAGCGCCTGGCTGATCGCGGCCTTCACCGTCGAGCGTTGGAACGGCTTGGTGATGAGGAAAGTCGGCTCGGGCCGCTCGCCGGTCAGCAACCGCTCCGGGAAGGCGGTAATGAAGATCACCGGCACGTTGAATTCGGCGAGGATGTCCTTGACCGCATCGATCCCCGAACTGTCGTCGGCGAGCTGGATGTCGGCAAGCACCAGGCCCGGGCGATCCTCCATCGCCAGCGCCACCGCCTCGTCACGCGTCACCGCCACGCCGGTCACTTCATGACCGAGATCGCGAACGATCGATTCGATGTCCATCGCGATGATCGGCTCGTCCTCGATGATGAGCACGCGCGCGCGGGTCTGCTTCTCGATTTCGGCCAGCGCTTCGGCGACCAGCGCGTCGACCTCGGCAGGCTCGACCTCGATCAGATAGGCGGCGTCTTCCGGCGTGAACCCCTCCATCGCGGTCAGCAGCAACGCCTGCCGCGACAGCGGCGTCATCCGCGACAGGCGCGCACGGGCCACGGCCTCCTGATCTTCGGCCGGCGTTTCGTCGGCGGTCTCGTCGAAGTTCGCCGAATTCCAGATCGCCTGGAACGTCCGGTACAGCCCCAGCCGCGGATCGACGTCGCGCGGAAATTCTTCGGGCGCGGCCACGATCGCTTCCAGCGTGGCGCGCACGTACCGGTCACCCTGCGCCTGGCTGCCCGTCAGCGCACGGCCATAGCGGCGCAGGAACGGAAGATGCGGCGCGAGTTGTTGTCCGAGCGACATGTGTAGTAAACCCTCCCTGCGGCGCGGCCCAGGCCGCCGCCGCCGATACCCAACTTTACGTGGACGCCACAACAGGTCGCAGATGATACCCCCCGACCGGCGAATTTCGTCGCACCCCCGTGGAACCAACGACGCCGCTTTTGGTTTCATCGGCCATACGTGCATTACGCGCTTGTCCGGTTGGGGCGTTCGTCCGACGAGCGTCCTGCGGTGCTGTGTTGGCCCGTCTGGGGTACCGATGGTCGGACTGTCTTAGGGGGTTTACGTTGACGTCGGATAGGGAAGCGCGGGAAACGCCGAAAAAAGGCACTGCGGCACAATCGAAGAACCGCGACATGGGCTCGGCATTGCGCTCCGTCTATCAAAAGACCGTGGAGGAAGCGGTGCCCGACGATCTGCTCTCGCTGCTCGGCAAGCTAGACTGAGGCGACGTGGCGACCACTCCCGCGGCTGACGCCCCCCGGCCCGCCGCGGGGCGTCTCGATATGATTTCGCGCTGGCCGACCGGGGCCAAACTGTTCCTGATTCTCAGCGTCGCGCTGCTGCCGCTGGCGTTGATCGCGATCTTCGCGACGCTGCGCGTGACCCAGATCGCCGATACCGAATTGCGCTCGCACCTGCGGGTGGCGGCATCGGAGGCGAGCCGGGCGATCGCGATCGAGCTGGTTGGCGACATGACCGCATTGCGCGTCGCGGTCGACGCATTGACCGCCGATCGCGGCGATGCGCCCAGCTGCGCACGCGCGCAGGGCGTGTTCGCGCAACAATCCGCGGCCGGTACCAGCTTCGTCATTCTCGATCGCCGTGGGCGCGCGATCTGCGGCGAGCCGTTTCCCGGCGCGGCCGCTTTCGCCCGTCAGTCCCCGACCGACGCGGTCAGCGCGCGGATCGTCGAGAAGCGTGGCGTGATGCTCCGCTTTGCCGGACGCAGCGACGGGCTTACCGCTGCCGCCTATTTCCCCGCACCCTTCCTTGCGCAGATCAGCCGGCCCAGTGGGTTCGCCCCCGATTATGGCCTGTCGCTGGCGCTCGGCGACGAACGGCTCGAACTCGACCCGCTCACCCGCGAGAGCGCGCTGGAGCGACGCGAGACGATCCGCAGCGATCTCGGTGTCGCCGGGCTGGCGCTGGAAATGCAGGTCCGGAGCGCGCCGATCGGATCACCCTTGCTGATCGCGCTGACCCTGCCGCTGCTGATGTGGGCGGCGGCGGCGGCGATCAGCTGGTTCGTGGTCGATCGCCTCTTGATCGCGCCATTACGCGCCTTGCGCGGCAGCATCGCCGCCTATGCGCCGGGCGACCACCCCGATCCGGCAATGCTGCGCGCGCTGCCGGCGCAGGAAATCCGCGACCTGGGCGACACGTTCCGCGCGCTCAGCCGGACGGTCGCGATTCACGAGGCTGGGTTGGCCGACGGGTTGATGCGGCAAACCAAGCTGACCCGCGAGGTGCATCACCGGGTCAAGAACAACCTGCAGGTGATCTCCAGCCTCATCAACTTTCACGCCCGCGGCGCGCGCAGCGTCGAGGCGACGCAGGCCTATGCCTCGATCCAGCGGCGGGTCGATGCGCTCGCGGTTGTCCATCGCTATCATTACGCCGAAATGGAAGAGAATCGCGGCGTTGGCTTGCGGGCGGTGCTCGGCGAGCTGGCCTCCAGCATCCGCGCGACCGCACCCGAGGGCACCCGCGTCGGAATCGTGCTCGACATCGATCCGTATTTCGTGACGCAGGACGTCGCAGTCGCGGTCGCGTTTCTGGTGACCGAACTGGTCGAGTTGGCGATGACCTGCGTCAGCGAGACGCAGGTGCGGATCACGCTCAAGCCGCTCGACGATCCACAACGCGCGCTGCTGCGGCTCTCGTCGCGCGCACTGGTCGATACCGATCACCTGCGCGAGGGGCTGCAGCATCGCTACGGCCGCGTGATCGAGGGGCTGACGCGGCAGCTGCGCTCGACGCTACAGCACGACCCGCTCACCGGCGCCTACGACATCGCGATCGCGGTCGTCGGTCGGGAATGACGTTGTAAAATAATTCTGCGATTGCAGCGACGGCGCGGAACCCGGCTCGCCCGGCGTCGTTCTCACCTTCGGATAGCGACTATACGCCCCCCCGCTTTCGCTATCCAAGACATGGGCCCGAAAGCATCCACCCTCCCCCCCCCCGGTGATGCTTTCGGGCCTTAATCGTTTCCGCCCCTACATCCGATCGTCACCCTTGTGGAACGAAGCTTCCTGACGCGCATTGTCGGCTGTGAATTTAGGGAGACCGTTCAATGCGTAAGGTTCTGACTGTCGCGGTACTCGCGGGCGCGGTGCTGGTGTCGGCATGCAACACCGTAAGCGGCGTCGGCAAGGACGTCTCATCGGCAGGTGATGCCGTGGCTGGCGCGGCGGACAAGCATAAGTAACCTCCCGCACACCAACAAAATTGGGGCGGTCCGTCAGTGACGGACCGCCCCTTCTGTTTGACCGCTTCCGATAGCAGGTCGAATCGACCTGCCCCACGATGCAGCGTCGCACCTTGGCGGTGCCGCAGCACTATTCAGCGCTGGCAGTAGCAACCTCGTCGCGTGCACGCTTTCGCTCGGTGAACCAGATTCCGATGATCGCGGCTTCGTAGAGGATCACCAGCGGAATGGCGAGCAGTAGCTGCGATCCGACATCTGGCGGCGTCAGCACCGCGGCGATCGCAAACGCCCCGACGATCGCATAGCGCCGCGCGCCGATCAGTTGCTTGCGCGTCACGATGCCCGCGCGCTCAAGGAGCATCAGCAGCACCGGCAGCAGGAACGCCGCACCAAATCCGAACAGGAACTGCATGATGAAGCTCAGATAATAGCCCATCGCCGGCAACGCCTGCTGATGCACCCCGCCCACGGTTCCGGAGAAACCGAGCAAGAAGTGCAGCGCCATCGGAATGGCAACATAATAGGCCATTGATGCGCCGAGCAGGAACAGCAGCGGCGTGGCGAGCAGGAAAGGCAACAGCGCGCGTCGCTCTTTGCGATAGAGCCCCGGCGCGACGAATTGCCACAATTGCATCGCGATGATCGGGAAGGAGATCATCATCGCGGCGAAGAACGCGACCTTCACCTGAACGAAGAATGCCTCGAAGAGCTGCGTGTAGATGAGCGTCTTCTGACCGGCGCTGAGCAGCGGCTGGACGAGGAACGCGAAGATGTCCTCCGCGAAATACCAGCAGACGAAGAACGACAGCAGGACCGCGACGATGCAATACAGCAACCGCCGGCGCAGTTCGAGCAGATGATCGAGCAGCGGCGCGCGCGAGTCTTCCAGTTCGTCGACGATCTCGGTCACGATGCAGCCTTGTCCTGGATCACACGACCATCGGTGCCCTGATGATCGTCCGCGCGATGCTCCGCCTCGAACTGACCTGCGGCGGGCGGTGCCGCCGGTGGGACAGGCTCGGGCACGACGTGCGGTTTTTCGACCATCACCGGCTGTTGAGCATCACCGCCGTCCGGCAATGCGTCGACACTCGATGCGTGGTCGGGCAACGCCGGCGAAGCGGGAGGCGTCGGGACGAACGGATGCTCACGCATGATCCGCTCGTTCTCCGCCTTCCACTTCTTTTCCATCTCTTCCAGCTCGGCCTCGCGCACCATCTCGTCGAAGCCGGCGCGAAACTGGCGCCCGACGGCGCGGGCGCGACCGACCCAATAGCCGAGCACGCGCATCGCCTTGGGCAGGTCCTTGGGGCCGATCACCACCAGCGCCACGAGCGCCACCAGCAGGAATTCAGACGAATCGATGCCGAACATCAGGCGCGCCGGTTTCTTGAGTGCAACGGATCAGCGACGTTCCTCACGCACGGGTTCGGCATCGCGCTCGAAGGCGGGCTCGGCATGGCTCTTCGCCTCGATACGCGGCTTGGGACGCGCATCGTCCTCGTCCTCCTCGGCCATGCCCTTCTTGAAGTTCTTCACGCCCTTGGCGACGTCGCCCATCAAGTTCGAAAACCGCCCGCCGCCCAGCAGCAGGATCGCGACAACCGCGAGGATGAGGATATGCGGAAGGCTGAAACTGCCCATGACGAAATCTCCTAACGTAAAACGGTATCTAGTCTTCCTCGGCGGCGTTTTCCACCGCGAGTTGATCGAACGCCAGATCGACCGGGTCAAGCAGCCCCGCCGCGCGCAGATCGTCGACGCCGGGGAGATCGCGACGGCTCTTGAGCCCGAAATGTGACAGGAATTCGGGGGTCGTCACGAACATCAGCGGACGGCCCGGCACGTCGCGTCGTCCCGCGGGGCGGATCCATCCCGCCTCCATGAGCACGTCGAGCGTCCCGCGCGCGGTCTGGACGCCGCGGATCGCTTCGATCTCGGCGCGCGTGACCGGCTCGTGATAGGCGATGATCGCCAGTGTCTCGATCCCGGCGCGGCTCAGTCGCCGGATCTCGTCGCGCCCACGGCGCAGCAGATGCGCCAGATCGGCGGCGGTTTGAAAATGCCAGCGCCCGCCGCGCTCGACCAGTTCAAAGCCACGCCCACGATACTGCACCGTCAAACGGTCGAGCGCCCCGGCGACATCGCCGTCCCCGGCATGTGCGCGGATGGCGTCGCGGGTCAGCGGCTCGGTCGCCGCAAACAATATCGCCTCGACGGCGCGATCATAGGCGTCACTCACAACGCCGGACGCCGCAGATACAATGGAGCAAATGGGGCTTCCTGACGAAGTTCCGCCCTTCCCTGCCGTGCGAGTTCGAGCGCCGCAAGAAAACTCGACGCCAGCGCCGACCGGCGCATTCGCGCATTGCTCGGCTCGGGCATGAAGCGCTCGATCTCGCACCAGTCGATCGCCGTGCCGAGCAGCCCCGCCAGCCGCGCCAGCGCCGCCTCCAGCGTCACCACTTCGCGATCGCGGACGACGTGCAACGCCGGGCGCGTCCGCGCCCGCACCCTTCCATAAGCGGCCAGCAGGTCGTAATATTCGACCGACCAAAAGGCTTTGCGGACGACGTGCAAGCCCTCGGGCGCACCGCGCCGGAAGACGTCTCGATCGAGGCGGTCACGCGCCATCAGCCGTGCGCCGGCGTCGCGCATGGCGTCGAGCCGTTCCAGCCGCAATTGCAGCCGCAGCGCGAGTTCCTCCACGTCGGGCTCGACTTCCGGGTCGCGCGGCAGGAGCAACGTCGACTTGAGATACGCCAGCCATGCCGCCATCACGAGGTAATCGGCGGCGAGTTCGAGCTGAAGGACGCGCGCCCGCTCGACATAGCCGAGATATTGCTCGACCAGCCGCAGGATCGAAATGTCCCGCAAATCAACCTTTTGCGCCCGCGCGAGCGAGAGCAGCAGGTCGAGTGGCCCTTCGAACCCGTCGAGATCGAGCATCAATTGTTCGGGGGCCGCGTCGCTCATGCCGCCCGGAGATCAGTCACTTCGGCCACGCGTGCCAGACTGGCATAAGCCGGCGCGCGCGGCCAGAGGGGGCGTTCAGCGGCGGTCGCGCGGGCGGAATGCCCCGTCGGGGCGCGGCGTCCGATAGCCTTCGGCACGGTTCTGGCGTCGCAAGTCCCGGTAATCGCGGCGAACATCATTGCGATATTCCCGGCGCGCCTCACGTCGCTCCTGCCGGAACTGGTCGCGGGTTATGCGGCCATCGCGATAGGCTTGCCGGTCGGCACGGATGTCGCCGCGATAATCGCGTCGTTCACGGCGCACGTCGCGGCCAAAATCACGCCAGTTGGCGCGCACGTCGCGGTCGCCATAGCCGGAGCGGCGTTGCGCCCAGTAGCGTTGCTGGCGCTCGTTCCACGGGTAAGCGCGCCGATAGCGATCGTAGACGTAGCCGCCGGTGCCCGGATAATAATAATTGTCGTACCAGCCGTAATAGCCGGTGCCATAACCGCCGGCATAATAAGCGTCATCATAATAACCGGAGCCGAGCCCGACACCGGAATAGCCGTATCCGTCGGTGCAGGCGGCAGTCGATAGCGACAGACCGCCCAGCAATCCGATCAGCAGCACACGGGGCGCAAACATCGCGGAGTCTCCTCACATGGAGCA
The DNA here is from genome assembly GCA_036946405.1 of Sphingomonas phyllosphaerae. Lineage (NCBI taxonomy): Bacteria > Pseudomonadati > Pseudomonadota > Alphaproteobacteria > Sphingomonadales > Sphingomonadaceae > Sphingomonas > Sphingomonas phyllosphaerae. The sequence goes on along the minus strand of JAQIJC010000001.1, from coordinate 1,382,560 downwards.
AGCGGCAGAACGCGCCGCCAATACGGACCAGCGACCCTCCAGCCTGCGTGGTTCCGGACCGGACTCAGTGACCCGGAAACGACACTAGCGCCGACGCGGCGACACCGTCCGCGCGGAGCAGGTCAGCGCCACCGAGATCGGGCAGGTCGACCACGAATTGCGCCTGCGCCACCGACGCGCCGGCCTTACGCAACAGCCGCACCGCGGCTCGCGCCGTCCCGCCGGTCGCGATCAGATCGTCGACGAGCAGGACCCGGGCGCCCGGCGCACAAGCGTCGGCGTGGATCGCGATCCGATCGGTGCCATATTCGAGCGCATAATCCTCGGCGATCGTGGCACCGGGCAGCTTGCCGTCCTTGCGGATCAGCAGCACGCCGGCCCGCAACGGGATCGCCAGCGCGGCGGCGAAGAGGAAGCCGCGCGCCTCGACGCCCGCGACGAGGTCGATCGGTCCATCGACGGCCGCCGCCATCCGCTCGACGCAAGTCGCAAGCCCGTGGGAGGACAGCAACAGCGTGGTGATGTCGCGGAACTGGATGCCCGGCCTGGGAAAGTCGGGGATGGTGCGGATCAGCGCCTTGAGGTCGTCGTTCATGCGCCCCCGCCTACACGAAAACGGCGACCGGGGGAGAGCCCCGGCCGCCGTCGTTCTGGAGTTGTAGCCTCATGCCCTTCGAGACGCCGCCTCGAGTGCGCTCGACGACTCCTCAGGGCGAACGGAGGAACGATCGGGCCGTCCGCTCAATGCTTCACGTTGCGCCACACGTTCTGATAGGCACCCCAGGTCAGATAGACGAAGATCAGCAGGAAGATCACCACCGCGACACCCGCCGCATGGCGCGCCTCGAGATTGGGCTCGGCGGTCCAGGTCAGGAACGCCGCGACGTCGCGCGCCATCTGGTCCTTGGTCGCCTTGGTGCCGTCCGAATAGGTCACCTGCCCGTCGGAGGTGATCGGCGGCGGCATCGCGATGTTGAGGTTCGCGAAATACGGGTTGTAGTGCAGCCCTTCCGGCGTCTTGGCGTCGGGGAACTCGCGCAGCAGCTCGGCCGGCTGGTCGCGATAGCCGGTCAGCAGCGCATGGACGTAGTTCGAGCCGTCCTCGCGCGCCTTGGTCATCAGCGACAGGTCGGGCGGCAGCGCATTGTTGTTCGCCGCGCGGGCCGCGACCTCGTTGGCGAACGGCGACGGGAAGTGATCCGACGGCAGGTTCTTGCGCGTCGCCGCCTCACCGGTCTCCGGATTGACGCTCGGCTGCTCGATCACCCACTGGTTGGCGATCGCCTTCACCTCGGCCTCCGAATAGCCGATCTTCTGCAGGTCGCGGAACGACACATACTTCAGCGAGTGGCAGGCGGCGCAGACTTCCTTGTAGACCTGGAAGCCGCGCTGGACCTGCGCCCGGTCGAACTTCCCGAACAGCCCTGCCGAGGACAAATGGATGTTTTCGGGATGTTCGTGGAACGCATGTTCCGCGGTGTGCGGTGCCGGGTTCTGGATCGCGTCCTTCGCGGTGAAGAAGAGCGCCAGCGCCAGCACGAAGACGAACCCCGCGCCGACCAGCAGTGAAATGAGACGAACCATCTTCTGTCGAATCCCCTCTTCGTCTCTGTCTCAGCTCGCCATCGCGGTTTGCGCGGGGCTGGTGCCGCCGTGCTTCGCCAACACCGCCTCGGTGATCGAGTTGGGCAGCGGGCGCGGACGCTCGGCCGCCGACACCAGCGGCAGGATGATGAGGAAGTGCGCGAAATAATAACCCGCCGCGATCTGGCCCATCATCACGTTGCGCGCAGTCGCCTCCGCGCCGCCGACATAGCCGAGCACCAGCACGTCGAACAGCAGCACCAGCAGGAACCAGCGGTAGGTCGGCCGGTAATTCGCCGAGCGCACCGGCGAGGCATCCAGCCACGGCAGGAAGAACAGCAACAGGATCGAGCCGAACATCGCCAGCACGCCCCACAGCTTCGCCGGCAGGATGAAATCCGCGGTGAAGCTCTTCAGGATCGCGTAGAACGGCAGGAAGTACCATTCCGGCACGATGTGCGCCGGGGTCGAGAGCGGGTTCGCCTCGATGTAATTGTCCGGGTGACCCAGCAGGTTCGGCGAGAAGAACACGAACAGCGCGAAGATCAGGAAGAACACGCCAACGCCGACGCCGTCCTTCGCGGTGTAATAGGGGTGGAACGGCACCGTGTCCTGCTCACCCTTCACGTCGACGCCGGTCGGGTTGTTCGACCCCGGGATGTGCAGCGCCCAGATGTGCAGGATGATGACGCCCGCAATCACGAACGGCAGCAGATAGTGGAGCGAGAAGAAGCGGTTGAGCGCGGCGTTATCGGGCGCGAACCCGCCGAGCAGCCACACGCGGATCGTCTCGCCGACCAGCGGGATCGCCGAGAAGAAGCCGGTAATGACCTGCGCGCCCCAGAAGCTCATCTGCCCCCACGGGAGCACATAGCCCATGAACGCGGTCGCCATCATCAGCAGGAAGATCACCACGCCGAGCAGCCACACCATCTCGCGCGGCGCCTTGTACGACCCGTAATAGAGCCCGCGGCCGATATGGATATAGACCACGGCGAGGAACATCGATGCCCCGTTGGCGTGCGCATAGCGCAGGAACCAGCCGGCGTTGACGTCGCGCATGATGCTCTCGACCGAGCCGAACGCCACGCCGCCATTGGCGGCATAATGCATCGCCAGCACGACGCCGGTGACGATCTGGATGACCAAAGCCGCGCCCGCGAGCACGCCGAAGTTCCAGAAATAGTTCAGGTTGCGCGGCACCGGATAGCCCGCGCCGATCGCGTTATAGACGAGGCGCGGCAGCGGCAGCTTCTCGTCCATCCAGCGCATCAGCGGCGCCTTCGGCTCGTAATGCTTGGCCCAGGGAAAGCTCATATCGGTATCTCCCCTCAGCCGACCGTGACGACGGTGTCGGAATTGAACGTATAGTCGGGCACGTGCAGGTTCTGCGGTGCCGGCCCCTGCCGGATGCGCCCGGCGGTGTCATAGGCCGAGCCGTGGCACGGGCAGAAATAGCCGCCGAACGGCCCCTTGTTCTCGCCCTCGCCAGCGCCCAGCGGCACGCAGCCGAGGTGCGTGCAGACGCCGAGCGTGATCAGCCAGTTCTTCTTGCCCGCCTTGGTCCGCTCTTCCAGCGTCTGCGGATCGCGCAGCGAGGAGACGTCGACCGCATCGGCCTCGCCGATTTCCTTCGGCGTCAGGTTGCGGACGAACAGCGGCTGCTTGCGGAAGCTCGCCTTGATCGCCTGTCCCGGCGCGATCTTGGAAATGTCGATCTCGGTGGTCGACAGCGCCAGCACGTCGGCCGACGGGTTCATCTGGTTGATCAGCGGCAGGACGATCGCGACCGCACCGACACCCGCGAACGACACCGCGGCGATGTTGATGAAATCGCGACGGCGCGGATCGTGCGTCCCTTCATGATAGGGCGCGGGATCTTCGCCGAGGGGGATTTCCTGCTCTGCCATCGCCATTCGCGTCACACCTCTGCCCGTTCCTCTGTCCGGCTGGAGGCTGATGCCGCGTGCGACACTGTTGCTCCCCGCCGGTGGCCTGCCCGTCCCCACGGCGACCTTTGCGGCCTGATAGCCGTGCCCCCGCCGCTTTGCCAACAGCATTTTGCGCGGCTACGAGATGCAGTCATGCGGATCGCGCTCTTCCAGCCGGACATTGCGGGCAACGTCGGCACCCTGTTGCGGCTGGGGGCCTGCCTTGGCGTCGGGGTCGATCTGATCGAGCCGATGGGTTTCCCGTGGAGCGGCCGTGCCTTGGCGCGGGCGGGCATGGACTATGCGGGGATGGTTGAGGTCCGGCGCCACGTCGATTGGCAAGCCTTCCTCGCCACCAGCCGCGGGCGAATCGTGCTGGCGACCACCGCCGGTGCGTTGCCGCTGCCCGACGCACGGTTCGAACCTGACGACATCCTGTTGCTGGGAAGCGAGAGCGCCGGCGTCCCCCCGGCGGTCCACGACCAGGCCGACCTGCGCGTGCGCGTGCCCATGCGCGCCGGGCTGCGCTCGCTCAACGTCGCGGTGACGGGGGCGATCCTGCTGGGCGAGGCGCTGCGTCAGACGGCGGGTTGGCCGAAGACGTAGCGCGCGCCACCGCGCCGAGCACATGCGCGAGCAGGCCCGCGCTGTCGTGGTGCAGATTGTGTCCACCCGGCATCGCGATGATCCTGGCACCCGGCACGCGCAGCTTCGGACAGAGGCTGTCGTCCTCTTCGTCGCCATAGATGCAGGTCAGCGGCGCCCAGGTCAGCGTGTTGCCCGTCTCCACCCCGAAACTGTCGGGCCTGCCGCGGTAGACCCAGCCGGTCGGATCGGCGCGGAAGAACACCGTCTCGCCCGGCAGGATCAGCACGATGCCCGCGACGTGGCGGCGCAGGTCGGCGGGGAGGTGCGCCAGCCCGGTCTGGACGATGTCCGCGCCATAGGATTGGCCCATCACCACCACCCGCTGCTGCCCGGTGCGCGCCAGCGCGGTGCGCACCGCGTCGGCGACGAAGGCGTCCACCTCGGCGGGGGTACGGCGGAAGCGGAACACGACCGGGGACGAAACCCCGAGCGTCGTCACGCGATGTTCGGTCAGCCCGCGCGAGGTCGAGGCACCGAGCAGGAAGCGCAGTCCCATATCGCCGGACACGTTGACGACCGCGATCGGCCGCGCGGGCGGCTGCGCCGGATAGAGGTGATAGGGATCGCGATCGAAATAGCCGCCTGCCGCCACCAGCGCGCAGACGAAGGCGGAGCTGACCGCGGTCACCCGCACCCCGCGCCAGAAGGATTTGGCGTTCATGCACGCCATCTGCCACCGCCGTCGCGCCTTGGCCAGCACGCGACGACACGCTACGGCACGGCCATGATGACGCTGGATACCGAACAGGCCGCGGCGCGCGCCTGGTTCGAGGAGTTGCGCGACCGCATCTGCGCGGAGTTCGAGACGATCGAGCGCGAGGCCGGATCGGATGCCGGGTTCGACTATACACCTTGGGACCGCCACGATCCTGGCGGCCTGCCCGGCGGCGGCGGGGTGCGCGGGGTGATGAAGGGTCGCGTGTTCGAGAAGGTCGGGGTCAACGTGTCGACGGTCGGCGGCACGTTCGAGGGCGAGTTCGGCAAGACCATCCATGGCGCCGGCGACGATCCGCGCTTCTTCGCGACCGGGATCAGCCTCGTCGCGCATATGGCCAACCCGCACGTGCCCGCGGTGCATATGAACACGCGGTTTCTCGTGACCACCAGGCGATGGTTCGGGGGCGGCGCGGACCTCAACCCGCCGCTGCCGATCGCCGAGGATACCGAGGATTTCCACGCCACGCTGGCGCGCGCCTGCGACGCGCACGATCCCGAGCATTATCCGCGGTTCAAGAAGTGGGCCGACGACTATTTCTACATCCCGCATCGTCAGGTGCATCGCGGCGTCGGCGGTATCTTCTACGATCATCTCGAGGGCGATTTCGCGCGCAATTTCGCGTTCACGCAGGATGTCGGGCGCGCGTTCCTAGATGCCTATCCCCGGATCGTGCGGCGGCGGATGGATATGCCGTTCAGCGAAGCGGATATCGCCGAGCAACGCGCATGGCGCGGGCGCTATGCCGAATTCAACCTCGTCTACGATCGCGGCACGCTGTTCGGATTGAAGACCGGCGGCAACATCGACGCGATCCTGATGAGCCTGCCGCCGCTCGCGACCTGGGCGTGACGGTGGCGGGCCTGACCACGCTCCGCGACGATCAGGTCGCCGCGATCGTGACCACATTGGAGATGCGCGAACGGCCGCGTCCGAAACCGCTGCCCGACGCCACGTTGCGGCTGGTCCGCTGGGAGCGGCCGTCGCCCGACAAGTACCGGGCGCTATTCCGCCGGGTCGGCGCGCACTGGTTGTGGTTCTCCCGGCTGGTCATGGACGACGCCGCACTCACCGCGATCGTCCATGATCCGGCGGTCGAGGTCTATGCCGCGATCGACCGCGCCGGAATCGAGGTCGGGATGCTTGAGCTGGATTTCCGCCACGATGCGGCGTGCGAGATCGGCTATTTCGCGCTCGTCCCCGAACTGGCGGGGCGTGGGCTGGGGCGCTGGCTGATGGCGCAGGCGCTCGCACTGGGGTGGCGCGTCGGGATCGAGCGGGTATGGCTGCACACCTGCACGCTCGACCATCCGCGCGCGCTGGGCTTCTACCGCGCGCAGGGGTTCGTCGCGACGAAGCGGACGGTGGAGACGTTCACCGATCCGCGCGTGCTCGGCGTGCTCCCCGCCGACGTCGCGCCTCAGGTGCCCTTGCTGGCGCGGATCCGATAGGCGACGACGCCGAGCAACAGCGTCGCGGTGGCATAGGCCGCGCCGACACCTGCGATCAGCGCATCGACCAGCGCGAGCGCCAGCGGATTGCCCGCGCTGCCGCGCAACGATTCATCGGCGAGCAGCAACGGCGATACCGTCAGCCAGTGCGCGAGGAACAGCGCGACCAGCGCGCCGGTCAGCGCGCGATCGAGCCCCTTGGTCATCTTCCAGCTGAGCCGCAGCGACGCGAGCGGCCTGAGCGCCGGATGTCGCGCCATTGCGGGGATCGCGACGATCAGGCGGGCTTGCAGGTACAATCCCGGCAGCACCAGCATCCACAGCCCCAGCGCGATCGGCACCGCCATCGCGACGGTGGCGATCGTGAACGCCACCAGCCGGACGATCGCCTGCCCCAGCGACTGTCCGATCGTCAGCCGATCCGGCTCGAGCAGGAACAGCGCGATCGCGGCCAGGCCGAACGTACCGACCAGCTCAGCCAGCAGGACCCAGATGGCGTTCCCTTGCCCCCACAAGGCGACGTTGTTGATCCATGCCTGCATCGCCGCCTCGTCGCGGGCGCCCGCGGGCAGTGGCGGGGCCGGGTCGCAGAGCAGCAGCGCCGCGAAGGCGGGCAGGAAGACGAACGCGCCGATGATCGGCAGCATCAACGTCGCGTCGCGCCGGAACAGCCGCCACACGACCGACAGCAATCCTGCGAAACCGATCGTCATGCGAGCGGCGCCATCCGCTGCTCGCGCTCGACCGCGGCGACATAGAAGCGCGCGTAGAACACGCTCTGCACCATCGTCGCCCCTGCCGAGATCAACGCGCGCACCACGGCGACCACGAACGCCACGCTGCCGGGCGCATCGCTTCCCAGCACCAGCCGCGCGATCACGCCGACCACCGACGTGGCGGCGAGCATCGCGACCGTGGTGAGGATGAAATACAGGATGAGCACGCCGATCAGCTTGAGCGTCGACCCCTTGGTCAGGTCGAGGCTGCGGCGCAGCGCGCTGAAGCCGAGGCGTTCGTTGACCACGATTCCAAAAAGCGGCACGATCCGCGCGCTGAGCCACAGCCCCAAAACGATCGCCAGCAGCACCGACAGCCCCGCCCCGATCACATAGCCCGGCGCGGCGTGCGACATATCGGGTGCTCCGCCCATCCCCATCGTAGCACCCGAGATCGCCACCAGCGCGCCGGCGGGGACGAACAACGCGACGGCCGCGAGCACCAACGCGACCAGCACGCCCAGTGCGGGTAGCAGGCGTTGTCCGCCGATTTGCAAGGCCCGTGCGCGATCCACCGCCGGGTCGCTCGCCACGGCGGTCATCGCCAGCACGCCGAGGATCAGCAGCACCAGCACCGCCAGCCGGATCAGCGGCACGACGATCGCCGAGGGCCCGGCCAGAGGGACGATCGTCCCCAGCGCGCCGGAGACGATGCCCGGAAAAAGCAGCGTCATCGCCGCGATGCTCGTCAGGATCGCCGTCCGCCCCCGAAGGACGTCGACCGTCCGGTCCCACACGTCGCCGATCCTGACCATCGTCACCCCATGCCGCCCGTGATTGCCTCTTCCCGGGGCCTAGGGACAGTTATGTCGCGCGGCAATGGGCGTCGTCGGTCGCGCCGCCTTGCCAAGCGTGCGACGGGTCCGCATCTGTGCCGCGTGGATAAGTACACAGAGACGAGCACGACCGGCCCCGACGGGGTCGAATGGCGGCAGACGCCGGGCCTCACCGATTATGCCGCGGCGCTGGCCGAGATGGAAGCGCGCGCAGCGGCAGTCGCGGCGGGCGAGGCACGCGAGCTGGTATGGCTGCTCGAACACCCGCCGGTCTATACCGCGGGCACCAGTGCCGATCCGGCCGAGCTGGTCGATCCACGCTTTCCGGTCGTCCCGGCCGGGCGCGGCGGTCGCTATACCTATCACGGCCCGGGACAGCGCGTCGGCTACCTGGTGCTCGATCTCAACAAGCGCGGACGCGATGTGCGATGCTTCGTCCATGCGGTCGAAGGCTGGGTGATCGCCACTCTGGGGCAGATCGGGATCACCGCATTTCGTGCGCCGGGCCGGATCGGCATCTGGACGCATGATCGCGGCGGACAGGAGGCGAAGATCGGCGCGATCGGTATCCGCGTTCGCCGCTGGGTGACGCTGCATGGCTTCTCGGTCAATCTATCACCCGATCTGCAACACTTTACCGGGATCATCCCGTGCGGCCTGGCCGAATATCCCGTGACCAGTGCGGCAGCGTTGGGGATGTCGTCGGACGCTGCAACCTTCGACGCCGCTCTGGCGTTCACCGCCGAGGCCTTTCTCGATAGCCTGATTTGTGCGGGTGAAAACGAGACTTGAGGGGCCGGTCATCTGTGATTAATGTCCAAGTCGATTTGGAAACAACAAAACGGCCGCAGGGTCGCCAAATCCACAGTCTAGGGAGCAATTTCATGCGTGCAGTCATCACCAAGTTCGTGGCCGGCTCGGCACTCGCGGCGGCCGCTCTCGCGGTTTCGGCGTGCGGTTCGAAGACCGAAGGCACCGAGAACACCATGGTCACCGACATGAATGCCACCGAGGGCATGGACACCATGACCGACAACATGACCGCCGTCGACGGCGCCATGAACGGCGGCATGATGGCCAATGACTCCATGATGAGCAACGACATGATGATGTCGAACATGGGCGGCATGTCGAACGCGATGTAATCTGCCGCATTGGCGATTGTATCCGAAAGGCCGTCCGGGCGACCGGGCGGCCTTGTCTTTTGCTGCAACGAACCGTTACGCGACGCCAACAAGTTCCCGTTTAACAAGCAGTTTGCGATGAACCGAATCCGGGTCGCGATAGTTTACGCTTGGGTCGCCCCCCATAATTATCGTAAAAGGCTCCCAACGGCATGGCCGTGTGCGAGGAGTGTTGGGGTAATGCAAAAGGTGGGGATCGCCGGTGCGGTCGCGGCACTGGCGGCGGGCTTGCTGGTCACGACGCCGGCATCGGCGCAATTCTATATGAAGAGCAAGGATCTGCGTGGCGAACGCGTGCGCGGTGACGAACCGGGCATCGGTCAGTTGCTGCCGGGCGCGACCGCGGACGAGCTGCGCGCGGCGATGGTGTGGAACATGCGCGCGGCGCTGAACGTCGCGGCGCTGCAATGCCAGTTCGAACCCTCGCTGCTGACCGTGCAGAACTACAATGCCATCCTCGCCGATCACAAGCAGGAACTGGCACAGTCCTACACGATGCTCACCAAATATTTCGAGCGAACCGCCAAGACGAAGAAGGAAGGCCAGAACGCGCTCGACCAGTTCGGCACGCGCACCTATTCGGGCTTTGCGACGGTCGCGGCACAATATGGCTTCTGCACCACCACGTCGAGCATCGGGCGCGAGGCGCTTTACGCATCGCGCGGGAGCTTCGGCGACATCGCGCTCGGCCGGATGCGCGAAGTCCGCAACAGCCTGACGCCGTGGGGCGAGCAGCAGTTTCCGCAGATGCTGGTATCGTTGACGCCCGCCTTCCTGCCGCGCTTCGACAAGGCTTGCTGGAAGAAGGACGAATTCGTCACCAAGAAGTGCGGACAGCCGTTCGGCGCCGTCACCTACGCCGCACGGTGACCTGACACCCGGTGCGGCGACGCCGCACCGGGTTGTGGGTGACCTAGCGCAAACCGAGCAGCTTGTGGGTCTGGAGCGACAGCCGCCAGCGCGGCCGCTCCATCACCACCGCCATCGCCGCGGCGACATTCGCTTCCCCCGCCGCGTCGTCGAGGGGTTGCAACAGGAAGTGCTTGAAGTCCCAGCCTTCGATCATGTCGATCGCGGTGCCCGGCTGCGGCCACACCAGCTTCAGTTCGTCGCCATGTCGCTGCACGGTCTCGCTGCCGGCCTTGGGGCTGATGCACACCCAGTCGATACCCGGATGCACCGCCAGCGTGCCATTGCTCTCGATGGCGATCTCGAAGCCGGCGACGTGCAGCGCGTCGACCAGCGCATCATCGACCTGCAGCATCGGCTCGCCGCCGGTCAGCACGACGAAGCGACGCTCCTCCCCCGCCCCCCAAAATCCCGCGACCGCCGCCACCAGCGCCTCCGCGTCGGCGAACTTGCCGCCGCCCAGCCCGTCGGTGCCGACGAAGTCGGTGTCGCAGAAGCGGCAGATCGCGGTCGCACGATCCTGCTCGCGCCCGCTCCACAGGTTGCACCCCGCGAAGCGCACGAACACCGCACGTCGCCCGGCCTGTACGCCCTCGCCCTGAAGCGTCAGGAACATCTCCTTGACGGCGTAGCTCATGCGGTGCGGCTCATGGCGCGGGCGGCGTGACCGCATAGACGGTCGGATCGGCGATACCGGCTTCCTCGAACCCCTTGTGGCGCAGCCGGCAGCTGTCGCACAGCCCGCAATGCCGCGCGCCCGGCGCGGGATCGTAGCACGACCAGCTCATTCCCATGTCGAGCCCGAGCCGCGCGCCCTCGCGGACGATATCGGCCTTGGTCATATGCTGGAGCGGGGCGCGAAAGCGGAACGGCGTTCCCTCGACCCCGCTCTTGGTCGCCAGCTCGGCAAGATGCTCGAAGGCGGCGATGAACTCCGGCCGGCAATCGGGATAGCCCGAGTAGTCGAGCGCGTTGACGCCGAGATAGATGTCACGCGCGCCCGCCGCTTCGGCCCAGCCGAGTGCGAGGCTGAGGAAGATCGTATTGCGTGCCGGAACATAGGTCACCGGGATCGCGTCGCCGACGCCGTCCTTGGGGACGTCGATCGCGCTGTCAGTCAGCGCCGAGCCGCCGAACGCGGACAGGTCGATCGGGAGCACGACATGCCGCACCGCGCCCAGCGCCAGCGCGATGCGGCGCGCGGCAGCGAGTTCGACCTGATGCCGCTGGTTGTAGTCGATCGACAGCGCGAACAACGGGTGCCCGGCCTCGCGCGCGAGCGCCGCGGACACCAGGGAGTCGAGCCCGCCCGAAACGAGCACGACCGCAGGAGTGGAATGGGTCATGATCCGCGCGAGCTAGGCGCACTCCCGCTCCAGTGCAACCACCGGCGCCGCAGGCACAGCTGCAAAAAAGAACGGGTCGCCCGTAGGGCGACCCGAAGGGTGCCCGTGCGACCGGGCGGGGGAGAGAGCATGCCGCCGAAACAGCATGGCATCCTTATGATCGATAAGGGTTAATGAAGAGTTAGGCGGGAGTACTTTTCGTGGCCTCCGGCCATCGCCCCGGACTTGATCCGGAGACCCCGCTTCTTCTTCGACCCGGCGCAAGAAGCGGGGTCCCGGATCAGGTCCGGGATGACGTCATGCCGCCAGATCCTCCGCGCGCAGCGGGAACACGGTCGAGCAGAAGGCGCAGTCGACCGCGATCAGCCCGCGCTCATCCGCCATCTCCAGCCTTTGTTCGAGCGGAAAGCGCTCCAGCACCGAGCGGATGTGCTCGATCGTGCAGCGACAACCGCGCGACACCGGCTGCGCTTCGAGGACGCGCACCTCGCTTTCCTCGTTGAACAGCCGCCACAACAGCGTCTCGAGCGGCAAGTGCGCGTCGACAAGCTCGTCGACCGCGATCGTTTGCCCGAGTGCTTCGACATGCTCCCATTCGGGATGGTCGAGCTTGGTGTGCAGCCGCTCGCGCCCCTCCTCGCCTTCGGGAAGGTGCTGGAGCAGCAACCCGCCGGCAACGCACTTGCCGTCAGCGTCCTTTTGCATCCCCACGCGCACCAGCGTCGGGATCTGCTCCGACTGATAGAAATAACTCTGCGCCGCCGCCGCCAGCGTGTCGCCATCGAGCGGCACGATCCCCTGATAGCGCTCGCCGGTGCTCGCCAGATCGAAGGTGATCGCGAGATAGCCGGGGCCGAACAGCGCGAACAAGGTCGGATCGGCCGGCGCGGCGGCGAGCTTGTCGGCATCATACTGGATGTAGCCGCGCACCTCTCCGCCACGCCAGTCGCAGACCAGCAGCGTGACGATGCCGTTCTCGGTCTGCGTCTGCATCGTCAGTTGACCCGCGGGGTCCTTGAGCGTCGCGCCGATCAACGCGGTCAGCGTCAGCGCCTCGGCGAGCAGCTTCTCGATCGCGGGCGGATAGGCGTGCGCGGACAGGATCGCATCCAGCGTCGGCCCAAGCCGCACCGCACGACCACGCGCATGGCGGTCGGGAATGGTGAAGCCCAGCGCGCGGTCGAGATCGGGTGTCGTGGTCTGATCGGTCATCGTCTCTTTCGCCACCGAACCGTCACCCCGGGCTTGCCCCGGGGTCCCGCTACCTCGTGGCGCAGGAAAAGCGGGACCCCGGGTCAAGCCCGGGGCAACGAATTATGTTCCGGTGAGCCACCTAGATGGTGGCACTCCCGCCCGCGATCAACCGATCTGCCCGAGGCACCAGCGCAGCACCGATTTCTGCGCGTGGAGCCGGTTCTCGGCCTCCTCCCAGATCAGCGATTGCGGGCCGTCGATCACCTCCGGCGTCACTTCCTCGCCGCGATGCGCGGGCAGGCAGTGAAGGAACTTCGCATCGGGCTTTGCCGTCGCCATCAGCGCAGCGTCGACCTGATAGGGCATCATCGCAGCCAGCTTGGTCTCGGCATGCGCCTGCCCCATCGAGATCCACGTATCGGTGACGACCACATCCGCGCCCGCTACCGCCTCGCGCGGGTCGGCGACGACGCGCGCCCGGCCGCCCGCGCGCGCGATCGACGCTTCCTCGGGCTGGAAGCCCTGCGGGCACGCCGCGACGACGTCGAAGTGCATCAGTCCTGCCGCCTCGACGATCGACGCCAAAACATTGTTGCCGTCGCCCAGCCACGCCACCTTCAGCCCGGGCAGCGACTTGCCGCTTTCGATGATCGTCAGCAGGTCGGCCATGATCTGGCACGGATGCGATTCGTCGGTCAGCCCGTTGATCACCGGGACGGAGGCGTGATGCGCCATCTCCTCGATCTTGGCGTGATCGTCGGTACGGATCATGATCGCATCGACGTAGTTCGACAGCACGCGCGCGGTGTCGGCGACCGTCTCGCCGCGGCCGAGCTGCATCTGCCCGGCCTCCATGACGATCGACTGACCGCCGAGCTGGCGCACCGCCATGTCGAACGACACGCGCGTGCGCGTCGAATTCTTCTCGAAGATCATCGCCAGCACATGGCCCGCGAGCGGCGCGTCGGCATCGACGCGCCCCTTGGTCCAGCCGGCGCGCGCCTGCTTGCGCGTCAGGGCATCGTCGAGCATCGCGGCGATCGCGTCCGGCCCGGCATCGGTCAGGTTCAGGAAATGGCGCATCGTCTCTCCCCCGCTCCGCCCCCCGCGTCGAAGGGGGCGGAGATCAGGCTATCAATCGTCGGCGACCGGCACGTAGACCCGTGCCGCTTCGCTCAGCTTCTCCACGCACTCGGCGATGTGACGTTCGTCGATCACCAGCGGCGGCAGGATGCGGACGACATTCTCGCCCGCCGCGACCAGCAACAGGCCGTGGTGGTCGCGGCAATGCGCGACGAAGCGGCGGCTGTCGCTCTTGAGCTTCAAGCCCTGCATCAGCCCGTGGCCGCGCACGGAGTCGAACAGCCCGTCGTGGTTGGGGATCAACTGCTCCAGCGACGAGCGCAACCGCTCGCCCATCTGCGCGACCTGGTCGAGGAAGCCGTCGGCGAGGATCACGTCGAGCACCGCCTCGCCCGCCGCCATCGCCAGCGGGTTGCCGCCATAGGTGGAGCCATGCGTACCGAACACCATCCCCTTCGCCGCCTCGGCGGTGGCGAGGCACGCGCCGAGCGGGAAGCCGCCGCCAATCCCCTTGGCTGCCGCCATGATGTCGGGGGTGATCCCGTACAGCTCGTGCGCGAAGAACTTGCCGGTGCGGCCGTAGCCCGCCTGCACTTCGTCGAGCACCAGCAACAGGCCGTGCTCGTCGCACGCCTTGCGCAGCCCCTGCAGGAACTCCTGCGATGCCGGGCGAATACCACCCTCGCCCTGGATCGGCTCCACCAGGAACCCGGCGGTGTTGCCGTCGATCAGCGCGAGCGCGCCCTCGAGATCGTTGAACTGCGCATATTTGAAGCCCGGCAACAGCGGCTCGAACCCGTCGCGCATCTTCGCCTGATTGGTCGCCGAGATCGTGCCCAGCGTCCGCCCGTGGAAGGCGGTGTCGAAGGTGATGAGATCGTGCCGCTCGGGGTTGCCGTTGGCGAAATGATAGCGGCGCGCGGTCTTGATCGCGCACTCGACCGCCTCGGCGCCCGAATTGGTGAAGAACACGGTGTCGGCGAAGGTATGGTCGACCAGCCGCTGCGCGAAATGCTCGCCCTGCGGGCTGCCGTACAGGTTACTGACGTGCATCAACGTCGCGGCCTGTTCCGCAATCGCCTTGGTCAGCGCCGGATGGCCATGGCCGAGCGCGTTGACCGCGATCCCGCTCGCAAAGTCGAGATACTGGCTGCCGTCCTCGCCGTAGAGGTACACGCCCTCTCCGCGCACCGGTCGCACGCCGCACCGCGGGTAGACGGGCATCAGCGGCGGGATGGATGCGTCAGGCGACACGGGGCCTTCTCCTCGAACGAAAGCGGGCGGCCCGACATGGACCGCCCTCGTCGCGCTTGTAGAGGCAAATATTCGCGCAAACAACACCGCGTCAGCGTTGCGACAGCCCCCTGCCCGCCGCCGCGACCGCCAGCGCGAACGCGAACGACGCCGCGCCCCACAAGGCATCGGTGCCGAGGGCATCATAAGCATAGGTGCCGCCCAGCGCACCGAGCACCAGCCCGCTCCACAGCAGCAGGTAGGGCACCCATCCCGCCGCCGGGGCGATGCCCAGCAGCGCGCCCGCCAGCGCCTGCCCGAGCCGCACCAGCGTGCCCGTGACATAGGTGATCGGGATGCTCATGCTGACCCCGCCGCCGCGCTGGAACACGACGTTCAACGCGCCCATCGCCGCCGCAAGCAGCACAGCACCCGGCCCCTCGACCATCAACAGCGCCGACCAGGCGAGCAGCGCGGTGCAGAACAGGATCATCCCCATCGGCGACCATTTGCCGAGCCGCTCGCCGAGGATCGCGGCGACCATCACCCCGGACAGGAAACCGAGGATCAGCGCCACGATCATCAGCGCCTGCGCGTTGCGATTGACCAGATCGATCCCGAGCAGCGTCGAATTGCCGCTCATGAACGACACGAACAGGCCGCCGATGCGCAGGAACCCCACCGCATCGACAAACCCCGCCAGCACCGCCAGCGCGATCGCGAGCGGCCAGTCGGCGCGCGGCCGCTCCGTTATCGGCATGACGGTTGATCCTTAGGCGTAACGCACCCGTCATTGCGAGCGTAGCGAAGCAATCCAGTGCCGGACCAGGACGCCCTGGATTGCTTCGCTACGCTCGCAATGACGAAGGTGCGTCCGGCAACGACTTCAGAAACAAGCGACGTCGCGAAGGTCATCGCATTCAGTCCCTCAAACTTGCGGTCACCCACCTCCTTCGTCGCCCCGGACTTGATCCGGGGCCCCGCTTCTTCTTGCCGCACGAGGGAAAAAGCGGGATCCCGGATCAAGTCCGGGATGATGAAAGAGCGGAGTTCGATCAGCCCCCGCAACGCAGCCCCCTCACGCGTCGATCGCCTCTTCATCGAGCCGCGCGGCATTTTCCTGAATGAACGCGAAGCGGTGCGCCGGATTGGTGCCCATCAGCCGGTCGACCAGATCCTTGACCCCTGCGCGTTCCTCATATTCGTGCGGCAGCGTGATGCGGATCATGCTGCGCTTCGCCGGGTCCATCGTCGTCTCGCGCAGCTGCTGCGGGTTCATCTCGCCCAGCCCCTTGAAGCGCGCGACCTCGACCTTCTTGCCCTTGAACGCGGTCCGCTCCAGCTCGGCACGGTGCGCGTCGTCGCGCGCATACAGGCTCTTTGTCCCCGCGGTCAGGCGATACAGCGGCGGCTGCGCCAGATAGAGATGCCCCTGCCGCACCAGATCGGGCATTTCCTGAAAGAAGAACGTCATCAGCAAGGTCGCGATATGCGCGCCGTCGACATCGGCGTCGGTCATGATGACGACGCGTTCGTAGCGGAGTTGCTCGGGTCGGCAATCCTTACGCGTGCCGCAGCCGAGTGCCTGGATAAGATCGGCGATCTCCTGATTGGCGAGGATCTTGGCGCTGGTCGCGGAGGCGACGTTGAGGATCTTGCCGCGGATCGGCAGGATCGCCTGCGTCTTGCGGTCGCGCGCCTGCTTCGCCGAGCCGCCCGCCGAATCGCCCTCGACGATGAACAGCTCCGTGCCGTCCGAGGCATCGGCGGCGCAATCGGTCAGCTTGCCGGGCAGCCGCAGCTTGCGCGCCGAGGTCGCGGTCTTGCGCTTGACGTCGCGCTCGGCCTTGCGCCGCAGCCGCTCGTCCATCCGCTCCAGCACATAGCCGAGCAGCGCTTTGCCGCGGTCCATATTGTGCCCGAGCCAATGGTCGAAATGGTCGCGCATCGCTTTCTCGACCAGCCCCGCCGCTTCCGGCGAGGTCAGCCGGTCCTTGGTCTGCGACTGGAATTGCGGGTCGCGGACGAACACCGACAGCATCAGCTCGCTGCCGACCATCACGTCGTCGGCGGTCAGCTCCTTGGCGCGCTTGTTGCCGACCAGATCGCCGAACTGGCGCAGCCCGCGCACCAGCGCCTGCCGAAGCCCTTGTTCGTGCGTCCCGCCATCGGGGGTCGGGATCGTGTTGCAATACCAACTATAGCTGCCCTCGCTCCACAATGGCCACGCCACCGCCCATTCGACCTTGCCCTGGCTGTCGGCGAAATTTTGCTGTCCCGCGAAAAAGTCGGCGGTCGCGCATTCGCGGCCCGCGATCTGTTCCTTCAGGTGATCGGACAGCCCACCGGGAAACTGGAATACCGCCTCGGCCGGCGTTTCATCGGTGATCAGCGACGCGGCGCATTTCCAGCGGATCTCGACCCCGGCGAACAGATACGCCTTCGACCGTGCCAGCTTGTAGAGCCGTGCCGGCTTGAAGTGCAGCTCCGGCCCGAAGATCTCAGTGTCGGGAACGAAGCTGACCGTCGTCCCGCGCCGGTTGGGCGCCGCGCCGACCGTCTCCAGCGGCCCCAGCGTCTGCCCGCGCGAGAAGCGCTGGCGATACAGCTGCCGGTCGCGCGCGACCTCGACCACCGTCTCGCTCGACAGCGCGTTGACCACCGACACGCCGACGCCGTGCAACCCGCCCGAGGTCGCATAGGCTTTCCCCGCGAACTTGCCGCCCGAGTGGAGCGTCGACAGGATCACCTCCAGCGCCGACTTGTCCGGAAACTTCGGGTGCGGGTCGACCGGGATGCCGCGGCCGTTATCGTGAATCGTCAGGCGGTTGCCCGGCTCCAGCGTGATCTCGATCCGCGTCGCATGGCCCGCGACCGCCTCGTCCATCGCATTGTCGAGCACCTCGGCGGCGAGATGGTGGAGCGCTCGCTCATCGGTGCCGCCGACATACATGCCCGGCCGGCGGCGGACCGGTTCCAGCCCCTCCAGCACCTCGATCGACGACGCGTCGTAACTGGCGGGAGCAGCGGTGGCGGACGCGAAGAGATCGGACATAGGGGGTATATACGGAACAGACGCCGTCTGCGCCACCGCGCGGCGACCAGCAACCGTTCGTCACGCAACCTATCTTTACACCCTGCCGTTGCCCGGACGTGTTTTCAGGGAGTTGATGGATGAAGGCGTATCTTCTCGCGGCGGTCGCCGCGCTGGTTTCGGTGCCCGCAGTCGCGCAGGACGGCACTAGCGGCGACCCGGCAGTGACCAGCGGATTCTCGGGCATCTATGTCGGCGCGTCGGGTGGCTATGACGTCCAGCCCAACGACGGTGGCTCAACGATCCTCTTCGACCGCAACCTCGACGGCCGGTTCGGGGACACCGTGCTCACCGGCACCGGCGCCAACGCCTTCGGCCCCGGTTTCTGCGGCGGCCGCGCTGGGGCGGCGACCGGCCCGCAGAACGGCGGCCCGGGCTGCCGCAACGACAAGGACGGCTGGTCGTACAACGCCCGCGTCGGCTTCGATCACCAGTCGGGCCCGATCGTCTACGGGGTGGTCGGCGAGTTCGGGAAGACGCACATCAACGATAGCGTCACCGGCTTCTCCTCGACGCCGGCCAATTACGTGATGACGCGCGAGATCGGCTGGGAAGCCGCGATACGCGCCCGCGCCGGCTTCACGCCGAACGACTCGACGCTGTTCTACGGGACGTTCGGCCCGTCATACGCGCGGATCGACCGCGATTTCTCGTCGAGCCAGAGCACCAACAGCTTCGAGCAGCGCGGCAAGCGCAACCAGTTCGGCTTCCAGGGCGGCGGCGGCATCGAGCAGCGCATCGGCGACCATTTCTCGGTCGGCATGGAATATGTCTACCACCAGTATCAGGACAACGACTTCCGCGTCCGCGCCGCCGGGCCGGCCGGCACGCCGTTCACCAACGCCACCAACGGCGGCACGGTGAGCGGGACCGACTTCCGACGCTCGGACGACAAGTTCAACTGGCACAGCCTGCGCGCGACCGCGGCGTTCCGGTTTTAAGGCGCCGGGTGGCCTGCGCCATACTGGCGCAGGACTCACCCAAGCCCGGCCAGCGTAGCGCCAGCTACGTCTGACGACGCGGCTTTGCCGCGGCGCGGCGCCGGGTGGCCCCGGCCAGCATAGCTGGTCCGGGGACTCACCCAAGCCCGGCCAGCGGGGCAACGCCCCGACTGACGACGCGGCTTTGCCGCGGCGGCCAATTAGAAAGACCTACCCTACACACGTACCCCGGCGAAGGCCGGGGCCCAGTCGGTGGACGCTCGTAACTGGCGCTGCGCGTCGTTACCGCGGCCTTCCCAACTGGGCCCCGGCCTCCGCCGGGGTACGCACATAAGAGAGCGACTGATAGAAGCCCCCGCCGCGGGCAAAGCCCGCGTCGTCGGACGCGGCTGTAGCCGCGCCGGCCGCGCCGATCGCCGGTTGCGCGCTCCAGCCTTGCTGGAGCTTGCGCGATCGGCGATCAGCGCATCCGCGGCCCGCCGAACGGCAACGGCGGCGCACGCCGGTCACGCCGCGGCAGCTGCGCCTGATACGCATGGCCGCAATGCGTCACGCAATACGGGAAGCCCGGATTCACCTTCTCACCGCAAAAGTGGAAGTCCGGCTCGCCGGGGTGCCCCAGCGGCCACTTGCAGATCTTGTCGTTGAGATCGAGCAGCGACGTCTTGTCGGCATATTCCGGCGCGGTGCGCGCGGGCACCAGTCGGCGCGGCGGCGCGGGGGCGATCGGCGGCTGCTGCTCGCCGGGCGCCTGACGGACGAACCCACCCGGTCCGACCGAGCGCAGCACCGGCTGCGGCGCACGCTCCGGCGCGGGCGCGGCCTGCGTCGCCTCCCCGGCGGCGAAGGGCGCGTCGTCCTCATCCTCATCATCTGCCTCGACCACCGGCGCGGGCGGCGGCGGCGCGACCGGCGCGGCGGCGGCCGGCTTGGGACGCGGTTCCGGCTTCGGCTCGGGAGGCGGCGGCGGTGCGGCGGCGACGACCGGTGCCGGCGCGGCGGCAGCGCTGGCCTTTTCGGCGGCGGCGCGCGCCTCTTCCTTGCTCACCACCGGCGACGGGCGCGATTGCAAACCGAGGCGATGTGCCTTGCCGATCACCGCGTTGCGGCTGACGCCGCCCAGCGCTTCGGCGATCTGGCTGGCGGTCTGGCCGCCTTCCCACATCGTCTTGAGCGTATCGATGCGCTCCTCGGTCCAGGACATGATCGTCTTCCTCGTTCGCGTTCCGGTTGCGGGCAGCGGCGGCAGCGGGTACCCGCGTTCGCGATGAGCAGCCAGCCCCCTCTCGGACAAATTCCATCAGGCGTCAGAAACGCCCCCGGCGTCCCGGTCATCCGGAACGTCAACTGGGGCGGCCTGAAGACCCTCTATGTGAAGGAGGTGCGCCGTTTCTTCAAGGTGCAGCTCCAGACGATCTGGGCACCCGCGATCACGACGTTGATGTTCCTCGTGATCTTCACCGTCGCCAACGGCGCGCGCAGCCCGGTGCGCGTCGGCGGCACCGACGTGGCGTTCGCGGACTTCATTGCCCCCGGCCTGATCGTGATGGGGATGCTCAACAACGCCTTCGCCAACGCCAGCTTCTCGCTGCTGGTCGGCAAGATCCAGGGCACGATCGTCGACTATCTCCAGCCGCCGCTGTCGACTGCGGAGCTGCTCGCCGCGCTGACCGGCGGCGCGGTGACGCGCGCCTTCTGCGTCGGCGCGACCGTGTGGCTGGCGATGGCGCTATGGCCCGGCGTCCACGTCACGCCGCAGCATCCGTGGGCGGTGCTGTGGTTCGGGCTGCTCGGCGCGGTGTTCCTGAGCCTCGCCGGGGTGCTGACCTCGATCTGGGCGGAGAAGTTCGACCATGCCGCCGCGGTCACCAATTTCGTGATCGCGCCGCTGACCCTGCTCAGCGGCACCTTCTATTCGGTCGACCACCTCGCGCCCGCCTTCCGCGCCTTCAGCCATGTGAACCCGTTTTTCTACGTGATCTCCGGCTTTCGCTATGGCTTCCTCGGCACCGCCGATTCGCCGGTCGCGACCGGCAGCGTCGTCATTCTCGCGATCGACGTGGCGCTGGGGCTGCTCTGCTACACGCTGCTGCGCCGCGGCTGGAAGCTCAAGAGCTGAGCACGCCCCTCCCCGCCGCACAGCTGCCCGCCGCCGAGCCGCGCAGCACGCCGACCGTCCCGCGGCTGGCGTGGATCGCGCTGGCGATCGCCGGACTGATCGCCGCCGCCTTGCTCGCCTATGAGATCGGCGATGGCGCGCCGCTGGCGTGGGACCGCGCGATCATCCTCGCGCTGCGCACCCCCGGAGACACCGCGCAACCGCTCGGGCCCGCGTGGCTCCACGCCGCGATGGTCGACATCACCGCGCTGGGCAGCGGGACGATCCTCACCTGCGTGGTGGTCGCGGTCACGGGCCTGTTGCTGGTTCAGCGACTGTGGCTGACCGCCGCGCTGGTGCTGGCCGCGACGCTGGGCGGGTCGATCATCGCCGGACAGGCCAAATACTGGGTCGGCCGCCCGCGCCCCGAGCTGGTCGACCATCTGGTGCAGGTGACCGGGCTCAGCTTTCCGAGCGGCCATGCCACCAACAGCGCGATCATCTATCTGACGCTCGCCGGACTGGTCGCGCAGATCACGCCGCATCGTGTGGTGCGGCGCTACGTGTTGCTGTTGGCGGTGGTGCTGGTCGGCGCGATCGGGGTGAGCCGGGTGTACCTCGGTGTCCACTGGCCGTCCGACGTGCTGGCGGGCTGGAGCGCGGGCACCGGCTGGGCGGCGCTCTGGTGGTGGATCGCCGCCACGATGCGCGGGCGGATGGCGTCCGGTCCGTCATTGCGAGCGTAGCGAAGCAATCCAGGGCCGGATCGGGACGCCCTGGATTGCCGCGCTTCGCTCGCAATGACGATCAGCCTTGCCGCTCGGCGAGCTTGCGCTCCCACGCCAGCGCATCGCGGACGATCCCGTCGAGATCGTCGCGTTTCGGCGTCCAGTCGATCGTCTTGAGGATCGCGCTGTTGTCCGCGACCAGCTCGCCCGGGTCGCCCGGCCGCCGTCCCTGCAGCTTGCGCTCGATCGTCAGGTTGGTGACCCGGTCCACGGCATCCAGCACCTCGAGCACCGAGAAACCGCGCCCGTAACCGCAATTGAGCACATGGCTGTCGCCCGGCTGGTCGATCAGCAGCTTGAGCGCCGCGACATGCGCCTCGGCCAGATCGCTGACGTGGATGTAATCGCGCACGCCGGTGCCGTCGCGCGTCTCGAAATCGGTGCCGAACACGCCGACGCTGTCGCGCTTGCCGGTCGCGGCCTCGACCGCGATCTTGATGAGGTGCGTCGCGCCGACCGTCGACTGGCCGCTGCGCCCCTCGGGGTCGGCACCCGCGACGTTGAAATAGCGCAGGCAGCAATGGTTGATCGGATGCGCCGCCGACACGTCGCGCAGCATGAACTCGGTCATCAGCTTCGACATGCCGTACGGGTTGATCGGCGCCTTCGGATCGTTCTCCGAAATCGGCACCCGCTCGGGGGTGCCATAGGTCGCGGCGGTCGAGGAGAAGATGAAGTGCGGCACACCCTCAGCCACCGCGCTCTCGATCAGCGTGCGCGTCGCGGCGGTGTTGTTGCGGTAATATTTGAGCGGGTCGCTGACCGATTCGGGCACCACCACCGAACCGGCAAAGTGCATGATCGCCTTGACGTCATGTTCGCGGATCACGTCGCGCACGCCGGGATCCTCGACCGCGATCTGCACGAAGGCCGCGCGTCCGTCGACCGCCCAGTCGAACCCGGTGACGAGATTGTCGATCACCACGACCTCATAGCCGGCATCGAGCAGCGCCAGCACCGCGTGGCTGCCGATATAGCCCGCGCCACCCGTCACCATCACCTTGCCGTTCAACGCCGTCATGTCAGTCTCCCGATAAGTTGCCGCCGCGTAGCGACTTCCTACATGGGACGCAAAGGAGACGAGTTTCATGACGGAATATGCGACGCTGGCCGGCGGCTGCTTCTGGTGCACCGAGGCCGTGTTCAAGGACGTGATCGGGGTCGAAAGCGTCGAGAGCGGCTATATCGGCGGCCACGTCCCCGATCCGACCTACAAGCAGGTCTGCGGCGGCGACACCGGCCATGCCGAGGCGATCCGCGTCGGGTTTGATCCGGAACAGGTCAGTTATGCCGATCTGCTCGACATCTTCTTCGCGACGCACGATCCCACGCAGCTCAATCGGCAGGGCAACGACGTCGGCACGCAATATCGCTCGGCGATCTTCCCAGAGACGGTGATGCAGGAAGAGCAGGCCAATCAGGCGATCGCGCGCGCGCAGGAAACTGCGTCGGGCAAGATCGTCACCACGATCGAGCCGTTCTCGGATTGGTACACCGCCGAAGGCTATCATCAGGACTATTGGGACGGCGAGGGCCAGCGCAATCCTTATTGCCTCGCGGTGATCCCGCCCAAGTTGCAGAAGCTGCGGAAGAGTTTCGCGGCGCGCAGCAAGGCGGTGACCGCCTGATCCGATCGCCCCTGCCCGCTGGGGCGTCCGGGCGATCGTTGCGCGCTTGCATCGAAATCGCGGCTGCCGGGTTTGAGCGTGCATGACCGATCTCGTGCCGCCACCGCCTTCGCTGTTGACCGACGCAAGCCTGTTCCTCGATTTCGACGGGACGCTGGTCGAGATCGCCGAGACCCCGGACGGCGTAACGGTCGCCGACCAGCTGGCGACGTTGCTCGAACGGCTGGGGACCTGCCTGCCCGGCGGGGTCGCGATCGTCAGCGGGCGGCCGGTGCAGGAGATCAGCGCGCTGATCGCGCCCGCCGCGCTGCCGATCGCGGGCAGCCACGGGCTGGAGGTCGCCGCGCCGGACGGCAGCATCACCGCACCCGACCGCTCCGCCGCGCTCGACGCCGCGCTGGCCGAGGCGCAGGCGTTTGCGGCCGATCATCCGGGCACGCTGATCGAGGACAAGCCATTCGGCGTCGGCCTGCACTTCCGTGGCGCGCCCGCGGCGGGCGCGGCGATGACCGCGCTCGCCGAGCAGCTCGCCACCGTCCACGACCTGCACCTTCAACACGGCAAGATGGTCGTCGAGCTGCGGATGGCCGGGCGCGACAAGGGCGCGGCGGTGGAGCTGTTGATGCGGGAACCGTTACGGCAGCGCACGGTTCCTGTGTTCGTGGGGGATGACGTGACCGACGAGGCCGGCTTCGCCGCGGCCGCCGCACTGGGCGGCGCGGGCGTGCTGGTCGGCCCGGCGCGCGACACCGCCGCCACCTATAGGGTCGAGGGCGTCGCCGACGTGCTCGCTTGGCTCGACGCCGCGTGCAGGGAGAAGACATGACGACGCTGGATCTGTGGCCGATCGGCAATTGCCAGGTAAGTGCGCTGGTCGATCGCGAGGGACGGTTCGTCTGGGGCTGCGTGCCGCGCGTCGACGGCGATCCGCTCTTCTCCGCGCTGCTAGGCGGCGAACAGCCGCAGAGCGGCTATTGGGGGATCTGCCTCGAAGACAGCGTGTCGATCGAGCAGGAATATATCCGCAACACCCCGATCCTCGTCACCACCCACCGCGATTCGCATGGCGGCGCGATCGAGGTGATCGATTTCTGCCCACGCTTCGCGCGTGAAGGGCGCACCTATCGCCCGGTGGCGTTCGCGCGGATCGTGCGACCGGTCGCAGGCAGCCCGCGCGTCCGCGTCGCGCTGCGCCCGACCTGCGGCTGGGGCGGCGGCTGTCGCGAGCAGATCGGCGGATCGAATCACCTGCGGCTGTTGATGGACACGATCGCGCTGCGGCTGACCACCACCGCGCCGATCGCGATGGTCCAGGGCGAGCACGCGTTCCGCGTCGAGCGGCCGTTGCACTTCTTCCTCGGGCCGGACGAAAGCTTCCAGGGCGATCTCGCCAGCACCGTCGACCTGATGCTGTACCGTACGACGCAGGAATGGCAGGGCTGGGTGCGCGGGCTGGCAGTGCCGCTGGAATGGCAGGAAGTGGTGATCCGCTGCGCGATCACGCTGAAGCTGTGCCAGCATGAGGAAACCGGCGCGATCGTCGCCGCGCTGACCACCTCGGTCCCCGAACATGCCGGGTCGCAGCGCAACTGGGACTATCGCTACTGCTGGATCCGCGACGCTTATTACACGGTGCAGGCGCTCAACCGGCTCGGCGCGCTCGACGTGCTGGAGGGCTATCTCGGCTATCTCCGCAACATCGTCGACGGCGCGCGCGGCGGGCATATCCAGCCGCTGTACGGCGTGCTCGGCGAGGCGCAGCTGCCCGAGCGGATCGAGGAGTCGCTGAGCGGCTATCGCGGGATGGGCCCGGTGCGCGTCGGCAATCAGGCCGCCGAGCAGATCCAGCACGATGCTTATGGCCAGATCGTGCTATGCTCGGTCCACGCCTTCTTCGACCACCGGCTGTTCCGCCAGAGCGGGGTCGAGGATTTCGAGGCGCTAGAGCGGGTCGGCGAGCGCGCCTGGGCCTATTACGACCAGCCCGACGCCGGGCTATGGGAGCTGCGCACGCGGCAGAGCGTCCATACCTATTCCAGCGCGATGTGCTGGGCGGCGTGCGACCGCCTCGCCAACGCCGCCGAGCGGCTCAAGCTGCCCGAGCGCGAGGCCTTGTGGTCGGAGCGCGCGCAGGTGATTCGCGAGCGGATCGAGAGCGCGGCGTGGCGCGAGGATACGCGGCGGATGTCGGCGACCTTCGCGGGCGACGATCTCGACGCCAGCGTGTTGCAATTGCTCGACCTGCGCTTCCTCGAGGCGGACGATTCGCGCTTCCTCGACACGCTGGTGGCGATCGAAAAGGGGCTGCGGCGCGGCTCGACGATGCTGCGCTACGACACCGAGGACGATTTCGGACTGCCCGAAACCGCGTTCAACGTCTGCACCTTCTGGCTGATCGAGGCGTTGTTCCTGACCGGACGCAGCGACGAAGCGCGCGTGCTGTTCGAGGAAATGCTGTCGCGCTGCACCGCCGCCGGGCTGCTGTCGGAGGACATCGACCCGCAAAGCGGTGAATTGTGGGGAAATTATCCGCAGACCTATTCGTTGGTCGGGATGATCAATTGCGCCGCCATGCTCAGTAAACCATGGAGTAGTATTCGTTGAATCGCCTGATCGTCATCTCCAACCGCGTCACCGCGCCCAAGGGCTCGACCGCCGGCGCACAGGGAGGACTGGCGGTTGCGCTCGCCGCCGCGCTGCGCGATCGCGGCGGCATGTGGTTCGGCTGGTCGGGGGAGCAGACCGACCAGTTCAACGGCCATATCAATTTCCAGCGCAACCACGGCGTCACCACCGCGACGGTCGATCTCGAAGAGCAGGACGTCCAGGAATATTACGACGGCTACGCCAACCGGACCTTGTGGCCGCTTTTCCATTATCGCATCGATCTGGCCGAATATGAGCGCGATTTCGCGGGCGGCTACAAGCGTACCAACCAGCGCTTCGCCGACACCGTGCGTCCGCTGATCGAGCCGGACGACGTGATCTGGATCCAGGACTATCACATGTTCCCGCTCGGCGCGGAGTTGCGCGCGCGCGGTTGCGGCAACCGGATCGGCTTCTTCCTCCACATCCCGTGGCCGCCGCGCCGGCTGCTGGGCACGCTGCCCAATGCGCGCGAGCTGGTCGAATCGCTGTTCGCGTATGACCTGATCGGTTTCCACACCGAGGAATGGCTCGAATCGTTCTGCGACTTCGCGCGGCACGACATGGGCGCGACGATCGAGAACAATATCGCGACGCTCGGCGACCGGCAGGTCGAGCTGATCGCCTGCCCGATCGGGATCGACGCGGTCGAGTTCGCCGAAATGTCGAAGAGCGTGCCGGCGCGGCTTGCCTATCGCCGGATGCGCGACAGCGCCGACGGGCGCGACATGATCGTGGGTGTCGATCGGCTCGATTATTCCAAGGGGCTGGAGGAGCGCTTCCTCGGCTACGAACGCTTCCTGATCGAGCATCCCGAAGAGCGCAAGGAAGTGTTCCTGCTCCAGATCGCGCCGCCCAGCCGCGTGTCGGTCGAGAGTTACCAACGCATCCGCCAGTCGCTCGAAGGGCTGTCGGGGCGAATCAACGGCGCCTATGCCGATGTCGACTGGGTGCCGATCCGCTACGTCAACCAAGGCTATCCGCGCGACCATCTCGCCGGCATTTATCGCGCCGCCAAGATCGGGCTGGTGACGCCGCTGCGTGACGGGATGAACCTCGTCGCCAAGGAATATGTCGCGGCGCAGGACCCGGAAGATCCCGGCGTGCTGGTGCTGTCGCGCTTCGCCGGAGCCGCGGAGCAGATGGGCGACGCGCTGCTGGTCAATCCGTACAGCGCCGAGGAAGTGTCCGATGCGATCTACCAGGCGCTGCGGATGTCGCGCGACGAACGCGTGCACCGTTGGGAGAAGTTGATGGCCGGGGTGCAGGAACATGACGTGACGTGGTGGGCGAAGACCTTCCTGACCGCGCTGGAGAAGAGCAGAATACCCGCGGATGTCGCGGGTTGACGTAAAATAAATCGGCGGCACGGTTGATGTTCGGGTTGCTGCCGCCGCATCTTCGTCGCACGGGCTGCTAATCGAGAATCATAGTGGTACGTGCGTGAGCGGTGCGGTTTATGCGTTGATCGTGAATGCCTGTGTCGCGATGCTGTTCGCGGCCACGTTCGCGGTCCTGCGCGCCTCCTATCCGCGGCATCGTGCGATCGGATGGTTCTGTGCCACCTATGCGATCGGCTTGCTCTCGCCGCTGAGCGAATTGGGGGTGCGGTTCGCGGCGACGCCGACGCTGTTCAACGCCACTGGCTATGTGGCGCTGGTTCTCTCCATGCTCTGCTTCACCTTTGGCGTAGCGCGGCTGGGCGGATATCGGCCGCCACGCGCGGCGGCGGCGATCGCGATCGTCGCGCTGATCGGACGGGTGATGCTCGACGATGGCGCGCGCAATACGATCGGCTACGGCTTCGTCTATCAGTTTCCGTTCTATTCGCTGCTGTTGCTGTGCACGACGATGGCGATCCGTGCGGTGCGGCAACGACGCGATCCGTGGTGGGCGGCGCTGGGCGTCGTCTTTGCGATCACCGCCAGTCACTTCGTCATCAAGCCGTTCTTCGCTGCCGTCTTCGGTTCGGGGAAGACGATGCGCGACTATGCGGCGAGCAACTACGCCTTGTTCTCGCAGGCGTTGGGCGGGTTGCTGACGATCGCCAGCGCGCTGGCGGTGCTGTTGATGATCGTGCGCGCGGTGCTGCGCTCGACACGCGCCGAATCCGAGACCGATATGTTGACCAGCGTCGCCAACCGTCGCGGGTTCGAGCGGCGCGCGAACGCCCTGATTGCGGCGTCGCGCCGCGACGGGCGCGAGCTGGCGGCGATCATGCTCGATCTCGATCACTTCAAACAGATCAACGACCGGTTCGGTCATGCGACCGGCGACGCGGTGTTGCAGGCGGTCGGTCAGGTGCTGATCGATACCACGCCGCGCGACGCACTGGTGGCGCGGCTGGGCGGCGAGGAATTCGTCGCGCTGCTGGGCTGCGCCGATCTGTGGGATGCGGCGCGGGTCGCGAACGACATCCGGATCGCGGTGACGCGTCTCGGCACCGGGCTGCCGCAGGTGACGGTGAGCGGCGGGATCGCCAAGCTGCGCCCGCACGATACGCTGGTGACGTTGCTCGATCGCGCCGACCGCGAGGCCTATGAAGCCAAGCAGGCCGGGCGCGACCGCATCTATCCGGCGTTCTCCAGCGCGACATAGGCGCGGCGGCGCAGCAACGCGCCGGGCTGTTCGGCGCGGATGTGCGCCAGCAACGCCTCGCGCACGTCGCAGCGCAGGTCGAACGCGGTCGAGGCGTCCTTGGCGGTCATCAGCCCGCGCAGCTCGACCGAGCCGTCGGGCTTCACGTCGGTGACCTGCAGGTTCCAGAAGCGCCCATCCCAGCGCGGGTTGGCGGTGACGATCTCGCCGAGCTTCGCGCGCAGCGCCTCGACATCGGTGGCGGCGTCGACATACCAGAAGACGCTGCCCAGCAACGCGCTCGACTGGCGGGTCCAGTTCTGGAAGCTCTGTTCGAGGAACTTGGAGACCGGGACGACCAGCCGCCGCTCGTCCCAGATCTTTACGACGACATAGGTCAGCCGGATCTCCTCGATGCGGCCCCATTCGTTGTCGATGATGACGACGTCGTCGATGCGGATCGGCTCGGTGAAGATCATCTGGAACCCGGCGATCAGGTTCTTGAGCGCGGGCTGCGCCGCGGCGCCGACCGCGAGGCCGGCGAGGCCGGCGGAGGCCGCGAGCGTCACGCCGAGGCTGCGGACGCTAGGGATCGTCATCAGCATCGTGCAGATCGTCACCAGCATGATGACCGACACGAAGATCCGCTGGAAGATGCCGAGCCGGGTGCGGCGGCGGCGCGCGCGCAGGTTGTCCGCGACGCTGATGTCGGCATGGCGGATCATCACGTCGGTGACGGTCCCGACCGCGACGATCGCGCACCAGCCCATCAGGCCGGGGACCAGCAAGGCGGCGATCCGCCCCCATAACGTCGCCTGACCGCGCGTCAGGTCGAGCGCCGGCTGCACCGCCGCCAGCGCGATCGCGAGCATCAGCCAGCGCAGCAGCTTGCGGATCCGCGCGACGAACAAGGCGCTGGCGCTGTCCGGGCGCGCGGCGGTGGCGCGGCGCGCGACCCAGATGACGACGCGGTGCAGCACCAGCGCGAGCACAAGCGCCGCCGCCACGTAGAAGATATCGGACAGCCAGCCGGGCAGATCGTGCAGCCAGCCGCGCGCGGTCCTGATCCAGTCCGCCATCGCCCCTCTCAATTCATCGGTGGTCGGGGGCGTAACGAGGTGGCGGGCGCGGGTGTTCCGACGCTGTCCATCCGTTCGCCCTGAGGAGCCGTTGAGCCTGTCGAAACGGCGTCTCGAAGGGGGGCGCTTCGAGACGAGGCTTCGCCGGGCTCAGCCTCTCCTCAGCACGAACGGTAAGCGGGCAGATTATTCCGGCAAGCGATAGTCGGCGAATTGCCGGCGCAGCAGCTTCTTGTCGATCTTGCCGGTCGCGCCGAGCGGGATCGCATCGACCACCAGCACATCGTCGGGCATCCACCAGCGCGCGATCTTGCCGTCGAGATACGCGAGCAGGTCCGCCTTGTCGGGCACCTGCCCCGGCACGGGCTGGACCAGCAGGATCGGGCGCTCGTCCCATTTCGGATGCTTGACCCCGATCACCGCCGCGATCGCCACCGCCGGGTGGCCGCTGGCGATGTTCTCGATCTCGATCGAGCTGATCCACTCGCCGCCCGACTTGACGATGTCCTTGGCGCGGTCGGTGATGTGCATGTAGCCGGCCGGGTCGATCGTCGCGACGTCGCCGGTGTCGAAGAAGCCGTCGGCGTCGAGCACGGGCGTGTCGTCGCGGAAATAGCCGCTGGTGATCGTCGCCCCGCGGATCAGCAAGCGCCCGGCAGTCTGGCCGTCGTGCGGCAGCGGCGCGCCCGCGTCGTCGACCAGCCGGAAGTCGAGCCCGACCTGCAAGCGCCCCTGCATCGCCTTGCGCCGCACCTGTTCGTCATAGGGCTGCGCCAGCACCTCGGCGGTGGGGGAGGAAAGCGTGGCGAGCGGCGACGTCTCGGTCATCCCCCAGCCCTGCACGACCTCGACGCCGTAATCGTCCTGAAAGGCGCGGATCAGCGCCTGTGGCGGCGCGGCACCGCCGATCACGACGCGGTGCAGCGTCGAGAAGCCGCGCCCGGTGCCGCGCAGATAGTGCAGCAGCCCCTGCCAGACGGTCGGCACCGCGGCGGAGAAGGTCACGCCTTCCTGCTCGATCAGCTCGTAGAGCGACTCCCCGTCCATCCGCGCGCCGGGCAGCACCAGCTTCGCGCCCGCGGCGGGGGCGGCATAGACGACCCCCCAGGCGTTGGCGTGGTACATCGGCACGACCAGCAGCACCGTGTCGCGCTGCGTCAGCGCCAGCGCATCGGCCTGCAACGCCATCATCGTGTGCAGGGTATTGGAACGATGCGAATAGAGCACGCCCTTGGGATCGCCTGTCGTGCCCGAAGTATAGCAGAGCCCGCACGCCAGCCGTTCGTCGAACCCGCCCCAGGCCGCGCTGCCAGAATGCGGCGCGATCCAGTCGTCGAACGCGACCGCGGGATAGTCGGTCGCGGGAAGCGCGGCGCGATCGCACAGGAACACGACCTGTTCGATCGACGGCACGTCGCGCACCAGCCGCGCGGCGAGCGCGGCGCAGGCCGGGTCGGCGAGCAGCAGCCGGTCGCCGGCATGCGCCGCGATCCATGCGATCTGTTCCGGGAACAGCCGCGGGTTGAGCGTGTGGAGCACCGCGCCGACGTTGGTGGTGCCATACCACGCCGCCATGTGGCGCGCGCCGTTCCAGCCGAGCGTCGCGACCCGGTCGCCACGCGCGATGCCGGCGGCGAGCAGCGCGTCGGACACCTGCTTTGCCATATGGCGAAGCCGGCGATAGTCGGTGCGGGTGATGCTGCCGTCCGCTTCGCGCGAGACGATCTCGCGCTCGCCGTGCCAGGTCGCGCCATGATCCAGGAAGCGATCGACGGTGAGCGGCGTCTCCTGCATCAATCCGAACAATTCCGGCATCCGCACTCCTCGTTGATACGCCTACGAAAAAGGCGGCGCCCGGTTGCCGGGTCGCCGCCTCATTGCTGCCAGAAGGCCGCTCGCTTGTCGCGTATCGATTGATGTCGATTACTGGACGCCGTGCATCCACTTCCTGATGACCGGCGACAGCGCGATCAGCAGCAGCCCGATTGCGGTGGCGGCGAGGCCGATCGTCCAGAACACGCCGTTATAGGTGTCGAGACTGACCTTGAGGTTGGTGACCTGTCCGCCGACCGTCTCGACGCTGGCGACCTGCGCGACGATCCCGGCGACATATTGCGCCACCGACACCGACAGGAACCACACGCCCATCATCAGCCCGACGACGCGCGCGATCGACAATTTGGTGATCATCGACAGCCCGACCGGCGAGATGCACAATTCCGCGACCGAGTGGATCAGGTACAGCCCGGCGAGCCACCAGATCGCGACCTTGAAGTCCGCGCCCGCGAAGCGTCCGCCGAAGACGAGGAACAGGAAGCCGAACCCGACCAGCATCAGCGCGATGCCGAACTTGACCGGGATCGACGGCTCGCGCCCCGCCGCCGCCAGCTTCGTCCACATCGCCGCCATGATCGGCGCGAAGACGACGATGAAGAAGGCGTTGAAGAACTGCGTCTGCCCTGCCGACAGCGAAAACAGCCCGAACACCGACAGGTCGGTGTTGCGATCGGCGTAGAGCGTCAGGCTTGACCCGGCCTGCTCGAACAGCGTCCAGAACACGACGTTGAAGACGATCAGCACCATCGCCGCCAGCATCATCTGGAACTCGGCGCGCGAGCCATTGCTGAACGACCAGATCAGGATGCCGGGCACCGCGATCAGGAAGGTGCCGAACAGCAATTTGCCCATCAGCGGCAGCGCGATGATGTAGCCGATCATGCCAGCGCCCGCGACCGGTTCGGGCGCGTTCATCAAATTGGTGAACAGCAGGTAGAAGATCGGCACGCCGATCAAGGCGGCGGCATAGATGCCGAGCGCCCGATCACGCTGGCCGGGCTGGACCGGCGATTCGCCGTAGCCGTTGAGCCGCCCGCCATCGAACTGGATCAGCGACCACGACGCCAGCATCCCGATCGCCGCCAGCCCGAAGCCGGCCCACCAGCCGACTATCGTCGCGAGCAACGGGCACAGCAATTGCGAGAGCGTCGAACCGATGTTGATCCCCATGTAGAAGATCGTGAACCCGGTATCGCGACGGCGATCGCCGACCGGATACAGCTCGCCGACCATCGTCGAGATGTTCGGCTTGAAGAAGCCGTTGCCGACCGACACGAGACACAGCGCAAGCAGCATCACCGTCACGTAGAACGGGCTGCGCTCGCCATCCGACTGGAATGCACCCTTGGCGATCACGCGCTCGGGCTGGCCATCGGTGCCGAGCAACGCGACGCTGCCGTCGTCATTGCCCTTGATCGCCAGCCGCTTGGCGCCATCGAGCACGTAGCGGGTCTCGACGCCCTCGGCGTTTTTCTCGATCGCGACCTCGTAGCGCTGGCCATCGACGGTCGCGAACGGCTTCGCGGTCTCGCCGCCGAAGCAGAGCGTGAAATAGCCGATCGCCATCAACACCGCGCCGAACTTCACCGCGCGCTTCGAGCCCAGATACTGGTCGGCGAGATAGCCGCCGATCAGCGGGGTGAGGTACACCAGCGCGGTATAGCCGCCGTACAGCCCGGTCGCCTGCCGGTCGCCGAACAGGAAATGCTGCGTCAAATACAGCGTGAGCAGCGCACGCATACCGTAGAAGCCGAACCGCTCCCACATCTCGGTCGTGAACAGCCGCGCGAGCTGGCGGGGGTGGCCGAACCATGTCGCTTCCTCGGCCGGATTGACGTGGCTGATGTCCGGCTCGCGCGGGCTGTCCGCGGTTGGGGTGTCCACCATGAGGGGCAAGCTCTCCAGAATTCGGGTCATCGCCCGCGGCCACGCGCGGGGGAACAAGGTTGCGCCCGAGACTAACGGTTAAGCCGGCGCTGTAAATATCCTGTCACATCGCCTATCCACCCTCGTGTGATGTTCAACGACCTTTCCTCGCCGCTTTCGCTGTTGTCCACGCGCCGTTCGGGCAAGCCGCGCGACCTGATCGCGCCGGGGCCGGACCATGCGCAACTGGTTGAAATGATCCGCATCGCCGGGCGGACTCCCGATCATGGCAAGCTGGCGCCGTGGCGGTTCGTGATCGTCGGCGACGACCGCCGCGACGCGCTTGCCGCGCTGCTGGTGGAGGCCTATCGCGCCGAGCGTCCCGCGGCGGGACGCGCCGAGATCGAGGCGATGGAGCAATTCGCGCGACAGGCGCCGGCGCTGGTCGTCGCCTTGTCGAGCCCGCGAACGGAAAGTCATATTCCGTTGTGGGAGCAGGAATTGTCGGCTGGGGCGGCGTGCATGAACCTGCTCCATGCGGTCCATGCTTCCGGGTTTGCGGGCGGATGGCTGACCGGCTGGCCGGCGTTCTCGGATCGGGTGCGCGATGCGTTCGGGCAAGCGCCGGAGCGGATCGCCGGGTTCATGTTCATCGGCACGCCCGGCCGCCCGCTCGACGAGCGTCCGCGCCCGGACGAGGCGCGCTTGTGGAGCGATTGGCAGGGCTGAGCGCGCGCCTCGACAGCCAGGGACCTGTGCTGTATTAAGGCAGCATGGCAGCGCTCAGCAACGACGACTCGCCCGTCTATCTCCGCCTGCGCGGCACGATCGCGGCGGCGATCCTGCGCGGCGAGTTCGGCGCGGGCGACCAGCTTCCCTCGGTCCGGGCGCTCGCTGCCGAACATGGCGCGAATCCGTTGACGGTGGCGAAGGCCTATCAGAGCTTTCAGGACGACGGTTATGTCGAGGTGCGGCGCGGGGTTGGCATGTTCGTGCTGGCCGGCGCGGCGGAGCGGTTGCGGACGGCGGAGCGCGAGGATTTCGTCGCGCAGCAATGGCCGCGCATCCGTGAGCGGATCGCGCTGCTCGGGCTGGATGCGGCCGAGTTGCTGGAACGTGCACCGGCGTGACGCTTTGACCCGGGTGATGCGTGCCTTTCTTCTTCCGCTGACGCTGGGTGTCGTGCTGGCCGGGTGCCAGCGTGAGCCTGCCGCGCCCACGCCGACCTCCAGCGCGGCCGCACCGTCCCCGACGCCGAGCGCGGCGGAGTCGCCGGCCGCCGATCTGTCGGGCTATGTCGGCGAATATCCGACCGAGCCGAAGGGCGCCGCACCCAGCTTCCTGCGCCAGCCGCAGGTGCGGGAGGCGGTGGCGGCGGTAGTGCCCGACAAGCAGGTGCGGGCGCTGGTGCTCGGCAGCGACGTGACCGCAACGCCGATCGCGCTGGTCGAGGGCAAGCTGGTCGCGTTCGGGTGCGAGCCGCACAATTGCGGGCCGCACAACTGGGCGGTCGCGATCCGGCCGGACGGGACCGACGCGGCGGTATGCCTCTACGATCAGGATCGCCGCGTGGCGCGCTGGTATCCGGAGAACGCCGGGCCGGCGCCCGTCAATGGATGCCCGTCGGGGGAGTGAGCGGCGTCGTCTTCAGAGCGTGATCTATCAAAGCTGAACCGGAGCCAAGACCGTCATGCCGGACTCGTTCCGGCATCCACCGTTCCGCCAGCACACAGGCGGTTGCTCTTGCGGGACGGTAGACGCCGGAACACGTCCGGGGTGACGACGGGAAATGGTTCAAGCGGGATGGATCACACCTAGCTAGGGCCGATCGACATTGACGGTGGTGTCCTGCTGCCCTCGCCCCTGGGCAGGGGAGAGGGATAGCGGAGCTTGCCAGCTTGCTGGCTAGCGCAGCTTGGGTGAGGGGTCGAGCGAGCCGAAGGCTCGCGCGCTCGCTTGCGCGAGCGCCACCCCTCACCCAGCTCCGACTAGGGCGTTACCGGAGCAGGTTGGATCATCGGCACGGAGGCGATTTTGGTGTGGTGCAAGGCGTGAGGAGGGAGCGATGCAAAAGCATCGTGACCGACGAGCAACGCGGCATCACGCCGAAAGCGCCCCGCCGCGCAGCGGTCGCCCGCAGGGCGATGACGGTGGTTCAACCTGGTCCGGTAACGCCCTAAGACCGACCTTATGGCGCAAAGAAACCTGCTCTCTAGGCGGATAGAAGGCGCTTCCACGAATCAAGATCGGTCGTCTATCCGGTTTCAGGATGGGATATTCGAACCTTCGGGAGTCGCTGCTGTTCGCCTACCGGAGGTGGCTCGGCGAGAGAAAGCTGCTCCAGGACCAGATCGCCAAGATCGAGGCTGCGCAGCTGACGCTAGAGGAGAAGCGTCACCGTGTGGCTGAGTGTGACAAGCTGATCGCCAGTGCCGACACCATCATGAAAGAGATATGGGACACCTGGGATCCGGAGAAGATCACGCCGGCCCAGAAGCATGGGAATACGCTTCCCTTCGAGCACGGCGAGGTGACGCGGCTTACCCTCGACATCATGCGTCGATCTCCGGTCCCGATGCGATCCCTTCACATGACCAAGCAGCTGGTGGCCGAGCAAGGCATGGACGTGAACGACAAGGCGTTCGTCCGGGACGTTGGCAAGACCGTGGACGGCGCCCTCAGGTCCATGCTGAGGCGGAACCACATCGAGAAGACAGATGACTACCCAGTCCGCTGGCGCATCGTCGACCTGAAGGACGACACGCAGTCCTAGCTGGCGATCGCCGCGAGCAGATCGTTGTCGTTATCACCACGCTTGCGCCAGTAGCCGCGGAACGTGCCTGAAGGTTTGGCGCGGCCGGCGGCGCCGATGATCATGGCGAACTGCTCACCATTGGGCTTGCGCCGGTACTGCTCCCGCCAAGCGAGCTCCCAGGCGTAGCGGGGCATGTGCGCACCCGAGATGTGGAGGTGCACACCCCGTTCGGCGGCCCGCATTCGGCTGAAGAAGCTCTCGGCTTGGTTGGTGCAAGCGACGCCGTCCGAGAAGCTCTTCGAGTGGTCGATGCGCTTGGTGTCGAAGTGGAGATGCAGCGCCTCCCATTGCGTGCTGCGATCGGCATGGATGATCGAGCCGGGAAGGACCATTCGCCTGGCGATCTCGATCGCGTCGCCTTCCTTGGGCAGCAGGAAGGTGCGAACCTTGCCGGGCACGGTAGGATCATCCCCTTGCCGCTCACGCATCACGACGATCAGCTTGCGCTTCTTCCGGGCTGCCGCCTTGTTCTTCTTCTTGAACTCGTCCCAGAGTTCCTTCTTGTTCGGCAGGCGAGGCAGGCTGCCGCCGAAGATGGCGCCGTCCATCTCGACCACGCCGCTCATCGCCGACGTGGCGTCGTCTTGGCCCATAGCCTCGCGGATCTTGTGCAGCAACACGAAGGCGGCCTTGTAGGAGATGCACAGGTCGCGTGACATGCGGCAAGCCGATACGCCTAGGACCCCGTTGGCGAACAGCGCCACGACGCCGAGCAGCTTTCGGAAAGGCAGTTTTCGGCTGGCGAGGATCGTCCGACTGGTGGCGGTGAACTGCAGGCCGCAAGCCTGGCACTTCCACTTCCGGCCCTCGGCCAGCGTCCAGTGCTCGAGTCCGCCACACTCCGGGCACACCGGTGCGCCGTCGGTGTCCGGCCAGCGCAGCTGCGTGAACTTCGCGCGCGCGGCTTCCTCGTCCATGCCGAGCACGGCGTCCAGGCTGAGCGTGCGCGCCCTGGATGAAAGGAGGAAATGCTGTGCCACCGAATATGATGCTCTGCGTCATCATATGTGGTGATGTAGCCAAGGCGTCTAGCTCCTACGTCATCATTTTTGATGACACGCCTCATCGTTGCCGGTGACGGCGTGCTTGGCGGCACCTGCAATCCGGCTATAACCATGGGATGGACGAAGAAGATTCCCACCCACCAGTAGGCCCGGCCGACGAGAAGGCTTGGGAGGAGATGGTCAAGAACATGCTCCGCGGGCAGATGATGCACCACGGCGTGTCCTACGCCACGCTGGCGGAGCGCCTGGCGGCCTTCGGGATCACCGAGAACGAGCTCAACCTGCGCAACAAGGTGAGCCGGGGGCGCTTTACCGCTGTTTTCTTCATGCAGTGCATGAAGGCCCTCAATGTGGATTGGCTGAACGTCCCCGCCTCCGTTGTGGAAGCGGCTCAGAAAGGCGCCGCACAGGTGCTGGCTCGTGGAGTTAGGAACCCGGGCGGCTAGGCAGGCACCAATGCTTGGTTCCTTTGCGCCATAAGGTCGCCTAAGACTTTGCTGCGCAAAGCCTAAGTCTGCGCAACCCTCTCCCCTCTGCGAGGGGCGAGGGCAGGCAAGGCAACCATGAAGGTAGATCCATCCTAGAACGCCTCCGCCGGCAGCGCGTAGAGCACCGATGCATCGGCGTTCGCCGCCGCCTCCAGCCCCAGCGCCTCAGGAACGATCTGCGCCAGATAGAAGGCCGCCGCGACCTTCTTGACCTGATCCGCGCCCTCGACGCGCGCCTGTCGCTCCATCAGCCAGCCGCACGACGCGACCGACAGCATCGTCAGGAACGGATAGCTCGCCGCATGGCGATCGTCGGCATTCGCGCCCTGCAAGCGCCGACCGATCGCCTCGCAGGCGTCGATCAGCCGCACCAATGCCGGGGCCTGCGCCTCGCCGCGCAGGTCGGCGATCAGGTCCGCGAACGCGCCGCCGTTCGACAGCGCCAGCTTGCGCCCGACCAGATCGGCGGCCTGGATGCCATTGGTGCCTTCGTAGATCGGGGTGATCCGCGCATCGCGGAAGAATTGCGCCGCGCCGGTCTCCTCGACGTACCCCATGCCGCCGTGGATCTGGATGCCGAGGCTCGCGACCTCGTTGCCGATGTCGGTAGCATGCGCCTTGGCGAGCGGGGTCATCACCTCCAGCCGCTCCTTCGCGCGCGCGTCGCCGAGCGTCGCGCGATCGACCTGCCCGCAGGCGTAATAGACGAGCGCGCGCGCCGCCATCGTCTGCGCCTTCATCCGCAGCAGCATTCGGCGGACGTCGGCATGTTCGACGATCGCCGCCGCCTTGCCGTCGCGCGCGCCCTGCACGCGGTCGCGCGCATAGGCGACCGCGGCCTGCGTCGCCGCCTCCGCCGACTGGACGCCCTGCAAGCCGACGTTGAGCCGGGCGTTGTTCATCATCGTGAACATCGCGCGCATCCCGCCGAATTCGGGGCCGATCAGCTCGCCGAGGCAATCGTCGTGATCGCCGAACGACAGCACGCAGGTCGGCGAGGCGTGGAGGCCCATCTTGTGCTCGATCGACACGACGCGCACGTCGTTGGGGGTGCCGTCGAGGCGCACCTTGGGCACGAGGAACAGCGAGATGCCGCGCGTGCCGGCGGGCGCGTCGGGGGTGCGCGCCAGCACGAGGTGGACGATATTCTCCGCCAGATCGTGGTCGCCGAAGCTGATGAAGATCTTGGTGCCCTTGATCGCGAAGCTGCCGTCGCCGCGAGGCGTGGCCGTCGTGCGGAGCGCGCCGACGTCGCTGCCGGCCTGCGGCTCGGTGAGGTTCATCGTGCCGGTCCATTCGCCGGTCGCGAGTTTGGGGAGGTAGGTCGCCTGCTGTCCAGGCGAGCCGTGATGCGCCAGCGCCTCGATCGCGCCGACCGTCAGCGTCGGGCAGAGCGCGAACGCCATGTTGGCGGTGCCGAGCGTTTCCAGCACCGCGGCCTGCACGACGAACGGCAAGCCCTGTCCGCCCCATCGCTCGTCGACACCGATCGTGCCCCAACCGCCCTCGACGTACGCGCGATACGCTTCGGCAAACCCGGCGGGCATTTTCACGCCCTCGGGGGTCCATTTCGCACCGATCGTGTCACCCGCGCGCAAGAGTGGGGCCCATTCTCCGGCCGCAAACTGCGCCACGCCGTCCAGAACCGCTTCGATCACGTCGGGCGAGGCGGCGGCGAAGCGGTCGGCGGCGGCGATCTCGTCCAGCCGGACGACGTGGTCGAGCACGAAGCGCTGTTCGGCGGTGGCGGCGGCGAAGGGCATTTCTCTCTCTCCTGTCCAGCCGCTATAGCCGAGCGCGATGCGTGCTCAAGACCCTGTCATTCGACGTTACGGCATGGCGGCCGTGGAGGAAGCCGCTGGCGTTATTCGTGCCGGCGGTATCGTCGCGGTGCCGACCGAGACGGTCTATGGACTCGCCGCCGACGCGCGCGATTCGGCGGCGGTGGCGCGTATCTATGCGGCCAAGGGGCGGCCGAGCTTCAATCCCTTGATCGTCCACGTCCCCGATCTGGCGGCGGCGGAGCGGATCGCGCTGTTCGACGCCGACGCGCGCGCGCTGGCGACGCAATTCTGGCCGGGGCCGCTGACGCTGGTGCTGCCGGCCCGCGCGGACGCGGGGATCGCGTCGCTGGTGACCGCGGGGCTCGACACGATCGCGATCCGCGTGCCAGCACACCGGGCGATGCAGGCGCTGCTGACGGCGAGCGGCGCGCCACTGGCCGCGCCCTCCGCCAATGCGAGCAACGCGATCAGCCCGACCCGCGCCGCGCATGTCGCGGCGAGCCTCGGCGGCGCGGTGCCGTTGATCCTCGACGACGGTGCGACCGCGGCAGGGGTCGAGTCGACGATCGTCGCCGGACGGACGATCCTGCGGCCCGGGCCGGTAACGGCGGAGATGTTGCGCGAGGTGTTGCCGGTCGCGGCGGGCACGACCGCGCATGTCAGCGCGCCCGGGCAGCTCGCGACGCATTATGCGCCGCGCAAACCGTTGCGGTTGTCGGCGGTGGCGCGGGAGACGGGGGAGTGGCTGATCGGCTTTGGTGCGGTCGCAGGAGACGATACGCTCTCGGCGACCGGCGATCTGGACGAGGCGGCGGCGCGATTGTTCGATACGCTCCACCGCGCGGACGCGAGCGAGCGCGGGAGCATCGCGGTCGCGCCAGTGCCGGAGACGGGCGTCGGAGTCGCGATCAACGACCGGCTCCGCCGCGCCGCTCATCGGTAAGCCAACCCTTCACCTCCGCAAAGGCAAGGATCGCGACAC
The DNA here is from genome assembly GCA_036946405.1 of Sphingomonas phyllosphaerae. Lineage (NCBI taxonomy): Bacteria > Pseudomonadati > Pseudomonadota > Alphaproteobacteria > Sphingomonadales > Sphingomonadaceae > Sphingomonas > Sphingomonas phyllosphaerae. The sequence continues at coordinate 1,342,104 of JAQIJC010000001.1, read as the reverse complement.
GCGGCGTCGGAGGATCGGCTTCCTGCCTATGCGCAGATGGCGGCCAAGGTCCTATCCTGCCCGCTTTGCGAACGCCTGCGCCGCTTCGGCCATCAGCGTCGCGATGATATCGGCGATCGGCTCTTCCTTCGTGACCATCCCGACCGACTGCCCCGCCATCACGCTGCCATGCTCGACATCGCCGTCGATCACCGCGCGACGCAGCGCGCCGGCCCAATAATGCTCGATCTGCAATTGCGCCTCGGCCATCGCGACGCTGCCCTCGTCGAGCGCCTGCGCCACTTCACGCTGCCGCACCGTGAACAATTCGCCACCGGCATTCTTCAGCGCACGCACCGGGATGACCGGCAGTCGCGGATCGAGCTGCACGCTCGCCACCGCATCGCGCGCCGAGGCGCGGATGAACGCCTTCTTGAAGTTCGGATGCGCGATGCTCTCGCTGGCGCAGACGAAGCGCGTGCCGAGCTGCACCCCCGCCGCGCCCATGTCGAGATAGCCCGCGATCGCCTCGCCGCGCCCGATCCCGCCCGCGACGAACACCGGCACCACGTCCGCCAGTTCCGGCAGCATCTCCTGCGCCAGCACGCTGGTCGACACCGGGCCGATATGCCCGCCGGCCTCCATCCCCTCGATCACCAGCGCGTCCACGCCCGACCGCACCAGCTTCTTGGCCAGCGCGAGTGTCGGCGCGAAGCAGATCGCCTTCGCCCCGCTCGCCTTGATCGCCTCCAGCGCGCCCTTCGGCGGCAGCCCGCCGGCCAACACGACATGCCCGACCGTGTGGCGCGCGCACACCTCGATCAGCGCGGTCAGATCGGGGTGCATCGTGATCAGGTTCACCCCGAACGGCTTGTCGGTCAGCGCCTTGGTCGCGGCGATCTCCGCGTCGAGCAAGGCGGGCGTCATCGCGCCACATGCGATCACCCCGAACCCGCCAGCGTTCGACATCGCCGAGACGAGATGCCGTTCCGACACCCACGACATCGCGCCGGCCATGATCGCCACCTCGCTGCCGAGGAAGCGTGCGCCGCGCTCCATGCGCGCGGCTAGCCGCTTTTCTCCATTGGTGGCGTCGGAAGCGGTCGGCGTTGCGGCAGTCAGGGTGTCGGTCATCGACACTGACTAAGCGGCGGGTCGACGTGTGGCAACACAGCCGCTCGATTACCGACGATGCAATCGTTGTCAGTAATCGAATTTTTGCGTGGAGAACGGCAGCAATCCGTACTTTTCGCCGCCGGGACGACGTGTCACCTTACAGTCATAAGAATGAGGATGAGGATCCTGAAGATGGTTGCGGGTTACAACTTCTCCACGCGTCGGCGCTTTGCCGTGCTGGCCAGCCTGGCGTTGGCAAGCTGGGTCGTCATCGGCGGCGCGATCGACGCGATGGTGCACCTGGTCCGCTGACGCGAAATCGTCACCGATCGGCCATATCGCCGTCACCGCGGCGAGATAGGCGCGTCACATGAATGGGGCATAGCGGCGGCGAGGGAGAGCCGCTCATGCCGCCGATCGCCGACACGCTCGCGCCCGTCTCCGGGCACATCGCAGACGTCACCGACCTCTTCGATTTCGTGCATTCGCGTCCGCATCGTCCGGAAGATCCGGTCGGTGAGCGCCGTCGCTACCGGACGGTGTGGATCAGCGACGTGCATCTCGGCACGCGCGGCTGCAACGCGGACATGCTGATCGACTTCCTCGACCATGTCGACAGCGACACCATGTATCTGGTCGGCGACATTGTCGATGGCTGGCAGCTCAAGAAGCGCTTCTACTGGCCGGCGGCGCACAACGACGTGATCTGGCGGCTGATGAAGCGCGCACGGCGCGGCACGCGGATGATCTACATTCCGGGCAATCATGACGAGATGTTCCGCCAGTTCGCGGGGCTCGATTTCGGCGGGATCAGGATCCGGCGCAAGGCGGTCCACGAAACCGCCGATGGTCGTCGCCTGCTGGTGCTCCACGGCGACGAGTTCGACGCGATCACGCTCTCGCATCGCTGGCTCGCGCATGTCGGCGACGCCGCCTATACCGCGCTGATGACGCTCAACCGCGCGGTCAGCGCGGTGCGGCGCAAGTTCGGGATGCCCTATTGGTCGCTCAGCAAGCACGCCAAGGCCAAGGTCAAGAATGCGGTCGCGTTCATCTCCCGCTTCGAGGAGATCGTCGCCGAGGCCGCAGGCAGCCGCGGGGTCGACGGCGTGGTGTGCGGTCACATCCACACCGCCGAGATGCGTGACATCGCAGGGATCGCTTATTACAACGACGGCGATTGGGTGGAAGGGTGCAACGCCCTGGTCGAGCATTTCGACGGCACGATGGAGATCCTCAACTGGGGCGACGAGATCGCGCGTCGCGACGCCGGCCCCGTTACGGCGCTCGCCGCCTGACGCGATGCGGATCGCGATCGTCACCGATGCCTGGACGCCGCAGGTTAACGGCGTGGTCCGCACGCTGGAGAATGTGATCGCCGAATTGCGCAACGGCGGGCATGAGGTGCTGATCGTCTCGCCCGCCGACGCCCCGTCGATCCCCTGCCCCACCTATCCCGAGATCCGGCTGGCGTTCATGCCGCCGGCGACGGTCGGACGGCGGATTACCCGCTTCGGCGCGGAGGCGGTGCATATCGCCACCGAGGGTCCGCTGGGGGTGGCCGCGCGGCGCTGGTGCCTGTCCCGCCGGCTGCCGTTCACCACCGCCTATCACACGCAATTCCCCGATTATGTCGCGGCGCGCACCGGCGCGAACCCGGCGTGGATCTGGCGCTACGTCCGCTGGTTCCACGCGCCCGCCGCGGCGGTGCTCGCCTCGACCCCGACGATCGAGCGTGCGCTGAACGCGCATGGCCTGACCCGCATCCGCCGCTGGGGTCGCGGCGTCGCGCCGCTGTTTAGCGCCGATGGCGAGCGAAACGCCGCGATGGCCGCGCTGCCCGGCCCGGTATTGCTTCACGTCGGGCGGGTCGCGGTCGAAAAGAACATCGCCGCCTTCCTTGCCGCCGAGGTGCCCGGCACGAAGGTCGTGGTCGGCGACGGTCCGGCGCGCGCGGCGCTCGCGCGTCAATATCCCGACGCGATCTTCCTCGGCCCGCTGTTCGGCGCAGCGCTGGCCGCCGCCTATCGCGCCGCCGATGTGCTGGTCTTCCCCAGCCGCACCGACACGTTCGGTTTGGTGATGATCGAGGCGCTGGCGTGCGGCACCCCGGTCGCGGCGTTTCCGGTCGCGGGGCCGGTCGATGTGCTGACCCCGGAGACGGGCGCGATGGACGACGCTTTGCCGGTCGCGATCGCACGCGCGCTGACGCTCGACCGCGCGGCCTGTGCCGCGGCGGGGGCGCGTTTCACCTGGCCGGCGAGCGCGCGACAGTTCCTCGACGCGCTGCAACCCTTTGGCCCTGCCCTCGCCGCGGCGGCGTGAGCGCGCTTGCCCTAACGCGCGCCACGCACTAAGTCCCTGGGTAACAGGCGGCCGCTCCGGGAAGGGGCGGCCCTTTGCATTTATGGAGACTGTCCGCATGGCCCAGCCGCTCATGCCCCACGCGACCGCCTCGTGGCTCGTCGACAATACCGCGCTGTCCTTCGAGCAGATCGCCGATTTTTGCGGGCTGCACATCCTCGAGGTGCAGGCGATCGCCGACGACACCGCCGCGACCAAGCTGACCGGTCGCGATCCGGTCCGCGCGCACGAGCTGACGCAGGACGAGATCGACAAGGCGCAGGCCAACCCGAACTATCGCATGACGATGACCAAGGGGCCGGATCAGGTGCGCCGCACCAAGGGGCCGCGCTACACGCCGGTCAGCAAGCGACAGGACAAGCCCGACGGCATCGCCTGGATCATCCGCAACCATCCGGAGATTTCGGACGGCGCGATCAGCAACCTGATCGGCACCACCCGCACGACGATCGCGGCGATCCGCGACCGCAGCCACTGGAACATCGGCAACATCACGCCGAAGGATCCGGTGACGCTGGGCCTGACCACGCAGCGCGAGCTGGACGCGGCGGTCAACAAGGCGGCGAAGGCGGCCGGCATCGAGCAGGCACCGACCGACACAAGGCTGGACGGCGACCGCGAAGCGCTGATCGCCTCGCTGCGTGCGCAGCGCGAACAGGCCGCACGCGATTCCGAGAATGGCGTCGAGAGCGACACCCCGGCACGCCCGGCGTTCGAAGACCCGTTCCGCCGCTGATCGCGGCGATGGGCACTATTTGATGGTCGTCCCGGACTTGATCCGGGGCGCCGGCCTTATCCGTCATTGCGAGCGTAGCGAAGCAATCCAGGGCCGGACCAAGACGCCCTGGGATTGCTGCGCTACGCTCGCAATGACAGCGGCGGAATTGAGCGTTCGCGGCTTCCCGCCCCCGGTCAGATCGTTCCCGAGAAGGTATCGCAGACCCCCGGGTTGCCGTTGCTCTCAATCCCCCGCCGCAGCCACGCCTGCCGTTGCGCCGAGGTGCCGTGGGTGAAGCTGTCCGGCACCACACGCCCTTGCGCCTCGCGCTGCAACGTGTCGTCGCCGATCGCCTGCGCCGCGCGCATCCCTTCCTCGACATCGCCCGGATCGAGCCGGTCGCGGTTCAGCGACGCCCAGACACCGGCGTAGCAATCCGCCTGCAGCTCCAGCCGCACCGACAGCGCATTGCCCTCCGCCTCGCTCGCGCGCCGCTGCGCCTGCTGCACTTCGGTCGAGGTGCCGAGCAGGTTCTGAATGTGGTGGCCGAATTCATGCGCGATCACATAATATTGCGCGAAGTCGCCGCCCGCCTTGTACTTGTTGGCCAGCTCGTCGAAGAAGCTGGTATCGAGATAAATGCCGCGGTCGGTCGGGCAATAGAACGGTCCCATTGCCGACATCGCCGCACCGCAGCCCGATTGACCGCTGCCGCTGAAGAATTGCAGCTTGGGCGGACTGAATTGCTGATTCTGGCTCGCGAAGATCTTTTCCCACGTGTTCTGCGCATTGCTGAACGCGCGACACGTATCGCGGCGCGCCGTCGAGACGTCGCAGACCTGTTGCACCGTCTCGCGCGACGGCGCATTCACCTGTGGTGCCGAGCCGCTACCGCCGCCGAGCAGACCGCCGAGGTTGCCGAGCCCGCCGAACACCGCGAGCAACAACAAGACCACGACGATCCCGCCGCACCCGAAGCGGCTGCCGATCATCGGCAACAGTCCGAGCAAAAGGCCGCCGCCGCCGCCGCCACCGAGCCCACCACCGCCGCGCGCCTCGCCGACGTTGATATCATTGTCATAATCGTCGAGCCGCATGCACGCCTCCCCTGCAAAGGCTGGTCGTTACCGTCGCGGTATGAATGTTCGCACCCCCATACGGGTTGCAACCGCCGCTCGGCTCACCGATGGAAAGCGGACACACGTCAGCGGAAAGGCCCGACCATGTTCCTGAACGGCAAGAGCGCGATCGTCACCGGGTCGACCTCGGGCATCGGACTGGCGGTGGCGCGCGCGCTGGCGGAGGCCGGCGCACATGTCATGCTCAACGGTTTTGGTGACGCCGACGCGATCGAGCAGGCACGTGCCGGCGTCACCGCACTCGGCTCCGGCGAAGCGCTGTACGATGGCGCGGACATGACCGATCCGGCGGCGATCGCCGCGATGGTGGCTCGCGCGCATGACGCGTGGGGCGGGCCGGACATCGTCGTCAACAATGCCGGCATCCAGCACGTCTGCGGCATCGCCGAGTTCCCGGTCGAAAAATGGGATGCGATCCTCGCGATCAATCTGTCAAGCGCCTTCCACATGATGCGCGCCGCGGTGCCGCACATGCGCGCGCGCGGCTGGGGGCGGATCGTCTCGACCGCCTCGGCGCACAGCCTGGTCGCCAGCCCCAACAAGTCCGCCTATGTCGCCGCGAAACACGGTCTGGTCGGGCTGACCAAGACCGTCGCGCTGGAAACCGCGCCGCAGGGGATCACGGTCAATTGCATCTCGCCCGGCTACGTCTGGACGCCGCTGGTCGAACAGCAGATCCCGGACACGATGAAGGCGCGCGGGCTGACGCGGGAGCAGGTGATCGACGACGTGCTGCTCGCCGCGCAGCCGACCAAGGAGTTCGTGACCCCCGAACAAGTCGCGGCACTCGCCTTGTTCCTGTGCCGCGACGAGGCGAAGGCGATCACCGGCGCGAACCTGTCGGTCGACGGCGGCTGGACGGCGGCGTGAGGCGCATCGCCGCCGCGCTGCTGCTCTGTCTCTCCGGATGCGGCGCACGGCCCTTCGTCAGCGCCGCGGCGACTCCGCCGCCCCCGGCCGCTGCCGGAGTCGACTGGCGGAGGCTCGCCACTCCCGCCGATCGCGACCGCCTGCGTCGCTGGTACGAGGCATGGACGCAGGCACTGGCCCAGGCGCGTCCGGTCGCCGCCGCCGATCTCGCCGCCCAGGGGGCGCTTTTCACGATCGACGCTGCGCTTGCCGATCCGGTGCCGCCGGTCGGCGTCTATCGCTGCCGGACGTTCAAGCTCGGGCGCAAGGGCACGATCGGCACCGGCTTCACCGCCTATGGATGGTTCGACTGCCGGATCACGGTCGCGGCCGGCGGCGCGGCGCAGCTCGTCAAGCTGACCGGTTCGCAGCGGCAGGTCGGCCTCCTCTATGCGGCCGATCCGACGCGGGCGGTGTTTATCGGCACGTTGATGCTCGGCGATGAATCGCGCGCCTACGGCTATGGCGCTGACGCGAGCCGCGACGTGGCCGGCTGGATGGAGCGGGTCGGCCCCCGCCGCTGGCGGCTGGCGATGCCCTATCCGGCGTTCGAATCCACGCTCGACGTGCTGGAACTGGTGCCGGGCGACTGACCGTTAGTTCCGCTTCCCGGGCATGGTTCCCGGCGTACTGACCGGCGCATCGATCGGCACCACGCCATCGATCGGCGGCAGCGTCGCGAGATATTCTTTCCCGGTCTGCTCGATGACCGTCACCGCCTGCGGTTGTGCGGCGATGACCGCACGCAGATAGCCGCTCGGCTTCTTCATCAGCTTCGGGAAATCGACGATCGTCAGCCCCGAGCGCCGCGCCGCCTCGCGGACGAAGGTCACGCAATTGCGCTTGTTGAGATTGTATGTCGCATCCCCGGTCCGCTCGTCCCATTCGCGGATCAGCGCGACGATCGCACCATATTGCGCGTCGGTGAGCGTGCGCGAGAAGCGGACGTGGCTGCTTGCCATGTAACCGGGCTTGGGCCGTTCGACCCGCCCCGCGACATTGCCGAACAGGATCGCCGGCGTCAGCGACCGCGCGGTAAAGCCATAGGCCGCATCGACCGGCGCCCCGCCCGCATCGGGCGTGCCACGCAGCATGAAGAAGGCGTGGGGAAAGGTGTTGCCGAAATCGCGACTCCAGAAGGTGATTGTCACCGCCGCCTGCGCCGGCCATGCCGCGAACGCGACCAGCAGCAGCGTCAGCCGCCCCAGCCAGCGTCGCGACTGCCGGTCAGGCACCCGCGGTGGTCAGCCGTTCGAGCTGGTCGTCGCTCAGCCGGATCGCCGTCGCGCCGAGCAATTCCTCGACCTGCACCGCCGCGGTCGCGCTCGCGATCGGTGCGGTGACCCCCGGTTGCGCGATCAGCCACGCGAGCGCGATCTGCGCCAGCGTCGCGCCGCTCTCCGCCGCAACGGCGTCCATCGCGTCGAGCACGGCGGCGCCCTTGCCGTCGAGCAGGTCGCCCATGCGCGCGCCGCGCACGCTCTTCGAAAGATCGTCGCGGGTCCGGTACTTGCCGGTCAAGAAACCCGACGCCAGCCCATAATAGGGCACGACACCGACATTCTCGGTGACGCAATAATCCTGCAGCTCGCCCTCGAACTTGTGGCGGCTGACCAGATTATATTCCGGCTGAAGCACCTGATAATGCGGCAACGCCGCCGCGCGCGCGGTTTCGATCGCCGACTTCAGCCGCGCGGCGTGGAAGTTCGACGCACCGAGCACGCGGACCTTGCCGGCCTGCACCAGCCGGGCGAACGCCTCCGCCACCGCCGCCTGCGATTGATCCTGATCGTCCTGATGCGCGAAATAAAGGTCGATCCGGTCGGTGCCGAGCCGCCGCAGCGACGCCTCGCACGCCGCGACGATCCGCGCCGGCGCCAGCTTCTCGCCACCCTCACCCGGCAGCATCCCGACCTTGGTGGCGATCAGCACCCGGTCGCGCACGCCGCGATCGCGCAACCATTCGCCGATCATCGTCTCCGACTTGCCGCCGCCATGGCCTTCGACCCAGGCGGAATAGACGTCGGCGGTGTCGATCATCGTCCCGCCGCCCGCGACGAAGGCGTCGAGCACCGCGAAGGACGCGTCGCGGTCGGCGGTCCAGCCGAAGACGTTACCGCCCAATATCAGCGGCGTGATCCGCAATTCGGAGGCACCGAGGCGCCGCTTGTCGGTCATGATGATCTTCCGGCCGGAACGACCGCCGCGACGATAATGGGCCGCGGCGGCATTCGCATCAGTTCTTGTCGCGCAGGTCCTCGCCTGCCCGCACCATCGCGTTACCGGTCGCATCCGCGGCGCGATCACCGCTGTTCTTCAGCGCATCGCCGGCACGATCGAGGCTGTTCTCGGCCTTGTCGAGCGCGCGGTCGGTCGCCGCATCGACATCGTTGACGGCGTTGGAGGTCGTCGCGGCGGTGTCGGAAGCGATCGCGTTACCCGCCTCGGCGGTCTCGTTCTGCGCGCGCTCGCTGCATGCGGCGAGGCCCAGCGCGGTTGCGGCGATCAGGCCGGTGGTGAAAAGACGCTTCATCGGGTTTCTCCCTGTTTTGTTACGCCGGCAAAATAGCCGCAGCGGCAAGGCGAACGAAAGATGCAGGCAAAAGGTTCATCCCGCCTCCCGCGTTGACCCATATAAAGATATCTTTATATGTGGTCACATGAAGCTTGCCCTCGATATCTTCCGTGCGCTGGCCGACGAGTCCCGCCTGCGGATCGTCGCGCTGCTCGGCGCGATGGAATTGTCGGTCGGCGAGCTGGCACAGGTGCTCGGGCAAAGCCAGCCGCGCGTGTCGCGCCACGTCAAGATCCTGTGCGACGCCGGCCTTGCCGAGCGCCGCAAGGAAGGCAGCTGGGTGTTCGTTGCGCTCGGCGAGCGCGCGCGCGTCACGCCGGTGCTGGCGGCGCTGGACGCTTATGGTGTCGCGGGCGAGGTCGAGGCCGATATCGCGCGGCTGTCAGCGGTGCGCGCCGATCGGGCGGCGGCGGCGGCGGCGTGGTTCGAGGCACATGCCGGCGAATGGGACGCGATCCGCTCGCTGCATGTCGCGGAGGATCAGGTGGAGGCCGCGATGCGCGCGCTGCTCGGCCCCGCGCCGCTCGGGCGGTTGATCGATATCGGCACCGGCACCGGGCGGATGATCGAGCTGTTCGCGCCTGCCGCGACCCACGTGCTTGGCATCGACAAGAGCAGCGAGATGCTGCGGCTGGCGCGCGCGCGGGTCGGCGAACAGGCCGAATTGCGACAAGCCGATCTTTACGCCTTGCCGGTCGCGGACGGCGGCGTCGATGTCGCGATCCTCCATCACGTCCTGCATTTCGCGCAGCAGCCCGGCGCGGCGATCGCGGAGGCGGCGCGCGTCCTGGATGACTATGGCCGGCTGTTGATCGCCGATTTCGCCAGCCACGACCGCGAGGAATTGCGCGCACGTGACGCGCATACGCGGCTCGGCTTCGCGGATGCGCAGATCGCGGGCTGGTTCGAGAAGGCGGGGCTGGCGCTGGAGCGCGCCGAGACGCTCGAGGGCGGCGAACTGACGGTGAAATTGTGGCTCGGGCGCAAGCAAGGCGTGCCGGTGCGGGAGGTGAAGGCGGCATGACGTTCTCGGTCAATCAGCTCGAAGAGGCACGGCGCGCGCTGGAGGCTCCACTCTACGCCGACGTCGGCGGCGACGTGGAAGTCAGCTTCGAATTCTCGCCGCCCAAGACCGACAAGGCCGAGGAGAACCTTTGGCAGTCGATCGAGACGCTTTGCCCGCTTGGCCCGCGCTTCCTGTCGGTCACCTATGGCGCGGGCGGGTCGACGCGCGACCGCACCCACGCCACCGTCGCGCGGATCGCGCGCGAAACCAACGTGCCGGCCGCCGCGCATCTCACCTGCGTCGAGGCGACGCGCGAGGAGATCGACGCGGTCGCGCAGGAATATTGGGCGGCCGGCGTCCGCCACATCGTCGCGCTGCGCGGCGATCCGCCGGCCGGTGCCGCCGATTACGCGCCGCACCCTGGCGGTTACGAGAATGCCGCCGCGCTGGTCGAGGGATTGCGCCGGCTGCACCCGTTCGAGATTTCGGTCGCCGCCTATCCGGAAATGCACCCGAACTCGGCCGACCTCGCCGCCGATCTCAACAATCTCAAGCGCAAGCTCGACGCGGGCGCCAACCGCGCGATCACGCAATTCTTCTTCGAGCCCGAAACCTTCTTCCGGTACCGCGACGCCGCCGCTGCCGCGGGGATCACGGCCGAGATCGTCCCGGGCATCATGCCGATCGGCAGCTTCGCCGGGGTCACGCGCATGGCGACGATGTGCAACACCGACGTGCCGGGCTGGCTGGTGCGGCTATTCGACGGGCTCGACGACCATCCCGCCGCGCGCCAGCTGGTCGCCGCGACGGTCGCCGCCGAACTCTGCCGCAAGCTCTATGCCGGCGGGGTCAAGCAGCTCCACTTCTACACGATGAACAAGGCGGAGCTGAGCTTCGCCATCTGTCACCTGCTGGGCGTCCGCACCCGCCCGGCACAGGAAAGGGCGGCGGCATGACCATTCGCGACACCTTCAACGCCGAGGCGGCCAAGCGCATCCTCATCACCGACGGCGCATTCGGCACCGAGATCCAGAACTGGAAGCTGTCGGAGGCCGATTATGCCGGCACGCTGACGCTCGGCCACGACCAGAAGGGCAACAACGATATTCTCGCGCTGACCAAGCCCGAGGTGCCCGAGGCGATCCACCGCGCCTATTTCGAGGCCGGGGCGGACATCGCCGAGACCAACACCTTCTCCGCCAATCGCATCAGCCAGGCCGATTACGGCGCCGAAGGGCTGGTCCGCGAGATCAACGTCGAGAGCGCGAAGCTCGCGCGCCGCATCGCCGACGAATATCAGGCGAAGGACGGCCGCCCGCGCTTCGTCGCCGGGGCGATCGGGCCGACCAACAAGACGTTGTCGCTGTCGCCGGACGTCAACGATCCCGGCTATCGCGAGATCGACTTCGATTACCTCAAGGACGTCTACCGCGAGCAGATCGACGCACTGGTCGAGGGCGGCGCGGACTTCGTGCTGATCGAGACGGTGTTCGACACGCTCAATGCGAAGGCCGGGATCATGGCCGCGATCGAGGCGGGCGAAGCGCTGGGCCGTGACCTGCCGATCATGCTCTCGATGACGCTCACCGATCTGTCCGGCCGCAACCTGTCGGGGCATACCGTCGAGGCGTTCTGGCACGCGGTGCGCCATGCCAGGCCACTGACGATCGGGCTGAACTGCTCGTTCGGTGCCGAGCAATTGCGCCCGCATGTGAAGACGCTGAGCGAACTTTGCGATACGCTCATCATGGTCTATCCGAACGCCGGACTGCCCAACGAGCTGGGTGCCTATGACGAAGCGCCGGAGACGACCGCCGGGCTGGTCGGCGAATGGGCGTTCGCGGGGCAGGTCAACGTGCTGGGCGGCTGCTGCGGCTCGACGCCCGCGCATATCAAGGCGATCGCCGACCACGTCCGCGGCATGGCCCCGCGCCAAGTCGCGGTGCCGGCGGTGCGGACGCGGCTGGCCGGGCTGGAGCCGTTCACGATGGCGGCGTGAGCGCCGTCAAGCCCTCTCCCCTCCGGGGAGAGGGTTGGGTGAGGGGCCGCCACAGGCGCTTCGCTCGGTGAGACACAGCCCCTCTCCCAAACCCTCTCCCCGGAGGGGAGAGGGCTAAGAAGAGATTTAGATGACCACCTCCTCCACCCAATTCGTCAACATCGGCGAGCGCACCAACGTCACCGGCTCGGCGGCGTTCAAGAAGATGATCCTCGCCGGCGACTATACCCGCGCGGTCGAGGTCGCGCGCCAGCAGGTGGAGAATGGCGCGCAGGTGGTCGACGTCAACATGGACGAGGGGCTGCTCGACGCGCACCACGCCATGACGACCTTCCTCAAGCTGATCGCCGCCGAGCCCGATATCGCGCGCGTGCCGGTAATGATCGACTCCTCGAAGTGGGACGTGATCGAGGCCGGGCTGAAATGCGTCTCGGGCAAGCCGATCGTCAATTCGATCAGCATGAAGGAAGGCGAGGAGGCGTTCCTTGCCCATGCGCGCAAGTGCATGAATTACGGCGCGGCGGTCGTGGTGATGGCGTTCGACGAGGTCGGACAGGCCGACACGCAGGCGCGTAAGGTCGAGATCTGCGAGCGGGCCTACACGCTGCTCACCGGGATCGGCTTCCCGCCCGAGGACATCATCTTCGACCCCAATGTCTTCGCGGTCGCGACCGGGATCGAGGAACACAACAATTACGGCGTCGACTTCATCGAGGCGTGCCGCGAGATCAAGGCGCGCTGCCCGCACGTCCATATCTCCGGCGGTCTGTCGAACCTGTCGTTCAGCTTCCGCGGCAACGAGCCGGTGCGCCGCGCGATGCACTCGGTGTTCCTCTATCACGCCATCCCTGCGGGCATGGACATGGGGATCGTCAACGCCGGGCAGCTCGACGTCTATGACGCGATCGACCCCGAGCTGCGCCAGGCGTGCGAGGACGTCATCCTCAATCGCGATCCCGAGGCGGGCGACCGGCTGGTCGCGCTCGCCGAGAAGTTCCGCGGCACCGATGCGGCGGCCGAGAAGCAGGCGGCCGAATGGCGCTCGCTGGAGGTCACCAAGCGGCTCGAATATGCGCTGGTCAAGGGCATCGACGCGCATGTCGTCGACGACACCGAGGAATGCCGCCAGATGTTCGCGCGCCCGATCGAGGTGATCGAGGGACCGCTGATGGACGGGATGAACGTCGTCGGCGATCTGTTCGGCTCGGGCAAGATGTTCCTGCCGCAGGTGGTGAAGTCGGCGCGGGTCATGAAGAAGGCGGTCGCGCACCTGATGCCGTTCATCGAGGCCGCCAAGGAACCCGGCGCCAAGGGCAAGGGCAAGGTCGTGATGGCGACCGTCAAGGGCGACGTCCACGACATCGGCAAGAACATCGTCGGCGTCGTGCTCCAGTGCAACGGCTTCGAGGTGATCGACCTCGGCGTGATGGTGCCGTGGTCGAAGATCCTCGACGCCGCGAACGAGAATGACGCCGACATGATCGGCCTGTCCGGCCTCATCACCCCGTCGCTCGACGAAATGGTGACGGTCGCCGAGGAGATGCAGCGCGCGCAGATGCAGATGCCGCTGCTGATCGGCGGCGCGACCACCTCGAAGGTCCACACCGCTTTGCGCATCGCCCCGGCCTATACCGGCCCGGTCGTCCATGTGCTCGACGCCAGCCGCGCGGTCGGCGTGGCGACCACGCTCGTCTCCGACACGATCCGCGACGATTATGTCGCCGGCGTCGCCAAGGATTATCAGGCGGTGCGCGACGCGCGTGAGGGCAAGGGGCAGAACAAGCTGCTGCCGCTCGACGAAGCGCGCAAGCGCAGCTTCGCGGCCGACATTGCGCTCAAGGCCCCCGCCCCCGCGCAGCCGGGCGTGCATGTCTTCGACGACTGGGATCTGGCGCATTTGCGCGAGTTCATCGACTGGACGCCGTTCTTCCGCGCCTGGGAACTGGCGGGCAATTACCCCGCGATCCTCACCGACGAGGTGGTCGGCGAAAGCGCATCGTCGCTCTTCGCCGATGCGCAGGCGATGCTCGACCGGATCGTTTCGGAGAAGTGGCTGACTGCGCGCGGCGTCGCCGGGCTGTGGCCGTGCCACCGCCACGACGACGACGTCTGGGTCCACGACCGCCACACCGCCGACCATCGCTCGCCCGATGGCGGCAGCGTGCCCGAAGGCTTCAACGTCCCCGACCTCGACCGCCGCAACGAACATTCGACGCGGCTGCCGTTCCTGCGCCAGCAGATCGCCAAGCGCGAGGGGCGCGCGAACATGTGCCTTGCCGACTTCATCGACCCGGCGGGCGACTGGATGGGCGGCTTTGCGGTCGGTATCCACGGCATTGATGCGCACCTCGCGCGCTACAAGGCCGACAACGACGATTACAACGACATCCTGCTGAAGGCGCTCGCCGACCGTCTCGCCGAAGCGTTCGCGGAGGCGCTGCACCAGCATGTCCGCCAGACGCTGTGGGGCTATGCGCCGGACGAGCAACTGACCAACGACGCGCTGATCCGCGAGCAATATCGCGGCATCCGCCCCGCGCCGGGCTACCCCGCCTGCCCGGAACATTCGCTCAAGGTGCGGCTGTTCGAGATGCTGGAGGCGGAGAAGAACGCCGGGCTGGAGCTGACCGAAAGCTTCGCGATGCTGCCGACCGCGGCGGTCAGCGGCTTCTATTTCGGCCACGCGCAAGCCGAATATTTCGGCGTCGCGCGGATCGGCGAGGACCAGCTCGCGGACTATGCGCAGCGGCTGGGGGTGGACATGGAGCGCGCCACGCGGCTGCTGCGGCCGAACTTGGATTGATTGACGTCGCCCCTGCGCAGGCAGGGGCCCATGACTGTCGAGTAGGTCGAGCCATCTGACACAACAGCCGAAGCGATTGTGTCAACTGACCCGCGAGACGGCACAGAAATAGGCCCCTGCCTCCGCAGGGGCGACGGCCGCATTGAGGGAGAGCTATCCCACCGCCGCCGCGACGATCGCGCGCGTGCCGCTGTGGGTACGATCATATTCCACGATCGAATCAAGGCTCTGCGCCATCGCGCGGATCAGCCGCGTCCCGACGCCGGTCCCCTTGGGCGGTTCGTCCCCCAGCCCGATCCCGTCATCCTCCACCGTCAGCCGGAACCGCTCGTCGCCGTCCCGCGACAGCCGCACGCGCACTTCGCCCGGCCCGCCCGGATACGCGTACTTACAGGCATTGCTCACCAGCTCGGTGACGATCACCCCCAGCGACACCGCGCGATCGGTCGGCAATCGCAGCGGCTCGGCATGGAGCACCAAAGCGCGCGGGCAATCGTCGGTCGACCAGGTCTGCGTCAGCTCGTCGATCAGCTGCGTGAGGTAATCGAGCATGTCGACGCTCTCGACGTCATCGCCGGTGTAGAGCCGCCGGTGGACCTGTGCGATCGCACTGATCCGGCGCTGCGTATCCTCCAGCGCGGCGCGCGCCGCCTCGTCGGTCAGCGCGCTCGACTGCATCCGCACCATCGCCGACACCAGCTGCAGCGAATTGGCGACGCGGTGATTGACCTCCGCCAGCAACGCCTCCAGCCGCGCGTTGCTGGCGCGCAGATCGTCCTCGGCACGTGCCTTGGCGCGGGCGAGCTGCGCGCGCTCGATTACCTGCCGGAAGGTCGCGTCGAGCAGGTCGAAGAAGTCGTCGCCCGGCGTCTTGACGATATAGTCCGCTGCGCCGCCACGCAGCGCGGCCAGCGCGACCTGCGTCTCTTCGGAGCCGCTGACATAGACCATCGGCGGCGCCTCGGGCAGCGTCGACAGCCGCGTCATCGTCTCCAGCCCGTCGATCCCCGGCATATAATGGTCGACAGCAACGACATCGAACGGTTCGGCCGCGGCCAGCGCGACTCCCGCCTCGCCACCATCGGCGACCGTCACCTTATACCCGCGCCGCTCCAGCGCGCGCGTCACCAGCCGGCGGATGCCCGCATCATCGTCGATATAGAGGATGCGCGGCGTCTCGATCATCCGTGCGCGTCACCCAGATCGGGGACCTGGATCACCGACAGGAACAGCCCCAGCTGCCGGATCGCCTGCGCGAAGCTCTCGTAATTCACCGGCTTGGTGATGTAGACGTTGGCGCCGAGATCGTAGCAACGCTGGATCTCGCGGCTGTCGTCGGTGGTGGTCAGCACCACGACGGGGGTGCGCTTCACCGGGCCGTCACTGGTCTTGATCTTGGCGAGGATGTCGGTTCCGCTCATGTCGGGCAGGTTGAGGTCGAGCAGCACCAGCGCCGGGCCGTTCAGCTGCGGCCCGCTGGTATCGTTGAAGATATAGTCGAGCGCGCTAGTGCCATCGGTGAAGTGACGGATCGGGTTCATGATCCCGGCGCGCCGGATGTTCTTCTCGATCAACCGCGCATGACCTTCGTCATCCTCGATCATCACGATATTGACGGATTGCGGCGCGTTCATGGGTTGAGTTCCTGTTTGGCGATGACGAGCGGCAGCGACACGGTGAACGCCGCCCCCTGCCCGAGTTCGGAGGCGACGTCGATGCTGCCGCCCAGTCGGAAGACGAGCGCACGGACGGTGGCGAGGCCGATCCCCTCGCCGGGCCGGTCCTGCGCGCCGGAGCGGCGGAACAGGTCGAACACACGCTGATGATCGCGCGGGTCGATCCCGCGGCCATTGTCGCGGATCGTGTAGAAGACCCGGTCGCGCCCGCGCCGGCCGGTAGCGGTGATCCGGCCGGGCACGCCAGGACGCAGATATTTCACCGCATTCTCGATCAGGTTCGAAAAGATCTGGTCGAGCGCGAGCCGGTCGCTGACCACCTCGGGCAGCACGCCGTCGACGGTCAGCTCAGTGTCGGTTTCGGAGAGCCGATGCGACAGCGTGTCGCCGATCTGGCGGATCAGCGCGGCGACGTCGATCTTCTCGGGCGCCAGCGCGCGCCGTCCCTGACGTGACAATTGCAGGATTGCGTTGATGAGCCGGTCCATCTTCTGCGTCGAGGTGCGGATGAACCCGATCGCCTCGGGCAGGTCCTCGGTCGCCGCGAGCCGCGCCTCCTCGCTCGCCACTGCGGGCGCCTCCGCGTCGACGCGCTCGACCAGCGCGCGCAGCGACGCCGCGGCAGTTTCCAGCTCGGCGGTGAAGCCCATCACATTGACTAGCGGCGAGCGCAGGTCATGGCTGACGATATAGGCGAAGCGCTGGATCTCCTCGTTGGCACGCGTCAGGTCCTCGGTGCGCGCCGCGACCATATCCTCCAGCCCGGCATTGAGTTCGCGCAGCGCCTCGTCCGATCGCGCCAGATCGCGCGTGTAGGACAGGATCGTCAGCGTCGAGATCACCGCCACCACCGCCAGCACCACCCCGCCCAGCGCGATCAGCGTGTAGAAGGCACCCTGACTGGCGCGCAGTTCGGCATCGCGACGGGCCATCAGCCGCTGCTCGATCTGCGCCATGCGATCGAGCACGTTGCGGATCGTCACGATGTCGCGCACCTCGGAATCGTCGGCGTACGCGGCGATCGCGCCGCGCTGGTCGCCCTCTCCCAGCAATGCGAGCGTCCGGTCCTGTCGCGCCAGCAGACTGCGCAACTGCAACTGCAATCCCTGAAGGTAGCGGCGCTGCGCCGGATTGTCGCGCGTCAGTTCCTCGATCCACTCCAGCGCGGGGGCGATCTGCTGACGCGCCCGCATGAAGTTGGCACGCGTCGTGCCGCGCTCGGGGATCAGCATCAACCCGCGCCGCGCCGCCTCGCTTTCCTCGACCAGCCGACGGACGTTCAACACCGCGCGCTGCACCTGATAGGTATGCTCGACCAACCCGGTATGCAGCTCGTTGCGCTGCATCACCCGCACCGCCGCATAGCCGACCAACAGCAGCGCGATGAAGCCGAGCGCCATCAACGCGGTCATGCGGCGCGCGAGCGTGCGATTGATCGGAGCAGCGGCAGGCAAGTCGGCCATTACGCTTGCGTTATCGCTTGCCGACGCCCTGCGCCAGCCGAAGATGCAGCCTTACTGACCTAGGTTCATCAAAGCAGCAATTCCTGCGCGGTCATCCGGCCGACATGCCCGCCGCCACGCCGCCGCGCCATCTCGGTTTCGGCGGTGAAGCGCACGTCGGGATCGCGATCGGTCAGGAACTTGACGAGGCTTTCCTCCTCAATCTCGCGCCACTCCTTGCCGCGATCCGGGCCGTAGCGGACGCGCGGCAACAGCCCCGGCTCGCTCGACCACTGGATCAACTGCGCCGCCGACGCCTCGTTCAGCTGGTCGCGTAGATGATGCGCGGTGACATAAGCGTCGGGGAAGGCGCGATGCGCGGGCAGCCCACGTTCATGGTCCAGCCCGTGCGGCTTGCGCCAGTAGCGCAGCACCTGATTGGAATAACTGGGTGAATCCGGCCACAGCCGCAGCGCGCATTTCCATGTGCAGATCCAGTCGGCCCCATGCGTCAGCGCCGGGGTACAGAATTGCTCCTCGAACGCCGCGCGGTGCGCCGCCAGCGCGATGCGGCGCGGGTAGGGATCGAGCACCTGTCGCGCGACATCGTGCCACCACGGCGCATCAACGACATCCTCGTCGCGGATATGGTGGATCGCCTGCGTGATCGCGGGCATCGGGCGGCCCGGGTTGACGAGGATATTGCCGCCCTCGCCATACAGTTCCCAGCGTCCGTCCGCGCCCAGCGCGACATCCTGCCAGCCGACCTCGCACACCGCATGGGCGGGCGGCGCGGCACCGGTGGTCTCGAGATCGATGACGCGGATGATCTGCGATTGCGTGCGACGGGGATACATCATGCCGAACCGATGTGGGGCCTTTCACCGCGAAATGCCACCTTTGCCGCCATGCACGAAAAAGCCCCGGACCATCCGGTCCGGGGCCTTCCGTCACAGCCGCGCCGCCCTCCGGCGGCGCGTACCGCACCGACTCAATAGGTGCCGGAGAAGCTGCTGTTCAGATTGGTGTCCTTCTGATCGGTCATGCCGGTCGTCGTGGAGCCGGTGGTCGCAGCGCCCACCGTGGTTCCGGTCATCGTCGCGCCACTGCCAGTCGACGACATCGACGAACCCTGCGTGCGGTCGCGATTGCCGGAGCGATCGTCATGGCCGAACATCGCCTGGTTCTGCTCTTCGTTGCGCCAGTGCTGCTTGGCCTCGTCGGCGGTCTTGGACAGCGTCACCTTCTTGTCCTCGACCGATTTGATCCAGCGCGACGGGATCGAATGATGCTGGCCGCCGGCATCGACGTCGTTCTTGGTCAGGATGATGCGATCACCACGGACCTTGTCGACGGTGCCCACATGGCTGCCGTCGGAACCCAGCACCTCGAAATGCTCCTGCACCTTGTCGAGCGCGGCGCGCTGCGTCTGCCGCTCGCTGCGGAAGGTCGAGAATTCGTTCTCGAAGCGCGAACGGTTTTCCTGACGATATTCGTCATAGTCGCGGTCGAGCGCCGCAATCTGGCCCGAGCGCCAGTTGTGATAGTCGCCATCCCGGTCCGAGCGACCCTGCTGCTGGTAGTAACGCTCGTCATAGCGGCTGTCGGCCTCGCGACGACGCTCGGCATCCTCGTCGCCGAACCAGCTACGCACCTCGTCGCCGGCGCGCGCGAAGAATCCGCGATCGTCGTAGTCATAGCCCTGTGGCTGGCGGCCGTAGTTCGCGCCGCGGTCGCGGTGACGGCTCTGCGCGCCACCCCGGTAATTGTCGTCGTCGTCATGACGATGCGTGCCGACGTCGTTGAAGCGGCGTCCGTCGGAGCCGTAGCTGCCGTGATTCTCGCCGCTTTGGCCATAGCCCGACGACTGGCCATAGCGCTGCTGGCCATAGCCGCCGCCGGAGCGCTCGCTGTAACGGGAGCGATAGTCGCTGCGCTGGCCGCTTGAATAGCCACGATCTTCACGGTCGCGGTCATAGCTGCCGAAGCCACCCTGCTGGCGGCCATAGCCCTCACGCTGGCTGTAATCGTTGCGGCCATAGCCGCCCTGCGCATAGCTGTCGCGTCCGTAGCCGCGCTGTCCGTAATCGTCGCGTCGCCCGTAGCTGCCGCGGCCGCTGCGATCGTCGTCGCGATCGAACGATCCCGCTGCCTGATAGTCGCGCGCGCTCGAATAGCTGCCGGAGCGGCCAGAGCCATAGTCACGACCATAATCCTGCGTTTCGCTGCGCCCGTAATAATCGCCCTTGGGGTCGGTACCGCGCGGATAGCGTTCGTAGCCCATCTTGATTCTCCTGCGTCAGACACGGGTCGCGCACCGCGTTGCGGCGTCGCGCCAGTATCGGGGAGAAAGCTGATCTGCGGCAGTTCGTTCCTGTCGTTACACGCGCACAACATTGTTTTCGTCGCGCATCGGGACCGGCTGACCGTCCGGCATTTTCGGGATTTCGGTGGTTTGGGCTGTTGCGTCGCCCGCGGATCGCGTCTAAGGGCGTCGCTCCCGGCCATGGCCGGGCATCGGCGGGCGGGGCTGTAGCTCAGATGGGAGAGCGCTGCAATCGCACTGCAGAGGTCAGGGGTTCGATTCCCCTCAGCTCCACCACCCGCCGCCGATGACCAAAACCTCCCCGAACCCGCCCGACGCGATGCCCGCCGCCACGCTCGTGGTGATGCGGGACCATACCGATGGTCCTCCCGACATCCTGATGGTCGAACGCGCGGGCATCATGGCCTTTGCGCCCGGCGCGATGGTCTTTCCCGGCGGGCGGGTCGATCCCGGCGATCGTGACCTCGCCCGCGCGCTCGGGCTGGCACATGGCGAGGAAGGCGCCGCGCGCATCGCGGCGATCCGCGAGACGATCGAGGAGGCTGCGTTACCGGTCGGCTTCGTCGCCACCCCCGACGTGGCGATAATCGCGACCATCCGTACGGCGCTCGGCATGGGGGCGCCCTTCGGCGAGGCGTTGGCTGCGGTGGGTGCCGCGCTCGATCTCGACGCGCTGGTGCCGTTCGCGCGCTGGCGCCCCGACTACAGCCCGGTGCGACGCTACGACACGCGCTTCTACCTCGCCGCGCTGCCCCCCGACGCGCCCGCGCCGCAGGTCGACGGCACCGAGAACGTCCGGCTGTGCTGGTCGAGTGCGCAGGCGGTGCTCGACGACGCCGATGCTGGCCGTCTGTCGCTGATCTTTCCGACCCGCCGCAACCTCGAGCGGCTTGCCCTGTTCCCCTCCCATGCCGCGGCGGTCGCGCAGGCCCGCGCCTTTCCCGTTCGGGTCGTGGTGCCGTGGTCCGAACTTCGCGATGGGGAGGAATATCTCTGCATTCCCGACGATCTCGGCTATCCCGTCACCGCCGAGCGCCGCGACCACGTGCGGCGCGGCTAGCACGCGCGATCCGGCACATCGCCGGCTGGAGCGTTGCGCTGGCGCTGCTCGCCACGCTCGCGCTCGTCGCGTGGGGGGTGCTGCGCGGACGACCGCAGGACCTGCCCTGGCCCCCGCTCGACCTAGGCCAGCCGGTCGGGCTGTTCACCGGGCGCAAGCTGGCGGGACTGACCGGCGATGCCGCCTCGTGCCGCAGCCTGCTGACGCAAGCCGGCGTGCGCTTCACCGCGCTGCCCGCGCGCCGCGATGGCCAGTGCGGCTATGACGATGCGGTCCGTCTGACGGGCGGCGGCGCGCGCAGCATCGCTTTGTCGCCGGCCGACCTCGGCACCGCCTGCCCGGTCGCCGCCGCGCTGACGATGTGGGAGTGGAACGTGCTGCTACCCGCCGCCCGCCGCCATTTCGATGCGCGTGTCACCCGCATCGATCATTTCGGCAGCTATTCGTGCCGCCGCCTCTATGGTCGCGACGCCGGGGCGTGGAGCGAACATGCGACCGCCGACGCGATCGACATCGCGGGCTTCCGCCTGTCGGACGGCACCCGGATCAGCGTCGCGCGCGACTGGAAAGGGGACGGGCGGAAGGCGGCGTTCCTGCGTGAGGTTCGCGATGGTGCCTGTGGACTGTTCGCGACCGTGCTGTCGCCGGACTATAATGCCGCACACCGCGACCACTTCCACCTCGACCAGGCGGCGCGCGGCGAGAAGGGCTGGCGCGCATGTCGCTGATCCGGCTCGACGCGCGCGGGTGGCAGCGGCGCGAGGATTTCTGGGCGGCGCTGCTCCCGGCGCTGGGCGCGCCCGACTGGCACGGCCCCAATCTCGACGCGCTCTATGACGGCCTGGTGGCGGGGGAGAACCGGGTTCGCCCGCCGCTCACCGTCGAGATCGCGATCGGCACGCCCCTCCCCGCGCCGTTGCTCGCCTATCTCGACCGGGTGCGCGGCGTGTTCGACGACGCCGCGCGCGACACGCGGCTGCCGATCGCGCTGCGCTTCACCTGACGATCAGTGCGGCAGCGCGGCGGTATCGACCTTCTCGACCCAGTGCGGGAAGAACGCCGGCTGGCGCGACGACCAGCCGGACGCCGTCGCCGCCGCCTCGCTGATCGACTGGAGCAGCTGGCGCCGCAGTTCCGGGTGCAGGTGCGGCATCGCCGCCGCCGAGCAGAAGGCGGAGGGCAGCCACGGCCGCACTTTCGCGCCGACCAGCCGTTCGAACAGGAACCGGAACGCTGAGAAGGAGGTGATCCGCCCCTGCCCCAGATCGAATGCCGCCAGCGTGATGAGCGGTGCGAGCACCTGTTCCGCGGCATCCAGCCCGCTGTCGTCAGGGACCAGCGCACGGATGCCGGCAAGGCGGCGATAATGCTGCGCCTGCGCCCGGATACTCGCCGCCTCGACGATGTCGCGCGACCAGCGCGCCAGCGCATCGTCACGATCGAGACCGACGTCGAGGCTGCGGCGGATGTACCGCTGCGTCGCGGCCGGGAAGGTTGCGAACTCCTTCATTTCGGCCAGCGTCATCGCCCCTTCGGCCGCTTTCATTCTACCCATCGTCACACCCCGCCGTGCATGATCCAATGCCCGGAAGAATGCGCCAAAGTGGTTAACGTTTGGCTTAACGGCGCCGTCTTCCGACTGTCATAAGTCAGCATGGCTCGTGCCGCACCGCAACATGGATGCGACGAACGGAGTTTCGGCGTGAGACCTGAAGGCCAAGCGTAGCAACAAACGCACCTATCAGGGGGTCGGCCGCCGCAGGCCCAAGCCCGTCGCCCTGGACTTGATCCGGGGCCCCGCTCCTCCATGCCGCCGCGGAACAGCGGGATCCCGGATCAAGTCCGGGATGACGAAATCATGCTCACGCGTCGCGCTGCCGCTCCGCTTCCTCGGCGGCATCGAACCCGGACGACGGCGCGGGTTCGCCACGCCCCGGCTGCGTGATCGATACTGGATCCGAGGCGTCCATCGTCTCGTCGAGCCCTTCGTCGAGGCGCGCATCGTCACTGGCGGGATGCTTGGCCAGCCGCTTTTCGATCGAGCGATCCTGTCCGGCATCCTGGCGCGCATTGCGCGACGCACCGGCCTTTTCGTCAGCGGGCGCCACCGACAGGCTGTCGAGCGCGCGGTCGTCGATCGGGCTCGCTTCGGTCATCATACCCTCCTCATCCGGACATATTGGTTCACATCTCAACGCCGGTCGCGCGCCCGCGTTCCTAGGCGAGCCGGGTGACCCGCACCCGCTGCTCCCACAGGCTGGCGGTGCCGAAGATCGTCATGAACGCGATGTCGGTCGCATCGCGTCCGACACCGACCCGCGCGATTTCGTCGGCGCGCGCCATGCCGGTGGCATCGAGCAGATGCCATGCGCCATCGAGCCACAATTCGGCGACCGCATGAAAGTCGGGCGGGTCGACGCCGGGCGCATAGGCCGAGACGCACCGCGCCGGGATCTCCGCCGCGCGCGCCAGCGCGACCAGCAGATGCGCATAGTCGCGGCAGACGCCACGCCGCTCGGCAAAGGTATGCAGCGCACCGCCACCGGGCGCGACCGGGGCGTAGTCGAGATTGTCGCGCACCCAGTCGGCGAGCGCCACCGCCAGCGCGCCGCCACTCAGCCCGGCGAAGGTACGCCGCACGAAATGGTCGAAACGGTGGGCCTCGCAATAGCGGCTCGGCAACAGATACGGGATCGTCGCCGCGGGCAACCGCGCGGCCGGGGTGGCGGGCAATGTCTCGAGCCGTACCTGCGGCCGATCGATCGCGACGATCGCGCTGTATCGCGCCACCAACCGGTGCTCGGCGCGCGCCCAGCAGCGTTGCCCGATCCCGTCCTCGCCCGCGACCGCGCGGATCGGCTGATCCGATTCGATCACCAGCGACTGCGTCTCCAGCATCTGGTCGGGCAATGCCGCGACCTCGACTTGCAGCAAGACGTCGGCGGGGGCGGGAAAGCCGTAATCCAGCACCGCCTCGATCGACAGGCGCATCCTCGCCCCTTCCTTTCGCACAAGAGAAAGGGCCCGGCGATCACCCGCCGAGCCCCTGACGTTCGATCACTCAATCCCGCGGATCAGTCGCGGTTCCCGCCGAACAGGCGCAGGATGAACAGGAACATGTTGATGAAGTCGAGATACAGGCTCAGCGCCGACATCACGACCGCCTTGCCCACCATTTCCGGGCCATAGCCCGCGACCTGAAAGTACAGGCTCTTGGTACGCTGCGTGTCGTAGGCGGTCAGCCCCGCGAACAGCAGCACGCCGACCAGCGAGATCAGCAGGCCGAGCGGCCCCGAGTTAACGAACAGATTGATGAGGCTCGCGACGATAAGCCCGACGAGGCCGATGATGAGGAAAGTCCCGAACGCCGACAGATCACGCTTGGTCGTATAGCCGTACAGGCTCAGCGCCGCGAAGCCGGCCGCCGTGGCCGCGAACGCCTGCGCGATCGCGATCGGCGAATAGACGAAGAAGATCGACGACAGCGACAGACCCATCGCGACCGCGAAGCCCCAGAACATCGCCTTGAGCGTCGACGTCGAGAACTTGCCCTGTCCGAAGCTCATCGCGAACACGAACGCCAGCGGCGCCAGCGCCACGACCCAGCGCAGCGGCGTGCCGAACACCGCCTGTGCATAGCCCGACAACGCAAAGCCGAGCGCGACGATGCCGGTCAGCAGCACGCCCGAGGCCATGTAATTGTAGACGGACAGCATGTACGACCGCAGGCCGGCGTCACGCGCCTCCGTGCGGGTGCCCGAAGCGGCCCCGCCAAACGGGGCAGCGGAGGGCCGGGGATCGGACCAATTGGCCATTGTCTCTTTGCTCCTTCATCCGAACGAATGGGTCGGATACGGAGAATATCGCGCGTCGGTTCCCGCTTTTCAAGCGAGGCACGATGGCGCATCCGATCCAGCAAAGGTTCGTTACAGCCCCATGCACCGCCTCTTCGTCGCGCTGCGCCCGCCCCCTGCGATCCGCACCCTGTTGCTGGACGCGATGGAGGGCCTGCCCGGCGCGCGCTGGCAGGACGACGAGCAACTGCACGTCACGCTACGCTTCATCGGCGAGGTCGACCGGCGACAGGCCGAGGACGTCGCCACTGCGCTGTCGCGGATCGTCGCCCCTGCGCCGACCGTCCGGCTGGATGGCGCGGGCACCTTCGACAAGCGCGGCCGGATCGACACGCTCTGGGCGCGCGTCGTCCCCGCCGAGCCGCTTGCCGCGCTCCACCGCAAGGTCGATCAGGCGCTCGCCCGTGCCGGCGTCGCACCCGACCCGCGCCGCTATCTGCCCCACGTCACGCTCGCGCGCTTCTCCCGCACCGCGGGCGACCCGGCACTAATCGACCGCTGGATCGCCGCCCACGCCGCACTCGCGTCGCCCGACTTCACGATGCCGCACCTGATATTGTACGAGAGCATCCTCGGCCACGAAGGCGCGCGTTACGAGGCGGTGGCAAGGTGGCCTTTGGACTAGGATCGCCGAGCTTCGATCCAGGTAAGCCCCTCCCCTTCAGGGGAGGGGAGCAGCCCCTTCCCTCACCCCATTACTCTGATACGCTACTGGAAAAATCGGGAGGATGCATGGCCGGAGAGCAGGACGGCCGCGCAAGCGGCTATGCATGGTATGTGCTGGGGCTGCTGTTCCTGGTATATGTCCTCAACTTCGTCGATCGACAGGTGATCTCGATCCTCGCCGAAGACATCAAGCGCGACCTGAACCTGCGCGACGAGGATCTCGGCTTCCTCTACGGCACCGCTTTCGGGGTTTTTTACGCGCTGTTCGGCATCCCGCTCGGCCGGCTGGCCGACAATTGGCACCGCGTCCGGCTGATGACCGCCGGACTGACGCTCTGGTCGGCGATGACCGCATTGTCGGGGCTGTCGGCCAATGGCGCACAGCTCGCCGCCGCGCGGGTCGGTGTCGGCGTCGGCGAGGCGACCGCCTCCCCCTCGGCCTATTCGCTGATCTCCGATTATTTCCCCAAGCGGCTGCGCGCCACCGCGCTGTCGATCTATTCGGCGGGCCTGTATGTCGGCGGCGGCTGCTCGTTGTTCATCGGCGGACTGATCGTCCAGAACTGGAACCGCGCCTACCCCGGCGGCGGGCCGCTCGGGCTCGCCGGCTGGCAGGCGGCGTTTCTCGCGGTCGGCGTGCCAGGGCTGGTGCTCGCGCTGGTCGTGGCGACCTTGCGCGAGCCGGTACGCGGCGCGGTCGAGGGGCTGCCGACGCCGCCATCGCACCCGGCACCGTTCCGCGCCTTCTTTGACGAGCTGATAACGATCCTCCCGCCGCTCACGCTGATCGGTGCGGCACGGCTCGGGCGCCGCGCGCTGCTCGTCAACCTCGCCGGGCTGGCGGTCACCGTCGCGCTCGTCGTCCTGCTCCACACGCTCGGCGAGCCGCTGCCGCAGTGGATCGCGGTCGGCGTCGGCTTCTATGCGGTCTTCTCCTGGGGCTGCGCGCTGCGGCATCGCGACCCGCCGACCTTCGCGCTGATCCTCGGCACGCCCGCCTTTCTCTGCACCGTGGTGGCCTACGGGCTCAACGCCTTCATGGCCTATGCGTCGAGCTTCTGGGCCGCCCCCTATGCGATCCGCGTGCTCGGCGTCGCCCCCGCACAGGCCGGGCTGTTCATCGGCGGCGCGGGCGCGGCGGCGGGGTTCATCGGCGTCACCACCGGCGGACTGCTCGCCGACCGGCTGCGGCGCAGCAACCCGGCCGGGCGGCTGGTGCCGGTGCTGGCCAGCGCAGTACTGCCGGTGCCGTTCATGATCGCGGGCTACACCACCGCGACGCCGATCGTGCTCTATGTCTGTGTGTTCTGCGCGCAGGTGTTCGCGGCCTGGGGGCTGGGCGCCGCCGCCGCCGCGACGCAGGATCTGGTGCTGCCGCGGATGCGCGGCACCGCAACCGCGACCTTCTTCATCGGCACGACGCTGATCGGGCTCGCGCTTGGCCCGTACCTCGCCGGCCGGATCTCGACGCTGAGCGGCAGCCTGTCGACGGGCATGTTGTCGTTGCTGCTCAGCGTGCCGATCACGCTCGCGGCCGGGCTGGTCGCCTACCGCCGCTTTCCCGCCGCCGAACGCACCCGCGAAGCACGCGCGCGGACGGCGGGGGAGCCGGTTTGACAAGGGCCGACCGGTCGATTCCGTTCGCCCTGAGCTTGTCGAAGGGCGTGCCCCGACCCCGTGCTTCGACAGGCTCAGCACGAACGGCCGTTAGCCTGCCCTCACAACGTCACGACGCCTGGAACACCCCGCACGCAATCCGCCCGCCCGAATTGCCGCTCGGGTCGGTCATCAGGTCGTCCGGCCCGGCATGGATCACCATCGCCGCACCATCGGCATCGAGCAGCCCCGCAAGCGTCGCGCCCGGGATCACCGCGCCGATCGTCCCGCGCCCGTCGCTGCCGATCACCAGGTTCGGCAAATCGCCCTGATGCGGTCCCTGCGGGTTCATCGTCCCGTGCTTCTTCTGCGTCGGGTTCCAGTGTCCGCCCGCGCTCGTAAAGTCCGGCGCGTCGCAGCGCCCGACCATATGGACGTGCGCGCCATGCGTGCCCGCCGGCATTCCCTTCGCGTCGATCGTGAAGCGCACGCCCCCCGCCACGTCGGTCGCGCTGGCGCGGCCGGCGGGCGCGCCGGTCGCGGTCGCCAGCATCGCCACCGCGCGCGCGCCGCCCGCGACCGGCGTGCCGGTGTCCATTTTGCCCTCGTCGTTGCACGCCGCCAGCGACAGCGCCGCCAGCCCGACCCCCGTCAACGTCAGAACCCGTCGCATCGTCGTTCCTCCCTATGATTGATGTCGCGCCAACCCGCCGCCGCACGGACGGGTTCCGGCAAGCTTATTGGTGCCCGTCGGCGATCAGCCCCGCGATCCGCCGTCCGAGATAGGCCGCCTGCATGATCGCCAGCACCAGCCCGACGTTGAGCACCACGATCTCGATCAGGAAGAACCACAAGGGCGTCCCCGCAATCATGCTCAGCCCCAACAGGATCGTGCGCGGATTGGCGCCAAGCGCCGCCAGCAGCGGCAGCGCGCGCGATCCGATCGTCCGCGCGATCCCGGCGATCCGCCGCCGCTCGGGCGGATCGGCCTCGGCGCTCGCCACCAAAGCGTTCACGCGCTGCGTCGGACGCGACAGCGCGTGCCACACGCTCAGGTAAAGATTGGACAGCGCCACCCCGATCCCGCGCCCGTCCGACTTCGCGTTCTGCAGCCAGGGCGTATTATACGCCCACCATTGATAGGTCCGCCGCTGGCTCTCGGCGAACACCGATTGCACCGCGCGGCTCAGCCCCGCGGCGATCGCGATCGGCCACGCGATCCAGCCCACGGTGTCGTCCAGCGCTCCCGCCAGCAACAGATACAGCACCCCGTGCCCGGCATAGTCGCACAGCCCGTCGACGATCTCGCCCGACGGCGAGGCGCGCCCCGACATCCGCGCCAAGGCACCGTCCGCGCCGTCGACGACGTGCCAGCCGCAATGCAGCGCGAAGCCGATCGCGATCGCCACCGGGGTCGCGACCCAGGCGTAGAGCACCGCGGTCACCATCACCATTCCCGCGCCGGCGCTCGACACCATGTTCGGCGTCACCGGAGTCGGCACCAGCGCCTTCGCCAGCCGGTGCGCCAGCGGGTGATACAATACCCTGTTCAGAAAACCCTGCAGCTCGCGCGGCTTTCCCGCCACAGCCGTTTCAGATTCGTTCACGCGGTCCCTCGCGAGATTGCCCCGCTGCGCCTATACAGCGCATCGGCTCGCTTGACAGATGCCACGTATCTGTCACGAAGCGGCAACGTAAAATGGCTTTTCGTCCGACTAAGCGTCGGCAAGTGGGGTAGAATGGCGACGATCAAGGTTGCGGTTATCGGTGTCGGCAACTGCGCAAGCAGCCTTATTCAAGGGAAATATCACTATGCCGGCAGCAACACCGCCGCGGGCCTGATCCACGAGGACATCGGTGGATACAAGGTCGGCGATCTGGAGTTCGTCGCGGCATTTGACGTCGACTCGCGCAAGGTCGGCCTTGATCTGGGTGAAGCGATTTTCGCCAAGCCCAATTGCACCAAGGTCTTCCACGCCGACGTGCCCAAGACCGGCACCATCGTGAAGATGGGCGCGAAGCTGGACGGCGTCGCGCCGCACATGCTGACCGCGGCCAACGATCGCGGGTTCGAGATCAACGAAACCCGGGACGCCGAGAAGGCGGAGATCATCGCCGAGCTGAAGAACTCGGGCGCCGAGATCCTCGTCAACTTCCTGCCGGTCGGCAGCCAGGACGCGACCGAATTCTACATGGAGTGCGCGCTCGAGGCCGGTCTCGGCGTCGTCAACTGCATGCCCGTGTTCATCGCCTCGCGCCCGGAGTGGGAGAAGAAGTTCGCCGACGCCGGCCTGCCGATCATCGGCGACGACGTGAAGGCGCAGGTCGGCGCGACGATCGTCCACCGCGTGCTGTCGAACCTGTTCGGCCAGCGCGGCGTGACGATCGATCACACCTATCAGCTCAACACCGGCGGCAACACCGACTTCATGAACATGCTCGACCGCAACCGGCTGGCGAGCAAGAAGGAGTCGAAGACCGAGGCGGTGCAGGCGGTGATCGCCGAGCGGCTGGCGGACGAGAACATCCACGTCGGTCCGTCGGACTACATTCCGTGGCTGGGCGACAACAAGCTGTGCTTCCTGCGGCTTGAGGGCGACCTGTTCGGTGGCGTGCCGATGAACCTCGAATTGCGCCTGTCGGTCGAGGATTCGCCGAATTCGGCGGCGGTCGTGGTCGACGCGATCCGCTGCGTAAAGCTCGGGTTGGAGCGTGGCATCGGCGGCGCGCTGGAAGGCCCGTCGGCGTTCTTCTGCAAGCACCCGCCGCAGCAGGTGACCGACGACGTGGCGGCCGCGATGACCAACGAGTTCATCCACGCCGACGCGCGCCTCGCCGCCGAATAAGGCCTCTCGACCTTGCACGCGCTGATCGTCGCGGCCGGCTATGGCAGCCGGCTGCGCGAGGTGTCACCCTCGAAACCGCTGACGCTGGTCCACGGCGTTCCGCTGATCGAGCGCGTGCTGCGCGCCGCCCGCGCGGGCGGCGTCGCCGATGTCACGGTCGTCACCGGCCATGAAGCGGAGCGGCTCGAACGCCATCTGGCGCTCGCTGCCGCGACGCTCGACCTGCCGGTACGCTGCGTGCGCACCCCGGACTGGTCGCTGTCGAACGGCCATTCGGTGCTGACCGGCGCCGAGGTAATCGGCGCGCGGCGGCATTTGCTGATGATGGCCGATCATCTCGTCGATCCGGCGCTGATCGCGCGCGTCGCCACCGCCCCTGACGCGGCGCTGACGCTCGGCGTCGATCGCCGGCTCGACAATCCGCTTGTCGACATGGACGACGTCACGCGCGTCCGCGCGGAGGGCGACCGGATCGTCGCGATCGGCAAACACCTTCCCGACTATAATTGCTTCGACACCGGCGTCTTCGCGGTCGATGCCCGCTTCCACGACGCGCTGCGCGCCTCGATCGCCGCCGGCGGCCCCGGTTCGATCTCGGCCGGCGTCGAGGCGCTGGCCCGGACCGGCGAGGCGCGGGTGATCGACATCGGCGATGCCTGGTGGCTCGATGTCGACGATGCGCGCGCGCTGGCGCAGGCGGAGGCCGCGATGGCCGACCGCGACGCGCATCAGCACGCCGCCTGACAGCAACAAAATCTCACCGGCCAGCCCGGAACACGCCCGCAACACAGGTTATTACATCCGACGATTGTTTCGACCGCCGGAGAATTGCCATGTCGCACGACCATCGCCCGATCGGCCAGCGCAGCAGCGCCGGCTGGCCCGCCCTGCTCGCGATCTGCGTGCTGATCGCAGGCGTGCTGTATCTGACGCTCGGCCGCAACGAACCCGCGGCGCGCGTCAAACCCGCGACCGGCACGGCACAGGCGATGGCGCTGGCGGCAGAGCAGGGCGCGCGGCGGTGATGTTCTCGTCGCCCCGGACTTGATCGAAACCTTCGCGAAACGCGCCGGTCATGCCGGACGTGTTCCGGCATCCACCGTTCCGCGGACCTATCAGTCGTTTGTTTATCGGAACGGTGGACCCCGGAACACGTCCGGGGTGACGGAAGTGGTGGACGGGAGAAGCAGAGCCTCCAACCACGCGCTTATCCGCACGGATCATCACCCCGCGCCGCGCGTTGCCGCACCATGACCGACCCCGTCGACCCGCAGCATCGCCGCCGGACCGCCTTCGACAAGGACACCGGCAAATTCGGCCAGGGCTATACGCTCGACGAGGAGCGCAAGCTTGCCGAGGACATGCCGGCCGGCTCCGTCGCGCCGAAACGCTCGGTGCTCGGCCCGTCGGCGGGCGACGCCGGCCGCCGTGCGTCGTTCGACCCCGCGACCGGCGCGGTACGGGGCAGCGGCGCCGGCGCTGGTGGCGGCCATGACGGCGAGGATCCCGGCGACGATCGCGCTGGTGGCTCCGGAACCCCGCTGACCGGTGTCGGCACCGACTGAAACATGGCTGCCGAATTCGATATCGTCCTGTTCGGCGCGACCGGCTTCACCGGCAAGCTCGTCGCCGAATATCTTGCTCAACGAGAGCCCGACGGGCTGCGCTGGGCGATCGCCGGTCGTTCCGCCGACAAGCTGGCCGTGGTGCGCGACGATCTGGCGACCGACGTCGCGACAATCATCGCCGACAGCGACGATGCCGCCACGCTGGAGGCGATGTGCCGCCGCGCCACGGTCGTCATCAGCACCGTCGGCCCGTATCAACTCCACGGCAGCACGTTGATCGCCGCCTGCGCCGCCACCGGCACCGCTTATGTCGACCTGTGCGGCGAGCCGGCATGGATGCGCCAGATGATCGATGCGCATCACGACGAGGCGCAGCGCAGCGGCGCGCGGATCGTCTTCTCGCGCGGGTTCGACTCGATCCCGTTCGATCTTGGCGTGATGACGTTGCAGGAAGCGACGCTCGCGCGGTTCGGCACGCCGGTGCCGCGTATCAAGGCGCGCGTCCGGCGCATGAAGGGCGGCTTCTCCGGCGGCACCGCCGCCAGCCTCAAGGCCACGCTCGCCGCCGCCGCGCGCCAACCGTCGTTGTTCGGCCTGCTCAGCGATCCGTTCGCGCTCACCCCCGGCCATGCCGGCCCCCACCAGCCGAGCGGGCTGCTCCCCGAGTATGACGCGACGCTCCAGTCGTGGGTCGCGCCGTTCATCATGGCGCCGATCAACACCAAGAACGTTCACCGCACCAACTTCCTGCTCGGACAGCGCTGGGGCGATCTGGTCTATGACGAGATGGTGGTCACCGGGCTCGGCGATCTCGGCAAGGCCGCGGCCGAGGCGCTGGCCAAGCTCAATCCATTCGCCGGCGACAAGGCGCCCAAGTCGGGCGAAGGTCCGTCGAAGGCCGAGCGCGACGCCGGCCATTTCGACATCCTCTTTGCCGGTCTGATGCCTGATGGCACCCGCATCGACGCGGTCGTGACCGGTGACAGCGACCCCGGCTATGGCTGCACGTCGAAGATGCTCGCCGAAAGCGCGTTGTGCCTGCTCCGCGACGTCGAGGCCCCGGGCGGCATCTGGACCCCCGGCGCGATCATGGGCGCACCGCTCCGCGACCGCCTCATCGCCCGCGCTGGGATGACGTTCACGGCGGGTTGACGATCAGAAAGCCTCTCCCCTTCAGGGGAGGGGTTGGGGTGGGGAAGTTCCGCGAATCTTAGAGCGTTACCGGACCAAGTTGGATCATCGGCACGGAGGAGATTTTGGTGTGGTGCGAGGCGTGAGGAGGGAGCGATGCAAAAGCATCGTGACCGACGAGCAACGCGGCATCACACCGAAAGCGCCCCGCCGCGCAGCGGTCGCCCGCAGGGCGATGACGGTGGTTCAACTTGGTCCGGTAACGCTCTAGGGTCGAGGACATGCCCCACCCCCGGCCCCTCCCCCGAAGGGGAGGGGTGAAGAAGCAGAGCTTACCCCTCCCCCTCGCGCGCCCGCTCGCGCGCCACTTGCTCCCCCAGCAACGCCAGCAACTCGCGCGCGCTATACGGCTTGGCGAGCAGGTGCATGTTCGGCTCCTCCGCCGTCACCGCGCCGATATCGCCGCTCGCCACCACGATGCGGATGCCCGGGTGCAATTCTGCGGCGCGACCGGCCAGCTCCAGACCCGACGTTCCCGGAAGATGCACATCGGTCACCAATGCGTCGATCGGCGCGGTCTGCAACGCCGCCATCGCTTCCTCCGCGCTGGCCGCATCGACCACCACATGCCCCGCCTCCTGCAACACCTCGGCGGTCGCGCTGCGGATCAGCATATCGTCCTCGACCAGCAGGATCGTCCGCCGCGCCGCCATCGTCTCGGCGAGCGGCGGCGTCACGGGCGGCCGCGGCGCGACGCTCTCGCGGCGCTGCGCCTGTTGCGCGAGGACGTGCCGGATCTTCCGCGCCAGCGCCTCGCGCGTATACGGCTTCGACAGCAGCTCGACGCCCGCATCCAGCCGCCCGCCGTGGACGATCGAATTCTCGGTATAGCCGCTGGTGAACAGCACCGCGAGATCGGGCAGCCGCTCGCGCGCCTTGCGTGCCATCTCCGGGCTCTTGAGCGTCCCCGGCATCACCACGTCGGTGAATAGCAGGTCGATCGGGATCCCGCTCTCGACGACGCTCAGCGCGCTCTGTGCATCGACCGCCTTGAGCACGCGATAGCCGAGGTCGCCCAGCATCTCGACCACGGTGGCGCGGACCTCGTCATCGTCCTCGACCACCAGCACCGTCTCGGTTCCGCCCGCGATCGGCCCGGAGTCGAGCACCACCTCGACGTCCTCACGCTCCATCGCGCGCGGCAGGTACAGGCGGATCGTCGAGCCGTGCCCCGGCTCGGAATAGATGTTCACATGCCCGCCGGACTGTTTGACGAAGCCGTAGACCATCGACAGCCCCAGCCCCGAGCCCTTGCCCTCCGCCTTGGTGGAGAAGAACGGCTCGAACACCTTCGCGACGACCTCGTCGGACATGCCGCAACCGGTGTCGGTCACCGCCAGCATCACATATTGCCCCGGCTCGACCTCGTCGTGGCGGCGCGCATAATCGTCGTCGAGGTGTGCGTTGGCGAGTTCGATCGTCAGCTTGCCCTGCCCGTCCATCGCATCGCGCGCGTTGATCGCGAGGTTCAGCAGCGCATTCTCGATCTGGCCCGGATCGATGAAGGTGTTCCACAGCCCGCCGCCGAAGATCGTCTCGACCTCGATCCCCTCGCCGATCGCGCGGCGCAGCATGTCGTCCATCCCGCGCACGAAGCGCGTGACGTTGACGACCTTCGGCTCCAGCGCCTGCCGCCGCCCGAACGCCAGCAATTGCGCCGCCAGCCGCGACCCGCGCGATACCCCCGCCAGCGCGTTGGCGACGCGCGTCTCGGCGCGGTCATTGCCCGCGATGTCCTTTTGCAAGAGCTGGAGATTGCCCGAGACGACCTGCAGCAGATTGTTGAAGTCGTGTGCGACGCCCCCGGTCAGCTTGCCGACCGTCTCCATCTTCTGCGCCTGCGCCAGCTTGCGCTCGGCGGCGTGGCGCGACGCGATCTCCTCGATCACGCGCGTCTCCAGCGTCTCGTTGAGCTGGCGGAGCTGCTCCTCGGCGCGTTCGCGGTGGCGCACCTGCCGCTCGAGCTGTTCGGCATGGTCGCGCAGCGCGGCCTCGGCGGCGCGCTGGTGCGTGATATCGGTGTGGACCCCGACCCACTCCGCCACCTCGCCCCGCGCGTCGATCCGCGGCACGGCGCGCACCGCGAAGGTCCGCCACGTCCCGCAATGACGGCGAACGCGATGCTCGAACACGAAGGTCGATTTCGATTCGACCGCCTTGCGCCACGCCGTCACCGATGCCTGCGCATCGTCGGGATGCACCGCATCGGCCCAGCCATAGCCCTGATATTGCTCGGGCGTCTGCCCGGTCAGCATCGCCCAGCCGATCTGCTCGCCGACCATCCGCCCCTCGGCGTCGTTGGTCCACAGCACGCCGTGCATCGCCTCCATCGCGGCGCGGAAGCGCGCGTTGCTGGCGTTGAGTGCTTCCTCGCGCCGCACCCGCTCCTCGACGTCGAGCACGATCACCTGAAAGCCGAGCACTTCGCCCCGCTCGTCGATCCGCGGCAGGTAGCGGATGTCGGCACGCCGCCACGATCCGTCGCCATGCTGGATCAGCGAATCCTCGACAATCGTTTCGCCGGCCAGCGCGCGCTCCATGAACGGGCGGCGGCGCTCGAAATTCTCCGCGCCGATCACGTCGCGGGTGTGGCGCCCGATGACGTCGTCGGGACCGATCCCGAACCATTCGTAATAATGCTGGTTGGCGTAGCGATACACCAGATCGCGGTCGATGAACGAGACCAGCAACGGCAGCGCGTCGGTGACCATCCGCAGCTCGCCTTCGCTGGCGGCCAGTCGCCGCTCCAGCAGCAGCCGGGCGGTATTGTCGATCACGGTGCACAGCACCCCGCCGGGCTTGCCGTCGCTTTCGATCACCGGCGTGTAGAACAGGTCGAAGAACAACTCGGTCGGCCCGGACTCGCGAATCAGCGTCAGCGGCTGATCGCGATAGCTGACGACCTCGCCGGCAAGGCCGCGATCGATGATCGCCCGGTTCCAGTCGGCGATCTCGGGGAACACTGCCGCGGCGGTCTCGCCCATACCGCCGGGGTGGCGCGCGCCGAGGATCTCGCGATAGGCGTCATTGTAGAGCAGCACGCCGTCGCCCCCCCACATCAGCACCTTGGGCACCGGCGAGTTGACGACGTTTGCCACCGTCACGCGCAAGGCGGGCGACCAGCGCTCGACCGGCCCCAAAGCGTGGCGCGTCCAGTCGGCGCTGCGGATCAACGCCCCGCATTCGCCGCCGCCGACCGGCCAGATACCCGGCGTCTCCCGCGGCGACGGGCCATCGCGCAGCAGCTTCAGGGCGGTTCGCACCACCTCGCTGGCGTTGCCATAGTCGCCGGTCGCCAGACTGTCGGTGACGAAGGTTTCCAGCTCTGGCGTGAGCGACACGTTACGCGCTAGACGTTGGGCCATCATGCGACTGTCCGCCTCGCCACCGCCTGTGTCAATCAGTGACACAGGCGGTTATGACCTAGATTGAGAAGGTTAATTATCCGTTGATCCATTGGGCGCGGAACGCGCGCTGTCTGGCGCTCAGCTTGCCGCCGATGGTCTCGACCCGCACGATCTCCAGCCGGGGATCGGCCAGCGCGCGCAGGCTGCGTTGTTGCTCGACACCCGTCCGTGCGAAGCGGACCGTCACCGTCGCGCCGGGCGTCATCCGCTCCAGCGCGGCGTTCCATCCGGCCGCATCGACGATCGGCGCACCATCGATCGCGACGATCCGGTCGCCGGCATCCAGCCCGGCACCGTCCAGCGGCGAGCCCGCCACGGGCGCCGCCAGCAACGCTACGCCGGCGGGAGTCTCCGTGACGGCACCGGCACCGATATAGCCATGTCGCGGCGCGGCCGGACGCAACACCAGTCCGGCCTGTGCGAGCAGCGGAACGAAGTCGGGCAACGCGCTTCCGTTCACCGAGGCGGAGAAGAAAGCGTCGGCGAACGCGGCATCGCCGGTCACCGTTGCAAGTCCGCGCCGAAGGTCGTCGGGCGAATAGGGCCGCTCGGGCTTGCCGTAGGTCTGCCACAGGTAGCGCATGACATCGTCCAGCGTCCGCTTCGGAAATCGCTGCCGGATCGACAGATCCAGCGCCAGCGCGACGATCTGTCCATAAGGATAATAGGACAGATAGACGTCGGGTGCGACCGGATCGATCGAGGTCGCGGCATCGGCGAACGGCGCGCGCAGGCTCATTTCCTGCGGGCCGCCGTTGCGGCGGGCCGGGGAAAACAACACGGTGTTGAGCGTCGCCGCGGTGGCCCGTGCCCAGCCGTCGACATCGGTCAACCCGGCGCGACGCAGCATCAACGGTCCGTAATAGTTCGTGAACCCCTCCGCGAACCACAATGACGGAGTCGGATTGGCCCGCGTGAAGTCGAACGGCTCCAGCGCACGCGGGCGCAATCGCTCGACGTTCCACGCATGGAAGAATTCGTGCGAGATCGTCGAGAGCTGCACGGCATTGGTGCCGTCGAGCGCGGTCGGTGTCGTCACGACCGTCGAATTGCGATGCTCCATGCCGTCGCCGGAAATCTGCGGCGTGTAGTCGGCGAGGAACGTGTAGCTGCCGTAATCGAAATGCGGCCATTCGCCGAACAGCTTGCGATGCTGCGGGATCAACTGCTGCACCTGTGCCGCAAGCCGGTCGACCTCGGCGGCGGTTCCGTCATGATGCACCGCCAGCCGGATCGTATAGCGTTGCCTGCCCTCGCCGACCGGCCACGCGCGGATCTCCTGCCGCGCGACCTCGATCGGGCTGTCCATCAGATATTGCAGGTCCGGCGCGGCAAAGGTGTTCGGCTGCCCCGCCACCGCCGGCAATTGCGTCGCGATCGTCCAGCCCGGATCGGGGGACGTGATCCTGACCCGCACCGGCGCGGCATCGAAGCCGCTTGCCCACATCAACGCCGCGGGAGGGTTGAGGTGCGCGTGGCGCGTATCGACCTGCACGTAGGTGCCGTCACCGCGATTGCCGAACAAGGTGTAGCGGATCACCACGGTGCCGTCGTGCCCGGCGACGCTCCAGCCGTAAGGGTCGGTGCGCGTCAGCGGCAACGGCCGCCCCGCGCCATCCTGCGCGGTCACCGCGAAGACGTTCTTGGCGAATTCGTGGAGCGCGTAGCGCCCCGGCGAGGAACGCGCCATCTGCACGCGCAGCGGCCCGGCGGGCACGCCGCGCCATGTCGCGACGATCTGCGCGCGATGATGCGCCGCGTCGGGGAACGACAGATCGTAGTGGACCTCGCGCGCCGATTGCGCCTGCACCGCGGTCGCCGATACCAGCGCCCCCACCATCACCATCCCGGCCATCATCATCCCCGCCGTCCGCACGCCCGTCTCCTTCGCCGCCTGCCGTTCCTTGAGCACGCACGGCGCAGGTCGGCAATCGTCCTGGCGCGCGCGAATCTTCCGCGAAGATGAACCGATGGCGACACGGCGGGTTACAAAGGCAAGGTTCGCACTACAATGGAACGACTTCCGATGCCCGATCCGCGCCTTGCGCCGCCGCGTCCTACGTCCATGACGGGGAACGGTCGATGACCCCGACGCTCAAGCCGCTCGCCGATCAGGTCATGCTCATCACCGGTGCCAGCTCCGGTATCGGGCTGGTCACCGCGCGCCTCGCCGCCGCGCGCGGCGCACGCGTCGTGCTGGTGTCGCGCGATGGCGACGCGCTGGTGCGGATCGTCCGGGAGATTGCCGATGCGGGCGGACAGGCCGACTTCGCGATCGCCGATGTCGGCGACCTGCGCGACGTGCAACGCGCGGCGGCGAAGGCGGTCGAGCGGTTCGGCCGTATCGACACCTGGGTCAACGACGCCGGCGTCGCCATCTACGGCAAGCTGGTCGATACGCCGATGGACGAGCATGAACGCTTGCTGCGCACCAATTATTTCGGTGCGGTCCACGGCTGCCTCACCGCGGTCGAGCATCTGCAACGCGCGGGCGGTGCGCTGATTACGGTCGGGTCGATCGTCTCCGACATTCCCAGCCCCGGCATGGGGGCGTATGCCGCGAGCAAACATGCCGTGAAAGGCTATGTCGACTCGCTGCGGATCGAGATCAACGCCGACCGTCTGCCGATCTCGGTGACGCTCATCAAGCCGGCCGGGATCGACACGCCAATCGCCGATCATGCCGCCAATCATCTGGATGGCGCGGCGCTGCTCCCGCCACCGGTCTATGATCCGGCGCTGGTGGCGGAGGCGATCCTCGACGCCGCCCAGCATCGCCGCCGCGACGTGACGGTGGGCGGCACCGGGCGGTTGCAGGTGCTGACCGCGCAGCATTTCCCCGGGCTGCTCGATCGCTTCGGCGGCGCGCTGCTACCGTGGCTGCGCGATCCGAAGCGTACGCCGAGCCGCCACGAAAATCTTGCCGCCCCCGTCGCCAACGGCGTGGAGCGCTCGCACGATCAACACGGCCGCCGGCTCAGCGCCTATGAAACCGCCGGCCGCCATCCCCTCGCCACCGCCACTGCCGCCGGGGCGGCGATGGGCCTTGCCGCGCTGGCGCTGCTGCGCGCACGACACAGCGACCGCTAGGCGGAGCGACGCCATGTCCGGATCGATCGCGCGGGAAAGAACCCGCTCCGCCACGGTGTTGATCGTCGAGGACGAAGTGTTCGTCCGCATGATCGGTGCCGACGCGCTGGAAGAGGCCGGCTATTCGGTCATCGAGGCAGCATGTGCCGACGAAGCGCTCGCGGTGCTCGAGGGTGCGGACGATGTCGAGGTATTGTTCACCGACATCCGGATGCCGGGCTCGATGGACGGTCTGAAGCTGGCGGAGGTCGTCCACAAGCGCTGGCCGGCGATCCGCATCCTGCTCACCTCGGGCGATATGCGCCCCACGGGTGCCGACATCCCGGACGAAGGGCGCTTCCTCGCCAAGCCGTATCGGTTCGAAAGCCTGTCACGCGAACTGACGACGCTGCTCGAACATCATTGACCACCGTCGCGTGCCGCCCCGGTCGCCGGCGTACCTTGCGCCTTCGCAGCCGGACACCTATGTCTCCGGCAACGCGGGCGCCTTTGCGGCGCCCTCCTTCGCGCGCCTTTCCTTTTTTCGTCTTCTCGGCTAAGGCCGCGCGCACTCAACGCGAAAGAGACCCCGTTTGGCGAAAGAAGAACTCCTCGAGATGCGCGGGCAGGTGGTGGAGCTGCTCCCCAATGCGATGTTCCGCGTCCGGCTCGAGAACGATCACGAAATCCTCGGCCATACCGCCGGCAAGATGCGCAAGAACCGCATTCGCGTGCTGGTCGGCGACGAAGTTCTGGTGGAACTGACCCCCTATGATCTGACCAAGGGGCGGATCACTTACCGCTTCATGCCGGGTCGCGGTGGGCCCGGCCCGTCCTAAGTCCCCACTCGCGCCCGCGACCGGGCGTGCGACCATGACCCGCCTCGTCCTCGCCTCCTCCTCGCCGCGCCGTCGCGACCTGCTCGCGCGGATCGGGGTCGTGCCCGACCGGATCGTCGCGCCCGACATCGACGAGACGCCGCAGCCGCGCGAA
The DNA here is from genome assembly GCA_036946405.1 of Sphingomonas phyllosphaerae. Classification (NCBI taxonomy): domain Bacteria; kingdom Pseudomonadati; phylum Pseudomonadota; class Alphaproteobacteria; order Sphingomonadales; family Sphingomonadaceae; genus Sphingomonas; species Sphingomonas phyllosphaerae. The sequence continues at coordinate 1,301,802 of JAQIJC010000001.1, read as the reverse complement.
CTGCCGCGCGCCTATGCGCTGCGGCTCGCGGTCGAAAAGGCGCGCGCGGTCGTGCGCGCGCCGGATGAGGCGGTGCTGGCCGGCGACACGACGATCGCGCTCGGCCGCCGCATCCTTCCCCCCGCCACCGACGAGGCGATCCAGCGCGAGTTGCTCGGGCTGCTCTCCGGACGGCGCCATCACGCGCTGTCGGCGGTCTGCGCGATCGCGCCCGACGGCACCGAGCGCGTCCGGCTCGCCGACACGATCGTCGCCTTCAAGCCGCTCTCCCCTGCCGAGATCCATGCTTATGTCGCGTGCGGTGAGGGGCTCGGCAAGGCCGGCGGCTATGCGATCCAGGGCCGCGCCGAGGCGTTCGTGCGCTTCCTTCACGGCAGCCACTCCGGCGTGATCGGACTACCGCTCTTCGAAACCCGCGCCCTGCTCGCGGCGAGCGGCGTCGCTCTTGGCTGAATGGCTCTATGAGGACGGGATCGGCGAGGCGCGCGCCGCGCTGGTCGCCGGTGACCGCATCCTTGCCGCGCGCATCGAACTTCCCGACACCTTGCGCGTCGGCACCGTCGCGCGCGCACGCCTGACCGAGAAGCTGGTCGCCACGCTCGACGACGGGCAGGAGGTGCTGCTCGACCGCGCCCCGCCCCGCGTGACGCTCGGCGCCACGACCACGATCGAGGTGACCCGCGAGGCAATCCCCGAGCCCGGCCGCGCCAAGCGCCCGCGCGCGCGCGTCACCGACGCCGCCCCCGCGCCCGGCCCCGACCTGTTCGCGCGCCTCACCGCCTCGCCGCACCCGGTCCGCACGCTCCGCGCGCACCAACCCGACGCACTCGAGGCGGCGGGCTGGTCGGAGGTGATCGAGGAAGCGCAGAGCGGCGAGATCGCCTTCGCGGGCGGCGCGCTGCGCATGACCCCGACCCCGGCGATGACGCTGTTCGACGTCGACGGCGATGGCCCGCTCGACCAGCTCGCGGTGCGCGCCGCCACCGCCGTCGCGCTGGCGATCCGCCGCCACGCGATCGGCGGATCGATCGGCATCGACTTCCCGAGCATCGCCGGCAAGGCGCTCCGCCAGCAGGTCGCCGCGGCGCTCGACGCCGCGCTGCCGCCGCCGTTCGAGCGTACCGCGGTCAATGGTTTCGGCTTCCTCCAGATCGTCCGCCCGCGCCCGCGCGCCTCGCTGCCTGAGCGGGTCCGCGACGATCCGGTCGGTGCCGCCGCCCGCGCCGCGCTTCGCCAGCTCGAACGGATTCCGCTCGACGCGCCGAACGCGATCCGTTTGCGTCCCGCGGTGCGCGAGCGGCTCGAATCCCGTCCCGAATGGATCGAAACACTGGTACGCCGCACCGGTCGCACCCCCTATTTCGATTGATGAACATGTCCCGCTGCCCGATCTGCACCGCCCCGACGATGCCCGACCACGCGCCCTTCTGCAGCCGCGGCTGCAAGGATCGCGACCTGTTGCAATGGCTTGGCGAGGGCTATCGCCTGCCAGGTGAAAGAATCGACACGGAATCGCTGGACACCCACCCCCACACCGACTAGGGGACGCGCCTCGCCGCTGAAAAGCGGTGCGCCCAAGTAGCTCAGTTGGTAGAGCATGCGACTGAAAATCGCAGTGTCGGTGGTTCGAATCCGCCCTTGGGCACCATTTCCCAGCTAAGCGTTTAATCCTGCAGGCTAACAGACGTGATGTGCACGCTCACGCGGTTGCCTCACACGCTTAGCCGCTACCAAAGCGTCGAAAAGGGTCGTTTGGCAGCATCGTTGCGCACCTGCGTCGGTCCTGACGTTTCGGAAAAGCAAGGTGTGATTCGACGCGCTGTCCGCCTCGATGCAGGCTAGCGGGAACCAGGTCTTAGTTTGTCCGTCTGCTTTCCGACGCCAATGAAGCGCTCAGACAGGGAGACAGATATGGCACGGACAGCCCAGGCAAGAGGCAAGGCAGAAACCAAGGCCGCTGAGAAGAAGGTCGAGAAGACCGGCAAGCCTGCCGGTGGGGCTCGGGGCGGCATTACCGCTCCAGTGACGCCATCGCCTGACCTCGCCGAGATCGTCGGCGACAAGGACCTTCCTCGTAGCGAGGTCGTCAGTAAGGTCTGGGACTACATCAAGAAGCACGACCTGCAGGACGCCAAGGACCGCCGGCAGATCAACGCCGACGACAAGCTGGAGAAGATCTTCGGCAAAAGATCCGCAAGCATGTTCGAGATGAACAAGTTCCTCAGCGAGCACCTGACTGCCAAGAAGGCTTGAAAGTCGCCGGGCGCGGCGGGCATCGCTAGGGTCAGGACTCGTTGATCACAGCCAGAAGATAACAGTGGCAGCGAGAGCGACGGCGGAAAAGAAGGCCGTGGGGCAGCGATCGTAACGGGTGGCGACGCGTCCCCAGTCTTTGAGACGGCCGAACATGATCTCGATACTGCTGCGGCGCCGGTAGCGGCGCTTGTAGTACCTGACCGGCTCGTTGCGTGATCGCCGGCCCGGGATGCAGGGCTGGATGCCCTTGGCCTGAAGAGCGTCGCGGAACCAATCAGCATCATAGCCGCGGTCGCCGAGCAGCCATTGTGCGTTTGGCAGGTCGTCCAGCAGGGCTGCCGCGCCGATATAGTCGCTGACCTGGCCGGCGGTCAGGAAGAAGCTCAACGGTCGGCCGTTCGCATCGGCAACGGCATGGAGCTTGGTGTTCATGCCGCCTTTGGTGCGGCCGATCAGGCGGCCGAGATCCCCTTTTCAACCCGCAGGCTTGATGCCGTGCGGTGCGCCTTCAGGTACGTCGCGTCGATCATCACGGTCTTCGGCTCGGCTTCGCCCGCGGCCAGCCCCTCCATCATGCGCATGAACACGCCACGATCGCCCCAGCGCTTCCACCGGTTGTACAGCGTCTTGTGAGGACCGTAGGCGCTGGGCGCATCTCGCCAGCGCGGCCCGTTGCGGTTGACGAACACGATGCCGCTCAACACCCGCCGATCATCCACCTGAGGCTTGCCGTGGCTCTTGGGAAAGAACGGCCGCAGCCGCTCGATCTGCTCGTCCGTCAGCCAAAAAAGGTCGCTCATCCCGGTCTCCTCGCGGAGCCTGAATCAGATCGCGACGCTCACAACAATGGGTCCTGACCCTAGGCACGACTTGCATCGTGAGAAGTCTCGCGTGATGATGATGCTCACGGGGAGTTCGCACGGCACCAATGGACAAGGGCTTTTTGCCTCTGCGCATGCGGCGGATCGGGGGAGAAGCTGATGTCGAAGCGTGAACTATTCATGCGACTGCTTGCGGCAGGCACTGAAGGCGAGGTTCAGGGCATCCTCGACGCCGAGGGGCTGGGCGGCGACGCCACCAAGTGGACGCCCTATGGTGCGAACGAACCCTCCTGCAATCACGGCGCCCAGCGTCGCCGCCAGCCCGGTGGCGAGTACGCTCGGCTGCGCGAGCCACGCCGTGCCTCCCGCCACCGACGCACCGGCGAGCGCCGGAAGCGCCGCGTTCGACAGACCGCGTCGGAGCAGCGGCCCGACGCCACCGCTCGCCATCGCGGCCTTCACGCTCTGGACTGCAGGCTCGAGGTCCGGTGTCGGCTGGAACAGCGAGAGGAGCCGCTCGGGCAGCTCGTCGCAATAGTTCTTGAGGACGAGAAAGGCCTCCGGCCTCCCCGTCTGCCGGCCGTATTCGGCGGCCGCCGCGAAAGCGGCAGCGATCGCGCCGGCCGAGGTGCCGCCCAGGGACCGCAAGCGGAACTTGGTGGCGATCTGGAGGATCGCGTAGGGGTAGACGATCCCGGAGGTGACGCCGCCCTTCATGACCATGTCGCATTCGGGAGGATCGGTGAGGTCGAACTGCGCGGCTTCGAAATCAGGTAGCGCCTGAGGACCTTCGCCCGTTGCACCAAATCCCTCGCTCTCGACGCTCATTCGGGCTGGCTCCGGTCGCGCGACGGCCCCATGTACGCGGGATCGAGTGCAGAGTTGACCAGGTGGGCCAGACGATAGCCTGCGCGCCTGATCCTTTCCTCAGCGACGGGGGCGTAGAGCATGAGATACTGCTGCGTGATCGGCTGCAGCCGCTGCGGTGCGGAACGGGTCAGCTCGCGCTGGCTGTCCGAATAGGCGCAGCCTCCAGCCGACCGGACGCAGTACAGGACGCCAGGCTCGAGCGTGACGGCATACGACTCCTGCGCCCACGCCCTAGGCTTCCCCTGGGCGACGATCGCCTGCTCCGTCGCCAGATCGGTATTGGCCTGCAGCGTGTCGACGGCGCGGTATGTGATCGTATTCCGGCTCCAGCTCCGCCGGAAGTCCTGACGCTGCCGCACGCGCTCGAATAGGCCCGCCTCCAGTAGGCAGTTGTCCCACACGGCATGGAGATTGTCCGGCTTGCCTGCCGCGGTCCCGCAGCGCCCCTGGAGCTTCGCCTCGATCCCGTTGCTTCCGCGGTCGTCGGCGAAGGAGATGTGGAGCGGCTGATGGATGTCGCCTACCCAGTGGCCCAGCGCCATGAGCGCGAAGACGCGCTCCTCGCGCGGCCGCGACGTGTCCCTGAGGATTGCCAGGTCGCGAGCGATGCCGGCGAGGATGCATTCTCCGGCCTCGGGACAGGAACCGTCCTCGATCGCGGTCACGCTTCGCGCGACGTTGATGAAGTGGTCCTCCCGATGGCGCCGCGGCAATTCGTCCTCTTCCAGGCAACCCAAGTTGAAGGAGGTGTACCAGCGATCCGGCAGCCTTCCGCGACCCTTCACCTTGATGCCGCCATGGTCCGTGGCGAGCAGGTCCTTGACGGCAGCCCGGGTCGTGGGAGTGAAGTTGCGATAGGCGAGTTCGCAGACGGTGAGGTGGCCGAACTTACCCCATGCTCTCGCTGGCGAGGCACCCGCGAGCAACGTGATGGCTAGCGAGACGGCGAACAACGCGAGCTTGTGGCGCATGCATCTTCCCCCCGGAGTGCCTGAGCATACTCCATTTCTCGCGCTGAGAGAATTCGTCATGCGGAAGATCTCGTACGCGTTCCCGCAATGCTCGGTGCGCTCAAGCTGCAACGAGGGGGTCGGCGGAATGACGCCGGCTGTCCCTGGCGTTGCACTTGCCCGACGCCAATGCATACTAGGCCGGGGACGGGGGAGATGGGATCGATGCAGCACGTATCTCGGCCGAAGGAAGCGCCGGGAATCCTCAACTCCGCGGAGGCGAAGCGATCCCGTCAGCTGATGCTCGACTTCATGTCGCTCGAGAAGGGACGGCGTTCGCAGACCAGCGTGGCGCACTTCGGCATCGACGCCGCGGAGCCGGCGCTGGTGCAGGCACTGGCCGCGTTCACCAATGGCCGCTGCGCCTTCTGCGAGAGCGTCGTCGATCTCTCGGCGCATAGATTCAGACCGGCCGGAAACGCACTGCCGGCCGCCAGCCGCAAGGACGCGCACCTGTTCTACGTCTGGCTCGCGGACGCCTGGCAGAACCCCCTGCCCATCTGCGACGAGTGCAGACCGGCCGAACCGCTTTTTCCCGTCGAAGGCTCGCGATGCAGCCTGCCGAGCCCACAGCAGGTAAGAAGCTACGTCGAACGCGGTTCGGGACTGTGGCCGAACTACCCGCCGAACGAGCGCAATATGCTCATCGACCCGAGCCGCGAGACCGGATACGATCGCCACTTCACGCCGAAGCTGGACGGGACCCTCGTCTCGCTGAGCCCGCGAGCGGCGATAACCTTCGAGACGTTCAGGCTGAACCGCGATGTCCTAGCCCGCCGCAGAGCGGCAGTCTTCGAGGACAGGCTGCAGGATCTGCGGAAACTGCTGTCGAGCGGTGCGGGACGTGGCGAACGCGGACAACGTTCTTGCACACGAAGGCGGCCGCCTACGTTTTTGATGTGCGACGGCCGCTTCCTGCTAGGCTACGTCCTCACGGGAAGCCGGTACCAGGACTAGCGTTTTTCCTGATTTGGACACTGCTTTGGCCGACCATCGCTGGTCGGCTTTTTTTTGGCAATCGAGGGCAACAACTTCGTTAGCGTTTCTTCGCTGCGAAATCGATTTTGTTAGCGTGTACGACGCAACGTGCGTGAGCGTGTTGCTCTCGTGAGAGAAGCACTTTGTTAGGGTGCGGGATTAGCGTTGGAAGCTTTTCGAACAGCCCCAAAACCTGTCGCTTACCCCCCGAACCCGGTACGAACTTGGGTACGGAATGGTCTATGACCGAGAGGCTTGACTGGGTCCGTGAAGAGACGAGCGGACCGCGTCGCTCCCGACCTGAGCGCTCACGTGGTGGATGGCCGGAAAGAGGAACCGCTAACGCTCGACGACGAGGTCCTGTGGCTACCGCCCACCCCCGAAAAGCGCTTCCATCGCCGCCACCCCTTTTCTCTCCCCATGCTCACGCCCCGCAAGGTTTCGAATTCTTCTCGAAACGAGCACCAAATTCTTCGAGCGGAAGGTCGAAAGTGCCCACCAGATAGCCGATGGTCCGATAGTATCCACAGAGCTGGATGATCTCGATGATCTGTTCTTCGCTGAAATGTACCTTCAGCTCGGCGACCTCGAGTGCGTTCAGCTTGCCTCTGGCGACCAGCGCGTCGGCCGCCGCGACGAGAAGGCTTTCGGCGGGGGTCCAGCAGGGGGCGCTTGCTTCGCCATAAACGGTCGCTGCGATCTCGGCGCTTTGCAGGCCCGCGGCCCCCGCGAAGAGCGCCACATGAACACCCCACTCATATTCGCATCCGATCAGCGCGCAGGTACGATCGATCACGATCTCGCGCTGCCGCAAGGTCAACGGGCCGGGGTCCAGCAAGCTGCCCCCTACCAGCTTGCTCCATGCACGCGCACTTTTCGCCATCACGCGGAAGAGCAACAGGGGCTCTGCGCCAGGGGGCGTCACCGCATCGAAGCGACGCTGCACCTCCGCGCTGTAGCGCGGAACAAGAGGATCGATCGTTGCCACAGCCGCTTCCATGCTACACCAAATGTAACGTAGCGTTGCTACATCTTTTGTAGCGGAAGGCAATATGGTAACCGATAGATCGCCCGCCTCGGATCGCAGCGTCCGCGGATCGCAAACGGGTAAGCCGATCATGGCTCTGCTCGATCTTGTCGGCCGCCGGTGGACGTTGCGAATTCTATGGGAGCTTCGGGAAACCGCGCTAACGGCGCGCGCTCTGCGCGAGCGCTGCGATTGCGCGCCACCCAGCAGCCTCAACGCCCGTCTCCACGAATTGCGCCACGCGGGTTTGGTCGCGATGCAAAAGGGGCATGGGTATTACCTCACCGCGGAGGGTGCCGAATTCGTTCGCCTGATCCTTCCCTTGTACGGCTTCGCGGAACGTTGGGCGGAGCGCGGCGGGGGGACAGCCATGCCATTGATCGCCCGACCATCTTGATCGAATCCGCTGCCAGACGGCATCTCCATTCTCTCTTCAGACCGGATCACCCTTTCACAGGATCGCCGCCCCTTATCACGCATCGGCCCGCGCGATCTGGTTCTTGCCGCGGTTCTTCGCCGCGTAGAGCGCGCGGTCGGCGGCGGTCAGCGCGTCTTCGTCGGTGACCTTCGAAATACCTGCCGAGAAGGTGATGTGCCCGATCGACGCGCCGGTTTCCTGATGCACCAGCGAGCGCTGCGACAGTCGCTCACGCACCTTTTCGAGCGCCGCGGCCGCCTGATCGAGCGACATGCCCGTGAACAGCAATGCAAATTCCTCGCCGCCGTAGCGTGCCAGCAGCACGTCGCGCGGCAAGGCGGCGCGAACGAAGGCTGCGACGAACTTGAGCACGCGGTCGCCCGCGGGATGACCGAACCGGTCGTTGACCTGCTTGAAGTCGTCGATGTCGATCAACGCGACCACCGCCTTGCCGCCCTCCGCGCCGCCGATCGTCGCGCGCAGCCGCTGTTCGAAACTGCGGCGGTTGGGCAAGCCGGTCAGGTGATCGTGCTCGGCGGCCTGGCGCGCCCGGTGCAGCTCGTTGCGCAGCGCATCGGCCTCCTGCCGCGCATTGTGGAGTTGCGCCTCGACCAGTCGTGCCGCCTCGACCGCAGCCTCGGTCAGCCCGATGATCCGCGCGATCGTCGCTTGCGGATCGCTGCTCAATCGACCGGCCTCGACATGCAGCGCGTTGCCGAACGTCTCCGCGGAGCCGCGCGACTCGCCGACCGCGGCAAGGCAGTCTCCGATCCGCGCCTCCAGCGCATCGGCGATCCGGCTGAGCGCACCGGCCTGCGCCGCATCGTTGCGCGCCGCGATCCTCGCGATGCTTGCGTCGCTCAGGCCCTGTCCGCTGCGCAATTGCTCGGCGACCGCCTCCCCCGTCGCTGGATCCTCACCGGAGACATAGGCATGGAGCACGCTATAAGCGCAGGGCGATGGCGTCAGCGCATGCGAGAAGAGTAGCGTGCCGATATCGTCGAACAGCCGGCGCAGCATGGTGGTGCGCTGTTGCGAGACGCTGCCTGCCGGCGGCGGGGGTGGCGGCGGCGTGGCGGGCGCGGGATCGTCGCTACCGAACCAGCCCAGCATTCCGCGACGGCGCCGCGACGCGACGGGGATCGAAGACGAGGCGTTCACGACAGGGCTCCCTTCGACGTCGCAAGGCTGATGGCGGACGAACGGCCGTCCAGTATCTCGATCTCGAGCGCGTCCCAGCGCTCCCCGAACCAGCGCTGCCCACATTCGGCGCGATGGATCGGATCGGCCGCGATCGTCGCGGTCAGGTCATAGGGCGCGATGAAGCGCTGCGCCGGGATATCGTAGAAGACGCGGACGCGCGGCTGGGTCGGCTCCTGATCGTTGCCCGCGATCACGATTGCCAGCCGGCTCGATTCGAGCCGCACCAGACCGCCGACCGGGTGGATGCCGATGCTCTCGATGAAGCGATCGAGCAGTTCGGCGTCGAAATGCCCGCTCCACGAGCGCATCCGCGACAGCGCCTCACTCGGCGACCATGGCCGCTTGTACGGACGTTGCGAGGTGACCGCGTCATAGACGTCGCAGATCGAACTCATTCGTGCCGCCAGCGACAATTGATCGCCGCGCAGTCCCTTGGGATAGCCGCGGCCATCGCATCGCTCGTGATGGTGGAGGCACACGTCCAGCACCACTTCGGGCAGCGCGCGTCCGGCGCTCAACAGCGCATGGCCCTTTTCGGGATGGTGGCGCAGCACCGCCATTTCGGGCGGCTCCAGCTTGCCGGGCTTGTCGAGCAGCGCCTTGGGCACCGCCATCTTGCCGATATCGTGGAGCAGCCCGGCGAGCCCGAGCGCGCTGACCTCTGCTTCGGGCAGTTTCAGCGTCTGCGCGAAATGGACCAGTAGCGCGGCGACGGCGATCGAATGGACGTAGGTATATTCGTCCTTGGACTTGAGCCGCGTGACGTTCAGCATCGCCGCGGCGTCGCGCGTCACCGATTCGACGATCCGGTCGGCGATCGGTGCCAGCGCGTCAACATCGAGCGCGCGGCCGAGCCGAACGTCATCGAACATCGCCTTCACCACGACCTTCGATGCGTCGACCATCGCCTGTGCGCGTTGCTCGGGTGACATCGGCAAGCGGCGGCGGCGGGCGCGGAGATGCGGTTCTTCGGGACAGGGCGGAGCGGGCTGGGATTGCGATGGCCTGGCGTCCACCCCGACCGGGTCCGGCGCAGCGACCTGCGGGGCCGCCATCGGGCCGATGCCCTTCGACAGGTCGATCACGATCTCCGCGATCCCGCCCTCGCGGAGCTTCTTCAGGTCGGCGGCCTTGTCGAGCACGAACTGCCGGCGCCAGAACGGGCTGGCCATCCACCCGCCCGCGACGGCGTGAACGAACATGCCGAGCCGCGCATCCTCCGTCTTGATCGTTACCAGCACCGCTATTCAAGCCCCCCTTGATGGAAGGGCTTTGCAGCAAATGTGATTAAGGACCGGTGTGGAAGATCAAGAATTCAGGTCAATATCGCACAAGCGCCTGACGATGGGCCGACTTGGCGGGGTTCCCGATCAGCGCCTTCTGGTCGTGAACCTCGCCCGCCCCGCAGGCGGCGCAGGTCAGGCTGATCGATCCAACGAGCGTATTGGGCGTTCCGGCCACATCCGCGCATCACGCGAGCGCCGGCAAGGGCAATTGCTCGCCGCGCACCAGCAGCACCGCGCGCGCCTGCATCGCGGCGTCGACCGCCTGGCGATAGTGGACCGTCGCGCAGCGCTCGGCCTCGTCGAAGCCGGTCGGCGACCAGTCGTCGCTTGGATAGCAGGTGTCGTAGATCGCGCGCGCGGCCGCACGCAGCAGGAGGTCGTGCTCCATGCCAGGGCTCCTTCGATGTCGATGCGCCGGCGATCGGCGATGCGGCACGCTACGCCGATCCCAGCATGATTCGCAAGAACATTGCAGGAACATGGGTTTGATTGACAACTGCACCGCAAGGCTCGCACCGGCGCGAACGCGCGTCGACGCGAGCCCCCCAGATGTGACGTTTACGATCGAATCATACGAGCGCCCGAGGCTCTGTTGTCCTCACATCGGCTCGACCGAGATCGTGCCGCAGGGAACGCGGAAGCACTGATACGGTCCGTTGGTGGGTTGAAAGCAGATCCAGCAATATCGGCCGCCGGCGACGTCGAACGACGTCACGTTGTACGACTTCAACTCTTTTCCGCCGGCATCCCGCACGATCGGAGCGGATTTGCCGTCGACGTTCTCGACGGAGATCGTGTTGCCACTCGAGAGACGGTGCGGCGATCCGCCGGCCGCGAGATCGACCTTGGAAAGATCGTCGGTATCGACGAACACAGCTTTCGAGAGATCGAGATGAAGCTCACTCATATCCAGCTCCTGTTTTTGCGATTGCAACATCAAGGCGGCTTATCGCGCAGGCTTGTAACAAGAAGGACGCGACCGGTATGCATCGGTCGATCAGCCGCAATCTTCAAGCAACGACTCGTTGCGGCCACTCTCTTAGACTAAGTTACTGCAAAAATGGAGTCATCTTACCGAATGCCAGAAGGGATGTTTTGTACAATTCTTCAAAAGATGACAAAACTGGATGATCGGCAAATGATCGACAGTAAATTTGCGCTCTCTACTCGGCGTTCGAGGCACTGGTGCTCCGCCGGCAAGTGCCCGCGCTGCTGAGCGGTGGCGTCACATCAGCGGAATTGCCGCTTGCGGTAGATCGCGGGCCGGATACCGCCCTTCTCGAGCTGTAGCTCCATCCACTGCGTGATGCCCTGGACGTAGCGGTAGCCGGGCGCCGAGATCGGGAGCGGGCCGATCGTCGGAAAAACGTCGTTGACGAAGCTGTTGAGCACGATGGCCGCGCCGTGCGCTGACCAGCCCGCCTGCTGGCTGGCATGCCCGTCGCGCGCCACCTTCTCGAAGGTGCTCCCGACACGGAACGAAGGGTTGGTGGAAGGGACTGCTGCCGGATCATGCTTATCAAACCCTTAAAAACCGTCATTTTCTTTTGATCTTGCGTAATCGGTGCCCCCTGCGGTGCCCCCAAGATTGTCACGCTGAGGCAGCGGAAAGGCGTTCATCCAGCCACTTCGACACGTCGGCTTCCCACCAGCCGACCGATCGAGCGGTGAGCTGGATCGGCTTCGGAAAGTCCCCTGCCCCGACCATTCGGTAGATCGAAGTGCGGCTGAGCCCGACCGTCGCGATGACGTCCTTGATCCGCAGGAAGCGGCCGTGCGCGGCTGGGCTTCCATCACGCTTTGCCTGAGCAAGCGTCCGGGCGCTCACAGACCACCGAACATCACGGCGACGCTTGGCCAGCCGAACAGGAGATTGCCGAGCTGGATGAAGGGCAGCGGGCCGATCAGGCCAGCGATGATCTGCAGCGACACAGCGTTAAGCGGACTCATACGCGGCTCGTACGACGTGGCCTGCACCTGGAACGTCGGAGCAGCGGCGCGCGCGCGATCGTGGCGGCGTGGTGCGGGGGCAATGACGTGAGGCATCAGCGGTCTCCTGGGAAGATCAGCTCGCGCAGAACGGCGAGCATGACGGCGAAGGCGAGGATCACGACGGCGAGCGCGATACGCGGCGCATCGACGAAGAAGAGCAGCAGCAGTGCGGTGCCGAGCAGCACGCCAACGATCGCAAGCGGTAGAGCGAGCTGGTCGCGGCGCGGCGTCATGCGACCGCTCGCAGCTTCAGCCGCGCAAGCATGATGGTGATGCCAGCGATCGCCCGGTTGAGATCATGCAGCGCGACGCCGCCCGGGCCGTGAAGGCTAGGCGCGTCGAGGATCACCAGTTCGAGCACGCCGCGTTGCACCAGTAGGTCATCGAGGATTGCAGTGACGACCCGCGCGCGCCCGTTGATGGGGAACTCGCGCAGCGCCAACCCGGGGCGACTGAGCGCCGCGACCGCGCCGGCGAGATCCGCAATCGCGTCTATGAAGTCGGCGGTATTTGCCACTGTCAGCTCGCCGCGCAGGACGTTCAAGCAGGACCTGGTCATATCGAGATCGTCGAGGGTCACGGGCGAAGCTTTCAGGCAGCAAAAAGCCGTCCCCGAAAGCGCGAGGCAAACGGGTCCGGCTGTCGGGGCGGAGAGTGAATGCGTTGGGAAGCGATTAGCCGATGTCGGGCGGCGCCCTGGCGCAGGACGCCCTCACAGCATCACCGCCATGCGTGCGATCATGCTGGCATGCGACGCCTTGCTTGCCGCGATCGCCATCACCGCGGGCACCTCGTCTGGTGTCACGATTCCATCGGAAAGGATCTCGGCCATCTTAGCGGTGTTGCCGCACATGGCCGCGACGATCTCACCTGGGCGAGGCGCAGCATGGGGCGCGTGATCGAAAGCTCCCTGCCGCGCGATCGCCAGCCACAGGCTTGTGAAATTCGCGCCCAAGACAGCGGCGATCGACAGGAGGCGATCGAAAGCGATAGGACGCCAATGCTCCGAGCCTACCTCACAGAGTGCACACTCGATCGACTTCGGCGGTATGCCAGCCTCCTCCGCTAACCGCACCGTTGTCCAGGCGCATCCCGGGCCAACGTACCGCTTCAAGGCCGCGCGAATGGCGCAGTGCGCGTCCCTGCGGGGAACGCGCGGGATAATACCTGCTGATCCCTGCCGGCGGGTCATGCGACCGCCGCCGGCAGAGACGACACCGACAGCGCTGGGCGATCGGTGCCTTGGTGACGGACCAACAGGAATGAGCAGACTGCTTCACCGCGACAGGGATTTAGGGGGATGTGCGGTGACCGGCCGGTCTGCGAGCGGCCGATGGGGGAAAGAGCTACGCCAGCGATCATTACGCGGACGCGGGATCAGCGAAGCTGGGATCGTTATTGCCAGTCTCGCGTGGGTAGAGGTCGGAGCGGAGGTCGTGACGGCTGATGCCAGTCGCAGCTTCAACCTTCAACACGTGCTCGGCTGGAAGAGACTTTTGAAGCCGAACCCATTTCCAGACAGCCGGCTGGGTCACTCCACAAAGTGCAGCAAGCGCGGCCTGAGAGCCGAGCGCTTCAAGCGCCCGAATCAATGCGTGGTGCTGGCCGATCTGCGTCATAACTCTAGCTATGACAATTCTACGGTTATCGTCAATAGCACTCTACGCTTTCCCCTAATTACCAAAGTAATAATGCGGTGCCGGTGAGCTTGGTGGGTTCTCGGTTGGCTGAGCGCCTCGACGCTGCGTCGTTGACGCAGACCGAGCTCGCTCGTCGCATAGGCGTCACGCAGGGGACGATCGCGCACCTTATTCGGGGGCGATCGACTGGTTCGTCACACCTGCATCGCATTGCTCGCGAGCTTCACACCACACCGGACTATCTAGAGGGTAAGACGGCCGACCCGGATGAAGGAGCGGACCTGGGACAGCGACTATCGAGCGAGGAATTGGATTGGCTCGAAATCTACGCTGGCCTCACTGATGCACAGCGGAAGATGGCCCGAGGGTTGTTGGGCGACTTGGCTCGCGGCAATCCTCCAATAGATAGAATTGATGAAAGACGCCGGGATATAGGTACTTCTGATCAGGGGTGATCGGCGGACAGGGGGGGGCGACATGAACGTTACCGTGGACAATGATTTCGCGCGTTTTGGGTCGAAGAGCTACGCGATCAACAAGATCAACAGCGTCGAGGTTAGAGAGCGACAACCATATGGCCAAGGTGGCGCGGTTCTATGTGGAATTGTCGCATTGCTCTGCGCTGGCGGCGGCTATGAGGCCGTGAAAAGCGGCGGTGAGCCCGCTGTGCCAGCAATATTGGCGGTGGCTTTCGGGATCGGGGCTTATCGCCTTTGGCAGAAATCTAAGATCCGCGAGTTTTTGCTGTTTCTGATGACATCCTCTTCGGAAACCCAAGCTTTCGTTACTCGCAGCGAGGGCGAAGTGGCGGCGCTTCGAGACGAGATCGAAGCGGCAATGCTTCACCATTCACGGCTAGGGTACGGAGCTCCGAGGCAAGCATGAGCGCCGACGAGGATCCCAAGGCGCCCGCAAAATTTCTCGGCGAGCTCCTAACCACGATGACGCACGAAGTGGCTCTTCTTACTGGAGAAATAGCCGGAGCTTTGTCGGATGTGGCGTTGTTCGGTGACGCCCTTGCTGCCGGCGAAGCGGGCGAAAGATTGAAAGCAGCGTCGAACACGCTGCGAGATCGCGCCGACAGCATGCAGCGCCAGCTGCTGACTACGATGATCAAGCTGAGTAAGGTGGGCGGCAGCGACGGCGTGAACATCATCCCGTTTCCTAAGAAGCCGGGAAAGGATGTTTGATGGACGACGAGGCAGCATCATGCGGGTACCAGCTGGGTAGCACCGCCCTTTAGCACATCCAGACGGCAGCACTCCGGCGGGTTTGTAGCGACCGAGGCGGAGAATCTCTCCGCCTCGGTCAACTGGATCATCGACTACAACGGTATGCACTCTAGAGCCGAAGGATAGATGACACGAGGCGTGTCGCCGCTACCCTCGTTAGCTCTGTCTCTCACAGCCTGCATCGCATCCCGGGCCGCCTCGCATCTTGTCACTGACGGGTAGAGGCGTCGGGTGCTTCCCGCGCCAACAAGCTCGTAGGCCATGCTTTCCTGAGCTGGTGCAGGAGGTGGTTGTCGCTCAGCCGTCTTTCTCTCCGCCTGCCGGATTTCAGCAACGATCTGCTGCTGCCCCTGCTCAAGGACGCGGACACGCATTCGCAGATCATCAAGCGCAGCCTCCTCGGATTGGCTGGAACGCTGACATGCAGCGAGCAGCAGGATGGCGGGAACGACGAAGCGAGCAAATCTCATGACGTAGATCCCCTTTTGGCCCCACCGTACTCGCACAGCCTTACAGGCTATAGGAGACGCGCGCACATGGGTACTAGCCGGGTACAATCGGCCGCTGTTTACTCATCGCGCAGGGGCGATCGCTACCGGAGCGGAGGACGCCTCCGCCGCGGTCCTTGATCATCAAAGCCGTCCTTAAATCCAGTACGGTGTCATTTATGCCGCCCCCCTCTGATCAGTTGTGCCCGACGTCGCACGCCGTTAGCACCGTCACCGGGTAGATGAGGGGAATCGAGCATGGATGGAGCGTTGTGAAGCCTGGAAGTAGGCCGCTCCCTAGCGGCAAACCGGATGACACGTCTCCGCTGGATCGGCTGAGCCCGACGCGACCCCCCTCGCTAGCTCGGGGTTCCGGCACTCAGACGACAAACTTCGCCGACCGATACGCTGCAGCTCGTCCTCTCGAGTTCGAGGGGGCGTCCCCAAAGCTTAACCATGGCGTGTTCCGCTACCCTGCTAAGTTCCACCCACCCATCGCTCGGAAGCTGATCGACCTCGTTTCCTCTCCGGGCGAGA
This sequence comes from Sphingomonas phyllosphaerae, assembly GCA_036946405.1. Taxonomy (NCBI): domain Bacteria; kingdom Pseudomonadati; phylum Pseudomonadota; class Alphaproteobacteria; order Sphingomonadales; family Sphingomonadaceae; genus Sphingomonas; species Sphingomonas phyllosphaerae. The sequence continues at coordinate 1,286,044 of JAQIJC010000001.1, read as the reverse complement.
CGGTGTTAGATCCATTTTGTGGTAGCGGGACCCTACTGGTAGAGGCGGTTGCGGCGGGACGCAGCGCCATCGGAACTGACGTTGACCCTCTCGCAGTGTTTGTAAGTCGTGCCAAGACCACAATCGTCGACGGCGTGGCGATCGCGTCCGCCGCTGAGCGGTGCGTTCAATGGCTAGAGCGCTCGAGATCAGAGGATCATGCCCGAAACGGCGACTTCACGCTTGAAATAGATCAGGCCAACTATGAATCGCAGCGGGCCGAATTTTCTATCTGGATTCCCGACCTACCCAACATCACACACTGGTTTCGTCGGAGAGCAACGCTCCAGCTTGCTCAGATCCGGCGATATTTCTGTGAGACATGCGAAGGTGACGCACGGCGCTTCTTGGAGCTGTGCTTTGCTTCAATCATCCGCAATTCGTCGAACGCCGATCCCGTCCCAGTATCCGGCTTGGAAGTCACCAGCCACATGCTGGCTAAAGAAGCGCTTGGGCGTGCAATTGACCCGTGGCGCTTGATGGCGCGCGCCATTGGAAGGTCGCTTCCAGCTATGACCGCTTTTATCGACACCCGGGCACCTGGCGCAAGCTCGAGGATTGTTCAAGCAGACGCGAGGGAGCTTGACCCGGACATAGTCGGCAAGGTCAACGCGATCGTCACGTCGCCTCCCTATCTTACGGCCGTAGATTACTACCGCCGACACACCCTTGAGATGTACTGGCTGGGCCTGACGAACCAACGGGCGGAGCGCCTAGCGCTCATGGGGCGCTACATCGGTCGTGATCGCGTGGGCGAAAATCACTTTTCAGCTGAAGAGGCTACCGCGACAAAGGTGGCAGACAGGTGGATCGCTCGCTTTCCTGGTATTAGGCGTGAGAGGGAGCGGGCGTTCCGGCACTACTGTGACGGCATGGCTAGATCGCTCGCGAAGATGCTGGAGATCGTTATGCCAGGAGGACCGATTGTGATCGTCGCAGGCGACGTTCGCTTCTGCGGTGTCCCGGTCTCGATGCTGGAATTGATGAAAGATCTTGCGGGCGATCGTCTCGGGATCTCGGATCACTTGTGGTACCCGATCATGAACCGCTACATGTCATATTCGCGACGAAACGAGGCGAACATCGCAGCGGATCACGTACTTGTTTTTCGCGGCGCGTAGTAGGATCATCAAATGGAACTTGCCGACCGTCTGCCTGACATCGGGCACGAAAAGGGAAAGCTGCAAGTTCGGCTTTCAAATCAGATTATTCACCTGCTTTCCGAGCAGATGTATAGCTCTCCTTTGAAAGCCATCGAAGAGTTGGTGGTCAACGCTTTCGACGCCGATGCAACGGAGTGTAGGATCGGCATCCCAGTCGAGCCAGGCAACGATCGCTCTATCGTCGTCTACGACGATGGCAGCGGGATGGACTTTGCCGGCCTTGAGCAACTTTGGCACGTAGGCGAAAGTCCAAAGCGGAACAAAGAACTAAGCGATAAGCGACACCGCAAATTGATTGGTAAATTCGGCATAGGCAAGCTCGCGACATACGCGATTGCCGATCGGATTACCTATTTAAGCCGCCGAGATGGTAGGATTCTCCACGTCACCTGCGATTATAGATCATTCAAGTCTGATCCAAACGGGGCCGCCGACGCAGTACCCCTTCTTGTCAACGAGGTCGACGATCCGAAAGTATTCCGCTCGGAGGCACTCTTTAGGAACGTGTGCGACGCTGTTGATCTTGATGCTGACCATTTGACAAACGGCATGTCAACTTGGACCCTTTGCGTTCTGGAAAGCCTGAAGCCAAAATCGGCGGAGTTAAAGATCGGCCGATTGAAGTGGGTCCTTAGAACGGCCATGCCACTTAAATCTGACTTTGCCATTCAGGTGAACGACGAAAAACTCGAGAGTAGCAAATCGAGCTTCACCTCAATCGTATCGTTCGACGTCAAGGACTTGTCCGCCCACCGAATCAAGGTGCTGAATGATCAACAGCATGATCCATCGTGGCACTGGACGCGCACCAGCTCAGGACTTTCGTCTAAAATTTTCGAGGCCGGCGTCACAGGATCAGTCATCGTGACCGATCGCTCGTTAGTGCAGGGAAAGAGCGCGGATATTGACCGCAGTCACGGATTTTTCGTCAAGGTCCGTGGCAGGCTAGTCAATCAGAAAGACGAGCTTTTTGGCCTTCACGCCCTGACGCACGCCACCATAAACTTTTTTCGAGCCGATATTGAAGCTGACGACCTTAACTCGGAAGTCACCGCACCACGCGAAGGGCTTGAGTCGGGTCCGAAGACAGCAGCCATCCAGCGGCTCCTGCTTGAGCTTTTCAATGAGGCGCGCTCCAAACAGGTAGCGGCCGAAAAAGCCAGCTCTGATGCGGAAAAGCGGAAGCGCGAGGGCGAACGCAGCTACGTACCGCCTCGGTTGGTGGAGCGACCCATCGCGGACACACTTTCGATGTTTGGTCCAAGCAACGCTGGCTCGGACGCCGACGAGAATTACTTCTTCATGACGCCGCAAGCGCCGGAGGTTGTCAATCAGGTTGTTGAACAACTCTATACTGAGCGCAAAAAATTCAAGTTCGAATATGTTGCGCTCGGCCGCACCGATCGCATTGTAAAATTTGATCCGTCAAGTGCTACGTTTTCAATGAATGACGACCATGAACTCGTAACAGCTTACGCTGACGACCCTCGCGCTCAGTCGCTGCTCGAGGATGTGGCCACTTCCGAGGTAATGCTAGAAATTTACATGCGGGAAGCGGGCATTGACCCGTTCCGCATAGGAGAGGTCCTTGAACGCCGTGACTTACTACTTCGCAGCCTTTCCCAAGATCGCGTCTATTCACTTGATAGCATCGCAAGGCAGCTTCGAGACAACGTAAACGACGAGTATAATCTGGAAGTTGCCCTTGTGGCGGCGGCCCGCGCGCTTGGCTTTAACGCGAAGCACATTAGCAAGCGGGGAGAGCCCGACGGGATCGCACGATTTATGGATTACAAGTTGGGCGAGACAAAGCTGACGTTGGAAGCCAAATCTAGCGAAGGAGAACCCGGACTTGGCAGTTTAGACTTTGCTGGGCTAGCTGAACACGCCGCGAGGCATGACGCGCAAGGCTGCCTTTTGATTGCGCCGAGCTACGTCGGCGAGAAGCTGAAAAGGAAGGGCGAAGACGGCGCGGCAATCGACTCAGCCGTCGAACATCGCGCCACGTCTAACAAGGTATCGTGCTGGACGATCGAAGATCTAGCGAGGATTGTTGAGGCTGCGGAGAGCCACCAAATCACCGCTTCGCAGATTAGCGACATTGTACGAAACACGTTCAAACCAGCCGAGGTACATGCGGCAGTTGAGTTGCTACTCAATCGGACGAACATGCAGGAGACGTACAGAGAGATCCTTGCGGCCCTCCGCAGCCTCGGACAACCAAATCGCCTTCGCGGTACAACGCGAACAGTGCAGCATGTCGCGGGGGTACTTGCTATAAACTCGAGCTCTTTAAATGACGATGAAGTTCGATCAGCACTTAACGACATGTCCAACGCCAGTCGCGGCATGCTCCGTCTAAATGAAAATTCCATTATCCTGAACGGCGACCTCGACGAAATTGAACGGCGGGTAGCTTCACTTACCGGTGATCCAGGCCCGCCACGGACCTTAGGAACCTTTCGCGAAGGCGAGCAGCAGTAAACGGTCGGCGAATCCGATGCCGAGTCTTAGGGTCAGGACTCGTTGATCACAGCCAGAAGATGACGGTGGCAGCGAGGGCGACGGCGGAAAAGAAGGCGGTGGGGCAGCGATCGTAGCGTGTGGCAACGCGCCGCCAGTCCTTGAGGCGGCCGAACATGATCTCGATGCGGCTTCGACGCCGGTAACGGCGCTTGTCGTATCTGACCGGCTCGTTGCGCGATCGTCGGCCCGGGATGCATGGCTGGATGCCTTTGGCCTGGAGAGCGTCCCTGAACCAATCGGCGTCGTAGCCGCGGTCGCCGAGCAGCCACTGCGCTTTTGGCAGGTCGTCCAGCAGGGCTGCCGCACCGGTGTAGTCGCTAACCTGCCCGGCGGTCATGAAGAAGCTCAAGGGGCGGCCGTTCGCATCGGCGACGGCATGAAGCTTGGTGTTCATGCCGCCTTTCGTGCGTCCGATCAGGCGGCCGAGATCCCCCTTTTAACCCGCAGGCTCGATGCCGTGCGGTGCGCCTTCAGGTATGTCGCGTCTATCATAACGGTCTTCGGCTCTGCATCGCCCGCAGCCAGCCCCTCCATCATGCGCGTGAACACGCCTCGCTCGCCCCAGCGCTTCCATCGATTGTACAGCGTCTTGTGAGGACCATAGGCGCTGGGCGCATCTCGCCAGCGCAGCCCATTGCGGTTGACGAAGACGATGCCGCTCAACACCCGCCGGTCATCCACCCGAGGCCTACCGTGGCTCTTGGGAAAAAACGGCCGCAGCCGCTCAATCTGCTCGTCCGTCAGCCAAAAAAGGTCGCTCATCCCGGTCTCCTCGCGGAGCCTGAATCAGATCGCGACGCTCACATCAATGGGTCCTGACCCTAGCCGCTAGCTAAAAGGGGGCGGGTATTCGACCGGTACTTCCACCTCCGATCAGCCACTCCCGGAGAGAAGATTGACACTGCGGTTGAGGGTTCCTCCGCCACCCTCACCGCAATTATCGATCAATGATTGGTCGTCGAGGCTATCCCGCTCCGTCTTGGCGGTGGCGGTCCAACATCAACTCTGCCTTCTCAGTCGCTGACCTGGTGTCACTGGATAGCTTTTTCACCTCCGCGGCTACCACCGCGAACCCCCTACCCGCATCACCTGCACGTGCGGCCTCGATGCCGGCGTTCAGCGCGAGTAGACGCGTCTGATCTGCAATCGATGTGATCTGGGTCACGATCTCGCCGAGCTCCGACATCGTAGCCTGCATGTCCACCTGCTTCGCTTGCAACACGCGTTCGAGGTCGATCTGTCGTGTGATGTCGACGGCGATCTTGAGGAAACGACGCACCGTTCCATCGTCGTCGAAGATCGGATTATAGCTAGCTTGAAGCCAGATCTCAGATCCGTCTGCTCGACAACGCCTGAACTCGCCCTGCTCGAATCCTCCGCTTACCAACATCGCCCAAAACCGTGCGTATTCGGGCGACTGAGCGTATTCCGCGTCACACAGGACGCGATGATGCCGGCCGATCAGCTGAGAAAGGCTATATCCCATCAACGAAAGAAAGCGCTCGTTGGCCCACGTTATGGTGCCCGACACATCGAACTCGATCACAGCTTGGGATCTGCATACCGCGATCCAAGCGGCACGGCAGTAGCGGTCGCTTGGTTGATCACCTGAAATCTGGGTAGGCAGGATGCTCGACATGAGCCGCCCCTATTGCGCTGAAGAGCCGGGTTCTAGCCCGATAATTAGACGATATCGATGGTTTCATCCCTCGGGTAATTCAAGGGTACAATCGGGAGCGTTCACCCTCGTTCCAGAGGGTAAGAACGCAATGAGGCGGAGGGCTCCTCCGGCTCAGCACCTGAGATATCTAGATCTCAGCCGTAGCTGGTGTAGTTCACCCCGACGAAGATCCCCATACAAATGGACACGGTCAGCAGTGCCAAGGCCATCAAGCAGCGCCGCGCCCATCCGACGTTTGCGAGCATTCCAACAGCAATAGGCAGGCCAATCATCCAGACGGCGTTGGCGGGCGAGCGGAAGTCAAGCGCATCGGTCGCGAGTACACCGACGATCGTCACCAGTGCTACCAAGCACGTTTGAAGCGAGTAGCTAAACCAGGCCGGCGCATGCCTATCCGCAGTCGTAGTGCTCGCTGCCGCAGAAGATTGGTTCGAACTGTCTTGAGCCGCACGGCGGTTTACCAGCCAGCGAGCGCCGAGCCCGACAGGGGTGGCTACGAGGAGTGTGGGCAATACGGCCGCGAGCCAAATGCTTGGACGGCAATCTACGTCCGGCATGCAGTCGCCCAAGCTGGCAGCTAAGAAAGTGACAGCGAAAACTGGACAGCCTACAAGCGCGGCTATTCCGCAGCCCCATCGACCCCCGCGGGTTCCTGTGCCCTTGTAGCGGCTCTCGTTCATAGGACCAGATTACACAGTCCAACGACGTTCGTCAGCGGCCGAGATCGGACGAGCGCGCTCGGGTATCAGACGGGTATAATCGGCACCGATTGTCGTTTTGCCCGAGGAGAGAAGGCGATTGAGGCGGAGGGCCTCTCCGCCTCGGTCCGCCCCGCGTCACTTTCATTTCATCGTAAATCCCGCTATGTTCCGCCGATGGGCGTACCGTTAGCGTTGACAATTGAGAACGCTCGCCCGGCGAGCCGGCGGGATGAGGCCTACGACTTCATCAGATCGTACATCGTGCGGCACGGACACAGCCCCTCGATGGAGGACGTGCGCATCGCGCTCGGCGTAAGCAAGACGCGGGCGAAGGCGCTGGTCCACCAGCTCGCCACGGCCAAGATGATCGAGCGCGTGCCCGGCGCACAGCGCGGCATCAGCATCCCCGGCCTCTTCCGTCAGCTGGTGCTCGATGAGCTGCGGCGCGACGGGTATGTCGTCGACTCAGACGTCGTTTCGGGCGGGCCGTGTACTCAAGGTCATCTGCCCCTGGTCGCGATCCTGGAGCATATCCCTAGCCTCGTAGCCGGGGACCATCATGACCAATCAGAACACGGCGGCGCTGCCCGCCTTTAGCGCCGCCGAGCGCGAACAGCAGCGCATCACTCACCTCGTGCTCGGCGCGCCGCGCCCGCGCCGGAAGATCACCAGCAAGCGTAAGAAGACGAAGGCACCCGTCGTGCTGCTCGCTCCGGGCATCGAGGAGCGCGTCCAGCTGCGCGAGGCATGGTCGCACAAGCAGGGCACGCCCGAAACGCACGCCTATGCCGCGGCGATCGCCAAGCTGGACGGATCGCTGGGGCGCCTTCAGCGCGCCGGTGCGATCGATGCGCACCAGGCGGCGGCGGCCGAGCTGATCGTCGCAGCGCACGAACGCATCACGGCCGACGTGGCGGTGCGGACGGCCAAGCTCGAGCCGCGCAGCTCCGGAGGCGGCGCGAACGCCGCGTCCGCCGAGCGGCTCGCCGCGGTGATCCTCGAGCGGCGCTACACCGAATGGCGCGAGCGCGTCGGTCCGTTCGCCGCCATGATGCTCGCGATCATCGTCGACAACATGACGCTCAGCGCCGCGGCGCGGCGGTGGCGCATGTCCGATCGGCGCGCCCGCGCGCTCCTCGTGGACGCGCTCGATCAGTGGGGCCGCGCCCGCTGACGTAGGGGTGACCTTGTGGGCAGTGTCCCCAAGGTCACGGTGCGAAACGGTCGTGAGACCGGCACAAACGACCCCGCCATAGTTGCGCCCTTGAGCCCGTCTGCTCCCCGGAGCGGCGGGCTTTTGCGTGGAGGTGTCCAGATGCCCCTTCCCCCGGCTCCCGACCACTCTGCGAGCGGACTTCGGCACCGTCGCGTCATCAACGCGGCGACCCAGCCGCGCCCGAACGTAGCAGACCAGCTCGAACGCCTTACCCCGCGCTTCGACGAGCTGGCCTACCGGGCGCGGTTGGCCAAAACCCAAGCCGATGTCGACGATATCGACGAGCTGGTCCTGAATTTCTGTCGGGATCTGCGCGCGGTCGTGCGGTCGCCGGCGCCCAAAGCGGCGCCGCTCTACGTCTCACCCGACGGAACCGGAGCGATGTTCTGATGAAGACCGAACCGACCCGCCTGCGCGACATTCTCGCCGCCGGCCACCCCGACAACGCGCTCGTCGGCGTGACGATCGGCATGCTGAAGGGCTGGGTCGCGCTCAACCCGGCCGCGGCCGACCTGGCTGCCACGCCCTACGTCGCCACCGTCCAGAGCGCCGCCGCATGAGCAGCGCACCTGCCGCCAACCGGTTCGCGCTGCGCGACAACGCCACGCTCGAGAAGGCGACGCCGCTGCTCGAGCGCTTCGCCCAGCTCGGCTACGAGATCGCTGCGGCCGAGACGGCCCGCAACAAGCAGATCGCCGAGACCAACGCCGTCGCGGACGCGATCGTCGCCCCGCTGGTGCAGGAGCGTGAGCGCCTGCGCGCCTCGATCGAGCCGTGGTGGCGCCGCACCGGCTTCGGCATGCTGCCGGGCAAGCGCAAGACCATGGAGCTGCTCGGCTGCATCATCGGGAGCAAGTCGGGGCGCAGCAAGCTCATGATCCCGGGCGACGACGAGGCAGCCGTGAAGGCCCTCAAGGCGTATCGCTGGGGCAAGGACTTCATCCGCGTCACCGAGGCTGTCGACAAGGCGGCGGTGGGCGCCGCGCTCAAGGGGAAGAACGGCGATCGCCTGCGCGCGATGGGCTTCTATACGTCGACCCCCGGCGAAGAGTTCGTGCTGGAAGCCGGCGAGCAGCAGGGCACCGCCGGCAACGCCGCGGCCGCCTGATCAGGTGGGCAAGCTCAAGGCGATCGGCAGCAACCTCTCGAAGCTCAAGCCAACGCTCGGCAGCCTGCCACCCGTCGAGCGCACCGCCAGCGCCGAGCGCCAGCTCTTCTCGCCATGGCGTACCTGGTACAAGTCGGCACGCTGGCGCGCCCTGCGCCTGCTCGTGTTCGCTCGGGACCTATACACCTGCCAGTGGCGCGGGTGCGGCTTCACCACCGCCAACACGTCGCTGCTAGTGGCCGACCACCGCAAGCCGCACCGCGGCGACGAGGGTCTGTTCTGGGACTTCGACAACCTTCAGACGCTCTGCAAGCCGTGCCACGATCGGCATAAGCAGCGGGTCGAGCGCGCAGGGAGCTGAGCATGAAGACCGTCATCGAGCTTGAGACCGAGAGCGGCACCATGCTCTACATCAATCCCGATCACGTTGCCTCTGTGCTGGGCTTGGCCGGCGACGGCGAGCCCATCAGCGTGATCGACGCCGGTGCGATCTGGCGAGTGAAGGGCAATGCGCTCGACCTGGCAGCTCATATCTTCTCGATGCCTTTTGAGCATGGCCGTCGCACCGCCTTCGCGCGGCCTGGTCACGCTGTTCGTGTGAAGCGGGTCGGCGTCTCTGTCCCCCTTGAGGAGCTGCTGGGCTGACGATGGCGCACGATCCTTGGACGATCCTCGGCTGGCTGATCGTGGGCATCGTCGCTCTGTCGCTCGTCGCGTTGCCGATCGCCCTCTTCGCTGCCCTGCAGGCCCGGCGTGCCGCTCTCGAGCGGTTCGCTACGCACGACCGCGAGCTGCAGCGCAGCCTTCGGGATCCGTCGAGGCGCTTCCGCCCCTGATCTCAACCCCGGGGGGGTGGGTCCGATCTCTAGGGGCGCCGCCCCCCGGGACCGGTCTCCGAGTCACGCAGAGAATTTTTCCTCGTGGGCGCATTCAGAGTGCGCACTTTGGGGTCGGGGAGCTTGTTGAATGGCTTCCCGGAAAACTGCTGCTGAATGGTCGCGGATACAAAGCGAATACTTGTCGAGCGAGGACTCGATCCGCGAAATAGCTGATCGGCACGAGATTTCCGAAGCAGCTATTCGGAAGAAAGCAAAGGCCGAGGGGTGGGACCGGCCGGTTCGCACCCGCAAACCGGTGCGCACTTTGCTGCCGGTACCGCGGCCGGAGCCGACGGTGGTCGAGCCGCGCGCGCCGGCCGAGCCAATCGAAGCCGGTGCGATCGCCGACCATGGCCGGCAGCTGGTCGCCCGCATGTTCGACGAGCTCGACGCGATGACGAGCTATCAGGGCGAGCTCGAGGAGATGATCGAGGTCGCGACCGCGAACGACGAGGACGATCGCCGCCGCGAGGCGATGATGAAGGCGGTTTCGCTGCCCGCGCGCTCGCAGATCGCAAAGAACCTCGCGACGACGCTCAAGACGATCAACGAGGCGGCCGCGCCGGCGAAGGGAAAGAAGGCGCAGCAGCAGGAGCGGGCGACCGCCGTCGGGCGCAAGTTCGGCGCGATCGGCGCGCCGACCAGGACGATCAACTGACATGGCCGCCTGGTCGACCGCCTGCCCCGATTGGAAGGATCGGATCCGCGATCGCCGGCCGCTGATCCCGTTCTCGCCGCTCTTCCCGGCGTCGGCCGAGGCGAAGATGGCGGTCTTTACCGCGCTACGCATTGCCGACCTGGGCGTGAACCCGGCGACCGACGAGACCTGGACGATCGGGGAATCGGCCGACGCTTGGCTGCTCGACTTCGCCGCCGCGATCTTCGGCGCGTACAACGCCGAAACTGGCGAGCAGATGATCCGCCAGGGCATGCTGCTCGTTTCGAAGAAGAACACGAAGTCGACGATCGCCGCCGGCATCATGCTCACCGAGCTGATCTGCGGATGGCGGCCGTCGGACGAGAACCTGATCCTGGCGCCGACGATCGAGGTCGCCGGCAACAGCTTCAAGCCGGCCTGCGATATGATCCGCGCCGACGAGGAGCTGAGCGACCTGCTCCACATCCAGGAGCACTACCGGCTCATCACGAACCGCGAGACGAAGGCGACGCTGAAGGTGGTCGCGGCCGACGCGGCGACGGTTTCGGGCAAGAAGGCCAGCCGGGTGCTCGTCGACGAGCTGTGGCTGTTCGGCAAGAAGGCCAACGCGGACTCGATGCTCCGGGAAGCGACCGGCGGCCAGGTCTCGCGGCCGGAAGGATACACGCTCTACCTGACGACGCAGTCGGACGAACCGCCCGCCGGCGTCTTCAAGGAGAAGCTCGCTTACGCCCGCGACGTGCGCGACGGCATCGTCGTCAACGATCAGTTCCTGCCGGTCCTCTACGAGTTCCCGCCTGAGATGCTCGAAGCCGACGAGCACCTAGTGCCGGCCAACTTCTATATCACCAACCCGAACCTCGGCCGATCGGTCAGCCAGAAGTGGCTCGAGAGCGAGTTCGCCGAGGTCGCCAACGCCGAGGACGGCACCAAGCAGGTCTTCTACGCCAAGCACCTCAACGTCGAGATCGGCGTCGGGCTGCGGCACGATGCCTGGATCGGCGCGACCTATTGGGCGCAGGCGAAAGCGGCGGTGGAGATCTGGGACGGCTCGCTCGAGCAGTTCCTCGAGCTGGTCGAAGTCGCGGTCGCCGGCATCGATGGCGGCGGGCTCGACGATCTGTTCGGCCTGGCGCTGCTCGGCCGCCTCCGCGCGGATCCGCGCACCTGGTTGATGTGGAATCATGCCTGGGCGCACCTGGACGTGTTCGAGCGGCGCAAGGACATCGTCAGCCGGCTCAACGACTTCGTCGCCGAGAAGACGCTGATCCGCTGCGAGGATCCGACGCAGGATCTGATCGAGGTTGCCGACGTGCTCGAGCGGGTGCGCGATGCGGGGCTGTTCCCGTCGAAAGCGGCGATCGGGCTGGATCCGCAGGGCGTCGCCGCGCTGGTCGACGAGGTCATCGGGCGCGGCTTCACGGCCGAGCAGCTGGTCGCGGTGCCGCAGGGCTTCCGCCTGACCGGCGCGATCAAGGGCACCGAGCGCAAGCTCAAGGACGGCACCCTGCTCCACGCAGGTCAGGGGCTGATGAATTGGTGCGTCGGCAACGCGAAGGTGGAGCCGCGCGGCAGCGCGATCCTCATCACCAAGCAGGTCTCCGGCACGGCGAAGATCGACCCGCTCCTCGCGGGCTTCAACGCTGTCGTGCTGATGACCCTCAACCCGCAATCCGACAGCTTCGAATATACGGGGATCTGAGCATGGGAATGATGGACCGTGCTCGAGCAGCTGTTCGCGCCTGGCGCGATACGAGCAGCTCCGACGCGATCGTCGCCGGCGCCGACGGCCTCGACGACACCGGCGGCATGACGGTGCTTAACCTGCTGGGCGCCGGCGGCCGCGGCGCGCCGATGGGCGAGCACGAGGCGCTGAGCGTGCCGGCGGTGCTGCGCGCGTTGGAGGTCCTGTGCGGCCTCTTCGCCATGACGCCGTTCCACTATTACAAGCTGACCGACCAGGGGAAGGTGCGCGTCGACGATGCGCCCCAGGCGCTGCTGTTCTCGACCAGCGCCAACGCGGTGCAGCCGGCGTTCCTGCTGAAAGAGCTGATGCTGGGCGACCTGCTGATGTGCGGGCGCTTCGGCAGCTACATCCACCGCGATCCGCTCTACCGGCCGATGGCGCTGTCGCGGCTGCTGCCGCACGCGATCCAGCCGGTCCAGCATTGGGACAAGGCCGACGGGCTCGAGGTCTTCTACGACGCGAGCCTTCCCGACGGCTCACGCGAGCGGCTGACGCGCAACGACTTGTGGTTCGTGCCGGGCTTCAGCCGTGACGGCCTGCTCGGGCTCGACCGGCTCAAGCTGCTCTCCAACACCTTCGAGAACGCGGCGTCGACCAACGAGTTTGCGACCCGCTTCTGGAACAACAACGCCCAGCCCTCGACCGTGCTGACCACCAAGGCGAAGGTCGGCGCCGACGAGAAGAAGCAGATCCGCGCCGATTGGCAGCAGCGCTTCGCCGGCCCGCGCAACGCCGGCGCGACCGCGGTCCTTGACCAGGAGATGAAGGCCGAGTTTCTCTCGCACAACAACAAGGAGGCGCAGTTCATCGAATCGCGCAGCTTCGCGGTTGTCGAGGTGGCGCGGGCGTTCGGCGTGCCGCCGCATGTGCTCTTCGAGCTGGCGCGCGCGACCTTCTCCAACATCGAGCAGCAGAGCCTCGAGCTCTACCTCTACACCATGCTCGGCCATTTCGGCCGCGCGCAGGCGCACATGACGCATCAGTTCGCCGAGCCGGGGCACTTCTTCGAGGCCAACCCGGATGCGCTGCTGAAGGGCGACATCAAGAGCCGGTACGAGGCCTATTCGATCGCGATCGACAAGGGGATCCTCAACCCGGACGAGGTCCGCAACCTCGAGAACCGCAACAAGCGGCCCGGCGGCGACGAGTACCGCGTCGGCTCCGGCTCGACGCTCGAGAGCCAGCAGCCCTCCAAGCCGGTCGACCATCGCCCGCCGGCGCCCGCCCAGCCCCAAGAGGACGACGAATGAAGCACCACGTGCTCGCTGCGATCCGGTCGCAGCCCTGGGCGATCATGCCTGGCTATCTCGAGGCGATCGAGGCGATCGCGCTGCGCGTCCTCGACGATCCGGCGGTGATGGCGCTCAAGGGCGACGGTCATCAGGAGCGGCAGGTCTCGGCAGTCGCCTCGATGGGCGCCCGCGCGCCGGCGACGCGCACCTCGATGCTGCGCGATGGCGTCGGCATGCTCCCGCTGCTCGGCCCGATCTTTCCGCGCGCCAACATCATGACGGAATATTCCGGCGCGACATCGCTCGACGTTGCGGCTGCCGATCTGCGCGCGCTGCAGGCCTCGCCTGACGTGCGCCACATCCTGGCAGTGATCGACAGCCCGGGCGGCGCGGTTGCGCAGGTGAACGACTTCGCGCGCCTCGTCGCGGCATCGCCGAAGCCTGTCTCGGTTCACGTCACCGGCCTGTGCTGCTCGGCGGCCTATTGGATCGGGAGCTCGGCCGCCGGCGGCATGAGCCTCGACCCGACCGGCGTCGTCGGCTCGATCGGCGTGCTGATTTCCACGTCCTACCAGGTCGAGCCCGATGCCAACGGCCGGCGCGACCTCGACATTGCCAGCTCCAACGCGCCGAACAAGCGGCCCGACCTCTCGAGTGAGGAAGGCCAGGCGCAGATCCGCCAGATGCTGGACGCGATCGAGGACGTTTTCATCGCGAACGTGGCGAAAGGCCGCGGCGTGAGCGAGGCCGTCGTTCGCAACGAGTTCGGCAAGGGCGGCACCCTGACCGGAAAGGCGGCCAAGGCGGCCGGCATGGTCGACCGCATCGAGCCCGACGGCCTCGATGGGGCGATCCGCCGGCTCGCCAAGTCCGGCCCGGCAACGCCACGGCGGGCGGCCGCGGCGAACCACCTGGCTCTCGCGCAGATCCGCGCGGCGAGCTGAAACCCACCAAGGAGACGTGTCCATGCGCATCACCGCGCTCAAGACCAGCCTGGCGGCCGTCGTTGCATCGATGGACGGCATTCTGGCGACTGCTGCCAACGACGACAATCGCGACCTCACCGCCGAGGAGCAGACCGAGTTCGATGCCAAGGCGGAGGAGGCCAAGGGCCTGCAGGCGAAGATCGCCCGCGAGGAGAACCTGCTCGCGCTGAAGTCGAGCGCCGCGGCGCCCGTCACGGTCCCCGGCGCGACCAACGCGCCTGGCGGCCAGCCCGGGCGCGTGCCCGCGGCCGTGGCCGAGAAGCCGGAGCCCGGCGCGATGGTCGGCCGTGTGGCGCTCGCGATCGCGGCGACGGGTGGCGAGGACCAGCGCCGCATGGCCGACTATTCGCAGCAGGTCTGGGGTGACGAGACCGGCCAGATCGTCGCGAACATGGAGCAGGCGACCAACACGAAGGGCGGCTACCTGGTCGACACCGCGTACAGCCGCGACTTCATCGTCCTGCTGCGCCCGCGTGTCGTGATCCGCGCCGCCGGCGCGCGCTCGGTCCCGATGCCGGACGGCAACCTGACGATGCGCAAGCAGACCGGCAATACGAGCGCGGGTTATGTCGGCGAGCGCTCGCCGGCGCCGACGACCGACCTGACCGTCGGCACGCTCAGCATGTCGGCCAAGACGCTGCGCGCGCTGGTTCCGATCACGAACCAGCTGATCCGCCGCGCCTCGTTCGGCGTCGACGCCATGGTGCGCGACGATCTGATCACCTCGGCCGCGATCAAGGAAGATCAGCAGTTCCTCCGCGGTGCCGGCTCGGCGCTCGCACCGACCGGCCTGCGCTCGCTGATCGTCGCCGGGAACGTCCTGACGATGACGGCCAACCCGACGCTGGTGACGGTACGCTCGGACATGGCGCGCCTGAAGCTCAAGGTGGTCAACGCCAACGTGCCGCTGTCGAAGTGCGCGTACATCATGTCGCCGACCGTCCAGTCGTTCCTCGAGAACATCACCGACGGCAACGGCAACAAGGCGTTCCCGGAAGTCGCGGAGGGTCGCTTCGGCACCTACCCGATCTTTGTCACCACGTCGGTGCCGGACAACCTCGGCGCGGGCACGAACGAGTCGGAGGTCTACTTCGGCGACTTCGAGCAGTTCCTGATCGGCGACACCCAGCAGGTGACGCTAGCCGCTTCGGACAGCGCTGCCTACGACGACAACGGGACGATGCGCTCGGCGTTCTCCAACGACGAGACGGTGATCCGCCTCATCGAGGAGCACGACACCCAGCTGCGCTACGACGCCGCTTTCGCGGTGCTCACCGGCGTCACCTGGAAGCCGTAAGCGCTTCGCCGCCACCCACCATCACCACCCTCGAAGGGCGTCCGTAACCGGGCGCCCTTCGCGTTTCTGGATTGGAGAGCCGTCATGGCCGTCAAGTTCCTCAAGCCCTGCCAGCAGGGCTCGCTCTACAACGAAGGCGAGATCGCCGGTTTCGACAAGGAGACCGAGAAGCGCCTGATCGAGCAGAAGTTCGCGGAGGCGTACAAGGCGCCGGCGAGCAAGCCCGAGCCGGCCGCGTAAGATGGCCGACGTGGTGGGGAGCGATGGCACCGTGCTGACGCTCGCCGCTGCGCGCGCGCACCTTCGCACCGGCAGCCAGCCGCTCGACGCTGGCCTGATCGCCGCGGCCGAGGGACGCATTGAAGCGTTTCTCGGCCGCGAGCTGGTCGGCGCTACCGGCTGGGCGACCGCCGAGGAGGTCCCGGCGCTGGTGATCCACTGCGTCAAGCTGGCGCTGTCGGATCTGTTCGTAAACCGCGAAGCCCCCGAGCTTACCGATGACCAGCTGCGCCCGATGATCGGCCGGCACATGGTGATCACGCTCGGATGATCGTCGTGCGACCCAGCGAGCTGGACACGCCGGCGCGGCTCGAGCGGCCGATCGCCGACGGTAGCTTCACAGGCGCCGGCTCCGGAGCGTGGGCGCTGGTCGACGAGATCTGGATCGGGATCCGCGACCTGCTGCCCAGCCGGGGCGAGCAGACCGCCAATGGCGCTACCGTTGCCACGCGCCGTTCGCGCGTGCGCATGTATTTCCGCGACGACGTGACGCCAGACATGCGCCTGGTGACCGCCGATCGCACGATGCAGCTGGTATCCGAGCCGGCGATGCTCGGCCGGCGCTCCGGCCTCGAGCTTATGGTCGAGGATTACCGCCCGGCCGGGAACGCCGCCTGATGACCGTGACCGTGAAGGGCCTGGACCAGGTCCAACGCTATATCCGCAACGCACCGACGCGGATCGCGCGCGTCCTCAACGGCGCCGGCCGGATCGCGGGCAAGGTCGTTGCCGAGGAGGCTCAAGACCGCGCGCCCTCCGACGAGGTCGAGGTGATCGTCGTCGCCAAGGGGACCGACGGCCGCATCCGCGTCCGCATCGACGTCAAGAAAGGCTGGGGCCGATCGCTGGCGATCTGGGCCGAGTACGGCACGATCGGCCACTACATCAGCGTCGACATGGAGCGGTCGGGCGGCCGCACGGCGCGGCGGGTCAACACGCTCGCCAAAGACGGCGTGCTGGTGATCAACGGCAAGCCGGTCGGCAAGACCGTCTGGCACCCGGGCGCGAAGCAGGAACCCTTCATGCGGCCGGCGCTGGACGTGAAGCGCACCGAGGCGATCCGCGCGGGACAGGCCTACATCGACGAGCAGGTCCGCAAGGGCGCCTTGGCTGGTCGGCCGATCGACGAGGTGGACTGATGACCAGCGTCGAGATCATCGGTGCGCTGCTGCGGGCTCACGAGCCGCTGACGGACGTGGTGCCGATCGCGCGCATCAAGGCTGGCCGGCTGCCGGAAGGCGCTGCCTTGCCATCGCTGCTGGTCCGCGAGGTCAGCATCATCGACCGGGTTACGCTCAAGCGCGCCGGCTGGTCGCGCTCGATCGCGCGCGTGTCGGTGATGGTGCGCGCCGCCTCCTACGCCGACCAGCTCGCGGTGATGAAGCTGGTCCGCGGGATCCCGATCGGCGCGATCGGCGCGGTTGGCGATGCCGGCAGCGTGGTGGTGCAGCTCGCCGGCGGTGGCCCCGACGTGATCGGCCCGGCCGACACCTTCGAGAAGACGCAAGATTTCAGGGTGGGATTCGACACCCTGGACTGACCTCCCGCCCGGCTCCTCCCGCCGTGCGGCTATTCCCCTGGAGAAACCGCATGAACAAGAAGCATTACGCCGCGCGCGATTTCAGCGACGCGGGCACGCAGCGCAATTTCACCGCCGGCGAGCACGTCGACGTGAGCGAGGCCGAGCTGGCCAACTATCGCGCCGCCGGCCTGGTCAACACCGACGGGCCGCAGGAGCCTGAGGCTGCTGTCGCCGAGGTCGCCACCACCACCGCGGCGCCGGCGAAGCCGAAGCGCACGCGCAAGTCGAGCAAGACGCTCAACTGACCCGCCTTGCCCGCGTCCGCGGGTGACTGCAGCCGGCAGTTCCGGCTCGCCCACAGGGAGAAAACACCATGGGTTCCACCACCGCGGCGGGCACGGCGCTCGCCATTTCCGCGGGCACCCCGTCCGCACAGACCGGCGCCGCCTTTGCTGCACTCGCCTTCACCGAGATCGGTGGCATCGACAAGATCGGCGCGATCGGCGCGAGCTTCGGCAAGACCGAGTTCCAGCCGCTCAAAGGGCCGAAGGACAAGCTGAAGGGGGCGGTCGATTACGGCCAGCTCTCGCCGTCGGCCGCCTATGACGAGGCCGACGCCGGTCAGACCCTGTTGCACACCGCTGCCGAGGACGAGACCAACAAGCTCTACGCCTTCAAGGTCACGTATCCGACCGGCGCGGTCCGCTATTGCCAGGGTCGCGTGTTCGGCGCGCCCGAGAGCGTCGAAGGCGCCGAAGCCGTGCTGATGATCAACGCCGACATCGGCATCTGCACCAAGCCCATCAAGGCCTGATCCCACCCCCATTCCGGCCCCAAGCCGGATCATGAGCATCGGCCCGCCCTGCGCTTCGCGGGACGGGGCGGGTCGGTGCATCCCGCGAAACTTCCCGCGAAGGAACCATCTGCCATGAAGATTGCCACGCTCGCTGTCGCTATGACCGCTTTCCTCCATCTCAAGGGTCCCGACGGGGTCCCGCTCTTCGACGCCGGCGAGAAGGTCGGCATCGACCTCTTCGGCCCGGGCTCGGCCGAGCACGGCCAGATCGAGGAGCGTCAGTCGGCGCGCGTCGTGAAGCGCATGGCCGACAACGAGAACAAGATCGCGCACGTGCCGCTCGCCATCCGCCGCGTCGAGGCGGCCGAGGATCTCGCCACGCTGACCGCAGGCTTCCGCCACATCGAACACGATGCCCCCGACGGCAGCCCGCTTTCGGGCGCGGCGCTCTACCATGCGGTCTATTCCGACCCGGCGCTCGGCTGGATCAAGGAGCAGGTCGTCAAGTTCGTTGGTGACTGGGGAAAGTTCACGCCCGGCTCGCCGACGAGCTGACCCTCTGGGTGCGGCAGATGGCGTGGCTCAATGCCACGCCGAAGCCGCACGCCGGGTCCAGGCGAGCGGATCCGGAGCGCCAGGCCGGCCGCCTGACGCGGATCGACCAGCTGAAGAAAGACAAGCTGCCGATCCCGATGCCACCGAACCCGGCGCCGCACATCACTGGCTGGCTCATCGCCATGGGCATCGTCCAGCCGACCGGCATGGGCATCGCGGCGCTGGGGTGGGCGGAGATCGCCGGCTGGCAGCAGTCGATGTGCATCCGCCTGTCGCCCTGGGAGGCCAATCTGCTCCGCACGCTGTCCTCGGCCTACGTGGCCGAGAGCCGCCGGGCAGAGAGTGAAACGTGCTCCGCCCCGCATCAGGTCCCGGTCACGCAACGCGAAATCGACGTCGAAGTAGCGCGGCTCGAGAAGCTGCTGGGATGAGGAGGTCCGGATGGACGAAGACGGCTCCCCCGGCTTTGGCGTCGGTTTTGATATCGACTTCGGCGACAGCTTCGGCGGGCTCAAGACGCTCGATGATCTGATCGGCTCGACGGCCGCGAACGCGGTGCGCGAATTTCAGCGCATCCAGGGCGCGGTGATGAGCGGCACCGACCTCAAGCGCGCGGCCGATGAGTTCCGCTCGCTCGGCCGCGAGACACGCAGCGCCGCGCAGGACTTCGCCCGGGTCGAGCGTGAGGCCGAGAGCCTGGTGCGCCAGCTCGAGCGGCAAAACGCCACCTTCGGCATGTCGCGCCAGGAGCTGCAGTCGCTCAAGATTGCGACCGCTGCCAAGGCGGCCGAAGACCGCGGCATGGTCGAGCTGGTCGGCCGCCTGCGCACCGAGGAGGCGCTTCTCAACGATCAGCGCGCCAAGGCCGCCGCGGCAACCGCGGCCGAGGCGCAGGCGACGCGCGAAGCAGCGCAGGCCTATCACATGTTTGAGACAGCCGCCCGGAAGGGCGCCGAGGCGATGCGCGAAGCGGCCGCGGCCGAGAAGGCGATGGAAGCCGAGCGTCACGCGCAGGAGATCCGCTCCGCCGCTTTCGCCTTCCAGCAGTTCGAGACGCGCGCCCGAGAAGGCGCTCGCGCTATGCGCGAGGCCGATGCTGCGGCGCGCGCGCTGGCACTCGAGCAGACCGCCCAGGAGGCGCGCAGCGCTGCGCTCGGCTTCCAGCTCTTCGAGACGCACGCCCGCCAGATGGCGCAGGCCGCGCGCGATGCCGCCCAGGCGGAGGCCACGCTCGCGCGCGAGGCAGCCGCGGTCCGCGCGTCGCTCGACCCGATGTTCGCCGCGCAGCGCCGTTTCGACGACGAGATGGACCGCGCCGATCGGCTGCTGGCCGCTGGCGCGATCAGGCAGCACGAATATGCCGCCGAGACAAACCGTGCCCGAGAGGCGCTGGCTGCGCACGCGCGCCAGGTCGCCGGCACGGGCGACGTCGTTGCGACCGGCTCGAAGAAGTTCGCCGCCAGCGTCGACGAGGTTGAGAAGTCGGTCCGCCGGCAGGGCTTCGCGGTCCAGCAGCTCGCACTACAGTCGCCCGACATCATCCAGGGCCTGCTCACCGGGCAGAAGCCGCTGACGGTCCTGATCCAGCAGGGCGGGCAGCTCGTCCAGGTCGCGATGATGGCACAGGGCGGGATTCGCGGCTTTGCCGCCGAGATCGGCATGTTCGCGCTGCGCTTCGCGCCGCTGATCGGCCTAGTTGGCGCGGCGACCGCTGGTTTTGCGCTGTTCAACCGCTGGATCAACCAGGGCGTCACCAACGACGATCTGACCCGCGACCTCGGCAAGATCACCGGCGGCGCGAACGCGACCAAGGCCGAGCTGTTCAAGTTGAAGGACGAGACGGTCACCTGGGCGGACACGTCCAAGGCCATGTTCGAGGTGGTCGGCAAGGACGTGATGGCCGTCTTTGTCAGCGACGTAAAGTCGATGGGCAAGGACGTAAAGACGCTGCTCGACGATCTCACCTCCTACGGGCGGCAGGCATTGGCAGGCCTGTACGCGGGTGTTGCCGGCATGAAGTCATATCTCGGCGAGTTGGAAAAGGGAGGCTTCACCGGTCTCGCTAAGACGCTGGTCGGACAGGGCGATCCGAAGCTGTTGGAGAAGACGTTCGGTGCGTCCTATGACGCTGCCGACAAATATCTGACGAAGCTGGGCGGCCGGATCCGTAAGGCGGCCGTCGACAATGCTCGTGACCGGCTCGCCGACAAGATCGGCTTCAATGCTCCAACGCCGCCGAAGGTAGACCGCCATGCCGAGCAGCTCGCGCGCCAAGCTGCGGCCGAAGAGGCGCAGATCGCCGGCCAGTACAAGATTGCGGCTGCGTACCGGGTATCGGGTGCCGCAGCGCTGATCGCCGAGGCCGAGGTGAAGGCTGAGACCGCGGCAATCCTCAAGCGCGGCGAGGCCGAGGCGTTCATCTCGCGCCAGATCCGGCTTGCGGTCGCGCAGCGCGTTTCGGACTCGGCGCGAACCTCGGCCGCGATGCGGGAGCAGGCCGCGCAGCAGCAGCTGGTCAACGACGACGTTGCTGCCGGCGTCATCCCGGCCGAGCGCGCCGCGGAGCTGCTGAAGGACCGCATGGCGGATCTGCCGCTGCTCGCTGCGCTCGAGGCCGCGCGCACCATCAAGGGCAAGGAAGGCACGCGTGCCGTCGAGGAGGCCAATAAGGCGCTCGCCGACTCCCGCGCGGCGCGCGACGCGCTCACCGATGCCGAGCGTCGTGCCGCACTGCAGGCCGCGCAGGGCGGTGCCAACGATCGGCTCGAGCAGCTCCAGGAAGAGATCCGCCTGATCGGTGCGACCGACACAGCGCGTGCGCGGTCAATGGCGATCCTCACCGCGACCCAAGAGGCCGCACGCCGGCAGTGGACCGGGCCCGACGCGGCGAAATATATCGAGACGCAGGCCAAGATCGCCGAGGGCGAGGTGCAGCGCCAGCTGCTCACCGACGCGCTCAACAATAGCCTCAATCATCAGTCCGAGCTGCTCGACGGCATCGCCACCAACGTCACCAACGCTGCGCGCGGCATGGCCGACGCGTTCGGCGACGTGGGTCGCG
The DNA here is from genome assembly GCA_036946405.1 of Sphingomonas phyllosphaerae. NCBI lineage: Bacteria > Pseudomonadati > Pseudomonadota > Alphaproteobacteria > Sphingomonadales > Sphingomonadaceae > Sphingomonas > Sphingomonas phyllosphaerae. The sequence continues at coordinate 1,264,599 of JAQIJC010000001.1, read as the reverse complement.
CGATCGGCGACACCGCGGCGATCTTCGCGCAATTCCGTGCCGACCAGCAGCGCCTGACCGACGTCTATCGCCAGCAGCTCAAGATCGCGAACCAGCTGCCCGCCGGCGAGGCGAAGACGGCTGCGCTACGCCGCGCCAACGCGCAGTATGAGGTGCGCACCGCGACCGCGCAGATCGGACTTTACGGCGACATGACGTCGGCCGCGAAGGGGCTCTTCGACGAGAAGAGCCGCGGCTATGCCGCGCTCATGGCGGCCGAGAAGGTCTATCGCGCCTTCGAGTTCGCCATGTCGGTCCGCGCGATGGTGCAGGACGTCAGCGAGACGATCTCGTCGGTCGCGAACAGCGGCGCCCGCGCTGCGGCGAACGGTGCCGAGGGCGTGTCGGCGCAGGCCAAGCTGCCTTTCCCCTTCAACATGGCCGCCATGGCAGCGACCGCAGCCGCGCTGGTTGCCGCCGGCGTCACGATCTTCTCGTCGCGCAGCAGCGGCGCGAGCGCGCCGGTGACCAACACCGGCACCGGAACCGTGCTTGGCGATCCGGCCAAGCAGTCGGAGAGCCTGAAGCGCTCGGTCGACAACCTGGCCGGCATAGAATCCGCCACCAGCGTCTACACGCGCGAGATGCTGGCCTCGCTTCGCTCGATCGAGGGCGCGATCGGCGGGGTCGCCGCGCAGATTGTGCGCGCCGGGAATGTCGACGCATCGGCCGGCGTGACCGAGGGCTTCCAGAAGAACCTGATCGGCTCGGTGCTGAGCAAGATCCCGCTGATCGGCGGCATCCTAGGCGGACTGTTCGGCAGCAAGACCGAGGTCACCGGCAGCGGCTTGTATGCCAAGGATCAGACCCTCGAGAGCATCCTTTCGCGCGGGTTCGATGCGTCCTACTATTCGGACGTCAAGAAAACCTCGAGCTTCCTCGGCATCAAGACGGGGTCGAAGACCTCGACGCAATACACCGGCGCGAGCGGCGAGCTCGAGGGGCAGTTCACCCTCATTCTGCGCCAGTTCAACGACGCGATCGCGTCGGCCGCCGGACCACTCGGCCAGTCGACCGACGAGATCCAGCGCCGGCTCAACGGCTTCGTGCTCAATCTCGGCAAGGTCGATCTTAAAGGCCTGACGGGCGAGCAGATCGAGGAGAAGCTCAACGCCGTATTCGGCGCCGCGGCCGACAACATGGCCGCGGCCGCGTTCCCGGGCCTGTCGCGCTTCCAGAAGGCCGGCGAGGGCGCTTTCGAGACGCTGACCCGCGTCGCCTCGACCGTCGAGGCCGTCACCACCGCGCTCGACCTCCTGGGCGGCAGTAGCCGCGTTCTGGGGATCGATATGAAGGTGGCGCTTGCCGATCAGTTCGACAGCGTCAGCGACTTCACCGGGGCGGTGCAGGCCTATGCCGACGCCTATTACACCCAGGAGGAAAAGCAGGCGGCGCAGGCAGCGCAGATGAACCGCGTGTTTGCGAGCCTGGGCCTCACGGTACCGCAGACGCTGGCCGGCTTCCGCCAGCTCGTCGAGGCGCAGGATCTCACCACCGCGGCCGGCCGATCGACTTATGCCGCGCTGCTCAACCTGGCGCCGGCGTTCGCGGATCTGAAGACCGCCATGGACGGCGCCAAGAGCGCGGCCGACGTGCTCGCCGAGCGGCAGGATCTCGAACGCCAGCTGCTCGAGCTGTCGGGCAACACCGCGGCGATCCGCGCGCTCGATCTCGCCAAGCTCGATGCCAGCAACCGCGCGCTGCAAGAGCAGATCTGGTCGGTCAAGGACGCTCAGGACGCAGCCAAGGCGGCGAAGGAGCTGCGTGACGCATGGAAGTCGGTCGGCGACACCATCATGGACGAGGTCAACCGGATCCGCGGCTTGAACGAGGCCGACACCGCCGGCGGGTTCGCGGCGATCATGAGCCGCTTCAACATCGCCTCGGATGCCGCGCGCGGCGGTGACCAGGACGCCGCCAAGACCCTGCCGCAGATTTCGCAGGCGCTGCTCGCGGCGGCCGCGAACGCTGCGACCAGCAAGCAGGAACTCGACCGGGTGAAGGTGCAGACGGCGGCGTCGCTCGAGGCGACCTATGCGGCAATTAGCATCTTCGCGGCGAGCGCCGGCGGGCCTGGCACGGCCGCAAACGATCAGCTGAGTGCCAGCTCAGCGGCCAGCGAGGCGGCGAGCGCATCGCAGCTCTCGGAAGACACGCTGGCCGAGACGCTGGCGCAGCTGCTCGAGGAGACCGTCGGCATGCGTCGCGACAACAACACCGGCCATGCCGCCACTGCCAGCAACACCGGCCGCATCGCCAAGACGTTGGATGCCGTAACTCAGGCCGGCGACGCGATCAGCATCACGCAGGCAGCAGCGTGAGGGTCGTTCTCGATAGCGGCGAGTCGATCGAGCTCGGCACGGTCGAGACCGCGCCGACGATCACGATCACCGACTACAGCCGCCGCGTGACCGATGACTTCGGCGTGACGACGGTAGTGGAGCGTGGCTTCTCGCGCCGCATGTCTGTCAAGCTGAAGCTGCCGTTCACCGACGTCGACGTGCTTCAGCGCAGGCTTGCGAGCCTTCGCGCGACGCCGGCGAAGTGGATCGCGGACGAGCAGATCGCCTGGCTGTCCGCCCGCGGGTTCTTCAAGGACTTCGATCTCGACCTAAACCTTCCGCCGGTCAGCTATTGTACGCTGAGCGTCGAGGGGTTCACGCAGACCGAGATCGCCGCGGATCCCGGCATCAATCCTACCCTCGGCGGTGGCACTCCAACCCTGCGCCTGCTGCAGCCGGTGGCGCTGGGTGAGGCAATGCTGGCGCAGAGCAGCGTTGCGGAGACCGACGCCGCATCGTGGGCCGCCGGCTCCACCTATGCCGCCGGCGTGCGCGTCATGCGGGCGCATGTCGTCTACGAGAGCCTCGTCGCCGGCAACAAGGGGCGCGATCCCATCACGGATCCCGCGGCCTGGCTCACCGTCGGGCCGACGAACCGCTGGGCCATGTTCGACCAGGCGCTCGGCACCGCGACCAGCGCCAACGGCTCGATCGTGGTCGGCCTCGAGGCAGGCTCGGTCAACGCCGTCGCGCTGCTCGACGTCGCCGGCAGCACGGTGCGGGTGCAGGCGACCGGCTACGATCGCACGATCGCCGTCGACGCTGGCGCGATCACCTTCCTCGACCTTCCGACGACCAGCGGGCGCGTCACCGTCACGATCGCCGGCAGCGGGCAGGTCTCCGTTGGCACGCTCCTGGTCGGCACGGTCGTGGGGCTTGGCACGACCGAGCAATCGCCGAGCGCCGGCATCACCGATTACAGCCGCAAGGAGGTCGACGACTTCGGCGGCGTGACGGTGGTACAGCGGTCGTGGGCAAAGCGCATGTCGGTCCGTGGCATGCTGCGCACCGATGCGGTCGACGCGGTCGCCAACCGGATCGCCGCCGTTCGGGCGCGCCCCTCGCTCTGGATCGGCGACGCCGGAACCGACAGCCTGACGGTCTACGGTTTCTTCAAAGAGTTCTCGATCGAAGTCGGCGAACGCTTCAGCAAACTTTCGCTCTCGGTGGAGGGGTTGAGTGACGCAGCGCCGACCGGCCCGCTCACGATCCCGTGGGAGAACATCTCTGATCCGAAGGGCACGCGGCCAACCAACAATGCGGATGTGACCGGGCAGAACACGTCCAAGGACACGAACGCGGTCGGCGGCAAGCCTGCAGCCGATGTGCTGAAGGAGATCGCGGCAACTACGGCGCAGCAGAAGCAGCTGACGGACGTCACCATCCCGGCCGTCAACAAGGCGGTAGCAGATGCCGGCGATCGGATCACGGCCGCAAAGCAGCGCGCTGACGATGCTTTTCAGAACGCCGACAGCGTCAATCGTCGCGTCGACGAGCTTGTCGCTGGCGGAAACGAGGGGATCGACACCGAAGCGCGCGCCGAAATCCAGCGCGTCGACGAGGCGGCTATCAGCCGCGATGCCGCTGCGGCGCGGGAAAGCGTCGCGATCGAGGCGCGCATGAGCGAGCGCGTCAGTGCCAGCGCCCGTGACGTCACCACCGCCTACACCGAAGCCGATCGGGCGCTCGGCAGCCGCGCCAGCACGTTGGAAGTTTCGGCGCTTTCGCCGCGCACCACGACCTTGAACGCGAACCCCGATTTCTCTTTCTGGCCGGATGCGAACGGCAACACGGCGCCGGGCTGGGTATGGTGGGCGAACGTTGTCGGCGCTGCGATGCGCATCGCGGCGGAAGGTCGCCGCGGCGGCTATGCCTATCGCCATGACATGCCGGCCGGGATCGATATGGGTTGGCAGCAAACCCCGATCCTGATCGACGCCGGCTGGTGGGTCATGGAGGCGGACACGATCCTTCGTGCCGGTTCCTACCTCGGCACGGGTATGACAGTCGATGGCGTCTATAGCTTCGACTTCGCGCGGGAAGCCGATACAAACGGCACCGTTAGTTCGGGTGGTATCGATAAGCGTCGGCGCTGGTCGAAGCTCGTGAAGATCAACGAGCCTCGTAACAACTGGCACCTGATGCAGAATTGGGGCGGCTTCGCTCCAATGGAAGCTAAGCAGATCGACTGGTATTACTGCGGCATCCGCCCGGCAACTGATGCCGAGATTGCCGCTCGAAAGGCGATCGACGTCACGATCCCTGCGGTCACCGCTCGCGTGAAGGCGTCTGAGGATACCCTCGCTGACCTGCCGGATCTCTATGCCGCCGCTTCGCGCGCCGCGGCGTTGGAGGCGCAGGTCAATCTCGCAACCGACAGTGGCCTGAAGCGGGCGCTGTCGGCGCAGATCGAGGACCGCGCGACGGCGATCGCCGATGCGAAGGCTGGAGCTGTAGCGCAATCCCTTGAGACCGTGCGCTCGAGCCTCAACGACCGCGTAGGACAAGTCGAGGTACAGGCCGGGGCAATTTCCGGCATCGATCAGCGGACGTCGGTTTACTGGCGCGTGGTCGGCACGACGCCCGACGGGCAGGCGATGATCAGCCTGTCGAAGTCGGATGGCAGTTCGCCGCTCTTCTACGTCGGCGCCAACATGCTGGTTCGCGGCGACCTGATCGTCGACGGTGCCGTCACCCTTCGCACGCTCAACCGCGCAACGATGACCGCCACGACGCAGGCAAGCCGCACTGGCCCGTTTGCTGCCAACTACAACACTGGCGTCGTACCCGTCGACGGCATCGCCGGCGATATGCCGATCGGCGATGGCGGCTCGCTGTATTTCACTGTTTCTGCAGCACAGATCAGCTCCACGAACGGCGCAGTCGCGGCTGCCTATCCTTCAGTCCAGCTGCTCGACACCGCCAACAATGTGCTTGGCGATTACAAGATACCGCTTGCCGATAGTCGGATCGGTGGCCTCGCCAATTACGTGGTTCGCGCGATCAATATGTGGGGAGCGCGGACTATCCGCTGGCGGCTCGTAAATCGCGGTACCGATCAGGCGTACACGCACATGAACGACCCGTCCGCCTCCCTCTACTGGACCGCTCTCTGAGGTGCTGTCATGGAATACTGGATCTTCTTCGACCTCGCGTCCGGAGCCGAGCTGTGGCGCGGGAGTGGCTCCCCGGGCACCGCAGCGCTTCAGCTGGTGCCCGAAGGCGTTGGGATGGCGGTTGTGCCGCAAGGCGTGATCAGCGGCCCGACGGTCAACCTGCCGCTGCTGCGCGCGGCGGTCTGCTCCGACATCGACACCGCCGCCGAGCGGATGCGTGGCCTCTTCCTGACGCCCGGTGCCGGGCAGGCGATGACCTACACCCGCAAGGAGAGCGAAGCGCGCGCGTGGGTGGCCGACAACAACGCGGCAGCCCCGTTCCTCGCCGCCGAGGCGTCAGCTCGAGGAATGTCCATTGCGGAGCTCGCCGCCGAGGTGATCGCGCAGGCCGATGCCTGGGTGACGATCGGCGCGGCGATCGAGGCGAAGCGCATGGCGGCCAAGGGCAACGTTGCCGCGGCCGATACCGTCGGTGGCATCATCACCGCGCAGACCATCGATTGGAGCGCGATCGGTGCTGCGGCGGGCGCTTGAGGTCGCGCGGCAGCTGCTGGTCTCGATCGACCAGCTCGCGCAGGTCCTCGCCGTCGGGCTATTCTACATCGCGGGATTGACTGCGGTCTGCCCATCCGCCGACGAAACGATCAGCAGCTACGTCGGCCGTGGCCAGCTCCGCGGTGCCTGGTGGGCGCGGATCCTCGCGCCAGCAATTGATCGCCTGTTCATCCTCCTCGGCGAAGAGCCCGGCCACTGCCGGCGCAACGTCGAGACGGCCTTCCTGGGCAACGCGCCCACCCCATAGCGCCGCCGGCGCGGAGATCCTCATGACCGACACCCCCACCGCCACGGCTGTCGTCGTGGCGCCGACCGCACGCGCGTCTTGGAAGGACCTGATCCCGGTCCTCGCCCTCCTGATCACCGTGGTCGGCCTGCTGGTGGGCGGCGGCAAGATGCTGGGCAAGGTCGAGGACAACACGCGCCGCATCGAGAAGCTCGAGGGCCGCGCCGACACGCGCGACGTCGAGCAGAGCGACATGAAGGCCAACCTCGCGGCGATCAACGCCAAGCTCGACCTGCTCATCCGCCGCACCCCCGAGCGGCCCTGACCTCACCTCCGAAAGGAACACCTATGTCGCTCATTCTCGAGCGGGCGCGCGCTGCGGCGCACGCCTGGTCCGTCCGCGTGGCCGCCATCGGCGCGATGATCTCCGCTGCGCTGGTCGCGATCGATCCCGCCACACTGCAGGCCGCATGGCTCAGCATGCCGGCCGACGTGCGCACGCTCTTCCCCGAGCACCTGCAGGCGTGGATCGGCCTGCTGCTGTTCGTCGGCGTGGCGATCGCGCGCGTGGTGCCGCAGCCGGCCGCCGCTCATCGGCTCGGCCTGATCAGCTCGCCGACGCCGGCGCTGATCGTCGGGCCCGTGGCGATCGCCCTGCTCCACCACTTCGAGCGCTGCCGCCTGACCGCATACCGCTGCCGGGCCGCCAAATGGACGATCGGCTGGGGGATGACCTATTACCCCGACGGCCGGCGGGTGAAGGCGGGCGACCGGATCACCCAGGAGCAGGCCGACGCGATGTTCGCGCAGCTGCTCGCGCGCGACTTCGCCGCGCCGGTTATGGCGGCGATCGGCCGAACGCCGGTCACCGCGGCACAGTTCGGTGCGATGGTCGCGCTGGCGTACAACATCGGCATGGGCGCCTTCCGCAAGTCGTCCGTGCTGCGCTTTCACCGCTTGGCGCAGGTCGACGCGGCCGCGCGTGCCTTCGCGCTCTTCAACAAAATCGACGGCGAGGTCTCGTCCGGCCTGGTCCGCCGGCGTGCGGCGGAAGCAGCGCTCTACCTGAGCAACTTCGCTGAGCTGAAGGCGCAGACCTTCGGCGAGGTGACCGCGTGAGCCTCGGCCCGGCGCTCGCGCTGCTGCGCCGCTTCTGGCCCGTGCTGCCGATCGGCGCGCTGGCGATCGCCGTCATCGTCCTGCGCGCCCAGCTCGTCGACGCTCGCCACGACCTGGAACGCGAGCGCAGCGCGGCGAAGCTCGAGAGCGAGACAGCCTCGCGCAAGCGCGCCGAGCTCGTCGCCGCGAACGCGCAGCAAGAGGCAAAAGCGACGTCGACTTTCGCCGACCGGCTCGCCGCGCGATCGCCGCTCATCATCCGCTCAACCGACACCGTGAGGGAATATGCCCAGACTGATGCTGGCCGGGCTCTGTGCCTTGGCCCTGACCGCGTGCGCGCCATCGATGCGCTCGATGCCGCCCGTCCCGGTGCGAGTGAGGCCGCCGGCGGCAGCCCTCGAGCCGTGCAGCCTCTCGCCGGTGACCCGGCAGCCCGACGGTAGCGCCACCTCGGCCGACGCCGAGAGCACGATCCGCAACCGCGGCTTCGATCTTTGGAGCTGCGACGACAAGCGCCAGCTCCTCATCGACGCCTGGCCTGACACCAGCCTGCCGCAGACCGTCCGCGAGCTGCTCCAGGCGAAGTGATCGCCGGCCTCCAACCACCAGAACAATCGCCGGGCGATCCGGCTCTCTCATCGGGAGACCCTTCATGACCTCGACCACCGCCGCCGGTACCGCCATCGCAATCTCTGCTGGCACTCTTACCAGCTTCGACGCTGCCGGCTTCGCTGCGCTGACCTACACCGATGTCGGTGGCGTCGATAAGATCGGCCCGATCGGCGCGACCTTCGGGAAGGTCGAGTTCCAGCCGCTCAAAGGTCCGAAGGACAAGCAGAAGTCGACCCCGGACTACGGCGCCTTGTCCTTGTCGATGGCCTATGACGAGCTCGACGCCGGGCAGTCGCTGCTGCGCGCTGCGGGCGATGACGACACCCAACGCCTCTACCCGGTTCGGGTGACCTACCCGACGGGCGCCATCCGGTATTTCCGCACGCGCGTTTTCGGCACACCCGAAAGCGTCGACGGGGCGGAGTCGGTTCTCATGACCAATGCGGTGGTCGAGATCTGCTCGAAGCCGGTGAAGGTGGCAGGATCGGGCACTCCGGCGCCAACCCCGACGCCGACTCCGTCAGTCACGCTGGTAGATCTCGGCCTGTCCAGCTTGGCCTTCCAACGCGGGGTTGCCAAGTCGGTGGACATCACCAACGCATCGGCGGCCGGCGTGCTTACGGGCAGCACGCTGCCGACCGGGTTCACGGTCGCCAGCAGCGCCCGCAAGCTCGCGTATGACGGGTCGGGCAGCGGTGCCAGCACCCTCGCGCTGGCGATCGCCGAGACGAACGCGAACGCGGCTGGTTCGCGGACGACCACCTTTTCACTCACCATGGCAGCTGCTGCTGCCACGCCGACCTTCGGCGCGCTCTCTCTCTCCGATGCCAACTTTCAGCGCGGCGTCGCGAAGACGGTCGACATCCTCGGTGCGACGGCCGGCAGCACGATTGTCGTCAACAATCTGCCGACCAGCTTCACGCTCAACAGCGCGGCGCGCACGTTGTCCTATAACGGCGCTGGCAGCGGCGCTACGAGCGTCACCTTGTCGGTCGATGAATCTGGCAGCGGCTATACGACCCGCAACTCGCAGCTCACCATCACCTTGGCGGCAGCGAGCGGGGGCCTCCCCGCGTTCACGACGCAGTCCGAGACGACCACGGCAGTGTCCAATTTCACGACGCCTGCAACAGTGGGGCAGGTCCGCGCTATGGATAAGGCGATCAGGCTGTTCAAGAAGGAGGGCATCTGGTCGAAGATCAAGGTGTTCGGCACCGTCGGGGCGGACGCGCAGCAGACCGCGATCAACTGGAAGACCGGCGCGGCGCTCGCGACAACGGGTCCGCTGGTCGTCACGACGCCCTTCGAGGCTATCACTCCTGGCACCGCCGCCCTCATTAGGTCCGGCGTCCTGATGAGCGATCTCGACCCGACCAATGCGACGATCGGTTCGTACAGCAAGCAGACCACGTCGATGGTAGCGAACATCGGCGCGAAGAACGCGGACGGGAACATGTTCTCTGTCTCGCCGAAGGTTGCGACCGATGGTGTCGGCAAGGGCGGCATCGGGTCGCCCGAAACGCTGTTCACCGGCGCGCTTACCGAATATGACGGGGCAGGCTGGCAGGCGGTTACGCGGCTGCCGGCGGACGGCAACAACATGCGCGCCTATCGCTTCGGTGCGCCGAAGGGTGTCCTCGCGTCCGCTCCTGCAGCGGCCGCGTCGTTGGGCGCGACCGAGCTGTACATCGGCGGGTACAACAACAATGGCACGGCGGTATCATCCGGCCGCCGCATCTTCGCGTGGCTGATCGCCGAGGGCCTGACCGACAAGCAAATGGTCGCGCTGGGCTACATCGTCGAAGGCCTCTCGGACTCGCTCAGGTACGGCGAGTACAACGAGATCCCCGCTGGCATGGGCGCAACCACCGTTTCGTCGGATGCGGTCTTCTACGGCGTCACGCCGATGAGCATGGTCGGTGCTTGGGAGGCAAAGCGCCAAGGCCTCAATCCGATCATCGTTGGCGGCTGGCGAGAGCGCCGTCCCGGCGGCATGTCATCGGGCGGGCTCGGCTTCACGGACTTCCTCACGCAGTCCGCGCTCCAAGGTCTGCCGCGGTGGATGCTGGCACAGCTTCAGACCATGGATGGTCAGGGAACGAACGTTTTCCAGTTCAACCCCAAGACCTTCGACAAGCTGACGCGGTCGATGTTCGATCCGCGCTTCTCGTTCGGCTATGACATTCCCATCTACTATTCGGACGGGATCGCGGCTGGCGGCGTCACGAAGACCGGCACTCGCGTGACGAAGATCGTGACCCGCGACGGCCGCACGATCAACTGCACCGGCTATGTCGCAGATGGCTCGTATGAGGGTGATCTTGCGCGGCAGACGCCCGGCGTCACGACGGTGTACGGACGCGAGGCGGCAACCGGCACGTCGGCCGAACTCAAGAACGGCGAGCGGGGCCTTTTGCAGGACGCCGGCGGCAACGGCCACCAGTTCCGCAACAAGGCCGACAACTCATTCGTGAAGGTCGATCCGTGGGTTGTGCCGGGCGACACCACGTCAGGGCTGCTGCCGAACGTCAACCGCATCTATGTCGCTGGCAACCCGGCGAACGGCGCGGCGGATAACAAGGTTCAGGCGTTCAACTTCCGCTCCACCTTCACTAGCGGTGACCTGTACCGACGTCCGTTCCCGTTCAGCGCTGGCAATCCGCCAACCGGCTATAACAAGCAGTTCTATGAAGCGCTCGGACGGTTCCTCGCCATTTCGCCCACCTCGGTTCTTGCCGATCTGATGAAGAATGACCCACTGCCGGGCGTCGGCGGTGTCTCCGACATCAACGCGAAGAACGGTTTCTCGACCGACTTCTTTGCGAAGAACTGGGGTTATCTGGAGGGAACGAACGCCCAGCGAGAGGCGATCTGGAAGGACATCTGGAACAAGACGATGGGCTTCTGGTACTATCTCCAGTACGAGAATGACCCGCGCATCTCGACCGCGATCCGGACGGAAGCCCTCAAGTGGGGCCTGTCAATGATCCACTACACCGACCCGCATCCCAACGACGACTATGGCTATATCCCGCAGCTGTATGTTCGCGAGGGCTTCCGCCTTGTCGGTGACCTCATCGTCACCGGTGATGATGCGCAGCGCACCGATGGCACCACGCCGACTTCAATCAAGACGGTGGCCGTCGCGAGCTATGACGTCGACAGCCACCATGTCGAAACGGTGGCGGAGAATGTCGGCGGGACTTGGGGGATGTGGAACACGGGCAACGTGCAGGCCAGCCAGGGCGGCGCCGACGGTGTGCAACCGATCCCCTATGAGGCGATCGTCCCGAAGGCTTCGGAGTGCACGAACATGTTCTGCCTGTTTGGCATCTCGGCGACGCACATCGGCATCTCGTCATACCGCATGGAGTTCACCGGCATGTTGGCGGGGCAGAGCGCCGCACACGCCATGAAGGTGGCGAAGGCTGCTAGCGCTCAGGATGTGCAGAGCGTCGATTATTCGACCCTGCGAAGCTCCATCCTCAACGCTATGACGCTGACGGGTGAAACCGCTCAGCTGCTTCCGCAGGTAAACTGACCCGAGAGCATACTCAGGTATCCTGCAGGCTGAAAAGCCGAGCCCACCCACAACTCGCATGAGTTTAGTGGGTGGGTTCGGGAGCGGCCTCAGTCCGTCGCAATGCTGGTATCTTGAGTCGAAGCTTTGTGCCGAGCTACCCGCTCTTCTTGCATGTGCCCCAACTTTCGATCCGAGACTCGCCTTGCCTGTTCCTAGTCAGGTAAGCTCCAAGCCAGATACCTGGCTTCTCTATGAAACGATAGGCGGCGAGCGCGGCTTGCATTGTAAAAAATACCTGTGCCGTCACTGGCAAGCAGACGACAAGGACGGCATACTGACCGACGCCTGTCCGATCGTAGCCGTGAGGATTGGCCCGCGCGCGCGGATACCAAGGGTCACCGGTTTGCCGGGTGGCCCGCTAATACAAGACCCATCAGGGGAATACGCGGGGCGTAGCTCCCTTGGTCTGCGCGGCTAACCACCCGGTTCGGGTCGGTTGGCCGCGCAGATTCACCTCTCCATTTTTCGCGGCCGCGAGCCGCTGCACCGATCCTGACGCCGACCTGGCGCAGGCCCGTCGATCGATCCTGATCGGCGCGATCACGCGCGCGTAGCCGAGCGCTTCCTCCCACAAGAGAAAGCACCCATGAGCACCATCACCGCCCGGCCGATCGCGCCGTACCTCGGCGGCAAGCGCAACCTGGCCAAGCGCCTGTGCGCCATCATCGATGCCACGCCCCATCGAACCTATGTCGAACCATTCGTCGGCATGGGCGGCATCTTCCTGCGGCGTCCGCACGCGGCGCCGGCCGAGGTGATCAACGATATTTCGCGCGACGTATCGAACCTGTTCCGGGTTGTGCGCCGCCACTACGAGCCGCTTGTCGCCGAGCTGGATCTGCTGCTCGCCAGCCGTGAGGAATTCGATCGCCAGCGCCGGATAGATCCGGAGACGTTGACCGACATCGAGCGCGCGGCGCGCTTCCTCTATCTGCAGAAGCTCGCCTTCGGCGGTAAGGTGGTTGGCCGCAATTTCGGCGTCGACCGGGCGTCGAAGGCCGGTTTCAACTACGCTAAGCTGCGCGCCGACATTCGCGCGCTGGGCGAGCGGCTGGCGCCGGTGACGATCGAGCGGCTGCCCTATGCCGAGCTGATCCGGCGCTACGATCATGCCGACACGCTGTTCTACCTCGACCCGCCCTATTGGGGCTGCGAGGATGATTACGGTCAGGATGTTTTCTCGCGCGGGGACTTCGAGCAGCTGGCCGACCAGCTCGCCGGCATCGCCGGCAAGTTCGTGCTGTCGATTAACGCCACCGAAGGGTCGCGCGCTGTATTCAGCCGGTTCCGCGTCGTGGACGTCGAGGTAGCCTGGTCGATTGCGACCAAGGCGACGGGCACGGCAAAGCGTGTGACAGAGCTGGTCGTCAGCAACTTCGGCTGAGGATCGCGGGGTATTGGCCGGGGTATCGACCCCGGCCGAGCCTTCAAAAAACAACGCAATTCTGCGGAGCCGGTTAAGACCAAGGCGGAGGACCCCTCCGCCTCGCTTACCTACACGTAGTCTACGATTGAGAGTGACACCATGAACGTTCGCTCTTGCCCGCCGATGTGATCAATGACCGAGCAGTCTGCGGTTCTAGAGGCATCTTGAGATGGGCTTTCGAGCATCATCTTGATGGCCGAGCGAATAACCGCATCTCTGGCAATTTCGATCGATGCATATTCCTCCCGAAAGCAGGAGGTAGCACCATCGATAATTGCTACATCGAAGATTGGCATACTTGCAAACTACCACGCCCCCGTTTTCGAGTCCGGAAAAAGCCTCCTGATCTTAGGCAGTGAAGTAGTTAAATTATGAGTTGGACTTCGACCGATTTCGCGAGAACAACAGATTTTAGTGACACCCGTGAATGTCGGATTGGCTTGGTGATCGTGACTCGGGTGACCGGCACAACGAAGCGCATAACCGAGCTGAGCGCCACCAGCTTCGGCTGAGGATTGCGGGGTATCAGCCGGGGCATCGACCCCGGCCAGACCTTCAGAGAACAACGCATTTCTGCGGAGCCAGTCTACACAGGGGCGGAGGGTACCTCCGCCTCGGTCAGCCTATTTTCCGCCCGAAAGCACGATGTCGGTCAAGCGCCAGCACCGACGTCGACCACCACGACGGCGTTAACAGCCTCGGGTTGCCGCACGCCAATCTGCCAGCGCGTGAAGGCCGGCTCGCCCGACCTTCTATACTCAACGACTTCACCACTCAGAAACACGTACACTGACAACCTACGAGTCTCGCTTGGCAAGGTATAGACTGCCGGACCACCTTTAGTAATCAGCAGAGCGCCAGCAGGCGCTTCAGCATCATAGCCGATCGCACTTGCCGGATCGATGCTGACTAGCGGGTCTTCGATTACGAGCACGCGCTGAACCGCGGGCAACTGGATAACGCCGCCTGTCGCGACATCGAAGAAGTATCGGTCGAGTTCTTCGCCGCAAGCAATCCCGATCTTGTCGCCGACGAAGAACATGTCTCCCTTTTTCAAGCTGCTCACGAGTGTGGTCCGCACTGCGTCGAGACGAATCATCGCCCAATCCCCTTACTAGGACATGAGGTCCTCATGCTCACCAACGCTGCCGTCAAGGCGGCGCGCGCGCGCGCGTCCGCGTACAAGATCGCCGACGAGCGCGGCCTACATCTGTTCGTCGCGCCAACCGGCCGCAAGTCGTTCCGGTGGCGCTTCCGCTTCGCGGGACAGGAGCAGCTGCTGACGATCGGCCAATGGCCGGAGATCTCGCTCGATGCCGCCCGGGCCCGGGCTGAGGCCGCGCGCGAGCAGCTCGGCCGCGGCGTGGATCCGCGCACCGCGCCGGCGGTGATGACCTTCGAGCGCGCGGCGCGCACCTGGCACGCCCAGCAGCTCGCCGGTTGGACGGCGGTGCATGCGGCCGACGTCCTCGCCAGCCTCGAGGCAGACGTGTTCCCGGCGATCGGCGCCGACGAGCTTGATGCCATCGACGCGCCGGCGGTGCTCCGGATCGTGCGATCGATCGAGCAGCGCGGCGCGATCCAGACGGCGCGCCGCGTCCGCCAGCGGATCTCCGACGTTTTCGCGCTGGCTGTCAGCGAGGGCTGGGCCCAGGCGGACCCGGCGGCGATCGTCGGCCGCGCGTTGGCGCGCGCGCCGGCCGCGCGGCATCACCCGGCTCTGACGACGATCGAGGAGGCGCGCGCGCTGCTCGCCGCGGCCGAGCTGGTCGACGCCGGCGCCCCGGTGAAGCTCGCGTCCCGCTTTCTCGCGCTCACCGCGGTGCGCCTGGCGGCGGTGCGCGGCGCGCGGTGGTGCGAGATCGAGAATCTGGACGGCGACGCGCCTGTCTGGCGCATCCCCGCGGCGCGGATGAAGCTGGCCGCGACGAAGAAGCTCGATGCCGACAACGATCACCTGGTGCCGCTCGCGCCGGCGGCTGTGGCGGTGCTGCGCGCCGCGCGCGCGCCGAATATGCATCTGAAGGATGCATATGTGCACCAGGAGCATGCAAATTTGCACGGCAATGGCCTGATCTTCCCCGGTCGCGACGGCCGATCGCCGATCGGCGAGGGCACGATCAACGCTCTGTACGGGCGGACGCATTTCGCGGGGCGGCACGTCGTGCACGGCTGGCGCGCCACATTCTCGACGGTGATGAACGAGCAGCGACCGGCGGATCGGCAGGTGATCGACCAGGCGCTCGGCCATGTGCTGAAGCACGACGATGGCACAACCGCGAAGGTGGAGGGCGCCTACAACCGAGCTAAGCACCTCGCGCCGCGTCGGCGTCTGTTTGAGGAATGGGCCGAGATCCTGATTAATTGACCGCGCCGCGAGCGCCGCGGTCGGGGGCGGGTGGCACGGTCTGTGCTCATCCCCCCCCAGGCAGCCCGGGGCGGCGCAAGCCGCCACGCTCGACAGCCGGGTCTTGGCGATCGAGTGGAAGGGGTGGGTCCTATCGGCGTGGGGGGATTACAAATTCATGCATGGGATCGCCTTAGCGATCCCATTCCTTTTATCTTTCAACCCCTGAGAGGGGATACTGACCGCATGGTGGACTCGCGTTCACTCCTTCATCGCGGCGTGCGATCCCGGCCTTGATCCGGGCGAGCGTGTCGCGCAGATCCGGGCATGCCGGCTCGGCTGCCGCTACCGGCGACGTCGCAGGGGCAGTTCCTGTTCGTTGAAGCCGCTTTCGGGCGAGCAGGTCGCGCAGGCGCTGGGCGACCCGTGCGGGCAGCGCCTCGGGCGTGAAGAAGTACGCGTTCGACACCTGCCGGCGCTGGGGGCCGAACAGCCCATCCCTGCCCGTCTTCTCGGTCCGGCGGATCCAGTCGAGGATCTTCAGGCTCTTCAGCCGCTCCAGCGCGCGCACCACCGTGGTCTTTGACACGCCCGCTGCGCTCGCGATCGTGTCTAACGCTGGATCGATCCGGCCGCTCTTGAAGTCGATTGCGATTTTGCCGTGCCGGCCGAGCAGCGCCTCGAGCACGCGCAGGCCGTGCAGTCCGAGCGGCCGAGCGCCGCCCTTGGCGCGCAGCTGGTTGTCCAGCTCACCCACCACCTTCAACACGCAGTCAATCCAGCCCATCGCGCCGGCCGTTGTGCCGTCGCCGATCGGCCGCGACACGCGGGCGCGCCGGTCCTCAACGTCGATGCTGTTGCGGCGGACCTTGCGGTCGGCACCGCGCTCGGCCTTGCCCGTCAGGCGGGCCGTGAAGCCCTTGGTGAGCTGGCGCGTCTGGCGCCCCATCGAGGCCGCGGTCACGCGCGGCCTCCGATCATCAGGCGTGCTGTCGCTTGCCCTCGAGCAGCGTAGCCGGCGGCGCGAGCCCCTTCGTCAGCATGTCCGCCCACTCCTGCGCCAGCTCGCGCCGGCGCGGCATGTACGCGGCGCGATTGTAGTCGCCCTCGACCCCCGCCGGGATATGGGCGAGCATGAGGTCGATCACGGCGCGGTCGTCGCCCCTGCCCTGCTCCTTCACCAGCTCGTTCATCACCGTTGAGAAGGTGGCGCGCCACCCGTGCGGAACATGGACGCCCGAGAAGCCCGCTTCCCGGTATGCCTTGCTCAGCGTGCTGTCGCTGATCGGTCGTCGCGCATTGCGCACGCTGCGGAAGATCAGCCCGGTCGCATCCCTCCCCGAGAAGCCGATCGCGACCTTCACCGTCTCGACAGCCTGGCGCGACAGCGGGACGATGAACTCGAAGGCGTCGTCCTGTTTGCGCTCCACTCCAAGCTTCATCTTGGCCGCGGGGACGCGCCATATCGGCGCCTTGCCGTCGAGATCCTCGAACTCGCGCACCTCGGCGTTGCGCAGCGTCGCCGATCGCACCGCGGTCAGCGCCAGCAGGCGCGACGCCAGCTTCGTCAGCGGCTGCCCGGGCTGCTTCTCCGATTCCTCGAGCACGGCCTGGGCGAGCTTGATGGTTCGCGCAGCCGGGAACTTGCCCTTCGCCTTCCGGCCGAGCGCCCGCTTCGTGACCGCGGCAGGGTCGGCCGAGGCAATCCCCGCGCCGATCGCGCGCGCAAAAACCTCCGAGATCCGCTGACGTACGCGGTGCGCCGTTTCCAGTGCGCCGCGCGCCTCGATCGGCCTCAGCACCTCCAGCACTAGCGGCGTCGTGACGGCCGTGATCGGCAGCGTGCCGATACGCGGGAAGACGTCGTTCACGAAGCTGTTGAGGACGATCGCCGCGTAGCGCGGCGACCAGCCCGCCTTCTGGCTCACGTGCCACTCCCGGGCAACCCTCTCGAAGGTGCTCCCGACCAGCGCCGTCTGCTCGGCTGCTCGCTGCCGCTTGCTCACCGCAGGATCCGCCCCGTCGCGCAGCACGCGCGCCGCGTCCTCGCGCAGCTGCCGAGCCTTCACCAGCGTGATCGTCGGATAGGGTCCGAAGACCAGCCGCTTTTCCTTGCCGCCGATGCGGTATTTCCAGCGCCACGACTTGAAGCCGCTCGGCAGAACGTAGAGGTAGAGCCCGTGTGCGTCGGCCAGCTTGTACGGCTTGTCCTTCGCCGGCGCCTTTCGGCAGGCAACGTCCGTCAGCATCCGGTGCCCCCAGCTCGTTCAGGCTGTGCCCCCAAAATGCCCCCAGAATCGCCGCGCTCCATGGGTTCCATCTGGGACCATATGGGACAACGCACAAGCCTTTCCACGAGGGGAAAGGGGGCACTGGTGGGCTGTTTGGGAACCCCTTGGAACAAAGGGTTGGTGGAAGGGACTGGATTCGAACCAGTGTACACTTGCGTGGGCAGATTTACAGTCTGCTGCCTTTAACCACTCGGCCACCCTTCCACGAGCGGCGCTGTCAAAGCGAGGGCGCGCAATGCCCGCGCATCGGCGGCCTGTCAACGCCTGTGTCGCGACGCCGCAACAATTTGCACCGCGGTTGCGCCACGCCGCCGCCGCGCATAGCGTCCGCCTCCGACTTTCCTCCATCGAACAACACGGACCCGACCCGTCATGCGTTTCTTGCCCACTGCCTCCGCCCCCCCCGCCCGGGGCCGCCGCTGATGGCACGGCGCGGTCATCGCCCGAGCCAGCCGCAGGGTAATCGTCCCCGGCTGTGGGGTCGTCACGCGGTCACCGCCGCGCTCGCCAATCCGGAACGGGTGGTGCGCAAGATCTGGGGCACGCGCGAGGCGCTGGCGGCGCTCAACCTGCCGCCGGTGCTACCGGTGGTGTTCGCCGACGCCGCCGATCTCGGGCGGCTGGTTCCCGGCGATGCGCCGCACCAGGGGATGGTCGCGGAGGTCGATCCGCTCGAGGACGTGTGGCTGGGCGATCTGCTCGAACAAGGCAGCACCGACGATCCGGAGCGCCCGCGCCCGCTGGTGGTGCTCGACCAGGTGACCGATCCGCACAATGTCGGCGCAATCCTGCGTTCGGCCGCGGCGTTCGACGCGCTCGGCATCGTCACGCAGGACCGACACGCGCCGCCCGAATCGGGTGCGCTGGCGCGCGCGGCGAGCGGCGCGCTGGAGACGGTGCCATGGGTGCGGGTCGTCAATCTGGCGCGCGCGCTGGAGGAGATGGCCGAGGCGGGCTGCTGGCGAATCGGGCTGACCGGTCATGCGACGCAGACCCTTCAGCAATCGGTCGCCGACATCGGCACGAGCCGCCGGATCGCGATCGTGCTCGGCGCCGAGGGCGAAGGGATGCGCCAGAACACCGAGACGCATTGCGACGAGCTGGCGAAGCTCCCGATCTCGGGCAAGGTCGAGAGCCTCAACGTCTCGAACGCCGCCGCGATCGCGCTCTACGCGGTCACGGCGCGCTGACGGAACGTCAACCGTCAGCCCGCGCAGGCGGAGATCCAGAACCTCTGACGTCTGCGCTTCTATCGAAAGACCGCGCGTCGGGATCCCTGCCCACGCGGGGATGACGGCGGTCGTTCAATCCTCCGCGGCGATCCGGACCCGCAGGCCGTCCAGCGCCGGACCGAATTCGATCTGGCACGACAGCCGCGAGGTCGCGTCGCGGTCCAGCGAGGAATCGAGCAGGTCGTTCTCGTCCTCGCTCATCGGCGGCAGCTTGTCGGCAAAGGCCGGATCGACGTGGACGTGACAGGTCGCGCAGCTGCAACAGCCGCCGCACAGCGCGAGAACCTCGTCGATCCCGCCATCGCGGATGACCTCCATGACCGAAAAACCCGCCTGCCCTTCGAGTTCGCGTTCTTCCCCGTTGCGGGTCTCGACGATAAGCTTGGCCATATGAACTCCACCGATATTCGCCCCGCCCATGGCGGCAAGCCGAAGCCCGCGCAATGGGGCTGAGCGCCGCCGACCTGCAGGCCGGGCTCGACGCGCTGGCCGCGCGCGAGCCCGCCTTCGCCGCCGCGCTGGAGCGGGTCGGCTATCCCGCCCCGCGCATCCGCGCGCGCGGCTATGCCACGCTGCTGCGCACGATCGTCGGCCAGCAGGTGAGCGTGAAGGCCGCCGATGCGGTGTGGCGCAAGCTGGAGGTGCTCGGCGACCCCACCGATCCGGCGATCGTCGCCGCGCTCGACGACGATTCGCTGCGCGCGTGCGGTTTTTCGCGCCAGAAGACCGGCTATGCGCGCAGTCTGGCCGACGAGGTGCTGAGCGGGCGGCTCGATCTCGGCAACCTGCCTGCGGATGACGAGGAGGCGATCGCGCAGCTGGTACGCGTGAAGGGCATCGGGCGCTGGTCGGCCGAAGTCTATCTGCTGTTCGCGGAGGGGCGGCCCGATATCTGGCCGGCAGGCGACCTGGCGGTGCAGATCGAGACCGGGCGCATCCTCGGCCACCCCGAACGCCCCGGCGAGAAGCTGACGCGCGACCTCGCCGAACCGTGGCGACCCTATCGCGGCGCGGCGGCGATCTTCACCTGGCACCATTATGGTGCCGGCGCGGATGCCGCCCCGGTGTAAGCCGCGCGCCGTTTACGCACCCTTAAGGTGTCGCGCCGCATACCCAGGCGACGCATGGGAGCGGAAGAAGGGGCGATGAGAACACCGTTCGACCGTGCGCGCGGCGCAATCAACTTCCTCGAACTGCATCAGCTCGACCCTTCGCCATCGCATTACGAATTCGCGCTCGCGGTGATCAGCGCGCCGGGGTCGAAGCTGTCGGAAGCGGTCGCCGAACAGACCGACGGCGGGCTGCGCCTCTCCGCCGCCACCGTCCAGTCGCTGGTCGAGGACTTTCTCTCCCCGCCGCGCGAGCAGACGCTCGACCGGCGCGAGCGCACCGTGATGCGACAGGCACAGGAACTCGGCACGCTCACCAGCGACGCACAGCATCTGACCGAGGCGCTCGGCCGCGACGTCGGCGCCTTCGTCGACGCGGCGAACGGCGCGCCGATCGCCACCCTGCCCGCCGCCGCGACCGATTTCGTCGATCGCCTGTCCGATGCCGAGCGCGAACTGGCCGCGCTACGCTCCGAGGTGGTCCGGCTGCGCGACAATATCGTACCCGGCGTGCCGCCAGCGGACGCCGATCGTGACGATCTGACCCAGGCCCTCAACCGCAGCGGCGCACGCCAGGTGATCGCGCGCGCCGATGCGGGCGGCGAGGCGCATGTCGTGGTCGCCTTCAGCGTCGATGCGCTGGACACGATCAACGATCGGTTCGGTCGCGCGGTTGGGGACAATGTTCTCAACGCCTTCTCTGCGACACTGCACCAGACGTTCCCCGACGAGGAACTGATCCGCTGGAGCGGCAACGAATTCGTCTTCATCACCCGCGGCGTTCCGGTCAGCGCCGCCCGCCTGTTGACCGAGCGCGCCTTGTCGGCATTCGCCGCCCGCCGCCTGCGGCTGCGCGGCACCGGCGAACCGATCGGCAGCGTCACCGCCTCGGCGGGCATCGCGACCGGCGCGGCAGGCGGGCAGGAAAGCTCGCTGATCGCCGCCCGCGCCAACGCCGCACTGGCGGCGAGCCACGGCGGCAATCAGATCGAGGGGTGAAGCGAAGCACGCCCCTCCCCTTCAGGGGTTCGTTGCGAAAGTCGCCTTCTTGTACCCCGGCGAAGGCCGGGGCCCAGTCGGGAGGCGATTGTAGCTGGCGGAAAGACCATTCCAATTGGACCCCGGCCTCCGCCGGGATACGGCTTGAAAAGTGGCGCGGCGCCGATCTTTTGCAACGATCCTCTTTAGGGGAAGGGTGATAAAGCCTACTTCGCCGGACGCCACGTCTGCGTCTGGCAGAAGAAGGCGATGCAGCCCTTTACCGCCAGCGTGCCGTCGGCGTTCTTCGCCACGATCGACTTGTAGGTCTTGCCGTTGCGCGGATCGTAGATCTTGCCGCGCCAGTCCTTGCCCGCGTCCTTGAACTCCGACAGGATCGGCATTCCCAGAACGGGACGGGTACGCAGGCTCGCGTCGCTGTTGTTGACGTCGGTGTCGGCGGCGCCGGGGCGCTTCTTGAGGATCGTCGTCAGCTTGCCGCAGGTCACGTTGCCGCACGGCGCGACCGTGATGACGCCCGCACCGTCCTCGGTGACGTAGCGTCCGGCGATCGGGGTGGCGGCGAAGGCGGTCGCGGGGACGGCGGCGGTGAGCAGCGCAAGCGCGGCTGGGAGCATGATACGCATGGCCGAAACTATCGGAGATCAATGATGAACACGCAATGGACCATCGGGATCATCGGCGGCTCCGGCCTCTACGCGATCGATGGGCTGGAGGACGCCGAATGGCGCACGGTCGAGACGCCATGGGGCATGCCCAGCGACCAGATCCTGTTCGGACGGGTCGCCGACGTTTCGATCCGCTTCCTGCCGCGGCACGGCCGTGGGCACGTCCATCTGCCCGGCGACATTCCGGTGCGCGCCAATATCGACGCGCTCAAGCGCGCGGGCTGCACCGATCTGCTCGCGATCTCCTCGGTCGGGTCGCTGCGTGAGGAGCTGCCGCCGGGCACGTTCGCGCTCGTCGACCAGTTCGTCGACCGCACCGTCCAGCGGGCGGCGTCGTTCTTCGGCAGCGGACTGGTGGCGCATGTCTCGCTCGCCGATCCGACCTGCGAGCGGCTGGGCGCGTTCGCGGCGGCGGCGATCACCGCGGCGGGCGGACGGATCGCAGAAGGCTCGACCTATTTGGCGATGGAAGGCCCGCAATTCTCGACCCGCGCCGAAAGCCGCCTCTATCGCGACTGGGGCTGCGACGTGATCGGGATGACCGCGATGCCCGAGGCGCGGCTCGCACGCGAGGCGGAGCTGCCCTATGCGCTAGTCGGGATGGTCACCGATTACGATTGCTGGCGCGACGATCATGCTGCGGTCGACGTCGCCGAGATCGTCGCGCAGATGGCCGCCAACGGCCGGATCGCGCGCGCGGCGGTGGCGCACCTGCTGCGCCATCTGCCGCCTGAGCGCACGCCCTCGCCGATCGACACCGCACTGGACGGCGCCATCATGACCGCACCGGCGCAGCGCGACGCGGCGCTGGTCGCGCGGAATGCGGCGGTGGTGGCGCGCGTGCTGGGGATGGCCCAAGGGTGAGAGAGTGACGCGCCGGGCTCGAACCCTCGCTCGTCATTGCGAGCGGAGCGAAGCAATCCAGCGCCGGATCAAGCCGCCCTGGATTGCTTCGCTACGCTCGCAATGACGAACCTGGGTAAGGTCATCGCACCGATCGAACAATCCGCTCCCATGCCGTCATCCCGGACTTGATCCGGGATCTCGCTTCTTCTCCCCCGATCGTCGGCAAGAAGCGGGGCCCCGGATCAAGTCCGGGGCGACGAGAGGGGGCGAGTTGACGAATGTCGATCGGTCTTAAGTTGAAACCGACGCGCTTCTCCCGCATTCCTCCCCGCGCATGACGCTCACCACCCGTTCGCTCGGCGACAGTTTCGCCTCCGTGCCCGTGCCGAAGGGCGCGGGCTTCTGGCGCAAGCTGCTGGCGTTCGTCGGTCCCGGCTGGCTGGTCGCGGTCGGCTATATGGACCCGGGCAATTGGGCGACCGACATCGCCGGCGGCTCGGCGTTCGGCTATACGTTGCTCAGCGTCGTGCTGCTGTCGAACCTGATGGCGATCGTGCTGCAATCCTTGTCGGCGCGGCTGGGTGTCGGCGCGGGGCTCGATCTGGCGCAGGCGTGCCGGCGGCAATCGTCGCGGCCGGTGTCGTGGCTGCTGTGGGCGCTCGCCGAGATCGCGATCATCGCCTGCGACCTCGCCGAGGTGCTCGGCACCGCGATCGCGCTCAAGCTGCTGTTCGGGATGCCGTTGATCTACGGCGTGCTGGTCACCGCGCTCGACGTGTTCCTGATCCTCGCGCTCCAGCGCTATGGCTTCCGCCGGCTGGAGGCGTTCATCGCCGCGCTGCTGATCGTGATCGCGGCGTGCTTCGCGTTCGAGCTGTTCTGGGCGCGGCCGGACTGGGGCGCGGCGGCGGCGGGGCTGGTCCCATCACCCGAGATCGTCCGCAACCCGGCCATGCTCTATATCGCGATCGGCATCCTCGGCGCGACGGTGATGCCGCACAATCTCTACCTGCATTCGTCGATCGTCCAGACCCGCGCCTATGGCAGCGACGAGCGCGACCGGCACGAGGCGCTGAAGCTCGCGACGATCGATTCGACCGTCGCGCTCGGGCTGGCCTTCTTCATCAACGCCGCGATCCTGATGCTCGCGGCGGCGGCGTTCCACAGCGCGGGGCGCTTTGAGGTCGCCGAGATCGAGGATGCGCACCGGCTGCTCGCGCCGATGCTGGGGGTCGGCGCGGCGAGCGTCCTGTTCGCGGTCGCCTTGCTCGCCAGCGGGCAGAACTCCACCGTCACCGGCACGCTCGCCGGGCAGATCGTGATGGAGGGCTTCCTCGACATCCGGCTCGCGCCGTGGCTGCGACGGCTGATCACGCGCGCGATCGCGATCGTGCCGGCGGTGGTGGTGGTCGCCTCGACGGGCGATCGCGGCGCGACCGACCTGCTGGTGCTCAGCCAGGTGGTGCTCAGCCTGCAACTGCCGTTCGCGGTGATCCCGCTGGTGCTCTACACGTCGAACCGCCGGCTGATGGGCAGTTTCGCCGCGCCGCGCTGGCTGGCCGCATTGGCATGGGTGATCGCGGCGGTGATCGTGGTGCTCAACGGCTATCTGCTGTGGGGCATGGCGGTGGGGTAAGTCGCCTTCCCCCGTTCGTGCTGAGCCTGTCGAAGCACGGGCCCCGGAACTCGCCCCCTTCGGCTGCCTGCCAAGGCAGGCGCTCAGGACAGGCTTCGACAAGCTCAGGACGAACGGTTGTGTAAGCCGCGCTCCCCCTAGCCACGGCCCGCGCGCTGGCCTATCTGGCGCGCTTTCCTCATCACACAGGTTTTCCCCATGGGTTTCCGCTGCGGCATCGTGGGCCTGCCCAACGTCGGCAAGTCCACCCTCTTCAACGCGCTGACCGAGACGGCCGCGGCGCAGGCGGCGAACTATCCGTTCTGCACGATCGAGCCGAACGTCGGCAACGTCGGCGTCCCCGACCCGCGGCTGGCGAAGCTGGCGGCGATTTCGGGCTCGGCCAAGATCATCGAGACGCAGCTCGGCTTCGTCGACATCGCCGGGCTGGTGCGCGGCGCGAGCAAGGGCGAAGGGCTCGGCAACCAGTTCCTCGGCAACATCCGCGAGGTCGACGCGATCGTCCACGTGCTGCGCTGCTTCGAGAATGACGACATCCAGCATGTCGACAACCGCGTCGACCCGATCGCCGATGCCGAGACGGTCGAGACCGAGCTGATGCTCTCCGATCTCGAAAGCCTAGAGAAGCGCGTCCCCAACCTCGCCAAGAAGGGCCAGCAGGGCGACAAGGAAGCCAAGCTCGGCGCATTGGTGCTGGGCCGCGCGCTCGACCTGCTCCGCGACGGCAAGCCCGCGCGGCTGACCGAAACCAACGACCCGGACGAGCAGCGCGTGCTCGATCAGGCGCAGCTGCTCACCGCCAAGCCGGTCCTCTACGTCTGCAACGTCAACGAGGAGGATGCCGCGAAAGGCAATGCCTTGTCGCAGAAGGTGTTCGACAAGGCCGCCGCCGAGGGTGCGCAGGCGGTCGTCGTCTCCGCCGCGATCGAGGCCGAGATCGCGACGATGCCGCACGAGGATCGCGGCGAGTTCCTCGCCGAGCTGGGGCTGGAGGAAACCGGGCTCGCGCGCGTGATCCGCGCCGGCTACGAATTGCTCCACCTGCTGACCTTCTTCACCGTCGGCCCCAAGGAAGCGCGCGCCTGGACCGTCGAGGCCGGGTCGAAGGCCCCGCAGGCGGCGGGCGCGATCCACTCCGATTTCGAACGCGGCTTCATCCGCGCCGAGACGATCGCGTTCGACGATTACGTCGCGTTCAACGGCGAGGCCGGCGCGCGCGAGGCGGGCAAGCTGCGGCAGGAAGGCAAGGAGTACGTCGTCCACGACGGCGACGTGCTGCTGTTCCGCTTCAACGTGTAAATCTTCTTGGCGTCATCCCGGACTTGATCCGGGACCCCGCTTTCTTCCGACCGGAAAGTAGAAGCGGGATCCCGGATCAAGTCCGGGATGACGAAGAAAGGGCGTTTCGGCGACGAATTGCGCCCTATAGCTGAATGTTGATCGGACCTGACACCGTTCGTGCTGAGCTTGTCGAAGCACGTGCCCGGAACACGCCCCCTTCGACTGCCTGCCAAGGCAGGCGCTCAGGACAGGCTTCGACAAGCTCAGGGCGAACGGTGCGTAGTTACCGAACTTTTCAGCCTCAGCGACCGCCCTCCACCACCGGCCGGTCGAGCGTGCCGCCGTAAGGCGCCCGCAGCGCCGCACCCTCGTGCGGTCGCGGCTTGAGCCACGCCGGCGTCGCACCCGACGCGGGGGTGATCTGCATCACCGGGGTGCGCGGCGCAGGCGCAGTGGCGGTCGGGACCGGCGCGGGCGGTGGCGCCTTTTCCTCGTCGCTTTTGCCGCAGGCCGCGACCGAGAGGCACAACAGGGGCAACAGCACGCGGAGCATAGGGTCAGAAACCGCGAACCGGCGCGCGCGTTCCGCCGCGATGCGACAGGTCTTTGTTCTGCAAGATCGCGCGCGTAAGAGCCTGATATGTTGTCCCGCGTCCCCCTGCTCGCCGCGCTGGCCGCCGTGTCCGCGTGCGCCTATCGCTACGATCCGCCCGCGCTGCCGCCGGTCACCCGCCCTGTCCCGCCGGCGAGCCAGACCGCCGCCCCGGCCGTCACCGCCGCCAGCGAACAACGCGCGCCGGTCACGATCCTGATCTCGATCGACGGGTTCCGCCCCGACTATCTGACCCGCGGCGTCACGCCCAACCTGTCGCATCTCGCCGCCACCGGCGTCAGCGCCGCGATGCGCCCGTCCTTCCCGTCGAAGACCGCGCCGAATCACTGGACGCTCGTCACCGGGCTCGTTCCCGATCATCACGGCGTCACCGCCAACAACGTCGAGGATCCGGCACGTCCCGGCGAAACCTTCACCATGGCGAGCGAGGACCCGTTCTGGTGGAACGGCGGCGAGCCGATCTGGGTGACAGCCGAGCGCGCCGGCATCCGCACCGCGACGATGCTGTGGCCCGGCTCCGCCGTCGCATGGGGCGGCACCCGCGCGAAGGAGTGGCCGAACGACACGACCGGCGGCACGCGCCCACACGACTGGCAGGCGTTCAGCATGGCGATCGACAACCGCCAGCGCGTCGACGGGGTCGTCGACTGGCTGCGTCGCCCCGCCGCGACGCGCCCGCGCTTCGTGACGCTCTATTTCGACGCGGTCGATACCGCCGGGCATCTTTACGGCCCCGCCGACCCGCGCGCGTTGCAGGCGGTCGCGGGGGTCGATGATGCAATCGGGAAGCTGATCGGCGATCTCGACGCGCTCGGCCAGCCCGCCAATCTCGTGATCGTGTCGGATCACGGCATGGCCCCGGCCGACACCAGCCGCGTCGTCGCGCTCGACACGATCGTCGCCGCCAGCGACGCGCGCGTGATCGAAACCGGCTCCTTCGCGACCCTCGAACCTTTGCCGGGCCGAGACGCCGCGGTCGCCGCCGCGCTGCTGCGCCCGCACGCGCACCTGCAATGCTGGCGCAAGGGCACGATTCCGGCGCGCTTCCGCTATGGCAGCAATCCGCGCATTCCGCCCTATTTCTGTCTCGCCGAGGATGGCTCCGCCGGCGCGTGGACGATCCTGAAGAGCGCGCCGACGAAGCCTGTTTCGCTCGGCGCGCACGGCTATGACAATGACGCCGCCGACATGCGCGCGCTGTTCATCGCCAACGGCCCGGCGTTCCGCGCCGGCAAGCGGCTGCCGACCTTCGACAATGTCGACGTCGCCCCATTGTTGCGCGATCTGCTCGGGCTGCCTGCGGGTCACGGGCTCGACGGCAGCGACCGGCCGTTCCGCAGCGTGCTGATCGCTGGACCGCAGCGCCGCACCCTGCCACACGGGGATTGATGAACGCGACGATCCTCCACAATCCGCGCTGCTCGAAATCGCGCGCGGCGCTGGCGCTCCTGACCGAGGCCGGTGCCGAGGTGACGGTCGTCGAGTATCTCAAGACCTCGCCGTCGCGCGACGAACTGGCGCGGTTGTGCGCTCGCGCCGGGATCGCACCACGCGCCGCGCTGCGTCCCGATGCGCCCACGGTCGCCGACGATAACGCCGCACTCGACCTGATGGCGCGCGACCCCGCCACGATCGAGCGGCCGTTCGTGGAGACCGCAAAGGGCGCGCTGATCGCCCGCCCGCCCGAGCGCGTGCGCGACCTGCTGTGAAGCTGCCCACCGATACCCGCTGGCGCGTCGCCCGCGCGACCCGCGCCGCCGCCGTCGTCGATGCCGACAATTACTTTCGCGCTGCTCGACAGGCGATGCTCAAGGCGAAGCAGCAGATCCTGCTGGTCGGCTGGGACTTCGACGCGCGCATCCGGCTGGCGTGGGACGACGACCATCCCGAGGCGCCCGCCGATGTCGGCGCGTTCATCACCTGGCTCGTGAAGCGCACCCCCGGGTTGCAGGTCCATATCCTGCGCTGGGACACCGGCGCGATGAAGACGCTCGGGCGCGGCAAGACGCTGTGGACCTTGCTCAACTGGCGATGGCGTCAGCCGCGCATCCACCTGAAGCTCGACGGCCACCATCCGGTTGCCGCGTCGCAGCACCAGAAGATCGTCGTCATCGACGACTGCCTCGCCTTTTGCGGCGGGATCGACATGACCGACGAGCGCTGGGACACGCGCGCGCACCGCGACGACGACCCGCACCGCCGCTCCCCCAACGGCTTCCGCTACAAGCCGTGGCACGACGTCACCACCGCGCTTCAGGGGCCGGTGGCGAAGGCACTCGGCGACCTGTGCCGCACCCGCTGGGAGATCGCAGGCGGCGCGCCGATCACGCCGCCGTCGCCCGCCTCCGGCAGCGATTGCTGGCCCGAGAGCCTGCCGGCGCAATTCACCGACGTCGACGTCGCGATCTCGCGCAGCCAGCCCGAGCATGACGGGCAGGAGGAAGTGCTCGAGATCGAGCGCCTCTATCTCGCGCTGATCGCGGGCGCGAAGAAGCGCATCTACGCCGAAAGCCAGTATTTCGCCTCGCGCCGGATCGCCGAGGCGATCGCGAAACGGCTGGCCGAGGACGACCCGCCCGAGATCGTCATCATCAATCCCGTTACCGCGCAGGGTTGGCTGGAGCCGATCGCGATGGACACCGCGCGCGCGCGGCTGGTTGCCGAGCTGCGCAAGCGCGACCGTCACGGCCGCTTCCGGATCTACCATCCGGTCACCGAGGGCGGCGAGGCGATCTATTGCCACGCCAAGGTGACGGTGATCGACGAAGTGGCGATCCGCATCGGCTCGTCGAACTTCAACAACCGCTCGCTGCGGCTCGACACCGAATGCGACGTGACGATCACCGAAGAACCGGAGACGATCGCCGCGATCCGCGCCGACCTGCTCGCCGAACACCTCGGCGCCAACA
This sequence comes from Sphingomonas phyllosphaerae, assembly GCA_036946405.1. Lineage (NCBI taxonomy): Bacteria > Pseudomonadati > Pseudomonadota > Alphaproteobacteria > Sphingomonadales > Sphingomonadaceae > Sphingomonas > Sphingomonas phyllosphaerae. The sequence goes on along the minus strand of JAQIJC010000001.1, from coordinate 1,235,650 downwards.
TCGACGAGGTTTCCGCAAGGATCGAGCGCGACGGGCTGATCGCGACGATCGAGGCGCTGCGCGGCTCCGGGCGGACGTTGGTGCCCTACGAGATCGACGACCTGAACGGCGTCGAGAAATGGCTTGCGGACAACGAGGTGCTCGACCCCGAAGGACCGGGCGAGATGTTCGAAAGCTTCGAGAAACGCGGCCTGCTCCGGCGCTTGCGGCGGCGAAAGCGCTAATATCGTCATTCCCGAGAAGGCGGGAATCCAGAACCTGTGACGTCGCGACCCTTGCGAGAACCTGCGCGTCTGGATCCCCGCCTCCGCGGGGATGACGAGAAGGGGACTTGGCCCTTCACCCTCCCCGGTCGCCCCTGCGCAGGCAGGGGCCCATGTCTGCATCGTCCGTCAAATCGGCATGACACACGCCCGACGCGAATGTGTCAGCCCGTCCACCACCACGACACAGCCATAGGCCCCTGCTTTCGCAGGGGCGACGGCGTACGGAACCGCCGCTGTCCTACACCTTCCAACTTCTGCTATTCTCGAGCCTCGCCGACACCCCGCCCTGAGCGAATGAACCACGCGCACACCCCGTTCTGCACAAACATCGCCAACATACACCCGCCGCCACGCCGCATCTGGCATCCGCGCCCCCGTCCCGCTATGCGCGCGGGCATGACCGTCATCACGCCCCAGATCGTCGCCGACCACGGCCTGTCCCCCGAGGAATATGACCGCGTGCTGGGCGCGCTCGGCCGCGCACCCAATCTGGTCGAACTCGGCATCTTCTCGGTGATGTGGTCGGAGCATTGCAGCTACAAGTCGAGCCGCATCCACCTGAAAAAGCTACCGACCGAGGGCCCGCAGGTCATCTGTGGTCCGGGCGAGAATGCCGGCGTGGTCGATATCGGCGATGGGCAGGCGGCGATCTTCAAGATGGAAAGCCACAACCACCCCTCGTACATCGAACCCTATCAGGGCGCGGCGACCGGGGTCGGCGGGATCCTGCGCGACGTGTTCACGATGGGCGCGCGCCCGGTCGCGAATCTCAATGCCTTGCGCTTCGGTCGCCCCGACCATCCGAAGATGCGCCACCTGATCTCGGGTGTCGTCCACGGCATCGGCGGCTATGGCAATTGCGTCGGCGTCCCCACGGTCGGCGGCGAGGTCAATTTCCACCCGGCCTATGACGGCAACATCCTCGTCAACGCGATGACGGTCGGCGTCGCCGAGACCGACAAGATCTTCTATTCGGCCGCTTCCGGCATCGGCAACCCGATCGTCTATGTGGGCTCGAAGACCGGGCGCGATGGCATCCACGGCGCGACCATGGCCTCGGCGGACTTCGGTGAGGACGCCGACGCCAAGCGCCCGACCGTGCAGGTCGGCGACCCGTTCACCGAGAAGCTGCTCATCGAGGCGTGCCTCGAACTGATGGCCTCCGACGCGATCGTCGCGATCCAGGACATGGGCGCGGCCGGGCTCACTTCCTCGTCGGTCGAGATGGCGTCGAAGGGCGGCGTCGGGATCGAGCTGGTCATGGACGACGTGCCGCAGCGCGAAGAGGGCATGACCCCCTATGAGATGATGCTGAGCGAGTCGCAGGAGCGGATGCTCATGGTGCTGAAGCCGGGCCGCGAGGATTTCGCGCGCGCGATCTTCGAGAAGTGGGAGCTGGACTTCGCGGTGATCGGGCATGTCACCGACACCGGGCGCATGGTCCTGAAGTTCAAGGGCGAGACGGTCTGCGACATCCCGCTCGGGCCGCTCGCCGACGACGCCCCGCTCTACGACCGACCGCACGTCCCGACCCCCGCGGCCAAGGCGCTGGTCGACGTGCCCGAGAGCAAGGACCCCGCCGCCGACCTGCTGGCGCTGATGGGTTCCCCCGACATCGCCAGCCGCCGCTGGATCTGGGAGCAATACGATCACATGGTCGGCGCCGACACCGTGCAGCGCCCCGGCGGCGACAGCGCGGTGGTGCGCGTCCACGGGACCGACAAGGCGCTGGCGATGACCACCGACTGTACCCCGCGCTATTGCTTCGCCGATCCGGTCGAGGGCGGCAAGCAGGCGGTCGCCGAGGCGTGGCGCAACCTGACCGCGGTCGGCGCGACGCCGCTCGCGATCACCAACTGCCTCAACTTCGCCAATCCGCAGCGCCCGGAGATCATGGGCCAGATCGTCGGCTGCCTCGACGGCATGGCACAGGCGTGCCGCGCGCTCGACTTCCCAATCGTGTCGGGCAACGTCAGCCTGTATAACGAGTCGAAGGCGACCGGCGGCGGCTCGGCGATCCTGCCGACCCCGGCGATCGGCGGCGTCGGACTGCTCAAGGACTGGCAGAAGAACGCGACGATCGCCTTCAAGCAGACCGGCGACATCATCGTCGTGGTCGGCACGCGCTCGGGCCACCTCGGCCAGTCGCTGTGGCTGCGCGAGCTGCACGGGCGCGAGGAAGGCCCGCCGCCGCGCGTCGACCTCGATCTGGAGCGCCGCACCGGCGATTTCGTCCGCGACCAGATCGCCGCCGGGCATCTCGGCGCGGTCCATGACGTGTCCGACGGCGGGATCGCGGTGACGATCGCGGAGATGGCGCTGGCCGGCGGGATCGGCGCGATGATCGACCGCGCGCTCCCCTACGACACCGCCGCCTCGCTGTTCGCCGAGGATCAGGGCGTGTACGTCGTGACCGTCCACGATCACGCCTTGCTCGACTTCCTTCAGGCCGCGCTCGATGCCGGCGTCGAGGCCGAGCCGCTCGGCCGCACGATTGGGACGCGGATCATCTTCGAGCTGGCGGGCGGCGACTTCTGCGTCCCGCTCGACGATCTGCGCGCCGCGCACGAGGGGTTCTTCCCCAAGCTGATGAGCAGCGAGGCCGCGGTATAGGCACCGCCTCGTCATTCCCGCGCAGGCGGGAATCCAGAACCTCTGACGAATCGGCAGAAGCACGAACGGCAGCGCATCTGGATCCCCGCCTCCGCGGGGATGACGGATGGATGACAACGTGAGTGATTCCCCCGCCCACCGCATCGTCGCGCTGGACCATCTGCGCGGCGCGGCGGTGCTCGGCATCCTGATCGCCAACCTGCCCGGCTTCGCGCTGCCGGTCGCCGCCTATTTCTCCCCCGCGGCGTGGGGCGGGACGACGCCGGTCGACATCACCGCCTGGGCGCTCACCTACATCTTCGTCGAGGGCAAGATGCGCGGGCTGTTCGCCGCGCTGTTCGGCGCATCCATGCTGCTCGTCATCGATCGCGCCGACTCGCGTGGTGGCAATGGCGCGGCGCTCCACCTGCGCCGTATGGCGACGCTCTTCGTGGTTGGCTGCGCGCACCTCTACTTCGTCTGGAGTGGCGACATTCTCAGCCTCTACGCGCTGGTCGGCTGCATCGCGTTGCTGTTCAGCGCCGCACCGCTGCGGTTGCTGCTGATCGCCGCCGCCGCCTGCCTGCTGCTCGCGCTCGCCAACGGGCTGGCGATCGCCGGGCTCGGCGCGGTCGTCGAGCGCGTGTTCGGCCGCTCGATCCCCGCCGATCTGACCCGCGAAATCGCCGCCATGCGCGCCGGCTGGCGCGCGAACGTCGCGTGGCGGTGGCGCGAGGAAGCCGGCCCGTTCACCGCCTTGCTCGCCAACGGCCCCGAAACGCTCGCCTATATGCTGCTCGGCATGGCGGGTTTGCGCAGCGGCTTCCTGACCGGCGCATGGCCGCGTCGACGCTATGCCATGGTCGCTGCGGTGGCGCTGCTCACCACGCTTCCGATCTTCGCGATGCTCGCCGCACACACGATCGTGCGCGACTTCGATGCGCATACCGTCGTCCTCGCCAGCTTCGTCGTGGCGCCCGTGCTCCGTCCCGTGACGGTCGCGGGCTATGCCGCGCTCCTGCTGCTGACGGTCCGCAACGGTCGCTTCGCGGCCGCGGGTCGCGTCGCGCTCAGCAATTATCTGGCGTGCAGCATCGCGTTCACCGCGCTCTTCTACGGCTGGGGTGGCGGTCAGTTCGCCCGCTGGGACCGTGCGGCGCTGTACCTCCTGCTCGCGCCAGCCTGGGCCGCGATGCTGCTTTGGCCGCGCTGGTGGCTGGCGCGCTTCACGCACGGCCCCGCCGAATGGCTATGGCGCTGCGCAGCCCGTGGCACATGGATACCGCTTCGTCGCAGTTTTTGCGAACGCGACGCAAATTAGCTTGCGATCCATTCGCATTATCTCTAACGCGGCAATGTCGGTTAGGGAGCGGTTATGGTCGTTTGCGTTTGCAATGCGATTCGTGAGTGCCAGGTGCGCGCGGCGGCCCGCGCCGGCGCGACCACAGCGTCTCAGGCCTATCGTTGCTACGGCCGCCAAGCGAAATGCGGGCAGTGCGTCGCGTTCGCACGTGAGATCATCAATGACGAGCGTGCAGCTGCGTAGCGCTCTCATCTTCTAGCGGCGGAGTTTTCAGGCTTCCGTCCAAGCACTCACGCATGTATTCCGCCTCCATTCCTTTGGAGGCAGAGACGATGAAGGGTGACCCGAAAGTCATCGAGTTTTTGAACGAGTCGCTTCGTAACGAACTGACGGCAATCAACCAATATTGGTTGCATTACCGCCTCTTCGATCACTGGGGTGTCTACAAACTCGCTGAATTCGAGCGCCACGAATCGATCGACGAGATGAAGCACGCCGACTGGCTGGCGGAGCGCATCCTGTTCCTCGACGGCCTGCCCAACTTTCAGTTGCTCGGTCGGTTGCGGATCGGCGAGACGGTCGAGGAGATCCTCAAGGCCGACCTTGCGATGGAAATCGAGGCGGTCGCGCAGCTCAAGGCCGCCGTCGCCTATTGCGAGGAAGTGAAGGACTTCGTCAGCCGCGAGCTGTTCGCGCGCATCCTCGCCAGCGAGGAAGAGCATGTCGACACGCTGGAGCGGCAGTTCGAGATGATCGAGCGGATGGGGATTCAGAACTACATCCAGCTCAACTCGATCAGCGAACACGACAAGCCGGCGAGTGGCGCTGCACCCTATCAGAAGGGCTGATCCGGGACAGCGGCGGCGTCACCTCGATAATGTCGCCGCCGCTCGATCGCGTTGCGTCGGCCTGAGGACGAACGTGTCGTCCGCAGGCACGAGTCAGACTTCCGACGCGGCGTCTTTTCTCAGCCGATCTTGCGCCCGAATCCTCCCGGTGTCCGCGGACGCCCCGCAAGCGGCGGGGGCACGAACGCCGGGGCAACCGACGGCGGCGTCACGGCGACCGGCGTCGCCGCCACGGTCACCCCTGCCTCACGCTCGAGCAGCGCCAGCGTCTGCAACAACAACGGCCGCAGCGCCACCACATCCTCGATCGCGCGATCGGGCGCGTCGTGATGCTCGATGCACAGCCGCGCATAGGTCTCGATCTTTTCCGCGAGCGCGGCCAGCGCCAGCGCACCGAACTGCTGCGCCTCGCCCTTCAACGTATGCGCCGGAATGACCATCGCGACGGCATTGGACTTGCGAACGGCTTCCTCAAGCGTGGTCAGCGACTTGATGCCGTCCTCGCGGAAATAGCCGAGGATGCGGGCGAAGCCGGTCCCCAGCTCGGCACGTGCGCGCGCCAGCGCCAGATCATCGACCAGTTTGCTCGTTTCCACCGACACCAACGTCTCCCGCTGCCCACCGGACACCTGACCAGAAAAATAGCCGCGACTGGTAAACGGCGGGTAAGCGAGGGTTACTTCCCGAAAGGATTCTTCGGCGCGCGCAGCATCAGCCGCACCGGCACCGCGCCAAACCCGAGATCGCGACGGATGCCGTTGACGAGGTATCGCTGATAACTGGTCGGCAGTTCGTCGACGCGCGTGCCGAACAGCACGAAGCCCGGCGGGCGCGTCTTGGCCTGCGTCAGATAGCGCAGCTTGATCCGCTTGCCGCCCGGCGCGGGGGGCGGATTGGCCTCGATCGCGCGCTCGAACCAACGGTTCAGCTCGCCGGTGCCGACGCGCCGCGACCATGCCTCGCGCGTCTCGAATGCCGCGGCGATCAACTGATCGATGCCCTTGCCGGTCGCCGCCGACACCGCGAGCAGCGGCACGCCCTTGACCTGCGCCAGCCCCTCGTCGAGCGCCTTCTTAACGCCGTTGAACAGACTGGAGGCATTCTCCGCCACGTCCCATTTGTTGAGCGCGATCACCAGCGCGCGCCCCTCTTCCAGCACGCGGTCGGCAATCCGTAAATCCTGCGACTCGAGCCCGAGCGTCGCGTCGAGCAGCAGCACCACTACTTCGGCGAAGTCGACCGCGTGCAGCGCGTCGGCGACCGACAGCTTTTCCAGCTTGTCCTGCACCTTGGCACGCTTGCGCATCCCGGCGGTGTCGATCAGCCGCACCTGCCGCGGCCCGTCCGGCCCCTCCCACGTCCAGTCGATCGCGATCGAATCGCGCGTGATCCCGGCCTCCGGGCCGGTGATCATCCGATCCTCGCCGAGCATCCTGTTGACGAGTGTCGACTTGCCCGCATTCGGCCGTCCGACGATCGCCAGTTTGAGCGGCGCGTCGGGGCTCTCGATATCGATCGGCGCCTCGGGTTCGGGCTGGAGCGGGTCGAGGTGCGGCAGCAACGCCTCGAACAGCTCGACAATCCCCTCGCCATGCTCGGCGGAGAAGGCGACCGGATCACCGAAACCGAGCGCCATCGCCTCGTAGAAACCGCCGTCGCCGGCGCGCCCCTCGGCCTTGTTGGCCATCAGCACGATCGGCGTATCCGAGCCGCGCAGCCAGCGCGCGATTTCCTCGTCGAGCGGAACGACCCCCGCGCGCGAATCGATCACGAACAATGCGACGTCGGCGGCATCGACCGCCGCCTGCGTCTGCTGGCGCATCCGGCCCGGCAAGCTGTTGGGATCCTCGTCCTCGTACCCCGCGGTGTCGATGACGCGGAAGTCGAGCCCGAGCAGATGCGCGTCGCCCTCGCGCCGGTCGCGCGTCACGCCGGGGCGGTCGTCGACCAGCGCGAGCTTCTTGCCGACGAGGCGATTGAACAGCGTCGACTTGCCGACATTGGGGCGGCCGACGATCGCGACGGTAGGAAGGCGGGACATGCGGATGACCTAAAGATTTATCGGCGCGGGGGATAGGGGCGGGTGGCGTGGGGCGCCGAAGGCCTCACACTTACAGGTCGCCCCGGGCCTGACCCGGGACCCCGCTTCTTGACTGCCCGAAGCAGAAAGCGGGGCCCCGGATCAAGTCCGGGGCGACGAAGTTCAATTGAGTTCGCCGCCTCACCGCCAGGCGGTGATCACACCCTTTTCGTCCAGCGTATAGAGCGTCTGGTTGGCGACGATCGGCGCCATCGAAAACTGCTCGCCGGCTTCGATCGTCGTCTGGACGCTGCCGTCGGTCACCGAGGCGCCGATCAGGTCACCGCGCGAGCTGGTCAGCCAGAGCTTGTCGCCCGCCAGTACCGGGCCGAACCAGTTATAGGGATCGTTGCGCTTTTCCTCGTTCTTGAACGCGCGCAACTGGCTTACCCAACGCAGCTTGCCGTTGGCGCGCGACAGGCAGACCAGCCGCGCGTCGTCGGTGACGAGGAAGATCCAGTCGCCGACCACCCATGGCGTCGAGATGCCCGCGAGATTCTGCTCCCACGTCCGCTGCCCGGTCGCGATCTCCAGCGCGACCATCCGGCCGCCCTCGCCGATCGAATAGACGCGGCCGTCGTCGATCACCGGATCGGCGTCGATATCGGCAAGGCTCGACACCGAGGTGGTGATCGAGGTGCGCGACAGCGCGTCCTGCCACAGGGTACGGCCGTTCTCGTAGCGATAGGCGTTCAGCTCGCCGCTGGAGAAGCCGGCGATGACCGTGCCCGAGCTGGCGGCCGGCGCAGCGACGCCGAACACGCCCTGCGTCTCAAGGCTCGCCGACTGCGTCCAGACCACCTTGCCATCGCCCTGATCGAGCGCGAAGATCTGGTTGTCCTGGCTGAGCACATAGACCTGGCCGTTGGCGACGGTCGGCGCGCCGCGCAGCGGGCCGCCCGGCTTGGCGCGCCACAGCACCGCGCCATCGGCGACGTTGACAGCGACGACGTCGCCCAGCCCGTCGGTGGCGTAGAGCTTGCCCTCGTCATAGCTGACGCCGCCGCCGAAGCGCGCGTTCTTGTTCTCTTCGTTGTCGGGCAGCACGCGCGTCCACAGCTTCGCGCCGGTATCCGCGGTGAAGGCGTGCAACGTCGCGTCGACATCGACCACGAACAGCTTGTTCTCGGCGACGACCGGACCGGCAGCGAGGCGCGCGCGGTTGGTGCCGCCGTTGATCTGCGCGGTCCAGGCCTTCGCGGGGGTCGCGGACGCGAGCAGCAGATTGCCCATCGACTTTGCGGCGTTGCCGCCCGGCTGCGTCCAGGCATCGTTGGCGACGCCGACCGGCAGCGTGACCGGCACGCTCTCCAGCCCCTTGTCGACGGTCGCCTGGTTTTCCGACATCAGGATCGGAACGCGCTGCCCCACGGTCGGGGTCTTCTTCGGCCCGCCCTTGAAGATGCCGCAGCCGCTCAGCCCCACCAGCGCGGCGAGCGCCAGGCCGGTCGCCACCCGTGTCGTCATCGCGTCGTGTTACCTTCGTTCTTGGCCGGCGCAGCGGCACCGGCGGCCGTCGGCGACGCAGGCGCCGCCTTCTCATCCAATACGCCCGCCATCTGAACCGCACGTTGACGCAACGACGACGGCACCTGCGTGTCGGCGGCGATGCGCGCGAACACCTGCCCGGCGAGATCGCGGCGGCCCTGTTGCAGATAGGCGGCGGCCATCAGCTCACCCGCGCTGCCGAGCCACGGGTTGCCCGCGACCGCCAGCGGCCGCATCCGCTCCGCGATTACCTCGGGCTTGAGCGTGTCGAACTCGGCACTGGTCTGGCGGATCAGCGCCAGATCGCGGAACGGCTGCGCCACCGACGTATCCTGCGCGACGCTGGCGAACTTGGCCGCCGCGCCCTTCAGGTCGTTCTTCTGCAGCAGCACATCGGCCTGCGTGAACGTCGCCAGCACGCGGTAACCGTCGCGCTTCGATTGCGTCAGCGTCGCCAGCGTGTCGCTCGCCGACTTGGTGTCGTTCGCGGCGAGTGCGTCATAGGCGGTCTGCAACTGCTCGCCCTCGCGCCCGGCGGCCTGCTCCTGGCGATGCTGCCAGAACAGGTACGCACCGAATGCCGCCAGCGCGATCACGACGGCGGCGATCAGCGCGACGCCATAGCGACGCCAGACGTGCAACGCCTGATCGCGACGCAGCTCGTCGTCGACCTCGCGCAGGAACGCTTCATTGTTTTGCGGCGTCAGGGCCACCGAATACTCCGGGCTTCACGGAAAAACGCCCGGCGTGTAGCGGTTCGCCGGGATAAACGAAAGGCCCGCCTAGTCCTTGGGCGGATACAGTTGCTCCGGACCGGGAAAGGCGCGCGAGCGGACCTCGGCGGCATATTGCCCGGCGCGGTCGGCGACGAACGCCGCCATATCGCCGTACCGCTTCACGAAGCGCGGCGTGCGCTCGAACAGTCCCAGCATGTCCTCGGCGACCAGCACCTGCCCGTCGCACGCCGCCGACGCGCCGATACCGATCGTCGGAATGTCGATCGTGCGCGTGATCTCGACCGCGATCGGCTCGACGACGCCTTCGATCACCAGCGCGAACGCCCCCGCCTCGGCGACCGCGCGCGCATCCGCGACGATCTTGCGCGCCTCCGCCGGGCTGCGTCCGCGCGCGCCGTAACCACCCAGCGCGTTCACCGCCTGCGGCGTAAGGCCGATATGGCCGACGACCGGGATGCCGCGCTCCGACAGGAACTGCACCGTCGACGCCATCGCGAGCCCGCCCTCCAGCTTCACCGCCGCCGCGCCGGTCTGCTTCATCAGCAACGCCGCGCTCTCGAACGCTTGCGCGGGCGACGCCTCGTAGCTCCCGAACGGCATGTCGATCACCACCGTCGCTTGGTGGCTGCCGCGGACCACTGCCGCGCCGTGCGCCGCCATCATCTCCAGCGTGACCGGCACCGTCGAGGGCAGGCCGTAGATCACCTGCCCCAGGCTGTCGCCGACCAGCAGCATGTCGCAATGCGGGTCCATCAGCTGCGCCATGCGCACGGTATAGGCGGTCAGCATGACCAGCGGTTCGCCCTTGCCCGCCGCGATCGCCGCCTTGCGCGCGCGGATCGCCGGAACGGTCAGCCGCTTCATCGGTGCGGCGACCGGGGTCGCGCGACTGGTCGCGGTGTCGATGGTGAAGGTCGTGGACATCGCGCCTTGCTACGCCACGCGCGTCAAACGATCCAGCCGCGTCGGCGCGCGACATGGCCCAATTGCAGCGCCAGCGCGCCGACGCCGAGGATCAGCAACGGGAAGTAGAGCACATACGGCCCCTTGACCGCGATGATGTCGGTCATCGCGAACATCCACCCGAACTGGATCATCACCGCCACCAGCGACACGGTCAGCAGCGCGACCGCGTGACGCGATCGTGCCAGCAACGCCACCGCCCCCGCCAGCATCGTGCCGGTGCCGATCGCATAATCGGCCAGATACCAGAGCGGCAGTCCGGCGAACAACGCGCGATCATAGTCGCTCGCCATCGGCATCGCGTCCGCCCCGTGCGTCAGCTGGCCGATGCACGCCCACACCCCCATCGCACCCCAGAGCACCAGCGCGACCGCCGCGAGGCGGAACCACCACGGCGCCCGCGTCCTTCTTCCGTCCGTCATGGCTCAGCCGTAGCGGCCGGTCGCCCGGGCGGCGATGGATAATCCGCCATCTGCGCGAGTTTCGCAGGCAGCAGCAGGGTCAGCTCGCGCCCCTCCAGTTCGATCAGTTGCTGCTGTCGCATCATCTGCAGCGTGCGGTTTACATGGACGCTGGTCAGGCCGAGCGTGTCGGCGAGCATCTCCTGCGTCAACGGCATCCGGAAGTGCGTGTCGCTCGCCAGCCCGACGTTCCTGAGGCGATCGCGCAATTCGAGCAGCAGATGCGCGAAGCGCTCGATCGCCACCTGCCGTCCAAGTCGCGCGGTCGCGTCGAGCAGGTGATGCACGGTCGTCAGCGTATGCCGCCGCAACGCCCCGTCGAGCAGCGCGGGGTCCGACAGCCACGGACCGTCGACGTCGACCATCGTCACCGGGGTCAGCGCGACGATGGTCGCGGGATAGGTCGCGTCGCGTTCGAGCGGCAGCGGGTCGCCGGGCAGCAGCAAATGCTCGATCTGGCGGCGGCCATCCGCAAAGTGGCGCACCAGCGCCGCCCAGCCCGCGCGCATGATCCAGATGCCGGACACCGCCTCCCCTTCATGCACGATCTCGCGGCGCGAACGGACGACGCGTGGCGAAAAGCGCCGGCTGTGCAATCCGATCGCCACCGCCAGCCCGGGTGCGAGCTGTTCGAGCCGGCGATGCACGGGATCGCTGCGGTCGATCGTGATGCGCGGTGGTGGTGGGGTCGGGCCGGGCGTGTTGCTCATGGCGAGGCACGCGGTCGATCCGCGCAACAGGCGAGAACGGCTTCCGCAGCTGCCACCATCTGACCTCCCCCGCGCCGAAGGCACGCGAGCCGGTCTTGAGGAGCCGGAGTCGCGCCAATCGGTGCGGCACGGATCATACCAGCCGCGCTGCCGAGAAGGAACGGGAAATCAGTGATTTAAGTGCTTGGTCGGGGCGACAGGATTCGAACCTGCGACCCCCACACCCCCAGTGTGATGCGCTACCAGGCTGCGCTACGCCCCGACCGAGGGGGCGCCTCTACGCTTGGTCGCAGCACGATGCAAGCGGGTTGGCCGCATGTTGCGCGCGACGCGCCGCAATGATAGCGGCAGCCTCTTCGCGCGGCCGTCTCCCGGCCGCCCAACGGTCATGCACGGAAACCGATGCTCATCTCTCCCGCTTATGCGCAGACCGCCAGCGGCGCCGCCCAGGGCGGCGGCCTCGCCGGCTTCATCAGCCTCGCGCCGCTGCTCCTCGTCTTCGTCGTCTTCTACTTCCTGATGATCCGTCCGCAACAGCGCCGCATGAAAGCGCTCCAGACCGCGGTCGCCGGTGTCAAGAAGGGCGACTCGGTCGTCACCGCCGGTGGACTGGTCGGTAAGGTGACCAAGGTCGAGGATGCCTTCGTCGAGGTCGAGATCGCGCCCAACACCCGCGTGCGCATCGTCAAGGCGACGCTCGCCGAGGTCACGCCGCTCGGCGGCAAGCCGGCGAACGACTGACATGCTGGACTTTCCCCGCTGGAAGGTCGCCGGCATCTGGCTGCTGCTCGCGGCCTTGGTGTCGCTGTCGATCCCGACCTTCATCCCCGAAAGCGTGACGCAGGCGTGGGGGATCAACCTTCCGCGCGTCAACAAGGGGCTGGATCTGGCTGGCGGCAGCTATCTGCTGCTCGAGGCCGACACCAACGACGTCGCCGCGACTCGCGTCGAGGCGATGCGCGAGCAGGTGCAGACCGAAATGCGCCGCCAGAATCCGCGGATCGAGATCGGCGAAATTTCCAGCCGCGGCGGGCAGCTCTCCTTCCTTCTGCGCGACCCGACTCAGGTCGATGCCGCGCGCGAGCGATTGCTCCAGATCACCGGCACCGGCGCCGGCATGACCGGACAGCGCCAGTGGGACATTCAGGTCGTCGACACCAGCCGCTTCGTGTTGACGCCGACCGCCGAGGGGCTGAAGCAGGCGGTCGAAACCGCGATGGGCGACGCGACCGAGGTCGTGCGCCGCCGTATCGACGAAATGGGCACGCGCGAGCCGACGATCATCCGGCAGGGCAGCAACCGCATCGTCGTGCAGGTGCCGGGGCTTCAGGACCCGCAGGCGCTCAAGGACCTGCTCGGCAAGACCGCCAAGCTCGAGTTCAAGCTGGTCGACGTCAACGCCGATCCGCAGGCGCTCGCCAAGGGTCAGGCACCGGCCGGCGACCAGATCCTCCCCTATCCGAACAATCCTTCGGGCATCCCGCTGATCGCGGTGAAGCGCCAGGCGATCATCACCGGCGACATGCTGAGCGATGCGCGGCAGGAATTCGAGCCGCAGACCAACGCGCCGCAGGTGTCGATGACCTTCGACAGCCAGGGCGGTCGCCGCTTCGCGCGCACCACGCAGGAGAATGTCGGCAAGCCGTTCGCGATCATCGTCGACAACACCGTGATTTCCGCGCCGAACATCAACGAACCGATCATCGGTGGCCGCGCCTCGATCAACGGTGGGTTCACGGTCGAAAGCGCCAACCAGCTCGCGATCGCGCTGCGTTCGGGCAAACTGCCGGTCGACCTCAAGATCGTCGAGGAATCGACGGTCGGGCCGGACCTCGGCGCCGATTCGATCCGCGCCGGCATCCTCGCCTCGGCGGTTGCGGTCGCGCTGGTCGTGGCGTTCATGCTGGTGACCTATGGCCGCTTCGGCCTCTATGCGAACCTCGCGGTGGTCATCAACGTGTTCGTCATTCTCGGCGTGATGGCGCTGCTCAAGGGCACGCTGACGCTGCCGGGCATCGCCGGCTTCGTGCTGACGATCGGCACCGCGGTCGACGCCAACGTGCTCATCAACGAGCGCATCCGCGAGGAACGCCACCGCGGGCGCAACGTGGTGCAGGCGGTCGAGCTGGGTTACAAGGAAGCCAGCCGCACGATCTTCGAGGCGAACGTGACGCACGCGATCTCGGGCATCATCATGTTCGTGCTGGGCTCCGGCCCGGTGAAGGGTTTTGCGGTCGTGCTGCTGATCGGCATCGCCACCAGCGTGTTCACCGCCGTCACCTTCACCCGCATGCTGGTCGCCGGCTGGCTGCGCCGCGCCAAGCCGAAGACGATCAACATATGATCGCCTCGCCCCCTCTCTCCCCTGCCCTTCTCTCCCCTAACCGGACCCCGGCCGCGGCCGGGGCGGCGAGGCCGTCATGAAACTGCTCAAGCTCGTCCCCGACGACACCAATATCGATTTCGTCCGCTTGCGCGGGCTGGCCTTCGGCCTGACGCTGCTGCTCAGCGTGCTCGCGGTCGGGATCACCTTCTACAAGGGGCTGAACTTCGGCGTCGACTTCGAAGGCGGTCTGATGATCGAGGAACGGTTCGCTCAAGAACCCGATCTCGGCCGCGTGCGCGCGGTCGTCGACTCGCTCGGCGTCGGTGAGGCCGCGCTCCAGCCGTTCGGCGACAAGCGCAACATCACGATCCGCCTGCCCGTTCAGCAGGGCGGCGACGAAGGCGCCACCAACACCGCCGTGCGCAAGGTCGAGGCGGCATTGGCCAAGGCGTTTCCGGGCACGGAGTTCCGCCGCTATTCGACCGTCTCGGGCAAGGTGTCGGGCGAGTTGATCCGCAACGGCGTGCTCGCGGTGGTGCTCGCGATCCTCGGCATCGGCCTGTTCGCGATCTTCCGCTTCGAATGGCAGTTCGGCGTCTCGACGATCGTCGCGATCGTCCACGATCTGTTGATGACGCTCGGCTTCTTCGCTCTGACCCAGTTCGAGTTCGACCTGAACATCGTCGCGGCGGTGCTGACGATCATCGGCTATTCGATCAACGACAAGATCGTCATCGACGACCGCATCCGCGAGAACATGCGCCGCTATCGCAAGATGGAGATGCGCGAGATCATCAACCTGTCGGTCAACGAAACCCTCCCCCGGACGGTCATGACCTCGGTGACGATCCTGCTCGCGCTGCTCGCGCTGCTGTTCCTCGGCGGGCATGTGCTGCGCGGCTTCACCGCAGCGATGACGCTCGGCATCATCGTCGGCACCTATTCGTCGATCTACGTCTCGTCCTCGCTGCTCATCTCGCTCGGTCTGCGCGCGCAGCCGGAGAACGAGAAGCCGGTGCGCGGCGGCAGCGTCGCCGACAATGCGGAGCGCGTCGGGCCGCGCGCCTGACCCGCGCCGGGGAGCCCGCACGATGAGGATGGACCGCGAGCGCGATGCCCCCGGCCCGCTGGTACGCGGCTTCGGCCCGGCCGGGTTCAAGGTCGATGCGCCGGACGGGACGATGGGCGTCTATCCGGCGCTGTTGCTGACGGCGACGCGTGCGGACGGCTGGACCCCGCCGCCGTTCGAGTTGCTCGACGCGGCAGCGCTGGCGCCGTTACTGGGCGATTCAATCGAGTTCGTGCTGCTCGGCACCGGTGCCGATCTCCGCCGCCCGCCACGGGCGCTGGTGGCGGCGCTGGAGAAGCGCGGGATCGGCATCGAGGCGATGGACAGCCGCGCCGCCGCGCGCGCCTGGGGTGTGCTGCGCGCCGAGGAACGCCGCATCGCCGCGGCGCTCTACCCGCTGGAAGCCTGAGCGGCGCGGCCAATATCGCCCTGCCGCTGCGGCCGGGACCGACTTCAGTCTTCCTTCACCAGCCGCCCTTCGCGCGCCTTGAAGTAGAATTGGCTCGCCACCAGCCAGCCCTTGATCGGCCGCAGCGGCAGCACGGTGCTGACCAGCAGCACCGGCAGGCTGACCAGCACATGCATCCACCACGGCGGGTCGGCGAGGATCTGGAGCATGAGTGTGAAGATCACGCCGGGCAGGCACGCGAACAATTGCACGAACACCGCCGGCCCGTCGGCCGGATCGGCATAGGAATAATCGAGCCCGCACACCGGGCAGCGCTCGCGGATCGAGAGAAAACCGCGGAACAGCGGACCCTTGCCGCAGCGCGGGCAGCAACCGCGCACGCCGGTCGTCAGCGGCGACAGCCGCGGCCATATGTGGCCATCGTCGTCGACAAGGCGCGGATCGCTGGCGTTGGTCATCATCACCCCATGCGCCGCCCCGCGACGCGCCGCCACAACCCGCGTCAGTCGATCGCGTTCGCCACATCCATGACGTCGAGCGACTGCGCGGTCACCCATCCGAATTCATAGTTCGCGACGAACAGCGCGAACAACACCGTGGCGACGATCGTCGTTCGCACGATGACCCGCTTCAGCGAGAATTCGTGCGGCGCGCTCTCGGCGGTGCCGGGCATGTGCGCCTCCCCCGCCTCGGCGGAGGTGCGCACCCCGAACGGCAGCACCAGAAACACCGAAAACGCCCAGAAGAGGACGTAGATCGCCAACAACGATGTCCAGCGCATCTCGCGTCCTCCTGCCGGGCCTGCCGGATCAGACCTGCACGATCACGACGTCGACGATCGGCTTCTTGCCGGTCCAACGCGTCGCCACCTTGCGCACCGCCAGTCGCACGTCCTCGCGCAACCGCTCGCGATCGCGCGGCCGCCCGGCCATCGCCTCGGCCGCCGCCTCGACGGCATCGGCAAGGAACGGCTCGCGCTCCTCCTCCACGGGCACGCCCTGCACGCGCACCTCGGGGGTGCCGCCGGCGCGACCATTGCGATCGACCGCGATCCCGACCGAAATCTGGCCATTGACCGCGACGCGCCGCCGCTCGTTGATCGTGCTGCCGTCCGCCGGCAGGATCACGTCGCCGTCCAGCACCAGCCGTCCGATCGGCACGTTGCCGATCTTCTTCGGCGCGCCCGGCGCGAGCCGCACCATGTCGCCGTTCGTCTGCACCACGGTGTTGGCGATGCCCTGCGACAGCCCGTAGCGCGCATGCTCCATCAGGTGGCGCATCTCACCGTGCACCGGCACGAGCGACGTCGGACGCAACCAGCCGTACATCTTCGCCAGCTCCGGCCGTCCCGGATGCCCCGAGACGTGCACGTGCGCCTGCTTTTCGGTCACCATCTCGACCCCCTTGGCCGCAAGCTGGTTCTGGATGCGACCGATCGCGACCTCGTTGCCGGGAATCTGCTTCGACGAGAAGATAACCAT
This sequence comes from Sphingomonas phyllosphaerae, assembly GCA_036946405.1. Lineage (NCBI taxonomy): Bacteria > Pseudomonadati > Pseudomonadota > Alphaproteobacteria > Sphingomonadales > Sphingomonadaceae > Sphingomonas > Sphingomonas phyllosphaerae. The sequence goes on along the minus strand of JAQIJC010000001.1, from coordinate 1,218,917 downwards.
GTCGCCCATGTCGAGCGCGACCGGGTGGCTGCCCGCCGCGATCCGCGCCAGCGCCGCCCGTTCCTCGCCCTGCCCGCCCGTCGCGACGATCAGCACGCGGTTCTTGGGCAGCCGCATCGCCGCATCGACATCGATCGTCTGCGGGAAGTTCTTGAGATAGCCGGTCGCTTTGGCGACGCGGATGATCCGGTCGAGCGAGCGCCCCGTCACGCACAGCTTGCGCCCGGTCTCCTCCGCGACCTGCCCGAGCGTGTGGAGCCGCGCGGCGTTCGACGCGAAGGTCGTCACCACCACGCGACCGCGGGCGCGGGCGACGCTCTTGGCGAGCCCTTCACGGACGCTTGCCTCGCTCGGCGAAGCTTCGGCGTTGAAGACATTGGTCGAATCGCAGACGAGCACGTCGATGCCCTCCGCGCCGATCTCGGCGAGTTCCTCGGGCGTCGCCGGCTGGCCGATCACCGGGGTCGGGTCGAGCTTCCAGTCGCCGGTGTGGAACACCTTGCCCGCCGGGGTGCCGATCACCAGCGCATTGGCCTCGGGAATCGAGTGCGACAGCGGCACCACCTCCACCTCGAACGGACCGACCTTGAAGGACTTGCGCGCCTCGACCAGCCGGATCTTCACCCGATCCTCGATCCGCTCCTCTTCCAGCTTGCCGCGGACCAGCCCGGCGGTGAACGGCGTGGCGTAGATCGGCACGCCAAGATCCTCGGCCAGATAGGGCAGCGCGCCGATATGGTCCTCGTGCCCGTGGGTCAGCACGATCCCGACCAGATCGTCGATCCGCTCCTCGATGAAGCGCAGATCGGGCAGGATCACGTCGATCCCGGGATAATGCGCGTCGGCGAACGTCACGCCGCAGTCGACCATCAGCCATTTGCCGGCGTGGCCATACAGGATCACGTTCATGCCGATTTCGCCGGACCCGCCCAGCGCGCAGAAAAGAAGCTCGTTATTCTTCGGTGTCATTACATTCCTTTGAGTGCCGGCACCGCGGCCCGTCCGCATCATCGCGGCAGGCGGAAAAGACGGACGATCGCGCCGGCAAAGCGGTCATGCGTCGATATGGGCGCGCGCGTACATGATCGCCAGACCCTGGATCGTCAGGTCGGGTTCGATCGCGTCGAACGCGTTGGTATGTTGTTCGAACAGCGTGGCGAGCCCGCCGGTGGCGATCACCTTCACGGGCCGCGCGATCTCGCGCTTCATGCGCGCGACCAGTCCCTCGATCATCGCGATATAGCCCCAGTAAATGCCGATGTTCATCTGATCGACCGTGTTGCGGCCGATCACGCTTTCGGTAGCGGGTGCCTCGATCGCGATCCGCGGCAGCTTGGCGGCGGCCATCACCAGCGCGTCGAGCGACAAGTTGATCCCCGGCGCGATGATCCCGCCCTTGTAGGCCCCGTCGAAGTCGGAATGGTCGAAGGTCGTCGCGGTCCCGAAATCGATCACGATCAGATCGCCGGCATGAAGCGCATGCGCCGCAATCGTATTGACCGCGCGATCGGCGCCGAGGCTGCGCGGCTCGTCGACGTCGACCGACAGCTGCCACTCGACCGGCGCACGCCCGGCGATCAGCGCGACGGTGCCGAAATATTTGCTCGCGAGCACCTCGAGATTGTGGAGCGCGCGCGGGACGACGGTGGAGATGATGACCGCGGTCACATCCTCGCGGGTATAGCCCTCCAGCTGGAGCAACTGGCTGAGCCACACCGCATATTCATCGGCGGTGCGCCGGGGATCGGTGGCGATCCGCCAGCGCGCACGGATTTCCCGCGTCGCCGGCTGGACGAGCGCGAAGACGATATTGGTGTTGCCGGCATCGACCGCGAGCAGCATCGCCTTCCTCTCCCTAGACCACGAACACGTCGCCGGCATGGATGACATGCCGCGTACCGTCCGCCAAGCCGAGCAGCAACGCGCCGCTCGCGTCGAGCCCGAGGAACCGCCCTTCAAGCGTGGTTTGATCGGGCAACCGCACCGACAGCAGCGTGCCGACCGGATGCGCCCGCTCGCTCCAGCGTGCGGCGACCGGCGCCATTCCCTGTTCGCGCCAGACCGCCAGCCATGCAGTGAAGCGGTCGGCAAGCTCCCCGAGCAGCGTCCCCGCGTCGATCGTCGCCCCTGCCGCGCGAAGGCTGGTGGTGGCGCGATCGGCGAGTTCAGGATGATGCGCGACGTTAACCCCGATCCCGACCACCACATGCGCAGCGCCCCGCTCGAGCAGGATCCCCGACAGCTTCGCGCCGCCGAGCAACAGGTCGTTGGGCCATTTGAGCGTCAGCGCGCGTGCGTCGGGAAGCGCGCCACGCACCGTCTCCTCCAGCGCGACCGCGGCAACCAGCGCCAGTCCCGCCGCCGCAGGATCGTCAGGGCGGATCGCGACCAGCGTGCTCGCATAGAGGTTGCCGGCGGGCGAGTCCCAGATCCGCCCCTGCCGCCCGCGCCCGGCGGTCTGCTGCTCGGCACGTAGCCACGTCCCCTCATCGACCGCCCGGTCGTTGGCGAGCGCCAGCAGGTCGGCGTTGGTCGACCCCGTCGCCGGTACCGTCAGGATCCGGGGCAGCGCCGCTGCCTTAGAACAGGCTGTTGGCTGCAGCGAGCGTCCAGGCCGACAGCGCCGGGATGGCGAGATAGCCGAGCGGCGAGACGAACACCGCCGCGACCGCGATTAACCCGCCCTCCAGCTTGTCGCCCTCGCCGAACGACCCGGCCGGCTCGTCGAAGTACATCGTCTTGACGAGGCGCAGGTAATAATAGGCACCGATCACGCTGAACACGACGCCGACCACCGCCAGCGGGAACAGCCCAGCCTGCACCGCGGCGTAGAAGACCGCGAACTTGGCGTAGAAGCCGAACAGCGGCGGGATGCCGGCGAGCGAGAACATGAAGATCGCCAGCGCCGCCGCCAGCCCCGGCCGCGTCCGCGACAGGCCGGCGAGGCTTGCGATCGTCTCGACCGGCTGCCCGTCTGCGTCGCGCATCTGCAGCACGACGAGGAAGCTGCCCAGCGTCATCGCAAGATAGATCGTCATATAGGTCATCACCGAGGCGACGCCTTCGGGCGTCCCCGCGGCGAGCCCGATCAGCGCGAAGCCGACGTTGTTGATCGACGAATAAGCGAGCAGGCGCTTGACGTTCTGCTGCCCGATCGCCGCAACCGCGCCGAGCAGGATCGAGGCGAGCGACGCGAAGATCACGATCTGCCGCCACTGCACCTCGGCCGGCCCCATCGCCTCGACCGCGACACGAACCGCGAGCGCGATCGCCGCGACCTTGGGCGCGGAGGCGAAGAACGCCGTCACCGGGGTCGGCGCGCCTTCGTAGACGTCGGGGGTCCACATGTGGAACGGTACCGCCGAGATCTTGAAGGCCAGCCCGGCGAACACGAAGACCAGCCCGAACAGCAGGCCCAGCGAACGCCCGCTACCCGTCAGCGGCGCGGCGGCATAGGCACCCGCGATCTCGTTGAACAAGGTCGAGCCGGTGAAACCGTAGACGAGGCTTATCCCGTACAGCAGAATGCCGCTCGCCAGCGCGCCGAGCACGAAATACTTCAGCCCCGCTTCCGCCGAACGCGTATCCTGCCGCATGAAGCTCGCCAGCACATAGGCGGCGAGGCTCTGCAGCTCGAGCCCGACATAGAGCGTCAGCAGGTCGCCCGCCGACACCATCATCCCCATCCCGCACGCCGACAGCAGGATCAGCACCGGATATTCCGGACGCAGGTCCGCGCCGGCGGTGCGCCGGAAGAAGTCGGGCGCCATCAGGATCGCGACCGCCGCGCCGACGTAGATCAGCACCTTGGCGAAGGCGGCGAACGCATCCGCACGGTACAGGCCGTAGAAGGCGTCACCGCCGGATGAGGCCGGGCCGGTCAGCGCGATCAACGCCCCGCCCAGCACCGCGACCGACACCCACGACACCGCTTTGGTCGAAGCCGGACCGCCCCAGGCGGCGACCAGCATCAATGCGATCGCCCCGACCGCGAGCACCAGCTCGGGCAGCGTCATCGCCAGATTGGCGGCGTAATCCATCAGTGCGCGCTCCCATGCGCAGAAGTTTCGGCATGTGCGGCCGGGACGATCCCGGTGCCCTTGGTGGGCAGCGAGTCACCGGCCGGCTTGGCGCGGTCGATCCGCGCCAGCAGGATCTGCGTATCCTTGCGCATCGGCGCGAGGAAGCTCTCCGGATAGACGCCCATCCACAGCACCGCCGCCGCGATCGGCACCAGCAGCCACAGCTCGCGCGGGGTCAGGTCCGACATCTGCCGCACCTCGTCCGACTTGATCTCGCCGAAGACCACGCGACGGTACAGGTACAGCATATAGGCCGCGCCGAGGATGATCCCCGTGGTGCACAGCAGCGCGATCGTGGTCGACACCTGATAGGTGCCCATCAGGCTCAGCAATTCGCCGACGAAGTTGCTCGTGCCCGGCAGGCCGATCGACGCCATGGTGAACAGCAGGAACAGGATCGCGTAGCGCGGCATGTTGATCGCCAGCCCGCCATAACGGCTGATCTCGCGCGTGTGCAGCCGGTCGTAGATCACGCCGACGCACAGGAACAGCGCGCCCGACACCAGGCCATGGCCCAGCATCACCATCATCGCGCCCTCGATCCCCTGTGCGTTGAACGCGAACAGGCCGATCGTCACGATCGCCATGTGCGCGACCGACGAATAGGCGATCAGCTTCTTCATGTCCGACTGCACCAGCGCGACGAGGCTGGTGTAGATCACCGCCACCGCGCTCAGCCCGAACACCAGCCACACGAGGCTCGCCGAGGCTTCGGGGAACATCGGCAGGCTGAAGCGCAGGAAGCCATAGCCGCCGAGCTTGAGCAGCACGCCCGCCAGGATCACCGACCCCGCGGTCGGCGCCTGGACGTGCGCGTCGGGCAACCAGGTATGCACCGGCCACATCGGCATCTTGACCGCGAACGACGCGAAGAACGCCAGCCAGAGCCATGTCTGCACGCTCGCCGGGAAGTCGTAGTTGAGCAGCACCGGGATGCTGGTCGTCCCCGCGGTGATGCTCATGTAGAGCATCGCGATGAACATCAGCAGCGAGCCGAGCAGCGTGTACAGGAAGAACTTGTACGACGCGTAGATGCGGTTCGCGCCGCCCCAGATGCCGATGATCAGGAACATCGGGATCAGGCCGGCTTCGAAGAAGATGTAGAACAGGAACAGGTCCTGCGCCGCGAAGGTGCCGATCATCAGCACCTCCGTGAATAGGAACGCCGCCATATATTCCGGTACGCGCTTCTCGATCGCCTGCCAGCTGGCGCCGATGCAGATCGGCATCAGGAACACCGACAGCACGATCAGCAGCAGCGCATAGCCGTCGATGCCGAGCGCCCAACCGAAGCGGCCGAACAGCGGCGCATATTCGACGAACTGCCATTGCGCGCCGCCGACGTCGAACGACGTCCACAGCACCACGCCGAGCGCGAGGTCGATCAGCGTCGCGGCGAGCGCGGTGACGCGCGCCGCGGGGGCGGAGAGGAACAGGCACGCGATGGCGGCGACCGCGGGGACCGCCAGCATCAGCGAGAGGATCGGGAACGACATCTTCCTTCTCCCCCGCTCAGCCCGCGATCGCCCAGGTGATCGCGGCGGTAAGCCCGATCAGCATGACGAAAGCATAAGTATAGACATATCCGGTCTGGAGACGAACCGCCGCGCGGCTTCCCACCTGCACCAGCCACGCCGAGCCGTTTGGCCCGAAGCGGTCGATCGTCCCCTCGTCGCCACGGTGCCACAGCAGGCGACCGATCGCGAACGCCGGGCGCACGAACAGGAAGTGGTAGAGCTGGTCGAAATACCATTTGTTGAGCAGGAAGCGGTACAGTGGCTGGAACGTGTCCGCGAACCTCGCGGGCGCGTCCGGCGAGCGGATGTAGGTCAGGTACGCGATCAGCAGCCCCGACAGCATCACGATCGTCGCCGCCAGCTGCACCAGCAGCGGGACCTGATGCATTTCGTGCATCAGATGCTCGTTGAAGAACAACGCGCCCTTCCAGAATTCGCCTGCGCTCTCCGGATCGATGAACCAGCGATGGAACACGAACCCGGCCGCGACCGCACCGACCGACAGGACGATCAGCGGGATCAGCATCGGAAGCGGGCTCTCGTGCGGGTGATAGCCGCCGGTGCCCTTGGGAATCTCGTTGAACCCGCGCGATTCGACGTGCGGCGCATGGCCGGCGTCTTCACCCGCAGGATCGGGATGATGCGCGTCGTCATGGCCGTGCGCGTGCGCATCGCCATGATCATGCGCGAGCTCGTCGTGCCCGTGTCCGTGCGCGTCGTGAAGCGCGTGCTGGATATGCTCCGACGCCGCCCAGCGCGGTTCCCCCCAAAAGGTGAGGAACATCAGCCGCCACGAATAGAAGCTCGTCAGCAGCGCCGCGAACACGCCGACCATCGACGCGACCGGCGATCCCGCGGCCCAGGCCACCTCGATGATCGCATCCTTCGAGTGATAGCCCGCGAACCCGCCGATACCGTAGATGCCGACGCCGGTGATCGCGAGCGTCCCCAGCAGCATCGCCCAGAAGGTGACCGGGATCGCCTTCCGCAAGCCGCCATAGAAGCGCATGTCCTGCTCGTGGTGCATCGCATGGATCACCGAGCCCGCGCCGAGGAACAGCAGCGCCTTGAAGAAGGCGTGCGTGAACAGGTGGAACATCGCCGCGCCATAGGCGCCGACGCCGGCCGCGAAGAACATATAGCCGAGCTGCGAACAGGTCGAATAAGCGATGACGCGCTTGATGTCGGTCTGCGTCGTGCCGATCGTCGCCGCGAACAGGCAGGTCGCAGCGCCGATGAAGGTCACGAAGCCCATCGCGGTCGGCGAGGTCTCGAACATCGGCGACAGGCGGCACACCATGAACACGCCCGCGGTCACCATCGTCGCGGCGTGGATCAGCGCCGACACCGGGGTCGGGCCTTCCATCGCGTCGGGCAGCCAGGTGTGGAGCCCGAGCTGCGCCGACTTGCCCATCGCGCCGACGAACAGCAGCAGGCACAGCACCGTCATCGTGTCGGCGCGGAACCACAGGAAGCCGATCGTTGATCCGGCCATCGACGGCGCGGCGGCGAGGATCGCCGGAATCGAGACGGTGTTGAAGACCAGATAGGTCCCGAAGATCCCGAGCATGAAGCCGAGGTCGCCGACGCGGTTGACGACGAACGCCTTGATCGCCGCGGCATTGGCGCTCGGCTTGCGGAACCAGAACCCGATCAGCAGATAGCTGGCGAGGCCGACGCCTTCCCAGCCGAAGAACATCTGGATCAGGTTGTCGGCGGTCACCAGCATCAGCATCGCGAAGGTGAACAGCGACAGATAGGCGAAGAAGCGCGGCTGGTCCGGATCCTCGCTCATATAGCCCCAGCTATAGAGGTGGACGAGCGCCGAGACGCTGGTGATCACCACCAGCATCACCGCGGTCAGCGCGTCGACGCGCAGCGCCCAGGACACGTCGAACGTGCCCGAGGTCATGAAGTGCAGCACCGGCGTCACCGACGCCTCGCTGCTGCCCATCAGGAAGCCGATGAACACCGGCCACGACAAAGCGCACGACAGGAACAGCCCGCCGGTCGTGATCGCCTTGGGCAGCGTCGCGCCGAACGACTTGTTCGCGAACCCGGCGACGATCGCCGCGACGAGCGGGACGAAGACGATGAAGAGGATCGAATGCACCGGAATTTACCCCTTCATCCGGCTGGGATCGTCGACCGAGATCGAGCCGCGGCCGCGGAAGAAGATGACGAGAATGGCGAGCCCGATCGCCGCCTCACCAGCAGCGACGGTCAGCACGAACATCGCGAACACCTGCCCGACGAGATCCTGCAACGCCGCCGAGAAGGCGACGAGGTTGATGTTCACCGCCAGCAGGATCAGCTCGATCGCCATCAGGATGACGATGATGTTCTTGCGGTTGAGGAAGATTCCCAGCACGCCCATCGTGAACAGGATCGCCGCGACGACGAGATAGTGGACGAGGCCGACGCCTCCCGACATGGCCGCGTTCACAGCTGCACCCCCTGCCCGATCTCCGGCCGCACGTTGCGCGTCGCGTCCTGCGGACGGCGCGCGTTCTGCCGCGCGATATTCTGGTAACGCGACCCCGACCGCTCGCGATGGGTCAGCACGATCGCGCCGATCATCGCGACCAGCAGCACCAGCCCCGCGCCCTCGAAGATGAAGAGATAGCGCGTGTAGAGCAGGTTGCCGATCTGGACGATGTTCGGGACGACATGATCGGTCGGCGCGGCGCGCCGCGCGAGGTCGATCCCGCCCGCGCTCCATGCGCCGACGCCGATCAGGATCTCGGCGACCAGCGCCACCGCGAGCACCAGCCCGATCCCGAAATAGCGGACGAACCCGGCGCGCAGCTCGGCGAAGTCGATGTCGAGCATCATGACCACGAACAGGAACAGCACCGCGACCGCGCCGACATAGACGATCACGAGCAGCATTGCGATGAACTCGGCGCCGACCAGCACCATCAGGCCGGCGGCGTTGAAGAATGCGAGGATCAGCCACAGCACCGAATGCACCGGATTGCGCGACGAAATCGTCATCGCACCGGACACCAGCACGACGAGCGCGAACAGATAGAAGGCGATGGCCTGGATCATAGCGCCTTCCCCGCGTCCGCACGCCCGCGGCGCGCACTGAATGAAACCGTCAAAATCATCTCGACCCCTGATGTCACGCGAGCGCCTACCGGTACGGCGCGTCGGCGGCAAGGTTCGCGGCGATCGCGCGTTCCCACCGGTCGCCGTTGTCGAGCAGCTTGGCCTTGTCGTAGATCAGTTCCTCGCGCGTCTCGGTCGAGAAATCGAGGTTCGGCCCCTCGACGATCGCATCGACCGGGCACGCTTCCTGACACAGGCCGCAATAGATGCACTTGGTCATGTCGATGTCGTAGCGCGTCGTGCGGCGGCTGCCGTCGTCGCGCGGCTCGGCCTCGATCGTGATCGCCTGCGCCGGGCACACCGCCTCGCACAGCTTGCACGCGATGCAGCGCTCTTCCCCGTTGGGATAGCGGCGCAGCGCATGTTCGCCGCGGAAGCGTGGGCTCAGCGGGTTCTTTTCGTACGGATAGTTGATCGTCGCCTTCGGCTTGAAGAAATACTTCAGCGTCAGCGCATGCGCCTTCACGAACTCGTAGAGCGTGAACGCCTTGATCGTCTGCGCGATACCCATCTTACACTCCCACGCGCATGAACATCAGCACGCCCGACACCAGGAACACCCAGAACAGCGACAGCGGCAGGAACACCTTCCAGCCCAGCCGCATCAGCTGGTCGTACCGGTAGCGCGGCACCGTCGCCTTGATCCACGAGAAGACGAAGAAGAAGAACAGGATCTTGGCGAACAGCCAGATGATCCCCGGCACGATATACAGCGGTGCCCAGTCGAACGGCGGCAGATAGCCACCCCAGAACAAGGTCGCGTTGAGCGTGCACATCAGCAACACGTTCGCATATTCGCCGAGCCAGTAGAGCGCGAACGCCATCGACGAATATTCCGTCTGGTATCCCGCGACCAGCTCGCTCTCCGCCTCGGTCAGGTCGAAAGGCGCGCGCTGCGTCTCCGCCAGCGACGAGATCAGGAACACGACGCTCATCGGGAACAGCAAGGGATTGAACCCGAAGCCGTTGATGAAGCCGTACAGCCCCTTCTGCGCCTCGACGATCGTCGTCAGGTTGAACGACCCCGCCCACATCACCACCGAGATCAGCACGAAGCCGATCGCAACCTCATAGCTGACCATCTGTGCCGCGGCGCGGATCGCCGAGAAGAACGGGTATTTGGAGTTCGACGACCAGCCGGCGAGAATGATCCCGTACACGCCCAGCGACGATGCCGCGAGCACGTAGAGCAACCCGACGTTGATGTTCGCCAGCACCACGCCCGGCTGGAACGGCACCACCGCCCAGACGATCAGCGCGACCGTGAAGGTGATGATCGGCGCGAGCAGGAACAGCCCGCGGTTCGCCGCCGACGGGACGATCGTCTCCTGAAGGAAGACCTTCAGCCCGTCCGCGAACGACTGCAACAGCCCGAACGGGCCGACGACGTTCGGACCGCGGCGCAACGCCATCGCCGCCCAGATCTTGCGATCGGCATAGATGATCATCGCCACCGACAGCATCAGCGGCAGCGCGATCGCCAGAATGCCGACGATCGTCGCGAGGAACCACGCCCAGCCATAAGGAAGGCCGATCGTATGATTGAAGAAGTCGGTCACTCCGCCGCCTCCGCGAAGCTCTCGCCATGCACCAGTTCCGCCGAGCAGCGCTGCATCGTCGGCGACGCCCGGCAAATGGCGTTGGTCAGATAGAAGTCCTTGATCGGATAGCCCTCGAGCACGCCCTCCGCGGCCGTGCCGAGCGCCGGTGCGTGCCATGCGAAGGTCTTGAGCCCCGGCGTCGCCAGCTCCGGACAGTCGAGCGCCATCGCCGCGCGCAGCTCGTCGAGCGTGTCGAACGGCAGCGTCTGGCCGAGCCGCTCGCTCAGCGCGCGGAAGATCGTCCAGTCCTCGCGCGCGTCGCCCGGCGGGAACACCGCGCGCTCGCCGCGCTGGACACGCCCCTCGAGATTGACGAACGTCCCCGACTTCTCGGCATAGCTCGCGCCCGGCAGGATCACGTCGGCATGATGCGCGCCACGATCGCCGTGATGGCCGACATAGACCTTGAAGCCGGTGAAGCGCGCATGATCGCATTCGTCGGCGCCGAGGAAGAAGGTCAGCTTCGCATCGTACAGCGCGGAAATACCGGCCTTTTGCGCATAGCCGAGCATCAGCCCGCCCATCCGCGACGCCGCCATGTGCACGACGTTGAAGCCGTTCCAGCCCTGTCCCGAGCCTGTCGAGGCGGCATCCTTGACCAGCCCAAGCGTCTCGACCAGCCCGAGCGCCGCGCCATGCGCGCCCTTCAGCGCCGCGCCGCCGACGATCACCATCGGCTTGCTCGCCTTGCCGAACGCCTCGGTCACGCGCTCCGGCAGCTTGCCGAGCACCGACAGGTCGGTGCCGAGCCAGTCGACCTTGTAGGTCAGCTCGGTTTCCGGCCCGATCGCAAAGACCTTCGCACCCTTCTTGATCGCCTTGCGGATGCGCGTGTTCACCAGCGGCGCTTCCCAGCGCAGGTTGCTGCCGACCAGCAGGATCGCGTCCGCCTCTTCGGTGCCCGCGATCGTGGTATTGAAGTTCACCGCGGCGAGGCTTGACGTGTCATAGTCCATGCCGGTCTGCCGCCCTTCGAGCAGCGAGGAGCCGAGCCCCTTGAGCAGCGCCTTGGCCGCGAACATCGTCTCGCAATCGACCAGATCGCCCGCGACCGCCGCGACCGCGCCGCCGTGGTCCACCGCCGCGATCGCCGCGAACGCCTCGTCCCACGTCACCGCATGCAGCTTGCCGTCGCGGCGCACATACGGCCGGTCGAGCCGCTTGCGCACCAGCCCGTCGACCGCGTGGCGGGTCTTGTCGCTCGCCCATTCCTCGTTGACGTCGTCGTTGACGCGCGGCACCGCGCGCAGCACCTGCCGCCCGCGGCTGTCGAGCCGGATGTTGGTGCCGACCGCGTCCATCACGTCGATGGTCAGCGTCTTGCGCAGCTCCCACGGACGCGCCTCGAACGCATAGGGCTTGCTGGTCAGCGCGCCGACCGGGCAGAGGTCGACGACGTTGCCCGACAGTTCGGACGTGACCGCTTCCTCCAGATAGGAGGTGATCTGCATGTTCTCGCCGCGATAGATCGCGCCGATCTCCTCGACGCCCGCGACTTCCTCGGCGAAGCGGATGCAGCGCGTGCACTGGATGCAGCGGGTCATGACCGTCTTGACGATCGGCCCCATGTATTTCTCGGTGACCGCGCGCTTGTTCTCGTCGAAGCGCGAATGCCCGCGGCCATAAGCGATCGACTGGTCCTGCAGGTCGCACTCGCCGCCCTGATCGCAGATTGGGCAATCGAGCGGATGGTTGATGAGCAGGAATTCCATGATGCCCTCGCGGGCATGCTTCACCATCGGCGTGTTGGTGAAGATCTCCTGGTTCTCCGCGGCCGGCAGCGCGCAGCTCGCCTGCGGCTTGGGCGGCCCCGGCTTCACCTCGACCAGACACATCCGGCAATTGCCGGCGATCGACAGCCGTTCGTGATAGCAGAAGCGCGGGATCTCCTTGCCGGCCAGCTCGCACGCCTGCAGCACGGTGGCGCCCTGCGGCACCTCGATCTCGACTCCGTCGACTTTGACCTTGGGCATTATTCAGCAGCTTCCTGCATCGGGGCGACGTTGCCGCCACGCTCGTTGATGCGGCGTTCCAGCTCGGGGCGGAAGTGGCGGATCAGGCCCTGGATCGGCCACGCCGCCGCGTCGCCCAGCGCGCAGATCGAATGGCCCTCGACCTGCTTCGTCACCTGCTGGAGCATGTCGATCTCACCGATCTCGGCGTCGCCGGTGCGCAGCCGCTCCATCACGCGCCACATCCAGCCGGTACCTTCACGGCACGGCGTGCACTGGCCGCAGCTCTCGTGCTTGTAGAAGTAGGACAGCCGCGCGATCGCACGGACCACGTCGGTCGACTTGTCCATGACGATCACCGCCGCGGTGCCGAGCCCGGAGCCGACCGCCTTCAGGCCGTCGAAGTCCATCGGTGCGTCGATGATGTCCTTCGCGGGCACCAGCGGCACCGACGACCCGCCCGGGATCACCGCGAGCAGATTGTCCCAGCCACCGCGGATCCCGCCGCAATGCTTCTCGATCAGTTCGCGGAACGGGATGCTCATCGCCTCTTCGACGACGCACGGCGTGTTCACATGGCCCGAGATCTGGAAGAGCTTGGTGCCCTTGTTGTTCTCCGCGCCGAAGCTGGAGAACCACGAAGCGCCGCGCCGCAGGATCGTCGGCGCGACCGCGATCGACTCGACGTTGTTGACCGTCGTCGGGCAGCCATACAGCCCCGCGCCGGCCGGGAACGGCGGCTTGAGCCGCGGCTGGCCCTTCTTGCCTTCGAGGCTTTCGAGCATCGCGGTCTCTTCGCCGCAGATGTACGCGCCCGCGCCGCGGTGGACGAAGACGTCGAAGTCATAGCCCGACCCGCAGGCGTTCTTGCCGACGAGGCCCTTGTCGTACGCTTCGGCGACCGCCGCGAACAACACCTCGGCCTCGCGGATATATTCGCCGCGGATGTAGATGTACGCCGCGCGCGCGCGCATCGCGAAGCCCGCCACCAGCGCGCCCTCGATCAGCTTGTGCGGATCGTGGCGGATGATCTCACGGTCCTTGCACGAGCCCGGCTCGGATTCATCGGCATTGATGACGAGGAAGTTCGGCCGGTCCGGCTTCGGCTCCTTGGGCATGAACGACCATTTGGTCCCGGTCGGGAACCCGGCCCCGCCGCGCCCGCGCAGCCCCGACGCCTTGATGACGTCGATGATCTTGTCCTGGCCAAGCTCCAGCAGCGCCTTGGTGTTGTCCCAGTCGCCGCGCGCCATCGCCGCGTCCAGCCGCCACGACTGATAGCCGTAGAGGTTGGTGAAGATGCGGTCCCGATCTTCGAGGGTTTTTCCGAGCAGGCTCATGCGTCCGCTCCCTGCGCCGCGACGTTCCATTCGTCGCGGTAATCGTGGTTTTCGGTCACCATCGCCGTCAGCGAGGTCGGTCCACCCTTCGGCTCGACCGTATGGCGACCCGGCTCTTGCGTGCCCGGCTTCGGGGTGCCGCCGTTCGCCAGCGTCTCGAGGATCGCGATCGTGCGATCGTAGTCGAGGTCTTCGTAATTGTCGTCGTTGATCTGCACCATCGGCGCCGACGCGCAATTGCCCATACACTCGACCTCGGTCAGCGTGAACAGGCCGTCCGGCGTGGTCTTGCCCTTGATGAGGCCCTTGTTCTTGCACGCCGCCAGCACGTCGTCCGACCCGCGCAACATGCACGGCGTCGTCCCGCATACCTGCACGTGGAAGCGGCCGACCGGCGCGAGGTTGAACATCGTGTAGAAGGTCGCAACCTCGTACACGCGCATATAGGGCACGCCGATCTCGCGCGCGACGAACTCGATCACCGGAACGGGCAGCCATCCTTGCGTCTGCGTCTCCGCGCCGACCTGGCGCTGTGCCAGATCGAGCAACGGGATCGAGGCCGATTGCTCGCGCCCGGCCGGGTAGCGCGACAGGATCGCGTCACGCTTCGCCTTGCTGTCGTCGTTCCACTGGAACGCGCCCCAGCGCGCGCGGACCTCGGCCTCGTCGGGAATGATAGGTGCGTCAGCCATCAGCGGTCACATTCGCCAAAAACGATATCCATCGCGCCCAGGATGGCGGTGGTGTCCGCCAGCATGTGCCCGCGGCTCATGAAGTCCATCGCCTGCAGGTGCGAGAAAGCGGTCGGACGGATCTTGCAGCGATACGGCTTGTTGGTACCGTCGCTGACCAGATACACGCCGAACTCGCCCTTCGGGCTTTCGGTCGCGACATACACTTCGCCCGCGGGAACGTGATAGCCCTCGGTGTACAGCTTGAAGTGGTGGATCAGCGCTTCCATCGAGCGCTTCATCTCGGCGCGCTTTGGCGGCACCACCTTTCGGTCGAGCGAGGCGATCGGCCCTTCCGGCATCTCGGCGAGGCATTGCTTCATGATCCGCGCCGACTGGCGGACTTCCTCGACGCGCACCATGAAGCGGTCGTAGCAATCGCCGCGCGTGCCGACCGGCACGTCGAAGTCCATCTTCGCATAGACGTCGTACGGCTGCGACTTGCGCAAATCCCACGGAATGCCGGCAGCACGGATCATCGGGCCGGAGAAGCCCCATTTGATCGCGTCCTCACGGCTCACCGTCGCGATATCGACGTTGCGCTGCTTGAAGATGCGGTTGTCGGCGACGAGGCTGATCGCATCCTCGAACAGCCGCGGCAGCCGCGTGTCGAGCCAGTCGGCGATATCGGTCAGCAGCTTGAGCGGCACATCCTGGTGAACCCCGCCGGGGCGGAAGTAATTGTGGTGCATCCGCGCGCCGGTCGCGCGCTCGAGGAAGCCGTAACAATCCTCGCGAATTTCGAATAGCCACAGGTTCGGCGTCATCGCGCCGACGTCCATGACGTGCGACCCGAGGTTGAGCATGTGGTTCGAGATGCGCGTCAGCTCGGCGAAGAACACGCGGAGGTACTGCGCGCGGATCGGCACCTCGAGATCGAGCAATTTCTCGATCGCGAGCACGAAGGTATGCTCCATGCACGCCGGCGAGCAATAATCGAGGCGATCGAAATACGGGATCGCCTGCGCATAGGTCTTGTACTCGATCAGCTTCTCGGTGCCGCGATGCAGCAGCCCGACGTGCGGATCGATCCGCTCGATGATCTCGCCGTTCAACTCCATCACGAGCCGCAGCACGCCGTGCGCCGCGGGATGCTGCGGACCGAAGTTGATCGTGTAATTCTGGATCGCCACGTCGCCCTCGGTCGGGTGCGCGGCGTCGGTCGCGTGCAGGATCTTCTCGATCGCGGGATCGACCTCGCGATCGACCGCCTGCTCCTTCTGGACGTACGTGTCGGTCATTGGTTCTGCCCTCCGCCCTTCGACGGCACGACATCGGGGTCGGCCGGCTTCGGCTCGGCATCGCTTTCGGCACGCCCCGCGCCGGTTTCGGCGGTGCTGGTCGTGTCCTTCTTGGCATAAGGCTGGCTCGGTGCCGGGGCGTCCTGCTTCGGCGTCTCGACCGCGCCGGCCTTCTGCACCTCGGTCGCGGTCGCCGGGGTCGGCGCGCCCTTCGCCTCGGGCAGCTTCGCCTTTTCGTCACCCGGCAGCACGTATTCCGCGCCTTCCCACGGGCTGGTGAAGTCGAAGGTGCGGAAATCCTGCGCCAGCTTCACCGGCTCATAGACGACGCGCTTCTGCTCTTCCGAATAGCGCAGCTCGACGAACCCGGTCAGCGGGAAGTCCTTGCGGAACGGGTGCCCGCGGAAGCCATAGTCGGTCAGGATGCGGCGCAGGTCGCGGTTGCCCGAGAACAGCACGCCGTACATGTCGTATACCTCGCGCTCCAGCCAGCCAGCGACCGGCCAGATGTCGGTCACCGACGGCACCGGCGTGTCCTCGGTCGCGCCGACATGGACGTGCAGCCGGTGGTTGCGCGTCAGCGACAACAGGCAATAGACGACCTCGAACCGCTCGGCGCGCTCCGGATAGTCGACCCCCGCGATCTCCATCAGCTGCTGATATTCGAGCCCGGGCGTGTCGCGCAGCGCGGTCAGCGCCGCGACCAGCCCGTCGCGCGTGACGTGCAACTGCACCTCGCCCGCGATCTCGACCGCATCGAGCAACGCGCCACCGATCGCGGCACGCGCCGCGTCGATCGTCGCATCGTTGAGCTGCGCCGCATAGGCAGGAGCCGGCGCCCTCACCGTTCGATGCTCCCGGCACGGCGGATCTTCCGCTGCAACTGCATCACGCCGTACAGCAACGCCTCGGCGGTCGGCGGACAGCCGGGGACGTAGATGTCGACCGGCACCACGCGATCGCAGCCGCGCACGACGCTGTAGCTATAGTGATAATAGCCGCCGCCATTGGCGCACGAGCCCATCGAGATGACGTATTTCGGCTCCGACATCTGATCGTAGACCTTGCGGAGCGCCGGCGCCATCTTGTTGCAGAGCGTACCGGCGACGATCATCACGTCCGACTGGCGCGGCGACGCGCGCGGCGCGGCCCCGAACCGCTCCATGTCGTAGCGCGGCATGTTGACGTGGATCATCTCGACCGCGCAGCATGCGAGCCCGAACGTCATCCACCACAGCGAGCCGGTGCGCGCCCATTGGAACAGTTCCTCGGTCGAGGTGACGAGGAAACCCTTGTCGTTCAGCTCGCCGTTCAGACCATCGAAAAAGCCCTGGTCGGGCGCGATCACCCCACGACCCGGCTCGGGATTGTTGACGAGCCCGATCGGCCCGGAGTGTGCTTCTACTCCCACTCCAGCGCTCCCTTCTTCCACGCGTAGACAAGGCCGAGCGCGAGTTCGGCGATAAAGATCATCATCGAGATCCATGCGGTCCAGCCAAGCGAGAAAACGCTGACTGCCCAAGGATATAGGAACGCCGCTTCGAGATCGAAGATGATGAACAGGATGGCGACCAGATAGAAACGCACGTCGAATTGCGAGCGGCTGTCCTCGAACGCGGGGAAGCCGCATTCATATTCGGCCAGCTTTTCGGGCGTGGGTTTGGCCGCGCCGGTCAGCTTGGCGACCGCCATCGGCAGGAACACGAACGCGCTCGACAAGGCGAGCGCCACTCCCAGGAACAGGAGGATCGGTAGGTATTGCGACAGATCGACCACTATGTCTCTCTCGCCTCTCTCGCAGGTGCGAACGGAACCGGCACGCTCTAGACCCCCGCCCCCGGAGGGGCAAGGCCGCGGGGCAGTGAGAATGAATCGCAAGGACCTACCAGTCGTTACCCCGCACGCGGTGGCCCCGCCATTCGTCGATCCGCCGCTGCGTCGCCGGGGACAGGGTGGCAGGCAGCGCATCGAGCGGATGGAATCCGGCTTCGGCCAGTTCGCGCCCGTCGACCACCGGCGTATCGTCGCTGCTCGCGACGAAAAGGTGAACCGTGTCGCGCCGCCCCTCCGTGCGTGATTCATATCGGGCGAAGAGCGCCAGCTCCTGCGCGATACACCCGGTTTCCTCACGCAGTTCGCGGGCCGCCGCCACGGCCGGCGGCTCGCGGCGCGCGATCCCGCCACCGGGGAGCATGTGCAGATCGCTGCGGCCGTAGCGATGCCGGACCAGCAGCACCCGGCCGGCGCGATCGAAGACCAGCAACTTGACCCCGTGCGTGCGCCAGCCGACCAGCGCCATCGCGCGGCGGCGCAGCCAGTACGCCAGCGGCAAAAACAGCTTCACCATATCGGGTGACGCTAGCGGGCAACGCGACGTGCGGCCAGCGGAGGATGACTGCGGGGTTGCACCGCGCGCGCTCAGCAGCGAAAGCGCAGCGCAGCCAGGGGGAAGTTCATCATGTCCGTCATGTCCGATCGCTGGATTCGCGAGCGCGCGCTTGCTGACGGCATGATCGAACCGTTCGTCGAGTCGCAACGCCGCGACGGCTGCATCAGCTATGGCCTGTCGAGCTACGGCTACGACGCCCGCGTCGCCGACGAGTTCAAGATCTTCACCAACGTCGACAATGCGCTGGTCGATCCGAAGGATTTCGCCGCAAACAGCTTCGTCGATCGCAAGACCGACGTCTGCATCATCCCGCCCAACAGCTTCGCGCTGGCGCGGACGGTCGAGTATTTTCGCGTACCCCGCGACGTTCTGGTGATCTGCCTCGGCAAATCGACCTATGCGCGCTGCGGGATCATCGTCAACGTCACCCCGCTCGAACCCGGCTGGGAGGGGCATGTGACGCTCGAATTCTCGAACACCACGCCGCTACCCGCCAAGATCTACGCCCATGAGGGCGCGTGCCAGTTCCTCTTCCTGCACGGGAACGAGCCATGCGAGACGAGCTATGCCGACCGCGCCGGCAAATATATGGGACAACGCGGAGTGACCCTGCCGCGGCTATGACGACGATGGCTGGCGTTGCAGGACGACCGGTTTCCATCGGCGTAATCGACGCCGCTGTGGCTTGACGCTTGAACGGAGCCGCCCGCACGGGATCCTCCAACCCCGACCGGTCCGGAGGCTCACGGGATCACGCACGTGCGTTGGTTCGTCATCCGGCAAGACCATTCGCTTCCGCCCGCCCTCGCGACGAGCGTGGAGCAGAACATCATGACGTGAGGTCGAACATGCCGTTCGTCATGGCGAGCGAAGCGACTCCGTCCGGGGTACTGTGATTCGCCTCTGAACCGCCGAAGACGCCTACCGCGACGTTGGACGATCGACGCTCATCATCGGCGCGCTGGCAATCAGGTCAAGGCAGCGCAAGACAAGCGGGCGGACGGATCAACAGCTATCGAAAAAAACCACCAGTCCCCGCGAGATCAGCCATCGAAGCTCGCCTGTGATCCACTTCGAGACGCGAACACGCGCGCGTCGATCCCGCCATGCCGCAAACTGGAGAACGCAAACTCTTTGAAAATCGCCTGCGAAGGCAGTTCGGGAAAGTCGGATCAAGTGCGCCAAACTCACTCCCGAACTGCCCGCCCCGTAACCACCTCCCGGCCGCAAGCGCGCCTTCTTTGCAACACTCGTTGCCAAAAAGGCACGCCTAACTTCAGCGTGTCGCCATGGCCGTGGTGAGCCGCATCATCCCGGTCCGCGCCAGGTCATGCGAGGTGCGGACGCTGCCATCCGCCATATCCAGCGCCACCGATTCGCGGTCAAGGACATCGCCGTATAGTGCCCGCGCTTGTGCCTCGCGGCCGGTACGCGCGTACACGGCGGCGAGATTGAGCATCAATTCAGGGCGGTCGGGGAAAATCGCGCGCTCCGCGTCGATCGTCTGCTCGGCCTTGGCGAGACTTCCCGCGGCGATCGCCTGATAGCCGACCCGGTCTTTCGCGGTCGCCGGCGCCGTTGCCAGTGTCACTATCGTCAGCGCTGCGAGCGTCAGCTTGCCGTACATGTCACCCTCCTGTCTGCACCCGCGAAGACAATCGCGTTACGCTTTTATGACATCAAGGTGTCACTTATTTGACATTCTGGCAAGAGGGGCACTTGCGGTATCCCCGGTCCGACCCGCACGAACGAAAAAGGGCGGCCCCGCGGGACCGCCCTTCAAACCGGAGCATCCAATCGCCGGAGCGATCAGAAATCCTTGTAATATTGTTCGTTGCCGACGAAGCCGAGCTTCGTCACGTTCGAGCGCTTGATATCGGCCAGCGCCTGGTCGACGACGTCGTACCGCGTGGCCGGATCGGGCTGGAACTGCAGTTCCGGCTCGGGGCTCATCGCTGCCGACTGGTCGAGGTACTGACGCAGCACCGTCGAATTGACCGGGGTGCCGTTCCAGGTGATCCCGCCCGCCGCGTCGATCGCGATCTTGTTCTTGATCGGATCGACCGGCGGCTTCTGTGCCTTCGGATCGTTGACCGGAAGGTCGACCTTCACCGCGTGCGTCGGGACCGGAAGGGTGATGATGAACATGATGAGGAGCACGAGCATGACGTCGATCAACGGCGTCGTGTTCATCTCCATCATCGGCTCGCCGTCATCGCGGCCTGCACTCATTGCCATGTCAGCTACTCCTCGCTCAGGCGCCGCCGCCCTTGGGCTGCGAAATGAACCCGACCTTGGCGAAGCCGGCCATCTGCATGTTGTAGATCGTGCCCGCGACGCACCGCCACGGCGTGTTGACGTCGGCGCGCACGTGCGCTTCGGGAAGCTCGAGGTCCGGGTTGCCGGGGCCACCCTGACGATCGATCTCGGTCTTCAGCTTGGCGACGGCACGGTCCAGCAGCTCCTGGTGGGTCACCGGCGTGATGCCCCAATAGACCTGGCAGGCGCCGTTGTTGCCGGCCACCGACAGCGACACGTTCTCGGGCTTGGTCGTGGTGGGATCGAAGACGACGCTGGGCAGCTTGATGCCCTTCACCGTCTGGATGGCGACCGGCACCGCGATCAGGAAGATGATGAGGAGCACCAGCATGACGTCCACGAGGGGTGTCGTGTTGATGTCCGACATCGGGGATTCAGCGGAATCTCCGCCAACGCTCATCGCCATCAGGCTATCCTATTCTCTCGTTCCGCCGCTCCGGGCCGCCACGCGGCGCCGACACGACGGCAGGTGATCGACGGGGCCGCCGGAAGCGACGACCCCGCTTATCCCTTCGCCTTACGGGCGGGTCTGCACGCCACCGGCCTGGCCGGCAGTCGTGGTCGCCGCGGCCGGCTTGACCGGCGCCTTGGCGGTGGCGGTCGTCGCGCCGATCGACGGGCGAACCGCACCGTTCGAGGCGAGGAAGCCCAGCACGTCGTTCGAGAAGGCCGACAGGTCTTCCGCGATCGACTTGTTGCGACGCTGCAGCCAGTTGTACGCCAGCACCGCCGGAACCGCGACGACGAGGCCGAGCGCGGTCATGATGAGCGCCTCACCGACCGGACCCGCGACCTTGTCGATCGACGGATCGCCCGACGCGCCGATCTTGATCAGCGCGCGATAGATGCCGACGACGGTCCCGAACAGACCGATGAACGGCGAGGTCGCACCGACCGTCGCGAGGAACGCCAGACCACCGCCCAGCTTCGAGTTGATCGCGGCTTCCGACCGCGCCAGCGAGCCGTGCAGCCAGTCGTGCGCCTCGACCGGATCGGTCAGCTTCGAGTGCTGCTCCTGCGCGGCCAGGCCGTCATCGACCAGCTGCTTGTAGGCCGAATTCTTCTCGAGCTTCGCCGAGCCTTCGCGCAGCGAGGTGCTGTTCCAGAAGTTCGACCGGACGCGCTTGGCCTGGTTGATGATCTTCTGCTGCTCGAACAGCTTCGAGAAGAGGATGTAGAAGGACACAACCGACATCACCACCAGGATGGTGAAAACCGACTGCGAGATGATGCCGCCTTCCTTCAGCGCCTGCTGCAGGCCGAACTGGTTCTCGGCTGCCGCGGTCCCACCCGCGGCGAGGATGTTGATGATCATTCGGTTTCTTCCTTAAGCCAGATAAGTTGTCGGCCGGCGATTTTGGTCCGCGCGGCCAGGGTCACGCGGATCAGTTTTGTGGCAGCACCCATCGCACCGGCAGCGTATAGCTGGAGACGATCGGGTTCCCGGTCGCATCCTGTGCCGGCGAGAACCGCACGCGGCTCTTGGCGATACGGCAGGTCGCCTGGTCGAGCGCCGAGGAGTTGCTCGACGTGGTGACCACGCAGTCGGTGACGCGCCCGTCGGTGCCCACCGTCAGCTTCGCGACGACACGTCCCTGCTCTTCGGCACGGATGGCCGAGGGCGGGTAGTTGTCGGCACCGAAGAACTGGCCGGGATTACCCTTCAGACCGGCAGCCTTGCTGACTGCAGGGGGTGCCGGCGGCGCCGGCGGCGCGGGCGGGGCGGGCGGCGCGACCGTCGGCGTAGGCACGTAGACCGGCGGCGGGGTCGGCACCGTCGCGACCGTCACGGGCGGCGGATTCGGGTTCTGCACGATCGGCGGCGGCGACACCACCGGCGGCGGCGTCATCGGCGTATCGGGCGGCGGGGGCGGCGGCTCTTCCGGCGGCGGGGGCGGTGGCTCCTCGACGTCGAACGTGTTCAGCTTCTCGACCTGCTTCTTGACGAAATTCGTCGCGAGGCCGGTTATGAAGGCATAGCCAAGGGCAACGTGGATCAACGCGACGATTACCAGCGCGCCAACCTTGCCCCCGCTCATCTTCTGGTCAGAATAGGCCATTCAGCAACGAAACTCCCTCATCCTGCGGCCCGTGGCGTGACCGGATCGAAATCCGGCCGGGTTGTTAACCTTTCCGTAGCGCCCAATAGGCTACCTACAGACACACAAGTCCTATCGCGCGCCTTTTGGGAGCGCAAACGCTTTGTCGGACGCAACAAACGTACAGCCGGACTGCGACGTTTTTATTTCTGTATCGTTTGCGCGCCCGCGTCTATCCCAAGCAGCATGACCAAGCGCATTTTTTTCCTATCGTCCGCCGCCGCGCTACTGGCTCCCGCGATCGCGCCGCTGTCCGTCCGCGCCCAGCAAGCGCCTGTCGCCGCACCGGTTGCACCAGCGCTGGGCTACGCCGATCTCACCGATCTGGTGATCGCCAGCCCCCTGGTGATCGACGCGACGATTCGCTCCGCCTCGCGAATCAAGGGCGCGGAGGCGGCCGGGCTCCCCGCCGGCAAGACGCGTTTCTATGTCGAAGCGGATGTAACCACACTGGTGCGCGGGGCGACCGCCATCCCGGCGCGGGTCGGCTGGGTGGTCGATGTCGGACCCGATTGGCGTGGTCGCGTGCCGTCACTCAAGAAGCGGCGAGTGCTCGCCTTCGCACGTCCCGTAGCGGGACAAGCGGGTCAAATTCAGTTGGTTGAGCCCGGCGCGCAGCACGATTGGAGCGCCGTGCTCGCGCAGCGCGTTCGCGCGATCGCCTCCGAGATCGCGGCCCCCGATGCGCCGCCCGTCATCACCGACGTCGGCAATGCCTTCCACGTCCCCGGCGCGCTCCCCGGCGAGGGCGAGACGCAGATTTTCCTGCGCACCCGCGACAATCGCCCGGCCGCCTTGTCGATCCTGCGTCGCCCGGGCGAGCAGCCGCGCTGGTCGATCGCGCTCAGCGAGATCATCGACGACTCGGCCCCGACCCCGAAGCGCGACACCTTGCTCTGGTATCGGCTCGCCTGTGCCCTCCCCCCGACGCTCCCGGAACGCAGCACCGCGTCGCTCTCGCCCGACGATGCCACGCAGGCGCAGGCCGATTACGCCTTCGTCATCGAGCAGCTCGGGCCGTGCCGCGCCGCGCCGGCGTCGGCGGTCAGCGGCGGTGCCGGACCAATGTGATGCCGATCGCCTCGCCGGCTTCGGCGATGGCGAGCTTGACGATCTTCACCTTCACGCGCCGGACACGCTGGTCCTGGAGGAACAGCGTTTCCGCAATGTGATCCGCCACCGCCTCGATCAGCGTGAAATGCCCGGCGGTCGACAGCGCGTCGGTCGCGGCGTGCTTGAGGTCGAGATAATTCTTCGAG
This sequence comes from Sphingomonas phyllosphaerae, assembly GCA_036946405.1. Classification (NCBI taxonomy): domain Bacteria; kingdom Pseudomonadati; phylum Pseudomonadota; class Alphaproteobacteria; order Sphingomonadales; family Sphingomonadaceae; genus Sphingomonas; species Sphingomonas phyllosphaerae. Next base: position 1,195,273 of record JAQIJC010000001.1, on the reverse strand, counting down.
GCCGACAGCGGCGTATCGGGGGCGTAATGCGCGGGCGCGTCGAGCAGCACCGTCAACGAGAGGCGCAGCGGCTGCGGCAGATGCGTCTCTTCGGAATAGATGCCGGTCAGCACCTGCACCTCGAGGTCATGCACCTCGAGTTCGAGCGTATCGGGGGCGTAGGTCATGCGGTGGCACTCGGACGGGCGGTGGCGGCGGCGTGCCAGCGGCGCAGATGCGGCACCCCATCGGGCAGCGCCAGCCGCGCCATCGCGGCGAAATCGACCGTCACCAGCGCGGTGATGTCGGCATAGGAATAACGATCGCCCGCGACCCATTCGTTGTCGGCAAGCCGTTGGTCGAGCGTCGCGACGAACGCTTCCCACATGCGTGCGCCGCGCGCGGCGAGGTCGGGAAGCTGCGGCAGCGCCGGCCAGATGCCCGGCTCGGCGCGATTCGCGAAGCGCGGCGCGGCGTTGCGCAGCGCATAGACGCAGGCGGCATAGCCTTCCGCCTCGACGCGCCGCGTCCACGCGGTAACGCGCGCAATCTCCACCGGACGCGCGCCGAACAGGGGCGGATCGGGATGCAGCGCCTCGAAGAACCGGCAGATCGCGGTCGAGTCGCCGATCACCTCGCCATCGTCGAGCCGCAAGGCGGGCACCGTGCCGCGCGGATTGATCGCCAGAAAGTCGGGATGCAGATGCGCCCCGCCCGCCAGATCGACGGACACGCGCTCGACGGAAATCGCCTTTTCGGCCAGATAGATCCGCACGCGCCGCGGGCTGGGCGCGCGCTCGGCGTCGTAGAGCTTCATTCGATCGTTCCGGTTGCCATCCCCGCCGCCCGCACGTGTCCGTTGCCGCGCGGCGGAGCTCGCCCTAAAGCGCCCGCGCCCGGGCGTCCACCTCGATCGCGGGCAGGAGGAAGCGCGCGCGTGATCCAGATGGTGCCGATCGACACGATCGCCGACGACGCGATTGAGCAATTGCTCGACCGGGCGTTCGGCCGCGACCGGCATCTGCGCACCGCCTATCGCCTGCGCGCCGGGACGCGGCCGATCCCCGGACTGAGCTTCGCGCTGGTCGAGGGCGATGCGTTGCTCGGTTCGATCCAGTGCTGGCCGGTGCAGGTCGACGGCGACGATGGATCGGTCTGGCCGCTGGTGCTGGTCGGCCCGGTCGCGATCGTGCCCGAGCGGCAGCAGGAGGGGCTCGGCCGGCGGCTGATGGAGGCGGCGCTGGCCGCAGCGGCGGGTGGCCCACCGCTGACGCTGATCGGCGATCCGGAATATTACGGCCGCTTCTTCGGCTTCGACGCCGCCGCCACCGCCCTGTGGCGGCTGCCCGGCCCGGTCGAGCGCCGCCGGCTGCTCGCGCGCGGCGCCAACGTGCCTGCCTTGCCCGGCGTGCTCGGGCCACGCCGCCACGCCAGCGCCGCGGCCTGACCTTTACCGTAAGCCACCCGCACCCTAGGTGAGCGCGATGCCGATGGCACCGCCTCCAGATTTCGACACCCTGACCGTCGCCGACATCGCGCGACTCGCCGACAGCGACCGGCTGCCCCCGGTCGAGCGCTGGAACCCGACGCATTGCGGCGACAGCGAGATGCGGATCGCGCGTGACGGCAGCTGGTTTCATCAGGGCGCGCCGATCACCCGCCCGGCGATGGTGCGCGCGTTCAGCCGCATCCTGCGTCGCGAGCCCGATGGCGGCTATGTGCTGGTCACGCCGGTCGAAAAGCTCGACATCGCGGTCGAGGATGCGCCGTTCGTCGCGCTGGAGATGAAGGCCGAGGGCAGCGGTCGCGACACGACGCTGGCGTTCCGCCTCAACACCGGCGAGCTGGTGACCGCCTCCGCCGCGCATCCGCTGCGCTTCGAGGAGCGTGCCGACGGGCCGCACCCCTATCTCCATGTCCGCGGCGGCCTCGAGGCGCTGATCGCGCGCCCCGTCTATTACGAACTCGCCGAGCGCGCGCTGGCCGGCGACGATGCGCCTTCGGGGGTGTGGAGCGCCGGCACCTTCTTCGCGCTGCAATCGTGACGCTCGCCGAGCGGCTCGCCGCCGCGCTGACCATGGACGCGTCCCCCGCGCTGGCGGGGGACGATCACGACCACGCCGGCGATGTGGTGCTAACGCCCGCGGCGGTGCTGGTCGCGATCACCGACCGCCCTGCACCCGGCATCTTGCTGACCCAGCGTACCGAAACCTTGCGCCGCCACGCCGGACAGGTCGCCTTTCCCGGCGGTCGCCTCGATCCGGGCGAGGATGCGGTCACCGCCGCGCTGCGCGAGGCCGAGGAGGAGATCGCGCTGCCCCGCCGGGAGGTCGACGTGATCGGCACCTCCGATCCCTATCGCACCGGCACCGGCTTCACGATCACGCCGGTCGTCGGCGTCGTGCCGCCCGATCTGCCGCTGGTTGCGAGCGAGGCGGAGGTCGCGGCGGTGTTCGAGGTGCCGCTCGCCTTTCTGCTCGACCCCGCGAACCAGCGCGCGGCGACGGCGATCTATCAGGGGCGGGAGCGCCGCTACGTGGAGATGATGTGGAACGAACGGCGGATCTGGGGCGCGACGGCGGGGATGATCGTCAATCTCTCGCGGCGGCTGCGATGGCCGGCGTGACGCTGCCCGCCGCCGAATGGCGCATGCGCCCGGGCCTTGCCGAACTGATCGCCGCGCTGGACGGCGACGCGGGCATGGCGCGCTGGGTCGGCGGCGCGGTGCGTGACTCGCTGCTGGGGCTGCCGGTCGCCGATCTCGATCTCGCGACGCGCTTCACGCCCGACGCGGTCGTGCGGCGGCTGGAGGCGGCCGGGATCAAGGCGGTGCCGACCGGGATCGCGCACGGCACCGTCACCGCGGTCAGCGCCGGAACGGTCATCGAGGTCACGACGCTGCGCCGCGACGTCGCCACCGACGGGCGTCACGCCACGGTCGCCTTCTCCGACGACTGGCGCGACGATGCCGCACGGCGCGACTTCACGATGAACGCGCTCTACGCCGATCCGCTGACCGGCACGCTGTTCGACTGGTTCGGCGGGCTCGACGATCTGGCGGCGCGGCGCGTGCGGTTCATCGGCGATCCCTATCGCCGCATCGCCGAGGATCATCTGCGCATCCTGCGCTTCTTCCGCTTCCACGCGCGCTTCGGCGATGCGATCGATGCCGGAGGACTGGCGGCGTGCGTCGCGCGCGCCAACGACCTGATGGCGCTCAGCCGCGAGCGGATCGCCGCCGAACTGCTCAAGCTGCTGGTCGCACCCGGCGCGGTGCCGGTGGTGACGCTGATGGAAGAACACGGCATCTTCCGGCCGGTGCTGCCCGAGATCGATGCCGCGGGCGTCGCCCGGCTGGTCGCGCTGGCGGAAGCCGAGTCGGCAGCCGGGATCGCTCCCGACGCGATCCGGCGCCTCGCCGCCTTGGTCGCATCCGGCGCGGCCGAGGCGGTCGGGGCACGGCTCAAGCTATCGAACAACGATCGCAAGCGGCTGGTCCAGGCGAGCGCCGGTCCCGGCGACGAAGGCGCACGCGCGCTCGGCTATCGCGTGGGGGTGGAAAGCGCGATCGACCGGCTGCTGCTTGCCGGTGCCGATCCGCGCGCGCTCGTCGACTGGTCGCGCCCGTCATTGCCGATCGGTGGCGGTGCACTGGTCGCGCGCGGACTGGCGAAGGGGCCGGATGTCGCGCGTGCGTTACGCGCGGTCGAGGACCGCTGGATCGCGGAACACTTCCCCGATGCGGAGCGGGTGGCGGCGATCGCCGACGACGAAGTCGCTCAGGCGTTGCGCTCGCGCAGGAACGCATAGGCGGCATCGGGCTCCAGCGGCCGAGCATAGGCATAGCCCTGCCCGAAGGTGCAGCCGAGCGCGGCCAGCGTCTGTCCGACGTCGATCGCCTCGATCCCCTCGGCGACGGTCGCCATGCCCAGCGCCTGCGACAGCCCGAGGATCGCGCGGACGATCGCCACCTTGTCGCGATCGGTCAGCAGGCCGGTGACGAAGCTGCGGTCGATCTTGAGCACGTCGATCGGCAGCTTCTGCAACGAGGCGAGGTTCGAGAAGCCGGTGCCGAAATCGTCCATCGCGATCGTCACGCCGGTTTCCTTGAGCCCGGTCAGCACGCGCGCGATGCGGTCGGGATCGTTGATCAGCGCGCTCTCGGTGATCTCCAGCTTCAGCCGCGCGCCCGCCAGCCCGGTGTCGTTGAGCGTGCGCCGCACGACTCCGGCGATCGAGTCGCGCTGCAACTGGATCGGTGACAGATTGACCGCCACCGTCGCCCCGCAGTCGCCGCCGGCACGCCGGTCCCAGCTTGCCAGCGTGCGCAACGCGCTGTCGAGCGCCCAGCGCCCGAGCGGCACGATCAACCCCGATTCCTCCGCCACCGGGATGAACCGGCCGGGCTCGTGCCGAATGCCATGTTCGTCGGTCCAGCGCGCCAGTGCCTCGAACCCGCTGACGCGCCCGGTCTGCAGATTGCAGATCGGCTGATAGAGGAGATTGAGCTGCTCGCTTTCGATCGCGCGGCGCAGCGACGTCTCCATCGCGAATTCCGCGCGCGCCGAATCGAGGGCGCGCGTCTGGTACGATTCGGCGTTCTTGGTCGATTTCGACTTCTTCATCGCCACCTGCGCGTGGCGGATCACGTCCTCGGCATCGCTGACGGCGGCGTCGCCGAACGCGATACCGATCGCGCATGACACGCGCAGTTCGTATTCGCTGAGCCGAAACGGGGTCGCCAGCGCGTCGCGGATGCGCCGTGCGACCTGCTCGGCCTCGTCGCGGCTGGCATCGATCGACAACAGCACGCCGAATTCGTCGCCCCCGGTGCGCGCCAGCGTATCGCTATGGCGCAGCGCCCCCTTGATGCGGCGGGCGACGGTAATCAGCAATTCGTCGCCGGTCAGCGACCCCAGACAGGCGTTGAAGCGGCTGAAGCGATCGAGGTCGATCATCAGCACCGCCCAGGACGCATTGCCCTGCGCGATGCTCGCTTCCAGCGCGTCGGTGAAGCCGCCGCGGTTCGGCAACCCGGTCAGGCTGTCGGTCGCCATCTCGCGGCGCAGCGTTTCCTCGGTTCGCACTTCCGCGGTCTGGTCGACGAACGACGCGATACAGGCCTGGTCGGCGCGTTGCGGCAACCGCGACAACGTCAGGCGATAGTGCCGCCGTTCGACCGCTGCGCCGGTCTGCCAGTCGCGCTCCTCGCTCTGCGTGTCGGAGGCGAGAAAGGCCTGGAGGATCGGCGTCAGGTTCGGCTCGTCGATCAACCGCGCCCGGGTGAACGCGCGGTTGAAGACCTCGACGCGCGTCTGCCCCTCGTGGAGCGCGATCAGCGCCAGCGGGATCGGGACGAGTTCCAGCGATCCCTGATGCGCGGTCAGGCCAGGCGACTCGGGCGGAGTCGCCAGTTGCCGGGTCAGCCATGTCGCACGCGTTGCCATCACCGTTTCGGATAGCGACGAAGGGTTAAGGCGGACTTTAAGACCGACGTTTTCGCCCGGCCTTCTTCGATACGGTTCCGGTACGATCCTATGGCGCGACGGTGACCGGATGGTTAACGCCGCGGTGGCGATCAGAAGCGATTGTCGCGCGGAAATCCGTTGGGCGGCATCCGCCCCGCCGCGCCGCGCGCGGTACGCCATTGCGACAGGTCCGTCTCGGTTCGGGTCCGCCCGCTGTCGCCCCCCATCGCCCAGCTCAACCCGTCCGCGAAGACGAGGGTTCGCGCATCCGCCAGCCCGCCATCGCGATAGCGTTGCAATTGCACTCCTTGTCCGCGCGTCATCTCGGGCAGGTCGGCGATCGGGAACAGCGCCAGCTTGCGATTGTCGCCGATCACCGCGACGTAATCGTCGGCGGGCGCGACCGGGCGCACCACCGCCAGCGTGGCACCGGCTCGTGGCGCGACCACCGTCTTGCCCTTGCGCGTCTCCGCGATCACGTCGGCGACCGGCACGATGAAGCCGCGTCCGTCGCTGGCCACCACCAGCAGCCGCGCCGCGCGCGCCGCGCTCAGGAACGCGACGATCGGCACGCTGCCGTCGAGGTCGATCGACGCGCGCACCGGCTCGCCGAAGCCGCGCCCGCCCGGCAACTTGTCCGCCGCCAGCGTGAAGAACCGCCCGTTCGCCGCCGCCAGCAGCAATTTGTCGGTGGTCTGCGCATGGAAGGCGAAGGCTGGGCCGTCGCCCTCCTTGAACTTTAACGTCTCGGGCGCGGACAGGTCGACGTGCCCCTTCATCGCGCGGATCCAGCCGCGCGCCGACAGGATCACGCTGATCGGCTCGCGCTCGATCATCGCCTCCAGCGGGATGTCGCGTGCCACCGCCTGTTCGCGCAGCTCGGTCCGCCGCTTGCCGAGCGCGGTTTCGGGGCCATAACGGTCGCGCACCTTACGGAAATCGGCCTTCAGCCGCGTGCGCTGCTTCGCCTCGGAGCCGAGCAGCGCGGTCAGCGTCGCCTGCTCCTTCTCCAATGCCGCCTGCTCGCGCTTCAGCTCCATTTCCTCCAGCCGCCGCAAGCTGCGCAGCCGCATGTTGAGGATCGCCTCGGCCTGTCGGTCGGTCAGCGCGAACTCGGCGATCATCACCGCCTCGGGCTCGTCCTCGGTGCGGATGATCTCGATCACGCGGTCGAGGTTGAGGAACGCGACGATATAGCCGCCGACCAGCTCCAGCCGATCGGCGATCTTGCCCAGCCGATGCTCGGTGCGGCGTTGCAGCACCACGAACTGATGTTCGACCCACGCGGCCAGCGCGGCGCGCAGCGACATGACCCGCGGCGTCCGTTCCTTGTCGAGCACGTTGAGGTTGAGCGGAACGCGCGTTTCCAGATCGGACAGCCGGAACAGCCCGTCCATCAACACCTGCGCGTCGACGGTGCGGCTGCGCGGCTCCAGCACGATCCGCACCTGCTCGTCCGATTCGTCGCGGACGTCGGCGAGGATCGGCAGCTTCTTGTCCTCGATCAGCGCCGCGAGCTGCTCGATCAATTTGCCCTTGGCGACGCCGTACGGGATTTCCGACACGACAAGATGCCAGCCGCCGCCCTTTTCGGCGATCTTCTCGATCCGCGCGCGCACCCGGAACGCGCCGCGCCCGGTCGCATAGGCCTCGGCGATGATTGCGGGCGCGTCGACCAGCAACCCGCCGGTCGGGAAATCCGGTCCCTTCACATGCTCGAGGATCGCGGCATCGTCGGCGTCGGGCCGGTCGACCAGCAGGATCGCGGCGTCCATCAGCTCGGCGGCATTATGCGGCGGCACGCTCGTCGCCATGCCGACCGCGATCCCGCTCGCGCCATTCGCGAGCAGATTGGGAAACGCGCCGGGGAACAGCTCGGGCTCCTGCTCCTCGCCGTTATAGGTCGGTCGGAACTCGGTCGCATCCTCGTCCAGCCCGTCCATCAGGTCGATCGCGACCTGCGTCAGCCGCGCCTCGGTGTAACGGTAGGCGGCGGCATTATCGCCGTCGATGTTGCCGAAGTTTCCCTGCCCGTCGACCAGCGGATAGCGGAGCGCGAAATCCTGCGCCAACCGCACCATCGCGTCATAGACCGACTGGTCGCCATGCGGGTGGTATTTGCCGATCACGTCGCCGACGACGCGCGCACACTTCTTGTAGCCCGAGGCCGGATCGAGCTTGAGCAGCCGCATCGCCCAAAGAAGACGCCTGTGAACAGGCTTAAGACCGTCCCGCACGTCGGGCAGCGACCGCGCGGTGATCGTCGACAGCGCATAGACGAGATACCGCTCGCTCAGCGCACTGTCGAACGGCGCGTCGAGGATGCCGATCGGGGGATTGTCGGAGAGGTCGGTGGCCATGTCGGCGCGAGTGGTAGCAGCGCGAGGCGACGTTCCACAACCGTTCCGCGCGTCAGCCGCCCGAATTGACGAGGGTGGCGAGCAGCCATTCGCGGAAGCGCTTGATCTTGACCACCTTCGCCCGCGCCTCCGGATAGACCAGCCAATAGGCCTCGCCATCGCTCCCGACATGCGGGAAAAGCTGCAGCAGTCGCCCGGCGGCCAGATCGTTCTGCCAGAACAACGGCGTCAGCATCGCTACCCCCTGCCCGGCGATCGCCGCGCGTCCCTCGTGCGCCTGCGAATCGAGCCGGATGCCGGTATGCCGCGCCGAGACCACATCGAGCCCGGCATCGCCCAGCCACGTCGCCCACCACGGATCGTGCGCGCTGATCAGCGGCAGCTGGAGCAGGTCGGCGGGCACGATCCTTCCCCCATGATCGGCGAGGAAGGACGGCGAGCACATCGGCGTGAAGTCGAGCGTCATCAAACGGTGCGCGGCAAGTCCCCGCCATGTGCCCGCGCCCGATCGGATCGCGACATCGACCTCGTCGGTGGTAAAATCGGCCAGCCGGTTGTCGGTCAGCATCCGCACCGCGGTATCGGGATGCGCAAGCTGGAAGCCGCCGAGTCGCCACGCCAGCCACAGGTTGGCGAAGGTGTTGGTGGTCGACACGGTCAGCACCGCCTCGTCCTCGGCGCGCAGTCCGGCGAAGGCCGCATCGATCGAGTCGAATGCCGCAGTAAGCTGCGATGCGGCGCGGCGTCCCGCCTCGGTCAGCATCACCCGCCGCCGCTCGCGCCGGAACAGCGGCACGCCAAGCCGTTCTTCGAGCAGCCGGATCTGATAACTGACCGCCGCCTGCGTCATCCCCAGCTCGCTCGCGGCGGCAGTGAAATTCTCGTGCCGCGCGGCCGCCTCGAACACACGGACGGCGGCGAGCGGCGGCAGGTGGCGCATTCCTCGACGATAAGGTGCACTTATCACCTCCGTCCATCGCTTTGTTGGCGCGGATCGGTGCTGCGACGCATCATCCACCCGGTCTATCGAAGGAGCACGGACATGAACGCCGAGTTCGAAAGCCAGGTCTACGTCGCCCATCACCGCCAACTCGCCCGCAGCATCAACCGCTTCGTCCAGCGTACGCTGGCAGGCATGGCGCGGCTCCAGCGCCGGCAATTCGCCGCGCCGTGGCAGAGCCCGCCGCGCGCCTGCCACGATTAGCCGCCCTTCCTTCCACGTCGCCCCGGACTTGATCCGGGGCCCCGCTTCTTCTTCGTCGCCCCGCGCAAAAGCGGGATCCCGGATCAAGTCCGGGATGACGGCGGTGAACCGGGACGCGACGGCGCGAAAAAGCGGCAGCCCGTGTGGGACGGGTTCGCACCGGCAGCGCGGGCCGCTATCACCGCCATGCTGCACTGCACCTCAGCCCCGCCCGCCCGCCACCTGAAACCGCCACGGAGCCCGCCGCTTGCCACGTTACGGATTGATCGACGGGCTGCGCGGTTTCTTCCTCGTCTTCATGCTCATCAACCACCTCGTCTTCACGGGCGGGTATTGGATGCAGAACGTCAACCACAACAAGCTGGCGTTCGTCGAGGATGCGCAGGGCTTCGTGTTCCTGTCCGGGCTGATGATCGGGCTGGTCTATGGCCGCAAGATGCTCAGGCTCGGCTATGACGAGGGCCGCGCGCAGGTCTGGCGGCGCGCGTTCCAGCTGTATCGCTATGCGATGGGGATCGTCGTCGCGGTGCTGATCGCGCGCGCGCTGCTGCCCGGTGCGCCGCAGGCGTGGGGCAATTGGCTCGGCCATACCAGCCTGACCGGCGATCCGCTGCGGCTCGCGGCGATCGCGACCTTCCTGTTCCAGCCGACCGTCATGGACATCCTGCCGCAATACGTCCTGTACATGCTGGTCGCGCCGCCGCTGCTGCGGTGGTGCCTCGACGCCCGCGTCGTGCCGGTCGCGGCCGCGTCGGTCATCCTGTGGATCGCCGGCCAGCTCGCGATGCAGCGCTTCGTCACCGATCCGGTCGCGCAGTGGGTCACCGCCAGCGATGGACAGGGTCTGCGCGCCAGCTTCAACCTGCTCGGCTGGCAGCTGGTGTTCTTTTCGGGGATGATCGCGGGCGCGCTGACCGCCGCCGGACGGGTCGAGTGGCCGCGCGTGTTCCGCGCCGACCATCCCGCCCCGGCGACGGTCGCGCTCGCGATCTGCCTGTTCTTCGCGCCGCTGCGGCTGCTCAGCGCCTATGGGATGCTGCCGCAATGGCTGATCGAGAAGATCGACCTGCTCGGCATCCGCGGCGACTTCGGGCCGATCTATCTCATCAACTTCGTCGCCGCGACCGTCGGACTGACGTGGCTGCTGATCGCCGGGAAGGATCACCCCCGCCCCGCCGTCCGACGCATCGCCGAAGTGACGCGCACGCTGTTCTCGCAGGCGTTCCTGCGGCTGCTCGGGCGACATTCGCTCCACGTCTATGTCTGGCACGTCGCGATCGTCTATGCGGTCTATTATGTCGACCAGACCCACGGACCGTTCGCGACATGGCTGAAGACCGCCATCGCCCTCGCCGGCATCGCCTTGCTCGCGCTGCCCGCCGTTTGGCGCGAGCGCCGCGGCTGATCGCGCTTGCCGCGGCGTCACTCGCCACGGCATGTACGACCGCGATGCCGCCGACGCCGCTCACCTGGGCCGATCTGAGCGCCCGCCCGCGCGCCACGCCCGATGCGACGATCGCCTATGGTAGCGATGCGCTGCAGAAGGTCGATGTCTGGCTGCCCGCCGGGCCGGGGCCGCATCGCACCGTGCTGATGGTGCACGGCGGCTGTTGGCAGACCGAAATCGCCGACCGCCGGCTGATGGACTGGGTCGCCGACGACCTGCGCCGCAGCGGCTATGCAGTGTGGAACATCGACTATCGCGGCATCGACCGCAGCGGCGGCGGCTATCCCGGCACCTTCGCCGATGCCGCGGCGGCGGCCGACGCGCTGCGCACCCATGCCGCGCGCTTCGGGCTCGACCCGTCGCGGGTCGTCGCGCTCGGCCATTCGGCGGGCGGACACCTCGCATTGTGGCTCGCCGCGCGCCCGCGCCTTCCCGCCACCAGCCCGCTCGCCACCCCCGACCCGCTCAAGATCGCACACGTCATCAGCCTCGGCGGGCTCCCCGATCTCGAAGCCACCGCCACCAGCCCCGACAACGGCTGCGGCACCGCGGTGGTTGCGAAGCTGGTCGGCACCGATCGCGCCGACCCGTACGCCGACACCTCGGTCCCGCGGCTCTTCCCGCTCGGCGTGCCGCAGGACCTCGTCAACGGCCGCGCCGACCGCATCATCCCGTTCCGCATGGCGACCGACTTTGTCGCGCGCGCCCGCGCCGCCGGCGACGCGGCGACGCTGCATGAAGTGCCGGACACTGGCCATGTCGAACTGGTCACGCCCGACACCGCCGCATGGGCGGAGACGAAGCGATTGATCGCGAAGGCATTCACAGCGGGAGAGCGGCGATGATGAAGCGGTGGCTGCTTGGCGTCGCGCTCCTTCTGGCAAGCTGCGGCAGCCCGACGACCAGCAACAAGCTCAGCACCTTCGACGTCGAGGAACCAACCGCCGCGCCAAAGAACGAGGGCGGCCCGCAGATCGCCTACAGCTACGATCTCGCCTACCGCCTCGACCCCGGCACCCTCGACACTGTGCACCGCGCGCACCTCGACCTGTGCCGCAAGCTGACACGCGAGCACTGCATCGTCATGGAGGATGCGGTCACGCACACTCCGCGCGGCGACGACGCCGGCAATATGCGGCTGCTGGTCGACGCGCGGCTGGCGGGCACGTTCGGGCAGCAACTCGACGCACGCGTCACTGCCGCCGGCGGCGCCTTGCAGACGCGCCGCGTCACCGCCGAGGACGTGACCAAGCAGGTCGTCGATGTCGAGGCGCGGCTGCGCGCCAAGCAGGCGCTCGCCGACCGATTGTTCAGGCTGATCCAGAACGGCGGCGGCAGCGTCGGCGATCTGGTCGCCGCCGAGAAAGCCTATGCCGAGGTGCAACAGGACCTCGACGCCGCCCGCTCGCTGCGCGCCGAGTTGCAGCGCCGCGTCGCGATGTCGGAACTGACGATCGGCTATGCCGTCACCCCGGCGGGCGGCGTATGGGCGCCGGTCCGCACCGCCTTCGGGCAGGGCGGCGACTCGTTCGCGGTCAGCGCCGCGGCGGCGATCACCTTCGTCATCGCCGCGACCCCGTGGCTGGTGATCGTCGGTCCTGCGATCTGGTTGCTGATCCTCGGCTGGCGGCGCTTCCGCCGCTGGCGCGCGAGCCGGGTGCGCGCCTGATTTGCAGCCACCGCCCCCATCGCCTATAGCCGCGCCTGATTCCCCGCCCCGGCCGTCCGCAAACCCGCGCCGCCGGGGCGCTTCTTTTCGAGGGCAAGCATGGCACGCAGGCGGCAGATCTACGAAGGCAAGGCCAAGATCCTCTACGAGGGTCCCGAGCCCGGCACGCTGATCCAGTATTTCAAGGACGACGCCACCGCCTTCAACGCCCAGAAAAAGGGCACGATCAACGGCAAGGGCGTGCTCAACAACCGCATTTCCGAGCATATCTTCACCCTGCTCGATCATATCGGCGTGCCGACGCACTTCATCCGCCGCCTCAACATGCGCGAGCAACTGATCCGGCAGGTCGAGATCGTGCCGATCGAGGTCGTCGTCCGCAACGTCGCCGCCGGCTCGATCAGCAAGCGGCTCGGGATCGAGGAAGGCGTCAAGCTGCCGCGCACGATCCTCGAATATTATTACAAGGACGACGCGCTTGGCGATCCGATGATCTCCGACGAGCATATCGCGGCGTTCGGCTGGGCCAGCCAGGAGGAGATGCACGACATCGCCGATCTGGCGATTCGCGTGAACGACTTCCTGTCGGGGCTGTTCGCGGGCGTCGGGATCCGGCTGGTCGACTTCAAGCTCGAATTCGGCCGCATCTGGGACAATGACTATGGCCGGATCATCCTCGCCGACGAGATCAGCCCGGATGGCTGCCGGCTGTGGGACATGGCCTCCAACGAGAAGCTCGACAAGGACCGCTTCCGCCGCGACATGGGCGGCGAGGTCGAGGCCTATCAGGAAGTCGCGCGCCGGCTCGGCCTGCTGCCCGAGGGTGGCGACACCGCGGTGCTCGACCTCGAAGAGCATCGCAAGAGCCGCGGCAAGTAACCGCCACGCTTGCCCCGGCGCGCGCGCCGGGGCATAGCGCGCGGCCATGAAACTTCGCATCTACGTGACGCTCAAGCCCGGCGTGCTCGACCCGCAGGGCAAGGCGATCGAACACGCCCTTTCGGGGCTCGGCTTCTCGGGCGTCGACAGCGCGCGGGTCGGCAAGCTGATCGAGCTGGAGGTCGCCGAGGACACCGCCGATGCGGACGTCGACGCGATGTGCCGGCAATTGCTCGCCAACACCGTCATCGAAAATTACCGGATCGAGCGCGCGTGAAGACCGCGGTCATCGTCTTCCCCGGCTCCAACTGCGACCGCGACATCGCGGTGGCGCTGGAGCAGGCGACCGGCACCGCGCCGCACATGGTGTGGCATCGCGACACCGAACTGCCCGCCGGGATCGGCGTGGTGGCGGTGCCCGGCGGCTTCTCCTACGGCGACTATCTGCGCTCCGGCGCGCTGGCCGCGCGCTCGCCGATCATGACCGCGGTGCGCGAGCAGGCGGCGCGCGGGCTGAAGGTGCTCGGCGTCTGCAACGGCTTTCAAGTGCTGACCGAGGCCGGGCTGCTGCCGGGGGCGCTGATGCGCAACGCCGGGCTCAACTTCGTCTGCCGTGACGTGGCGCTGACCGTCGAGAACGCCGGCACCGTCTTCACGCACGGCTATCAGGCGGGCGAACAGGTCCGCTTCCCCGTCGCGCATCATGACGGCAATTACGTCGCCGACCCGGAGACGCTCGACCGTCTGGAAGGCGAAGGCCAGGTCGCGTTCCGCTATGCCGAGCCGGTCAACGGCAGCGCGCGCGACATCGCGGGGATCGTCAGCGCGGACGGCAACGTGCTCGGCATGATGCCGCACCCCGAGCGCCGCATCGAACCCGCCCACGGCGGCGACGACGGCAAGCGGATGTTTACCGGGCTGCTGGAGGCGGTGGGGGCGTAAACCTCGCGGTCGTCGCCCCGGACCTGATCCGGGGCGGCGCTTCTTCGTCTAGACCCGCGCCCGGAACGGCGTGAAGTCCGTCCCCCGGTCATACACATCCAGCCCCTCGGCGCGCTTCAACGCCCCGACCACCCAATAGGTCAGCGGCGTCAGCAGCACCTCCCAGCCGACCTTCAGCGCCCATTGGGTAAACAGCACGACCACCACCAGATGCGGCGTCCAGCCCTCCGCGCCCCAGAAGGCGAGCGGATAGAAGATTAAGCTATCGACCGCCTGCCCCGCCACCGTCGACCCGATCGTCCGCATCCACAAGTGCCGCCCCGCGGTCAGCACCTTCATCCGCGCCAGCACGTACGAATTGACGAACTCGCCCGCCCAGAAGGCGCACATGCTGGCGAAGACGATCCGCGGCACCTGCCCGAACACCGTCTCATACGCCGCCTGGTTGCGCCAGTCGGGCGCGGGCGGCAGCGCGACCACCACCCATGCCATCCCCGCCATGAACAGGGTCGCGGCGAAGCCGACCCAGATCACCCGCCGTGCGCGGGCATAGCCATAGACCTCGGTCAGCACGTCGCCGATGATATAGCTGATCGGAAAGAACAGGATCCCCGCCCCGAACGGCCAGTCGCCGACGCCCGGCAGCCGCACCTGCGCGACCTTGCCGGCCCCCAGCACGTTGGAAAGCAACAGGATCGCGACGAACGCCGCCATCACGACGTCGTAATAACGCAGCCGCCCGGCCTCGACCCGATCGGCCGCGATCGCGGTTATGCGCGTCTCTTCGGTCATGCCGCGATCATGCCCCCCATTCCTTCGCACGACAATCGTTGCTAGGCGAACCGGCGAGCGCCCGTAGCTCAGTTGGATAGAGCAAGGAGCTTCTACCTCCTTGGTCGGGGGTTCGAATCCCTCCGGGCGCGCCACCTGCCTTGCACGAACGGCCCGCGATCGCTGCCGGCCGTGCTCCGGTCAAAGGTGTATCTGCCCACCGTGATTCCTATTTTACATCGCAGATCGATTAGTCGACACGAGGGATCTGCAGCATGACCGACTACACCAAGACCGAAGAGGCGCTGGCCAAGCTGACGCCGGAGCAATTCTACGTGACCCAGCAGAGCGGCACCGAGCGCCCGGGCACCGGTGAATATCTCGGCAACAAGCGCGCCGGCATCTACGTCGACATCGTCTCCGGCGAGCCGCTGTTCGCCTCGGCGGACAAGTACGAGTCGCATTGCGGCTGGCCCAGCTTCACGCGCCCGATCGACGCCGCGCGCGTCACCGAGCTGCACGACGCCACGCACGGCATGGTCCGCACCGAGGTGCGCTCGGCGGGCGCCGACAGCCATCTCGGCCACGTGTTCGAGGATGGCCCGCGCGATCGCGGCGGGTTGCGCTATTGCATCAATTCCGCCGCGCTCCGCTTCGTGCCGCGCGAGGAGATGGAGGCGCAGGGTTATGGCGCGTACCTCGATCAGTTCGAGGACGTGCGCTGACTTGACCTGATCGGCGCGCGGCGCTTTGACGCCGCGCTTTCGATGAGGGCCGGGATGAACGATTGGGAAGAGCGCGCGGCACGCCGCGCCGAGGAGCGCGAGCGGCGCGCGCAGGAGCGCGTCGCCAGCGCGCTCGCCCGCACCGAACAGCGCGCGGTCGACCGCGAGGCGGCGTCACGGCTGCGCGAGGAAGCGCGCACCGCCCGCCGCGTCGAGGAGGAACAGCGCCGCGCCACGCTCGCCGAGGAACGCGGGGCGCGCCCGCGTCGCCGCCAGAGCACCGGCGCGCTCGCCCGCACCGGCGAACAGCGCGTCGAGCGCGACACCCGCCATTATGCCACCGACAAGGACCCGTCGCGCATCCGCACGCTCGCGGCGCGCGGCGCGAAGCCCGAGGCGCTGGCGGCGGTGTTCGGCGTGTCGGTCGCCGAGATCGCGGCGGTGCTGGCCGGCGACTGAGCGCCCCGCTATGCCCTTGTCGATGACCGACGATCGCGACGAACGCCACAACGAAAAGATGCGCCGCGTGCAGGCCGCGCGGCGCGTGATGATGGAAGGCAAGACCGTCGAGAAGGGCCTGCTGATCGTCCACACCGGCGCGGGCAAGGGCAAGTCGACCGCCGCCTTTGGCATGGCGGTGCGTGCGATGGGACACGGGATGAAGGTCGGCGTCGTCCAGTTCGTCAAGGGTGCGATGACCACCGGCGAGAAGGCGATCTTCGACGCTTTCCCCGAGCTGATCGAAGTCCGCACGATGGGCGATGGCTTCACCTGGGACACGCAGGACCGCGCTGCCGACGTGGCGAGTGCCCGTGCGGCGTGGGACGAGGTGCAGCGGATGCTCGCCGACCCGGACATCGCGATGGTGATCGCCGACGAGCTGAACATCGTCTTGCGCTACGATTACCTGCCGGTCGACGAGGTGGTGGCGGCGGCGACCGCGCGCGCGCCGATGAAGCATTTCGTCATCACCGGCCGCAACGCCCCCGACGCGCTCATTGAGGTTGCCGATCTGGTCACCGAGATGACGCAGGTCAAACACCCGTTCCGCGCCGGCGTGAAGGCGCAGGCGGGCGTGGAATTCTGACGCCGCTCGCTGACGTCATCCCCGCCCCCCCCCACCGTCATTCCCGCGAAGGCGGGAATCCAGAACCTCTGACCTCGCGCCTCTGTCGACGGAGCTGCGCGTCTGGATTCCCGCCTTCGCGGGAATGACGAGCCCACCACGCGATTGACCCAAGCCCCGCCCCCGGCTAGGGCGCGCGCCGCGACAGGTTCCCCCTGACCGGGGATCAAAAGGGAACGGGTAAACCCCGGCTGCCCCTGCAACTGTAAGCGGCGAGCCCGCGCGCCACACGCCATTGGCCCCTCAACGGGCTGAGAAGGCGGCGCGCATCGGCGATGACCCGTGAGCCAGGAGACCTGCCTGTTCGCGATCGTCCTTCGCTCGGCCAGGGTGCGCCGAACGGACGGGAAGGCCGCACGGCGCAACGCCGGCGGACGGACCCAGCGTGACGATAGCCAACCGCCGCGGGCGGTCGACGCCGCGAGGAAGCTCGCGCGCGGCGACACGCCTCCGGCTTCACGTCGTCACAAGGGGTTACCAATCGTGTTCCATCGTCTCGCCGCCCTTCCGCTGCTCCTCTGCTCCACCGCCGCGCTCGCGCAGGAAGCCCCGCGCCCCGACGCCGCCGCCACCGACACCGGTGCGGACATCGTCGTCGCCGCCAACCGCGCGCCGGTCGACGCCGATCGCGTCACCGCCTCCGTCACCGTGCTCGACAAGGCCGCGATCGACCGCGCGCAGGACCTGTCGGTCGCCGACCTGCTGCTGCGCACCCCCGGCGTCTCGCTGTCGCGCAACGGCGGCTATGGCACCAGCACCTCGCTGCGCATTCGCGGTGCCGAGTCGGACCAGACCGTCGTCGTCATCGACGGGGTCAAGATCAACGACCCGTCCTCGCCGGGCGGTGGCTATAATTTCGCCAACCTGCTGATCGGCGATGCGTCGCGGATCGAGGTGCTGCGCGGGCCGCAGTCGATCCTGTGGGGCAGCCAGGCGATCGGCGGCGTCGTCAACATCGTCACCCCGCTGCCGACCGCAGCGCTCGAAGGCAGCATCGACCTCGAGGGCGGCTCACGCGAGACGGTCAGCGCGCGCGCCGCGCTCGGCGGCACCACCGGCCCGCTCGCCTGGCGCGTCGGCGCGCAGACCTTCACCACCGACGGCATCTCCGCGCTCAAGGCCGGGACCGAGCGTGACGGCTACACCAACCAGAACGTGCAGGCGCGCGCGGTCCTGACGATCGCGCCCGGCATCAGCGCCGACCTGCGCGGATCGTACGCCAACGGCCGCAACGACTTCGACGGCTTCAGCGGCGACACCCCCGAATATGGCCTGACCCGTGAGTTCGTCGGCTATGCCGGCCTCAACATCGACCTGTTCGACGCGCGGCTCCGCAACCGCTTCGGTTATGGCTATACCGACACCGACCGCGACAATTACAACCCCGATCAGGTCGAACAGACGCAGACCTTCGCCGCGGTCGGCCGCAACCATCGCCTCGAATATCAGGGCACGCTTGCCGTCGCCAAGGGCGTCGACGCGGTGTTCGGCGTCGAGAACGAGGTCAGCCGCTTCAGCACCGCCTCGTCGGACTTCGTCGCCCCGTACGCGCTCGGCACCCCGGCGCGCGGCCGCGCCGAGCTGACCAGCGTCTATGGCCAGCTCAACCTTTCGCCACTCGACGGGTTGACCCTGAACGGCGGCGTGCGCCACGACGATCACAGCCGCTTCGGCACGCAGACGCTGTTCGCGGGCGGTGCGAACTGGGTGCTGCCGACCGGCACCGTGCTGCGCGCCAGCTACAGCGAGGGCTTCAAGGCGCCGACCTTGTACCAGCTCTTCTCGGAATACGGCAATCAGGCGCTCAACGCCGAGCGCGCCAAGGGCTGGGAAGCCGGCGCCGAGCAGCGCTTCATGGACGGGCGTTTCGCGCTCGGCGGCACCTATTTCGAACGCCGCAGCCGCGACCAGATCGTCTACACCGGCTGCAACCCCGGCACCACCGACCCGCTGTGCTTCGTGCCGGGTTCGACCACCGAGCAGCGCTTCGGCTATTACCAGAACGTCGCGCGCGCCGTCGCCCGCGGGGTCGAGGCGATCGCGCGCGCGCAGGTCGGTGAACACCTCAGCCTCGACGGCAATTACAGCTGGGTGCTGTCGGAGGATCGCTCGCCGGGCCGCACCTTCGGCAACTGGTTGCCGCGCCGCCCGCGCGACACCGCCAATGTGTCCGCGACCTACACCTTCGCCGAGTCCGGCTCGTTCGGTGTCGCGGCGCGCTTCGCGGGCAAGTCCTTCGACAATGCCAGCAACGCCACCCGGCTGGACGGCTACACGCTGGTCGACCTGCGCGGCGAGCTGCCGCTGTCGGGCAATGTCCGGCTGTTCGCGCGCGTCGAGAATCTGTTCGACGAACGCTACGAGACGATCGCCCGCTACGGCACGCTCGGCCGCAGCGTCTACGCCGGGCTGCGCGGGCGTTTCTGAGCGCGCATGACGGTCTCCTCCCATCGTCGCCCCGGACTTGATCCGGGGCCCCGCTTCTTCTTTGCCGCGGCAGTAGAAAGCGGGATCCCGGATCAAGTCCGGGATGACCGGGGGAGTAGCTGTCCGTCATTGCGAGCGCAGCGAAGCAATCCAGGGCGTCCTGGTCCGTCACTGGATTGCTTCGCTCTGCTCGCAATGAAGGCACCCCACCGGAGCCACGCCACTCAAAGGCCGCTGCCATGACCCTCATCCCCGTCGAGGACGGCCCCGCCGTCGTGGCCTGCAACAGCTGCCGCCATTCGGCGACCGCCCGCGACGGCGCGGACGGGCGACGCGGCGGCGCAGCGCTCGCCGCCGCGCTCCGCACGGTACAGGCGAGCGACCCACTGTTCGCCGGTATCGCCGTGCAGGAGATGCCGTGCCTGTTCGCCTGCGACCGGCATTGCACGATCCACCTGCGCGCGCCCGGCAAGATCGGCTACGTGCTCGGCGGCTTCACCGCCGATGAGGCCGCCGCGACCGGGATCATGACTTTCATGCGCCACTATGTCGAAAGCGCCACCGGACAGGTGCCTTATGCCCGCTGGCCCGAGGCGGTGAAGGGCCATTTCATCGTCCGCGTCCCGCCCGCCGGGCAGGTGGTGGCATGATGCGCTTCGACAGCGTCGCCGCGTTCGACGCCGCGCTCGCCGAGCTGCCCGCGCCCGATGCCGCGATGCGCGCGGCGGCGGCGGCGCGACAGGCGCGGCTGACCAAGCCCGCCGGATCGCTCGGCCGGCTCGAAGAGATCGCTTTGTTCATGGCGGCATGGCAGCGCGACCCCCGCCCGCGGCTCGACGATGGCCGCGTGGTGATCTTCGCGGGCAATCACGGCGTCGCCGCGCGCGGGGTCAGCGCCTTTCCCCCCGCCGTCACCGCGCAGATGGTCGCCAACTTCCGCGAGGGCGGCGCGGCGATCAACGCGCTCGCCGCCGCCGCCGGCCTGTCGCTGACCGTCGTGCCGCTCGCGCTCGACCAGCCGACCGGCGACATCACGAACGAACCCGCGATGAGCGAAGCCGAATGCCTCGACGCGCTCGATGCCGGCGCGGCGGCGGTGCGGCCCGGCACCGACCTGCTGATCCCCGGCGACATGGGGATCGGCAACACCACCCCCGCCGCCGCTTTGTGCGCCGCCAGCTTCGGCGGCCGCGCGGCGGACTGGGTCGGTCCCGGCACCGGCGTTCACGGCGCCGCGCTCGCCGCCAAGATCGCCGCGGTCGACGCCACGCTCGCCTGCCACGCCGACGCGACCACCCCCTTTGAGCGCCTCCGCCGGCTGGGCGGGCGCGAGATCGCCGCGATCGCGGGCGCGATCCTCGCCGCCCGCCACGCGCGCATCCCGGTGCTGCTCGACGGCTTCATCGTCGGCGCCGCGCTCGCCCCGCTCGCCGCTGCGCGTCCGCGGATCGTCGATCACTGCCTCGCCGGCCACGTCTCCGCCGAGCCAGGCCATGCGCGGCTGCTCGACCGGCTCGGCCTCGCGCCGCTGCTCCGGCTCGACATGCGGCTCGGCGAGGCGAGCGGCGCGGCGGTCGCCGCCGGCCTCGTCCGCGCCGCGCTCGCCGCGCACGACCAGATGGCGACCTTCGATCAGGCGGGGGTGGCGAAGGCGTGAGCGCCGCGCGCACCGTCCACCTGCTGCGCCACGGCGTGACGGTGCGACCGGGGCTGTTGCTCGGACACGTCGACGTCGCGGTGACGCCGCAGGGCATCGCCGATTGCGTCCGCAATGCCGCCGGCGCGACGTTCACGCAGGTGGTCAGCTCCGACCTGTCGCGCGCCGCCGCCTGCGCCGCCGCGCTGGGCGCACCGGTCCAGCACGACCCACGCTGGCGCGAACTCGATTTCGGCGCGTGGGACGGGTGTGACCCGGCCACGCTCCCCGCCGAGACACTGGCGGCCTTCTGGCGTGATCCCGACGCCAACCCGCCACCGCAGGGCGAACGCTGGTCGGCACTGGTCGCGCGCGTGACCGCCGCGCTCGCCGACCTCCCCGACGCGACAGTGGTCGTCACCCACGGCGGCCCGATCCGCGCCGCGCTCGCCAGCGCCTGCGGCTTCGACGCACGACAGGTCTGGGCGTTCGACCTGCCCTGCGCCGCCTTGCTGACGCTGCGGCTCTGGCCCGACACAGCGCAGATCGTCGCGTTGCGGACGTGAGCGATGGCTCGGGCCGATTTACCCCGCTGATCCGGCTGTAAGTGGCAAACCGACCGGCTGGCGGCCTGCATTTCACTGCCCCGTAAACGATGAAGACAAGGCAATCTCAGCGTGCTCGCGCTTGCCGTTTGGGTCCGCCAGCGCAATGAATGGTCCATGCCCGACACCAGGACCATCCGAATAGCTGCTGCCCTGATCGATGACGGTGAGGGACGAACGCTCTTGGTCCGCAAGGCTGGCACGAAATGGTTCATGCAGGCAGGCGGAAAGATCGAGGCGGGCGAAAGTCCGGTCGACGCCCTCTGCCGCGAATTGCATGAGGAAATTGGCTTCTCCGTTGATCGTGCGACGACGCGGCATCTAGGCTGCTTCACCGCTCCGGCCGCAAACGAGCCGGGGCGATCGGTTCAGGCAGAGCTATTCCATATCCGTATCGCACATGATCCGACACCGAGCCTTGAGATAGAGGGGGCCGTTTGGGCAGACCGGGCAACCGCTGAGGCGATGCCGCTTGCGCCGCTGACGAGGGACCATGTGCTGCCCCTGCTTTCTGCTCTTGCGGCGAACGCATGATGCCGGCCAAAGTGCTGGTCAGCGCGTGCCTTCTTGGCAGGCCGGTGCGCTACAACGGTTCGGCAAAGACTCTTGAAGACGCGCTGCTGGACCGCTGGATCAGCGAAGGCCGTGTTGTCTCGGTCTGCCCCGAGGTGATGGCGGGATTACCGACACCCCGGCCAGCGGCGGAGATTGCACATGGGGCGAGCGGAGCAGCCGTAATTGAGCAGGACGGTCGCATCGTCGAGGCGGACGGCACCGACGTGACCGAAGCCTATCTCACTGGCGCGCGAATTGCCCTTGAACATGCTTCCCGGCACGATTGCAGATACGCGCTCCTGACGGATGGAAGCCCATCGTGTGGAGGCAGCTTTATCTATGACGGCAGCTTCCAAGGTCGCCGGATTGATGGCGAGGGCGTGACTGCCGCCCTGCTCCGACAGCATGGCATTGCCGTATTTTCGCAAGCGGAAATTTCGTCTCTCGCAGCAGCGCTCGACGGGTGAGGTAAGCGCTCGCGCTTCCCCGATTGGGAATCAGCAGTAAGAAATACGGCCGTCTCCCCGCGCCAGCGTTAGAACGCCAACATCAAACGGGCTGCGATCCGAATTCCACGGCGCAACCCACGTCTCTCGCGACGAAAGCCGACCGAACCAAACCCATGACCCGCCTCTGGCTCGCCTTTGCCTTCCTCACCCGCCTGCCCGTGCCGCGCACGCACGGCACGCAGCAGGATTTCGCCGCCGCGATCCGCTGCTACCCGCTGGTCGGCGCGGTGATCGGCGCGCTGGTCGCGGGCGCGGCGTGGCTCGGCGCGCGGCACGATCCGTGGACTGGCGCACTCGCCGGGCTGGTCGTGTGGGTCGCGGTGACCGGCGCCCTCCACCTCGACGGGCTCGGCGATGTCGCGGACGGCGTCGGCGCGGCGCATGGCGACCGCACCCGGCTGCTCGCGGTGATGCGCGACCCGCATGTCGGCAGCTTCGCGGTCGTGGCGATCGCGCTCCAGTTGATCGCCAAGCTCGTCCTGCTCCACGCGCTCGTCGGCGACGGGCGGATCGCGCTGATCCCCTTCGCCGCCCGCATCGGCCCGCTCGCCTGGGCGCGCTGGCTCCCGCCACTCGGCAGCGGCCTCGGCGCGCAGGTGGCGGGCGCGGTTCGCGTGCGCGACCTGACCGGCTGGCTTGCGCTGCTTGCGCTGGCGATGGTCGCCGCCCCGCCGCTGCTCGCCGCACCGCTGGTCGTAGCGGCCTATGGCTTGTGGTGCCGCCACCGGCTCGGCGGCATCAACGGCGACGCGCATGGCGCGGGGATCGAACTCGTCGAAAGCGCCTTGCTCGCCGCCTTACTCTGCGGCTGACCCACGCGCGACCGCCAGCAAGGCATCCAGATCGAGATGTCGCTCCAGTGCCGCGGCGATCGCGTCCAGCGCGGCATCGACCGACGGGGCATGGTCCGGTCCGTCGCCCGCCGCCGCCAGCCACGCGCGCCGCTGCGCCGCCAGCCCGAACAGCCCGTGGACGTAGGTCCCCGCGACCAGCCCGTCGGCGCTCGTCGCGCCATCATGTCCCCCGCCGTCATATCGTGCCACCGGCCGCGCCGTATCCGCGCCGGTCGTGGTTCCGAGGTGCATTTCATAGCCATATATTGGCGCCCCGCGTGCAACCCCGCGCACTTCGCGCAGCACCTTGCTGCCCCCCAGCACGGTATCGACCTCAAGCAGGCCTAGCCCCGCCGCGCTCCCCGCCGGCCCCTCCAGCCCGAGCGGATCGGCGACCGTCCGCCCCAGCATTTGATACCCGCCGCACAGCCCCAGCACCGCCCCGCCCCTGCGCCGGTGCGCGATCAGGTCGACGTCCCACCCCTGTTCGCGGATGAAGGCGAGGTCGGCGATCGTCGCCTTCGATCCCGGCAGCACCACCAGCGCCGCCTCCGCAGGTATCGGAAATCCCGGCGGAATCATCGTCACCTCGATCGCGGGATCGAGCCGCAGCGGATCGAGATCGTCGAAATTGGCGATGTGCCGCGTCACCGGACACGCCACCAGCACCCGCCCGCCCGGTCGCGCGCGCGACCGTTCCAGCACCACCGCATCCTCGCTCGGCAGCCGCGCCGCCGCCGCCAGCCACGGCACCACCCCGAACCCGCGCCACCCGCTGCGCTGTTCGATCGCGCGATAGCCATCTTCGAACAGCGCCGGATCACCCCGGAAGCGATTGATAATGAACCCCCGCACCATCGCCGCGTCATCCGCGTCGAGCACTGCGCGCGTGCCCACCAGTGACGCGATCACCCCGCCGCGATCGATATCACCGACCAGCACCACCGGGACATCGGCGGCGCGCGCGAACCCCATGTTCGCGATGTCGCCGGCGCGCAAATTGATCTCGGCCGGCGATCCGGCGCCCTCGACCAGCACCAGATCGGCCTGCCTTTCCAGCGTGTTGAAGCTCTCCAGCACTTCGCCGAGCAACCCCTCCCGCCCTTCGCGCCACCGCGCCGCCGCGAGCGTTCCGCGCATCCGCCCGCGCACGATCAGCTGCGAGGTGCGGTCGCCCTGCGGCTTGAGCAGCACCGGGTTCATGTCGACATGCGGCGCGACCCGCGCGGCGACCGCCTGGGTCGCCTGTGCGCGCCCGATCTCGCCGCCCTCGGCGGTAACTGCCGCGTTGGTCGACATATTCTGCGGCTTGAACGGCCGCACCGTCAGTCCGCGATTGGCATAGGCCCGGCACAATCCCGCGACCAGCACCGACTTGCCGACGTCGGAGCCGGTCCCCTGCAGCATCAGCTTGCCCATGCCGCGATCCCCGCCAGAATCCACAACAATCCGCAGGCGCGGCCGTACACCGAAAGTGCCCGCCGCACATCGTCGGCGCACGCCGCCACCCGCCCGTTTCCGATCCAGAATTTGTCCGCGATCACACCGTCATAGGCAATCGGCCCCGCCAGCCGCACGCCGAGCACCCCCGCCATCGCCGCCTCGGTCCAGCCGGCATTGGGCGAGGCATGGTTGCGTGCGTCGCGCCACATCACCCGCCAGCCACCGGCGCCCGCCACACAGATCAGCACCGCCCCGATCCGTGCCGGGATCCAGTTGGCGAAGTCATCCAGCCGCGCCGCCGCCCAGCCGAAATCCCGCCATTTTTCCTCGCGATGCCCGATCAAACTGTCGGCGGTGTTGATCGCCTTATGCGCCCACAATCCCGGCAACCCTCCGACAAGTAACCAGAATAACGGCGCGCTAATGCCGTCGCAAAAGCTCTCCGCCAGACTTTCGATCGCCGCGCGCGCGACTCCCGCGTCATCCAGTGTCGCGGTGTCGCGCCCGACGATCATCGCCACCGCCCGCCGCGCCGCGAGCAGATCGCCGCGCGCCAGCCCCACCGCGACCGGTTGGACGTGTGCGTAGAGGCTCCGCTGCGCCAGCCCCGGCCACGCCAGCACCGCCACCCCGACCCAGCCGAGCCCGAGCGCCCGCACGCTCCGCTCGGCAAAAACCGCGACGACAACGGTCAGCGCCACCACGATCGCGATCGTCGCGACGCCGAGCAGTCGACGCGGCAACCCCCGGCGGTTCCACCGCTTTTCCAGCGCCCCGATCACCCGCGCGATCCCGCCGACCGGATGCCCGACCCGTGCATAAAGCCACGCCGGCCACCCGACCGCGACGTCGATCGCCAGCGCAGCGAGCGCGACCGGCTCAGCCATCGGCCACCAAGGCGGCTGCCAGTCGGTCGAACCCCGCGCCCGGCAAACCGAACCGCAGCCAGTCCGGCCGCGCCTCGAACGGTCGCGTCAGGATACCGGCGGCGGCGAGCCGCTCGAACACCGCGCCCGCACCTTCGCACTCGACCAGCCGGAACAACGGACATTTCCCACGCGCCACCAGCCCGCGGTCGGCCAGCAAGGCATTGAGATTGACCGCCTCCGCCACCAGTCGCAATCGCATCCGCTCCGCCCATGCCACGTCGCGATACGCCGCAGCGCCATAGACCAGCGCGGTCGCCGACACCGGCCAGTCCCCCAACAGCGCCGCGATCCGCCCCACTATCGATGGTTCGCCGCCCACGAAGCCGAGCCGCACCCCCGCCAGTCCGTAGAACTTTCCGACCGACCGCAGCACCACCACCGGATCATCCGCGCGCAGCAACGGCAACACGCTCACCCCCGCCAGCGCATCCGCAAATGCCTCGTCGACGATCAGCATTCCGCCGCGCGCGCCGAGAACCCGTGCAATCTCCAGCAGCACGTCGGGCGCGATCAGCCGCCCGTCGGGATTATTCGGGTTGGCGAGCAGCACCGTCCCACCGCCCACCGCCACCTCGCCGATCCGCTCCGCCGCAATCGCCTCCGCCCCCGGCAAAGCGTCGCGATGCGTACGATAACAGGGCGTCACCACATGCCACGGCCGCGGCAGATCGAGCGTCGCCAGCAATCGCAGCGCCAGCTCGCTCCCCGGCACCGCCGCCAGCGCCCCAGCAAAGCCGAACGCCGCCCCCGCCGCCGCCAGCAACGCCGCCAGCGCCTCCCCCGACGGCAGCCGCTGCTGATCGACCGCCAGCCCCGCCAGCGGCGTCCATGCATAAGGGTTGATCCCGGTCGACAGGTCCAGCCACGGGCGCGGCGCATCGGGGTACAGCCGGGCCGCGGCCTCGATACGGCCGCCGTGGAAGGTCAGATCGCGCGACATAGGCCCCGAATTGCGGCAAGGCCGCCTCCATCGGCAATCGCGTATCGACAGGCAAGGACCAAGATGACCGACGATCCCTGGCGTATCCGGCTGGTGCTGGGCGGCGCGCGATCGGGCAAGAGCCGCCATGCGCAGGCGCTGGCCGAGGCGTGCGCCGCGCCGTGGCGGTTCGTCGCCACCGCGCAGGCATTCGATGAAGAAATGACCGAGCGGATCGCGCACCACCGCGCCGACCGCAGCACCGCCTGGGCGACGATCGAAGCCCCGCTCGCGCTCGCCGAGACGATCGCAACGGTCGACGACGGCGTGCTGCTCGTCGATTGCCTGACGCTCTGGACCTCGAACCTGCTGCTCGCCGACGCCGACACGGAAGCCGCGACCGACGCGCTGATCGCTGCGCTGACCGGGTCGCGAGCGAAGATCGTGCTGGTGTCGAACGAAGTCGGCTGGGGGATCGTCCCCGACAATGCGCTCGCACGCCGCTTCCGCGACGTGGCAGGCCGCGTCAACCAACGCGTCGCCACCGTCGCCGATCGTGTCGACCTGCTGGTGGCGGGCTTACCTATGTCATTGAAATAGAACGCGTTGACATTGCAGGTCCCGTTCCCCAGCCTGGCCGCGATAATTCAGGGAGGTGAGGATGGAGATCGGACGCCGCACGCTCATCGCGGCCGCGCCGTTGCTGGTGGCAGGCAGCGCCTGCGCGCAACCGTCGCAACGCAAGCTCGGCTATGCGATCGTCGGGCTCGGCGGCTACGGCCTCGGCCGGATCATCCCCGAGTTCAAGAATTGTACGCACAGCCGGCTGGCAGCGGTGGTCAGCGGTGATCCGGCGAAGGCAAAGAAGGTCGCCGCCGAATATGGCCTGTCGGACAAGGCGATCTATTCCTACGCCAATTTCGACAGCATCCGCGACAATCCGGACGTTGACATCGTCTATGTCTGCCTCCCCAATTCGATGCATGCCGAGTACACGATCCGCGCTGCCAAGGCCGGAAAGCACGTGATGTGCGAGAAGCCGATGGCCGTGTCGGTCGCCGAGTGCGAGGCGATGATCGCGGCGTGCAAAGCCGCCAATCGCAAGCTGATGATCGGTTATCGCTGCCATTTCGAGGCCACGAACATCGCCGCGATGCGGCTCGCCAAACAGCCCGACACCGGCAAGATCCGCTACGTCCGCTCCGAACATGGCTTCACCGCCGGCAATCCGGATGCGTGGCGTTTGAAGAAGGCGCTGGCGGGCGGCGGGTCGCTGATGGACATGGGCGTCTACAGCCTGCAGGCGGCGCGCTACATGACCGGCGAGGAGCCGATCGCGGTCACCGCGCGCGAATCGACCGACCGCACCGATCCGCGCTTCCGCGAGGTCGAGGATATGATCGAGTGGACGCTCGAATTCCCGTCCGGCGCGATCGCGGGTTGCCAGTCGATGTATTCGGCGAACCAGAACCGCATCCTGTTGATGGGCAGCAAGGGCCGCGTCGAGCTGGAGCCCGCCACCCGCTACGATGGCAATCGCCTGTGGACCGGCCGCGACGGGCGCGAACAGGAGATCACGCCCCCGCCCGGCCCCGGCAAGACGCAATTCGCCGGGCAGCTCGACCACCTCTCGCAATGCGTGGTCGACGGGCGCGAACCGATCGTCTCGGGCGAGGAAGGCCTGCGCGACATGCGGATCGTCGAGGCGATCTACCGCTCCGCACGCGAGGGCCGGACGATCCGGTTGACGTAGGAGCGCGCACCCCTCCGTTCGTGCTGAGCTTGTCGAAGCACGTGCCCGGAACACGCCCTTCGACACGCTCAGGGCGAACGGCTGATGCGTGGCACACAGGTATATTTGCCCCCCCGCCCCCACGCTGCTACCCGCGCGCCGACTCCCTTATCCTTGAAGGACCGCGCGCATGATCCCCCGCTACTCCCGCCCCGACATGGCCGCGATCTGGGAGCCGGAGGCGCGCTATCGCATCTGGTTCGAGATCGAGGCGCACGCCACCGATGCGCTGGCCGAGCTGGGCGTGGTCCCGAAGAGTGCCGCCGAGGCGCTGTGGAAATGGTGGGCAACCAACCCGCGGATCGACGTCGCGGCGATCGATGCGATCGAGGCGGTCACCAAGCATGATGTCATCGCCTTCCTGACATGGGTCGCGGAGCAGGTCGGCGACGAAGCGCGCTTCATGCATCAGGGGATGACCTCCTCCGACGTGCTCGACACCACTTTGTCGGTGCAGCTCGCGCGTGCTTCCGACATCCTGCTCGCCGATATCGACCGGCTGCTCGAGGTGCTGGAGCGGCGCGCCAAGGAGCACAAGCTGACCCCGACGATCGGACGCAGCCACGGCATCCATGCCGAGCCGGTCACCTTCGGGCTCAAGCTGGTGCAGGCGCATGCCGAATTCCGCCGCAACCGCGCGCGGCTGGCGATGGCGCGCGAGGATATCGCGACCGCCGCGATCTCGGGCGCGGTCGGCACCTTCGCCAACGTCGATCCGCGCGTCGAAGCGCATGTCGCCGCCAAGCTCGGGCTCGCGATCGAGCCCGTCTCGACGCAGGTCATCCCGCGCGACCGCCACGCGATGTATTTCGCGACGCTGGGCGTGATCGCCAGCTCGATCGAGCGCCTCGCGACCGAAGTGCGTCATTTGCAGCGTACCGAGGTGCTCGAAGCCGAGGAATATTTCTCCCCGGGCCAGAAGGGTTCGTCGGCGATGCCGCACAAGCGCAACCCGGTGCTGACCGAAAACCTGACCGGCCTCGCCCGGATGGTGCGCGGTTACGTCACCCCGGCGCTCGAGAACGTCGCCTTGTGGCACGAACGCGACATTTCGCATTCCTCGGTCGAACGCTACATCGGCCCCGACGCGACGATCACGCTCGATTTCGCGCTCGCGCGGCTCACCGGCGTGGTGGACAAGCTGCTCGTTTACCCTGAGCGGATGCAGAAGAACCTCGATCGGATGGGCGGGCTGGTCCATTCGCAGCGCGTGCTGCTCGCGCTGACGCAGGCTGGGGTCAGCCGCGAGGACGCCTATCGTCTCGTCCAGCGTAACGCGATGAAAGTATGGGAATCCGACGGTCAGCTGTCGTTGCAGGAGCTGCTTAAGGCCGACCCGGAAGTCACCGCGGCGCTGTCCACCGCCGAAATCGACGAGAAGTTCGACCTCGGCTACCATTACCGCCATGTCGACACGATCTTCGACCGCGTCTTCGGCGCCTGACATTTGCGTCCCCCGTCATCCCGGACTTGATCCGGGATCCCGCTTTTGTCGCCACCTCGGAGGAAAAGCGGGGTCCCGGATCGAGTCCGGGGCAACGAAGAGAGGATCAGCGCCTAACCGGTCGCACGAGACGATAGTTAAGTTTCAGTCACTTAGACCGATGCAAATTGTGCAAGCGCGAATGCGTTGTTCGATTATTGCGCAATGGAGCAATAAACGCCATTTGCCCGTTCGCCGGCATGACCCGGCAAACGGAGACCAACCCCATGCGTATGTTCGAAACCGCGGCCAGCACCGTGCTGGTTCTGGCGGCTCAGGCGCTGGTGGTCGGCGTCGTGTTCACCACGCTCTGACCCATCGGCATACCGCCCCTCTGACGGGGGGCGGATCGCCGCTCTTCTCCGCCTCATGAAAATACTGGGCGCCGTTCTCGCCGGTGGTCACGCCACCCGCTTCGGCAGCGACAAGGCGCTGGCAGCGCTCGGCAGGCGCGCACTGATCGACCACGCGATCGCCAGCCTCGACCCGCATTGCGACGCGATCGTCGTCGTCGGACGTACCACCGCCGCGGTGACCTGCATTCCCGACCTGCCGCTCTCCGATCTCGGCCCGCTCGGCGGCATCGCGGGGGCACTTGGCTTTGCCGCCGATCACGACTTCGACACGGTACTGACGACCGCCTGCGACACACCCTTTCTGCCTCGTGAGGTCATCACGGCGCTGCGGGACGCGGCGCCGGCTTATGTGGCGGGAGCGCCGACGGTTGGTCTGTGGCCGACCGATCTCGCGGCCCCGCTGCTCGCGCACCTGCTCGCCGACAAGCCGCGCGCGATCCGCCGCTGGGCGGAGACGATCGGCGCATCAGCGGTGCTGCCGGGCGTGGAGCTGGCCAACATCAACACCCCGGACGACCTCGCCAAACTCGAATACTGAACGATCGGCACCACGCCGGCATTCCCGCGAAGGCGGAAATCCAGATACGCAACGGTTCGGTTCTCTTCGCAACGTCGGCGTGTCTGGATTTCCGCCTTCGCGGGAACGACGAATAACCTTACTGATGCCCGCCCTCTTCCTCACGTTCCTCGGCGGCTTCCTCCTGCGCCTCTTCCATCGCCTGCGCCTGATCGTCGTCGTCGCGCGTCTCGGGATCGGTCATCATGGTCGCATCTCCTTGTCCGCCACCAACCGACTGCGCGCCCAAGCGATCCCCGCTACTTCAGTGCGCGCCGCACCGCCGGTGCGATCCGCCGGACGATGATCGCGACGCCGCGCGAATCGGGATGCAGCCCGTCCGCCTGAAAGAGCGCGCGCCTCCCCGCGACGCCATCGAGGAAGAACGGGTACAGCGCCACGCGATGCTTCTTCGCCAACGCCGGATACATGCCCTCGAACGCGCGCGCATAATCGCCGCCCATGTTCGGCGCGGCACGCATTCCGGCGAGCAGCACCGGAATGTTCCGCGCCTTCAACTCGGTCAGGATGCGGTCGAGGTTCGCCTCCGCCTGTGCGACCGGCAGCCCGCGCAGCATGTCGTTCGCACCCAGCTCGACGATCACCAGATCGGGCTTCACCTTCAACCCGCGCAGCCCCCAGCGCAGCCGCGCGCGCCCCTGTGCGGCGGTGTCGCCGGCCACCCCGCCGTTGCGCACCGTCGCCGCGACACCCTGCCGCCGCAACTCGGCCTGCAATTGCGCGGGAAAGCCCTGCGCGGGCGGCAGGCCATAGCCCGCCGTCAAACTGTCGCCGAACGCCCATATCAACGGCGCGTGCGCGTCGGCCGACGCGGGCGCGGCGAGCAACAGCAGCAGGATCGGATGGACAAGCCACCACCACCCTCCGTATCGACGTGATCGTGACCGGCCTTCCATCCGCTTCAGATAGCGTACCGATCCGCGCGCGCAACGTCCGCCTCGCGCTCGGCAAGCCGCCCGCGCGGGTCGAGATCCTGCACGGCATCGACCTGACGGTGGAAACCGGCGAGACCGTCGCGCTGCTCGGCGCGTCCGGATCGGGCAAATCGTCGCTGATGGCGGTGCTCGCCGGGCTGGAAAGGCCGAGCGCGGGCGAGGTCGAGGTCGCCGGGCTCGACTTCACAAAACTCGATGAGGACGCGCTGGCGGTCGCGCGACGCGGGCGGATCGGGATCGTCCTGCAAGCCTTCCATCTGCTTCCGACGATGGCCGCGCTCGAGAATGTCGCAGTCCCGCTGGAGCTTGCCGGCGCGCCCGACGCGTTCGACCGTGCCCGCGCCGAACTGGCGGCGGTCGGGCTGGCGGCACGCACCGGCCATTACCCCGCGCAACTCTCCGGTGGCGAGCAACAGCGCGTCGCGATCGCGCGCGCGCTGGTCGGACGCCCCGCCCTCCTCTTCGCCGACGAGCCGACCGGCAATCTCGACACCACCACCGGCGCGGCGATCATGGACCTGCTGTTCGCGCGCGCCGCCGAGGCGGGCACGACGATGTTGGTCATCACTCACGATCCCGCGCTCGCGGCGCGCTGCGCGCGCGTCGTCGAGCTGGCCGATGGCCGCATCGTCGCCGACGCCGTCCGCGCGTGAGCATCGCCGCCACCCTCGCCTTCCGCGACCTGCGCCGCGGCGGGCGCGGGTTGCTGTTGCTCGCGATGTGCCTGTTCCTCGGCACCGCCGCGCTCGCCGGGATCGGCAGCCTGTCCGCCGCGATGCTCGCCGCGCTCGATGCACAGGGCCGCGCGATGCTCGGCGGCGACGTCGAGCTGGTCGTCTCGCAACGCCGCGCTACCCCGGCGGAGTTGGCCGCCTTCACCGCCGCCGGTCCTGTCGCGGAGGTCGTGTCGCTGCGCGCGATGGCGCACAAGGGCGATCAGGATGCGTTGCTCGAGCTGCGCGGCGTCGACAATCGCTGGCCTTTAGTCGGGCGGTTCCGCCTCGCCCCCGGCGCACTGGCGGCACGCCCACACGGCGCGCAGGTCGCGATCGCCCCCGCGCTCGCCGATCGGCTCGGCGCGCGCGTCGGTGACACGATCCGGCTCGGCACTCAGCCGTTCCGCGTCATCGGGCTCATCGCGGAAGAGCCCGACCGGCTCGGCGCCGGCTTTTCGCTCGGCAGCCCGGCTTTGGTCGACATGGCCGGGCTCGACGCCAGCGCCCTGCTCCAGCCCGGCAGCCTGTATCGCAGCGCCTATCGCATCGCGCTCCCCGACCCAGCCCGCGCCGAGGCGACCGGCAAGCGGCTAGCCGCGCGCTTCCCCGATGCCGGCTGGACCCCGCGCACGACCGAGAACGCCGGGCGCGGGCTGCGCGGCGGGATCGCGACGCTCGGGCAGTTCCTGCTGCTCGTGGGCCTAGCCGCGCTCGCGATCGCGGGGGTGGGGGTCGGCAGCGGCGTCACCGCCTATCTCGCCGCGCGCACGAAGATGGTCGCGACGCTCAAGGTGCTCGGCGCGCGCTCGACGTTGATCGCGCGGCTGTTCCTGATTGAGCTGGCGTTGGTCGGCGCGGCCGGGATGCTGCCCGGGCTTGCGCTGGGCGCGGCGGTGCCGTGGATCGTCGCGCGGGTCGCGGGCGACGCGCTGCCGATCATTCCGCGGCTGGCGCTCTACCCACTCCCGCTCATCACTGCCGCCGTGCTCGGTACTTTGGTGGCGCTGCTGTTTGCGCTCCCGGCGCTCGCGCAGGCGCGGCGCGTGGCCGCCGCGACCCTGTTGCGCGATGCGCTCGCCGACACCGGCCGACCGTCGTGGCGCGTGCTGGCGGCGATGGCCGCGCTGCTCGGCGCGCTGGTGGCGCTGGCGGTCTGGTCGGCCGCCGACCATTTGCTGGCCGCCGGCTTCGTCGCCGCGATTGCCGGGCTCGTGCTGCTGCTATGGCTGGTCGGTATCGCGCTCCGCCGCCTGCTCGCGCGACTGCCGCGCCCCCGCGCGCCCTTGCCGCGGCTGGCGCTCGCCAATCTCCACCGCCCCGGCGCGGCGACCGACCGGCTGGTCGTCGCGCTCGGGCTCGGCTTCTCGCTGTTCGTCGCGCTCGCGGTGATCGACGCGAGCCTCTCCGCCGAGCTTGCCGGCAGTGCCCCGGCCCGCGCACCGCGCTTCTTCGCCGCCGACGTGCCCGCCGAGGAAGCCGCCACCTTCCGCACCGCCGTCCTTAGCGCCGCCCCCAACGCGCGGATCGAGGCGGTGCCGTCGCTGCGCGGCGCGATCGTCGCGATCAAGGGCGTGCCGACGACGCGGCTCAAGACGCTCCCCGCCGACGCCTGGGTGCTGCGCGGCGATCGCACGCTCACCTGGTCCGCGACCGTGCCGCCGCGCAATCAGGTCGTCGCTGGCCGCTGGTGGCCCGCCGACTACCGCGGCTCGCCGCTCGTCTCGATCGAGGATCGCGCCGCGCAGGCGCTCGGGCTCAGGATCGGCGATACGATCACCGTCTCCGTGCTCGGCGTCGATGTACCGGCGCGGATCGCTGCGCTGCGCAAGATCGACTGGAAGGGACTTGGCCTCAACTTCGCGATCGTCTTCTCGCCCGGCTATATCGAGGAAGCGCCACACAGCCTGCTCGCGAGCGTCTACGCCCCGCCCGCGCGCGACGGCGCGATCGCGCGCGGCGTCGCACGCGCGATGCCCGCGGTGACGCTGATCCGCACCGGCGACGTGATCGGGCAGGTATCGGCGCTGCTGGGGCAGATCGCCACCGCGGTGCGCGTCGCTGCCGCGGCGACGGTACTCGCCGGGCTGGCGGTGCTGGTCGGCGCGGTTGCTGCGTCCGGACGCGCTCGCCGCTACGATGCGGTCGTGCTCAAGCTGCTGGGCGGGAGCATGCGGCAGGTGCTGACGGCGCAGGCGATTGAATACGCGCTGCTCGCCGCGCTGTTGTCGGCGGTGGCGCTGATCGCAGGCGGCGCGGCGGGCTGGTACGTCGTGACGCACGTCTTCGACATGGGCTTCGCCCCGGACTGGCGGCGCGTTGCCGCGACGCTGGGGCTGGCGAGCGCGGTCACGGTCGGGATTGGCATTGTGGGCAGCATCCCGGCGCTCCGCGCGCGCCCGGCGCAGATGCTGCGGACCTTGTGACCCGCTGACGCATCAAGCACCTACCCGCCCGCAGGCGTCTCGATCAGCGTCAGCACGTTGACGATCAATCCGCGCATCGCCGCGTGCGCCCCGGCAGCGTCCCCGGCGAGGATCGCGTCGCGCACCGCGGTATGCTCCGCGATATTCGCGCTGCGCCCCGCGATCTGGTTGGTGAAGCGGATCGACGTGCGCAACGCGGTGCTTACCATCTCGCGGAACTGCAGGAAGAACGGATTGTTCGACGCGCGCAGCACCGCGACGTGGAAGGCGATGTCAGCATCCAGCGTATCGTCCTCGCCGCGCTCGGCCGCCACCATCCGCGCGAGCCCGGCCGCGATCGCCGCCTGCTGCTCCTCGGTCGCGCCCTTCGCCGCCAGCGCCGCCGCCTCCGGCTCGACCCCGACCCGCAGTTCGTTGAAGTGGCGCAACAGGTCGATCGATGCCTCGCGCTCGAGCAACCAGCGCAGCACATCGGGGTCGAGCAGGTTCCACGATTCCTCGGGCAGGACGAACGTCCCCTGCTTTGGCCGGGCACCGAGCAGCCCCTTGGCAGCCAGCATCTTCACCGCCTCGCGCGTCACCGAGCGGCTGACGCCATGCTCGCGCACGATATCGGCCTCGTTGGGGAATGGCTTGTCGGCATAATCGCCGACGACGATGGCCCGGCCCAGCATCTCGTGAAGGCCATAGGTCAGGTTACGACCGAACGCATGCTGCACCGACGACATTCTCCCCTTGCCGACGGCGTCATCGCGCCGCGTCGACGCAACGTATCGCGGCGAGCCGTGCACGCCCAGCATAATCGGCAATTATCTCATCATTGGCGTGTGCAGTGCAGCATTCCCGCTTGCGATGCGCCCTTAAGCGGACATATTGTCCGCTTATGTGACGCGAGCCGCGCAGCGGCATGAGTCGGCAGTAGCGGATTTGATGAAATGGCAGAAGCGGCCGCCCCCTCGAACGAACCCGCCGACACCCCGTCGGACGACCAGCCGAAGCGGCGCAAGCTGAGCGGCCGCGCCAGGACGATCCTGATCGTCGTCGCGCTGGCCGTGCTCGTCTCGGGGACGATCTGGTATCTGCGCTATCAGGCGACCGGGCAATATATGCAGGACACCAACGACGCGCAGGTGCGCGCGGACATGGTCGTCGTCGCGCCGCGTGTCGCCGGCTATGTCGCGGAGGTGTTCGTCACCGACAATCAGGACGTTCGCGCCGGGCAGCCGCTGGTCCGCATCGATCCGCGCAACTCGCAGGCGCAGGCCGCGCAGGCCGAGGCACAGATCGCCGTCGCCGACGCACAGGCCGACAGCGCCCGCGCGCAGGTCCGCGAACAATATGCCGCGATCGACCAGGCGCGCGCGCAGCTCGCCTCGGCGCGCGAGAAGGCCGCGCACGACGCCGCCGAGGTCGCGCGCTATCGCCCGCTCGCCGCCTCGGGAGCGGAGACGCGCCAGCAACTCGCGCAATTGCAGCTGACCGCGCAGCAATCCGCGCAGGCGGTACGTGCGCAGGAAGCGGCGGTCGCGATGCAGCAGCGCCGCGTCGCCACCTTCGAGACGCAGATCAAGCAGGGCCTCGCACAGGGAAAGGCCGCGCGCGCGCAGCAGAGCGCAGCGAGCGTCGACCTGAACGCCACGCTGATCCGCGCAGCGATCGACGGGCGCGTCGGCGACAAGACCGTCAATGTCGGCCAATATGCCGGCACCGGCACGCGGCTGATGTCGCTGGTTCCGCTCGACAAGCTCTACATCACCGCCAATTTCAAGGAGACGCAGCTCGCGCTGATGCGGCCCGGCCAGCCGGCCGAGATCAAGGTCGACGCGCTCGACGGGATCACGCTGAAGGGCCGCGTCGCCAGCTTCTCGCCCGGCACCGGCGCGCAATTCTCGCTGCTGCCGCCGCAGAACGCGACCGGCAACTTCACCAAGATCACGCAACGCGTGCCGGTGCGGATCGCACTGGAGGCGACGCCGCAGACCCGCCGGCTGCTCGTCCCCGGCCTGTCGGTCGAGGTCACCGTCGACACCCGCTCGGCCAAGGACGAGATTGAGCGGCTGCGCGACGAACAACGCAAGGCCAACCGGCAGGAGCGCTGACGATGGCCAGCGCCGCCCCCGGCGCTTCGGTCGCGAAGCGCAACGACCTGCCCGCGGGCGGGGCGGAACGCGCCGACCTCGCCGCGTGGCTGGCGGTCGCGGCGGGGACGCTCGGCGCATTCATGGCGACGCTCGACATCTCGATCGTCAACTCGGCGCTGCCCACGATCCAGGGCGAGATCGGCGCGAGCGGCACCGAGGGGACGTGGATCGCCACCGCCTATCTGGTCGCCGAGATCGTCATCATCCCGATGGCGGCATGGCTGGAGCGGCTGCTGGGCCTACGCACCTTCCTGCTGATCGCCGCCATCCTGTTCACGATCTTCTCGGTCATTTGCGGCGCAGCCGACACGCTGCCGCAGATGATCGTCGGGCGCATCGGTCAGGGCTTCACCGGCGGCGCGATGATCCCGACCGCGCAGACGATCATCGCGCAGCGCCTGCCGCGTTCACAGCAACCGATTGGCATCGCCGCCTTCGGCATGACCGCGATCATGGGCCCGGTGCTAGGGCCCCTGATCGGCGGCTGGCTGACCGAGAACATCAGCTGGCATTACGCCTTCTTCCTCAACGTGCCGATTTGCGGCGTCCTCGTGCTGCTGCTGCTGATCGGGCTGCGCCACGAACCATCGCGGCTGCACCTGATCGGCGAGGCCGACTGGCTGGGAATTGCCGGACTGGCGCTCGGCCTCGGCGGGCTGACCGTCTTCCTTGAGGAAGGGCAGCGCGAGCAATGGTTCTCGTCCGAGCTGATCCGGTGGATGTTCGCGGTGACGGTGTTGGGGTTCGGGCTGTTGCTTGCCGGGCAAGTCCTCGCGCGCCAACCGGTCATCAAGCTGCGGCTGTTGCTCGATCGCCAATTCGGCTCGGTGGCGATCATGGGGCTGGTGCTCGGCGTCGTGCTCTACGGCACCTCCTATGCGATCCCGCAATTCCTCGCCGCGATCGCCAACTACAACGCGCTGCAATCGGGCAAGGTCGTGCTGCTCGCTGGCATTCCCAGCCTGTTTATGATGGCGATCGTCCCGATCCTGCTGGTGCGCGTCGACATTCGGCTGGCGGTCGGCGCGGGGCTGCTCATCATGGGCGCGTCGGCGTTACTCGACGCCAATCTGACCATCGATTCGGTCGGCAGCGACTTTACCGAGTCACAGTTGCTGCGCGGCGTGGGACAGATCCTCGCGATGCTGTTCCTCAGCCAGGCCGCGATCCGCTCGGTGCCGCCGTCCGAGGCCGGCGACGCGTCCGGGCTGTTCAGCGCGATGCGCAACCTCGGCGGCAGCTTCGCGCTCGCCGGGATCGCGATCCTGCAGGACCAGCGTTCGTGGTTCCACGCGCGGCGGATCGAGGAATCGCTCAACGCCAATTCGGTGCGCGTGCAGGACTATATGGCCGCGACCGCCGGCTCGCTCGGCGGGCCGCAGACCGCGATCCGCGCGCTCGGTCAGCAGATTCAGGGGCAGGCGCTGGTCATGACCTACAACGACATTTTCTGGATCATGGGCATGGGGACACTGGTCGTCCTCCCACTGGTCTTCTTCCTCCGTCCGCTTCCCAAGGGCGCCGCACCGGCGGCGATGCACTGATGCGCCACGCTCTCCCGCTCCTCGCGCTTGCGCTGCTCGGCGCCTGCACCGTCGGCCCGGACTATAAGGGACCGCCCGCGGTCGCCTCCGACGCGGTGACCCGCGGCACGTTCGTCCGCGCCGCCGATCCGGCGCTGACTCCCGCGCCGGGGCTCGCGCGCTGGTGGGAGACGCTTGCCGACCCGACGCTCGACGCGCTGGTCGACGATGCGCTGGCGCACAGCCCGACGATCGACGCCGCACAGGCGAATCTTCGTGCCGCGCAGGAGCAATATCGCCAGCAACGCGCCGCGCGCCTGCCGTCGGTCAGCGCCAGCGCCGTCTACCTCAACGCGCGACTGCCCGGCACCAATCTCGGTGGCGGACAGCAGAGTGGCGGCAACAGCGACACCACGCTCGACTTCTACAATCTCGGCGCGATGGCATCGTGGGAGCCCGATCTGTTCGGCGGCGGCCGCCGCACGCTCGAACAGCAGCGCGCCACCGAGGGACAGCGCTTCGCGCAACTCGCCGATGCACAGGTGACGCTCTCGGCACAGGTCGCGCAAGCCTATGTCGCGCTCCGCGACGCGCAGGCACGCGCGCGCCTCAACGCGCAATCGAGCGCGCTGCAACGCCGCCAGCTCACGCTGGTCGAGCAACGCTACGCCGCCGGCACCGCCTCGCAGCTTCAGGTCGAGCGGCTGCGCAACCAGCTCAACAGCACCGACGCGCAAACCATTCCGCTCGCCGCGCAGATCGACGAATACAAGGGCCAGCTAGCCGTGCTCACCGGCCGGGCTCCCGGCGCGCTTGACGCGACGCTCGCGTCCGTCGTCGCGGTGCCGCTGCCACCCGCACAGGTCCCGATCGGCGACCCTGCCGCGCTGATCCAGCACCGCCCCGACATCCGCGCCGCCGAGCGCGCGCTGGCGGCGGGCAACGCGCAGATCGGCGTCGCCACCGCGCGCAAATTCCCGTCGCTCAATTTGCTCGGCATCATCGGGCTCGGCGGCACCGGGGTCAGCGACGTGCTCGATCCGTCGAAGCTGGCGACGGTCGCCGCGCCGATGCTCAACTGGTCGTTCCTAGACTTCGGCCGGAACCGCGCCGCAGTCCGTCAGGCCGAGGCGCAACGCGACGCCGCCGACGCGCAATATCGCCAGACGGTGCTGGAGGCGTTGCAGGATGCCGAAACCAGCCTGTCGCGGTTTGGCAATGCGCGCCAGCAACTCGCGCAATTGCTGCTCGCCGAGCAATCCGCCACCCGCGCTGCGACGCTCAACGCGCAGCGCGTCGACGCCGGCACCAGCACCTTGGTCGATCAACTCGATATCGAGCGGCAGCGCCTGTCCGCCACGATTGGCGCGGAACAAGGCCGCGCGCAGCTCACCAACAATTACATCGCGGTACAGAAGAGTCTCGGGCTCGGCTGGACCGACCCAAGCTTGTCAACGCGGCCGTAATCCCGCCATCATCAGCGCCAGTGCCTCTTCCAGCAGAGTCTGACGACGCTCGACCGGTGCGGGATTGACCAGCGCGCCGAGCATCCGCATCGCAATCGCGAGTTCGTGCGCGCCCATATTTGGCGATAACGTTCCGTCGCGATGTCCACGCGCGGCAAGCGGTATCAGCAACCGCTCCAACCGCGCTTTCAGGTCGTCGAACGCCTGACGATTCTCGCCGTCCAACGGCATGTCGATCGCCAGCCGCGCGAACAACGCGGTCGTCTCCCGGCCCTCGGTGACCAATTTGGCCAGCGCGCGGTCGAGCGGCAGTGTCGGGTCGATCAACGGCGCCATCCGGTCGATCTCGCGCTCGAACACCGCCAGCGCCAGCGCCATGCGATCCTTGAAATTGCGATAGAAGGTACCGCGCCCCACGCCCGCGGCATCGGCCACCTCCTCCAGCGGCACGAAATAGCCCGAGCGCGCGAAGCAGCCGCGCGCCGCCTCGATCAGCGCGCCGCGCCGCGCCAGCGCATCACGCCGCATCGCGCGAGGGCCGCCGGTCGGGTCATCCGTCATCGGTCGAGCAAATCGATTAGCGCACCGCTTGCACGATCATTGCGCCGTGACGCGCACTGCCACATGCCCGATCTTGCGCGCCAGCCCGGCCGGGTCGGTCAGCTTCACGTGCCCGACGCGCCATTGCAGGTCGCCTTCGCGCCGCGCCTGCTGCAACATGCGATTGACGTGGACCGAGGTGAGCCCCAGCGCGTCGGCGAGCGTCTCCTGCGTCAGCGGCAGGTCGAAGCCATTGCCCGTCGCGCTGCCGTTCAGCGTCAGCCGCTCGTGCAGTTCCAGCAACAGGTCGCTGATCCGCTCCTGCGCGTTGAGCCGCCCGAGCCGCGTGATCTGCGCGAGCAGATGCCCCTCGTCCATCGCACGGCTGATCGCATAGGCGATGTGCAGCGGCGATCCCGGTCGCGCTTCCGGCAACGGGCACACCTGCACGTCGGACATCGCCACGACCGTCGACACCGCCAGCGCGTTCGGATGGTCGCACGCGCCGATCAGGTCACCGGGCAGCAGGAAGCTCAGGAACTGCCGCCGCCCATCGGGCAGCAGTCGCACCCGCGCCGCCCAGCCGGACAGCAGAAGTTGCGCCTGCACGATCTCGCGGCCCTCGGTGATGATGTCGCGGCGCGTCCGTACCGCGCGACTGTCCTCCATCGCCCGCTCCAGCACAGCCACCGACTCCGCATCGAGCGGCGCGAGCGCCATCAGGCGCGTCATCGCCATGCCGGGCGCGTCGCTGCGCGGCTGTGCTCGGATCATGATACTCTCTCCAGTTCACACAAGGCGCACACCGCGGCGATCACCGCTGCGCCGTCGAAGGGTTTGATGAGCAGCGGCACGTCACGCAGCCACTCGGGCAGCGTCCAGCCGTCATAGCCGGTGAGGAACAGGAACGGCACGCCGCGTGCCTTCAACTGCTCGGCGATCGGGTAGCACATTGCGGTGCCGAGATTGACGTCCAGCGTCGCGACGTCGATCGCCTCGCGCTCGATCAGGGCCAGCGCGTCCGCCACACGCCCCACCGGT
The DNA here is from genome assembly GCA_036946405.1 of Sphingomonas phyllosphaerae. NCBI lineage: Bacteria > Pseudomonadati > Pseudomonadota > Alphaproteobacteria > Sphingomonadales > Sphingomonadaceae > Sphingomonas > Sphingomonas phyllosphaerae. Next base: position 1,153,854 of record JAQIJC010000001.1, on the reverse strand, counting down.
CCGACCACCACCATGCCCTGCGCCTCGAGCGCACGCTTCAGATCGGAGGCGATGAAATATTCGTCCTCGACGATCAGGAGGCGTCGGCCGGTCAGGATCGTGGCATCGGTCAGAATGGTCGTCCTTCCTCTTGCAGCGGCAGGGCGATCTCGCATCGCACCCCGCCTCCCACAAACATCAGCTGCGTTTCCGCACCATATTGATAAGGCAACGCCTCACAGATCAATTCCGTCCCAAAGCCCTGACGGCAAGGGGAAATCGACAAGGCCGGCACGCCCTTCTCGGTCCAGGTCAGCCGAACGCCCCTTGTATCATCCTCCTCGACATAGGTCGACCATGCGACGTGCAGCATCGCACCCGCACGCTTCAGCGCCCCGTATTTGACCGAATTGATCGCCAGCTCGTGGACGGCCAGCCCGATCGCCTCGGCCGCGCGCGGCGGCAACGTGACGTCCGGTCCCGCGATCGTCACCGCCTCGCCATCGGCCACGCCGACGCTCAGCAATTCATCGCGGATCAGGTTCTGCAGATCGACCTGCCCGCTCGCGGTCTGGGTCACGATCGCCTGGGTCCGCGCCAGCGCGTCGAGCCGGCCGCGGAAATGGTCCGCCACGTCGTCCAGCGACCCGCCCGCCTCGACCGTCCGCGAAAAGACCGAGCGGACGACGGTCAGGATGTTGCGAACGCGATGCTGCAATTCGGCGACCAGCCGCCGCTGCCGCTGCTCCATCAGGTGCATTTCGTGGACGTCGGTCGCCGCCCCGAACCAGTGCGTGACCGCCGACGCCGCCGCGCGCCGCGGCACCTGTCGCATCAGGAACCAGCGATAGTCTCCGTTGCGATCGCGGAGCCGCAATTGCTGTTCGAGCGACTCGTCATGGGTATAGGAGCGGCGGAACGCCGCCTCGGTCGTCGCGCGATCCTCGGGATGCACTGCGGCGAGCCATCCCCAATCGGCCGCCTCCTCCTCATCCTGCCCGGTTAGATCGGCCCATTGGCTTTCGCTCATCTTGTTGTTGCCGCTCCGGTCGGTGCGCCACAGCATCGCGGGGACCAGTTCCATGCTCACCCGGCGCATGTCCTCGCTCTCGCGCAGCGCCAGCTCGGCGCGCTTCCCCGTCAACGCCTGCACGATCGCCGGCGCCAATTCCTCCGCCGCCTCGCGATCGATATCGCGGAACCCACCGGCGCGATTGCCCAGCCCGATCATGCCGATCAACCGGCCCTGCCGACGCAACGGCACGCCCAGGAACGACTCGAGCGGTGGATGACCGTGCGGCGTGCCGATCGAATCGGGATGCGCGGCGGCATCGTTGGCGATCAGGCTGGCATCGTCGTGAATGACGCGTCCATACAGGCCATGCAGATCGAGATGCGTCGGAAGCATGTTCTCGGCACCGTCCGGCCAGACCCGTCGGAAGACCTTCCACGCGCGGTCGCTGATCGCCAGATCGTGCAACCGGTCGCGTGCCGGGGTCAGCTCCGCCATGAAGCTGAACGACGCGCCGGTCAGGTCTTCCGCGACGGCGAGGCACAATCTCCCCAGCGCCTCGTCGGTGGTCGCACCCAATGCCTCGTGGAAGATGCGGTTGATCGCGTGCAGCACCGCATTCTTGCGCGCGAGCGTCTCGAGCAGGTCGGCCTCGTCGTGTATCTCGGCCCTCACCGCCGCCTCCCTGCCGGTTGCCGTTCGCATGGCCGGTTCTGGACCAAAGCGCGCCGCTTAGCGACCCGGAAATCAGCGCGCCTCGCCCGCCAGATAGCGCGCCAACGGGTCGATCAGCTCCTCGGGGATGCGCCGCGCGATCACCGGCATCACGTTCTGTGGCAGGCGCGCGTCGATCTCCTTGCCGTCGCCCTTCCAGTAACGCAGCCGTGCGGCGATATAGTCGGCGCGCTGCCCGACCAGCAGCGGCTGCGGCTTGCCCGCGCCGTGGCAGCTCGCGCAGGCGGGGAGTTGGCGTTCGGGCAGCCCGCGCTCGACGATCATCCGCGCGCGTGGGTCGCCGCGCGGCACGGCGTCGGCGCGCAGGCCCGGCAGTGCGGCGAAATGTGCCGCCAGCTCCCGCCGCTCGTCGTCGGTCAGGATCGCGGCGGCATTCGCCATCACCGCGCTTGGGCGTCGTCCGTCGGCATAGGCGGCCAGCGCCGACGCCAGATAGCGCGGATGCTGCCCGCCCAGGATAGGGATGTCGGGCTGCCCGCGCCCGCGTCCGTCCGCACCGTGGCAGGCGACGCACCCGGCGAGCACGTTGTCGCCCAGCGCGCGGACGTCGGCGATCCCCGCGCCCTGCGCCTGCCCGCTCAGCGCGCGATACTGCGCCGGCGTCATCCCAGGCAGGCGACGCACGAACGCAACCATCCGCCGGATCTCGTCGTCACGCTTCGGCGCGGCCCACGCCGGCATCCCCGAATATTTCACGCCGTGCCGCAGGATGTAGAACAGCTGCCCGTCGGTCCATTGCCGCGCATTCACCGACAGATCGGGCGCGGGCGGCATCGCCTTCTGCATCACCGGCGACGGCCGCTGCCCCGGTGCACCATGGCAGCTGGCGCAGGCAGCGGCGAAATGCCCGGCGGCGCTGACCAGCCCGCCATCGGTCGCGATCGGATCCTTGGGCGAGTCGAAGAAGCTGTGCGTCTTGACCGAATTGCGCATCGTCCAGTGCAGGAACCACTCGGTCACCGCCCAATGTCCCGACGAGGCGGCGATGTTGAACACCCCCGACCAGGCGAACAGCAGCCCCGCCAGCACGATCCCCAGCAGCCCGGCGATCACGCGCTTCCATGTCAGCCGGATCGTCATGCCGCCGCGCGCTCCCTCAACATCGTGCCGAGCAGCGCGAGCCCGCCCAGACAATAAGCCGCCCCGCCGACTACCAGCATCACCACCCCGCCGAGTTGCTGATCCGCCAGCGCATCCAGCCCCGGCGCGGGATGCATCGCCATCATCGCATACAGCGGCCGCGGTGCGAGCCCGATCAGCGCACCCAGCAGCGTCATGTGCATCGACGTCAGCAGCAACGCCGCAACCCCGCCCGCCGGATGCGCGAACGCGGCGCGCCACAGCCCAATGCCGACGCCGAGGAACATGGCCTGCTCCACAAGCGCGACCACCGGATGCATGTCTGCCAGCCAGCGCAGGGCGGGCGCGTGCCACGCCCAGACCACGACGAACTCCACCGTCGCCCACGCCAGCGGCCCACCCGCTCCGCTCTCCCCGTCATTCCCACGAAGGCGGGAATCCAGACGCGCAGGTCCGTCGATGGACGCGCGGAGGCCCGAGGTTCTAGATTCCCGCCTCCGCGGGAATGACGAAAGGGCCAGCACCGGCGCCGCCACCGCCACCGCGCCCATATGCGCCGCCATATGCCCGGTCATCCCGAGCCCGGCGAACCCCAGCGCCGTCGACGCCAACGCCAGCAAGACCCCCACCGCGATCACCGGCAATCCGTCAGCATCAGCGCCGGGACCGCGGTGAAGATCACCGCCACGAAACTGAGCCCGGCCAGCAACAGCGTCGACACCGCCAGGAAGCGCAGCCGGTCGATATCGGTCCCCTGATCGTGCGGCGCGGGATCGCCGGGGGTATGGGTCTGCACCCACGCGATCCACCCGGAGGCGAGGATGATCGCCTCCGCCACCGCCGTCCCGATCACGAACGCCGTGGTGAAGCGCGGAAACGCCCCCAGCTTCGCGCAACTCACCGCCACCCACAGGTAACAGAACAGGAAATGCACCGCCCACACGCTCGGCGGGACGATCAGCGTCCACAAGGTGACGCGCAGCTCGCGCAGCCGGTGCCGGAAGCCGCGCCGCTCGGGGCCATGGGGCGCTTCGTTCTTCATGCCGCCCCCGGGAACAGGCCGATCGTGGCGTAGGTCACTACCGCGGTCAGCGCCATGAAGTGCTGGTAGACGGTGATGTTGCGCACATCGGCATCGTATTTCGGCGTCATCTTCCCGGCCACGCTGCGCGCCAGCGTGTAGAGCTGCATGATCGCCCCCACGCCGGCGTGCGCGGTGGTCCAGATCACCAGGGTCCAGACGATCGCCGGATAGACGTGCAGCTTCGGCGCGAGCCCCGACAGCCACGGCCCCGCCAGCCCCGCGCCGATCGCCGCCAGCGACGCGACCGCGCCCAGCGCCAGCAACGCGCGTGCCGCACCGACCATGCCGCGCCGGTTGGTCTCGCGCGCGCCGATCGTCATCAGCCACCCGGCCAGCGATACCGCCAGCGCGACCATCGGCCAGAACGCCCCCGGCCCGTCGAGCCCCGCGCCACTCGGCGGGAAGTCCTCATGCCGCGTCCAGAAGAAATAATAACCGAACACCAGCCCCGAGAACGCCGTCGCATCCGCCATCATCGTGATGAACATCGCCCACCACCCGCTCGCCGACGCGCCCGAGATGTAGAGCGGCAGCTCGATCCCGTGCCCGATCGGCTTGCAGTCCTTCTCCGGGATTTCCGCGGTGCCGGTCCACAACCACAGCAGGATCATCCCGAGCGTCACCACCGCGCCCACCAGCGCTGCCCAGTAGAGGTGATAGGTGGTAAGAATGAACACGCTGCCCAGCGCGATCGCGGTCAGCATCGGCTTGATGCTCGGCCCGCCCAGCCGCACCACCTGCACCGGGCGCGCGTCGAGCACGCTGGTGACGATCGTCTCGCGCCGACCTTCCTCGGCGTCGGGCAGGAAGAAGCGACCCTCGTCGACCTTCTTCACGAAGTCCTTTTGGTCCCAAATCGGATAGCGGCTCTCGATCAGCGGCACCGAGCGGATGCCCCAATCCTCGTCATCGGGATGCGCGAGCCATTCGAGCGTCCCCGCCTCCCACGGATTGCGCGGGCTCTTCTCGCGTCGCGGGCTGAGCGCCAGATCGACGCACACGATCGCCACGCCTGCCGCGAACACCCACGACCCGATCGTCGAGGCGAGATTGAGCCCGCCGATCCCCAGCTCCGCCGGATAGGTGAACACCCGCCGCGGCATCCCCAACAGTCCGGAGAAATGCATCGGGAAGAACGTCAGGTTCGCGCCCGCGAACAGGAACCAGAAAGCGGTGCGCCCCAGCCGGTCGGACAGTTTCTTGCCGGTAATCAGCGGCCAGTAATAATAGAGCCCGCCGAACAACGGGATCAACGTCCCGCCGATCAGCACGTAATGCAGGTGCGCGACGATGAAATAGGTGTCGTGCGCCTGCCAGTCGAACGGCGCGATCGCCACCATCACGCCGGTCAGCCCGCCGATCACGAAGATCGCGAGCGAGCCCGTCACGTACAGTAGCGGCGTTGACCACACGACGCGCCCCGCCCACAAGGTCGCGATGAACGCGAAGATCTGGATGCCGGTCGGGATCGCCACCGCCTCCGACGCGGCGGAGAAGAAGGCGAGGCTGATCTTGGGCAGCCCGGTCGTGAACATATGGTGGACCCACAGCCCGAACGACAGGAACGCCGTCCCGACCGCCGCCAGCACGATCCACGGATAGCCGAGCAGATGCCGCCGCGCGAAGGTCGGCACGATCATCGCGAACAGCGCGATCGACGGCAGGAAGACGATATAGACTTCGGGGTGGCCAAAGATCCAGAACAGGTGCTGCCACAGGATCGGGTCGCCGCCCTTGGCCTGATCGAAGAATGGCCAGCCGAGCAGCCGCTCCATCTCGAACAGCACGTCGCCCGCGATCAGCGGCGGGAAGGCGAACAGGATCATCACCGCCACGACCAGGATGTACCAGGCATAGAGCGGCATCAGGTTCAGCCGCATCCCCGGCGGGCGGCATTTCAGCACCCCGACGATCAGCTCGACCGCTGCCGCCACCGACGACACCTCGATGAAGCTGAGCCCGAGCATCCAGATGTCCGCCCCCAGCCCCGACAGATCGGTACGGGTAGTGAACGGCGGGTACATGAACCAGCCGCCATCGGGCGCGACGTTGAAGAAGATCGAGCCCGAGACGAACACCCCGCCGATCAGGAAGCTCCAGTAGCCGAACGCCGACAGCCGCGGGAACGGCAGGTCGCGCGCGCCCAGCAATTGCGGCAGCAGGATGATCGAGACCGCCTCGAACATCGGCACCGCGAACAGGAACATCATCATCGACCCGTGCAGCGTAAACAGCTGGTTGAAGGTCGCAGGGCTGACGAGGTCGTTTTCGGGAACGGCGAGCTGCGCGCGCATGATCATCGCCAGCACGCCCGCGAACAGCATGAAGCCGAACGCGGTCAGCGTGTACCAGACGCCGACCTGGTTGTTGTTGGTATCGGTCCAGCGGAAGAACCAGCCGGTCGGCGGCTTCCACACTTCGCGAAGCCGTTCTTCCTGCGCGGCGCGGAGGGCAGGATCGTCCTGCGCGTGGAGGCTCATTGCGATTGCTCCAGCCAGCGCGCGATCGTCGCCGCATCCTCGTTGCTCAGCTGCGGATAGGCAGGCATCCGCGCGCCCGGCTTCACCGTCGGTGCCTCCTTGACGAAGCGCACCAGATTGGCGTGGGTCCGCTTCTGCATCCCCGCGCCCAGCGACGCGCGGCTTCCGAGGTGCGTCAGGTCCGGCCCGATCACAGCGTCGGACAGACCCGCAACGCTATGGCAGCCACCACAGCCATTGGCCGCGAACAGCCGCGCGCCCTCGCCGTCGATGGGTGAAGCAGTCCGCCGCGCCGCCAGCCATGCATCGAAGGCCGCCGGCTCCATCGCCACCACGTCGAACGCCATCAGCGCGTGGCTCAACCCGCAGAACTCCGCGCATTGCCCGCGGAACCGCCCGGCGCGCGTGGCATGGACGACCAGCTTGTTCCTCCGCCCCGGCACCATGTCGAGCTTGCCCGCCAGCCCCGGCACCCAGAAGCTGTGCAACACGTCCCCCGCTTCGAGCAACAGCTCGACATTGCGCCCGACCGGCACGCGCAGTTCGTTCGCATCGCCGACCGCCGCCTGCCCGGCCGGCTGATAGCGGACCCGCCACCAGAATTGCTCGCCGGTGACGGTGATCCGGAGGTCGTCGGGCTTGACCGCGATCGGGCGCATCGCGGGCAGCGTCGAGATCAGCAACGCCAGCAGCACGACGGTCGGCACCACGCCGCCCGCCCACAGCACCAGCCGCATCCCTTGCTGATGCGTGATCGCGCCGTCGCGGCTGCGCTGCGCCACGAACATCAGCGCGCCGACCGCCACCGCGATGACGACCGCGCCCAGCACCATCCAGCCGGTCAGCCCGGCCAGCCATGCGGCTTCCGTCCCGAATGTCGTGAATGCGGATTGCCGCCCCGAACCGAAAATTTCTGCCCCCTGCCCTTATCGGGGAAGAAGGTCCGGCACGGTCGCTTTGTTCCTTTGTGACGGTAACGTTATGTTGCTCGTCACTCCATCGTTCCGGCGGGCGGCGCGCCGGTCAGAAGACCGCCGCGACCAGTTGCCGGAACGCGTCGCCGCGGTGGCTGATCTCGTTCTTGGCGGGCTCGTCCATCTCGCCGAACGTAATGTCATGCCCGACCGGCTGGAACACCGGGTCGTAGCCATGCCCCTTGTCACCACGCGGCGGCCAGACGAGCGTGCCGTCGACGCGACCCTCGAACCATTCGACGTGCCCGTCGGGCCACGCCAGCGCCAGCGCGCAGACGAAATGCGCATCGCGCGGGGCGTCGGGCGTTTCGGCGAGCTTGTCCTCCACCAGCCGCATCGCGTGCCCGAAGTCCTTCTCCGGCCCACCCCAGCGCGCCGAAAAGATGCCGGGATCGCCGCCCAGCGCATCGACGCACAGCCCGCTGTCGTCGGCGAGCGCGGGCAGCCCCGACAGATCCGCCGCCGCCCGCGCCTTCAGCTCGGCGTTCATCACGAAGGTGGTGCCGGTCTCCTCGGGCTCGGGCAGGTCGAGCGCCCCCGCCGAGACGACGTCCAGCCCGCGGCCCTCCAGCAGCGCGGCGATCTCGCGCACCTTGCCGGCGTTGTGGCTGGCGATCACCAGCTTGCCCGGCTGGAGCTTGCGGATCGCCTGCGGCTCCTTGCCCTCGCCGCTCATGCGACCGCGCGCGCCTGCGCCGCGAAGATCTCGTTGCAGCCGATCCGCGCGAGGCGCAGCAGGCGCAGCAGCGCCTCCTCGTCATAGGTGGCGTGCTCGGCGGTCGCCTGTGCCTCGGCGATGTGACCGTTTTCGAGCAGCACGAAATTGGCGTCGGCGTCGGCGTTCGAATCTTCGTCGTAATCGAGATCGAGCACCGGGTTGCCCTGATAGATGCCGCACGACACCGCCGCGATCTTCTGCTTGATCGGATCGGCGCTCAGCTTGCCCGCGGCGAGCAGCCCGTCGACCGCCAGCCGCAGCGCGACCCACGCGCCCGAGATAGATGCGGTGCGCGTGCCGCCATCGGCCTGGATCACGTCGCAATCGAGCGTGATCTGCCGCTCGCCAAGCAGCGTCAGGTCGGTGACCGCGCGCAAGGATCGCCCGATCAGCCGCTGGATTTCCTGCGTGCGGCCCGACTGCTTGCCCTTGGCGGCCTCGCGGCTGCCACGCGTGTGCGTGGCACGCGGCAGCATCCCGTATTCGGCGGTCACCCAGCCTTGGCCCTTGCCGCGCAGGAACGGTGGCACGCGCTCCTCGACGGAGGCCGTGACCAGCACCTTGGTATCGCCGAAGCCGATCAGCACCGAACCTTCGGCGTGGCGGGTGAAGCGCGGCTCGATCGTGATCGGGCGCATCTGGTCTGGGGTGCGGCCGCTGGGACGCATTCAACTCTCCTCAAGGTCGGATCGCCCACGCCCTAGCGGGGTTGGTGCGGCGGCGCCAGCGGCTAACGGGAGGATGCGATGCGAGGAATGATGGCGATGGTGCTGGTGCTGGCGGCAGGGTGTACGCCGGTCGAACTGCGCTCACCAGCGGCGGGCGCGCCGGTCGCGATCGAGGGCGAGTCGATCAGCTATGCGACGGGGCCGTGTTACGGGACGTGCCCGGTGTACAAGGTGACGGTCCGCTCCGACGGCACCGGCACGTTCGAGGGCGAACGCTTCACCGCGGTGACGGGCAGCCACGCGTTTCGTGTGACGCCGGACGCGTATCGCCGCTTCGCCAAGGCGCTCGAGCCCTACCGTCCCGACGGCGAACGGCGCGTGGAAATGGGCTCGCCCGACTGCGGCCCCGCGCCGACCGACATGCCGGGCGTCGACGTGAATTGGGCACTTGCAAGCGGCGGCGCCGGGCATCTGCACTTCTATTATGGCTGCCGGGCCGGCAACGCGGCGATGGCGAGGGCGCTGCAGGACGCGCCGACGCTGCTGCCGATCGCGGACTTGATCGGCAAGCGGTGACACATACCCGTCGCCCCTGCGCAGGCAGGGGCCCATGTCTGTGTCGTGTCGCGAGCGGCCCGTCACGGCGGAGTCGGCAACTGTGTCGGACCAGCCCCCCGGACGACACAGACATAGGCCCCTGCCTGCGCAGGGGCGACGGCCTATCGGATGGCGGTCAGCTTACCACCCAATTCCGCGCCGCCGCCGCGTCGTCGAACAACTGCAGGTACGGCTGCGTCATCACCCGCCGCACCTGCGCGCGCAGCACCGCACCGACCGCGACGATCGCGATCCGGCTGGCCTTCGGGAATGGTCCCATATGCTGCGCCAGCGCAACGAGCGTCTCCTGCGATTGCGGGCCGCACGCACTCATATCGATCAGCAGCCGGTACCCGGGGCGGAAATGCGCGGCGAGGAATTGGCGCATGACGTCGCGGGTGTAGGCGACCACCTCGTCCGGCGTGAAGATCCGGTGCCAGCGGATCGCCAGCAATTGCGCGCCATGGTCGAATGAGACGTCGTACATCGTTGATCTTCCCCGATCTTCATCTTGCCCGCCGCAGGTTGCGGAAAGATGAAGGACGCAGCGGTTGAGCCGCGTGACGCGGGCGCATACATCGGTGGCGTGAGTGGTTCGCTGCCCATCGCCGAACTGACCGATCGCGCCCGCGATATCTTCCGGCGCGTCGTCGACGGCTATCTGGAGAGCGGGCAGCCGGTCGGATCGCGGACGCTGGCGCAGGCCGGGCTCAACCTGTCGCCCGCCTCGATCCGCGGCGTGCTCGCGCAGCTGGAGATGGCCGGGCTGCTGACCGCGCCGCATACCTCGGCGGGGCGGATGCCGACCGAGCGAGGACTGAGGCTGTTCGTCGACGGCATGATGCAGGCGCACGAGCCGAGCGACGAGGAACGCCAGCAGATCGAGGCGCGCGCCGGCACCGGCGGGCCGGTCGAGGAAGCGCTGGCCGCCACGACCGCGGCGCTCTCCGGCCTGTCGGCGTGCGCCGGGCTGGTGATGGTGCCCAAGCGTGAGGCGGTGCTGCGCTCGATCGGCTTCGTGCCGCTTGGGGCCACGCAGGCGCTGGCGGTGCTGGTCGGCGAGGACGGCGCGGTCGAGAACCGCGTGATCGACCTGCCCGCCGGGATTGCGCCGGGCGCACTGGTCGAGGCCGGCAATTTCATGACCGCGACGCTCGCCGGGCTGACGCTGGGCGAGGCGCGCGCGCGATTGGAGCGCGAGCTGTCGCAGGGACGGTCGGCGCTCGATACCGCAGCGCGTGCGCTGGTCGAGCGCGGGCTGGCGGTGTGGAGCGAGGATGGTGCGCGCCGGCCGGTGCTGATCGTGCGCGGTCACGGGCGGCTGCTCGATGATGCCGCGACCGCCGATCTGGAGCGGGTACGCGCGCTGCTCGACGATCTCGATGGCAAGCAGGAGGTCGCCGCGCTGCTCGACTCGGCGCGCGCCGGCGACGCGACGCGCATCTTCATCGGCGCGGAGAACAAATTGTTCACGCTCAGCGGCTCGTCGGTGATCGCGAAACCGTTCCGCGGCCGCGACGGACGCGTGGTCGGGGTGGTGGGCGTGATCGGACCCACCCGGTTGAACTACGCCCGCGTCGTGCCCATGGTGGATTTCACGGCCGCGACGCTCACCCGGTTGCTCGGGTGAGGCGCGGTTTTCCGACGTAGAAGAACAGGACGGACATGACCGACAACGCAACCCCCGCCGACGACCTTCGCGAAGAGACCGCCGAGGCCGCCCCCGAGGTCGCGGAGCACGACGCGGCCGCGACGCGTATCGCCGAGCTGGAAGAGCAGCTGGCCGCTGCGCGGCAGGAGACGCTCTACGCGCAGGCCGACATCCAGAACGTCCGCCGCCGCGCCGAGAAGGACGCCGCCGACGCACGCGCCTATGCCGCGACCGGCTTCGCGCGCGACGTGCTGTCGGTGGCCGACAATCTCGAGCGTGCGCTGGCCGCGATCCCCGCCAGCCTGCGCGAGGACGAGAAGTTCAAGGGGCTGGTGACCGGGCTCGAAGCGACCGGCCGCGAGCTGGCGAGTGTGTTCGGCCGCCACGGGCTGACGCGGATCGAGGCGATGGGCCAGCCGCTCGACCCGAACCGGCATCAGGCGATGGTGGAAATGCCGAGCGATGCCGAGCCGGGCACGATCGTGCAGGAAATGCAGTCGGGCTGGATGATCAAGGACCGGCTGCTGCGCCCGGCGCTGGTCGGCGTGGCGAAGAAGCCGGACTGATTGGATATATCACGTCATCCCGGGCTCGACCCGGGATCCCGCTTCTTCCTTCTGTCGACGCGGGAGAAGAAGCGGGATCCCGGATCGAGCCCCGGGGCGACGAAATCAATAGGCCGTCATTCCCGCGAAGGCGGGGATCCAGAATCTCTGATGTCGCGACTCCATCGACAGACCCGCGCGTCTGGATTCCCGCCTCCGCGGGGATGACGAATAAAGAAAGGGCGGGCCGCGATCCTCTCGCGCCCGCCCTCTTCCTTGGCCGAAAACCACCGCGCCTCAGTCGAGTCGGCGCGCCAGTTCCACGTTCAGCCCCAGCGCGATCAGCGTGCCGAGCGCGCCCGACAGCAGGTAACCACCCGCCGCGACCAGCCCGAACGCCTGCGTCAGCGCCAGCGCGGCGAGCGGCGCGAAGCCCGCACCGAACAGCCACGCCAGGTCCGAGGTCAGCGCCGCGCCGGTGTAGCGCGCGCGCTTCGGGAAGTTGCTGGTCACCGCGCCCGACGACTGGCCGAACGAAATCCCGAGCAGCAGGAAGCCCATCACCATGAACAGGATCTCGCCCGCGCGTCCGCCGCCGAGCAGCTGCGGCGCGAAGCCGCTGAACGCCGCGATCCCGGCGGCGGTATAGCCGAGCACGCTGCGTCGCCCGATCCGGTCGGCGAGTAGCCCGGACAGCACGATCGCGCCTAAACCGACGACGCCGCCCAGCACCTCGATCATCAGGAAGGTCGAGATATCCTCGCGGGTGTAGAGCGCGACCCACGACAGCGGGAACACCGTGACCATGTGGAACAGCGCGAAGCTCGCCAGTGGCGCGAACGCCCCGATGATGATGTTGCGCCACTGCGCCTTGACGGTCGCGGTCACGCGCGACGGGGTCAGTTCGCGGGTGTGGAACAGCTCGCTATATTCCGGCGTGACGACGATGCGCAGCCGCGCGAACAGCGCGACGACGTTAAGCGCGAAGGCGACGAAGAACGGATAGCGCCAGCCCCACGAAATGAAGTCCTCGGCCGGCAGCACCGACAGGAAGAAGGCGAACAAGGCGCTCGCCACGATCAGTCCGAGCGGCGCGCCGAGCTGCGGCACCATCGCCCACCAGCCGCGCTTCTTCTCCGGCGCGTTGAGCGCGAGCAGCGACGGCAGCCCGTCCCATGCGCCGCCCAGCGCGATCCCCTGACCGACCCGGAACAGCGCCAGCAGCCCTGCCGACCAGCTGCCGATCGTCGCGTAACCCGGCAGGAACGCGACCAGCACCGTCGAGGTGCCGAGCAGGAACAGCGCGATCGTCAGCTTGGTGCCGCGGCCGTAGCGGCGGTCGAGCTTCATGAAGATCTGCGTGCCGATCGGCCGCGCGATGAACGCCAGCGGGAACAGCGCGAACGACCACAGGGTCGCCGCGATCGGCTGCATGTACGGGAAGACCACCGCCGGGAAGACGATCACCGAGGCGATGGCATAGACGAAGAAGTCGAAGAATTCCGACGTTCGCCCGATGATGACGCCGATCGCGATTTCACCGGGGCGCACATCGTGATCCCCTTTGCTATGAAGGGCGCGAGCATCCTGCTCTAGCGATGTGGACGAAGCGGTGGCCATATTCATTCCCGATCGATCGGACGGACGGTTTCCGGCGGAGCCCTACCCTAAACCATTCGCGGCGTGGATGGGACAAAATGTCCTATTCCGCTGCGCCGCAGCAAAGCCTAGCTCGCGCCGCATGACCCGTCGTCCCGCCCGACGTGCGCCCGTCCGCACGCCCTTCGTTCGTCACCTCGCCGCCGCGGCCGTGCTGGCCGCGCTCGGCGGGTGCAACACCGTCGTGATGCGCCCCGCCGGCGATGTTGCGGTGCAGGAATCCAGCCTGATCGTGTGGTCGGTCGTGCTGATGCTGCTCATCATCGTGCCGGTGATGGCGTTGGTGGTGGTGTTCGCGTGGCGCTATCGCGAGTCGAACACCGAGGCGAGCTACGAGCCCGACTGGGATCACTCGACCGGGCTGGAGCTGGTGATCTGGTCCGCGCCGCTGCTCATCATCATCGCGCTCGGCGCGCTGACCTGGGTCGGCACGCACACGCTCGACCCCTACCGCCCGCTGGCGCGCACCGCGCCGGGCAAACCGGTCGCGGCGAACGTGAAGCCGCTGGAGGTGCAGGTCGTCTCGCTCGACTGGAAGTGGCTGTTCATCTACCCCGAACAGGGCGTGGCGACGGTCAACGAGCTGGTCGTGCCGGTCGATCGCCCGGTCAAGTTCACGATGACCTCGTCGAGCGTCATGAACGCTCTGTGGGTGCCGGCGATGGCGGGCATGATCTACACGATGCCGGGCATGGAGACGGTGCTGCACGGCGTGCTGAACCGCACCGGCAAGTTCGAGGGCCGCTCCGGCAATTATTCCGGCGCCGGCTTCTCGCACATGACCTTCTGGACGCATTCGGTCACCCCGGCGCGCTTCGACCAATGGGTCGCGGGCGTGAAGCGTAACCGCTGGCGGCTCGACAACGCCACCTATCTGAAGCTCGCCAAGCCGAGCGAGAAGGTGCGCCCGATCGGCTTCTCCGCCGTCGATCCGGCCCTGTTCAAGCGCGTCGTCGCGATGTGCACGAAGCCGGGCACCAGCTGCATGGAGAATATGTCACACGCCGGGCCGGCGGTGAACGACCGCCCGCAGCGTGCCGACGAGCCGGAAGGCGCATTGACCCGCGATCCTTCGCAGAAGGGCGACAGCCCGCACTCGACCGCGCCGCAGGGCAAGGCGCCGGGCGCGACCGATCCGGGCGCGGGCAACCGCGACATGACCATGCTCGATATTCCCGCGCTGTCGCGCGCCAACGCCTCCAAGGAGGCTTGAGGACTTTATGTCGGACGACCTCATCAAGACGATTTTCGGGCGGCTGACGCTCGAGAGCTTTCCGATCCACGAGCCGATCCTCGTCGGGACCTTCATCATGGTCGCGATCGGCGGGGCCGCGGTGCTGGGCGCGCTCACCTATTTCAAGCTGTGGGGCTATCTCTGGAAGGAGTGGTTCACGAGCGTCGATCACAAGAAGATCGGCATCATGTACATCGTGCTGGCGCTGGTCATGTTCCTGCGCGGCTTCGCCGACGCGCTGATGATGCGCGCGCAACAGGCGATGGCGTTCAACGGCAGCGACGGCTTCCTGCCTGCGCACCATTATGACCAAGTGTTCACCGCGCACGGCGTCATCATGATCTTCTTCGTGGCGATGCCGTTCGTCACGGGCCTCATGAACTATGTCGTCCCGCTCCAGATCGGCGCGCGCGACGTCAGCTTCCCGTTCCTGAACAATTTCAGCTTCTGGATGACGGTCAGCGGCGCGGTCACGGTGATGATGAGCCTGTTCGTCGGCGAGTTCGCGCGGACCGGCTGGCTGGCGATGGCGCCGCTGTCGGGGCTCGACTACTCGCCCGATGTCGGCGTCGATTATTATATCTGGGCGTTGCAGATCGCGGGCGTCGGAACGCTCTTGTCGGGCGTCAACCTGCTCGCGACGATCATCAAGATGCGCGCGCCGGGCATGAGCCTGATGCAGATGCCGATCTTCACCTGGTCGGCGCTGGTGACCAACGTCCTGATCGTCGCGGCCTTCCCGGTGCTGACCGCGGTGCTCGCGATGCTCAGCCTCGACCGCTACGTCGGCACCAACTTCTTCACGAACACCGGCGGGGGCAACCCGATGATGTACGTGAACATGATCTGGATCTGGGGTCACCCGGAGGTGTACATCCTGATCCTGCCCGCGTTCGGCGTCTTCTCGGAGGTCGTCTCGACCTTCTCGGGCAAGCGGCTGTTCGGTTATACGTCGATGGTCTACGCGCTGATCGTCATCTGCATCCTGTCGTATCTGGTGTGGCTGCACCACTTCTTCACGATGGGCTCGGGCGCCAGCGTCAACAGCTTCTTCGGCATTACGACGATGATCATCTCGATCCCGACGGGCGCGAAGATCTTTAACTGGCTGTTCACGATGTACCGCGGGCGGATCCGCTTCGAGCTGCCGATGATGTGGGCGGTCGCGTTCATGCTGACCTTCGTGATCGGCGGGATGACCGGGGTGATGCTGGCGGTGCCGCCGGCCGACTTCCAGTTCCACAACTCGCTGTTCCTGATCGCGCATTTCCACAACGTCATCATCGGCGGCGTGCTGTTCGGGATGTTCGCGGGCGTCAATTACTGGTGGCCGAAGGCGTTCGGGTTCAAGCTCGACAAATTCTGGGGCACGATCAGCTTCTGGTGCTGGGTCGTCGGCTTCTGGGTCGCGTTCACCCCGCTCTACGTGCTGGGGCTGATGGGCGTCACGCGTCGCCTGCGCGCCTTCGAGGATCCGTCGCTGCAGATCTGGTTCGTGATCGCCGCGATCGGCGCGCTCATCATCGCCGCCGGGATCGGCGCCATGCTGATGCAATTCTACGTCAGCATCCGCGACCGCGAGAAGCTGCGCGACGTCACGGGCGATCCGTGGAACGGGCGCACGCTGGAATGGGCGACCTCGTCGCCGCCGCCGGCCTATAACTTCGCCTTCTCGCCGGTCGTGCACGACCTCGATGCCTGGCACGACATGAAGTCGAAGAAGGCCGAGCGTCCGACCACTGGCTTCCGCGCCATCCACATGCCGAAGAACACCGGCGCCGGGGTGATCCTCGCCGGGCTGTCGACGGTCTTCGGCGTGGCGATGATCTGGTACATCTGGTGGCTGGCGGCGGTGGCGTTCGTCGCGCTGATCGCGACCGCGATCGGGCACACCTTCAACTATGACCGCGACTTCCACATTCCCGCCGAGGATGTCGTCAACAGCGAGGATGCGCGCACCCGCGCGCTCCAGCAGGCGGGGGTGTGAGCGAGATGAGCACGACGACGCAGACGGCCCCGGGCACCGCGGCCCCGTCCTATTACGATCTGGACGAGCACGAGCATCCGCCCGGCGCCAGCACGATGCTGGGGTTCTGGCTGTACCTGATGAGCGACTGCCTCATCTTCGCGATGCTGTTCGCGGCGTATGGCGTGTACGGCGGCAGCTATGCCGGCGGACCGGGGCCCAAGGAGCTGTTCGAGCTGCCTTTGGTCGCGGTGAACACGACCGCGCTGCTGCTGTCGTCGATTACTTATGGCTTCGCGATGATCAACGCCGACGAGCAGAACAAGGCCGCGACCTTGCGCTGGCTCGCGATCACCGGCGTGTTCGGCGCGGCGTTCCTGTCGATCGAGCTGTATGAGTTCGGCAACCTGATCCACGAGGGCGCCGGTCCGTGGCGCTCGGCGTTCCTGTCGTCGTTCTTCACTTTGGTCGGCACGCACGGGCTGCACGTCACCTTCGGCATCATCTGGCTGGTGACGCTGATGGTGCAGGTCGCGCGGCGCGGGCTGGAGCCGGCCAATCTGCGCCGCCTGCAATGCCTGTCGCTGTTCTGGCACTTCCTCGACGTCATCTGGATCGGCGTCTTCACCTTCGTCTATCTGCTGGGAGTGCTCCGCTGATGAGCGCCGATACGCACGGCCACGGCCAGATCCATGATCAAGGCCACCACGACGCGCACGACCATCACGGCGGCGCCGCGCACGGCTCGCGCCGCGAATATTGGATCGGCTTCATCCTCTCGGTGCTGCTGACCGCGCCGGCCTTCGGGCTGGTGATGACGGGCGTCATCTCCGATCCGCGCGTCACTGCCGGGATCGTGATGGCGCTGGCGATGGTGCAGATCGTGGTGCACATGATCTACTTCCTGCACATGAACACCAAGTCCGAGAACGGCTGGACGATGCTGGCGCTGATCTTCACCGCGATCATCGTGCTGATCGTGATCGCCGGTTCGTTGTGGGTCATGTACCACATGAACCTCAATATGATGCCAGGGATGGGCGGAGAGATGTCGAGCGGCGGCATGTGATGCGCGCGCGCTGGGCCCTTGCCGGCGTCGCGCTGCTGTTGGCGGCGGTGCTGGCGGGACTCGGCGTGTGGCAGATCGAGCGGCGCGCGTGGAAGCTCGCGCTGATCGACCGCGTCGAGGCGCGGCTCGCCGCCCCTGCCCAGATCGCGCCGCCGCGCGCGCGCTGGACGACGATCACCGACGACGACGCCTACGCCCGCGTGACCGCCACCGGCACGTGGCGCGCGGCCCCGCCGGTGTTCACGCAAGCGGTGACCGATTTCGGCGCAGGCTATTGGACACTCTCCCCGCTAGACACCAGCGAGGGCACCATCCTCGTCAACCGCGGCTTCGTGCCTAGCGATGCGCGCAAGACGATCGCCACGCCGCACGGTCCGGCGCGCGTTACCGGCCTGCTGCGCGTTACCGAGCCCGACGGTGGCTTCCTGCGCGACAACGACCCCGCTGACGACCGCTGGTATTCGCGCGACACCGCCGCGATCGCGCGCGCGCGCCGGCTCGGCCCGGTCGCGCCCTATTTCATCGACGCCGAGGCGGTGCCGGGCGTGCAATGGCCGCGCGGCGGACTGACGGTGGTGCGGTTCCGCAACAATCACCTCGTCTACGCGCTGACATGGTTCGGGCTGGCGGCAATGATGGCCTACTTCGCGTGGCGTATCGCGCGCGGGCGGGGCGAGCCGGCGGGCTAGCGAGGCCATGCGCCGGAAAGGGGGCGCAGGGCCGGACGCCGGATTTCCGCTAGGATGGCCTTCCTGCCCTCGCCCCTCGCAGAGGGGAGAGGGTTGCGCAGACTTAGGCTTTGCGCAGCAAAGTCTTAGTCGGAGCTAGGTGAGGGGTGAGCGCTCGCGGATGCGAGCGCGCGAGCCCGTCGGGCTCGCTCGACCCCTCACCCTAGCTACGCTAGCCAGCGGGCTGGCAAGCTCCGCTATCCCTCTCCCCTGTCCAGGGGCGAGGGCAGCGGGACACCACCATGACGGTCGATCCGCCCTAGGCTTACACGCGCCCTGCCGCGCCGACATGATCTCCAGGATGGCGCATCCGCCCCGATCCGCCGTAAGGAGCGGCAATGCCCGCCTCTGACATCATCGCCGGAACGGGGCTGCGCGAGGACGCCGGGCGGCGCAACGTGCGGCTGTTGTCGATCCTGCGCTGGCTCGCGGTCGGCGGGCAGCTCGCGACGATCCTGTTCGTCCATTTCGTCGTCGGCGTGCACCTGCCGCTGGTGCCGATGCTCGGCGCGGTCGCGGTGCTGGTCGCGCTCAACCTCGCGATCGCGCAGATCGTCGGACGGCGGCCGATCACCTACGGCGCATTGTTCGCGACACTGCTGGTCGATGTCGCCTGCCTCACCACACAGCTGTATCTCAGCGGCGGGGTCGGCAATCCGTTCGTCACGCTGTATCTGCTCCAGGTGGTGATCGCAGCGCTGCTGCTGCGCGATCATGCGAGCTGGGCGATGGTCGCGCTCAGCAGCGCGTTGTTCGCGTGGCTGGCGCACGCCGCGCCGCCCTTCGCGCTGCCGCGCGGCTGGGCCTCGACGCTGTCGACGCCGTATATCGCGGGAAGCTGGTTCAATTTCACGCTCACCGCGACGTTGCTGGCACTGTTCGTCACCCGCATCGTCCGCAACGTCTCCGAACATGACGCGCGGCTCGCCGCGCTCCGCCAGCGCGCCGCCGAGGAGGAGCATATCGTCCGCATGGGGCTGCTCGCCAGCGGCGCGGCGCACGAACTCGGCACGCCGCTGTCGTCGATCGCGGTGATGCTGGGCGACTGGCGGCGCGAGCCCGCGATCGCCGGCTCGCCCGCGCTGCTCGCCGATCTCGACGACATGCGCACCGAGGTGACGCGCTGCAAGGACATCCTCAGCCAGGTGCTGCTCGCCTCGGGCGAGGTGCGCGGGATGGGGCCGGTGCGCACCACGCTCAGGACCTTCCTGTCGGGGATCGTCGGTGACTGGCGCGGCAAGACGCAGGTCGCCGCCGGCTACGAACATCTGATGACCGGCGATCCCCGGATCGTCGCCGACAAGGCGCTGGCGCAGACGATCACCAATCTGCTCGACAATGCGCTGGAGGCCGGCGGCCGCACGATCGCGCTGTGCGCGTGGTGGGACGGCGACCGGCTGGTGCTGTCGGTGCGCGACGACGGACGCGGCTTCGCGCCGGCGATCCTCGACGGGCTCGGCAAGCCCTATATGAGCACCAAGACGCGGCGTGGCGCGGGGCTGGGGCTGTTCCTCGCGGTCAACGTCTTGCGGACGCTGGGCGGCACCGTATCGGCGCGCAACCGCGAGGGCGGCGGGGGCGAGGTGACGCTGACGCTGCCGATCGCGGCGATCTCGATCCCGGAGGAAGGCGCATGAGCGAGCGGCGGCTGCTGATCGTCGAGGATGACGAGGTGTTCGCGCGCACGCTGGCACGTTCGTTCGAGCGGCGCGGCTATCAGGTGCGCGCGATCACCGATCCCGACGACCTCGACGCGGCGGTCGACGCGCTGAAGCCGGATCATGCGGTGGTCGACCTGCGGCTCGGCAATGCCTCCGGGCTGGCGTGCGTCGCGCGGCTCCATGCGCGCGACGCGCAGATGCGGATCGTGGTGCTGACCGGCTTCGCCAGCATCGCCACCGCGGTCGAGGCGGTGAAGCTGGGCGCGACCAACTATCTGTCCAAGCCCGCCAATTCCGACGATATCGAGGCGGCGTTCCAGGCCGGCGGCGAAGGCGACGCCAGCGTCGAGCTGGCCGCCCCGCCGACCTCGCTGCGCACGCTCGAATGGGAGCATATCCACCAGACGCTGGCGGATTGCGGGTTCAACGTCTCGGAGGCGGCACGACGGCTCGGCATGCACCGTCGCACGCTGGCCCGAAAGCTCGGCAAGCGCCATCTGTGACGGTTACGAGAGGGCCATCCACGCCGCCATCGCGATCATCATGACGTTCTCGGTCAGCGACACGAACCCCAGCGGCACCCGCGTCGCACCGCCGACGCAGGCGCATTTCAGCTCGCGCTTGTCGACATAGACCGCCTTGAACACCGACACCGCCCCGATCGTCCCAATCACCAGTGCGACCGGCACCGACAGCCAGCCCGCCACCCGCGCCGTCATCAGCACCCCCGCCAGCCCCTCGGCGAACGGATAGACATAGCCGTAGCGCACCCAGCGTTTCGCCAGCAGGTCGTAGTTGAGGAACATCGTCGAGAAGCTCTCGACATCCTGCAGCTTGAGCAGCGCCAGCACGCACATGCTGAACGAAACGAACCATTCCCCCGCGCGCATCGTCAGCGGCGTGCCGAACGCCGCGGTGCTCGCCGCCAGCGCCATCAGCGCGGTCATCGCGAACACCGCCAGCACCGGGCGATAGCTCGTTTCGCCGGGCGCGGGCACGTGCAGGCCGAAGAAACGGCGCAGATCGTCATAGCCGCCGACCCGCTCGGCACCGATGAACGTCTGCGGCGTCGTCTTCACGCCCTGTTCGGCCTTGAAGGCGTCGGTTTCCGCGCGGGTGCGCAGCCAATGGTCGTCGACCGTATAGCCGCGCCGCTGCAACAGGTCCTTCGCCTTCAGGCCATACGGGCAGGTGTGCGTCGGCATCACCATCCGGTACAGCGTGGCGCGCTTCTCGGTCGTGTCGGTCATGGCCTGAAGATAGGCGCGATCAGCCAAGAATGCGCCGGTAGAGCGCGATATATTCGTCCGCCATCCGCGCGACGCTGAACCGCTCGGCGACCGCGCGGCGACACGTGGCGCGGTCGATCTCCCCCGCGCGCTCGATCGCGGCGACCGCCTCCTCCGGCGTGTCGACCAGAAAGCCGGTGACGCCGTCCTCGATCAGCTCGGGCATCGAGCCGCGCCGGGTGGCGATCACCGGGGTCCCGCACGCCATCGCCTCGATCACCGACAGCCCGAACGGCTCGTCGAAGTTGATGAGGTGGAGCAAGGCGCGCGCCTTCCCCAGCGCCGCCACCCGCGCCTCCCCACCGACCGCCCCGTGATAGCGGATGCGATCATCCAGCGCCGGGGCGACCGCGCGGTCGTGATACCCCTGATCCTGCACGATCCCGTAGAGGTTCAGCGCGCGCCCCGCCGCACGCGCCGCCGCGATCGCCTCCGCCGCGCCCTTGTCGGGATGGAGCCGCCCGAAGAACAACAGATCGTCGCTGCCCGCGGCATCGAAGCGGAAGTCGTCGAGCGGGATGCCGTGGTGGATCGTCGCGGCATAGCGCAGCGCGGGGTGGCGGTCGGCGTCGCTGATCGCGACATAATGCACACGGTCCTGAAACGGCGCGTACATCGGCAGGATGCGATCCGACGAGAAGCCGTGGATCGTCGTCACGAGCGGCGTATCGACCAGCGGCGCGAACGCATGCGCCGGGAAGTCGGCCTGATTGTGGATCAGGTCGAACCGATCGGCCTGTGCGAACAGATGGGCGAGGTGGCGATACTCCCACACCTTCGCGTCGATGGCGGGATCCTCGGAATAAGGCGCGGGCACCACGCCATCCAGCGTCGCGCTGGTCAGGCTGTCGAGCGTCGCGAACAAGGTGACGTTGACGCCGCGCTCGACCAACGCCTCGGTCAGCAGATGCGTGACCAGCTCCCACGGCCCATAATGCCGCGGCGGCGTTCGCCACGCGATCGGGGCGAGCATGGCGATCTTCATGAATAATGGTCCTCGTTGCTTCCGCCTCGCTTGTCACCCGACGTTCGCCGGGGCGGCGGCTATGGTTTGAAGATCAAGCCTTCGTTGGCGTAGAGCATGCCGGGTGCGGGTGCGCCATCCAGTGTCGAGGCGAGCACGTCGCCGACCCAGTCGAAGGTGATGGCGCGCTCCGTCAGGTTGAGCGCCACCCGCAGCACCTCGCCGCCGTGCTGCCGCTCATAGGCCAGCACCCCGTCCGCCGCGTCGAGCAACCGGAAATCCCCCACCGCCAGCGCCGGCCGCGCTCGGCGCAGCGCCAGCAGGTGCCGGTACAGCATCAGCATCGATCCGGGATCGGCCTCCTGCGCCGCGACGTTGCGCGTCTGCCAGTCCGGATTGAGCGGCAGCCACGGCTCGACCGTCGAAAAGCCTGCGAAGGCCGACGCATCCCACGGCATCGGCGTCCGCGATCGGTCGCGCCCGATCCCGATCCCCGGCTGGCGCAACTCCTGCGGATCGCGCACGCGATCGGCCGGAATATCGACCCGTCCGATCCCCAATTCATCGCCCTGATACAAGGTCGGCGTCCCGCGCAACGTCAGCAACAGCATCGCCGCGACCCGCGCCTGCGGCTCGCCGACGCGTGCGGCGATCCGCGGCGCATCATGGCTGCCGATCACCCAGTTCGGCCAGCCGTGCGCCGGCAGGCTGGCCTCATAGGCGGCAATCATCGTGCGCAGCGTCGCGGCGTCCCACGCATTCTCGATCAACTGGAAATTGAACGGCAGATGCACCTGCGGCCGCTCGGGCGTGCCATACCAGCGCGCGTGGCGATCGTTGGGCAGGAAGATCTCGCCGATCAACACGCGCTCCTGCCCGTCGGCGCCATAATCATCGGCCAGCGCCCGCATCTCGGCGGCGATCGCATGCGCCTCGGGCTGGTCGGTGGAATGTTGCTGGATCAACCGGTCACGCTCGGTGACGCCGGGCCGCCAATAGGGGTTCACCGGATTGTCGGGAAAGCCCTTCGCCTTGACGATATGCCACAGCACGTCGATCCGGAAGCCGTCCACGCCGCGATCGAACCAGAAGCGCATCGCCTCCAGCATCGCCGCCTTCAACGCGGGGTTCCGCCAGTTGAGGTCGGGTTGCTGCTTCAGAAAGGCGTGCAGGTAATATTGCCCGCTCGCCGCGTCATATTCCCACGCCGGGCCGCCGAAATCGCTGATCCAGTTGTTGGGCGGCCCGCCATCGGGCGCGGAATCGCGCCAGATATACCAGTCGCGTCTGGGACTGTCCCGGCCGGACCGGCTCTCCACGAACCACGGATGCTGGTCCGAACTGTGGTTGGGCACGAAATCGAGCAGCAGCTTCAGCCCGCGCGCATGGACCGCCGCCAGCAACCGGTCGAACGCGGCGAGATCGCCGAACAGCGGCGCAATCCCGCAATAATCGGCGACGTCATAGCCGAAATCCGCCATCGGTGACGGGAAGACGGGAGACAGCCAGATCGCATCGACCCCCAGCGTCGCGACATGATCGAGTCGCCGCTCGATCCCGGCCAGATCACCGACGCCGTCATCGTCGCTGTCCTGAAAGGAACGCGGGTAGATCTGATAGACGGTGCCGCTTTCCCACCACGGGTGATCGTTACGCTGGGTCATCGCGGGCGATAACTGCGCGGGCGGCATTGCGATCCAGACAGGTCGCTCGCGCCCCGCTTCCTCACGGCCTCACAAACCGTTTTCCATCGTCACCCCGGACTGGTTCCGGGGTCCACTGTCCCGCCAAGGCGCCGGCCCGCATTTCTGCGGCACGGTGGATGCCGGAACCAGTTCGGCATGACGGAAAAGGACGTGAAGAGATCACGCTCCAGCCGAGCATTCAGCAACGCCCGATCCTTCCCTTCTTGTATCCCGGCGAAGGCCGGGGCCCAGTTGGGAGACGATGGAAACTATGAGGGATCCCATTAACGGTTGCCTCCCCCGCCCTCGCCCCGCGCAGAGGGGAGAGGGATGCGCAGACTTGGGCTTTGCGCAGCAAAGTCTTAGTCGAAGCTGGGTGAGGGGTAGCGCTCGCGCAAGCGAGCGCGCGAGCCAGCGGCTCGCTCAACTCCTCACCCAAGCTGCGCTAGCCAGCACGCTGGCAAGCTCCGCTATCCCTCTCCCCTGTCCAGGGGCGAGGGCGAAAGGACACCACCATGCCTATCTACCGGCCCCTAATAGGGTCGGTGCCCTTCGACGTCCCCGCCGGGATTGTAGCGACAGACGAGGAAATCCTCGGTCTCCCCGCTCTCCAGCGCGCATCCGAGTTCCGTGGTGTCACGCCACACGATCTGGGCGTAATGCGCCGCGTCCTGCCAGCGACCGGTGCGGCTGAACCGCGGGCTGGGACGATTGCGGAAGTTGCGGCGCTCCTCGATCCAATAGCGGACCATATCGCCATAGCCGTAATTACCGCGCGTGCCCGCGAAGAGGTTCTCGCCCTGCCACGCATCTCCTGCCGCGCGCTCGGCGTGGAACAGGCGACCCGCGCGCGCCAGCACCTGCGCATGCTGATCTGCCGCCGCCGCCAGTGTCGGGCTCCACGACAACGGAGGAAGCCCCACTTGCCGGCGCGCGCGATTGTGGGCGTCGAGCATCTCGCGCTGGAGCAACGATCCGTCACGCACCGGCGCGGCACGCCGCAAGCGCCACTCGACTCCCGCACCGAAACCCGGCGCGGCGAGGCTGAGCGCAAACAGCAGCGTGACGAACGAGCGGACAAGCATTGCGCGCCGGATGGCAAAGACCGGCATAAACGGCAACATAGATTAGCGACCCGAAATGGCGGCGGTGGCCTTTGCCGGGACGATCCGCCATAGGCGCGCGACCATGGACATGATCGACCTCGTCTCGCGCGATGCCGCTGCTCGGGATCGCGCCGCGCGCGCGGCCGCGCCGCTCGCGCTGTACATCCACTGGCCGTTCTGCGTCTCCAAATGCCCCTATTGCGACTTCAACAGCCATGTCCGCGCGACCGTCGACGAGGCCGAATGGCATCGAGCCCTGCTCGCCGACCTTGCGCACGAAGCGGCCTTGCTGCCCGGCCGGCGGCTGGGATCGATCTTTTTCGGCGGCGGCACCCCCTCGCTGATGCCGCCCGCCACCGTCGCCGCTTTGATCGAGGCGGCGACCCGCGCATGGGCCCCGGTCGGCGACCTCGAGGTCACGCTCGAGGCAAATCCGTCGTCGGTGGAGGCGGCGCGCTTCGCCGATCTCGCGCGCGCGGGGGTCAACCGCGTCTCGCTCGGGCTACAGGCGCTCGACGACGCAGCGCTGCGGTTCCTCGGCCGCGCGCATGGTGTCGAAGAGGGGCTGGATGCGCTCGCCGTGGCGCAACGCCATTTCGCGCGCGTCAGCTTCGACCTGATCTACGCCCGCCCCGGTCAGGCGCTCGACGCATGGGATGCCGAGCTGACGCGCGCGCTGTCGTTCGGCACCGAGCATCTGTCGCTCTATCAGCTGACGATCGAGCCCGGCACCCGCTTCGCGACCGAGGCGGCGGCGGGGCGACTGACGATCCCCGATGGCGACAGCGCCGCCGATCTCTTCGAGCTGACCCGCGCGCGCACCGCGGCGGCGGGGCTGCCGGCCTATGAGATCTCCAATCACGCCCGACCCGGCGCGGAGAGTCGCCACAATCTCGCTTACTGGCGCTACCGCGACTATGCGGGGATCGGCCCCGGCGCGCATGGCCGGCGCGACCATCTGGCGACCTTCCGCCGCAAGAAGCCCGAGAACTGGCTCGCCGCAGTGGCACGCAACGGCCACGGGCTGGAGAGCGAGGAACCGCTCGACGCCGCGACCCGCGTCAGCGAGGCGTTGCTGATGGGGCTGCGGTTGCGCGAGGGCGTCGACGTGGCCGCGATCGCGGCGGCGGGCGGGATGCGCGTCGCCGACATCGTCGACCTCCCGGCGATCGCCGCGCTGCCCGAGCTGATCGTGCGCGACGGCGAGCGCTTGCGCGTCACTGAGGCGGGCATGATCCTGCTCGACGCGATTTTGCCGAAAGTGGTGCGCTGATCGTCATTGCGAGCGCAGCGAAGCAATTCAGGGCGTCCTGATCCAACCCCTGGATTGCTTCGCTGCGCTCGCAATGACGGAACTTATCCCGCCAGCCCGCTCCACTTCTGGTCCGACCCGGCATTGGCGACCACCGCCTCGACGAACGCCATCGTCCGCACGCCGTCGCCCGTCCCCGGGAACCACGCCGCCGCGCCGCGCTCGGCGACGGTATCGCCGCCACGGATCGTCGCCGCGACCGCGCGATAGAGGTTCGCGAACGCCTCAATATAGCCCTCCGGATGCCCCGCCGGGGTGCGAATGCGGCCCAACGTCGTCTCGGCCAGCCCCGGCCCGCCGGTGCGCACCACTTCGCCCGGCCGGTCGAGCCAGCGCAGCGTCAGCGTATTGGGCTCCATCTGCGCCCAGTCGAGCCCGCCCTTCTCGCCGTGGATGCGCAGTCGCAGCCCGTTCTCGTCCCCGGCCGCGACCTGCGTCGCCTTCAGCACGCCGCGCGCGCCGCCCGCGAATCGCAGCAGCACGCTGACGTCGTCGTCGAGCCGCCGTCCCGGCACGTGCGTCGTCAGGTCCGCGCACAGCGACTCGACCTGCAACCCGCTGACATGCTCGGCGAGCTGGAACGCGTGCGTCCCGATATCGCCGAGGCAGCCGCCCAGCCCGGCGCGCGCCGGGTCGGTGCGCCACTCGGCCTGCCGGTTGCCCTCGCGGTCCAGCGCACTGCTCAGCCAGCCTTGCGAATATTCGACCTGCACCAGCCGGATCGCGCCGAAGTCGCCGCGCGCCACCCGCGCGCGTGCCTCCTCGACCAGCGGATAGCCGCTGTAGGTGAAGGCCAGCGCATAATGCCGCCCGCTCCGCTCCGCCGCGGCGGCGATCGCTTGCGCCTCCTCGAGGTTCAGCGACATCGGCTTTTCGCAGATGACGTGGAAGCCCGCGTCGAGCGCCGCGATCGACATCGGCGCATGCAGGTGATTCGGTGTCACGATCGCCACCGCGTCGATCCGTTCGCCCTCGGGCAGCGCCCGCTCGGACGAAAGCAGCTCATCAATCGAGCCGTAAACGCGTCCCGCATCCATACCGAGCAACTCACCGGTGCGCGTATTGCGTCCCGTGTCGGTACTGAACGCGCCCGCGACCAGCCGCCAGTCGCCGTCGACGCCCGCCGCCATCCGGTGGACCGCGCCGATGAACGCGCCCTCGCCGCCGCCGATCATCCCGAGCTTAAGTGGTTCTACCCGCGCCATTCATCCTCCCGTCATCCGCATACCGGCATTACGAAGACCGTAACGTCAGCCGCCTTGCTATCGCCCGGTTTAGCGGTAAACTGGCGGCAATCAATTCGGGTTTGGAGAGTATGCGATGAAGTTGATCGCCGGTCTGGCCACCGCGCCGGTCGCCGCCATTGTCGCGCTGGTCGTTTCGGCGCCCGCGCCGGCGCAGCAGAACGGGCAGCAGGCATTTGCCGCGTGCAAGGCGTGCCACACGCTCCACAAGGGCGAGCGCAACGGCATCGGCCCGAATCTCGCCGGCCTGTTCACGCGCGCCCCCGCCTCTGCGCCGGGCTTCAACTATTCGGCCGCTTTCAAGAAGGCGCAGCTGAAGTGGAACGACGCGACTCTCAACGACTATCTCGCTGCGCCGCAGAAGAAGGTGCCGGGGACGCGGATGCCGATCGCGACTCCCGATCCCGCCAAGCGCGCCGCGATCATCGCCTATCTGAAGTCCGAGACCGCCAAGTGAGCAGCGGCGGCACCATGCGCGGCCCGGGCGTGTTCCTCGCGCAGTTCATGGGGGACGCCGCGCCGTTCGACACGCTCGACAATGCCGCGCGCTGGATGGCCGAGGCGGGTTACGAAGGCGTGCAGATCCCGACCCGCGACGAGCGGTGCATGGACCTGAAGCTCGCCGCCGAGAGCCAGGATTATGCCGACGAGCTGGTCGGGCGCTGCCGCGAGGCGGGCGTCGCGATCACCGAATTGTCGACGCACCTGCAAGGCCAGCTCGTCGCCGTCCACCCCGCCTATGACACTGCCTTCGACGTGTTCGCGCCGGAGGAATTGCGCGGCAAGCCCGCCGAGCGGCAGGCATGGGCGGTCGACCAGCTCAAGCTCGCCGCCAGGGCGAGCCGCCGTCTCGGGCTCGACGCGCACGCCACCTTCTCGGGCGCGTTCGCCTGGCCGTTCGTCTATCCGTGGCCACAGCGCCCGGCCGGCATGGTCGAGGACGCCTTCGCCGAACTCGGCAAGCGCTGGACCCCGATCCTCGACGCGTTCGAGAACGAGGGCGTCGATCTGTGCTTCGAGCTGCACCCCGGCGAGGACCTGCACGACGGCACCACCTTCGAGCGGTTCCTGGACGCGGTCGGCGGGCACAAGCGCGCCAACATCCTCTACGATCCCAGCCACTTCGTGTTGCAGGCGATGGACTATCTCCAGTTCATCGACTTCTACCACGACCGCATCCGCATGTTCCACGTCAAGGACGCGGAGTTCAACCCGACCGGCAAGGCCGGCGTGTACGGCAGCTATTCGGACTGGGTCGACCGGCCCGGCCGCTTCCGTTCGCTCGGCGACGGACAGGTCGACTTCGGCGGCATCTTCTCGAAGCTGACGCAATATGGCTATGCCGGCTGGGCGGTGCTCGAATGGGAATGCTGCCTGAAGCACCCCGAGGACGGCGCGCGCGAGGGCGCACCGTTCATCGCCGCGCACATGATCCGTCGCCCCGAACGCGCCTTCGATGATTTCGCGGGCGGGTCCGATCCGGCTGCGAACCGGCGCTTGCTCGGGCTCGACTGATCGGTCAGACTGTAAAAATCAGATAAAAGAATCGCGCGAGCATAAAGGGGTTGAGGGTGCAGACAGAGGCAGCGGCGTTTACGGGAAAGCATCGGTCCCGCTTGTTCTGGCTGAGCGTGCTGGCGCTGACCACCGCGGCGGTCAGCGCGTCGCTGCGCGCGGCGATCGCCAGCAGCCTCAAGGCGCAGTGGATCGATCCGATCGCCCCGGTCGAGGCCGGCGAATTGATCGGCGCGGCGCTCGGCTCCGCGTTCCTCGGCTTTGCGATCACGCTGTTCGTCGCCAGCGCGCTGCTCGACAAGATCGGCGCCAAGCGGATCGTGATCGGTTCGGGCGTGTGCTTCATCCTCGGCACCGCGCTGATCGTCGGCGCGGGCGCGATCGCGACAGGCATGACGATCTATTCGCTGGTGTGGCTGGGCATGATGCTCAGCGGGATCGGCTGGGGTCTGGCCGAATCGTCGATCAACCCGCTGACCGCGCGCCTCTATCCCGAAGAAACCACGCACCGGCTGAACGTGCTCCACGCCTGGTATCCGGGCGGGCTGATCATCGGCGGGCTGGCGGGCGTGTTCCTCGCCAACGTGCTGCCGTGGCAGGCGATCATGGGGCTGGTGTTCCTGCCCGCGATCGGCGTCGTCATCATCGGTGCGACCACCACCTTCCCCCCTGCCCCCGCTGCGGTCGAGGGCGAGAGCTTCGGGACGATGATCGGCGAGGTGTTCCGCCGCCCGAGCTTCTTCGTATGGTTCGGCGCGATGTTCCTCACCGCCTCGTCGGAGCTGGCGCCGGGCCAGTGGCTCGACGTCGCGCTCACCAACCGCGTCGGGATGCGCGGCATCCTGCTGCTCGTGTACGTCAGCGCGCTGATGTTCGTGTTCCGCCACTTCGCTGGCCGGCTGGCGGGCAAGCTGTCCAACCCGGGCCTGCTGTGGATCTCCAGCCTGCTCGCTGCGATCGGGCTCTTCCTGCTGTCGCGCGCGCAATCGCCGGTCGCGGCGCTGGTCGCCTCGACCGTCTGGGGTCTCGGCGTCTGCGCGATGTGGCCGACGATGCTCGCGTCGGTCGCCGAACGCTATCCGCGCGGCGGGGCGTGGGCGCTCGGGCTGGTCGGCTCGGCCGGCGCGCTCGCCAGCTTCTTCGTGCTCCCGGCGCTCGGCGGGATGTTCGACGAAGCCAAGGTGCGGCTCGCGGGCGGGCCGGAGGCGTTCAAGCAGCTGACCGGTGAGGCGCTACGCCAGGTCGAGGACGCCGCCGCATCGCAGTCGTTCGCGAAGCTCGCGCTGGTCCCGGTCGTGCTGCTGTTCGTGTTCGGCGCGATCTGGCTGTCCGAGCGTCGCCGCCGCGCGACGGTCGCCGCGGCATGAACCCGTCGCGCCGCACGGTTCTGGCAGGGGCCGCTGCCGCGGCGCTGTCGTCGTCGGCGCAAGGACAGGCCCGCGTGAGCAACGCCGCGACCTTCTCGCTCAACTATGCGCCGCACGAAGGCAGCTTCGCGAGCCGCGGCGACCGGATCGAGCAGATCGCCTTCGCCGCCGATCAGGGCTTTCGCGCCTGGGAGGACAATGAGGCGCGCAGCCGCAGCATCGCCGAGCAGGACGCGATGGCCAAGGCGCTGCAACAGCGCGGGATGACGATGGGCGTGTTCGTCGCGTCGATGCCGAAATGGTCGGCGTTCCGCCCGGTCTTCGGCAGCGACGACGGCGCGGAGCGCGAGGCGTTCCTCGCCGACGTCCGCGCCTCGGTCGAGGTCGCCAAGCGGCTGAACGCGAAGCACATGACCGTCGTCACCGGCTTCGTCGACCATAAGGTGCCGATCGAGATCCAGACCGGCCGCGTGATCGACCTGATGCGCCGCGCCGGCGACATCCTCGCGCCGCACGGTCTGGCGCTGGTCATGGAGCCGCTCAACACGCGCACCGATCATCCCAATGTCTACATGCGCTCGTTCGCGGCCGGTTATGCGGTGGCGCGCGGTGCGAACAGCCCGGCGGTCAAGGTGCTCGCCGATTGCTATCACGAGCAGATACAGTCCGGGAATCTGATCCGCTCGCTCGGCATGATCTGGGACGAGGTCGGCTATATCCAGTTCGGCGACAATCCCGGGCGCAAGGAGCCCGGCACTGGCGAAGTCAATTACGGCAACATCGTGCGCTTCCTGCGCGAGCGTCGCTATCGCGGCGTGATCGGCATGGAACATGGCACATCGCAGGCGGGACGCGCGGGCGAGGAGCGGCTGATCGCCGCTTACCGCGCGATCGACGCGGCATGAGCCGGCGCAGCATCAGCATTACGGGAGAGGGTGAGTGATCGACAGACGACAAGCCTTGGGCGGCATCGCCGCCATGTTCGGGGCGTCCTTGTACGCGCCGCTGGCACGCGCGGCGGCGGCCGCCTCGGTGAAGGGCGGCGGCATCCCCGTCATCAGCGAGGGGCCGCCGAGCGTACAGGTGTTCACCCCGGCGCAGCGCGCGTTGATGAGCGCGCTCAGCGACCGGGTGATCCCGGCCACCGACACGCCGGGCGCGATCGCCGCGGGGGTGCCGGAATATATCGAGAAGCTGCTCGCCGACTGGTCGTCGCCCGAGGATCGCGTACCGATCATCGCCGGGCTCGACGCGATCGCGGCCCGCGCGCAGGCCGATTACAAGAAGACCGCCAACCAGCTCGCGCCCGCCCAGCACGACGCGCTGCTGACGCTGGCGATGGACGACAAATTCCCCGGCGGCGCGGCCTTCTTCGGCCCGTTCCGCCAGATGGTGATCGCCGGTTACTATACCTCGGAGATCGGCATCACGCAGGAGCGCGAATATCTGCCGGTGCCCGGCAGCTATGACGGCGCCTTCCCCTATTCCAACGTCAACAAGGTCTATTCCTCATGATCGCCAACCGTCGCAACGTCCTCGCCGGTGCCGGCGGCCTCGCCGCGCTCGGCCTGTTCGGGATCCCGGCGCAGGCCGCACAGCTCGGCGCGATCGGGCTCCAGCTCTACACGATCCGCGAGCTGTTCGGGCCGGACCCGATGGGCACGCTCGAGAAGGTCGCCAAGATCGGCTATCGCGAAGTCGAATATGGCGGTGGCGGCTATGACAAGATGGATCATGCCGCGCTGCGTCGCACGCAGGACCGGCTCGGGCTGAAGGCGCCGTCGGTCCACGTCCCCTATGAGTGGCTGCTCGCCGACTTCAACGGCGTGGTGAAGATGGCCAAGACGCTGGGGGCCGATACGGTCATCCTGCCGTACATGACCGACCAGCATCGCAACGAAGCCAGCTGGAACACCGCGCTGAAGGACTTCAACCGCTTCGCGCGCGATCTGAAGAAGGCCGGGCTGGCGTTCGCCTATCACAACCACGATTTCGAGTTCACCGTGAAGCCGGGCGGCGTGTCGCTCTACGATCGCCTGCTCAAGGAGACCGATCCGGCGCTGGTGAAGCTGGAGATCGACCTGTTCTGGGCGATCACCGCGGGGCAGGATTCGGCAGCGCTGATCCGGCAGCACGCCGGGCGCATCTACGCCTATCACGTCAAGGACAAGCGCGCCGACGGCAGCATGTGCGCGGTGGGCGAAGGCAAGATCGACTTCGGCGCGATCTTCAAGCTGAACCGCGTGGCAGGCGTGAAGCACTTCTACGTCGAGAACGACGAGTGCCCGGCACCCTACCTGCCTGACATCACCACCAGCTTCAACACGTTGCGCAAGCTGACGTTCTGATCGCGCCGACGGAGAGGATTTTACACATGGCAGCGACCGATACTTTCGACGCGATCGTCATCGGCTCCGGCGTGAGCGGCGGTTTCGCCGCGAAGGAGCTGACCGAAAAGGGCCTGCGCGTCCTGATGCTCGACCGCGGCATCATGGTCGAACATGGCGAGGGCTACCCTTATGACGGCAAGCCCGCCTATGAGGTACCCGCGCGCAACTCGATGCCGCCCGCGGTGATGGAGAGCGATTACTTCATCACCAAGCACGGCTATGTCACGCCCAGCAACCGCAAGTTCTACAACGACGACCGGCTGAACCCCTATGCCTATGACGAGGGCAGCAAGTTCTACTGGATCCGTCCGGCGGCGGTCGGCGGCAAGTCGCTGATCTGGGGCCGCTGGACGTTCCGCTGGGCGCCCGAGGACTTCGAGGCCAACAAGCGCGACAATGTCGGGATCGACTGGCCGATCCGCTACGAGGACGTTGAGCCCTGGTACAAATATGTCGAGAATTACATCGGCGTGTCGGGGTCGCGTGAGAACCTGCCGCAGTTGCCCGACAGCGACTTCCAGCCGCCGATGCAGATGAATATCGCGGAGAAGTGGGTGAAGCCGCGGCTCGAGTCCGAGTTCCCGGGCCGCAAGCTCATCAACACGCGCCTCACCAACATGACCGAGGACAAGCCCGACCAGAATCGGACGAAGTGCCAGTATCGCAACCAGTGTGGTAACGGCTGCTCGTTCGGCGCGTATTTCTCGACGCAGGCGGTGACGCTGCCCGCGGCGCGCGCGACCGGCCGGCTGACGCTGCGCTCCGACGCGGTGGTCACCAACCTCGAATATGATGCCGCCAAGAAGCGCGTCACCGGCGTCCGTTACGTCGATGCAAAGACCGGGCAGGCCCAGGTCGTCAAGGCGCGGATGGTGTTCCTGTGCGCCTCGGCGCTCGCCTCGGTGCAGATCATGATGAACTCGAAGCGTCCGGACGGGCGCAGCTGGTTCGACAGCAGCGGCACGCTCGGCAAATATGTGATGGATCACATCTTCCGCGTCAGCATCGGCGGCAACATCCCGGGCATGACCGAATATATCGAATATGGTCGCCGTCCGGGTGGCGTCTACATCCCGCGCTTCCGCAACGTCGGCGGCGACGAGGGCGTCGGGTTCAAGCGCGGCTATGGCTATCAGGGCTCGGCCTATCGCTCACCCGCCGGTCCGGTCGGCTTCGGCAAGTCGATGAAGGAGGGAATGCGCAAGTATAACGGCTGGCAGTTCGGGATGACCGCGTTCGGCGAGTGTCTGCCGTACGAGGACAATCGCGTCTCGCTCCACCCGACCAAGGTCGATCGCTTCGGCGTGCCGCTGATGGTGTTCAACGTCACCTTCCGCGACAACGAGCTGAAGATGATGGCCGACGCGCGTGAACAGGGTGAGGCGATGCTGCGCGGCGCCGGGCTGACCGACGTGCAGAGCCGTGAGGGCGAGCACGTCCCCGGCGACGCGATCCACGAGATGGGCGGCGCGCGCATGGGTGCCGACCCGCGCACCTCGGTGCTCAACAAGTGGAACCAGGCACATGACGCGCCGAACCTGTTCGTCACCGACGGTGCGCAGATGGCGTCGGTGGCGTGCGTCAACCCGTCGCTGACCTTCATGGCGATGACCGCGCGCGCCTGTGACAATGCGGTCAAGCTGATGAAGGCCGGCACCATCTAAGGCCGGGCCTTGCTGCCGCCGTCATCGCGCTGCACACGGGTGGCGCACGCCCGCCCCGCGCGGCGCGATGACGGACGGCACCGGGCGTCTGCATGAGCGAGCGCCGCCGACAGGGCGTCACGATCCGGGCAGTCGCCGAGCGTGCGGGCGTCTCGGCGATGACCGTCTCGAACGTGATCAATCGCGCCGGCCGCGCCAGCCCGGCGACGGTCGCCGCGGTCCATGCCGCGGTCGCCGAGCTGGGTTATGTCCCCAATGTCGTCGCGCGCCGGCTCGCGCGGGCGCGCGCCACGACGGTCGGCCTGCTCTACAGTGGCGCGCGCGCGCCGTTCCTTGATGCGATTCTCGTCGGCGCACTGCGCGCCACCAACGCGCGCGGATTGCAATTGCTGCTCCACGAGGAAGCGCCCGGCACCCCCGAAGCCGCCGAAGCGGCGGTACGCTCGCTCGCTCGTGGTGGTGCGGACGCGCTGTTGCTGGTCCCACCGTTCGCCGAATTGCTGCGCGACTCGCCGGTGCTGCGGGACCTCGCGCTCCCGGTCGCGGCGATCGCGATCGGCCATGTCATGCCCGGCATCGCCACGGTGCGGATCGACAACCGCGCGGCGATGGCGGAACTGACCACCCTGCTAATTGCGCGCAATTATCGCCGGATCGCGCTGATCGCGGGCAACCCGCGCCATTCCGACAGTGCGCCGCGCGAGCAGGGCTATTATGATGCGCTCGCCGCGCACGACATCGCCGCAGACCCGGCGCTGGTGATCGAGGGCCGCTTCGACCGCAGCTCGGGCGAAGAGGCGGCGAAGGCGCTGTTGTCCGGCGCGACGCGGCCCGATGCGATCATGTGCAGCAACGACGACATGGCCGCCGGCGTGATCGCCGAAGCGCACCGGCACGGGCTGGTGCTCCCGCGCGACCTTGCCGTTACGGGGTTCGACGACACCACGTTGGCGGCACGCATCTGGCCCCCGCTCACCACCGTCCGCCAGCCCGCCGAGGAGATGGCGTTCCGCGCCGCCGAGCGACTGATCGGCACCGGCGATGGCGACGAAGCGGCCAGCGACATGGTCATCCCGCATGCGATCATCGAGCGCGAGTCGACACCGATGCGGTAAGGTTTGGCGCGACCCGCGCGGCTCCGACTCAGCCGACTTACGGATGCACGCGCCCGGCCAACACCGGCTCGTCGAGATCGATCGTCTCGCGAGGTGCCTTCGCCGGCTTATGCTTGCCGATCCGGCCAATCCCGGCAGCAACGTCACGCCCCAATTGGTAGTGATCGAGCGCTTCTCGCGATCGTTCGCAACAACTCTCCGGCGCAACCAGCTTCTGCACCCCGCGCACCAACGCCGTTCCCATGCCGAGAAGGTTCAAAGGCGCGCCACAGCCCCAGATCGTTGCCGAACAAGGATCGGCCTCCGACCGCAAAGCCGCTATACCCGTCAAGTCGCGGTTGACCGGTCGCGGCCCAGAAGCGACCGCCTCGTCGGGCAAGGGTAGC
The DNA here is from genome assembly GCA_036946405.1 of Sphingomonas phyllosphaerae. Classification (NCBI taxonomy): domain Bacteria; kingdom Pseudomonadati; phylum Pseudomonadota; class Alphaproteobacteria; order Sphingomonadales; family Sphingomonadaceae; genus Sphingomonas; species Sphingomonas phyllosphaerae. The sequence goes on along the minus strand of JAQIJC010000001.1, from coordinate 1,117,977 downwards.
GCTTGCGACGGCAACAGATCAGCGCACACCACGACTTCGTCTTTATCGGACTTTCGCACGCACGGTTGAGCGGCCACCGGAACCAGCACCGAGTGCTTTTCCGGCACCAACGGCGCCGCTGTCTGCAGCAGGATGGCAAGGATCAGCATCGCCCGCATCCTGCGTCGCGTTCAGGGCACGGTCAATCGACCGGCCCCGTTTCGGGTCAGGGCCTCAGCGCCGTGTCGTCACGATCGTCGAGTTCGTCGTCCTCGACGCTGCCGTCGTCGAACTCGGCCTGCACTTCGTCCTCGGCGACGTCGCTGTCGTCGGCATCGACGTCGCCGTCCTGCCGCGCGACCTCGCCATCGGTCATCACCAGCTCGTCTTCATCCTCGTCGTCATCGTCCATGCCGATGTCGGGGTCGAGATCGACGATGATCGTGCCGTCGCCCGGCCCATCGCGGGTGGCTTCCAGTATCTCGGCACGCTGGCTTTCGTCATAGCCGTCCTCGTCATAGCCGTCGTCGCCAGAGCCCTGACCTTGCACCTGATGCCCGCCCATCACGCATCTCCTCCATTGTCCAAGTGTAACGAACGGCAGATGCGCCCGCCCGGTTCCGACGGCTGGCGCCACGATGCGCGAGCGCCTACCTAGGGGGTTCAGAATCATGGACGATCAAACATGCTCGACATTCCCGCCGCCCCCGGCATCGCCGACGTTCCGACGCTCAGCCTTTCCGATCAGGCGCGCGACCCCGATGCGTTTGCCGCCGCGCTCGGTGGATCGTTCGAGCGCTTCGGCTTCGCGATCGTCGCCGATCACGGCGTGCCGCAGCCGTTGATCGACCGCGCCTGGGCGGAAACCGCCGAGCTGTTCGCGCTGCCCGAGGAAGAGAAGCGCCGCTATCATACGCCCGGCGGCGGCGGGGCGCGCGGCTATACGCCGTTCAGGACCGAGATCGCCAAGGATGCGCGCCACGTCGACCTCAAGGAATTCTGGCACGTCGGGCGCGAGCTGCCCGAGGGGCATCGCTACGCCGCGGAGATGGCGCCGAACATCTGGCCCGAGCGACCGGTAGGCTTTCGCGATACGTTCGTCGAATTGTTCGGCGCGTTCGACCGCGCGGGCGACCGCTTGCTGTCGGCGATCGCGCGGCATCTCGGCCTCGCGCCCGACTGGTTCGATCCGGCGGTCAAGGACGGCAATTCGGTGCTGCGCCTGCTCCACTATCCGCCGATCCCCGCCGACGCCGAGGGCGTGCGCGCCGGCGCGCATGAGGACATCAATCTCATTACGCTGCTGCTCGGTGCGGAGGAGGCCGGGCTCGAACTGCTCGACCGAGCGACGGGCCAGTGGCTGGCGGTCAAGCCGCCGGAGGGCGCGATGGTCGTCAACGTCGGCGATATGTTGCAACGGCTGACCAATCACGTCCTGCCCTCGACCACGCACCGCGTCGTCAACCCGCCGCCCGAGCGGCGCGGCCATTCGCGCTATTCGATGCCGTTCTTCCTGCACCCCGCGCCCGACTTCCTGATCGAGACGCTGCCGCAGACGATCACCGCCGCGAACCCCAATCGCTATCCCGAGCCGATCACCGCGCATGGCTATCTGCACCAGCGTCTGGTCGAGATCGGGCTCATCAAGCCATGAGAGACCTGTCGGGGATCGTCAGCGGCGCGATCCGACTCGACCGCGACGCCGACGTGTCGGGGATCGTCAGCGGCGACATCACGATCGCGGCAGGCTGCCGCGTCACGATCTCGGGCATGGTCCGCGGCGACATCACCGCCGAGCCCGGCGCGGAGGTGACGATCACCGGCATCGTCAACGGCGCGGTCCATGCCGAGGGCGCGACCGTGCATGTGACGGGGATCGTGACTTTGCCGTAATCCGGTAGAGTTGACGGCCTTTCCAACAATTCCCGGCACCTCACCGTTCGCGCTGAGCCTGTCGAAGCACGTGCCCGGTCACACGCCTTCGACAAGCTCAGGGCGAACGGGGAGGTATGCTACGCTTCTGAGAAGCCGATGGGCGATCGGCCATCCATCATTCCGTCATCCCGGACCTGATCCGGGATCCCGCTTCTTCCTTCTCTCGACAGGAAACGGGGCCCCGGATCAAGTCCGGGGCGACGGGAATTACGCCGTCCGCTCCGGCACTGCTTCCGCATCCGCCGCGATCGAGGTCGCCGGTGCCAGCGCTTCCCACGGGAACACGAACCAGTCCTTGGTTACCGCCCGATCGATCGTCCGCGCCGCAAGGTCGACCTTCGCTGCCGAGCCGCGATTGTCGATCAGCGTCGCGAAGCGCATCGCCGCTGCGGTTGCACCCGCTTGCTCGAGCAAGCCGCGCAGCTGTGCGATCGTGCGCCCTGAATCGTTGATGTCGTCGACGAACAGCAACTTGCGCCCCTCGCGGGTCAGTGTCGCCAGCCGTTCGATCGCGGGCGCAGCACGCGTGTCGTCCTGCGCGGAATAATCGACCGACTGCATCGGCAGTCCGGCCGCGTGGCTCAGATACACCGCCGGAACCAGCCCGCCGCGTCCGATCCCCACCAGCAGGTCGGGGCGCCAGGCGGTATCCCGCGCAATCTTCGCGGCGAGCGTCCGGACATCGGCAATCAAATCGGCATGGGTGACGGCGGTAAGGATCGGCATCACGATCCTCTACACGACCGCCACCGCCATGCCATAGCCCACGCTGGCTATTTTCCGTCGAAACCCGACGGCGCGGGCGATACCGTCATCGCCTCGCCACCACGAATCTCCTGCACCTCCAGCGCGCGCTCGGCGACGTTGTCGCGTCCGAAGCGGAAGGCGCCGTCGATCCCGGCGAAGCCATCGGCGTCGCGCAACCGGCTTTCGGGGAACGGCGATCCCGGTCGCCACTCGCGCGCGATCCGCACGACCAACAGCACCGAATCATAGCCGAGGCTCGACAACCGGTACGGTGCGGCGTTGAAGCGGGCGCGATAGTTGCGCGCATATTGGCGATACAATGTGTTCGGCACGCTCGCGAACCACGCCCCGTTCAGCACCGCTGCCGAGCGCGCTGCACCGTCCGAGTTCCACAGCTCGGTGCCCAGGATCTGCGTCGACGGGCTATTGCGCCGGATCAGCGGCACCGCCGCGGTTGCGGTCGCCGCGCTGTCCGCGATCAGCACCGCCCCGAACGGAGCGTCCTTGGCCATCCGCTGCACCGCGCTGCCCAGCGCCCCGCTGCCGCGATCATAGGTCTGGAGCGACACGACCCGCCCGCCCGCCTGCTCGACCGCGCGCAGGAACGCGGTCGACGCGCGGCTGCCGTACAAGGCGTTGGGGACGATCCCGCCGAAATTGTCGATCCCGCGCCCGCGCGCATAGGCGACGACGCGCTCGATCGCCTGCGCCGGGGCGTAGCCGAGCACGTAAGCGCCGTTCCCCGCCACGCCGGTATCGTTCGAGAACGACAGCACCGGCACCTTCGCCGCGCGCGCGATCGGTGCGACCGCGCGCACGTCCTCGGCCAGCAACGGCCCGAGGATCAGTTGCGCGCCCTCGCGGATCGCGCGGCTCGCCGCCGCCGCCGCGCCGGTCGCCGTATCATAGCTGGTGATCCGCACCTGCTGGTTGCGCGTGTCGAGCAGCGCCAGCTGCGTGGCATTGGCGAGGCTGCGCCCGACCCCGGCGTTGCTGCCGGTCAGCGGCACCAGCAGCGCGACGCGGTTACGCGCGGCATCCTGTGGCAGCCCGGTGACCACTTCGGGCGCGGTTTCGCGCGGCGGCGGTGCCGGTTGAGCGGTCGGCGCCTGCTGCACCGGCCCGCGCGGCACCACCGTCGAACAGGCCGCGAGCAACAGCGCCCCGGCGACCGTGATGACGCGCGACATTGCGCTCGACCATTGCGAACGCCCGATCGCCTCTGCCATGACTACTCCCGTGAACCCGTTGACCCCCGGCCTGTACATCGTCGCCACCCCGATCGGCAATCTCGGCGATCTCTCCCCCCGCGCGGCCGAGGTGCTCGCGGGCGCGGACGTGATCGCCGTGGAGGATACGCGCGTGACCGCCGGATTGCTCCGCCACATCGGCATCAAACGCCCGATGACCCCCTATCACGACCATAATGCCGAACATGTCCGCCCGCAGTTGATCGCGCGAATGGCCAGCGAGGTGGTGGCATTGGTATCGGACGCCGGCACGCCGCTGATCTCCGACCCCGGCTACAAACTGGTGCGCGACGCGCGCGCCGCAGGGCATCAGGTCGTCACCATCCCCGGCCCGTGCGCGGCGATCGCCGCGCTGACGCTCGCCGGGCTGCCGACCGACCGCTTCTTTTTCCTCGGCTTCCTGCCATCGAAGGAACAGGCGCGCGCCACCGCGATCGCCGAGGTCGCCGCAATCCGCGCGACGCTGGTCATTTACGAATCCGGCCCGCGGCTGTCCGCGTGCCTGTCTGCGCTCGCCGAGGGACTCGGCGACCGTGAGGCGGCGGTGACGCGCGAGATCACCAAGAAGTTCGAGGAGGCGGTCACCGGCACGCTCTCGACGCTCGCCGCGAGCTACGCCGAGGCGCCGCCGAAGGGGGAGATCGTCGTCGTCGTCGCGCCGCCCGAGCCCCCCGCACCCGCCGCGATCGAGGATGCCGATGCGGCGCTCGCGGAGGCGCTCACCCGCCTCCCCGCCTCCAAGGCCGCGGGCGAGGTCGCCAAGGCATTCGGTGTCGACCGCAAGGCGCTCTACGCCCGCGCGCTGGAGATGAAGGGCGAGACGGATGCCTAATCGCTTGTCGCCCCGGACTTGATCCGGGGCCCCGCTTCTATTGGACGGTAAAGGCAAGAAGCGGGATCCCGGATCAAGTCCGGGATGACGGCAGCGGCGAACGATCAGCGGAGTTGCCCCGGCAACGGCAACACCCTACGACAATGCTTAATACCAATATCATACCGGAGAACGACATGACCCGCCGCATCGGCCTGCCCCTGCTGGCCGCCACGCTCCTGTCGTCTACGCCGCTTGCCGCGCAAGTCGCGACCCGCCCGGCGATCTTCCCCGCACCGACCGAGCTGATGCTCGGCACCGACACGATGACGCTGGGCCGCCGGGTCACGCTGGTCGCCGCGCGCGGCACAGATGCCGCCACCGTCGCGCTCGCCAGCCAGATCCTTCGCGCCGCCGGCGTGGAGACGATCGCCACCGCGCGCGGCCTCGACCGCGCGACAACGCAACCGCAGATCGTCCTTGGCCTCGCCGATACCGCGCTGGTCCGCACCGCGCTGACAGGCACTATGCCCGACACCGCGCGCGAAGGCTATACGCTCACGATCGCCCCCGCGACCAACACGATCACGCTCGCCGGTCATGACGCCGACGGCCTTTTCCATGCCGTCCAGACGCTCCGCCAGCTCGTCCAGCGCCCCACGCTCCCCGCGCTGGTGATCCGCGACCATCCCGCGATGCCGGTGCGCGGCACGATCGAAGGCTTCTACGGCAAGCCGTGGACGATGGCCGAGCGCACCCGCCACCTCGACTTCCTCGCGACCGTCAAGGCCAATACCTACGTCTACAGCCCCAAGGACGATCCCTATGCGCGCGATCGCTGGCGCGAGGCGTACCCCGCCGGCACATTGACCCAGCTCGGCACGCTGGCGCAGGCGGCGGCGCGCAACCATGTCGATTTCGTCTATGCCATCTCGCCGGGGCCCAGCATCTGCTTCTCCGCGCCCGCCGATCTTCAGGCGCTGCGCACCAAGTTCGACGCCTTGCGCGCGATCGGCATCCACCGCTTCTACGTCGCGCTCGACGACATCGAGTACAAGAAGTGGAATTGCGACGCCGACCAAAGCGCGTTCGGCCCCTCGGGCGCAGCAGCGGCGGGCAAGGCGCAGGCGCAATTGCTCAACGCGGTTCAGGCCGATCTGACGCGTCGCGATCCGAAGGCGCCGCCGCTCATCATGGTGCCGACCGAATATTACGATGCAAAGGACTCGCCGTACAAGGCGGCGCTGCGCGACAATCTCGATCCGAAGGTGGTGGTGCAATGGACGGGCACAGATGTCGTCCCGCCCGCGATCTCGATCCCCGATGCCAAGGCCGCGACCAAGGCGTTCGGGCGCAAGACGCTGTTGTGGGACAATTACCCCGTCAACGATTATGCGCAGACCACCGGCCGGCTGCTGATGGCACCCTATACCCGCCGCGAGCCCGGGCTGTCGGGCGAGTTGACCGGCATCCTGTCCAACCCGATGAATCAGGAAGCACCCAGCCGCGTCGCGGTCACCGGCGTGCTGGCGTTCGCATGGAACGACAAGGATTATGACGCCGAGCGCACCTGGCATTGGTCGGCGCGCGAACTGGCCGGCGGTGATGCGCGCGCGACCGACGCGCTGCTGACCTTCTTCGACACGCAGCATATGGCACCGACCTTCGGCAGCCAGCCGTGGCAGGAACAGGCGCCGCGGCTCCACGCGCTGCTCACCCGCGTCCGCGAAGCGTTGGCAGACGGCGATGCCGAGGCGCGGGCGCAGGGCATCGCCGACCTCACCCGCGCCGCCGACGACCTGACCGCCGCCCCCGACACGATCCGCGCCGGCGTGGCCGACGCCTCCTTCACTGAACAGAGCCGCCCGTGGCTCGACGCGCTCGCGCTCTGGGGCCGCGCGCTGCAACAGACCGCCGCCGGCCTCGCCGCCGCCGACGCGAACAGCCCCGCGGCTCCCCGCTATTTCACCGATGCGCAGCAGCTCGCGAGCGAGGCGGCGGCGGTGAAGACCATCCCCGGCGCAACCCGCTTCGACGGCACGATCCGCATCGCCGACGGCGTGCTCGACCGGTTCGTCGCGGAAGCGCCGGGGTTGATCGCGAGGGCGGCAGCAACTCGCTGATCGTTGAGCAATACGCGACGAACCACGAAACAAATCATCGCTTTAAACAAACAATAACAACGACCTTCAGGAAATGCCTTCTCGCACCACTTGCGCCGGCCTCAGTAAACGTTGCACGGAGAGGCCATCGCCCGCAAGATCAATGGACCCGGTGATCTTACCGGTGATGAAGGCATTGCAATGACGATCTTATCCGCTTCTCTTGCGCGAGTCGCGATCCTCTCGGCCGTCCTGCTGGGCTGCGGGTCGCACACCGCACGCGCCCAACGCATTGCCCCGCCCACCATTGCGCCTGCCATGCGCGTGGATCCGGTACGACTTCTCCATGAGGCGTCGGGCAAGCTTCATGGTCCCAAGACCTTCGTCATCGGCGAACCGGCGGACGGGCAGCCATTCAGCCAGCGCGATGACGGCACGATCACGGTGGACCGCCGCATGGTTGCGCAGATAGAAACGCCGGAAGAGGCGCTTGCGCTTGCTGCCATCGTGCAAACCTACGCCGGCAACACTCCGCCGGCACTGCGGACCCGTGACAGCGTCAGTGCCGGTGAGGTCGTTGCCGGGCTCCTTGCCGGCGGCGTCGGCTCGACACTCGAGAGGCGCGACTCCCGTATCCGTTATCTCTCGGCCAGCGAACGGCAAGCGTACGACAAGCAACACGCGCTCGGCTGGGCACCGCGCGCGTCGGAAACGACGACCACGCGACAGGTGCAGGCGACACGGACGCTGACCCTGCTCGACCGGGCGGGCGGCTGCTCGGGCGCCTTGGAAGCGATCCTTACCCGTATCGCAGGCAATCCGCACAGCACGCAGACAACCAGCCCGGGTTTCTTCGCACGATCGGTTCTTCACGATCTCGGAGCCTCCATCCGGCCGCCAGAAACCTCCTGCATTCGTCGCCGATAGGCCGCTTGCCCCAGCCACCCATCGCCGCCATCCTCCCCTGCGATGCGCCCGCCCCGCCCCCGCTCCACCGCCACCCGTCGCGTTGCGGAGGAAGCCGGGCGGCGCGGCGAGCGGTTGGCGGCGTGGTGGCTGCGGCTCAAGGGCTGGCAGATCCTCGATCGCCGCGTCCGCACGCCCGCCGGTGAGGTCGATCTCATCGCCAGACGCGGCGCGCTGATCGCGTTCGTCGAGGTCAAGGCCCGCCGCAGCCCCGCCGAACTCGATCACGCGATCGACCAGCGCCGGCTCGCGCGCGTTGCCGCCGCCGCGGAGGTGTTGATGCCGCGCTACGCCACCGCGGGCGAGGACATTCGGGTCGACGTGATCCTGCTCGCTCCCGGCACCCGCCCGCGGCATATCGAGAATGCGTGGATCGGCTACTGACAGCCGCCGCCACCCGCCCTACATCCGCGCACATGACCCAGCCGCTCACCGTCGCCGTCCAGATGGACCCGCTCGATCAGATCAACATCGCCGGCGACAGCACCTTTGCGCTGATGCTCTCGGCACAGGCGCGCGGGCACCGGCTGTTCCACTATACCGCCGATGCGCTCAACTATCGCGACGGGCGCGTCTGGGCGAAGGCGCATCCGGTGACGGTGCAGCGTGTCGCGGGCGATCACTTCGCGTTCGGCGAGCCGGTGGCGCTCGACCTCGGCGAACAGGCCGATGTCGTCCTGATGCGGCAGGACCCGCCGTTTGACCTCGGCTATATCACCGCGACGCACCTGCTGGAGCGGATCGCCGACCGCACGCTGATCGTCAACGATCCGGTCAGCGTCCGCAACGCACCCGAAAAGGTGTTCGTGCTCGACTATGCGCGCTTCATGCCGCCGACGCTGGTGACACGTTCGCTCGACGAGGCGCGCGCCTTCCTCGCCGAACATGGCGAGATCGTCGTCAAGCCACTCCACGGCAACGGCGGCAAGGCGATCTTCCACGTCCGCGCAGGCGGCGAGAACCTGTCGGCGCTGATCGAGGTGTTCAACCAGACGTGGCGAGAGCCGCATATGGTGCAGGCGTTCCTCCCGGCGGTGGCGAAGGGCGACAAGCGCATCGTGCTGGTCGACGGCGAGGTCGCGGGTGCGATCAACCGCCTGCCCGGCGAAGGCGAGATCCGCTCGAACCTTGCGGTCGGCGGCTCGGCGCAGAAGACCGAGCTGACCCCGCGCGAGCGGGAGATCTGCGACGCGCTCGGCCCGGAGCTGAAGAAGCGCGGGCTGATCTTCGTCGGGATCGACGTGATCGGCGGCGAATGGCTCACCGAGATCAACGTCACCTCGCCGACCGGGATCGTCGCAATCGAGAAATTCGACGGCACCGATGTCGCCGGACTGATCTGGGAGGCGGTGGATCGCCGGCTGAAGGAACGCGCACGCTGACGGAGCCGTTGGCGGCGGCGTGACCGATTTCATCATCCACTGGATCGTCGCGGGCGGCTATCTCGGCATCTTCGTGCTGATGGCGCTGGAGAATATTGTCCCGCCGATCCCGTCCGAGGTCATCATGGGGCTTGGCGGGATCGCGGTCGCGCGTGGCCAGATGGACATCGTTCCGCTGCTGCTGTGGGGCACCGCGGGGACGACCGCCGGCAACGTCTTCTGGTATGCGATCGGGCGACGGCTCGGCTACGCGCGCTTCCGCCCGTTCGTCGAGCGGCACGGCCGCTGGCTGACGATGGAGTGGAGCGACGTCGAACGCGTGCGCGGCTTCCTCCACGATCACGGCGGCTGGGTGATCTTCGTCTTCCGCTTCATGCCGACCTTCCGCACGATGATCTCGCTGCCCGCCGGCATGGCGGCGATGCCGATGCCGCGCTTTCTGATGATGACCTTTGCGGGCAGCATCATCTGGAACGGCGTACTGGCAGGGGCGGGCTTCTATCTCGGCAGTCGCTTCGCCGAACTGGATCGCTACGTCGGCCCGATCGGGATCGCGCTGACGGTGGTGGCGCTCGGCTGGTACGCGTGGCGCGTGGCGACGTGGAAACCTCGCGGCTGACCCCACTCCGTCATTTCCGCGAAGGCGGGCATCCAGAACCTCTGATGTGGCGGCACTTACGATGGCCCGCGCGTCTGGATCCCCGCCTTCGCGGGGATGACGGTACGCTACCCCCGCGGATGCGCCGCCCGGTAAACGTCGAGCAGATGCGCCGCATCCACGCCGGTATAAACTTGCGTCGAACTCAGGCTCGCGTGGCCCAGCAGCTCCTGCAACGCGCGCAGATCCGCGCCGCGCCCCAGCAGGTGCGTCGCGAAACTATGCCGCAGCGCGTGCGGCGTCGTCCGCTCCGACAGCCCCAGCCGTGCGCGCGCCGCGCGCACCCGGGTGCGGACGATCCCCCCGTCCAGCGCCCCACCGCGCACGCCGCGAAACAAGGGCGCGTCGCGCGTCATCGGCCACGGCACGCGCGCCGCATAGTCCTCGATCGCCGCGCGTACCGGCGGCAACAGCGGCACGATCCGCGTCCGGTCGCGCTTGCCGGTCACGCGCAACGTCTCACCCAGCGGCAGCACCGCACCGGTCAGCGCCAGCGCCTCGCCGATCCGCAGCCCCGCGCCGTACAGCAGCAGCAGCACCGCCCAGTCGCGCGCCGCCACCCACGGCTCGTCACTCTCTTCCATGACGTCGGTCGCCAGCGCGACCGCCTCATCAGGTGAGATCGGACGCGGGACGCCCTTCTTGACGCGCGGCCCCTTCATTCGCGGTGCCGCGCCGACCCCGCCCGCCCAGTCGAGGAACCCGCGCACCGCCGACAGCTCGCGCGCCGCCGAGGCGTTCGACAACCCGTTGCCCCGCCGATGCGCCAGATAGGCCCGCAGGTCGCCTGCGCTTACCCGCGACAGTGCCGCGCGGTCGATTGCCCCGCCCCAATGCTCACCCAGAAACACCAGCAGCCGCTCGGCGGTCGCACGATAGGCGCGCACGGTATGTTCGGAACGGCGACGATCACGCGCCAGATGGATCGACCATTGGACCGGCAGCGGCAATTGGGCGGGAGGATCGCTCACCCTGACGCGTGTTCCGTGCATGAAGGAAAATGGCAAACCAAAATTAACTTCACCTCTGCTAAGGGAGCGCGATGATCCCGGCCACTTCCTGCTACGACAGCTCTGCCGAGGCGGCGCGTGCCGCGGCGTTGCAGGCGCTCGCGCTGCTGGGCACCGCATCCGAACGGGAGTTCGATGCGCTTGTCGCACTCGCGGCGGAGCTGCTCGGTTGCTCCACCGCCTTGCTCAACCTCGTCGACAACGACCGCCTGTTCGTCAAGGCGCGCACCACCCCGGGCCCGATGGCCTTCGCGCGCGACACGGCCTTCTGCGACCGCACCGTCGCCGACGATCGCCTGACCGTGATCGACGACACGCTGGCCGACGAACGCTTCCGCGACAGTCCGCTGGTCACCGATGCCGGGGTGCGCTTCTACGCCGGCGCGCCGCTGCGCGTCGCCGATCCGGACGGGGTGCGCCGCGCGGTGGGCACGCTCTGCGTCGTCGACATGGTCCCGCGCACGGCCGAGCCGCGCGAATTGGCGGCGCTGGCGCATCTCGCCACACTGGCAGAGGCGTTGCTGGAGGCGCGCCGTACCGCGCTGAAGGCGATCCATATCGCCACCACCGGCGAGGAACTGGTGACGCGGCTGGCGCGTCAGGACAAGATCTTCCGCCAGGCCGAACAGATCGCCGAAATCGGATCGTGGCGGCTGTCGGTCGAACACGAAGCGCTCGACTGGTCGGACAATGTCTACCGGATCTACGGGCTGCCGGTCGGCGAGAAGCCGCTGCTCGGCGATGCGCTGCGCTTCTATCCCGAACACAGCCGCGCGATCGTCCAGAGATCGCTCGACGAGGCGATCGCACACGGTCGATCGTTCTCGATCGAAACCGATTTCATCACGGCGGACGGTCGGCTGCGCCGCGTCCGCGCAATGGCCGATCCGGAGATCGTCGACGAACGCGTCGTCGCGATGGTCGGGGTGTTCCAGGACGTGACCGACCGCCACGCGCTCGAACAACGACTTCGGCGTTCCGCCGATACCGACGCACTGACCGGCATCCCCAATCGCGCCGCCTTCGATCGCGAACTGCAGGCGGCGATGACCCGCGCGCGACGGCACGGCACGGCGCTGCTGCTCGCACTGATCGATCTCGATGGATTCAAGGCGATCAACGACACGCTCGGCCATGACGCCGGCGACGATGTGCTGCGTCTGACCGGCCGGGCCTTGTCCGAGCCGTGGCTGATGGGCAGCGTCGCCGCACGGATCGGGGGCGATGAATTCGCGGTGATCGTCGAGCATCCGTCGCTCGTTGGCGACGGTGCCGACCTGCGCGAACGGCTTCAGGACGCTCTGCGCGTGCCCGTCGAGTTCGACGGCGTGACGATGACCAGCGCGGGTTCGGTGGGGATCGCCTCCTTCGATCCCGACTGCCACTCGCTGCGCGACTTCGCACGCCGCGCCGACGCGGAATTGTACGTCGCCAAGCGCGCGCGCGTCGGGTCGTGAATCACGGCTAAGGTCGAGGACGCGGCATGCCGCCGCTTCCCTCCGACTCGTCGCGCCCCCATATGGCCGGCAATGTCCTCCCGCGCGCGCGTCATCGTCCTGAACTCCGCCCTCGGCCCGCTCGATTACCGCGTGCCGCACGGCATGACGGTCGAGCCGGGGTCGGTGGTGGTCGCGCCGCTCGGCCCGCGCCAGTTGCTCGGCGTCGCATGGGAAGCGGAGCGGATGCCGTCCGATGCGGAGGTCGGCGACAATCGCCTCCGCAACCTGCTCGCGGTCGCCGACGTACCGCCGCTACGCGCAGCCCTGCGGCGGCTGATCGAATGGACCGCCGATTACTACCTCGCCCCGCCCGCCGCGGTCGTGCGAATGGCCTTGTCCTCGACCGCCGCGCTGGAGGGCGGGCGCAGCGTCGTCGAATATCGCGCGACCGGCCATGTGCCCGAGCGGCTGACCACCCAGCGCGAACAGGCGCTCGAGCGGATCGGCGACCGCCAGGGGCTGATCCGTGAGCTGGCGACGATCGCCGACGTCAGCGATGCGGTGATCCGCGGGCTGGTCAAGGTCGGTGCGCTCGAAGGGGTCCCGGTCGATATCGACAGCCCCTATCCGGTCCCCGATCCCGATCACGCGCCACCGACGCTGTCCGACGACCAACGCGCCGCCGCCGCGACGCTGGTCGATGGCGTCACCGCCGCCGCCTTCCGCCCGACGCTGCTCGACGGCGTGACCGGTTCGGGCAAGACCGAGGTCTATTTCGAGGCCGTGGCCGCGGCGATCCGCGCCGGCAAGCAGGTGCTGGTGCTGCTTCCCGAAATCGCGTTGACCGAGCCGTTCCTCAGGCGCTTTCACGACCGCTTCGGCTGCGAGCCGGTGGCGTGGCACAGCGGGCTGCGCGCGACGCAGCGCCGCCGCGCGTGGCGTGCGATCGCCAGCGGCGAGGCGCGGGTGACGGTCGGTGCGCGCTCGGCCTTGTTCCTCCCGTATGCCGATCTCGGGCTGATCGTCGTCGACGAGGCGCACGAAACCAGCTTCAAGCAGGAAGACGGCGTCCATTATCACGCGCGCGACGTCGCGGTGATGCGCGGGCTGTTCGAGGCGTGCCCGGTGATCCTCGCCAGCGCCACCCCGGCGATCGAAACGCGGCACCAGGTCGCGCTCGGCAAATATGCCGAGGTGAAGCTGCCGGGACGCTTCGGCGTCGCGCAGCTGCCGACGATCGAGGCGATCGACCTGATCGCCGAACCGCCCGAACGCGGACGCTGGATCAGCCCAAGGCTGGTCAAGGCGATGGCGGAAGCGCTCGAGCGCCACGAACAGTCGCTGCTCTTCCTCAACCGCCGCGGCTATGCGCCGCTGACCCTGTGCCGGACGTGCGGGCATCGCTTCCAATGCCCCAATTGCACCGCGTGGATGGTCGAGCATCGCCTGACCCGCCGGCTCGCCTGCCATCATTGCGGGCATATCGAGCCGGTGCCGCGGCTGTGCCCCGAGTGCCAGAACGAGGATACGTTGGTCGCGTGCGGCCCCGGCGTCGAGCGGATCGCCGACGAGGTCGCGGCGCTGTTCCCCGAGGCGCGCACCGCGGTCGTCACCTCCGACACGATCTGGAGCCCCGCCAAGGCCGCCGAGTTCGTCGCGCGGATGGAAGCGGGCGACATCGACATCGTCGTCGGCACGCAATTGGTGACCAAGGGCTATCACTTCCCCAATCTGACGCTGGTCGGGGTGATCGACGCCGACCTTGGGCTCGACGGCGGCGACCTGCGCGCGGCGGAGCGGACCTTTCAGCAGATCCGGCAGGTATCGGGGCGCGCCGGGCGCGGCGCAAAACCCGGCCGTGTCTATATCCAGACGCACAGCCCCAAGGCGCAGGTAATGCAGGCGTTGATCACCGGCGACGCCGACGCCTTCTATGCGGCGGAAAACGAGGCGCGCGAAGACGCCGGCGCGCCGCCGTTCGGCCGCTACGCCGCGATCATCGTGTCGAGCGAGGATCAGGGCGCGGCGCACGACACCGCGCGCGCGATCGGCCGCGCCGCGCCGCGTGCCGAGGGGATGGAAGTCTACGGCCCCGCCCCCGCCCCGCTGGCGATGCTGCGCGGGCGGCATCGCTTTCGGCTACTGGTTCACGCCCGCCGCGCGCTCGACGTACAGGACGTGATCCGCGACTGGCTCGGCGCGCTGGATTGGCCCGCCAAGGTTCGCGTCGCGGTCGACGTCGATCCGTACAGCTTTCTTTGACGTCGTGCCGGTTCCGCCAATCTTGTCGCCCCGGACTTGATCCGGGGCCCCGCTTCTTTCTCGCCGCTAGAAGAAGAAGCGGGAACCCGGATCAGGTCCGGGATGACGACATAGGGAAGCGACTGCGTTAGATCACGCACGGCCGCCGCTCGCCCTGGCGTTATTCCCCCACCCGCACCCACAAGGCGGTCGCATCGTCGCTCGCCTTGAAGCGCGGATAGCGTGTGCAGGCGGCATCCTCGTGCTCGATCGCGCGCAGCTCTTCCCCCAGCGCCGCCAACCCGCGCGACCGCAACGCCGCAACCAGCCCGGCCGCATCATACACCGCATAGGAATCGATCAGCGCCGCCATGCCGTCGCTCATCAGCAGCAGATCGTCGCCCGGCGTCACCGCGACCCGCGTCAGCTCCATCGCACGCGCGCTTTCCGCCGCGTCGATGCTCATCGCGCGCTGCCCCGGCTGCGCACGCGCGGCGCGCCGGTCGGCCAGCACCGCCGGCGTGCGCAGCTTCGTCGCGCCGATCCCCGGCCCCAGCGCCGCCGCCCGCGCGCTTTCGGGCGACCGGTCCGGCGCAGGCGTACACCACGCCACCGCCTCGCCCGACGCGTGCAGCACCGCGCAATCCGCCGCCCACGCGACCTCGAGCATGTCGCCGATCAGTTGCACCGCCGCGAAGGCGGCGCGTGGCCATTCCCATGCCCCCTCCGGCGCGCGCCGCCGTTGGGCGGCATAACGCGCCTCCACGGTCGCGAACACGTGCGCGCACGTCTCGCGCAGCGTTTCGGTCGCAGCCGTCGCGAATGCCGCATCGGCGGTCGCCGCCAGCCACGCCGCGCCGCCCTGCGCCCCCAGCAACCCGGGCGGCGACAGATCGGTCGCGCCATCGATCACCCATGCGCGATCGACGCCGCACCCGGCACGATCGTCATTGGGCGTGGCGACGTCGCCGCACAGGCTGAGCGACTGGATCAGGTCGAAATGCATAGGCCGCGGCCTAGAGGATTTCTCATGACGGTTCGATGACCATCCGACCCGGAAAGGCGGATGGTCGCTGCTCACCTCATTTCTCGGCGGATCACCTCATATCGTCGTCAATCCGCGAACAGCAGCACCGGCGTCTCGAGATACGTTTTCAGCGCCTGCACATAGCTTGCCGCGTCCCAGCCATCGACGACGCGGTGATCGCAGCTGATCGACAGGTTCATCAGCTTGGCGCGCACGATGTCATCGCCCCGGAAGACCGGGCGCTCGACGATCTTGTTGGGCCCGATGATCGCCACCTCGGGCCGGTTGATGACCGGCGTCGTCGCGATCCCGCCAAGCGGTCCGAGCGAGGTGACGGTGATCGTTCCACCGCCCAGTTCCTGCGGTGTCAGCTTGTTGGCGCGCGCCGCCGCCGCCAGCCGCGCGATCTCGGTCGCGAGCTGCCAGACGTTGCGGTCCTGCGCGTCGCGGATCACGGGCACGGTCAGCCCGGCATCGGTCTGCGTCGCCATCCCGACATGCACGCGCCCGGCACGCGTCACCACCCCCGCCTCGTCGTCGTACCGCGCATTGAGCATCGGGAAGTCGGGCAAGGTCCGGCACATCGCGACGATCAGCAGCGGCAGCAGCGTCAGCTTGGGCCGCTCGCCGCGATGCGCGTTGAGGTCGGCGCGCATGTCCTCCAGCGCGGTGACGTCGATCTCGTCGACATAGGTGAAGTGCGGGATGTGGCGCTTCGCCGCCGCCATGTTCTCGGCGATGCGCCGCCGCATCCCGATGACGCGCACCTGCTCGTCGTCGCGCGCGCGCGGGGCGTGCGGCGCGTGATAGCCCTGCCCGGCGTTGTAGCGGAGATAGGCATCGAGATCGGCGTGCCGGATACGCTCGCCCTCGGGCACGCGGATCGCGGACAGATCGACGTTCAGGTCCTTGGCGCGGGCGCGGACCGCCGGGGAGGCGAGGACGGGCGTCTGGGCGGTGTCCGATGGGCTGGGTGCAACAGACTCCCTCTCCCCCTTGGGGAGAGGGTCGGGGTGAGGGGCCGGGGTCTCACCGAGACCGACATCTCTGCGAGGCTCCTGCCCCTCACCCAACCCTCTCCCCGAAGGGGAGAGGGCTTGCGGTTGCGCTTCCTCAACACCGGGATTCTCCGCCTCCAGCGTCTCCGGCTCCGCGGCGGGAGAAGCGACCTCTCCCTCGCCCTCGGTCTCGATCACCACCAGCGGCGCGCCGATCGACACCTGATCGCCGACCGCCCCCGCGATCTCGACCACCACGCCCGCCACCGGTGACTCCATCTCGACCGTCGCCTTGTCGGTCATCATGTCGGCGAGGCTCTGGTCTTCCTCGACCCGGTCGCCGACCGCAACGTGCCACGCGACGATCTCCGCCTCGGAAATGCCCTCGCCGATGTCCGGCAGCTTGAAGGTGAAACGCGCCATCTGCCTTAGTCCTTCAGGATTTTCTTGAGCGCCTGCCCGATCCGCACCGGTCCGGGGAAATAGGCCCATTCCAGGCTGTGCGGATACGGCGTGTCGAAGCCGGTGACGCGCTCGACCGGCGCCTCGAGGTGGTAGAAGCACCGCTCCTGCACCAACGCCGCCAGCTCCGCACCGAAGCCGCTGGTGCGCGTCGCCTCATGGACGATCATGCAGCGCCCGGTCTTTCGCACGCTCGCCTCGATCGTCGCGATGTCGAGCGGAACGAGCGTGCGCAGGTCGACGATCTCGGCATCGACGCCGGTGTCGGCCACCACCTGCGCGCAGACGTGCACCATCGTGCCATAAGCGAGCATCGTCACCGCCTCGCCCGCGCGCACCACGTTCGCCTTGCCGAGCGGGATCTTGTAGTACCCGGTCGGCACCTCCCCGCCGGGATGCTTCGACCAATTCTCCGCCGGGCGATCCCAGTGGCCGTTGAACGGGCCGTTGTAGATGCGCTTCGGCTCGAAGAAGATCACCGGATCATTGTCCTCGATCGCCGCGATCAACAGCCCCTTGGCGTCGTAGGGCGTCGACGGAATGACCGTCTTCACCCCCGAGACGTGCGTGAAAATTCCCTCAGGCGACTGCGAATGCGTCTGCCCGCCGAAGATCCCGCCGCCGAACGGCGAGCGCACCGTCAACGGCGCGGTGAACTCGCCGCCCGAGCGATAGCGCAGCCGTGCCGCCTCACTGACCAATTGGTCGAGCGCGGGATAGATGTAATCGGCGAACTGGATTTCCGGCACCGGGCGCAGGCCATAGGCGCTCATCCCGACCGCGACGCCGATGATGCCGCATTCGGTGATCGGCGTGTCGAAGACGCGGGTCTTGCCGTATTTCTTCTGCAGCCCCGCGGTCGCACGGAACACGCCGCCGAAATAGCCGACATCCTCGCCCATGACGACGATCGCCGGATCGCGCGCCATCGTCACGTCCATCGCGGAATTGATCGCCTGGATCATGTTCATGCGGGTGGTGGTGTCTGCATCGACGGCCACCGGTTGTTCGAGCGCGTCACTCACCACACCAACTCCGTCATTCCCGCGCAGGCGGGAATCCAGACCCGCTGCCGTTTCGATTCCTGCAGAGACCTGCGCGTCTGGATCCCCGCCTCCGCGGGGATGACGGCAATAAGGGCCACCCTCACTTGCGGTCCCATGGCCGCCCGCTCGCGGTTTCCTCGTCGATCATCATCTGGCGCTGCTCGCGCAGGTGCCACGGCATCTCCTCGAACACGCCGTCGAACAGCGAGTCGAGCGGCTGGCGCAAGCCATGCCCGAGCACGCCATTCTTCTCGGCCTCCTTCTGCGCCGCCTTCACCTCCTCGGCGACCTCACGGTCCATGTCGGCCTGCCGCGCCTCGTCCCACTCGCCGATCACGACCAGATGATCCTTCAACCGCCGGATCGGATCGCCGAGCGGCCACGCATTGGGCTCGCCGGCCGAGCGATATTGCGTCGGATCGTCGGAGGTCGAATGACCCTCGGTGCGATAGGTGAAATGCTCGATCAGCGTCGGCCCGCCATTGGTGCGCGCGCGCTCCGCGGCCCAGGCGGTCGCGGCATAGACCGCCAGCGCGTCATTGCCGTCGACGCGCAGGCCGGCGATCCCATAGCCGACCGCGCGCGCAGCGAAGGTCGTTGCCTCCGCGCCGGCGAAGCCCGAGAAGCTGCTGATCGCCCATTGATTGTTGACGACGTTGAAGATCACCGGCGCGCGATAGACGGTCGCGAAGGTCAGCGCGGAATGGAAGTCGCCCTCCGCGGTCGAGCCCTCCCCGCACCAGGTCGCCGCGATGCGCGTATCGCTCTTCGACGCCGAGGCCATCGCCCAGCCGACCGCCTGTGGATATTGCGTCGTCAGATTGCCCGAGATCGAGAAGAAGCCGAAGCGCTTCTCCGAATACATGATCGGCAACTGCTTGCCCTGCAGCTTGTCGCCGGTGTTCGAATAGATCTGGTTCATCATGTCGACCATCGGGCAGCCGCGCGCGATCAACAGCCCCTGCTGGCGATAGGAGGGGAAGCACATGTCCTCGGCATCCAGCGCGTGCGCCGCGGCGACCGCCACCGCCTCCTCGCCAAGCGATTTCATGTAGAAGCTGGTCTTGCCCTGCCGCTGCGCGCGGAACATCCGCTCGTCGAACGCGCGGACCGTCGCCATGTGGCGCAGCATCCGCCGCAGCGTGTCGGGCGAGAGCCGCGGATTCCACGCGCCGACCGCCTGATGATTCTCGTCGAGGACGCGCACCATCGAATAAGCGAGATCGGTGAAATCGCGTGCGGCGTCGGCGGTATCGGGGCGGCGGGCGGCGCCGGCGGGCGGGATCGCGACATCGGCGAAGTCGACCGCATCGCCGGGCCGGAATTTGGGTTCGGGGACATGCAGCGACAGCGGCGGCAGATTGCCGCGCGGGTGCACGATGCCGGGTTCTTCGCCCACGTTTCACTCTCCGTCATGCGCTGCTTGACGCGCAGCACGATTTCAGCCGCTTGTAATATTGTTTCAACGTCAGCGAAAGCCCTTTTGGACAAAACGCCGTCTCGATCAGTTAGTCCCGCATCGTGACAGGCCATTGACTCGGTCCATCATTATGGAACAAATTGCGAACGACAATCCGCTGCGGAGTCCTGCTTGTCGTGCCCGAGTCGAGCGTCCTTTCCTCCCTGCGCGAGACGCTGCGCGCCTTGCCGGGCGACGGGCACAGCCGGCGGCGGGTGATGCCGTTCGGGGTGCCGGATATCGATTCGCGGCTGACCGACGGCGGGCTGCGGCTCGATGCGTTGCACGAGCTCGCGGCGGCGACGCCGTCGCTGCGCGACGATGCGGCGGCGACCTTGTTCGTCGCGGGCATCGCGGCGCGGGCATGGGGACCGATCCTGTGGGTGGTGCGACGCCGCGACCTGTTCGCCCCGGCGCTAGCACAATCCGGCTTGCTGTCGAAGCGCGTGATTCATGCCGAGGCCGATGACGATGCCGGCGTGCTGGCGATGATGGAGGAAGGCCTGCGCCATCCCGCGCTCGGCGCGGTGATCGGCGAGGTCCGCCGCGCCGCGCCGGCCGCGACGAAGCGCGTGCATGTGGCCGCGACGCGCGGACGCACCATCGCGCTGCTGCTCAAGCGCCCGGCCCGCGAAGGCGGCGATCCGTTCGCGGTGTCGTCTTTGGCGGCGACGCGCTGGCGGATCGGGTCCGTGCCGATGGTCGGCACGGCGCGCCCGCGCTGGGAAGTGACGCTCGCCCGGCAAAACGACGGCGCACCGTTCGCGGCGACCGCGATCGCGTGCGACGACACCGGGCGCCTCGCGCCGGTGGTCACGCGCCGCGAGCAGCGACGGGCGGTGAGCGAAATCTTGCGGGTGACGCCCTCGGCGGAGGAACAGGCGGAGGCGGCCTAGGCACCTCTCCTTTGTGTCGTCGCCCCGGACGTGATCCGGGGCCACGCTTCTTCTCGGCGGACGGAAGAAGCGGGATCCCGGATCACGTCCGGGATGACGGATCGGCTGCACAGCCACATTCCTAGTTCCCCCAAAGCCTTGACGACGCAACACATACAGGAACAAATAGAGAACATATTGATTGCGAGTCGCCTGTGTCCGGTCCCGTTCCCACCCTAGCCGCGCTCCGCGAGAGCTTGCAGGCCATCACCGGCGAGGCGCGCGACCGGCCCGTGCTGCCGTTCGGAATCGCCGCGCTCGACACGCGTCTCGCCGACCACGGCCTGCGGACCGACGCGCTCCACGAAGTATCGTCGCGCGGCGCTGGCTGGGGCGACGATGCCGCCGCGGTGCTGTTCGCCGCCGGGATCGCCGCGCGCACGCACGGTGAGGTCCTGTGGGTCGTCCGCTCGCGCGACCTGTTCGCGCCGGGGCTGTTCCAGGCCGGGCTCGCGCCGTCGCGCGTCGTCTATGCCGAGGCGCGCGACGACGCCGAATTGCTCGCGCTGGTCGAGGAAGGACTGCGCCACCGCGGGCTCGGCGCGGTGGTCGGCGAGGCGAAGCGCGTCCAGATGGCGCAGGCACGCCGGCTGCAACTCGCCGCAGAGGGGGGCGGCACCCCCGCGCTGCTGCTGCGCCGCCCGACCCGCGACGGCACCGATCCGATCACCGCGCCATCCGCGGCGGTGACGCGCTGGCGTGTCGCGCACGCGCCGTCGTCGCAGGTGCCGTGGGGCGGGCTGGGCCGCGCGTGCTGGCACGTCGAATGCGTGCGCCAGCGCGGCGGCGATCCGTTCGAACTCTTGGTGGAGGGCTCCGATGAGACGGGTCGCCTCGCTCTACCTGCCCAGTTGGTCGATCGACCGGCTGCGGCGGATCGAGCACCGCGCCGCGCGGTCGGCTGAGGCCGACGGCCGCGCCGCCTTCGACGCGCTGGGCGGCGACGCCGCCGCCGAGCGCGCGCAGCAATGCTCCGTACCGCGTGGCGGCGGCTGGCGTCCCGGCGCGCGCTGGGCGCGCACCGACCCCGGCAGCGGGCTCGCCGACACGCGCGACCAGGTCGAGAGCGCGGTCGCCAGCCTGCCCGCGCACCGCCGCCCCGCGCAGCGCGAACTCGGCCGCACCAGCGAGGCCGCCGCCACCCCGTTCCGCGAACTGTCGCGCCGCACCGAGGCCGCCGAGCCGCTGTTCCGCCCCGGCACGCGCGGCTGGCGCAACGAGGACCTGCAAGCCGCGGTCGAGGCGCTGCCCGCGCATCGCCGCCCGTCGCTGCAGGAATTGTCGCGCAAGACCGAGCTGGTCGACCACCCGTTCCGCCCGCTGCCGCCCGACGAAGCGGGCGCGCTGCACCGCATGGGCCGGATGCCCCCGGTGCTCGGCCCCGGCGAAGATGTCGTCGTCCGCCGCGCCATGAAGGCGCCGCGCCGCAGCGCGCGCGACGGGCATGGCGGCGAGGCCGGGCATGTCGCCCCGCCCAATCTCGCCCAAAGTCTCAAACAGCTGGCCGCGATGCCCGCGGTGCACTTCCCCGGCGAGGGGCCACACCCCGACAATCACGGCAAGAGCGTACCGACCGCGCCCAGCTACGGCCACGGCCGCTTCTTCCAGACCGGCCGCACGCTGGCGACGATGGTCGCACGCGTCTGCGACGACGAAGAAGCGGGTCCCCTGCCCGCACCCGTCGACGAACCGCCGCTGGTAACGGTGCAGCGCAGCGGCGCGCGCGTCGAGATCGCCGCCGCCAATGAAGCGGCGCGCGCGCTCGGCATCGGCCCCGGCACCGCGCTGACCATGGCACGCGCGCAGGTGCCGGGACTCGACGTGCGCGAGGCCGAGCCCGCGCGCGACGCCGCCGATCTCGCCGCGCTCGCCACCTTGCTCGCGCGCCGCTGGGCACCGACCGTCGCGGTGTCGGACTCCGACGGGCTGTTCGTCGACCTGACCGGGGTCGCGCATCTCCATGGCGGCGAGGCGCGCTTCTGCCGCCGGCTGCTGCGGCTGCTCGCGCGCTACGGCATCGCGGCGCGCGTCGCGGTCGCCGACACGCCGGGCGCGGCCTGGGCGCAGGCGCGGTTCGGCGCACGCGACGCCGTGCAGATCGTTCCACCCGCTGGGCAAAGCGCCGCGCTGGCACAGCTGCCGGTCGCGGCGCTGCGGCTCGACGCGCCCGCGCTGGAACTGCTCGCGCGGCTCGGGATCGAGGCGATCGGCCAGCTCACCGCCCTACCCCGCGCGCCGCTCGTCCGCCGCTTCGGTCGTGCGATCGCCGACCGCATCGATCAGGCGCTCGGCCAGCTGCCCGAACCGTTCGAGCCGATCGTCCCGCCGACGCGCATCGCGGTCGAGCAGCGTTTCGTCGAGCCGATCGCCACCCCCGACGCGATCGAACATTGGCTGCGCGAACTGATGCAGCGGCTCGCGGTCGCACTGGCCAAGGCCGGTCAGGGCGCGCGCGCGGTCGAGATGATCGCCGCGCGCGTCGACGGCGTGCCGCAGATCCTGCGGCTCGGTTTCGCGCGCCCGACCCGCGACGCCGCGCACATGCTGCGGCTGACGCTGCGCCGCATCGAGGAGATCGAACCCGGTTACGGCATCGACGGCATCGCGCTGATCGTGCGCCGCGCCGACCCGCTTGGTGCGGAGACGCTCGCCCCCGCGCTCGCCGACGATGCCGCGCCCGATCTCGCGCCGCTGATCGACGCGCTCATCAACCGCATCGGCGCGGGCCGGCTATGGCGCGTCGCCCCGGTCGAGAGCGACGTCCCCGAACGCTCGTGGATGCGCACCGCGCCGCTCGATCCGCCACACCGCGAGACACAGAAACTGCGCCCCGACGACGTCCGCCACCTCGACGCGCGCAGCCCCGACCATCCGTGGCACCCGCGCTGGCCACGCCCGGTGCTGCTGCTGCGCCGCCCGGAGCGGATCGACCACGTCCTCGCCGAACTCCCCGACCAGCCGCCGAAGCGCTTCACGTGGCGCGGCGCCACGCACCGCATCGTCCATGCCGAAGGCCCGGAGCGCGTCGCGGGCGAATGGTGGCGGCGCGCGCCCGAGCGGATGGCGGTCCGCGACTATTACCGTGTCGAGGACGAGACCGGGCAACGCTTCTGGCTGTTCCGCCGCGGCGACGGACTGCGCAACGAAACCGGTGACCTCAGCTGGTTCCTGCATGGGTTCGGCAGTTGAGGATACGGGTCAACGCGCGCCGTCGCGCCTCCGGCTTGCGCGCGACCTCTGTGCAGCGCCAAACATCGCCCCGGCCACATCGTCACCCCGGACTGGTTCCGGGGTCCACGGCTCGGCAAGAGCAACGGCTCGGGCATTTGCGGCACGGTGGATGCCGGAACAAGTCCGGCATGACGGGAGCGGTGTCCGCAGCGGCTCGACCTGCACCGACACACAATGACGAACGGAAGCGGTCATGACCTATTCCGAACTTCAGGTCGCGACGCACTTCTGCTTTCTGCGCGGCGTGTCGTCGTGCGAGGAATTGTTCACCACCGCCTCGGAAATGCGCCTCCCCGCGCTCGGCATCACCGATCGCAATTCGGTCGCCGGGATCGTCCGCGCCTTGGTCGCCGCCGAACAGACCTCGTCGCAGGGCAATCCCGTGCGGATGGTCGCCGGCTGTCGGCTCGATCTCGTCACCGGCGCGTCACTGCTCGTCTGGCCGCAGGACCTCGCCGCCTGGAGCCGCCTCACCCGCTTGCTGACGATCGGCAAGGCGCGCGCCCGCCCGCAGCATGGCGAGAAAGGCCGCTGCTTCCTGCACTGGGAGGATGTCGCCGCGCACGCCGCCGGGCTGGTCGCCGCGCTCGTCCCTGGCGCGGACGGGGCCGAGGAGGGCGAATTGCGCTGGATGGCCGATCTGTTCGGCGCCGGCTCGGGCGACGCGCGCGGCCATGTCTGCCTGACGCAGCAGCGCCGCCCCGACGATGCGCGCCGCCTGTACGAGGCCGCCGTCGCCGCACGCCGCTACGGCCTCGCCCCGCTCGCGACCGGCGACGTGCTCTACCACCATCCCGACAAGCGCATGATCCAGGACGTCGTCACCGCGATCCGCGAGAAGACCACGATCGACGCGCTCGGGCTGCGCCGCGAACGCTCCGCCGACCGCTGCCTCCACCCGCCGCACGAGATGGAACGCCGCTTCGTGCGCTTCCCCGACGCGCTCGCCGCGGTGGAGGCCCTCGTCGAGCGCTGCACCTTCTCACCCCGCGACCTGCGCGACCAGTATCTCTATCCCGAAGAGAAAGTGATGAGCGGGCAGACCCCGCAACAGGCGCTGGAAAAGCTCGCCACCCGCGCGCTCGACCGGCGCTTCGACGGCGCGGTCCCGCAGGACTATCGCGACCTGCTCGCCAAGGAACTCGGGCTCGTCGCGAAACTCAACTACGCCGCCTATTTCCTCACCGTCCATTCGATCGTCGAATATGCGCGCAGCCAGGACATCTTGTGTCAGGGGCGCGGGTCGGCGGCCAATTCGGTGATCTGCTTCGTGCTCGGCATCACCTCGATCGACCCGATCGTCCACCAGTTATTGTTCGAGCGTTTCCTGTCCGAGAACCGCGCCGAGCCGCCCGATATCGACATCGATTTCGAGCACGAACGCCGCGAGGAAGTGATCCAGTGGATCTACGACACCTACGGCCATGACCATGCCGCGCTGACCGCGGTGGTCAGCCGCTTCCGCGCGCGCGGTGCGGTGCGCGAGGTCGGCAAGGTGCTCGGCCTGCCCGAGGACATGACCGCCGCGCTCGCCGGGCAGGTGTGGGGCTGGTCGGAGGAAGGCGTTGCCGACCGCCATGTCGATGCGCTCAACCTCGATCGCGGCGACCCGCGGCTCGCGCTCACGCTCGAACTGGCGCGCGAACTGATCGGCACCCCGCGCCACTTGTCGCAGCATCCCGGCGGCTTCGTGCTCACCCGCGACCGGCTCGACGCGCTCGTCCCGATCGAGCCCGCCGCGATGGCCGATCGTCGCGTGATCGAATGGGAAAAGGAGGATGTCGAGGAAGCCGGCATGATGAAGGTCGACATCCTCGGGCTCGGGATGCTCGGCTGTATGCGCCGCGCCTTCGACCTGCTCGCGCGCCACAAGAATGTAAATCTGACGCTCGACCATCCCGATCTTCAGACCGACGACCCCGCGACATTCAAGATGATCCAGAAGGCCGATACGCTCGGCGTCTTCCAGATCGAGAGCCGCGCGCAGATGGCGATGCTGCCGCGGATGCTGCCGGTCAATTTCTACGACATCGCCATCCAGGTTGCGATCGTCCGCCCCGGCCCGATCCAGGGTGACATGGTCCACCCCTATCTGAAGCGCCGCGAACAGAAACGCCGCAACCCCGCGATCGAGTTCGACTATCCGTCACCTGAACTGAAGGCGGTGTTGGGCAAGACGTACGGCGTCCCGCTATTCCAGGAACAGGCGATGAAAGTCGCGATCGAGGGTGCGGGCTTCACGCCCGCGCGCGCCGACGAATTGCGCAAGGCGATGGCGACCTTCAAATACACGCAGGGCGTCGGGCAGTTCAAAACCGAGCTGATCGAGGGCATGGCGAAGAAGGGCATCGGCCCCGATTTCGCCGAGCGGCTGGTCAAGCAGATCGAGGGGTTCGGCTCCTACGGCTTCCCCGAAAGCCACGCCGCCTCCTTCGCCAAGATCGCCTATGCGTCGAGCTGGATGAAATGCCATCACCCGGACGTGTTCTGCTGCGCGCTGCTCAATGCGCAGCCGATGGGCTTCTACGCCCCCGCGCAGATCGTCCGCGACGCGCGCGAACATGGCGTAGTGATCCGCCCGGTGTGCGTCGTTGACAGCGACTGGGACACGCGGCTGGTCGACGAGGGCGACACCGCGAGGCTGCCGCTGCGATTGGGGATGAAGATCGTCCACGGCGTGTCGATGATCGACGTGGCGCGGATCATCGCCGCGCGCGCCGAGGCACCGTTCCGCTCGGTCGAGGATCTGTGGC
This sequence comes from Sphingomonas phyllosphaerae, assembly GCA_036946405.1. Classification (NCBI taxonomy): domain Bacteria; kingdom Pseudomonadati; phylum Pseudomonadota; class Alphaproteobacteria; order Sphingomonadales; family Sphingomonadaceae; genus Sphingomonas; species Sphingomonas phyllosphaerae. Next base: position 1,091,546 of record JAQIJC010000001.1, on the reverse strand, counting down.
GCCGCTCGGGCGTGCCGCTCGCGACGCTGGAGAAGCTCGCCAAGGCCGATGGCTTCCACGCGCTCGGGCTCGACCGGCGACAGGCGTTATGGGCGATCCGCGGGCTGGGCGAGACGCCGCTGCCGCTGCTGGAGGCGGCCGAGCGCCGCGAACCGCCGGTCAGTCTGGTGCCGCTCACCGCCGGGCGCGAGGTGGTCGAGGATTATCGCGCCACCCAGCTCACCCTGCGCGAACATCCGCTGTTCTTCCTGCGCGACCGGCTTGCCGACCAGCGCGTGATCCCGTGCGCGCAGCTTCGGGAAACGCGCGACGGCCGGCGCGTGGAGGTGGCGGGGATCATCCTCGTCCGCCAGAAGCCGGGCTCGGCGAAGGGCGTGCTGTTCATCACCATCGAGGATGAAACCGGGGTCGCCAATATCATTTTGTGGCCCGACCGGTTCGAGGCGCAGCGCACCGTCGTGATGTCCTCAGCGATGATCAGCGTCACCGGCGTCGTCCAGCGCGAAGGCGAGGTGATCCACGTCATCGCCGATCGCATCCACGATCGCACCGCGATGCTGCGCACGGTCGGCGATATCGACCTGCCGCGCCTCACCAGCCGCGGCGATGGCGCGACGCACCCTGGGTCACCCGATCGCGGCGACCCCGGCTGGAAGACGCGCGTGCGCAGCGACTATCACCCGCCATTCCGTAACGGCTGCGATCCCGAAGACGTGATCCCGATCCGCAGCCACGATTTTCATTAGCTAAGTCAGTGACCTGTAATGAATCGCACTAACAATTCGACGGCATTTCGGCCATATTTCGGGCATGGCTGATCCCGTTTACCAGCTGGTGTATATCAGCCGCGCTACCCGACCACTCGACGATCCCCACCTGACGCGGCTGGCGACGAGCGCGGCACGTTTCAACGGCAGCCATGCGATCACCGGGCTCTTGCTCCACGATGGCGGTCGCTTCATCCAGGCGCTCGAAGGAGCGCAGCCGCAGGTCGAGGCACTCATGACCCGGATCACGCGCGACCCGCGCCACGATGCCATCGCCTATGTTGAGCGGCGCGCGGTAGCCGAGCGACAGTTCGGCGGCTGGGCGATGGACGCGCGCCGTGTCCGCGATGCGAGCGGCGCGAAGCTGTTCCTCCACGATCTCAAGCAAATGCTGGCCGCGGTCGACGACCACCGGCTGGTCGCCGCCTTCATCGGTTTCGCGATGCTCGGCCGCCCCGAGCTTCGCGCCCAGCGCACCTCGCCCGAGGCGTAGCGGCTCAGCCGACCGTCTGTTCGATCGTGCCGAAGATCGGATGGTGCCGATCGTCCTCCATCCAGATCTTGACCGTGTCGCCCCTGCGCAGGAACGGCGTCTTCGCCGCACCATCCTTGATCGCCTCGACCGTGCGCAGCTCGGCGAGGCACGAATAGCCCACGCCACCCTCCGCGATCGGCCGCCCCGGCCCGCCATCGGCATCGCGGTTGGAGACGGTGCCCGATCCGACGATCGTCCCCGCGCCCAGCGCGCGCGTCTTGGCGGCGTGCGCGATCAGCGTGCCGAAGTCGAAGGTCATGTCCTCGCCCGCCTCGGCCCGGCCGAACGGCGCGCCGTTCACCTCGACCTGCAACCGGCGGCGCAGCTTGCCGTCCCGCCACCAGTCGCCGAGCGCCTCCGGCGTGACGAACACCGGTGAGAAGGCCGACGCCGGCTTGGACTGCACGAACCCGAACCCCTTGGCGAGTTCGGCGGGGATCAGGTTGCGCAGCGACACGTCGTTCGTCAGCCCGACCAGCCGGATCGCATCCAGCGCCTGTTCGCGCGTCGCGCCCAGCGGCACGTCGCCAGTGACGACCACCACCTCGCCTTCCAGATCGCAGCCCCACGCCTCGTCGGCGAGCGGGATCGCATCGCGCGCGCCGAGGAAGCCGTCCGACCCGCCCTGATACATCAGCGGATCGTGCCAGAAGCTGTCGGGCAGGTCCGCCCCGCGCGCCTGCCGCACCAGCGCAACATGGTTCACATAGGCCGAGCCATCGAGCCACTGATAGGCGCGCGGCAGCGGCGCGGCGGCGTCATGTTCGTGGAAGCGTTCCCGCGGGATCGCCTCGTTGCGCAGATCGACCGCCAGCAGCTCCAGCGCGGGCGCGACCTGCGTCCAGTCGTCGAGCGCGGCCTGCAGCGTCGCGCAGATATGACCGGCATCGGCATACCAGGCCAGATCGTCCGAAACGACGACCAGGCGACCGTCGCGCCCCTGCTTCAGACTGGCGAGTTTCATGCGCTACCTCTCCTTGTTCTCGGGCGAGTGTAACGAGCCCGCGCGCGCGCCGCTACAGCCGCCGCAGCAGCAACGTCGCGCGCCCGATCACCTCGATCTCGGCGAGCGGCACGCGCTCGACCGGCCACAACGGATTGTCGCTGCGGATCTCGACCGTTTCGCCGTGCGGCACCAGCCGCTTGACCACCACCGCCTCGCCGCGCCGCACGACATAGATGCCGCCCCGCCCCGCGATCCGCCGCGTCGCGCGGTCGACCAGCAGCCGGTCACCATCCTTGAGCGTCGGCGCCATCGAATCACCGCTGACCGCGATCACCGACGCCGCCTCCGGCGTCACCCCCGCGCCGCGCAGCACCGCGCGCGGCAGTCGCTCGTGGCGGAGCGTTCGCTCGTCGGCCAACTGCCCCGCCCCCGCCGCCGCCTGCACCGCCAGCCAAGGGACGCCCACGTCCTCGTTCACCGGCGGCGGCGCACCGAGCACCGCCTCGTCGATCGCGAGGAAATCGGCGAGCATCCGCCGCTCGCGCTCGGGCAGCACCCGCGGCGAGCCGCGATTTACGAACTGCCCCAGATACGCCTGGTTGCGCCCCAGCATCCGCGACAGCGCCGACAGCGCCACCCCACGCGTGCGCGCGGCGGCCGCAAGTGCCTGTTGTGGGGTGTCGTTCATCACGCAACCCTACACAGAGGATTTTTCCTCGACAAGAAGAACAAAGTGGAACATATGCAGAACGCAGAGTCGGAGTGAGAGTCCATGTGCCTGTTGAACGATATCGACATCTATTTGCGGCGGACCGGCGTCGCCGAAACCACCTTCGGGCGGCGCGCGGTCAACGATCCGCGGCTGGTCCGCGATCTGCGCCGCGGGCGCGTGCCCGGGCCGGCGCTGTGTGCGCGGGTAGAGGCGATCCTCGCGGCGCGCGCGTCGTGACGGGTACGCGGTTCGAACGCGCGGTGGCGCGCGATGCGGCGCGTGCCGGCGTGTTGCTGGCAATCGAACATCGGTGTGCGGTCGCGTGGCACAGCGCCACCTTCTCGGGCGCGCGCCACCAACTGGTCGTCAGCGCCTTGGCGAACGATGCGCTCGACGGCTGGCTTTCCCGGCTGGCCAGTTTCGATCCGGTCCTTCCCGGCCAGATCGTCGCCGACCTCCATGTCGCCGCCCGCGAGCCTTATGGCGATCGCGTCATGCTGCGGCTGGAGGGCGTGACGGTCGCGTCCGACCTCAGCGTGCCGGAATGCGGTGCAGCGTCCGTTCGAGGAGGAGTGGATCGACGAATGCCGCCGCCGACACCGGCGTGCTCCGGCGCAGCGCACCCGGGTCGAACGCGCTGAGCTTGAGGTTCAGGTCGCGCGGCAGCGCGCGCTCGGGCGGCGGTGCCATCCACGCGCACGGCGCCTGTCCCCCCGCGGCGGTGACGCGTTCGGCACGTCGCCGCCCGAGCCGCGTGACCGCGGCCAGCATCGTATCGAGCACGCCATGGCTGCGCGCGAAGGGCGAGTGGAGCAGGGTGTCGTCGAACATGCCGCTTGATACCGCGGCAATGGTAAGCCGATGGTAAACGCGGCGGTAGCCATCTTTGGATATCCTCTACGGCGCGCCGGCGGGTCCGCGCCGGCGCGGCACACAGTCGATCAGTCCGCCAGTTCCTCGGTCAGCGCGTCGATGATCGCCTTGTTGAACGCCGGAATATCGTCGGGCTTGCGGCTGGTGATCAAATTGTCGTCGATCACCACTTCCTCATCCTCCACCTCGGCGCCGGCGTTCGCCAGATCGGTGCGGATCGAGACGAACCCGGTCACGCGCCGCCCGTCGATCACGTCGGCCTCGGCGAGCAGCCACGGCGCGTGGCAGATCGCGGCGACGATCTTGTCCTCGTCCATGAATTGCTGGACGATCTCGACCGCCAGATCCTCGACGCGCAGCTTGTCGGGATTGGCGACCCCGCCCGGCAGCACCAGCGCGTCGTAATCGTCGACCTCGACCTCTTCCAACGTCAGGTCGGGGGTGGCGGTTTCCGCCTTGTTGATGTCGCCCTTCATTCCCTGGATCGGATCGCGCTTGATCGAGGCGAGCTTCACCGTCGCCCCGGCTTGCTCCAGCGCCTTGCGCGGTTCGAACAATTCCACGGTTTCGAAGCCGTCGGCGGCGATCATCAGCACGCGGGCTTGCGACAAATCGGCCATGTCATTCTCCTGCTGGACACGGATAGTCCCGCGCCCCAACCCCCCGCGCCGCGCGCCCGTTCCGGGAACGATGCGCCGGCCTTGCGCATTTCGAAGGCCGGGTCACAGCACCGCGGAAGGGCACAGGTGGCAGGCAATATCGTTTTCTTTGAGGATGATACGCCCGGTATCACGCGCAAGCGCACGCGCCACGATGCCTGGGCCTATTACGATGCGAGCGGCAAGCGGATCACCGATCGCGACGAAATCGACCGGCTGAACGCGATCGGCCTGCCCCCGGCCTATACCGATGCGTGGTTCTGCCCCGATGGCGACGGCCATATCCAGGCGGTCGGCTGGGACGAAAAGGGCCGCAAGCAATATCGCTATCACCTCGGCTTCCGCGCGCAGCAGGAGGCGGCGAAATACGATCTCTGCGCGCCGTTCGGCCGCGCGCTGACCAAGCTGCGCGCGCGTGTCGAGGCCGACCTCGAACGCCGCCGCCATACCAAGGAACGCACCGTCGCCGCGGTGGTCAAGCTGCTCGACGTCGCCGCGCTGCGCATCGGCAACGAGACCTATGCCAAGACGAACAAGAGCTTCGGGCTGACCACCCTGCGCGATCGCCATGCGCAGATCAGCGGCAGCACGCTCAAGCTGGAATACAAGGCAAAATCGGGCAAGATCCGCAAGCTCAAGATCACCGACGGCAGCCTCGCGCGCTTCGTCAAGAAATGCCAGGACCTGCCCGGCCAGAAGCTGTTCCAGTATGTCGGTGACGACGGCGAGCCGCACGCGGTCACCTCGTCCGACGTCAACGCCTATCTCCGCGCCTCGATGGGCGACGATTTCACCGCCAAGCATTTCCGCACCTGGGGCGCGAGCGTCGTCGCGTTCGAGACGCTGATCGAGGCGGAGGCGCCGATCGGGCTCAAGGCGATGCTCGAACCGGTCGTCGCGCATCTCGGCAATACCCCCGCCATCGCGCGCAAATCCTACGTCCACCCGGCGTTGATCGAACTCGGCAAGGACAAGGCCGCGCAGGCCGCGTTCCGCCAGACGCTGCGGCTGCCGCGATCGACGCACTATCTCACGCGTACCGAGCGCGGGCTGATCGCCTTCCTCGAAGCCTGCGGTGCCTGTGAGCTGAAAGCCGCCTGACATGAGCAATACCAATGCCGCCGCCGCGCAGAAGGCGGCGTTCGACACCGATCGCGTCGGTCAGCAGGCCGGCGCGCTGCTCCACTCCAGCCTGATCTGGTTGCAGCAGCATTGGCTGCAAATCCTGATCGCGGTCGGCATCGGCGTCGCGATCGCGCTGCTGCTGTTCTGGGTCCGCGCGTTCGGGCCACGGCTGGCGCATCGCAGCGCGTCGGGCAAGGGCTGGGCCGCGGTGCTCGGCCGCGCGATCGAGCGCACCAACGCCTTCTTTATCATCATGCTCTCCGCCAAGCTGGTCGACGGCTATGCCGCCACTCCGGCCGACGTCGACAAGACGATCACCTTCCTGTTCACCGTCGCCGCGGTTTTTCAGGCCGCGATCTGGGCGCGCGAGCTGATCCTCGGCGCGATCGAGCACCGCACCCGCGACGAACATTATTCGGGCGAGGCGCTGATGAGCGCGATGGGGCTGATCCGCCTGTTGGTCAGCTTCGCGGTGTTCGCGATCGCGCTGGTCGTCGTGCTCAGCAATCTCGGCGTCAACGTAACCGGCCTCGTCGCGGGGCTCGGGGTCGGCGGCATCGCGATCGGTCTGGCCGCGCAGGGCATTTTCGCCGACCTGTTCGCCGCGCTGGCGATCATCTTCGACCGCCCGTTCCGCCGCGGCGACAAGGTCAGCTACGGCACCACCAGCGGCGTGATCGAGGCGATCGGCCTCAAATCGACCCGGATACGCGCCTTCACCGGCGAGCTACGGATCATCTCCAACCGCAATCTGCTCGACAAGGAGATCCAGAACACGTCGCAGCGCGATCACGTCCGCGTGTCGTACACGATCGGCGTCGCCTATGAGACGCCGCCCGGGACGCTGGAGCGTATCCCCGCGATCCTCACCGAGCTGGTCGAGGCGGAAGGCGCCAAGGTCGCGCGCGCCGGCTTCGAGTCGTTCGGTGCGTCGAGCCTCGACTTCGCGTTGCAGGTCGACACGCCCGGCGACGACTGGGCGACCGCGCACAATGTCCGCAACCGCCTGCTGGTCGCGATCATCCGCCGCTTCGCGCAGGAGGGGATCACGATCCCCTACCCGACCCAGACCACCTACACCGCCGCACCGGACGGGACGCTGGTGATGCCATACGCGGAGCCGGTTCAGTCAGCGAAGGACTGAGCCCACAATCGCCGTCGCCCCTGCGCAGGCAGGGACCCATGTCTGTCGCGTGCGTCAGAAACATCTGTCACACGGCAGCCGCCCATGTGTCAGATCTTACAAAAGGACGACACAGAGATAGGCCCCTGCCTCCGCAGGGGCGACGGCGTGTTTGGTAAGCGTCCGCCATACCCAGACCCGTCATTCCCGCGAAGGCGGGAATCCAGAACCTCTGACGTGGCGGCCCCTGCCCTAACCTGCGCGTCTGGATTCCCGCCTTCGCGGGAATGACGGGTCTGGATGCCTCCCCACCCCCAAAAGCCCCGCTCCCCACCCACAAACGCAAAGTTGCTGGCACAAACCTCAGCGCCCTCTCACCTCGGCAACATGCAGAAACCTTCCTTCACGGTGCAGGTGTTCGCCGGCATGGCGATCGGGGTCGCGCTCGGCTTCGTGGCGCGCACCGCGCCCGATGGTGCGCTTGCCGAAACGCTGCGCCTCATCGGCGAGAGCTTCGTCAAATTGCTCAAGGCGCTAGTCGTTCCGCTCGTCTTCACCGCGCTGGTCGCCTCGGTCGCGGCGTTGCGCGACCTCGGCAATGCCGCGCGACTGGTCGGTCAGACATTGCTGTGGTTCGCGATCACCGCGCTGATCGCGGTCGCGATCGGCCTGACCCTCGGAACCGTCCTTCAGCCCGGCGCCCACGCGGGTGTCGCTGCCACCAGTGCCGTCGCACCCGGCACCACCGGTTCGTGGCTCGATTTCCTGCGCGGGCTGATCCCCGGCAATGTCCTCGGGCTGGAGGCATCGACCAAGCTCAAGGACGGCGCCGCCACCACCGGCATCTCGTTCAACGTCCTGCAATTGATCGTCGTCGCAATCGCGGTCGGCGCGGCGGCGGTGAAGGTCGGCGCGGCCGGTGAAGCGTTCCTCTCCGTCAACGCCTCGCTGCTGACGATCTTCCGCCAGCTGCTGCGCTGGGTGGTCCGGCTCACGCCGCTCGGCACCGCCGGGCTGATCGGCACCGCGATCGTCCGCTACGGCTGGTCGTCACTCGCCGCGCTCGGCAGCTTCGCGGGCGCGGTCTATCTCGGGCTCGCGCTGGTGCTGTTCGGGGTCTATCCCGCGCTGCTCGCTGCCAACCGCCTGTCACCGCGCCACTTCTTCGCAACCGCCTGGCCGGCGATCCAGCTCGGCTTCGTCTCGCGCTCGTCGATCGCGACCTTGCCGGTCACCGAGGACGTCGCCGAGAAGGCCGGCGTCCCGCGCGACTATGCCGCCTTCGCGGTGCCGTTCGCCGCGACGACCAAGATGGATGGTTGTGCCGCGATCTACCCCGCGGTGTCGGCGCTGTTCGTCGCGCAATATTACGGCATCGCGCTTCATGCCCCCGATTACGTGCTGATCGCGCTCGTCTCGGTGATCGGCTCGGCGGCGACCGCCGGGCTGACCGGCGCGCTGGTGATGCTGACGCTCACGCTCACCACACTCGGCCTCCCGCTCGAGGGTGCCGGACTATTGCTCGCGATCGATCCCATTCTCGACATGGGGCGCACCGCGGTGAACGTCGCGGGGCAAATTGTGGTCCCGCTGATCGTTACACGGCGTGAAAAGCTGCTCGTTCCCGATCCCGGACAGGCCGTAACGCAACCCGCATGAACCCTTCCGTGCCTGCAACGTTCGTGCAGGCACTGGAAGGAGTATGATCGAGATGAAGAAGGCTCTGCTGACGGCGCTGGCGATCGCCACCGTCTCCGCCCCGATCGTCGCCGCTCCGGCGGCGGACGCCCAGCGTCGCGACCGGGATTATCAATGGCATGGCGACCGCGATGACTGGGATGCGGCGCGCGACTATCGCCGCGGCAACTATCGCGAGCGTCGCCTGAGCCGCGAGGATCAGGTCTATCGCGGGCGTGACGGCCGCTCCTATTGCCGCCGCAACGACGGCACCACCGGTCTGGTGGTCGGCGGCGCTGGCGGCGCGTTGCTCGGCAACCTCGTCGGCGGCGGGCTGCTTGGCACGCTGGCCGGCGGTGGCGCAGGCGCGCTGCTCGGTCGCGAGATCGACCGCGGCAAGGTGCGCTGCCGTTGAGGCGGCCGGTCCGCGCCGGAGCGTATCACCGGCGCGGACGATCCGTTTTTAGAAGGTCGGGTCCGGCGCCCGTTCTCCGAATATAACACGAATTTCTTGTTTTCGGTTCGCGCCGGCTTGCGAGCGGCTTGTCGATGCGCCTACACAACCGCCAGAGGTTGGGAGAGAGGCGCCGTGACGCTCGACGAAGTGGAGGCCGCGATCGGACGTACCAGCGTCTCGGCGTGGATCACGGTGACGCAGGCGATGATCGACGCCTTCGCCGAGGCCACGGGCGATCGCCAATTCATCCACATCGATCCCGTCCGCGCTGCCGCGACGCCGTTCGGCACCACGATCGCGCACGGCTTTCTCACCTTGTCGCTCCTGCCCCTGCTGATGGCCGAAACGCCCGACCTGCCGACGGTCAGCGGCGCGACGATTCACGTCAATTATGGCGGCAACCGCGTCCGCTTCCTTGCCCCCGTTCCGTCCGGCGCGCGCATCCGCGCCCATTCACGCCTGCTGTCGTTCGAGCAGAAGCGCCCCGGCCAATATCAATCGACTTCCGAGGTCACGATCGAGATCGACGGGCAGGAGAAGCCCGCGATGCTCGCCGAATGGATCACTCATATTTTCGTCTAGGCTGCACCGAAAGGCCCTGTCCCATGCGCTCCGCCGTTATCGTCTCCACCGCCCGCACGCCGATCGGCCGCGCCTATCGCGGCGCGTTCAACAACCTGCCCTCCCCGACGCTCGCCAGCCACGCGATCAGGGCCGCAGTCGAACGTGCCGGCGTCGATGGCGCGGAGGTCGACGACGTCGTGCTCGGCGCCGCGCTGCAACAGGGGCATCAATCGCCGAACATCGCGCGCACCAGCCTGTTGCGCGCCGGGTTGCCGACAAGCGTGTCCGGCATGTCGCTCGACCGGCAATGCGCCTCCGGGCTGATGGCGATCGCCACCGCCGCCAAGCAGATCGTGCATGACGGGATGCAGATCGCGATCGGCGGCGGGGTCGAGAGCATCAGCATGGTGCAGACCCCGGAGATGCGCGTCGCCCCCGACCCCGAGCTGCTGGCGATGCATAAGGATATCTACATGCCGATGCTCCAGACGGCGGAGATCGTCGCCAAGCGCTATGGCATCTCGCGCGAGGCGCAGGACGAATATGGCTATCGCTCGCAGATGCGCACCGCCGAGGCACAGGCCGCCGGGCGCTTCGATGCCGAGATCGTCCCCGTCACCGCCACCAAGGCGAACGTCGACAAGGAGACGAAGGAGGTTTCGCACGAGCAGGTCACGCTCACCAAGGACGAGGGCAATCGCGCCGACACCACGCTGGAGGGGCTGCGCGGGCTGAAGCCGGTGCTGGGGCCGGACCTCAACATCACCGCCGGCAATGCCTCGCAGCTGTCGGACGGTGCGTCGGCCAGCGTGCTGATGGAGGAAAAACTCGCCGAGCAGCGCGGGCTGACCCCGCTCGGCCGCTATGTCGGCATGGCGGTGGCCGGCACCGCGCCCGACGAGATGGGCATCGGCCCGGTCTTCGCGATTCCCAAGCTGCTCAAGCGCAACGGCCTGACGATGGACGACATCGGCTTGTGGGAGCTGAACGAGGCGTTCGCGGTGCAGGTGCTCTATTGCCGCGACAAGCTCGGCATCCCCGACGACTTGCTCAACGTCAACGGCGGCGCGATCTCGATCGGCCATCCCTATGGCATGTCCGGCGCGCGGATGGTCGGCCACGCGCTGATCGAGGGCAAGCGCCGCGGCGCGAAACACGTCGTCGTCACGATGTGCGTCGGCGGCGGCATGGGCGCGGCCGGGCTGTTCGAGGTGCTGTGACGTTGAACCGTTAAGACCGATGCGCTATGTATCGCATCGGCGATGACATAGCGCCTTTTCGGGAGCCTCGATCGTGCCAGCGGTCGAGGCTCTTGGCGTTTGGGGTCCGGCTGCCAGACCGAACCCCGCCCGGCCCTAGTTCTTTCGGGCGACCTCAACGACCTTCAGCACAAGCGTGCCAAAGGCGATCAAGAGCCCCAGGATCGAGGACAGTTCGGTGAGTGACATAGTTCACCTTTCCGGTTTTGCAGCGTGATTGCTGCGGGTCCGTTTATGTCGCTGGCCGTCGTTAACGACAACCAAGCGGGGCGGTAGAATGCCGTTTCCACCGCCCCGGCAACCAACGCCCCCGCCTCTCGTTCTCCCGTCGAACCCGAACAGGAGATGCGACATGGCCGATGCCAACACCGACCCGAAGAAGCTGAAGCAGGATCTCTGGAAGAAGATGGCCGACAGCCCGTTCGTGATGGTCGGCCCGGCGGATGGCCATGCGCATCACGAGCCGCTGACCGCGCAGCTCGACGAGGATCAGGTCGACACGCTGTTCTTTTTTATCGGCAAGACCAACCGGCTTGCCGATGGCGGGCGCGTCATGGCGCAATATGTGTCGAAGGGGCACGATTTCTTCGCCTGCCTCGACGGCACCGCGCGGATCGACAACGATCAGGCGCAGATCGACAAGCTCTGGAATAAGCAGGCCGAGGCGTGGTTCCCGGAAGGCCGCAATGACCCGAACCTCGCGCTGCTGCGCGTCGACATCGGCTCCGCGGAACTGTGGGAAACCGACATGTCGCTGTCGGGCCGGGTGAAGATGCTGTTCGGCGGCACGATCAAGGCCGGCGAGGAAGGCAGCCACGCCAAGGTCGAGACGACGGCGGAAAACAGCGCAGCATAACCGTCGCCCCTGCGCAGGCAGGAGCCCATGTCTGTGGCTTGTCGCGAATCGTCTGACACATGGTCCGAACCTCATGTGTCAGACCGAGCCGAAGAACGAAGCAGCCATGGATCCCTGCCTTCGCAGGGATGACGAAAAACGGGCCGGTCGCTACGCAGCGACCGGCCCTTTCGTATCAGCTGTTCGCCGCCATCCATTCCTCGACCACCGGTGCGATGCGGTTGCGCCATTTCGAGCCGTTGAAGATCCCGTAGTGGCCGACCCCCTCGGCCATGTAATAGCGCTTCTTCTCGTCCGGCAGCACGCTTGCGATCGTCAGCGCTGCCTTGGTCTGCCCCAGCCCGCTGATGTCGTCGCGCTCGCCCTCGATCGCCAGCAGCCCGACGTCGGTGATCGCGCCGGTATCGACGCGCCGTCCGCGATGCATCATCTCGCCCTTGGGCAGGCTGTGCGACTGGAAGACGGTGTCGATCGTCTGGAGATAGAATTCCGCGGTCATGTCGCACACCGAGCGATATTCATCATAGAAGCGCTTGGTCGCCTCGGCGCTGTCGTCGTCGCCGGTGACGAGATGCTTGAACAGCTCGTAATGGCTCATCATGTGATTGCCGAGGTTCATGGTCATGAACCCGGACAGTTGCAGGAAGCCCGGATAGACCTTCCGCCCCGCGCCCGGGTACAGCAGCGGCACCGTCGCGATCACGTTCTGCTCGAACCACGCGAACGGCCGCTCGGTCGCCAGCGTGTTGACCGCGGTCGGCGCCTGACGCGTGTCGATCGGACCGCCCATCATCGTCAGCGTGCGCGGGCGGCACGGGTTACGGTCGGCACTCATCAGCGCTGTCGCGGCGAGGCACGGTACCGACGGCTGGCACACCGCCAGCATATGTGCGCCGTGCGCCCCGTCCGCCGCGCCGTCCTGATCCGCGCCGATCGCCTCCAGGAACGCGATCAGATAATCGATATAATCGTCGAGATCGAACCGCCCTTCGCGCGTCGGCACCAGCTTCGCGTCGCGCCAGTCGGTGATATAAACGTCGGCGACCGGCAGCATCCGCTCGACCGTACCACGCAGCAAGGTCGCGAAGTGGCCCGACATCGGCGCGGCGATCAACAGCCGCGGCCCGCCCTCCACGCCTTCGCGGCGGAAGCGCTTGAGTTGTCCGAACGGGCGTTGCAGCACGATCTCCTCGACCACCGCCACGTCGCGCCCATCGACGATCGTCTTCTCGAAGCCGAACGCCGGCTTGCCGCGCGACGCCGAAGCATGCGCGAACACCTCCAGCGCCGATGCCATCACCGGGCCGCCACCCAGATAGGCGAACGGATTCGACGGGTTGTTCAGCCAGTTGGCGCCCACCGTCGCCATCGCACTGGCCGAAGCCAGCCACGAGCGCTGGAATTCATAGGCGTCGTACAACATTCGCGTCTTCCTTCCCCGGCCCCGCCGGTGCGGCGCCTATAGCAACTTCGCCGGTCGCAACGCGACTGCAACGATTGCAGCCGGCTTTGGTCCCCGGTTCGTCACCCTTCGCGACACGTTGAGCGGATCGGCACGCGCTGCTAGGCCGCCCGCCATGGCCAGCGCTTCCGACGTCGCTCCTTCCCGCCGCCTCGGCAACCTGGCGATGGTCTTTCGACACGCCCGCAAATACCCGCTCCAGATTACCGCGGCGTTTAGCGCGCTGGCGGTCACCTCGGGCGCGACGATCGCGATCCCCTACAGCTTCAAGCGCGTGATCGATCGCGGCTTCGCCGGCAACGGCGCATCCGCCGAGTCCGTGGCATCGTCGTTCCATTACATGCTGATGATCGTCGTGGTGCTCGCGCTCGGCACCGCAGTGCGCTTCTATTTCGTCGCCTGGCTGGGCGAGCGCGTCGTCGCCGACATCCGCACCGAGGTGCAGCGGCATCTGATGACGCTCAGCCCGTCCTTCTACGAAACCAACCGCCCGTCCGAAATCGCCTCGCGGCTCACCGCCGATACCGGCCAGATCGAGACGGTGGTCGGTAGCACGGTGTCGATCGCGCTGCGCAACTCGTTTACCGCGATCGGCGGGCTGATCTACCTGTTCGCGATCTCGCCCAAGCTCGCGGCGATGCTGCTCGCGGGCATCCCGCTCATCATCGCGCCGATCGCCCTGCTCGGGCGGCGCGTCCGCAACCTGTCGCGCACTTCGCAAGACCGGATCGCGGATGTCGGATCGATCGTCGTCGAAACGCTGGGCGCGATGAAGATCGTCCAGGCGTTCGGCCAGGAGGCGCGTGAAAGTGCGCGCTTCACCGATGCGGTCGAGGCGACGATGGCGGCGGCGCGCAAGCGGGTGGCGCTGCGCGCGATCATGACCGCAATCGTCATCGGGCTGATCTTCGGCGCGATCACGTTGGTGTTATGGGAAGGCGCGGAGGATGTCGCCGCCGGGCGTCTGTCGGGCGGCGCGATCGCCGCCTTCGTGCTGACCGGCGGGATCGTCGCGGGCGCGTTCGGCGCGCTGACCGAAGTCTATGGCGATCTGCTGCGCGGTGCCGGCGCGGCGGGGCGCTTGAGCGAATTGCTCGCCGAGCATCCCGAGATCGCGCCGCCCGCGCATCCGGTGGCGCTGCCGCAGCCGCCGCAGGGCCGCGTGGCGTTTCGCAACGTCGAGTTCCGCTACCCCAGTCGCCCCGATGTCGCCGCGCTCCACGACTTCACGCTGGAGGTCGCCCCCGGCGAAACGCTGGCGGTGGTCGGCCCGTCCGGCGCCGGCAAGTCGACCCTGTTCCAATTGCTTCAGCATTTCTACCAGCCCGCGCGCGGCGAAGTGCTGGTCGACGGGGTCGACCTCACCCGCGCCGACCCGTCCGAGGTTCGTGCGCGGATCGCGATGGTGCCGCAGGAAACGGTGATCTTCGGCACCAGCGCGCGCGACAATCTCCGCTACGGCCGCTGGGACGCCGATGACGCGCAGGTCTGGGCGGCGGCGGAGGCGGCCAACGCCGCCGACTTCCTCCGCGCCTTGCCAGAGGGTCTCGACACCTTCCTCGGCGAAGGTGGCGCACGGTTGTCGGGCGGGCAGCGCCAACGCGTCGCGATCGCGCGCGCGCTGCTCCGCGACGCGCCGATCCTGTTGCTTGACGAGGCGACCAGCGCACTCGACGCCGAAAGCGAGCGGCTGGTGCAGGACGCGCTCGAGCGGCTGATGGCGTCGCGCACCACGCTCGTCATTGCGCATCGCCTCGCCACCGTTCGCGCCGCGTCGCGGATCGTCGTCATGGACGGTGGCCGGATCGTCGAGGAAGGCGATCACGCCGCTCTGATCGGCGCGGGTGGCCTCTACGCACGGCTGGCGAGCCTGCAATTCCACGACGCTTGATCCGCGTCGCTTGACGCTCCGCGCCCGGCTCGTACGCTACGCGCGGGGAAGACGGACGGGGGTGGATGATGCGCAGGATGTGGGCAGCGCTGGCGCTGGCCCTGGGGGTCGCCACGCCGGCGACCGCGACGTGGCAGCAGGCGTCGTCGCGCCATTTCATCGTCTATTCGGAAGATGAACCCGACAAGGTGACCGAGTTCGCGACGCGGCTCGAGCGGTTCGACAAGGCGATGCGCGTGATGCGCGGCATGGACGATCCGGCGTTCAGCCCGACGCAACGCGTGCACGTCTTCGTGGTCAAGGACATCGCGGCCTTGCAGAAGCTGCTCGGCGCCCGCGACATGGCTGGCGTCTATATGCCGCGGCTGTCCGGTCCGGTCGCGTTCGTGCCGCGCAAGACCAACGACACGGGGAAGCTCGCGCTGACGCCGCAGGCGGTGCTGCTCCACGAATATGCGCACCATTTCATGTTCTCGTCGTGGGGCGACCGCGCGTTCCCGGCGTGGTTCGTCGAAGGCTTTGCCGAGTTCAACGCAACGATGGTCTTCGAGTCCGATCGGCTGCTGATCGGCGCGCCACCGCTCTATCGTGCCTATGGGCTGATCGACGACCAGATGCTGCCGATGCGCGATTTGCTGACGATGTCGCCCAGCGACAAGCGGCTCGACCCGAATCAGCGGCAGGTCTTCTACGGCCGCTCGTGGCTGCTCACCCATTACATGCTGCTCAACGCCGAACGCCGCACGCAACTCGCCGCCTATCTGAAGGCGCTGGAGAGCGGCGGCGATCCGAAGAGCCAGATGGCCCTGCTCGGCGATCCACGCAAGCTCGACAACGCCCTCAACAACTATGCGCGAAAGGCGCTACCGATGCTGGGGCTTAAGATCGAGACGCTGCCGATCGGGCCGGTGACGACGCGCGCGCTGTCGCCGGGTGAGGAAGCGATCATGCCGGTGGTGCTCCGCTCGACGCGCGGCGTGAACACCAAGACCGCGCCCGCCGTCGCGGTCGCCGCGCGAAAGGTCGCCGCGGACTGGCCGAACGATCCCGCGGTGCAGGTCGCGCTCGCCGAGGCCGAATACGATGCCGGGGCCTATGCGGCCGCCGATGCCGCCGCGGCGCGCGCGCTCGCCGTCGATCCGAAATCACGCAAGGCGTTGATCTATCGCGGCATGGCGCAGGCCGGGCTGGCCGAGAAGGAGCATGTCACCGATGCGGCGCGGTGGAAGGCGGTGCGGCAATGGTTCATCACCGCCAACCATCTCGACGCCGAGGATCCATGGCCGCTCGTCGCGCACTATCAGGCGTTGCGCAGTTCGGGCGGACCGATGAGCCCCAATGCCGAGAAGGGCCTCGACTACGCCTTCTCGCTCGCGCCGTTCGACACCGGGCTGGCGATGCAGGTCGCGGCGATGCACATCCGCAAGAAGGAATATGGCGCCGCGGTCCCGGCGCTGCGCCGCGTCGCCTACGATCCGCATGGCGGCGCGCTGGCGACGATGGCCGGCGCCGTGCTCACCGCGGTCGAGAGCAAGGACAGCACGGCAATCGACACGATCGCGGCGGCGATGGAGGACAAGAAGGACGACGACGGCGAGAAGTAAGGACGACACCGCTTCGCCGTCGTCCCGGGCTCGACCCGGAACCCCGCTTCTTCGCCTTGCCGTCGTTCAGGCTCGCCGGTCCACCCAACCGTCATTGCGAGCGCAGCGAAGCAATCAAAGGCCGGATCACGACGCCCTGGATTGCTTCGCTACGCTCGCAATGACGAAAGTACAGGGCTTCGAGGATCAACCCCGAAGCGACATTCGGGGAAGCGTCGAACCGCTTACCCCGCGTGCTCGGCCAGCACGGTCAGCCCGCGCGCATTGACCTCGGCGAAGCCACCGCGGATCGCGATCGCTTCCGGCTGGCCACCGGGCGTCTTCTGCACCAGCACCGCGCCGTCGCGGATCGTCGACATGAACGGCGCATGGCCTTCCAGCACCGCGAAATCGCCGTCGGTGCCGGGCACGGTCACCATGTGAACGTCCTCGGAAATGAGCAGACGGGCCGGCGTGACGAGTTCGAAATGCAGCATATTATAACCTCGGCTCCCTCTCCCCGGTGGGTAGAGGGCTGGGGTGAGGGGTAGTGGCGGAGGGGTGCGACAGCTACTGGCGGTAGCTTTGGTGGCTGCCCCTCACCCAACCCTCTCCCCGTCGGGGAGAGGGCTTATAGCGTCACGCCTCCTTGGCCATCTTCTCGGCCTTGGCGATCGCCTCGTCGATGCCGCCGACCATGTAGAAGGCCGCTTCCGGCAGGTGATCGTACTCGCCGTTCACCACCGCCTTGAAGCTGCGGATCGTGTCTTCGAGCTGGACGAACTTGCCGGGGATGTTGGTGAACACCTCGGCGACGTGGAACGGCTGGCTGAGGAAGCGCTGGATCTTGCGCGCGCGGCTGACGGTCAGCTTGTCCTCTTCGGACAGCTCGTCCATCCCGAGGATCGCAATGATGTCCTGCAGCGACTTGTACTTCTGCAGCGTCGCCTGCACCGCACGCGCGGTCTCGTAGTGATCCTGACCGACGGTGCGCGGCTCCAGCACGCGGCTGGTCGAATCGAGCGGATCGACCGCCGGATAGATGCCCAGCTCCGAGATCGCGCGATTGAGCACGGTCGTCGCGTCAAGGTGCGCGAACGAGGTCGCCGGCGCCGGGTCGGTCAGATCGTCCGCGGGGACATAGACGGCCTGCACCGAGGTGATCGAGCCCTTGTTGGTCGAGGTGATCCGCTCCTGCAGCGCACCCATGTCGGTCGACAGCGTCGGCTGATAGCCCACCGCCGACGGGATACGACCCAGCAGCGCCGACACTTCCGCGCCCGCCTGCGTGAAGCGGAAGATGTTGTCGACGAAGAACAGCACGTCCTGCCCTTCCTGGTCGCGGAAATATTCCGCGATCGCCAGACCCGACAGCGCGACACGCGCACGCGCGCCCGGCGGCTCGTTCATCTGGCCATAGACCAGCGCGACCTTCGAACCCTCGCTGACCGCATTGCCCTCGGCATCCTTGGCGATAACGCCCGCGTCGAGGAATTCGTGGTACAGGTCGTTGCCCTCGCGGGTCCGCTCGCCGACGCCCGCGAACACCGAGGTGCCGCCATGGCCCTTCGCGATGTTGTTGATCAGCTCCTGGATCAGCACGGTCTTGCCGACGCCCGCGCCGCCGAACAGGCCGATCTTGCCGCCCTTCGCGTACGGCGCGAGCAGGTCGATGACCTTGATACCCGTCACCAGGATCGCGCTTTCGGTCGACTGGTCGACGAAGTCCGGCGCCTTGGCGTGGATCGGCGCGCGCAGGTCGGTCGCGATCGGACCGCGCTCGTCGATCGGCTCGCCGACGACGTTCATGATGCGGCCGAGCGTCGCCGGGCCGACCGGCATCAGGATCTGCGCGCCGGTGTCGGTGACGGTCTGGCCGCGGGTCAGCCCCTCGGTCGAGTCCATCGCGATCGTGCGGACGGTGTTCTCGCCGAGATGCTGCGCGACCTCGAGCACCAGCCGGACGCCGTTGTTCTCGGTCTCCAGCGCCGACAGGATCGCCGGCAGCTGCTGGTCGAACTGCACGTCGACCACCGCGCCGATCACCTGGCTGATGCGGCCGGTGTTGTTGGTCTGGCCCGTAAGGTGAGTCGGGCGATCCTCTAGGACGGTGGCCATTGTCTTACCTCTTCGTCGCCCCGGCAACGGCGGGGGTTTCTGTCTGCTTTAACATACGGCATCCCTCGTGAAGAGGGACGGTGACGTAACTTACAGTGCCTCGGCGCCCGAGATGATCTCGACCAGCTCGGTCGTGATCGCCGCCTGACGCGCGCGGTTGTACTGGATGCTCAGCCGCTTGATCATGTCGCCGGCGTTGCGGGTCGCATTGTCCATCGCGGTCATGCGGCTGCCCTGCTCCGAGGCGGCATTTTCCAGCAACGCGCGGAAGATCTGGATCGCGACGTTGCGCGGCAGCAGATCGTCGAGGATCGCCTCCTCGCTCGGCTCATACTCCACCGTCGCGTCCGACGCCTTGGCGTCCTTTACTTGCGGGATCGCGACCGGGATGATCTGCGCGCCGATCGGCTCCTGCACCAGCGCCGACTGGAAGCGCGCGTAGAACAAATGCGCGACGTCGAATTCGCCGGCCTTGAAGCGCGCGATCAGATCGTCAGCGATCTCCTTGGCGGCGTCGAAGCTCGCGGTCTTCATCTCCGACAGGTCATGGTCGGCGACGATCCCGGTCGGGTAGAAGCGCTTCATCACGCGCCCCTTCTTGCCGGCGATGTAGAAGCGCACGGTCTTGCCCGCGGCCTCCAGCTCCTCGGCCTTGCGGCGCGCGGCGCGGACGATGTTGGTGTTGAACGCGCCCGCGAGACCGCGCTCAGAGGTCGCGACGACCAGCAGATGCACCTGGTCCTTGCCGGTGCCCGCCAGCAGCGGCGACGCGCCGACGCCGACCGTCCGCGCGAGGCTGGCGACGACGCCCTCCAGCCGCTCGGCATAGGGACGCCCCGCGACCGCCGCCTCCTGCGCACGGCGCAGCTTGGCGGCGGCGACCATCTTCATCGCCTTGGTGATCTTCTGCGTCGACTTCACCGAGCCGATGCGGATCTTGAGGGCCTTCAAACTTGCCATTTGGGTCCTTCTTCTCCCTCTCCCCTTCTGGGGAGAGGGTCGGGGTGAGGGGCCGAGGCCTCGCAGAGAGGGCCGCCTCGGTGAGACACCGACCCCTCACCCAACCCTCTCCCCACAGGGGAGAGGGCTAAATGCCTTTTACGCGAACGTCTTCGCGAACTGCCCGAGCGCTTCCTTCAGCTTGGCCTCGGTGTCCTTGCCCAGCTCGCGGCTGTCGCGGATCGCGGTCAGCACGTCGGCGTGATCGGCGCGCATGTAGCTCAGCATCGCCGCTTCGTAGCGGTTGACGTCCGCCACCGGCACGTTGTCGATGAAGCCGTTGGTGCCCGCGTAGATCGAGACGGTCTGCTCCTCGAACGGCATCGGGCTGAACTGCGGCTGCTTGAGCAGCTCGGTCAGCCGCGCGCCGCGGTTGAGCAGCTTCTGCGTCGAGGCGTCGAGGTCCGAGCCGAACTGCGCGAACGCCGCCATCTCCCGATACTGCGCCAGCTCGAGCTTGATCGAGCCCGACACCTTCTTCATCGCCTTGGTCTGCGCGGCGCCGCCGACGCGGCTGACCGACAGGCCGACGTTGATCGCCGGACGGATGCCCGCGAAGAACAGATCGGTCTCGAGGAAGATCTGACCGTCGGTGATCGAGATCACGTTGGTCGGGATATAGGCCGACACGTCGCCCGCCTGCGTCTCGATGATCGGCAGCGCGGTCAGCGAACCCGAGCCGTTCGCCTCGTTCATCTTCGCCGCGCGCTCCAGCAGGCGCGAGTGGAGATAGAAGACGTCGCCCGGATAGGCTTCGCGGCCCGGCGGACGGCGCAGCAGCAGCGACATCTGACGATAGGCGACCGCCTGCTTCGACAGATCGTCGAACACGATCACCGCATGCATCCCGTTGTCACGGAAATATTCGCCCATCGCGGTGCCGGTGTAGGGCGCGAGGAACTGCAGCGGCGCGGGGTCCGACGCGGTCGCGGCGACGACGATGGAATATTCCATCGCGCCATTCTCTTCGAGCGTCCGGACGAGCTGCGCGACCGTCGAACGCTTCTGGCCGACCGCGACATAGACGCAGTACAGCTTCTTCGATTCGTCGGTGCCGGCGTTCGCCTGCTTCTGGTTGATGAAGGTGTCGATCGCGATCGCCGACTTGCCGGTCTGGCGGTCGCCGATGATCAGCTCGCGCTGGCCACGGCCGACCGGCACCAGCGCGTCGATCGCCTTCAGCCCGGTCTGCACCGGCTCGTGCACCGACTTGCGCGGGATGATGCCCGGCGCCTTGACCTCGACGCGGCTGCGCTGGTCGGACACGATCGGGCCCTTGCCGTCGATCGGATTGCCGAGCCCGTCGACCACGCGACCGAGCAGCCCCTTGCCGACCGGCACGTCCACGATCGTGCCGGTACGCTTGACGGTGTCGCCCTCGCGGATCTCGGCGTCCGAGCCGAAGATCACGACGCCGACGTTATCGGCCTCAAGGTTGAGCGCCATGCCCTGCACGCCATTGGCGAACTCGACCATCTCGCCCGCCTGGACGTTGTCGAGCCCGTAGATGCGCGCGATGCCGTCACCGACGCTGAGCACCTGCCCGGTTTCCGAGACCTGTGCCTCGGTGCCGAAGTTGGCGATCTGGTCCTTGATGACGCGGGAGATTTCTGCGGCGCGAATGTCCATCAACTCAGCCTTTCATCGCGCTGGCAAGCGCATTCAAACGGGTGCGGATCGACGAATCGATCATCTGGGAACCGATGCGGACGACCAGGCCGCCCAGGATTTGCGGGTCGACCGCCAGGTCGACCGACACCTCGCGGCCGACGCGGCGGCGCAGCTGCTGCTTCAGCTCGTCGACCTGCTCGGCGGTCAGCGGGTGCGCGCTGGTGACCTCGGCGGTGGTCTCGCCGCGATGCTGCGCGGCCATCACGCGGAAGGCGCGAATGATCTTCGGCAGCGCCGACAGGCGGCGATTCTCCGCCAGCACGCCCAGGAAGCTGCGCGTCGTCGCATCGACCCCGAGCTGGTCGGCGGCGGCAAGCACCGCCTTGACCGCCTCGCCGCGCGCGATGACCGGCGACGCGGTCAGCGTCCTGAAATCGTCCGACGCGGCCAGCGCGTCGCGCACCGCCGTCAGGCTTTGTTCGACGCGATCGACCGCACGGGCCTCCACCGCCAGATCGAACAGCGCGCTCGCATACCGGCCGCCGAGGCCGGCCTGAATGCTGCTGCCCTGATTACCGCTGGAACTCTCCACGCGATCCACTTTCCTCGTCATGACCCAAGGGTGCCCACCCATGCGAACGGATGGCGCACATCGGGTGCGCCTCGCTTGGGTACGGCGCGCGTAGCAAAGGGTCCGCCGCGATGCAACCGGAGTGAAACCTTTGCGATGTCAGTACAGCGGCTTTGAACGCAAGCCACGGGATGCGTCCCGTACCGCATGGGCGTAGAGCGGCATCATGAGCGCGACGATCGACCCCGATACCGCATGGGACGCCTTCGCCCGGCGGGATCGCGCCTTCGACGGGCGCTTCGTGGTCGCGGTCCACAGCACGCATATCTATTGCAAGCCGAGCTGCGCCGCACGGCGCCCGCGCCGCGAAAACGTCACCTTCCTCCCCGACGCCGCGACGGCGCGGGCGGCCGGCTATCGCGCCTGCCGCCGCTGCCTGCCCGATTCGGTGGCGCGCGATCGACAGGCGGTCGTCGCCGCCGCCGCGCTGCTCGGCGGCGACGCCACGCCGTCACTGGCCGTCCTGGCCGCGTCGGTCGGTTACGCCCCGCATCATTTCCACCGGCTCTTCCATCGGCTGACCGGCGTCACCCCCGCCGCCTTCGCGCGCACGATCCGCGCCGACCGCATCCTCGCGGCGCTGTGCGGCAGCGACGGTGTGACCGCCGCGATTTACGCCGCGGGCTATGCGGCGCCGAGCCGCTTCTACGCCGATGCCGCGCGACTCGGCATGACGCCACAGGCGGCGGCGGCGGGCGGTGCGGGCGAGACGATCCGCTGGACGCTTGCTTCGAGCCCGCTCGGGTCGCTGCTGCTCGCCGCCACCGCGCGCGGCTGGTGCCGGTTCGCGTTCGACGAGTCCGAGGCCGGGCTTCGCAGCGCCTTTCCGGCCGCCACGCTGATCGCGAACGATCTGACGCTGCGCGCCCGCGCCGACGCGCTCGTCCTGCAAGCGGCCGCGACCGCCAGCGACGCCGCGCTGCCGCGCGCGCTCCGCCGCACCGCGTTCCGCACCCTCCTCCATTCCCATGCAACACCGATTGGTTAGCCAATTCGAAAGGCTTGCGCGGTAGCGATCGTCATTGAGACACTTCGAGGACGATCAGGGTCGATGAACGCGTTCGGACGCCGCAACGGCGGCATGGGTAGCGGCGGCAACAGCGGCGGGGTCCGGGGCGGTTTCGGCGTCGCGCGCCCGATGCACGTCCAGCCCGGTCAGGCTGCGCGCGACGAGCAGGCCGAAGAGATCGCCGCGCCGCTCGACGCGCTCGCCGCGCTCGATCCGCTGACCCCGCAGAGCCAGGTCGATGCGATGCAGCGGCTCTCGGATCGGCAGAACGCCACCGGCGAGCCGGGCGCGAGCCGCATGGAAGGATTCGAGGCGTCGATCCACAAGATCAAGGAGCAGGTGCTGCCGCGCCTACTGGAGCGCGTCGACCCGGAGGCCGCCGCGACGCTCGGCAAGGACGAGCTAGCCGAGGAATTCCGCCCGATCATCGGCGAGGTGCTCGCCGAGCTGAAGCTGACGCTCAACCGCCGCGAACAGTTCGCGCTCGAAAAGGTGCTGGTCGACGAATTGCTCGGGCTTGGCCCTCTCGAAGAGCTGCTTGCCGACGCCGAGATCAGCGACATCATGGTCAACGGTCCCGACCAGACCTTCGTCGAGCGCAAGGGCAAGCTGGAGATGGCGCAGATCCAGTTCCGCGACGAGGAGCATCTGTTCCAGATCGCGCAGCGCATCTGCAACTCGGTCGGCCGCCGCGTCGACCAGACCACCCCGCTCGCCGACGCGCGCCTGAAGGACGGCAGCCGCGTCAACGTCATCGTCCCCCCGCTTTCGCTGCGCGGCACCGCGATCTCGATCCGCAAATTCTCCGCCAAGCCGATCACGCTCGACATGATGGCCGGCTTCGGCAGCATGAGCACGAAGATGGCAACCGCGCTGAAGGTCGCGGGCGCGTCGCGGTTCAACATCGTCATCTCGGGCGGCACCGGCTCGGGCAAGACGACGATGCTCAATGCGCTGTCGAAGATGATCGACCCCGGCGAGCGCGTGCTGACGATCGAGGACGCCGCCGAGTTGCGCCTGCAACAGCCGCACTGGCTGCCGCTCGAAACCCGCCCCGCCAATCTCGAGGGTCAGGGCGAGATCAGCATCCGCGATCTCGTCAAGAACGCGCTGCGTATGCGCCCGGATCGCATCATCCTCGGCGAAATCCGTGGCAGCGAGTGTTTCGACATGCTCGCGGCGATGAACACCGGCCACGACGGCTCGATGTGCACGCTCCACTCCAACTCCCCGCGCGAGGCGCTGGCGCGGATGGAGAACATGGTGATGATGTCGGACATCAAGGTGCCCAAGGAAGCGATCAGCCGCCAGATCGCCGACAGCGTCGACATGATCATCCAGGTCAAGCGCCTGCGCGACGGCAGCCGCCGCGTCACCAACGTCACCGAGGTGATCGGGATGGAAGGGCCGGTGATCGTCACGCAGGAACTATTCAAGTTCGAATATCTCGACGAGAGCGCCGACGGAAAGATCATCGGCGAATATCGCTCGATGGGCCTGCGCCCGTACACGATCGACAAGGCCAAGCAGTTCGGCTTCGATCAGGCGTATCTGGAGGCGTGTCTCTAGCGTCTCCCCCCCCCCCCCGTCATTCCCGCGAAGGCGGGAATCCAGAACCTCTGACCTTGCCCCGCTATCGATAGCGTCGCGCGTCTGGATCCCCGCCTCCGCGGGGATGACGGTTGCGCGCACCCCGACGTGACACGCCCGCGCGATTCGCTACACCGTCCGCGTGCCGATCCTGTCGCTCCTGCCGCTCGCACTCGCCGCCGCGCCGTTGCCCGAGCCCCGCGCCGCGTGGGTCGGTCGCTCGACGCTCGCCGCCGATGCCGAGGGCCGCTGGATCCCCTTCGACCTCACCCCCGGCAACCAGATCCGCTTCACCATGGCGGTCGACGGCCGCCCCGTCACCGCGATCCTCGATACCGGGGTCAGCTATTCGGTCCTCGCGCGCCGCTTCGCCGAGGCCTATCGCCTCCCGGTCCGCGCCGAGGGCCGCGCGACCGTGATCGGCGGCAGCGTCGCGATCGGCCGGGTCGAGACGCGCGCGGTCGCGATCGGCGCGGTGACACGGCGCGGCGGCAGCCTCGCGGTCGCCGACCTCCCCGCCGCCGCGACCGGCAGCGCGCTGGCGGTCGACCTGCTCGTCGGGCGTGACCTCACCGCCCCCTATGCGCTCGACATCGACTATCAGGCGCGCCGCTTCCGCCTGCTGCGCAGCGGCACGCGACCGTTCGCCGGCGTCACCGCGCCGCTGTCGATCGCGCCCGAGCGGATGGTCTATGTCAGCGCGATCGGTGCGGCGGGCGCGACGCTGGCGCCGATGGTGGTCGACACCGGCGACGGTTCGGCGATCACGCTCGGCCCGGCGGCTTGGGCGACCGCGCGCGCTGCCGCCGGTCCGGTGACCACCACCGTCTCGTTCGGGCTGGCCGGTGCGGTGGTCAGCGACATGGCGATCGTCCCCGCGCTGCGCATCGGCGACGCGATCGCGCGCGATGTCGAGGTGCGCGTCGAGCCCGCCGGCGGCTTCTCCGACACGATCGGCGTCGCGGGCCGGATCGGCTCGGGCTTCCTCCAGCGTTACCGCGTGCTGCTCGACCCTACCGCCGGGCGGATGCTGCTCGGCACCACCCCGCAGACCGACGCCCCGACCGTGCGCTCGACCAGCGGCCTCCTGCTCGCATTGACCGGCGAACGGCTGCGCGTCCTGCATGTGATGCGCGGCAGTCCCGCCGCCGGCGATGGCTGGCAGGCGGGCGATACGATCTGCGCGGTCGATGGCACGCGCGTCGACGCCAGCTACGCCCGCAGCCCGCTGGCGGGCTGGCCGGCCGCCGCTGCCGGGCGCGTCGTTACGCTCGACGATTGCGCCGGCCGCCGTCGCACGCTGACCCTGCGACGTTTCTATTGACCCGGATCGTATAGAAGGCGGTATCGACCCGCGGTTCCGATCGTTAGCGTCCCAGCACGAGCAAAAGGGTCGCGATGCCGAGTTTCACCATCATCTTCGCCGGGCGCGAATCCGAGCGCGTCACGATCGAGTGTGCAGACCTGCCCGCGGCCCGCAACCACGCCGTCCAGCAGCTTGGCCGCTACCTCGCCGACCATCCGCATTACGCCGAGGAAGGACATTGGCGGGTGACGATCGAGGACGACATGGGCCGCGCCGCCGCGACCGTGATCGTCGCGACCGTCACGCCGCGACACAGCGCCTTGCCCGACTGACGCGTCGACGCCCGCCCGCCGATATCAGCGCAGCCGCCCGCCCTCGTCGGCGCGCGGCTCGCTCATCCGCTGCTGTCCCCGCGCGCGCGCGGCGCTGCGCACCAGTTCCTCGCTCAGCCGCATCGCCGCCTCGGCCGTCAGATTGTAGCTCGCGCCGCACCGCGACAGCACCGTGACCACGCCGTCATCGGCACTGACGTTCGGCGCCATCGTACAAATATCTGGCTTCATGCTTGCACCTGTCGTGACGGGTGAAGGCTGCCGAACCGATCTGGTGACGCGAACCTGAGCCAGGGCAAAGGAAATACGTCGCGACATGCGCCTTCGATCCCGAGAAAAACCCGGTGTGGCAAAGGTGGTTCCCGTTTCTCTTTCAACCCTTTAGCAGAACCCAGCCCGCAATCGCCGCCACGATCAGCGCGATCACCTGCACCAGCGTCCAGTCGACCCAGCCGATCGCATCGGGATTCGCACGCCCGCGACGACGATGATCGCGCCAGCCGGCAAGCACCGCGACGCAGAGCGCCGCGACCGCAACGACATACAGCAGGTCTTGCGCATCGCTCATCGCCGCGTCAGCCTCCGGCGCATCCATTCGCGGAGAGGTTTACGTCCATGCATCGTCTCGCTCCCGTCCTGCTGCTCGCCTTACCCGCCATGGCGGCCGCCGCGCCGCGCGTGCCCGCGCCGATCGCCGCCGCGGTCGCCGCACCGACGCGCACGCCGGCCAATATCGTGCGCGACCGGTATCGCCATCCCGCCGAAACGCTCGCCTTCCTCGGGGTGAAGCCGACCGACACCGTGGTCGAGGTCTGGCCGGGCGCCGGCTGGTACACCGAAATCCTCGCCCCGCTCACCGCGGCACGCGGACGTTACTATGTCGCCGGGCCGTGGGAGAAGGGGCTGAACGGTGTCCGCGGGCTCCAGAGCAAGGACGCCACCACGTATGGCAAGGTGCAGCTCGCCGCGCTTCCCGCACAGGCAGGTCAGCCGACCGTGCCCGATGGCAGCGCCGATGTCGTGCTCACCTTCCGCAACGTCCACAACTGGCGGTTCGGCGGCGAGGATCAGGCGCGGCAGATGTTCGCGGCGATGTACCGGATGCTCAAGCCCGGCGGCACGCTCGGCGTCGTCGAGCATCGCCTTCCCGAAGCGCGCGATTCCGCAGCGGAGGAAAAGAGCGGCTATATGAAGCCGAGCAGCGTGATCGGCTTCGCGACCGCCGCCGGCTTCAAGCTGGCGGGCAAGTCGGAGGTCAACGCCAACCCGAAGGACACCGCCGACTGGTCTGGCGGGGTCTGGACGCTCCCGCCCAGCTATGCGCTCAAGGATGTCGACCGCGCGAAATATGCCGCGATCGGCGAAAGCGACCGCATGACGCTCAAGTTCGTCAAGCCGAAGTAAGCGTCGTCGCCCCGGACTTGATTCAGGGCGCCTCTGTCATTGCGAGCGTAGCGAAGCAATCCAGGGCGTCCTGATCCGGCTCTGGATTGCTTCGCTACGCTCGCAATTGTCTGTTGGAGATGACGTAGGGGGGTGGTGTCCTGCATGAGCGGGATGCCCGGCATCAGGTGGCCACCTGATGCCGGGCGCGGGCAACCGGGCCGTCTCGCAATAGGGCTTTTCGCCCGTCGTCATCCCGGTCGGTTGCCCGCTTCCCGTCACGCCTGGTGAGTTGCAGGGGCCGCTCGACGACGCCCGCAGACAATCGCAGGCTATCGCCGAGGATAACCGTCATGACCCGCTCCGCCAACCCCGCCACTGACGCCGCCGCCACCACGCCGACCGGGTTCGTCGGCTGCGACGTCGGCAAGGCCGGCATCGCCGTCTTCGACAGCGTCACCGGCCGCGCCACCACCATCGCCAACACGCCGCTTGCGCTCGACGCCTTTGCCGCCGCGCTGCCGCCCGGGCGCCTGCTGGTCTGCGAGGCGACCGGCGGCTACGAGGCCGCGCTGCTCGCGGCGGCGTCACGCGCCGGCCATGCCATCCACCGTGCCGATGCCCGCCGCGTCAAGGCGTTCATCCGCTCGCTGGGAACGCTGGCCAAGACCGATGCGCTCGATGCCCGTGCGCTCGCGCGCTACGGGCAGGAGCGCCACGAGCGCCTCGACCGCTGGCACCCGCGCGATGAACACCGCCAGGAGCTCGCGACGCTGGTCAACACCCGCAGCGATCTCGTCCGTGCCCGCACCGCGTGCACCAACCGCCTCAAGGCCCCCGGCGCCGGCCCGGTCGCCGCCGAGCTGCGCGCGCTGGTCGCCGCGCACGACCAGGCCATCGCCGCGCTCGAGGCCCGGATCGAGGCGCTGCTCGCCGGCTGCGCATCACTCGCCCGCACCGCCAGCGTCCTGCGCACCATCCCCGGCATCGGCGCGACCACCGCCGCGGCGCTCATCGCCCTCCTGCCCGAACTCGGCACGCTCGGACGGCGCCAGATCGCCAGCCTCGCCGGCCTTGCACCCCATCCCCGCCAAAGCGGCACCGTCGATGGCTATCGCCGCACCCGCGGCGGCCGCCCGGAGGTCAGGCGCGTCACCTTCATGGCTGCCCTCTCCGCCGTCCGCTTCGCGCCCGACATCAAGGCCTTCTACCAGCGCCTCCGTGACAGCGGCAAAAAACCCATCGTCGCCCTAACCGCCGCCATGCGAAAACTCATCACCATCGCCAACGCTAAAATCCGCGATGATGCCGCGCAACTGAGTTGATGACGGATGAGAAATTTCAACGGATGTAGTCTGCCCACCCCCACCGTTCGTGCTGAGCCTGTCGAAGCACGGGCCCCGTGAACGCCCTTCGACAAGCTAAGGGCGAACGATGCGGGCAAGATGGAAGCGACCGCCCCCGCTCAATCCCCCAGCTTGTCGACCTTGTCGCGCAACTGCGCCAGTTCCGCCTTGAGCGCCGCGATCTCGCCGTCCTTGCCGCTCGCCGCCACCGGGGCCGGCGCGACCGGCGGCTTGAACGCCTGCGCCGCGGCTTCGAACATCTCGAGGTTGCGCTTGGCGATCTCCGCAAACGGCGACCCCGCGAACGCTCCCTCGACCGCGGTCTTGAACTGCGCCTGGTTGCGGCGGAAGCTGTCCATCGACGCGTCCAGATAGTCCGGCACCATCGCCTGCATCGAGTCGCCGTACAGCGCGATCAACTGGCGCAGGAAGTTGACCGGCAGCATCGTCTGGCCGCGGCTCTCCGCCTCCATGATGATCTGCGTCAGGACGTTGTGCGTGATATCCTCGTCGGTCTTGGCGTCCACGACCTTGAATTCACGACCTTCGCGCGTCATCGCCGCGAGATGTTCCAGCGTGATATAAGAGGAGCTTTCGGTATTGTAGAGCCGGCGATTGGCGTATTTCTTGATGACGACGACGCCGTCGGTACCATGCTGCTTCTTCATCCCGCGAGATCCCCGTGACCGAACCCGTTCGTGGTATTGCACATAATGTCGCGCTGCAACACGCTGGATACGGTCCGCGACCGCTCCCGCTGTTCCTCGACATGCTGCGCCGCGAAACCGCAACATCGCCGCAACGTGCCGCCGCGGCGCTCGCCGGCCTGCGCCGCTATCAGGAAGCCCGGCGCAAGCCGCGGCGGATGCGGCCGGTCCGGTATCGCAGCGGCGCCGCCCGGCTGCGCGACGGTGCGCGCGGCAGCGATGGCGTGCCGGTGGTGCTGGTGCCGTCGCTCATCAACCCGCCATGGGTCCTCGATCTCGCGCCCGGCCGCTCGCTCGTCGCGCATCTCGCCGCGGCTGGCTTCCACCCATGGCTGGTCGACTGGGGCACACCCCGCGCGCAGGACGCCGCGCTCGACCTCGCCGGCCATGTGACGCGGCGATTGCTGCCGTTGCTGGGGCGGCTCGACAGACCGGCGCTGCTGGTCGGCTATTGCCTCGGCGGCACGCTCGCGCTCGCCGCCGCTGCCGCCGCCGCGCCGGGGCGCGTCGCCGGGGTCGCGACGATCGCCGCCCCATGGCGGTTCGCCGGCTATGGCGACGCGGCACGCGCGTCGCTCGCCGCGCTCTGGGCACAGGTCGCGCCGGGCGCGCGCGCGCTTGGCGTGCTGCCGATGGAGGTACTCCAAACCGCCTTCTGGCAGCTCGATCCCGCGCGGACGATCGCCAAATACGCCGCCTTTGCGACGATGGCCGCAGACCGCGCCGCCGACTTCGTCCAGCTCGAGGATTGGGCGAACGGCGGCGCGCCGCTCACCTATGCCGCCGGCGCCGACCTGTTCGAGACATTGCTCGCCGAGGATCGTCCGGGGCGCGGCGATTGGCACGTCGGCGGTCGCGCGATCGACCCGCACGCGCTGCCCTGCCCCGCCACCGAATTCGTCTCGCTCACCGACCGCATCACCCCCGCCGCCACCGCGATCGGGCTCGCCGCGCGCCGCGACCTCGCGGCCGGGCATGTCGGGATGATGGTCGGCGGCCGCGCGCGGACGTTGCTCTACGATCCGCTCACCGACTGGCTGCGGACGGCGGCGTGAAGGATCCGCAATCCCATAAGGCAGACCGTCACCCCGGCGAAGGCCGGGGCCCAGTTGGGAAGGCCGACGTGACGAAGCGGAACGTGCGTCATCTGCGTCCCTGAACCAGACCCCGGCCTTCGCCGCGATGACGACGGGAGATGCAGGGAGGTCAGCGGATCAACCGCTACGACCACACCCGCTCGAACCGGTCCGCCAGCCCGGTCAGCAGCTCGTACTGGCTGACCCCGCTCGCGGCGGCGACATGGACCAGATCGTCGTCGAACCGCACCCAGTCGCCTTCGCGCACCGCCGCGGCACTGGCGTCGAGTGCCAGCAGATCCATCGACACGCGCCCGATCACCGGCAGCGGCACATCGCCCGCGAACGCGCACCCGCGGCTCGACAGCGCGCGGCGATAGCCGTCGGCATAGCCGAGATTGACCACGGCCACCGCCACGTCGCGCTCCGCCCGCCACGTCGCATTATAGCCGACCGTCTCGCCCGCGCGCACCGTCCGGCATTGCAGCACCTCCGCCGCGATCGTCGCCACCGGGCAGATCGCCCCCGCCAGCCCCGCGACCGGCACTCCGCCGTACAGCGCCAGCCCCGGCCGCGTCAGGTCGAAATGATAGCCGTCACCCAGCGCGATCCCCGCCGAATTGGCGAGGCTCATCCGCCGCGCCGCTGTCCGTCCTGCCAGCGCCGCGAACCGCGCGCGCTGCGTTTCGTTGAGCGCATGGCCCGGCTCGTCGGCGCAGGCGAGATGGCTCATCAGCGTGTCGATCGCCAGCCCGTCGAGCAGCCCGCCCGCGACCTCGGCCCCCGCGATGCCGAGCCGGTTCATGCCGGTATCGACCATCACGTCGCACGGCTGCCCGGGCGCGACCAGCCGCCAGCGCGCGATCTGCGCGGCGGTGCTCAGCACCGGGCGTACGCCGGGCAGATCGGGCAGCGGCAGGTCCGCCTCGCGCAACCCGTGCAGCACCGCAATCGTCGTGTCGCGCCCGGCGATCAGATCGGCGATCGCCGCCGCCTCCGCCCAAGTCGCGACGAACAGGTCGCGACACCCGGCATGGAGCAGCCGCGGCACCACGTCGCGCGCGCCGAGCCCATAGCCATCGGCCTTCACCGCCGCCCCGCACGCCGCCGCCCCGCTCAGCCGCGCCAGCGCACGCCAGTTGGCGACCAGCGCGTCGGAGGAAAGATACAGGCGGTTGGGACGATGCGACATGCCCGCCCGGTTAGCGCCTGCACGCGCCGCGCGCCACCGTCGTGCGGGTCATCCGCCTGTGGATAAGTCGGGGGATAATGGGTCGGCAGACGGTGGGCAGCCCGCTTGCTGACCTGTGGACAAGCTGTGGAAAGAGTGTGGAGAGCACGCGCGAAGACATTGTGCGGGCCGCTCGTCCGGCGGCCAGCACAACCGTGACTGCCAAACCTCAATGATGCAGGACGCCCGCAACCAAGCGCGTCATTGCGAGCGCAGCGAAGCAATCCAGAGTCGGATCAGGGCGCCCTGGATTGCTTCGCTCCGCTCACAATGACGGATCAAGCGTGAGAATGTCTCGGTAAGGGCAGCCGCCTACCCGCCGATCGCCATCGCCCCCGCCGCCGCGAACCCGGCAATCGCGAGGATCCCCAGCACTCGCGCCAGCGACTCCTTGCGATAATCCGACAGCCGCGCCTCGTTGAGCCAGTACAGCCCCTCGGGCGTCTTCTCGATCGCGCCGAACGCCACCATCCGCTCGAACACGCGCCGGTCGAGCCGCGACTTGGGGGTTGGGAACTTCGTCGCGGTCTCCTTCGCCGTCGCGCCCGCCGAGGTGAAATGCCAGGTGACGCGGTTGCGCGCCTTGGCGATCAGCGCCGCCATGATCGTACCGGACATGCGAACTCCTTCTTACTTCTTGCGATTCTGATGGCGCAAATTGCCGGGCCGCCCGCGCCGCTTGAGCACGCGCGGCGGCTTGATGCCCTTCGCGGGCGCACGCTCCGTCCGTGCCCCGCCGTAACGCCCCTCGGGCAGCTCGAAGCGCAGCGCGCCCGACACCGGATTGGCCTCGGCGAGCCGCAGCTCCAGCCGCTGCCCCTGCGCATATTCCTCGCCGCTCTGCTCGCCGACCAGCCGCCGCGCCGCCTCGTCGAAGCGGAAATACTCGCCGCCCAAATCGCGCACCGGCATCAACCCGTCGCCGCCGATCCCGTCGACGGTCGCGAAGAACCCGAAATTGGTCACCCCGGTGATCCGCACCTCGACCAGTTCGCCGACGCGCTCCGACAGGAAGGCGGCGACATAGCGGTCGATCGTCTCGCGCTCGGCCTCCATCGCGCGGCGCTCCAGCTTGCTGATCGTCGTCCCCGCCAGCTCGAAATCCTCGTCGCCGTTCAGCCCGCCCGGCCCCAGCGCGTACGCCGACACCAAAGCGCGATGCACCATCAGGTCGGCATAGCGGCGGATCGGCGAGGTGAAATGGGCATAGCTGCCCAGCGACAGCCCGAAATGCCCGTGATTGGCGGGCGCATAATAGGCCTGCGTCTGCGAGCGGAGGATCTGCTCCATGATCTCGGGCCGGAACGGCACGTCGCCGACCCGCTCGAGGATGCGGTTGAAGGTCGCCGGCTTGACGACCTGCCCCAGCGCGAACGGCACCTCGAACGTCTCGAGATAATCCTTGAGCGCGACCAGCTTCTCGCGCGCCGGCGCTTCGTGGACGCGGTACATCACCGGCGCCTTCTTCGCCTCCAGCGCCTTGGCGGCGGCGACGTTGGCGGCGATCATGAAGTCCTCGATCAGCCGGTGCGCGTCGAGCCGCTCGCGCGCCGCCACCGACATGATCCGCCCCTTTTCGTCGAGCACCACGCGCCGCTCGGGCAGATCGAGGTCGAGCGGCTCACGCTTGTCGCGCGCCGCCGCCAGCGCGCGCCAGCAGTCCCAGAGGGGTAGGAGTGCGGGCAATAGCCCTCTCCCCGTTGGGGAGAGGGTGGGGTGAGGGGCCGAGGTCTCACCGAGACCATCGCCCGTGGCAGCCCCTCCCCCAACCCCCTCCCCGGAGGGGCGGGGGCTTAGTGCATTATCAATCCACGCCTGCGCGTCCTCGTAAGCGATATTCGCCGCCAGCCGCACCACCGCCCGCGTAAACCGCCAGCTCTTCAGCGCCCCCGCCTTCGTCACCTGCAAGTGACACGCCAGCGCCGCGCGATCCTCGCCCGCCTTCAGCGAGCAGACGTCCGCCGACAGCACCTCGGGCAGCATCGGCACGACGCGATCCGGAAAGTAAACCGAATTCCCCCGCGCGCGCGCCTCGCGGTCGATCGCGCTGCCCGGCCGCACATAGAAGCTGACATCGGCGATCGCGACGATCGCCTTCCACCCACCATGGTTGGCGGGATCGTCATCGGGGATGGCCCACACCGCATCGTCATGGTCGCGCGCGTCGGCAGGATCGATCGCGACGATCGGCAAATGCGTCAGGTCCTCGCGCCCGTCCCCCAGCGGCTGCCGCGCCGCCTTCTCCGCCGCATCGAGCGCATCCTGCGCGAAGACATCCGGGATTTTATGCTTGTGGATCGCGATCAGCGAGAAACTGCGCGGTGCGTACGGATCGCCGAGCCGCGCCACCACCTTCGCCATCACCCGCGGCGGCCGCCCCGCGATCTCGGCGCTGACCAGATCGCCCGCCTCGGCGCCGCCGGCATCCGACACCGGATATTCGCGCCGCTCCTTCTTCTCGACGCCCTGCAACCACAGCCGCTCGCCCTCGCGCCGCAGCACCCCGATCACCTGTTCGGCGGCCGGCGCGAGCACCT
The DNA here is from genome assembly GCA_036946405.1 of Sphingomonas phyllosphaerae. Taxonomy (NCBI): domain Bacteria; kingdom Pseudomonadati; phylum Pseudomonadota; class Alphaproteobacteria; order Sphingomonadales; family Sphingomonadaceae; genus Sphingomonas; species Sphingomonas phyllosphaerae. The sequence continues at coordinate 1,057,181 of JAQIJC010000001.1, read as the reverse complement.
TCATCGGATGCGCAGTCCAGCCGCCGCCGGTTTCCTCGGTCCGCGCAAGGATCCGCTCGCCCACGCCCAGCGCGCCGCGCTTGCGGTCGCGCACGCGGATGCGCGGGGTGGGCACGTCGGCCTCCCAGCGCTCGGGCACGCCCCAGACGTTGCCGCCCTGATCGACGTCGACGATCCGCAGCACCGTCACCTTGGGCAGCCCGCCCATCTTGTGGGAGGCGCGACCGGGCGCGGAGTCGATCAGCCCCTCGTCGCCCATGTCCTTGAGCAGCGCCTTGAGCGCGATCTTCTGCTGCGCGGTCAGCCCGAAGGCGCGCGCGATCTCGCGCTTGCCCGCGGGCGTCGCGGCGGAAGTGATGAAATCGAGGATCTGCTCGCGCGTCGGCAGGCCGGGGCTGGGTTTCTTGGGCACGGACGGGAGATAGGGGGTGTGGCGCGCGAAAGCCATCGAGTTAAGCCTTCTCCCCCTTTGGGGAGAGGGTTTGGGTGAGGGGCAGGTGTCTCACGGAGAGGCCGGTCTCGGTGAGACCCGAACCCCTCACCCAACCCCTCTCCCCGGAGGGGAGAGGGCTACCTCGTCCCTACCGCCCCGCCGCGCTCATCTCGCTGATCGGATACACCGGCTGTGCCGACATCGTCCGCACCAACGTCTCGAAGCGATCCCCCTCGACCCGTATCTCATTGAACGCCGGCGGCGAATTCCGCGTCCGCTTCGACAGCGTCCCCGCGCCGATCATCCGCAGCCGCCAGCCGTTGCGCTCATACGGCATGTCGAACGGATCATGGACATGCCCCGACAACACCGCATGGACCCCGGCATCCGCCAGCGCCGCCAGCGCCTCGTCGCCACGCTTGGTCTTCGCCGTCCCCTGGCTCCCGCCGTCGATCAGCGGATGATGCCCGGCGACGAAGATCAGATTGCCGCGCGGCGCCGCCTCGACCAGCGCCAGCGCCCGACGCAGCGAGCCATGGCTCACCCGTCCCTTCGACCAGTTCCACCGCCATTGCGCGCGCGCCGTGGTCTTGAGCGGGACGATCGTGATCCCATGGATCTCCAGCGGCCGCTCGATCATCTTCTCGACCGCGGCATAGCGCGAGTAAGGCGCGAACAGCCGCCGCAGCGGGTCCCAATAATAGGGAATGTCGTGGTTGCCGACTTCCAGCGTCACCGGCACGCCGAGGCTCTTCAGCCACGCGCCGCCGTCGTCGAACTCACGCTTGGTCGCGCGCATCGTCAGGTCGCCGGTCATGATGACCGCATCCGGCTTTTCTTCCGCCACCACGTCGCGGAACCACGCGACCGCGTCCGGGTCCTCCGCGCCGAAATGAACGTCGCTGACGTGGAAAAGCCGGGTCATCCCTGTCCTTTGTTCGTTTGACCTCAGCGCGAACGCATCACGCGCCGATCGGCTGCGTCACCCGCCGAACGAGCGCCCGCCGCTCCAGCCGCCGCTCGACCGCGCCGAGACGCGCCCGCCGAACCCGCCCCGCGAGACGACCGAGCTGCGCGTCTGGATGCGCTGCGTGGTGATCGGCGCGGTCACCGCGCGCGACCCGACCTGATAATTATACCCGCGCCCGCCATAGCCGCCGCCGTACAGCCACGCGCCCGACGGCGTGTACCAGCTGCCGTCGCGACGGTTCTGGTACAGGCCATTGTAGCGATAGCCCGATCCGTCGAGCAGCCGCCCGATCATGAACCCGGTCAGCAGCGGCACGAAGAAGCTCTGCCCGCCCTCGTTGCGCGCCAGACATTGCCCGGACCCGAACTGGTCCTCGCACAGGTCCTTGGCCTCGAAGCGCGGCGCAGCCATGCTGTCGGTGCCCGCGGCTTGCTTGGCGGCATCCTCGCACGTCACCTTGGCGAACGCACCGCTCGCGACACATTCGTCGACGGTCTTGAACGCCGACACCTCGGTCGGCGGGCCGAATTGCTGTTGCTGGTCGGGGGTGCCGTCGCAGCCGGACAGCATCGCCAGCGCGCCGGCGGCGGTCAGCCCGGCGGCGGCGGAACGCTTGCGGCGGGTAGGAAGGGAATCGGTCATCGCGGCGCTTTCAATAGCTCATGCAGGCGGCGTTGAGCAGCCCGACCGCGATCGACGTCGCCGCCATATAGACCGCGCTCGCGACATTGCCGGTTTCGATCCGCGCCACCAGGTCGCGGATCACGATACGCCGCACCACCAGCGACGCCACCACCTGGATCACCCCCGCCAGCACGCCCCACGCCACGAACTCCAGCGGGTTGGCGGTCACCTCCAGCGCCGAGGCGAGCGGTAGCGCGAACCCGACGATCGCGCCGCCGAAGGTGATCGCGGCGGCCATATTGCCCTCCGCGACCAGCCGCCGTTCGTCATAGGGCGTCGAGACCTGATACAGCCATTTGAAGATCGCGAGGAACAGGCACGCGATCGCGAAGGCGATCAGGAAATGCCCGGCCCCGAACAGAAAGGCGGTCGTATCGAACATGCGTGCTCCCCTTTTTACGCGATCGATGATCCTTCTTCCGTCATCCCGGACTTGATCCGGGATCCCGCTTCTTCTTGCCACGCTCGCGAAGAAGAAGCGGGGCCCCGGATCAAGTCCGGGGCGACGAGGGAAGGAGGCGTCCGTCGCTGAAACGCCGACCTTTGATCGACCCTAGCGGATAAGCTCCTCACTCCAAAATCGTCATTGCGAGCGTAGCGAAGCAATCCAGGGCGTCCTGGTCCGGCACTGGATTGCTTCGCTACGCTCGCAATGACGGCTGAAAGCAAGCGCCGTCCCACCCGCTACGCACTGAACTCCGCCGGCGACAACGGCAGCCCGATCATGATGTCATGCGTCGTCTCGCCCCCCTCCGGCCGCGCCGACAGCGCGAGCAGCAGCTCCTGCCCCTCCGGCGCCAGATCGCGGACGTAGAGCATACATTGCTGACGGATCTGCTTCACCGGTTCGCCATCCCGCTCATAGTAAAGCGCTTCCCACAATTGCACCGGTGGCTGCACCCGCTCGTCGCCGTCATACCAGAAGCGGCGGAAGGGCGGCAGCCCGGCCTCGTTCCACACCGGCTGGCTCAGCCGGTCGCGGAACGCCGCATCGTCCCAGCCGCCGGTCGCATAGGTCGAGGACCATGGGCGGAACAACGTGAAGTCGTCGGCGTCCGATCCGTCGGGCTGCTGGCTGACCGCCTGCAGCATCAATTCGTCGTCGGTGTAGAAACGGTGGACGTACCCGCCGCCGTCGTCGAGCTTGATGATCCCCTGCGCGGTGATCTCCAGCGTGTCGCGGTCGAGCGTGAAGGTGCCGCCCGCCAGCCGCCGCCACGCCAGCGCGTCGAGCCGCACCATCCGTCCGATCGTCACGTCGCGCACCACCGCCACCGCGCTGCGCGCCGCGTCGCGTCCGCCGCCGAACAGGCTGCCGAAGATCATGTCGCGCGCGTTCCCGTCAGCCCATTCACCTTGCCAAAGGCTGCGGGCTTATGCTTGGAGTGTCAAGCATAGCGATAGGACGAAGAGCGTGGACGACACGGCACGGGTGTGGACGATCGGGCGGCTCGCCGAGGCGCTGGGCGCGGACGAGCACGGCGCGGAATTGAGCGTCGAGCGCGTCGGCGACGTGCTGCGCGTCACGATGCACGAACATGGCGATCTCGCGGTGTTCCTGAGCGTCGCGGGCGAGCAGATCGTCGTCTCCAGCCTGTTGTGGCCGGTCGCCGAGATGGACGATGCCGCCGCCTTCAACCACTTCCTGCTCAAGGCGCAGAAGCTGGTCCCGCTGTCCAATTTCGCGATCACCGAGGTCGACGGGCGTGAATATTACGAGCTGATCGGCGAGCTTTCGATCGAATCGACGCTCCGCACGATCGTGATCGAGCTGCGCGTGCTGGCGCACAATGCGCTGGATGCCGCGGCCGATCTGCGCCACGCCTTCGCTGCTGCCTGAGGAACACTGATACCATGTCGATGTGGAAGCAATTCGTCACGCTGATCCGCGGCACCGCGCACGAGGCGGGCCAGTCGGTGGTCGACGCGCGCGCGCTGACGATCCTCGACCAGCAGCTGCGCGACGCCGGCACCGCGCAGGCCAAGGCGCGCGACGATCTCGCCACCGTCACCGCCAAGCGCCGGCTGATCGAAAAGGACATCGAGCAGCTCTCGGCGCAGCGCGACAAATACGAAGCCTCGGCGCGCGCCGCGATGGGGCGCGGCGACATGGACCTCGCGCGGGAGGTGGCGGAGCGGCTGGCGCAGATCGAGCGCGAGCTGAACGCCAAGAATCCGCAGGTCGCCGACATGCGCGGCGCCGAGGACCGGATGCGCGGGATCATCAAACAGGGCGACGGCAAGATCGAGGCGCTGCGCCGCGAGGTCGACGTCGTCCGCGCCAACGAGAGCGTCCAGCAGGCGCAGGCGCAGATCGCCAGCAACACGCACGGCGCACAGTCGCAACTGGGCTCCGCCGCCGACAGCCTCGCACGGCTCAAGGAACGGCAGGCGGTGCGCGAGGAGAAGTTCCGCGCCTCGGCCGAACTGGAGGACATGCGCACCGGCGCCGATCTCGACGCCAAGCTGGAGCGTGCCGGTCTGTTGCCGGGCGCGTCGAGCGCCGACGACATCCTCGCCCGCCTCTCCGCCCCGCGCGACGGCGGCGAAGCGAAACGCCTCGACGACAAATCCGGCGGCTGACGCGCGGTGGAACGCATCGTCACCGGGGAGCGCGCCGGGTGGGAAGAGACCGCTCGCGCGATGGGTTTCACCTTCCATCATATGGACGGCCAGCGTTACTGGGACGAACGCGCCTATTACCGCTTCTCACTCGACGAAATCGAAGCCGGGATCGAGACGCCGAGCGCAGAGCTGCATTATTTTTGCCTCGATCTGGTCACTGAGGTGGTGAAAAGTGACACCCTGATGCGCCGGCTCGCGATCCCCGAGCCGATGCGCGACGTGGTCGCGGCGTCGTGGAAAGCCAACGCCCCCTCGCTATACGGCCGCTTCGATTTCGCCTATGACGGCACCGGCCCGGCCAAGCTGCTGGAATATAACGCCGATACCCCGACGAGCATCTACGAGACCGCGCTGTTCCAATGGCAATGGCTCGAAGACCGCATTGCCGACGGCGCGCTTCCGGCGGACGCCGACCAGTACAACCGCCTCCACGACGCCCTCGTCGCGCGCTTCGGCGCACTGCTAACGCACGGAAGTCTGCTGCATTTTTCGAGCGTCGCCGATCATGAGGAAGACCGGCAGACCGTCCGCTACCTCGAAGATACCGCGCGTCAGGCCGGGCTCGACCCCGCGTTCGTTCCAATCGACCGGATCGGCGTCGACGGCGACGGCCAGTTCGTTGATGAAGAAAGCGTTCTGATCGCAGCGCTTTTCAAGCTCTACCCATGGGAGGACATGCTGCGCGAGCCCTATGCCGCACACCTGCCCGCGACCAAGACCATGTTCCTCGAACCGGCATGGAAGGCGATCCTGTCGAACAAGGGCATGCTCCCGCTGCTCTGGGAACGCCACCGCGGCCACCCCAACCTCCTCCCCGCCGCCTTCGCCGATGATGCCGATGGTGTGGCAGCGATCGGCGCGCGCTACGTCCGCAAGCCGCTGTTTTCACGCGAGGGCTGGGACATCGAACTCCATGACGGCACCGCGGAGGATCGCGGTCCCGAGGGCGGCTATGGAGAGGAAGGCCATATCGTCCAGGCGCTCAGCCCGCTGCCGGTGTTCGACGGCCAACATGCGGTGATCGGCTCATGGATCGTCGGCGACGAGCCGGTCGCGCTGTCGATCCGCGAGGACGACGGCCCGATCACCCGCGACCTCGCCCGCTTCGTCCCGCACGCGATCGTCGGCTGACATATCCCTTTAGCCGTCACCCCGGCGAAGGCCGGGGCCCAGTTGGGAAGGCCTTGGTAACAGGGCGTTGCGCGTCATTACGATCGTCCCGAAGCTAGACCCCGGCCTTCGCCGGGGTGACGCAGGTAGAGGGGCAACCGATAAGCGTTACTTCGCCGCCACCCCACGGCTGTCGCTGACCTCCAGCCAATAGCCGTCCGGGTCCTGCGTATAGATCTGCCGCACGCCGTCGAAGCGCGTCTGCATCGTGCGCGGCTTGCCCGCCAGATCGGTCCACGGCCGCTTGTGCGCGTCGAGCCACGCGGTCACGCTCGCCAGATCGTCGACATGGATCGCAACATGCTCGTTGATGTTCGACGGCTTGGGCGCGGTCCGGCCATCAAGGATGTGCATCGCAAAGCCGTTGCCGAGATCGATCCAGCGCCGGTTCGGCAGCGGCTGCTTGATGAGCTGGAGCCCGAACGCCTCGTGGTAGAAGGTCGCGCTGCGATCGATGTCGGAGGCCTGGATCGCGACATGCTCGCCCTGCGCGGCGGCGGCGAGGACGAACAGGGCAGATAACAACGACATAGACGGCACGCTCCGACAGGGATCAGGTCAGCCACGCTACCGCATTTTGCCGCCCGCGCCACCCCGGCGAAGGTCTGTCCTACACCGTCCCACATCCGGCATCACGCCCTTATGATGCCGCCGTCCATCCTCAACATTCACCCCGCCAGCGTCTCAACATTCGCAACATTCGCGGGTATGGTCACGCCGCCGCGCGCAGCGGTTCCGGCGTCGCCGTGCCCGCGTCGTTCACCGCGACGCTGCCGGTCCGCTCCAGCTTGCCCCAGCCGACCTTCGGCCCGGTCGCGGCGACGTACAGCGCGCGCAGCACCACCGCGTAGAGCAACTGGCGATAGCCGAACCGCTGCATCAACAGGCGGACAGCCGGGAAGCGCGCCTCACGCCCGTCGAGCCGGTAGGCGATCCACCCGCACGCCAGATCGACCGCCGCGAACGCCGCCCAAAACGCCACAACGGTCAGCGCATCGCCACCCGCCGCATCCCAGCCGCGGTCATGAACTCGCCACGCCGTCCCGCCGACTCCGAGCAGCAACGCGATGTCGATCAGCGGCGCGGCGAGCGTGAACAGGAACTGGAAGACCAGCGCCTGCGGCAACCCCACGCGTCCCAGTCCACCGTGCTGCCCGAGCGCGCCGCGATGCTTCCACAGGCATTGCAGCGTACCGAACGCCCAGCGGAAGCGTTGCTTGAACAGCGCACGCACCGTCTCCGGCGCCTCGGTCCAGGCGATCGCGTCATTGTCGCACGTGACCTGCCATCCGGCGCGCTGCACCGCGATCGTCAGATCCTGGTCCTCGGCCAGCGTGTCCTCGGGATACCCGCCGACCGCGTCGAGCGCAGTGCGCCGCCACGCCCCGACGGCGCCGGGCACGACCGTCACCGCGCCGAGCGACAGCAGCGCACGCCGCTCGAGATTCTGCGCGGTGACATATTCCAGCGCCTGCCAGCGCGTGATGACGTTGGTACGGTTGCCGACCTTGGCGTTCCCCGCCACCGCACCGATCCGCGGATCGGCGAACCAGCGCGTCAGCTTGGCGATCGTGTCGGCCTCGAACTGCGTATCGGCGTCGAGCGCGATCACCACGTCGCCGCGTGCTCGGGCCAGCGCGGTGTTGAGCGCGCGCGCCTTGCCGCCATTCGTCAGCGTCAGCAGCCGGACGCGCGGGTCGATCCCGAACGCCGCCTGCACGATTGCGCTGGTGCCGTCGGTCGAGCCGTCGTCGATCACGATCACCTCGATCCGCGGCCCGGTGCTGGCGAGAATGCGCCGCACCGATGCCTCGATCACGCGCGCCTCGTTGAACGCGGGGATCAGCACCGAGACGAAGGTCGGCACCAGATGCGGTGCATTGTCCGGCACCGCCTCGCGACGCCGCCGCCTCAGCGCCAGCCCGGTCAGCGCTACCGCCCGCGCCATGCCGATCGCGATCACCACCGCGAACAGCACCGCGCCCGCATCGCGCAGCCACGCCAGTCCGTCGAACAGCCCGCGCGTCCCTGCCGCATCGGCCGCGGCATGACCCTGCAACCGCGGCATGACCGTGGTGCGCGGCAAGCCGGCAAGCGTCGAGACCGGGACGAAGTCATAGCCCCGCGCCCGCAGCCCGCGAATGATGAGCGGCAACGCCTTGATCGTCTCGGTGCGGTCGCCGCCCGAATCGTGGAGCAGCACGATCTGCGCCGGCCGCTCGGCAGTCCCGGCCGCGACCTGCGCGATCACGCGCCGCGCAATCACCTCCGCCCTCGGCCCCTGCCAGTCGAGCGGATCGACGTTGAGGCCGACCGTCAGATAGCCGAGCCGCGCCGCGACGCGCGTAGCGTGCAATTCGTCGCGACGATCGGGATCGGCGTCACCGAGGAATGGCGGGCGGAACAGCGTCATCGCGCGCCCGGTATACGCCTCGACGATCCGCCCGGTCGCCTTCAGCTCCAGCGCGATCGCCGCCTCGGACCGGCGCGACAGATCGGCGTGCGAGGTCGAGTGGTTGCCCAGCTCGCCGCCCTGCGCGACGATCCGACGCAGCAGCGCGCCCTGCCCCAGCGCATTGGCGCCGGTGACGAAAAAGGTCGCGGGGGCGTGCTCGCGCGCCAGGACGTCGAGGATCGGCGGCGTCCAAACCGGATCGGGGCCATCGTCGAAGGTCAATGCGATCTGCCGTCGATGCGCGCCGGTGCGCTCGACGGTATCAGCCTGCGGCAATCGTACGAAGCGCGCCGCACGGATCAGCCCGTCGCGCCACGTCACCTTGCGCACGCCCGGCGTCGCCTCGGCGGACATCCGCATGATCTCGCCCTGCCCGCGCACCGCCACCCCGGCCGGGGCGGGCAAATTGCGCAGATCGGGTCGCGCGGTGCCGGACAGCGCGCGCCACACCGCCGGATCCTCGCTGCCCAGTCGCCACAGCGCCACCCCGGCGGCACCGGTGCGCCGCACCACCGCCATCTCGTTGGCGGCACTTGGCGCGTCGAGCATCCAGACGTCATGGTGCCGGCCATCGCGCTCATAGCCGAAATGGCTGTTGCCGCTGGCGGCGTCGAACACCGGCGTCACATCCGCCTGCGCGGCCAGTGCCAGCGCGTCGGCGATCGCGAGCGGCTCGGTGGTGCGGCCCTGCCAGTCATAGGCATAGCTGCCGATCGCGACGATCGCCTTGTTCGCCCCGGCCTGCGCCACCGCCTGCGCGACAACGCGCGCGAACCACGGCTGCGACGCGATCGGCCCCGCCGCCCCGCCCATCCAATGCTCGTCATACGCCATCAGCACCAGCCGATCGGCCACTGCGGCATAGGCGCGCAGGTCCCAGTCCGGATCGGCGACCGGCGTCGCCAACGCCACCGTCCAGCCGCGCGGCGCGAAGCGCGCGCGAAGCTCGCCAAGGAAGATGCGGTAATCGCGATGGGCGCTCACCGGCAGGCTTTCGAGATCGAGCATCACCCCCGCGCCACGCTGGCGCGTCACCAACGCGACGATCTGCTTCGCCAGCCGCGTCCGCGCACCGCGATCGGCGAGCAAGGCAGCGGTGCCCGCACCGTCCCAGCTCCCGTCCGCCGCCGCATTCTGCACCATCGGCAACACGCGCGGACGATGCGCGGCGCGCGCCAGCACCTGCCGCATGAACCGATCATCCTCAGCGATGAAGCGGTGGTCCGCGCCGGTGACGGTAGCGAGCCCGGGGACCAGCCATTCCAGCTCGTCGACATGCGCCGCGAGCGACTGCCGCGACGGCGCGTCCCACGGCATGTAAAAGCCCATCGTCCCGCCCGTCAGCGCCGCACCGCTCCCGGCGGGCAACCACGCGCCGGACGACATGTCGTGCGCCGGTGTCGCCGTAGCGGCCTGCGGCGCGTCGGGCATGGCGAAGCGCGGCGCGACGGCTGCGACCGGGCGCAGCACGGCCCCGATCAGCAGCGTGGCGAGCAGCAATGGCACGCACACCGCGATGCCCAGCGCCACACGCACCCGCCGGGCACGCCGCCCGCTGGCATCGTAGAAAATCGCCACGCCTGTGCCCGTCCCATCGTTCCGATCGAGGACAGCCCGTTAGACGGCGTTGACGAACAAGCGGTTAACTACGGCGCGTCCAGCACCTCGCCGTTCAGCAACCATGCGACGTCACTCGTCATCACCCGCTGCTGCCGCGCGGACATCGCGCGCAGCCGCGGCGCGTCGATCAGCACGACGCGGTGTCGATCGCGCGAAACCAGCTTGTTCTCGGCCATTTGGCGGAACACGCGGTTCACGTGCACCGCGGTCAAGCCGAGATGATCGCCGATCTGCTCCTGCGTCAGCGGCATGTCGAAGCCATCCTCGCTCGCCACACCCAGGGCGCGCAAACGTTCCTCGACATCGAGCAGCAGCGCCGCGACGCGTGCGATTGCCGGGGTCCGCCCAATGGCGGCGAGCCGGTCCATCAACGCTACCCGCTCACGCTGCACGCTCAGGAACATCGCGGCTGCGAAACGCGGCGAGGAAGTGAACAGCGCCCCGAACGCCGCCAGCGGCACGCGTCGGATCGTCACCGCCGTCAGCGCCGTCAGTGTGTCCGCCGCTTGTTCGAGGCACATGCTCGGCGTGCCCAGCATGTCGCCGGGCAGGTGGAACTTGACGATCTGCCGCTCGCCGCCGGGCAGCAACACCGACGCCCCCACCCAGCCGTTGACCAGGATATAGACATAGCGCGGCGCCTCGCCCTCGCGGCGCAACACGGCATGGCGTGGCAACGACACCGGCGCTTCGCCAAGCGACCGCACGCGTGCCTGATCCTCTTGGGACAGTTGAACGAATTCTTCGAAGCGATGAAAGGGTAAACGTTCCGGCACACGATCTTCCCGAGAAATCTTCACGCACCCTAGACATGATCGTGCGGACCTAGCGCTGATCCATTTTATGCCGACGATCACTTTCGCATCATCAAGGCCGGCGCTGCGATTTGGCACGTGACGCGCCGCACGGATCACGGCACGATGGCGGCGCAATCAGGGGAAATCTCTTAACGTGACCTTTCGCGCCATGACCGCCGTCGCCTTGTGCCTGTCCGCCGCGCCGCTCGCCGCACAGGACAAGCCCGTCGAACAGACCCAGGTGCCCGAGAACGAGGCGACCGCGCCGACCCCGGATCCGGTCGGAACGCTGCCACCGCCTGCCCCGGCGAGCACGGCGGCAGGCACGAAGGAGGCCAAACCCGCCAAGTGGGACGTCAACGCGCCGCGCGGGCTGCGCACGAAACAGGTGCGGATCGCGACCGACGAAGGCAGCTGGATGAACGTCGACGTGTCGCCGGACGGTCGGACGATCGCCTTCGACCTGCTCGGCGACATCTACACGATGCCGATCGCGGGCGGCACGCCGACGCGCATCGCCGAGGGGCTGGCGTTCGAGCATCAGCCGCGTTTCTCGCCCGATGGTCGCCGGATCGCCTTCACCTCCGATCGTGGCGGCGGCGACAACATCTGGGTGATGAACCTCGACGGCAGCGACAAGCGGCAGGTGACCAAGGAGGACTTCCGCCTGCTCAACCAGCCGACGTGGAGCCCGGACGGGCGCTTCATCGCCGCCAAGAAGCATTTCACGACCGGCCGCTCGCTCGGCACCGGCGAGGTGTGGCTCTACCATGTCTCGGGCGGCGGCGGGGTGCAGCTCGTCAAGCGCGCCAGCGAGGTGCTGCAAAAGGAACTGGGCGAGCCGATCTACGCGCCGGATGGCAAGAGCATCTATTACACGCGCAACGTCTCGTCGGGGCCGATCTTCGAATATGCGCAGAACTCGCGCACCGACCTGTTCGACATCGAACGCTATGACATCGACACCGGCGAGGTGACGACCGCGGTCAGCGGCGTCGGCGGCTCGGTGCGCCCGACCCCGTCGCGTAACGGCAAGATGATCGCCTTCGTCCGCCGCGACGACAATGTCACCAAATTGTGGGTGAAGGACTTTACGAGCGGCGTCGAGCGGATCGTCTACGGCCCGCTCGACCGCGACGTACAGGAAACCTGGGCGGTAACCGGCGTCTATCCGAACATGAGCTGGACGCCCGACGACAAGGCGATCGTCTTCTGGTCGGGGGGCAAGCTGCGCCGCGTCGGGATCGACGGCGGTGCCGCCAGCGTGATCCCGTTCGGCGTCGATGACACGCGCGTCATCGCCGAGGCGACGCACCCGCAGGTCGAGGTCGCGCCCGCACGCTTCATGACCAAAGCGACGCGCTGGGCGACCGTCTCGCCGGACGGAAGACAGGTGGTGTTCGAGACGCTCGGCAAGCTGTGGATCAAGCCGCTGGCGGGCGGCGCGCCCAAGCGACTGACCCGCGCCACCGACGAGCTGGAGCTGTGGCCGAGCTGGTCGCGCGACGGGCGCACGATCGTCTTCACCGGCTGGACCGACGCCGGGCTCGGCCAGATCCGCACCGTCGCGGCGAGCGGCGGCGCGGCGACGGCGGTGACGAATGTCGCCGGCCATTATCGCCGCCCGCGCTTCTCGCCCGATGGCAAGACGATCGTCTTCGAACAGGGCGAGGGCGGCGAGCTGACTGCGGCGCGCGGCAACTCCGGCACCGGCGTCTACCGCGTCGCCGCGACCGGCGGCGCGCCGGTGCGCGTCGCGAAGGACGCCGCCGCGCCGCAATTCGGCACCGCCAGCGACCGCGTGTTCCTGATCGTCAACGAGGGCAACAAGCGCCAGTTGGTCAGCACCGATCTATCGGGCGAGAACCGCCGCGTCCATGCCGCCAGCGAGCTGGTCAACGACTTCCAGATCTCGCCGGCCGGCGATTACGTCGCCTTCCGTCAGAATTACGAAGCGTTTGTCATGCCGCTGATGCCCGGCACGCAGGCGGTCGAGGTCGACACCAAGTCGGGCGCGCTGCCGGTGACGCGGGTCAGCGCGGACGGCGCCGACTTCATCAACTGGTCCGACAACGGCAAGCGCCTTCACTGGAGCGCCGGCCCGACGCTCTATTCCGCTGACACCGCCGCCTTGTTCCGCGCCGCGCCGGCCGACGAGGACGCGGCCAAATTCGCCGCGCCGCGCAGCGGCGTGTCGCTGTCGATGGACGTCGCCGCCGCCAAGCCGACCGGCACCGTCGCGCTGACCGGCGCGCGCGTCGTCACGATGGCCGGTGCCGATGGCGGGATCGTCGATGACGCCACGGTGCTGATCCGCGGCGACCGGATCGTCGCGGTGGGACCGCGCGCGTCGGTGCAGATCCCGGCAGGCGCGGCCACCGTCGACGTCACCGGCAAGACGATCGTCCCCGGCTTCGTCGACGCGCACGCGCACGGGCCGCAGGGCGACGACGAGCTGGTCCCGCAGCAGAACTGGTCGGCGATGGCCAATCTCGCGCTCGGCACCACTACCGTCCACGATCCGTCGTCGCGCTCGGCGGAGATCTTCCCCGCCGCCGAAATGCAACAGGCGGGTCTCGTGCTTGCGCCGCGCACCTTCTCGACCGGCGAGGTGATCTATGGCGCGAGGAGTCCCGATGTCTACGCGCAGATCGACAGCTATGACGATGCGCTGTCGATCGTCCGCCGGCTGAAGGCGCAGGGTGCGCACAGTGTCAAGAACTACAACCAGCCGCGCCGCGAACAGCGCCAGATGGTCGTCGCCGCCGCGCAGGCCGAGGGGATGGAGGTCGTGCCCGAGGGCGGGTCGCTCTACACGCTCGACATGACATTGGTGTCGGACGGCAATTCGACGCTCGAGCACAATGTCCCGCTCGAACATTTCTACAATGACGTGCTCAGCCTGTGGGCGCAGACCACGGTCGGCTACACCCCGACTTTGGTCGTCGCTTATGGCGGGCTGGCCGGCGATCCGTACTGGCGTGCGCACAGCGATGTGTGGCGGCACCCGTTGCTCACCCGCCACGCTCCGCCCGCGCTGCTCGCCGCGCAGAACGCCCGCCGCCCGATCGCGCCCGAGGAGGATTATGTCGACGGCGCCACCGCGCGCGAGGCCAAGAAGCTCGCCGACAAGGGCATCCATGTCGCGATCGGCGCGCACGGCCAGCAACCGGGGCTAGGCGCGCATTGGGAACTGTGGAGCTTCGTGCGCGGCGGAATGACCCCGATCGAGGCGCTGCGCGCCGGCACGATCGCCGCGGCGACCTCGCTCGGCTATCAGAAGGATGTCGGCTCGCTCGAACCGGGCAAGCTCGCCGATCTGGTGGTGCTCGACGCCGATCCCACCGCCGACATCCGCAACAGCGACAGGATCAGCCGCGTGATGCTCGGCGGCCGGATCTACGACGCCGCGACACTCAACGAAGTGGCGACCGGCAACCGCAAGCGCCTGCCCTATTGGTGGGAAACTTCCGGCGCTCCGGGTGCCGACAGTGGCGCGAAGGTGACGGTCGGCCACGGCCATGGCAACAGCGACCAGGATTGACGATGCGCCTCCAGCGGCCTTCCTCGCAGCGCTCGAGAATTGGCCGCCGGGCTATGGCGAGGGCGTGTACGATGCCCGCCGCTGGGGCGTCACGCTGACCGAGAGTCGCGATCGACGGCGCGTCTGGCTGTACGGCGAGTAACTCGGCGGCGTGACCCGCGTGAGCTTCAACCTCTATCGGCTTGCTGGCGGACGCGTCGCGCTGCGGCCGTGCGAGATGCCGGCGGCAACCGCGATCGCCTTCGTGCTCGGCTATCGCGCCGGATCGCGTTGCCGCCACCAGCGTCCCAGCCATCGGAAGCGGCACGCGAGTGTAGCTCGATGGCAGAACAATATCTTCCCAGGCTCACGTTCCAGCGGCTTTTTCGCAGTCGTGACATGAACCATTCCAGATCTTCGATCGAAAATGGTGAAAAATCTCTGCGACGGGCTGTTGAAGGGCAGCCCTTCGACGGAATGGCAAGCTGTTCGATGTCGATCGGATGGTAAAGGCGACGCCTGCATTACCAATGCATTGGTACTAAACAACTTTATTTAAACTGGATCAATATGATCATTTCAGGTAGGTCAAATCCTCTGCGCGTTACTTGATCGGGGGGTCACCGTGCAGCGCTGGGAGGGCAAGTATGACGGTGTTCGACGGCACGAGGGGAGCCATCGATTGCTGCCATCGCTCGGCCAGCCGGCGTATGCGACATCGAAGGTGGCTCGTGACGACGACGCTAACCGCCGCGCACCTCGTAGTCTTGCCGGCCTCCGCGCAGACGGTTTCTGTCGCAAACGGCACCACGCGCAGTAGCAGCGGCGCGACAGCGGGCGTGGCGCTCAACGCACCCGGCGCGGTGCTCGACAACAGCGGCACGGTCACCACCGCGACCTCGACCGAAGCGGTCGCCGTGACATCCGGGGCGACGACCGCCACGATCAATAACAAGCCTGGCGGCACGCTGAGCGGCACGGGCAGCAGCGTCGCCGTCATCACCATCCAGTCGGCATCCAGCACGCTGACGCTGAACAACGACGCCGGCGCTACGATCACCGGCGTCGGCAAGGCAGGCAAGTTCTACGGCAGCGCCAGCATTGCCAACGCCGGCACGATCAACGCCGCGCAAGGCATGGATTTCATCGGCGTCGGCGGATCGATCGTCAATCAGGCCGGCGCGACCATCTCGGCGAGCAATGCGGGCAACAGCGCCATCTATGCCAGCAGCGTCGCCAATGGCCTGTCGGTGACGAACAGCGGCACCATCTCGGTCGCCGGCCGCTACGGGATCGAGATGGTCGGCACGGGCAACGGCGCGGCGACGATCGTCAACAGCGGAACGATCTCGGGTGGCGTGCTGGCGATGAGCCTGGGCGGCGGCAACGATACGGTGACGCTGAACAGCGGATCGACCACCAACGGCGCCCTGCTGGGCGATGGCGACGATACGCTGACCATCGTCGCCGGCGCGGCGATCGCCGGCGATCTCGATGGCGCGGGCGGCACCGACACGCTGGCGCTGCAGGGAACGAGCGGCACCACCAACATCACGACCCGGGTAAGCAATTTCGAGAGCATCACCAAGACCGGGGCGAGCAGCTTCCGGCTGGGCAATCTCGCCGCGACCGCCGCCACCATCGACGTGAGCGGCGGCACGCTGACGCTGGCGGGCAATCCGGCCAACTGGACGGGCGCGACGACGATCGCGTCGGGCGCGACCTTGGCCTATGAGGCGACCACCACCGCGACCACGACCGCCACGATCACCGGGGCGGGCAATTTCACCAAGCTGGGCAACGCGACGCTGACGCTCGGATCCGGCGCGCGCTGGACCGGCCTCACCACAATCTCCGCCGGAACGCTGAGCGGGACGACCGAGACGCTGATCGGGTCCGGCATCGTGGACAATGCGACGCTGGCCTATGTCCAGACGACGAGCGGATCGGTCGGGCGCGAGATCAGCGGCACGGGGTTGGTGACGGTCGGCGGGCTGGGCACGGGCGCCACCGTCAGCTTCGACGCCGCGGTCACCGCCGCGCAGGGTATCCGGGGCGAAACCGACGGCCACATCGCGATCGGCAGCGGCGGATCGGTCGACACCGGCGGCGCCTATTCCGCCATCACGCTCTCTGGGGCCGGCGCCGATTTGACCAACGCCGGCAGCCTGACGACGACGTCGAGCGCCGCGACCGCCACCGTGCGCGCCGCGGTGGCGACAACGATCACCAATTCCGGTTTGATCAAACTGGCGGGCGATGGCGGCGGCCGCACCATCGACGGCGGCACGGTGCTGACCGTCGTCAACGACACGAATGGCCGGATCGTCAACGACAGCACCAACGTCGATCCCGAGGATCCCAGCGGCGTCTTCACATCCGGACAGCTATATCTGACCAACCGCGGAGCGATCACCGCGACCGGCAACGGCGTCGTGGTCTATCGCAGCGACAGCTTCCTCGGTGGGACGGAGCTTGCGGGAACGATCGCGAACAGCGGTTCGATCACCGGAGGCAATGCGGGCATCCTGATCCGGGCGATCGCCGACGTCGGCAATCAGGGAACGATCACCGGCGTCAATTACGGCATCAACCTGAACCTGGAAATGCAGATGGGCGGCGTCGTCAACAACGGCGACGCCGCCCATGCCGGAGCGACCATCGACGCCACCGACACCTATGGTCTGGGCATATATTCCGCCGGCGCGCTGACGGTCGACAATTACGGAACGATCCGCGGCGGCTGGACCGGCCTCCAGTTCAGCGGCGGCGGTACGTTGACGAACCGGGCGGGTGCCACCGTCGAGGGCACCAACGGCAGCGGCGTCTACAGCGATTATATCGCGCTGGACGTGCAGAACAGCGGCGATATCCACGGCGCCGGCCATGCCCTGGCCTATTTCGCGGGCGGGACACTGACCAACAGCGGCACCATCACCAGCACGGGTGGCGATGGGGTCCGGTTCGAGAACACGGCGATCACCCTGACCAGCAGCGGGACGATCAGCGGTGCTCTGACCGGGGTCCACGCGGTGACCGGCGGCATTCTGACCAACGACGCCGGCGGACGGATCGAGAATACCGACGCCGCGGGCAGCCTGGGTGCGATCCATCTCGATCGCAGCGCAGGCGCGTTGACGTTGACCAATGCGGCGGGGGCGACGATCGCCGGCGCTGCAAAGGCGGCGCTGTTCTACGATCAGGCGGACGTGGACAACAGCGGCACGATCACCAGCCAGCAGGGTATCGATTTCTTCGATGTCCAGGGTTCGGTCGTCAACCGTTGGGGGGGCGTGATCGAATCGCTCAATGCCGCCAACAGCAGCGTCTTCGGGTATAATCTGGCGAACGGCCTGTCGGTCGCAAACGCAGGAACCATTCGCAGCGCGAACGTCGCGATCGAAACCAACGCCGACAGCGGCAGCGCGAACATCGTCAACAGCGGCACGCTGACCGGCGGACGCGGCACCGCGATACAGCTCGGCAATGCCGCCGACACGGTCACGCTCAACGACGGCGCGATCGTCACCGGCGCGATCGTGCTGGGCGGCGGCAGCGACGGCCTGACGATCACGACGGGCGCCGGCAACGCGCCCGTCGGCATCGCCTTGACGGGCGCGCTGGACGGTGGGGCGGGTACGGGCGACACGCTGACCTTTGCCGGCGACGCAGGCATCATCGCGCTCGACGGCGACCTCGCCGGGTTTGAGACGATCACGAAATCGGGTGCGAACACGCTGCGGCTGACCGGCGGCGCGCTCGGCAGCACCACGATCACCGCCAACGGCGGGACGATCGCGTTCCTGAACACCAGCGGCAGCAACCGGATCGACGTCGATGGCGCAACGCTGAGCGCCGGATCCGCAGGGGCGTTCGGCAGCGGCGGCCTGCATCTGGTGGACGGCACGCTGCACTATGCCGCAACCGGCAGCTACGCCAATGCGCTGTTCCTCGACACGGCCGGCGGCACGGCGACGCTGGCGGCCGATAGCGGCATCACCGCCACCCTGTCCGGCCCCGTAACCCGCAGCGCCGGCGCGGCGGCGCAAGGCGTCACGATCGGCGGCGCCGGGACCATCCTGCTGACCGGCACCGGCAACGGCTGGCGCGGCACGACGACGATCGCCGCAGGCGCGACGTTGCGCGGGGCAAGCGCCGCGATATCCGGCGGCAGCATCGCGAACAGCGGGACGCTGGTCTTCGATCAGGCCGCCGACGCCGGCTTCACCATCCCTGTGGGCGGCAGCGGCGCTGTCACGAAGCTTGGCGCCGGCACCCTGTCGCTCGGCGGCGTGGGAAGCTGGACCGGACGCACCACGGTGTCGGCGGGCACGCTGGCCGGCACCACCACCAGCCTGTCCACCGCCTCGCCCATCACCGTCAACGCCACGCTCGCCTATGTTCAGAGCGGCGGCGGCACCGTGTCGAACACGATCGACGGAACCGGTGTGGTACGGGTGTCGGGCCTGTCCAGCGGCGAGGTGGTGAGCTTCGGCGGCACGGTGACGGTGGCGGGCGGGATCGTCGGCGGCACCGACGGCCGGATCGCGATCGCCAGCGGGGGCAGCGTCTCCACCACCGCCAATGCGGCCATCCTGCTGGGCGGCGGCGGCGCATCGTTGACGAATGGCGGCACCATCGGCAGCACGACGACCGAAGCCGTCCGCATCACCGCAGCGGGCGGCAGCGTCCTCAACACCGCCGGACATCGTATCGCCAGTTCCGGCAGCGTCGGGGTGTTCGCGCTTGCCGCCGATGCCGATGTCGACAACAGCGGCACCGTCACCGGCGCGACGAACAGCTACGGCGTCCAGTATTATCAGGGCGGTACCGTCACCAATCGGGCTGGCGGAACGATCACCGGCGGTGTGGCGATCGGTGGCTATGCCGGTATGACGATCATCAATGCGGGCACGCTGACCGCGACCAATGCCGGGCCGTACAATGGTGCGATCAGCATCAGGGGCGGGGCCGACACCGTCACGCTGGCGGCCGGATCGACCACGACCGGTTTCGTCGAAATGTGGGACGGCGACGATGCGTTGACGCTGACCGGCGGCGCTGGCGGGGCGGCGATGACGACGGTGACCGGCTATGTCAGCGGTGGTGATGGGGCGGACACCCTGACCTTCGACGGCAGCGGAACCGGGACGCTGGCCGGCAACGTCGTCGGGTTCGAAGCGATCGGCAAGTCCGGCGCCGGCGTCTGGACGATCCGCGGCGCAAGCGACATTTCCGCGACGGTCGGCATCACCGGCGGCACGCTCGCGCTCGATTCGACGCAGGGCCTGACCAATGCGTTCCTCCTCGATGGCGGCACGTTACGGGCGGTGACGGCCGACGCGCTGGGGACCGGAGTGATCCACGCCATCGCCGGCACGATCGCCTTCGGCCAGACCGGCAGCTATGCCAACGCGATCGCGCTGGAGGCCACCGGGTCGGCGGGACGGGTCACGCTCGCCGCCGACGGCGGAACGATGGCCACGCTCGGCGGGCAGATTTCCCGCGCCGCCGGGGCCATCGCGCAGGACGTGACGATCGGCGGTGGCCATGTCCTGCTGTCCCATACCGGCAATAGCTGGACTGGCCGCACGACCATCGTGGCGGGGGCCACCCTGGCGGGATCGGGTACGACGATCTCGGGCGGCTCGATCGTCGACGAGGGCACTTTGGTCTTGGCGGAAGTCGGCGACGGCACGCTGTCGATCCCGATTTCCGGCTCCGGCGCGCTCACCAAGGACGGGGCCGGCGCGCTGACCCTGTCCGGGGCGGGCAGCTGGACCGGGGTCACGACGATCGCCGGGGGATCGCTGATCGGCAGCACGGCGAGCATCAGCGGCGGCTCCATCGTCAACGATGCGGCGCTGACCTTCGACCAGGGCGTTGATGGCACGAGCAATCAGGCGATCTCGGGAAACGGTTCGCTGACCAAGGCCGGCACGGGCAATCTGACGCTTGCCGGCGCAGGAAGCTGGACCGGCGCGGTGACGATCCTCGACGGCACGCTGACCGGATCGAGCGCGTCGATCGCGGGGTCGAGCATCCTGAATGCGGCGGCGCTGGTCTACGATCAGGCGACGGACGGCACCGTCACCCAGGCGATCACCGGCGGGGGAACCCTGACCAAGGCGGGTGCGGGGGCGCTGACCCTGGACGGTGGCTCCACGTCCACGGGCGACACCCGCGTGACCGGCGGCGCGCTGCGCCTGGGCAGCGCCGACCTGCTGTCGGATACGGCCGCGGTCACCGTCATCGGCGCGACGCTGGACATGCAGGCTTACGACGACACGATCGGCAGCCTGTCGCTGGCTGGGACGCTCGCCGGCACCGGCCGGCTGACGGCATCGACTTATACGCTGGACGATGCGACCATCGGGGCGCACCTTGGCGCCGGTACGCTGGTTCAGGCAAGCGGAACCTCGGTGTTGGCCGGCTATTCGCTGTCGGAGGTGGTGGAGGTCACCGGCGGCACGCTGCGCCTGGGCGCATCCGACGTGCTGTCGGATACCGCGACACTGATCGTCAGGGCCGGCGCGACGCTCGATCTACAGAACTTCAGCGACGCCGTGGGTGCCTTCACCATCCTCGGCAGTCTGACGGGCACCGGCACGCTGACCGCCAACGCCTATCACCTTGGCGGCGGCTCCTCGGATCTCGCGCTTGGCGCGGGGCGGATGTATGTGGATGGCGGGATCAACCAGCTGAACGCGACCGCCGCGGCGACGACCGTCGCGATCGGCGACGCGACGCTGAGACTGGGGGCGGACGACCGGCTGAACGACCATGCCGACGTGAGCGTCGCCGCCACGGGCACGCTCGACCTCCAAGGCTATAGCGATAGCGTTCGCAGCTTGAGCGTAAGCGGCGTCGTCACCGGTACGGGCACGCTGACCGCAGAAACCTACGCCTTGCAGAACGCGACGGTGGCCGCCGATCTCGGTGTAGGCTCACTGAGGCAGCAGGGCGGCGAATCGACCTTGACGGGCACCAGCGCGGCCGAGCGCGTCTCGATCGCCGCGGGCACGCTCACGCTGGGCGGCAACGATCGGCTGGCGAGCGGCGCAGCCCTTTCGGTGGCAGGCGGCGCGACGCTCGATCTCGGTGCCTATCGCCAGACCACGTCCGGCAGGGTCGACAACGCCGGGACGATCCGATCGGGAACGCTGGCGCTGGCTGGCGGGACGTTGATCACCCGCGCCGGAGCATCCACGGCAATTGTATCCAGTACCGGCACGAGCAGCATCGCAACGGCGGCCGGAGGAACGATCGGAACGGTGACCGTCACCGGCGGCCATGCGATCGTGGACAATTACGGCGCCTTGATCGCGATCGGTGCGACGGGCGGGAACGTCGACCTGCGGCTCTACGCCGGCTCGACCACCGGCGCGGTCACGCTGGGCAGCGGCGACGACACGCTGGCCCTCTATACGGACGTTGCCGCCGCCACGTTGGTGACCAGTGGCGCCGCTCCGCTGCGCGGGGTGGGCAGCTACGCCGCGGCGCAGGTCGGCGCGATCGATCTGGGTCGCGGGGTCAACAGCCTCGACCTGCGCGGAAACGGAAGCGGCACGCTGGCATCGGGCGCGGCGGGGATCACGACGCTGACCAAGCGGGACAAGGGCAATTGGTCGATCGCCGATCTGATCGCCACGACCGTCAACGCCGGCACCGGTACGGTCGCGGGCGGCACACTGACGTTGACGGGCACAGGCACGATCGACACCATCCGCGTCGATGGCGCGACGCTGACGCTCGCAAGCACGACCGCGGCCGGTGCCGCGACGCTGCGCATGATCGACCCGACCGTCAATTTCGCGGCGACCGGCACCTACGCGAACGCCATCGATCTGGCGGTTGCGACACCCGATCTGGCGACCGATCCCAGCATCTTCGCCAATCTGAGCGGAGGGGCGATCGCCCTTTCGGGCGCGATCACGGAATCGGTCCCGGGGCAGAACGTGCGCTTCACCGGCGCCGGCTCCACCACCCTGTCGGGCAGCAACGGCTGGAGCGGCACGACGACGATCGACACGGGCACCACCCTGATCGGCACGACCGGCAGCATCGGCGGCTCGGCCATCGTCGATAGCGGCACCCTTACCTACGATCAGGCGACGGACGGAACCGTCGGGCAACGGATCAGCGGCACGGGTTCGCTGACCAAGAGCGGCGCGGGAACGGTGACCCTGTCCGCGGTCAACGGCTTCACCGGCGGCGCGCGCATCGGCGGGGGCGGCCTGCGACTGACGAACGCGGCCGCATTGGCGAGCGCGGCGCGCGTGACGCTGAGCGGCGCGGGCGCGACACTGATCGCGGATGCCGGCACGCAGATATTGGTGCACGATCTATCCGGCGACGCCGGCACGGACATCCGGATCGCCAGTGGTGGCCTGTCGGTCGTCAACGGCAGCGATCTTACCATTGCCGGCATCCTGTCCGGTGCCGGCACGGGCGGATTGGACAAGGGGGGTGCCGGCCGCCTGACGCTGAGCGGCGCGAACACGCTGACGACCGGTGTCAGCGTCAGCGCCGGAACGCTGGCCCTGTCCGGCGACGGCAGCCTGTCGAGCGCGAGCGGCATTTCGCTGACGGCGCGTGGTGCCGCGTTCGACATCTCCGCGGTCACGCCCGCCACCGCGACCATTCAGGGCCTGACCGGCGTCGACGGATCGGCCGTGACGATCGGTAACAGGACGCTCGCGATCGGCAGCGGCATCTTCGCCGGCAGCATTTCCGGCGGCGGCGGACTGATCAAGGTCGGCAGCGGGACGCTGACGCTGACGGGGGCGAATACCTACGCCGGCCCGACGCAGGTGGCCGGCGGGACGCTGGCCCTGACCACCTCGGGCGTCCTGCCGGTGGCGACGGATCTGACGGTCGGCGGAGCAGGCACGCTGGCACTCGGCAGCAACGACCTGACCGTCGGCACCCTGGTATCCGCCGGCGCGGTCGACGGTGCGGCAACGCTGGTCGCGATGTCGGTGACGGCGGACGGCGCCAATTATACGCTGCAGGGCGGCACGGTGTCCGCCGGTCTCGGCGCCGGCATCCTCCGTGTCGAACGGGGCAGCACGCTTCTGTCAGGGCGCAGCGATGCCGCGACGGTGACCATCGCCTCGGGCACCCTGCGGCTCGGGAAGGCGGATCGCCTTTCCGATGCCGCGGCAATCACCGTCGCCCGCGGCGCGACGCTGGACGTGCAGGAATATGGCGACACGATTGCGACCCTCGCGCTGGCGGGCACGCTCGCGGGCACCGGCACGCTGACCGCGGGCGATTACACGCTGGACGGCGCGACCGTCGCCGCACAGCTCGGCGCGGGCACGATGGTTCAACGGTCCGGTCTGTCCACCCTCGCCGGGACGAGCGCCGCCGCGACGATCATCGTGGCCAGCGGCACGCTGGCGCTCGATGCGAAGGATCGGTTGTCCGATGCGGCAGTGCTGACGATCGGCAGCGGGGCGGTGTTCGACCTCAAAGGCTTCGACGAAACGGTCGGGATGGTGGCGATCGGCGGCGCGCTGTCGGGCTCCGGTATGTTGACGGCGGGGCGATATTCGCTGGCCGGTGCGACGATCCGGGCGAACCTGGGCGCCGGTACGCTGGTCCAGGCGGAAGGCACATCGACGCTGATCGGGTCGGTGGCGGCGCGCCGGGTGGCCGTTCTGGGAGGCGCACTGACGCTGGGCGCCGACGAGCGGCTGGCGGACGGAGCGATCGTCTCTCTCGACACCGCCGGAACGCTCGACGCAAGCGACCGGACGGAGAGCATCGCCGCCTTGATCGACGGGCCGGGTGGCGGCGGCACGGTCGCGACGGGAAGGCGCGGTCGCCTGGTGCTGGGCGGATCGGGCGATGATTTTACCTATAGCGGGCGGTTCGACGGCACCGGCGACGTCGACAAGGTCGGCGGTGGCACCTTTGCCTACGCACCCGTGCTCGCCGCGACGACGGCACGCCTCAATGCTCTGGGCGGCACGATCCAACTTGCCGGACAGACCGCGGGCGCGATGCGTGTAGCCGGCGGCGCGCTGACCGGGGCGGGCGGCATCGGCGGCGGCCTGACGCTGGAATCGGGTACGCTCTCGCCTGGGACCGCCGCGCAGCCCCTGGGCGTGTTCCAGGCGAGCAACCTGACCATCACCGGCGGCAGCCTGATGGTAGACCTCGCCGGAGCGATCGGCGGCTATGCGTCCGACCTCATCCGCGTGGCCGGCGCGGCGACGCTCGGCGGCGGGCAGGTGACCGTGCGGTCGATCGCCACGAGCGCCGGTGACCGCGTCGCGCGCTTCTACACGATCTTGCAAGCGGGCCGTCTGACCGGCAGCTTCGCGAACGGCGGCAGGCTGGCTGCGGTGTCGAACGACCCGGCGTCGCAATGGCGACTGCGATACGATCTCGTGCCCGACAGCGTCCTGGTCGAGGTTCGCAAGCAGGTCGATTTCACCGCGCTCCTGCCCGCCGATCGTACCGGAAACCAGCAGGCGGTCGCCGCCGCGCTGGGCGGCGCCGGCTTTACTGCGTCGGACCTATATGCCGACGCGCTCAACCGCATCGCCAGCGGCACCTCGGCCGAACGGCGCGCGACGTTCGATTCCCTCTCCGGTGAGGCGATCGGCAGCGTATCGACCGGCAGCGCAACCGCGGCGATGCAATTCGCCGGCTTCCTGCAGCGGCGCATCGCAAGCCACGGCGGCTTCGGCGCGACCGGTGCAGCGATCGGTCATGCCGACGGCAGACGTCCCAACGCGCTTGAGCGGCTCTGGTCAGCCGGTTCGACGAACGGTATCGCCAGCGGCATCGACGACAGCGCGGGGCTGGCAGTCTGGCTCGTCGGCTATGGCGCCGACGCCCGCATCGCCGGACGCGGCGGCGCGGTATCGGTCCAGCAGTTCGACACCGGTCAAGCCATGGGCGCGGAACGACGATCCGGATCGCTGACCTTCGGCTTGGCCGGAGCGCTCAATCAGACCGAATCGAAGGCTCGGGCGCTGCTGTCGCACAGCGAAGGCAGGTTGTATCAGTTCGGCGCCTATGCCGGGTATGACGACGGCACATCCTACGCGAGCGTGACGGCCGGCTATTTCGACGGGGATGTCCGATCGCAGCGCAGCGTCTACGTAAACGGCACCCACTTCGGTCGGGCGACCGGCGACGCTCGCACCCATGGTTACATGCTGGGCGGCAGTGTCGGGCGGCGCATCGCATTCGGTCACGGCTTCGCACTGACGCCGGAAATTGCGGGCGGCTTGACCAGCGTCCACCGCAACGCCTTCACCGAAAGCGGCGCCGGCGTCCTGTCGCTGGCCGTCGAGGGCGAGCGGCGCGACCTGTACCAGGCTGGCGGCCAGATCCGGCTGTCGCATCGAGGCATCGGCGGTCGTGGCTGGATCGAGCCCTTCGTCACGACCGGTATCCGCCACAATGGCGGCGGGCGCGATACCGAGAGTGCGATGCGCTTCACAGGCGCGCCGGTGGGGGCTGGCCGCTTCTCTGTCCGGGGCGCCGCACTGCCCGCCAACGTCGGTCTGCTCGGCGGCGGTCTGGAGGCGCGTGTGGAACGCTGGGCGAAAATCGGCGTGAGCGTGGAGCGCAGCCTTAGCCGAATACAGGCTGAAGGGCGCATCAACATGAACCTTCGCATCGATTTCTAGGGCCGATCCCGCCATCCGCTCGACGACGCTGATGCCGGGAATGACGATGCGCTCCGAGCGCATCTTCTCCAGCAGCCGATCGAAGAGATAGCATCCGTCGGTGAGTGGCATTGCGGTTTGTCCGAGCCAGGTCATCAGATCGGCTCGGACCGGGCGGCTGAGGTCTTGAAACCCGAAACGTGCCTTGATCGTGGCGAGCTGGTCGAGCATGATCACCGGCAGCAATTCGCCCGCGCGAAGGTGGCGCCCGGTCATCGGAATGCGTCCGGGCATGTTCCATCCTCCAGAAACAGGTTGCCTTTCGGATGCTTGGTGAAAGAGGATTGTGAAAGGCGGATGCCGGCGTGTATCCGTCGCGGCCCATCCGGCCTCCGAATACGGCCGTTCGGGAGAGAGAATAGTTGGGCAACGCCCCTTACCTGATCGGCTATGCCCGGGTGCCGAAGGGCGAGGACCAGTCCAACGCGGCGCAGGCGCGCGCCCTTGCTGCGGCGGGGTGTCGGCGCGTGTTCGAGGAAACTGCCAGCGGCGGGCGGTGGGATCGGCCGAAGCTTCACGAAATGATCGGGCAGCTGCGCGAGGGCAACGTGGTCGTCGTCTGGAATCTCGACCGGCTGTCGCGCAGCCTGCAGGACCTGCTCCACATCATGGACCGGATCGAGGCAGCGGGTGCGGGCTTTCGCTCGCTCACCGAGGTGATCGACACCACTACCCCCGCGGGCCGGATGATGATGCAGATGGTCGGCAGCTTCGCCGAGTTCGAACGCGCGATGATCCGCGAGCGCACTTCCGCCGGCCTGGCGCAGGCCCGCGCCGAAGGCCGGATCGGCGGACGTCGCCGCAAGCTGGCCGACAAACAGCGCCGCGAGATCGCCGAATCCGTCACCTCGGGCCGCAAGTCGGGCGCCGAGATGGCCCGGCTCTACGGCGTCAGCGAACCCACCGTCTCGCGGATCGTCGCGGCGTATCGGCAGCAACAGGGAGAAACGGTATGAAGCGTGGCCACCACCTGTCCGATCTCATGAAGTTCGCCACCTCGCCGGCTTGGGCCGATCATCTCGGCGAGGCGCTCGGCGATCATCTCGAGCTGGCGATGGACGAGTTCGACTTCGCCTATGATGATCTTGCCGATATCATCGGCGATCACTGGGCCAGCGTGCTGTGGGGCTGCGCGTTCGAAGACCTGCTGACGCGCGACCTCGGACCCGATGGCCGCAACATCGTCGACGACTATATCAAACGCCGGGGCTGGAACGAGAGCGGCCCCGCCAAGGCCTATATGCGCGCGCTGCGATCCTCGGTAATGAGCCTGTACGAAGTCAGCGAGGTCGAACCCGGCCAGGGCTTCCTCGTGCGCGACTTGATCCGGGGCGGCGAGCCGGTGCGCGTCAGCGAGCGCGGCGCCTCGCAGACGCTCAAGCAATGGGACCGGATCGGGGCCCGCGTCGTCGAGGTCGGTGGCAGGCATCTCCTGTCGGGCGGGCTGCTGTCGTTCCCGATGGAGGCGGCCGACGATCTTGTGCGGGACCTCCGCCGGGCGGAAGGAAAGCGCAGTCCGCACACGCCGCTTGTGCTCGACGATGACAAGCTGCGCGCACTGCCCGTCTTGATCACTGCTGCCTGGCTGTTCGACATCGTTCCCCGCATCCTGGAACCGGAGGGTATCCCGGTCCTGCACAACAGTGACGGCGAGGAAGTGGTGTTCCACCACGTGCGCTTCCCCTTCGCGCGCGGTGCCACCCAAGCCCTGATCGGGGAGCGGCTCGACACGCTGCCCGCGCTTCAGCGTGAAACCAGCCACTTCTGGAACTGGCTGGGCGACAAGCCCGGCAAGACCACGAGCGCCACGGGCAAGATGAGCTGGGGCGTCACAATGGAAGACGGCACCCCGGTGCTCGGCAATGTCGAAGTCAAGGGCCGCGCGCTGATCCTTACCGTCACCTCCGCCGAGCGTGCCGGGCGCGGCACCGCTCTCGTCGCCGATGCACTGGCCGGACTGGTCGGCGCCCCGCTCACCACCATCGAAACCGTCGAGCAGGCCATGGCGGCGCGAATGGAGGGGCTGACCGCACCCGAACCCGCGCCCGACATATCCCCTGAAATCACGACTCCGCTCATTCACGATATGCTCGATCGCCAGTACCGCGCCACACTTGACGAACCGGTCGGGATGCTGGGCGATATCACCCCGCGTATGGCCGCCACGACCGCCGCGGGCCGCGATCGTCTTGCTACCTGGCTCAAGCACCTCGAAAACTGCAGCGGTGCCAAGCCTGATCCGAGCGACCCGATGGCGACCTACGACTTCACATGGATGTGGCGCGAACTCGGTGTCGAAAACCTGCGCAAATAGGTCGCCCGATGACGCGGACGCCTACCGTGAATCTACGCCCCTAAAATGTACAGGGGCCGTGATCGGCTAACCGACCGTTTTTCGAAGGCATGATGTGGATCGCGCGAACGGGTGCGCAAGTGACGGCATCTGCCGGAGGAATATGGCAGAACAGCGTGTTCCGCCGCTACCTGTCACTGGGTGACCACGGGTGTCGAAGAGCGGAACGCACGCCCTGCTGTTGCCACAGCCGCACGTGCGGGGCAAGCTTCCGCCTCGCTCCGGGCGAGATCATCCATCTCGGTTTCGAGCCTCTGCATATCGAGGAAGGTGTGGCCCGCGCCGACGCGTGCCTGCGTCGGTTGGTCGAGCGCGGCGAATGCCACAAGATGCGGGCCATGCATGTTGACGACGGACCGGGGCTCGTGGCATTGGCTGCCTCGCCCACTGTACACCGGGATCGAAAGCCGGTGCCGTGCGGAGGGCTTTTTCAGCGCCAAGCCGCTGGAATGCGGGTGTAGCTCAATGGTAGAGCAGAAGCTTCCCAAGCTACGGGAAATGGCAGAAAACTGCCGTTTCTGCTGTAAACCGGCTTAAATCGGCCATTGTGAAATCAATAGCTTAGCGGGACCCCTGTAAACCGCCCAAAGCCCGTTTTCACCTCTCAGATCGGCACGCGCCACCAAATTCGGCCCGCGTACGGGAATGGCGGGACAGGTGGTTGAGGGGATCCTTCGGATAGGCCTCGGGATGGTCGGCGCGGATGCGCTGCTTGTAGTCGGCCATCAGCACCCGCATCCCTCGATTGGCACCAGCATGTCCTCCGCCGTGCGCGACGCCGCAGACCGATGGCAGGCTTCGCGCGCGCCCTCACGCCGACAGCCGCCCCGGCACCAGCACCCGCAAGTCGGGCGCGATGATGGCGCGGAATCGTTCACTTGTCGTCGCCCAGTCGATAAGATCGACTTTCCACGGCAGGTCGCTTTCATCGAACGCTTCCGCCAGATCGGCCATGATCGCCGACGGGATCGGATCCTGTGCGCAAAGCGCCAGATCGAGATCAGACATCCGCCGTGCCCGACCCTTGGCCCGGCTGCCATAGACATACACGGTCGTGTCGACCGGAAGATGCTTCAGGAGCGTTTCCCGCACGATCGCCGCCTGCCGGGCATCGATAGCGAGCGGCGAACTCATTCCGCCCGCTGCGTCATCGTGGCGTGCAGGAAGTGCACCTCTTCTATGAAAGCGGGTATGCCGGCGACGACCCTGATCGCCTTGGCTTCGTCATACGTGTGCGACGTGATGTTCCGATCGTCGCGATACCCCTTCCACCGGGGCCATTCGTTCAGCAGCAGACCGCGCTCGCTTGCGGTGCGGATGAGCGTGGGAAAGCTCATCTGCGCAACAGCGTCCGGGTTAGCGTCGCCCATCGCCAGATAGCGGCGCAACATCTTGTGGGCGAGATCATAGGTAAATTCAAAACGCTGGATCAGACCGTCTCGGATCTGTGCGTCCGACGTGTCGACCAGATAGCGCGCATGACCTTCTTCGAGCCGGGTGATCGCGCTGGTGAGTGGCGTCAGGTCGATCGGCACGACGGACTTCCCGGGCTGGCGTGGTCCTGCAAAGGCATAGCGGTTTCTTTCTCACATCCAGCACCACGTGCAAAGTTTTCGCGATTCCCGTCACACATCGACGCGCTCGTTGGGTACAATCGCGCGGGCAACCGGGCTGCGACGGGAGGATCTTGCCCGGGTCACTTGGTCGGCCGTCGGCGAGTACGCCATCGTCAAGGAGGCGGCCAAGATCAGTCGGGGTCGGCGCCATATCGCTGCCATCCCGCGGATCCCTCAGCTGGACGACGTGCTGGATCTGCTAGAGAGACGTTACCGAGCCCCAGGTGTCGATACGGTGCTGGTCAATTCCAATGGTGAGCCGTGGAACCTCGACACGCTGAGCAAGGAAGTGACGCGTATCGCCAAGCTCGCCGGCATCGTACACGTCGATTCCGGCGGAAAAGGTGGCACCCGGCGCAAACGAGGCAAGCACCTCCACGACGTCCGCGGCAGGTTCGTCACATATCTTATGACTGAAACCGACCTCTCTGATGCCGAGATCGCTGGCATTATGGCTTGGTCTGTCGAGGAGGTGACGCGGATTCGACGCATCTATGTCGACGACACCGCCCGCCAGATTGCGCTCGGCAAGCGCATCGCCCGCGGTCTGGCCAAGCAATGAATGCCACGACAAGCGGGCGATGCGTGTTGACGGCGGGATAGGGCTCGTGGCATTGCCTGCCCCGCCCGCTGTAAACCGGAATTGTAAACCGGCGCCAAACAGAGGGTGTTTTCAGCGCTAAGCCGTTGAAATGCGGGTGTAGCTCAATGGTAGAGCAGAAGCTTCCCAAGCTTACGACGAGGGTTCGATTCCCTTCACCCGCTCCACGCTTTTCCGGCAACCTCCGACCACCGCCCATCAGAACCGCCTCCGGATGCCGGCGTAGATCGTGCGGGGCTGACCGGCATAGAGGGAGCCGGTCACACTCCGCAGCGCCGTTGCGGGTCTGAGCGCGCCAGTCGCGGTCAGGCTGTTGGCGATGATCGACGCTGAACCGACATAGGTCTTGTCCGTCAGATTCTCGACCGCGGCATAGAAGGACAGGCGCGACCACCATCCCATAGCGGCGGGCGGGTCATAATGCAGGTTGAGGTTGATCAGCGCATAGCCCGGCACACGCAGCGAGTTGGCGTTGTCGATATAATAGGACGAGCGTCGGGTCAGCTCGGCAAATCCGCCCAGCCCGGAAAGAACCCCCGCCGGCAGGTCGAGGCCCGTCCGCAGGTTGGCGAACGACGGGATCACTCCCGGAATCCTGTTGCCGTCGCGGTCGAAAACAGCCGATACCGTCCCCGTCGTCAGCCGCTCGTCGTACCGCGTATAACGCTGATCGTTGTAGCTGTAGTTCGCGCGAACATAGCCGCCTGCGATAGCGTCCGGCCGCCATTCGATCGCCAACTCGATACCGCGGTGGATCGAACGCGGCGCGTTGGTCGTGAACGAAAGGAGGTTCACACCGGCCGATTGCGTGACCTGCTCGTTGCGGAACCACTCGCGGTAACCCGTCACCTCGGCGGTGAGCGTGCGACCGATCGTCAGCTCGGCACCGAGATCGATGCCGGTGTTCCGCTGGGTCTTCAGGCTCGTATTGTCGCCCGGCACGCCCGCCGGGGTGACGAACAGCTGCCCGGCTTGCGGAATGCCGTACGCGGTGCCGAGCCGGGCATGAA
The DNA here is from genome assembly GCA_036946405.1 of Sphingomonas phyllosphaerae. Lineage (NCBI taxonomy): Bacteria > Pseudomonadati > Pseudomonadota > Alphaproteobacteria > Sphingomonadales > Sphingomonadaceae > Sphingomonas > Sphingomonas phyllosphaerae. The sequence continues at coordinate 1,025,631 of JAQIJC010000001.1, read as the reverse complement.
TCCGCAACGCGGGGTCGGCCTGCCAAAGCAGCGATGCTTCGGGTGCGAGATTGTTGAACCGGCGCAGCACCGGGACGAGCGTCAGCGCCGGACTGGCACCGATAGGATAAGTGAACGCGGTCTGACGCACGTCGATGATCGATCGCTCGGCGCCGATCCCGGCAACGAGTTGCAGCGTCGAGGTCAGTCGCACCTCCTCCCGTATCCGGATGCCGAGATTGCGCACGTCGCCGACGACCGCCTGGGTCAATGCGCCGATCCCGTCGCGGCCCGCGGGCGTCTTGTTGAGCGAGAAGCTCTGGTTTTCGAGATAGCCGTACGACAAACCAACGAAGCTGACCGCGTCCATGCCGAAAAGACGGCCGCGATTGGTAATGTCCGAAGCGACCGCGTAACTATCGAGCGTGCCCTTGAAGGGGGTGGCGCTGGTCGGTTGGTTGACGACGCGACTGTCGAACAGCGCCTGCGTGCGCCATGTGGTCGCGGGCGAAAAATCGTGTTCCCAGCGCGTTCCCACGATCGTCCGGCGATCGTTACGCGCGAGATCGCCCTGGGCGGCGGTCTGTGCGACGCGCGCGCCGTTCACCCCGTTCGCCAATACCGAAATCATGCCGCATCCGGCCGCTGCGGACGCGGCCCGCTCACATCCCTGCTGATAGGGGTTGGCGGCGAACTGGTCGAAGGACAAGCGTGTCGAAAGCCGAAACTCGCCCTCGTTGTAGATGACCTTCCCGGTCAGTCGATCGCGGTTTGAGAGCGCGAACGTCGCGAGTGCGTTGATCGTGCCCGTCTCGTAGCCGGTGTGCCCGGTCGCACCATCAGCACGCACGAAGCTGCCGAACAACGCATAGTCATGGTGGCGACCGCCGTTGCCGATCGTCGCATAGAGGTTGCGATACCCGAAGCCGCCGGCGTCCAGACCCAGCTCGACGCCGTCGATGTCCCGGCCGCGCCGCGTGCGGAAGTTGATCGCTCCCTCGATGGCGTAATTGCCGTAGCGGGCCGAGGATGGCCCTCGCACCACGTCCACCGCGCCATAGGCATGCGGATCGGTGAGATCGAATCGCGCCAGACCGTCCGGCTGGGTGACGGGGAAGTCGTCCTCGAACACTTGAATGTTGCGCGCGCCGAAGCTGTTGCGCGCGTTGGAGCCACGGATCGACACACCGACGTCACGCGGACCGTTGCCACCGATCACCGTCACACCGGGTGAGAGCTTCACGACATCCGCGATGGTCCGTGCCGGCGTGTTGCGGAAATCCCGGTCGACGATCGTCGTGTCGGTCTGGCCCGTTACCTTCGTAGTCAGCGGGAGCGCCCTTCCCGTCACGACGATATCGCTGTCGGCATAAGGCTTGTCGGTCGGGACCGGAGCCGACGGTGCTGGTGGAGCGCCCTGTGCTGGCGTGTCGAGCGCCAGCAGCGCGGCATCGATCGCCTCGCGCTGGCGCAACAGCTCGCGGCGACGCGTGTCAACGGATTGAGCGGAAGCCGACGAGGCGGCGAGAGCGACCAACGAGGTCGCGACAAGAAGATGGAAAGAAGGCACGATGATCCCCTGAAAGCGTCAGGCGCCGCGCCCTGCGACGGGCGTCCGGCAGCCGAAACCGCGCGCGATCGGGCGACCGCACGCGGCGAATGGAAGCAATCAGCGGTGAGCGGGTGGCGCGCGCAATGGAGGCCGAAGTCGGGGATGCCGCCGCGACGCACGGAGGACGACCGTCCGGAAAACCGTGGCGATGATGAAGGCGAGGAACAGTTCCAGGAGCAGCGGATCGGCCCCGCCGGTCACCGGGGCGTTCAGCCCGGCATAGATACAGGGTTGGCCCGCCTTGCCGTGATCCTGCTTGTCGCCGTCGTGCGACATGCCGTTCATCGGCATGGTCATGCCGGTCGGACCGTAGCCCGAGCATATCTCGATGGTCATGCCGCCCGTCGAGGCAGCCAACATGTACCCGCCCGGCACTACGACCTTCATGAGCAACGTCAACGCGAGCAGCCAGACAGCCAACCAGCGATGGCACAGGACATGATCGCGGAGCGTGCTCACCGCACCGCTTTACGGTGCGGGAAGCCGCCCGTCATCCTTGCAGGTGAATCGCGGTGCGAATTGTGTCAGGTTGCTGCAGGCATAGCTCCGCCTGATGCCCACCGGGCTTCGTGGTCAAACTGGAAGCCGGAAAGCGCCATCGTCCGGCCGCCGATTGACATCACGTCGAGGTGCGTGCGAGCAATAGTACCAGAACATTACAAATTGCTCTTCAGAAAAGACCAATTTGTGCCACGATGCCGCTCGACAATGATGTCGTCGTAAGATGCATACGTATATCCGACAGGGAGGAACCGAACTTTGGCGATCTCAATGCAAGACGCCACATGGGGGCGTGGTGTGATGGTCCGGCGTGTGGCTGCGCTGCTGGCCGCGCTGCTGCTTTCGACCCCGGTGTCGGCGCAGACGGCTGCCGACGCGCGCGCGGCGCTCGTACGGCTCGGCATCCCTGCCCCGCGCGTCTCCGTGACGCTGACGTCCGCTCCCGACGCACGCTTTCGTGTGCGGACCGTGCGCGATCACGTCACCGTGACCGCTTCTTCGCCCGTCGCGGCAATACGGGGCGTCACGGCGGCGCTTGCCGGACAGGGGCGCTTCCATGCGTCGTGGGAAGGCCACCGGGTCGGTGCGCTGTCGGGGTTGAGCGCGCAGGACAGCGGATGGGTGACCTCCCCCTTCGGCTTCCGCGCCTATCTCAATACCTGCACCTACGGCTATACGACGCCGTGGTGGAACTGGGCCCGCTGGGAACGCGAGATCGACCTGATGGCGGTGCACGGCGTCGACATGCCGCTCGCCATGGAAGGACAGGAATATATCTGGCGCGCCTTGTGGCGGGAACAGGGGCTGAGTGACGAGCAGGTCGGGCAATTGTTCGCTGGCGCTCCGTTTCTGCCGTGGGAGCGGATGGGGAATATGGCGGGCTATCGTGCACCGCTGTCGACCAACTGGATCGAGAAGAAACGGGTGCTCCAGAAACGCATCCTTGCACGGTTGCGCGGTCTGGGCATGACTCCGATCCTCCCGGCCTTCGCGGGATACGTGCCGGAGGCCTTCGCCAAGGCGCATCCCGAAGCGCGCATCTATCGCATGCGCGAATGGGAAGGCTTTCCGGGCACCTACTGGCTCGATCCCTCCGATCCGCTGTTCGCCAGGCTCTCGGCGCGCTTCCTAAAGCTCTACACCGCCGAATATGGCGCCGGCCGTTATTATCTCGCCGACGCCTTCAACGAGATGGTGCCGCCGATCGCCGACGATGGCAGCGACACCGCGCACGCCAGCTACGGCGACAGCACCGCGAACACCCCCGCCACGCGCGCCGCTGCGCTGCCGCGCGCGGTTCGCGATGCGCGGCTGGCCGCTTACGGCAAGCGTTTGTACGCCTCGATTGCCGACGCCCAGCCGGGCGCGACCTGGGTGATGCAGGGCTGGCTGTTCGGCGCCGACAAGGAGTTCTGGACGCGCGACGCGATCGCTGCCTTCCTTCGCGACGTTCCCGACCGGCGCATGCTGATCCTCGATATCGGCAACGATCGCTATCCGGGCATCTGGAAGCAGACCGACGGGTTCGATGGCAAAAACTGGATCTACGGTTACGTCCACAATTACGGCGGCAGCAATCCCGTCTATGGCGCGGCCGACTTCTACCGGCGCGACATCGCCGCACTGCTCGCCGATCCGGCGCGGGGGCGTGTGCGCGGCTTCGGAATGTTCCCGGAAGGATTGCACAACAACAGCCTCGCCTATGATTACGCCTTCGATGCTGCGTGGCCGACCGGCGACTTGGCGCTGGCCCCATGGCTCGCACGCTACACCCGCGCGCGATACGGGCAGAGCGATGCGGCGCTGGTCGCGGCGTGGCAGGACGTCGCGACCGGCGTCTATGACGTGCGCTACTGGACGCCGCGCTGGTGGAACCAGCGCGCGGGGGCGTATCTGTTCTTCAAGCGCCCCGCCGCCGACGCGCCGACCTTTCCCGCCGCGCCCGGTGACCGCGCAAAGGCGCGCGCCGGGATCGAGGCACTGCTGGGACTGGCCGCGCAACACGGCAGCAGCGCGCTGTTCCGCTACGATCTGGTCGACCTTGTCCGTCACGAAGCGAGCCTCGCGCTCGACGATCACCTCAAGGCGGCAGTGTCGGCCTATCAGCGGGGCGACATTGCGATCGGGGATCGCGAAACCGCGCGCATCACGAACATCGCGCGAGCGATCGACCGGCTGATCGGCGGACAGCAGGAGACGCTCGCAAGCTGGATCGACGACGCGCGCGCCTATGGCGACACACCCGCGGAACGCCGCCGCTTCGAGGAAGACGCCAAGGCGCAAGTCACGATATGGGGCGGCGCGGGGCACCTGGGCGACTACGCGTCAAAGGCGTGGGCGGGACTCTACGCCGACTTCTACCTGCCGCGTTGGACGATGTACCTCGCCGACGCACGCGCCGCCGCGCTGGCGAAACATCCGGTCGACGATGCCGCCTTCCTCAAACGTCTTCATTCGTGGGAAGATCGATGGGTCAGCGACGGCCGCAGCTATAGCGCCGTCGCACCTGCCGATACGGTCGGTGCCGCGCGCGCGCTGATGACGCAGGCGGCAAGGCCGTGACGGGCGCGGCACGGACCGAGCGTTTCGCCTCGCTCGACATGTTCCGCGGCGCGACGATCTTCCTGATGATCGTCGTCAACACCGCCGGTGCGGGACAGCCGTTCACGCAATTGGTTCACGCGCCGTGGATCGGCTTCACGCTAGCCGATCTCGTCTATCCGTCGTTCCTGTTCGCGGTCGGCAATGCGATGAGCTTCGCGCTGACCCGCCCGATGACGGATAGTGTGTTCCTGCGGCGCATCGTCAAGCGCGCGGCGCTCATCTTCCTGCTCGGCTTCCTGATGTATTGGTATCCGTTCGTCACCCATGCGGCGGACGGTAGTTGGACGATCAAGCCATTCGCGGAGACGCGGGTCACCGGCGTGCTGCAACGCATCGCGCTTTGCTATCTGCTCGCCGGGCTGCTCGCCCGCTATCTATCCGCGCGGTGGCTGCTCGCTGCCGCGATCGCACTGATTGCAGCGCATTGGGCGATCCTCGTCGGGTTCAGCGCCCCGGGCGAAGCGTTCGGGCGCTACCGCAACGCCGGCACGTTGCTCGACCTGTGGTTGATCGGTCCCGAGCATCTGTATCGCAGGGATCATGGCTTCGATCCCGAGGGATTACTGGGTACGCTATCCGCCACCGCCAATGTCATCGCCGGTTATCTCGTCGGACTGGCGATCCAGCGCTGGGGCAAGCAGGCCGCGACCGTGATGCGATTGATGCTGATCGGCATGGGACTGGTCCTGGTCGCGCTGCTGCTCGCGCCGGTCCTGCCGATCGCGAAGAAATTGTGGACCGGCTCGTTCGTGCTGCTGACCGTCGGGCTCGACATGATCCTGCTGGGTGCCGCGATCGGGGCGGTCGAGGTGAGGGGCGTGCGCCTCGGGCGCGACTTCCTCCAGATGCTCGGGCGCAATCCGCTAGCGATCTATCTGTTCTCCGAGTTGCTCGTGATCACGATGGAGATGATCCAGATCCGGCCCGACGTCGGGTTGTACCAATGGATCGGCGAGAGCTGGTTTCAGGCGCTCGCGCCGGGACCGGTCGGATCGTTGCTGTGCGCCCTCGCTTATACGTTGCTGTGCTGCTGGTTCGGCCGCGCGCTCGATCGCCGGGGGATCATCCTCAAGGTCTGAGGAACCGAACGGACGACGCCCGCCCCGGTCGAAACCGGGGCGGGCGCCGCAGGAGCATCACGTCGCGCGTCAGAACTTGACTGCACCTTCCAGCCCGATCGTGCGCGGCGGGTTGAAGTTGGCGTAATCGCCGAGCGTCTTGGCGTTGGCGGCCGAGCGGCGATAGATGTGCGTTTCGTTGAACAGGTTGCGCGTCCACAGCGACAGCGTCACCTTCGTCCCCGCCTCGTTGAGCGGCAGATCGGCCAGCGCCAGCCGCCCGTTGACGATGAAGCTCTGATCGGTCTTCGTCGCCTCATTCTGGAAGCTGTACATTGCGTCCGAATAGTTGGCGTCGAGGTGGAAGCGCGCCTTCGCCTCGCCGATCGCGACCGGAAGCTCATAGTCCAGCGAAGCCGAAGCGGCGTTGCGCGGGGTGAAGACCACGAACACCTTGGTCGGCACGTTGCCCAGGAACGGGTTCGCGGTCGCCGGCACGTCGGTGTAGGTATAGGCATACGACCCGCCGAGCGTCAGCCCGTCGACCGGATTGATGGTCAGATCGGCCTCGACGCCGCGGATCTTCGACTTGCCCGGCGCATTGCGCGTTTCCTCGGTGTGGAGGTTGAACGTCGGGCTGGTGGTGACGGTATCGACGTTGTCGAAGTCGATCTGCGTGCCCGTACGATCCATGATGTAGCCGGCGAGGTTCAAGCGCACGCGGCGGTCGAACAGGTCCATCTTCGACCCGACCTCGTACGACTTCACCACTTCCGGCCCGAACGACGCGAAGGTCTGCGAACGATCGTTGGCACCGCCCGCACGATAGCCGGTCGCGTATTTGGCGTAGACGTGCACGGTGTCGGTCGCATCGAACGCGGCGGTGACCATCGGATCGAAGCGGCTGCGATCGAAGAGGAATTTGAAGTTGGTCGGCTTGTTCACGACCGTGAACAACGTGCCGTCGCGCTTGTCCTTGGTGTAACGCCCGCCGACGGTCAGGTGGAACGCCTCGAACGCTTCCGGGGTGAACGTTGCCTGCGCGAAGGCGGCGTAGCTGTGCGCGGTCGCCTTGCTGGCGCGTTGCAGGAAGCGCGATCCGACCGCCCAGCCCTGATTGTCGCTGGTGATCGTGCCGCTGACGAGCGGAGGCAGGATCGTATAGGCGGTGCCGTCGGCGTTCCACTGGTTGGTGCTCGGGGTCGCCGCCGATTCCTCGGCATGTTCCTGGAAGTAGTACAGGCCCGCGGTGTAATCGAGCTGCGGGATGCTGCCGACCGCCTGGAATTCCTGGCTGAACTGGCGCTGGGTCATCCACGACAGACTGTAGCGGCTGAACTTGCCGTTCGGCGAGAAGACCGTGCGGTGCGCGCCGCCCGAATTGTCCCACTGATCGGTGTCGACGCCGCGCCACGCGGTGATCGAGCGGAGCTCGATCGAGGGGGCGACCTCCCACTTGATCGTCGAGGACACGCCATGCGTGCGATCGGTGCTGAGCTGCTGCGGCACGCCGATGTCGGCGCGCGTCATGCGGCGATCACCCGCGACCACGACGAGCGACGGCAGCGGTGCGATCGTGCCCGACGGCGCCTTGCCCTTGTTGTTGGCAAGCTGCGTCAGCGTCGCGACCTGCAGCTTGGCCGACTTGTCCGGATTGTAATTGACCAGCTGGCTGTAGAACGGCGTATTCTCGTCCTTCGCCTGATCGTAGGCGACGGTTACCGACAGGCCGGGCGCGGGCTTCCAGAGCGCGGTCGCGCGGCCGCCGACGCGGTTGTAATAGTTCCAGCCGTAGCTGCCCGGCAGCGGATTGCTGACGGTCGCGTCCTGATGCTGGGCAACGCCGTCGAACTTCAGCGAAATGTTCGCGAACTCGGGCAGGTTGACGTGGAACTGGCCGGTGTAGGCGCCGTAATTGCCATAGCCGGCGGTCAGCGTACCGCCGAACTTGCCGGTTGGCGCGGCGGTGACGATCGACAGCGCGCCGCCTTCGGTGTTGCGGCCGAACAGCGTGCCCTGCGGTCCGCGCAACACCTCGATCCGGGCCACGTCGAACAGTGCGGCGTTCAGCCCCTGCGAGCGACCGAGATACACGCCGTCGACATAGACGCCCACGCCGGTGTCGCGCGCGGTCTGATTCTGGTCGAACGGCACGATGCCGCGGATGCCGATCGTCAGCGCCGACTGGCGGGCCTCGAAGGTGGCGACGCGCAGCGACGGGATCGCGCCGTCACCCAGATCGAGCAGGCTCTGGACGTGGCGGTCCTTAATGATGACGGGATCGATCACCGAGATGGCGATCGGGGTCTTCTGAAGGTTCGTCTCGCGGCGGGTTGCGGTGACGACGACCTCGGTAAGTCCCTGCGTATCAGTGTTTTCGGTCGTGGGATCCGCGGTGGTCGCGGCCGGCGTCTCGGCGTGCGCCGCCAGAGGAAGCGCCAGTGCGGCGATACCGGAGAGCAGACGCAGGCGCGTCCGCGAAGCATTCGACATGATGAATTATCCCCTTTCGGCCATTTGGCCAGACGGGGCGCGTCTAGTTCGATTCGGCGGCAAGCTCGTGACGAACAGATGACAAGCAATTCCGACGGAATTTCATATTCGTTTCATGCAAAGAGCAGAGCAATCATGTCGCCGCGGGCACGAAAAAGCAACCCGACGCCTTTGCACTGCCCCGGATCGCATTCCTCTATTCATTGATAAGCCGAACTATTCTGGTGCCGCGATCCGTCCGCCCACCGCCGCGAATAGCGCAACCGTGTCGGTCAGCCGCGCCGCGCGCGCCTGAACGAGTTGCGCGCGGGCCTGTGCATCGGCGGCGCTGGCATTGAGCAACGCCAGTGTGTCGATGTCGCCTAGTGCAAGGCGACGGCGGGCGAAGGTGAGCGCCTGGTTCGAGGCGTTGGCGGCCCGCGTCGCGGCATCGAGCGCGACCGCGTCGGTCGACAGGCCGGTGAGCGCGTCGGCGACGTCACCGAACGCGGTCAGCACCGCGGTGCGATAGCTGGCCTTGGCGCCGTCCAGCGCCGCCTCCGCCGCGCGTTGCTGGTGACGAAGCTGTCCGGCATGGAACAACGGTTGGGTGATCCCGCCCAGTAACGTCCAGAAAGGATTGCCGTTCTTGAACATGTCGCCGAAGCGCTGCGCCGCGCCGCCGGCATTGGCGCTGAGCGTGATCGACGGCAGGCGCGCGGCGATCGCGGTCTGGACGTCGGCGGCCGCGCCTTCGAGTTGCGCGCGGGCGGCCTGGACGTCGGGGCGCTGTGCGACGAGGTCGGACGGGAGCACCGCGGGCAGTTTCGTTGGCAATATCAGCTGCGCGAGCGTCGGTAGATCGGGCAATGCTTCGCCAGCCGCGCGGCCGAGAAGCGTCGCAATCACAACGCGTTGATGCGCCTCCTGCCGGACGAGCGCGGGCAGCGCACCCTCCGCGGCGGCGAGTGCGGTTTGTTGCGTGACGACGTCCGCCGCACCGACCGCGCCCAATTTCTGGCGGAGTTGCAGGCGGTTGAGGATGTCACGGTTGACGGTAACCGCCGTACGCGCGGCATCGAGCTGGTCGGCGAGCGCCGCGCGCTGGATCACCGCCTGCACCAAGTTACTGACAACAGTCGTCTTTGCTGCGTCCAACCGGCTGCGCTGGACAGCGGCCTGGGCGCGGGCGGAGCGGAGGCGGGCGCGGGTGCCGCCGAAGGCGTCGAGGGTGTAGCTGACGTTCACCTGCGCGGTGTGGAGCGTGTAGAGTTGCTGGTTCGGGTCGGCGATCACCGGGGAGATCGCGTTCGAAACCCTCGTCCTTTCCGCCTGATAGCTGGCGTCGGCCTGTGGCAGCAGCGCGCCGCCCGCCGCGCGCGCCAGTTCCGCGGCCTGACGCAGCGAGGCGTCGGCGGTGGCGATGTCGTTGTTGTGGCGGAGCGCTTCGGTGACAAGAATATCGAGTTGCGGGCTCTCAAATGCGGCCCACCAAGCCGCCGGGGACGCCGACGCCCCCGAAAATACCTGCCCCGGTGCACTTTCCGGGGTGATCGGCGCGGGCACGGTCGCCGCCGGGAGCGCGATATGCGCGTTTAAATCACGTGGGCCGACGGAACACGCCGCCAGCGCGGTGCAGCCGAGCAGCAGGGCGAGCGAGCGGGTCATGCGATCACCTCCGATCCGTCGCGATGGTGGCCGACGTCGCGGCCATGCGCGCCGCGATCGGCGGGCGCGACGCGGCGGGAGAAGCGGTCGATCAGCACCGGCAGGATCAGCAGGATCAGCACCGGCGCGAGCGTCATGCCACCGACCACCACCAGCGCGAGCGGCTTCTGCACCTGACTGCCGATGCCGTGCGACATCGCCGCGGGCAGCAGACCGATCGCGGCGACCAGACAGGTCATCACCACCGGGCGCAGCGAATGGCGCACCGTCGTCGCGATCGCACGGGCACGGTCGAGTCCTTCGTCGATCGCATTGTTGAAGGTGGTGACGACGAGGATACCGTCCATCACCGCGATCCCGAACAGCGCGACGAAGCCGATCGCCGCCGAGATGCTGAACGCGGTGCCGGTCAGCGCCAGCGCCAGCACCCCGCCGACCACCGCGAGCGGGATCGCGGCGAAGGCGAGCAGGCTGTCGCGGATCGACCCGAAATTGGCGTAGAGCAGCAGCAGCATCAGCAGCAGGCTGATCGGCACGACGATCTCCAGCCGCGCGATCGCGTTGTTGAGATTGTCGAGCTCGCCCGCCCATTCGAGATGATAGCCGGCGGGCAGATGCACCTCGCGCTGGATCCGTGCGCGCGCTTCCTCGACCGCGCCGCCGAGATCGCGCCCGCGCACCGAGAATTTGATCGGGATGTAGCGTTCCTGATGCTCGCGATAGATGAACGACGCGCCCGAGGTCAGGCGGACGTTCGCCACCTCCGACAGCGGCACCTGGATCGTCTGTGCGCTGCCGTCGAGCGCGGGCGCGCCGATCGTGATCCGGCGCAGCGCCTCCAGCGAGTCGCGCTGTTCGGGCTTGAGCCGCACGACGATCGGGAAGTGACGGTCGGTGCCGGCTTCGTAGAGATCGGCGGCGGTGCTGCCGCCGATCGCCGCCGCGACCACGCCGTTCACGTCGTCGGGCGTCAGCCCGTAGCGCGCGGCGCGCGCCCGATCGACGTCGATGCGGACGGTCGGCTGGCCGAGCGACTGGAAGACGCCGAGATCCTCGATCCCGCGCACCTTGCCCATCTGCGCCTTGATCTGATTGGCGTATCTTTCGAGCGTCGGCAGATCGGGGCCGAACAGCTTGATCGAATTCGCGCCCTTCACCCCCGAGGCGGCTTCCTCGACGTTATCCTCGATGATCTGCGAGAAGGAGAAATCGACGCCGGGATATCTGGCGCTGAGTTTCTTCGACAATTCGTCGATCAATTTCTCCTTGGTCATGCCCGACGGCCATTCGTCGGCGGGCTTGAGCGGCACGAAGAATTCGGCGTTGAAGAAGCCAGTGGCGTCGGTGCCGTCATCGGGGCGGCCGTGCGCGGAGAGCACCGCGGTCGCTTCCGGATATTGCGCGATGATCCGGCGGATGCCGTTGACGGTCGGGTCGCCCGCCTCGAGGCTGATCGACGCCGGGAGCGTGGCGCGGATGTACATATTGCCTTCCTCCAGATGCGGGAGGAATTCGATACCGAGCGAGCGCACCCCGACCATCGCGACGAGCAGCAACAGCACGCCACCGCCGAGCGCGAGCACGCGATTGCCGAGCGCGAAGGCGGCGGCGGGTTCGTAGACGCGGCGCAAGCGGCCGACGATGAACGTCTCGACCTCCGACAATTTGTCGGGGAGCAGCAGGGTCGCGAGCACCGGCGCGACCGTGAAGGTCGCGATCAGCCCGCCGGTGATCGCATAGGCATAGGTCTTCGCCATCGGGCCGAAGATGTGCCCTTCGACCCCGGTGAGCGTGAACAACGGCAGGAAACTGGCGATGATGATCGCGGCGGCGAAGAAGATGCCGCGGCTGACCTCGCTCGACGCGCCGAGCACCGCCGAGAAGCGGCTGGCGAGCGAATAATGCCCCTTACCGCTTTCGACGTTGGCGGATCGTTCGACCATGTGTCGGAAGATGTTCTCGACCATGATGACGCAGGCGTCGACCACCAGCCCGAAATCGAGCGCACCGACCGACAACAGGTTCGCGCTTTCGCCCTGCAGCACGAGGATCAGGATCGCGAAGGCGAGCGCGAACGGGATCGTCGCCGCGACGATGATCGCGCTGCGCAGATTGCCGAGGAACAGCCATTGCAGCGCGAAGATCAGCAGGATGCCGACCACCATGTTTTCGAGCACGGTGTGGATCGTCAGCTTGATGAGATCAGAGCGGTCGTAGATGCGCTCCAGATGGACGCCGGGCGGCAGGACGCCGGAATCGTTGATCTCGGCGACTTCCTTCTGAACGCGCTCGATCGTCGGCATCGACTGCGCACCGCGCTGCATCAGCACGATGCCCTGCACGATGTCGTCCTGGTCGTTATAGCCGGCGATGCCGAGCCGCGGCGTGTTGCCGATCGTGACCTTCGCCACGTCCTTCACCAGCACCGGCTGCCCGCCGGCGGTGCCGACCAGCACGTTCTCGATCCCCGAGGGCGACTGGATCAGGCCGACGCCGCGGACGATCGCGGCCTGTGCGCCGAAGTTGATCGTCTGCCCGCCGACATTGCCGTCGCTCTTCGCGATCGCCTGCAACACCTGGTTGACGGTGACATTGTGCGCGGAGAGGCGATCGTTGTCGATCACCACGTCATAGGCGCGCAGCTTGCCGCCCCAGCCGGTGACGTCGATCACGCCGGGAATGCGCTTGAAGCGGCGTTGCAGCACCCAATCCTGCAACGTCTTGAGGTCCATCACCGAATAGCCCTTGGGCGCGGCGATCCGGTAGCGATAGATTTCCCCGACCGGGCTGGTCGGCGACAGCGTCGGCTGCGCGCCGCCAGTGAGCGGGGGCAGCTGCGACAGGCGGTTGATGACCTGCTGCCGCGCCTGTTCGTTGGTGTAATCGTAGCTGAACTGGATCTTGATGTCGGACAGGCCGAACAGGCTGATCGCGCGGATCGCGGTCAGATGCGGGATGCCCGCCATCTGCACCTCGATCGGGATCGTGACGTTGCGCTCCATCTCCTCGGCGGACAGGCCCTGCGTCTGGGTGATGACCTCCACCATCGGCGGGACCGGATCGGGATAGGCCTCGATATTGAGGTTGAGGAAGCCGATGACGCCCGCCACCAGCATGGTGACGAAGACGCCGACGATCAGCAGCCGCTGACGCAGCGCGAACCCTACGAGGCGGTTCACTCGCCGAGCCCCGCTTCGTTGACGAACAGCGCGCCGGCGGTGACGATCCGCTCGCCGGGCGCGAGCCCCTTCACGATCGCGATCTGCCCGTCCTGGCTGTCGCCGGTCACCACATCGCGCGAGGCGAGCACGCCGTGCGGCTGGACGACCCAGACGCGTGCCTGTTCGCCCTCGTGGATCACCGCGGCAGCCGGGACGCGCATCTCCGCGCTCGCGCTGGCGCGGCGGATCGCGAAGCTGGCGAACATCTGCGGCTTGAGCGCGCCGCCCGGATTGGCGATCGCCGCGCGCACCGGCAAGCGGTGCGTCACGGGATCGAGCGCGGCGCCGACCAGATCGATCCGCGCGCTGAACGTGCGGCCGGGCAGCGCGGGCGTGGTGACGGTGGCGGCATCGCCGACGTGGATCGATTCCGCATCGCCTTCGGCAACCTGCGCGACCAGCCAGACGCGCGACGGATCGGTGATCGTCATCACCGGCTTGTCGCCGCCCTGCCCGACATATTGCCCGGCGGCCACGTCGCGCGTCGCGATCAGCCCGCCGATCGGCGCGTGGAGCGTGGTGACGTCGTGGATGCCCGACACTTCGCTGACATTTTCCAATCGGCGGATTTCGGCGGGCGTCTTGCCGAGCACCGCGAGCTTGTCACGCGCCGCGCCCAGCGACGCGGCGGCGGTGCGCGCGCTGGCCTGTGCGGCGGCGAGATCGACCTGCGCCTGCTGGTAATCCTTCAGCGCGCCGCCGGCGGTCTCGTAGATCTGCTTCTGGCGATCCGCCGCGCGTTGCGCCGCGACCAGTTGCGCCTGCGCGTTCTGATAGCCGGCGCGCGCGGCGAACAGCCCGCTGCGCGCCTCGACGAAGTCGCCGGTGCGCACCAGCAGCAGCGGCTGGCCCTGCACGACGCGCTCGCCGGCCTCGACCAGTACCTTCACGACCTGACCCGCATAGGGCATCAGCACCGGCGTGCTGCGGTCGCCGTCGACGGTGATCGCGCCGCTCGCCAGCAATTGCTCGGCCGATCCGCCCTCGCCGACGCGCAGCGTCTGGAGCCCGGCGAGCTGCGTCGGGGTCGGGCGGAAGGTGCCGGGCGGCGGTGGTGCCGGGGGTGCCTCTTCCTTGTGGGTCCATTTGCCGATCAGCGTGACGAGCAGCACGATGCCGACCAAAGCGGCGGCGGCGATCGCCAGCCAGCGCCACTGCGCCGGGCGCGACAGGCGGCTCGCGGTGGGGAGCGGAACGGATTCGTCGGCTGCGTGCATGATCGACTCTGCGTACGGTGAACCGTAAGGCGCGTAGCGGTGCCGGCTTACATGTACCTGACGATTGCTGCGCTGCGGGGGGTTCTTGCGCATATTATTGATCGAGGATGACAGGGCGTTGGCGGAGGCGTTGGCGGCGGCGTTGCTGCAACGCGGGCTGACGCTCGACCATGCCGCGTCGCTGGACGAGGCGGAGGCGTATATGGCGGCGGTCGACCATGCCGCGATCCTGCTCGACCTCGGGCTGCCCGATGGCGACGGGCTGGCGTGGCTGCGGCGGCGGCGCGCGCGCGGCGAGACGCGGCCGGTGCTGGTGCTGACCGCGCGCGGCAGCGTCGAGGCGCGGGTACGCGGGCTGCATGACGGGGCGGACGATTATCTGGTCAAGCCGTTCGATGCCGACGAACTGCATGCGCGATTGCTGGCGGTGCTGCGGCGGCAGGGCGGCTATCTGGGCGTGTCGCTGACGTGTGCGCGGCTGACCTTCGACGTCGAGACGCGGACGGTGCGGGTCGGCGACACGCTGCTGACGCTGTCGACGCGCGAAACCGAATTGCTCGAATTGCTGCTGCGGCGAGCCGGGAATGTCGTGCCCAAGCGCGTGGTCGAGGACCAGTTGTTCGGGGCGGGCGGCGATCAGGGATCGAAGAACGCGGTCGAGGTCTATGTCCACCGGCTGCGCAAGCGGCTCGACGAGGCCGGCACCGGCGCGCGGATCGATACGGTGCGCGGGGTCGGTTACCTGTTGCGCAGCGCGGCATGAGGCGGTGGTGGCCGCGATCGCTGTTCGGGCAGCTCGCGCTGCTCCACGTCGCGATCGCGCTGGCCGCCGCGGTGACCTTGCCGGTCGCGGTGGGGGCGCTGCTCCACCGCGTCGCGCGGCATTACCAGCATGAGGTGCTCCACCAGCAGGCGCAGCGGGTCGCCGACCGGCTGCACGCCGATCGCGGCGATGCGCGGCGCGCGATGGCGAGCGTCGATTTGCTCGCGGGCGGGCTGTCGCTGGCGATCGTCGATGGCGCGCGGCATGTTCTCGCCGCGCGCGGGGCGATGGTGCCGGCGGACGTGCCGCTGGCGGGGCAGCCGGAACTGGTGCGGCTTGGACGGGTCGCGGTGCTCAGCCGGCCGGCGGGTGCCGGGCGGTGGATCATGGTGGCGCAGGACAGCACCGCGCCCGAGGTGGTGACCGACGATATCGTCACCACCTTCCTCAAGCGCTTCGTGCTGTTGCTGCTGCCGTTCGTGATGCTGGGGCCGCTCGCCGCGGCGTGGCTGACGCGCGGGATCCGCGCGCGGATGCGACGCGCGGCGCAGACCGCCGCCGCGATCGGCCCGCGCGCGCTCGACCGTCGCCTGCCGCAGGGGACGCTGCCCACCGAGATCGAGCCGCTGGCGGTGGCGACCAATGAAGCGCTCGACCGACTGGAGCAGGCGTTCGCGGCGCAGGCGGCGTTCGCGGCAGATGTCGCGCACGAGCTGCGCACGCCGCTGGCGACGATCCGGCTGCGCGCCGATGCCGTGACCGACGCAGCAGCGCGCGCGGCGCTGTTGCAGCAGGTCGACCGCGCGGCGCGGGTGATCGCGCAATTGCTGAGCCTCGCCGATCTGGAGCGGCCGGTGCAGGACGATGGTGGGGTCGTCGATCTGGGTACGCTCGCAGAGAAGGTGGTGGCGGAGCGGGCGCCGGCGGTGCTCGCGTCGGGGCGGACGATCGCGTTGCAGGTGGACGGCGCCGCGGCGATCCCCGGTCAGCCGGCGGCGATCACGCTGGCGCTGGAGAATCTGATCGACAATGCGGTGCGGCATACGCCGGCGGGGGCGCGGATCGCGGTCGCCGCCGGGCCGGGCGCGCGGCTGTGCGTGTGCGACGACGGCGCGCCGATCCCGCCCGAGCGGCTGGTCAAGATGCGCGAACGCTTCTGGAAGGGTGAGGCGCGCAGCGGCGGCTCGGGGCTGGGGCTGTCGATCGTCGCGCGGATCGCCGCGGCGCATGGCGGGGCGCTGACGCTCGCGCCGGGCGAGGACGGGCGCGGGTTGCGGGCGTGTCTGGTGTTGGGCGGCACGTCATCCCGGACTTGATCCGGAATCCCGCTTTTGCTGCGGCTGCCGAAGAAGCGGGGCCCCGGATCAGGTCCGGGGCGACGGTCGGTTATTGGGGCGCCTGCCCCTGCGCCACCGGGACGATCGGGAGCAGCACCGCGCTCGCCTGCGCGCCGCCGCGTTCGATCGTCACGGTCGCCTTCTTGTAGTCGCCGGGCTGCGCGAAGAAGATGTTCTTCACATAGGTCTGCGGGTTGCGGTCGTAGAGCGGGAACAGGCTCGACTGAACCTGCACCATCACGCGGTGCCCCGGCTGGAAGACGTGGTTCACGGTCGGCAGCCGGAAGCGATAGCGCTGCACCTTGCCCGCCGGGATCGCGCTGGGGTTCGCGAAACTGTCGCGGTAGCGGCCGCGGAAGATGTCGAGGCTGATCGGCAATTGATAGCCGCCCATCTTCGCGTCGGCGACGTTCGCCGGCAGCACGTCGATGATCTTGACCACGAAATCGCCGTCGGTGCCGGTCGTTTTCGCATAGAGATCGGCGATCGGCGCGCCAGAGACGCGCAGCGGCTGCGTCAGCACCGGCGTCATATAGGTCATCACGTCCGTGCGGCCATCGGCAGGGCGCTGGTCGCTGACCAGCCAGTCGCCCCAGCGGCCGTCGTTGAAATTGACCGGGCGCGGGAGGTGCGGGACCGGCTTGGCCGGGTCCGAGACATAAGCGTCGCCGCCCGCCGCGCCCTTGGCGGTCGACAACCCGCCGTCCGCCTGAAGGTACATCGGCGTCAGCGGCGCGGCGCAGCCCTGCTCGCACGCCAGTGGCCAGGTGGCGAAGCGATCCCAATGGTTCTCGCCGGTGTTGTAGATCGCGGCGGTCGGCAGGTTCGCCGCCGGCCCGTCCTTGAGATACTGGTCAAACAGCGGGCGCACCATCTGCTCGCGGAATTGCGCGGCGGTGTCGCCGTTCCACTGGAACGGGCCCAGGCTGTTGCCCTCGCGGTTGACCTGGCTGTGCCGCCACGGCCCCATCACGAGGAAGTTGTTGCCGAGCTTGCCCTTGGCCTTGAGCGCCTCCCACGCGGTGATCGCGCCGTACATGTCCTCCTGATCCCACAGCCCCTGTTCCCAGAGCGTCGGGACGTTCGAGGGATTGGCGGCGAGCAATTTGTCGAGCGCCTGCCCCTGCCAGAAGGCGTCATAGGCGGGATGCTGCGACATGCGCGTCCAGTACGGCAGCTGGTCGTAGCCCGATTGCTTGGCCCAATCGCCCGCCGACTTGTCGCGGAAATTGTCGTAATCGTCGTAACCGCCGGTCGGCGGGAGCGGCCCGCCGCTCTTGTAGCCGGTCTGCCCGCCCAGCCATGCGATATTGGCGAGCCGGAACGCGCCGTAATGGAACCAGTCGTCGCCCATCCAGCCGTCGATCATCGGGCTTTCCGGCGCGGCGACCTTGAGCGCGGGATGCGGGTTGAGCAGCGCCATCACGACGGTGAAGCCTTCGTAGGACGAGCCGATCATCCCGACGCGGCCGTTCGACTGCGGCAGGTTCGCCTTGTTCACCAGCCAGTCGATCGTGTCGTAGGCGTCGGTGACGTGATCGACCCCGATCTTACCTGGGGGGGTGGGGTTGAGCGGGCCGATCACCGGGCGGGTCACGACATAATCGCCCTCCGACCCGTATTTGCCGCGCACGTCCTGATAGACGCGGATGTAGCCGCCCTTGACGAAGATCTCGTCGGCGAGCGGCAGCGCGTTAAGCATCGAGGGGCCGTCGCTGCGGTTCGCGCGCGCCGAGGCATTGTACGGCGTGCGGGTCAGCACGATCGGCGCGTTGGTGGCGTTCTTCGGGATGACGATGACGGTGTGGAGCTTCACCCCGTCGCGCATCGGGATCATCACGTCCTGCTTGATATAGTCGCGCTCGATCGTGGGCAGGCGGAAGTCGGCGGGAATGTCGCCGCCGGCGGGCGGCTGGGTCTTCGTTCCGGTTTGGGGCGCCTGCGCCGCGAGGGTGGCCAGAGCGATGAGCGGCAACGACAGCACGGAACGGCGCATGGAAAACTCCGGCAGGATTGTTGCCCCGATCTGTGCGGCAGGACGCCCGTTATCGCAAGCGTGGCGAAAGGGGGTGGTCATGCGCCGGGTCGCAAGGCATGATCGTGAAAACCAGTTTTCAAAACAACGAATTACCCTGAGAGGAGCAGCCCGATGAAGGTGACACGCAGGCAGGCGCTGGGTGCGGGTGCGACCGCTGGGGCCCTGGCAGGGGTGCCCGCGGCCGCGGCGGGCGCGGGCACGTGCGCCTATAGTACGCGACCCGGCGGCAAGCGCGCGGTACGTGTCCCTGCCCCGCGCGCCTTCACCGGCGACTGGCGTTCGCTGACCGATGGCTATAGCGTGCCGGACTGGTTCCGCGACGCCAAGTTCGGGATCTGGGCGCACTGGACCGCGCAATGCGTGCCCGCCGCGGGCGATTGGTATGCGCGCAACATGTACCTGCAGGGGTCGTCGCAATACGCGCATCACCTGAAGAATTACGGCCACCCCGCCGACACCGGCTTTATGGAGATCCAGAACCGCTGGAAGGCCGAGAAGTGGGACCCGGTGCGGCTGATCGACCTCTACCAGAAGGCCGGCGCGCGCTATTTCATGGCGCTCGCCAACCATCACGACAATCTCGATTGCTATGCCTCGACGCATCACGCGTGGAACAGCACGCGCGTCGGGCCGAAGCGCGACATCGTCGGCACGTGGGAGAAACTGGCGCGCGAACGGGGCCTGCGCTTCGGCGTGTCGAACCATTCGGCGCACGCCTGGCACTGGAACCAGGCCGCCTATGGCTATGACCCCGAAGGACCGCGGCGCGGGCAGCGCTATGACGCGTTCCGGCTGACCGCCGCCGACGGCAAGGGCAAATGGTGGGAGGGGCTCGACCCGCAGCAGCTTTATACCGGGCGCGACGACATCATGCCCGACGGGATCGAGACGCTGCTGGAGGCCAATGCGTGGCACGAGGCGCACGACCGGCTGTGGAACGAGGGCACACCCGCCAATCCGGCGTTCGTGCGCAACTGGTATCTACGCTGTCAGGAGCTGATCGACCGCTATCGCCCCGATCTGGTCTATTTCGACAATTTCGACCTGCCGCTCGAACAGGCCGGGCTCGACATCACCGCTTACTTCTACAACCGCAGCATGGCGTGGAACCGCGGGCAATTGCAGGCGGTGGTGACGGGCAAGAACATCCCGCCGCAGCGCCGGATGGGCGTGGTCGACGACGTCGAGCGCGGCGGCAAGACCTATATCGAGCGCTTCCCGTGGCAGACCGACACCTGCATCGGCGAATGGCATTACGATCAGGCGGTGTACGATCAGGACCGCTACAAATCCGCCGCGACCGTCATCCATACCTTGTGCGACGTCGTGTCGAAGAACGGCAATCTGATGGTCAACGTGCCGCTGCGCGGTGACGGGACGATCGACGACAAGGAAGAGCGGATCGTCGAAGGGATCGCGGCGTGGATGCAGCGGTACGGCGATGCGATCTACGCTACCCGCCCGTGGCGCGTGCATGGCGAGGGGCCGCGCAACGGCGGCGGCGGCTTGTTCTCGGAAGGCGGGCCGACGTCGCTCTATGGCCCGAAGGATATCCGGTACGTGACCAAGGGCGAGCGGCTGCATGCGCTGGTGCTCGGCTGGCCCGAGGATGGGGTTGCGCGGCTGACGTTGCTGGCCAAGGACAATCGCGTCGGGCGCGGGACGGTCCAGCGGGTGACGGTGCCGGGCAGCGACGCGCCGCTGCGCTTCGTGCGGACGGATGAGGCACTGGAGGTGACGCTGCCGCCGGCGTTGCGCAACGAGATCGGTGTGGCGCTGGTCCTCAGCGGGTCGGGGCTGACCGAGGGATCGGTAATGTAGTCCGTCTTCCGTCGCCTCGGCCTTGAGCCGGGGCCCGCTTCCCGCGCCCCAGGAGGAAGAAGAAGCGGGATCCCGGATCAAGTCCGGGATGACAGAAAGAGGAAGGTGGCGTTTTGAACATCGACCTTAACACAGGATAACGGACGCATTCAGTCTTCGCTCAAGCGCGCGAGTCTATCCCGGCATCGTCGCAGCCGCCTCGGCCTGCGGCAGTGATGCGTGAGGGGAGCTGGATCATGTGGAAGAAGATTTCGGTCGGTTTCGGTTCTGCGGCGTTGGCGATGGCCGCGCTGACCCCGGTCGCTGCGCAGGCGCAGCGGTGGGTCGAGCGTGACTATTACGAGCGCGACTATCGCGGCTATGACGACGATGGTTATCGCGACCATAACCGCGCGTATCGCGATGCGTATCGCGACGGCTGGAACCGCGGCCCGCGCTACGCCGAATATGATCGCGGCGGATATTATCGCGACGATCGCGGTGGGTACGATCGTGGCTATGATCGCGACGACCGCCGCTACCGCTATCGCGCACGCTGCCAGAACGGCACGACCGGCACGGTGATCGGCGCGATCGCCGGCGGGCTGCTCGGACGCACGATCGACCAGCGCGGCGACCGCACGCTGGGCACCGTGCTGGGCGCCGGGGCGGGCGCGCTGGCGGGCAACGCAGTCGAGCGCGCCGACAATCCGCGTTACTGCCAGCGCTGAGCGACGCATCGGTCGTCGTGGCGGAAGAGCCCCCTCCCTCGCGGGCGGGGGCTTTTCCTCTTTATGGTTCCGGATCAACACCTTCGATCAAGTGCATGGCGGCCGTGCGATGAATATTGCATGGCACGCCGTACTTGATCGAAGAGGAAGATCGTGGCGCGTCCAGCGGTGCTCAATACGCTCAGCCTGGCGATTTCGAGCGGGCTGAACTTCATTTCGTTATTACTGTGGGTTAGACTTCTTTCCCCCGCCGAATTCGGGCAGCTGACGCTGATCACCACGACCACGCTGCTCATCAATGCGACTTTGTTCGAATGGGCGCGGATCATCAGCGCGCGGACACTTTATTCGTCGTCGTCCGCCACCCGGATCGACCCCGGGCGCGCCGATGCGCTGTTCACGATCGTGATCGGGCTGATCGTCGCGCTCGGCGGCGTGACCGCATTCCTGTCGCTCGCGGGCCGGACGGTCTTCGGTCTGGCATCCGGCTGGCTCTGGATCCTGTTCGCCTTTCTGGTCAGCGAGGTCGCGTTGACGCAGTTGAACGTCATCAGCCGGGCGCGACAGGCGGCGTGGCACACCTTCTGGGTGATCGTCACCCGCTCGGCGCTGTCGCTCGCAATCGGGGTGACGCTGGTGCTCGGTTACCGGCTGGGGCTCGCGGGCGTGCTGCTCGGTCTGGTCGTCGGCCAGTCGGTGGCGGTCATCGGTGGCGTCGCGACCGACGCGGTGTGGCGGCGATTGCGGCTGCGCGGGGTGCGGCAGGCGGATCGCGCGGTGATGGGCGGAATGCTCCGGCTGGGCGCGCCGTTGATGCTGAGTTCCGGGCTTTCCTACGGCGTCGGGGTGCTCGATCGCTATCAGGTCGAGCATATCCTCGGCACGACGAGCGTCGCTTATTACGCCGCCCCCGCCGACCTGTTGCAGAAAACGCTCGGCTTCGCGATGCTGGCGGTCAACATCACCATGTATCCCGCGATGGTGCGCGCTTACGAGGACGACGGCCCGGGCGCGGCGCGCGTGCTGCTTGAGGGCAATGCCGTCCTGTACTGGGCGATGTGCCTGCCGATGCTGGTCGCCGCGACGGTGCTGGCCGGGCCGGTCAGCCAGCTGCTGCTCGGTGCGCGGCTGGCGGCGCAGAGCGCGCCGTTGCTGCCGCTGGTCACCGCCGCGGCGCTGCTGCGCATGCTGACCATCTACCACCTCCAGATCGCGTTCCAGCTGACCCGGCATATGCGGCTGCTGATGGTCGCGCCGGGGGTGGCGATCGCGACCTTCGTGCTGCTGGGGGCACCGGCGCTGCATCGCTTCGGGCTGATCGGGATCGCAGGCGTGTCGCTGCTGGCGCAGGCGAGCGGCTATGCGATCAGCGCGGCGCTGGCGCGGCGGACGTTCGGCCTGCGGCTGCTGCGGCCCGACAATGCCAAGGTGCTGGTGGCAGGCGCGGCGATGGCGGCGGCGATGCTGCCGTTCGCGCACGTCACCGGCATGGCGATGACGCTGGCCGCGCTCGTCTCGGGCGGGACGGTCTATGCCGGCGCGATCCTGTTGCTGCGGCTCGATCAGGTGCGCACGGTCCGCGCGACGTTCGCGCGTCGCTGATCGCGGGCGATCACACCGGAGGCAGTGCGGGCAGGCAGGCGCGGCCGCGGACCGTGGCGGGCAGCGGCAGCAGCTTGCCGACCGGCGAGGAGAAAGCGACGGTGAGCGTCACCGACAACCCGCCCGTCGACCCGCCGCAGGTCGCGGCCGGATCGATGACGACGTTGGCGGGCGCGACGGTGATGCCGTTCGCTTTGGCGCGAGTCACCGCGTAGCTCACCTGTTTCGCCGCGCTGTCGCACGCCGCACTCGCGATCGTGCGGCAGCGCGCGGTGCTGTAGGCGGCCTGGTCCAGCGCCTGATCCATCCAGATCAGCCGCGCACCCTCGATCAGCCCGAACAGCGCCATCAGCAGCAGCGGCAGGACGATCGCGAACTCGATGACGGTCGCGCCGCGTTCGTCGCGGATCATTGCAGCCGCACCGTCGTGCTCTGCGACACCACGCCGTTGCCCAGCATCCCGCGCGGGAGCAGCGCGGGGCGGAACGGGTAGGAGGCGGTCATCCTGAGATAATAGCCCGACTGGCTGTTCGCCGACGCGCCGCTGCCGCACGGCGCGCCGCAGCTACCGGCGGGGACCAACGTCGCCGACGAGGTCAGGCACGCACAGGTGCGCGCGGTGTTGACGCAATTGTCCTGCCCGCCGTTGCAACCGATCCTGACCGTCAGCGCGCCGGGCGTCGTGACGTTGGAGGCGGCGCGCAAATAGCCGGGCAAGGCGCTGTAATTGACCGCGTCGCGCGACTTGAACGCGGCGATCGACGCGCCGCTCATCGCCTGCGCGAGCCGCGCGCGCTCGATCGAGAAGGTGCCGATGTCGAGCGCGGCGAGCATGGTGATGAAGAACAGCACCATCCACAGCGCGAATTCGGCAGCGGCGACGCCGCGCCGGTCGCCGGAGAGACGGCGGAGAAGAAAGCGCTTGTTCATGAGATCAGATCCACCGTGCCGCTGCCCCCGCCACCCGTGCCGATCCCGGTGCAGGTCGACCCCGACGTCGCACCGCCGGTCACCGTCACCCGCAACGCCACCAGCATGAAGCATCGCACGCCCGATTGCGTGCTGTTGCCGCCGCTGCTGGTCAGCGCCGAATTGGGGAGATGGACCGCGCCGCTGAAGACGCTGGTGGCGCCGGCGCTCCATTTGGTGTCTGTCGAGGTCAGGCTGTCGATCAGCATGTCGGCGATGGCGCCGTTGGTCGTCGTGGTCGCGGGTGCGATCAGCAACGTCTTGGCGCCGCCGCCCAGATTGATCGTCCCCGACAGGATGAAGGTGACATTCACCCCGGCCATGTCAAAGTCGGCGACGCTGGTGCCTTCGAGGGTATTGCCCCAGGTCTTGTTGTTGATCGGCGAGGTATAGGGCCAGGTCGTGCCGCCCGTGCCGTTCACGAGACTGCCCTTCACGGTGTAACGGCCGGCGCCGAACAGCACCGAGCCCGCGATCGACAGGTCCCCGTTGATGAGGTGGTTCGCCGTCTTGCCGAACACCAGCCGGCTGCCCCCGGCCGTCACCACCGAACCGTTGGCGCTGAACAGGCCGTCCCCCATGAAGAAGCGCCCGCTGCCGCTCAGGTCGATCGCATTCGCGCCGGGGTTGGAGAGCGTGACGTCGCCCGCGCCGGCAATGATCGTCGAATCGCCGGCGACCGAGACCGCGCCGGTGACGTCGAGCGACCCGTCGCCCATCGTCAGCCAGCTGCCGCCGCCAACCGAGATGCCGCCAAAGGCGTGCGCCCCGGCCCCGATCGCCAGCGTGGCGCCGCCGCCGATCGTCAGCGGTGAGACGATCGTCACCGGACCATTGCCGACGCGATTGGTGCCCGTGAAGCTGACGGTGCCTGCGCCGATCGACAATTCGCCGTTGCCGAAGGTCACGCCGCTGGAACCGCTCGTGAAGCCGCCGTTGATCCGGTAGGTTCCGTCACCGAAGACGACGGTCGAACCGCCGCCGATCGTCACGCCGCGCGCGACCGTCACGGTCGACCCGGCGTTGAAGGTCACGCTAATCCCGCCTCCGATATCGAGTGTGTCGATCGTGTAATTGCCGGCCGGCACGACGAAGTTGCTGCTGCCCCCCTTGCGAAATGCGACGACCGCCGGCGACGGCGTGCTGCTGAACGACCAGGCCGCGCCCCCGCCTGGCGTGGTCGGGTTGGCGAGGGTGGCCGGCGCACGCCACGTCCCGATCAGCGACCGCGCGCTGCTGAGATCGAGATTGTCGGCCAGCGGATCGGTGACGGTGGAGCTCTGCTTCACGCGCTTGTCCGCGCTCGGCACGTTGTTGTTCCAGCTCGGATTGGTGAAAGTGCCGGCGTAGCGGAGCAGATCGGCGCTGAGCGTGCCGTAATTGTTCACGATGTCGCCCGCGCCGGAAATGATGTTCTTCGCGGTGATGCCGTTGCCGTTGTTCGCGACCGTCCCGACCCCCGCGACCGCGCACGCCGCCGCGTTGATCGTGGCCCCGCCCTGCGTCTCGATCGCGTTGCCCGAGTTCGCGAGCCCGACGATGCAGCCGGCGGTCGACTGCGTGGCGAGGCTTGCGGTAGCGATGGTGCTGACGGGATAGCTGGCACCGAGCCCGAGCACACGGCCAAGCGTGATGTTGAGCGGCACGGTGATCGTCACCTGCACCGCCTTCGCGCCGGGCGTCGGCACGTCGGTCACCAGTCGCGCCACGACGGTGCCGTTGGTAATGCCGTGAACGGTCGCCAGATCCTGCGCGGTGGGCTGGAGGATCGCCTCGTTCTTTGCCGCACCATAAGCGACCGCGGCGGCCAGCGCGGCCATATCGGCGACGCGCTGGTTCGACACCATGGTCTCGTAGCCGCGATTGAGATCGACCGCGAAACTGGCCATGCCGATCAGGCTGACCGCGGAGAGCGCCGCGAGCACGCTGACGCCGCCACGGCGATCCGCGACGACGTTCCACCGCCTGAATGGCGCACACTTGCTCCAGGTCCACATACGCGGGACGCTAACGCGGTCTGGTAAATAAATTCAGATCAAGCCACGTCGAAGTACCTTGAAGATCGATGAAAATCCGGAAGGCTCTTCCCGTAAGCCTTCAAAACCCTGGGGCAGCGATCGGGTGTTGCTGTCCCGTCGACGATCACAAACGCTCCACCGTCCCGGCCAGCACCACCGGTCCGGTCGGTTGCCCGGTCGGCGACCCGCCGAGCGGCTCGATCGAGATCGCCAGCGTGCTGCCTGCCACCGGCAGGTTGGCGAGCGCGACGCGCACCTCACGCCCGTCGCCACGCGGCAGCAAGCCGAGCGGGATCGGCTTGCCGCCCGCCGGAATCCGCCACAATTGTCCGTCGCGACCGGCGGGCGTGTCGACGGCGCGGCTCAACCGCACCGACCCGGTCGTCGCTTCGACGATCGCGACCGGGGCAGGCGTCTTCGTCTTGTCGGTCCACGCCAGCTGCGCGATCATCAGCTTCGCCGGCGCCGCCGGCACCGTCACCGGCGGCGCGGGCGGCGTCACGGTGGCGGGGGTGAGCAGCCATGCGGCGAGCGACGCGGCGAGCGCGCCACCGGTCGCGCCGAACGCGAGCGAGCGCCAGTGCACGCGCTTCGTACGTCCCGCGACGTGCGGCAGCCCCAGCATCGCCTCGATCCGCGCCGCGAGCTGGGGCGGCGGCGCGACCTCGGGATAGTGATCGAACAGCGGCGCGAAGCGGGTTTCCCACCAGTCGACCTCGGCGGCGAAATCGGCATCCTGCGCCCGCCGCGCTTCCGCCGCGGCGGCCTCTTCCTCCGCGAGCAGGCCGATCACCAGCTCGGCCGCCAGAATGCGATCGTCAGGCGTCATCGTTCAGACACTCCCGCAGACGGATCAACGCACGACGGATGATGCTCTTCATCGTCGGCAGCGGAACGCCCGCGCGCCCGGCGACATCGGCATAGGTGAGCCCGTCGAGGAATGCCGACCGGATCGCGTGGCGCGGCCGCTCGTCGAGTTCCTCCAGGCAGAGATCGAGCCGCTGCCCGTCCTCGATGGCGACCATCGCCTGATCCGCCGGCAGCGCGTCATCGACCGATTCGTGCGCATCGTCGGTCGGGATCGGCGCGAAGGCGCGGCCGCGCGGCGAGCGTCGCCAGTCGAGCGCGCGGTTGCGCGCGATCGTCGCCAGCCACGTCACCGGATGGCTGCGCTCCGGCCGATAGGCGGCGGCGCGGCGCCAGACGATCAGATATACCTCCTGCAACACGTCCTCCGCGGCCTGCCGCTCGCCACAGATACGCAGGCAGATGCCGTAAAGCTTCGCGGCAGTCAGGTCGTACACGCGTCGAAACGCCTGCCGGTCTCCATCCGCGCTCATCGTCAACGCGGCGACGAGCGTCGCTCTTCGCGCGTCCGCCGTCTGTGTGTCGGTTGCCGTCACCGCTTCACTCCGCTGGCGGGATCGCCCGCTGAAATTGTTTTTTTAACGATCCCGCATCCTATCCCGAACTCGTCTCGTAGCTGCATTCACCCACGTCGAGGAAGATGCTTCGTGTCATTCCCGTGGGTTGTGGGAGGTGCGAAGTGACGATGCAAGACGCCCGAACCGAGCAGGATCTGTTGATCGAAACCTTCGACGGCCGTGCGCGCCGCCGGGAAAACCGCCGTGCCTTCTTCACCGCTGCACTGGGGGTCGCCGCCGTCGGCGGGGCGTTCGCCTATGCCGATCCGGCACTGGCGCAGACCAGCGTCACCGACAGCGACGTGCTGAACTTCGCGCTCAATCTCGAATATCTCGAGGCGCAATTCTATCTCTACGCGGCCAACGGCACCGGACTGACCAGCGACCTGACCGCGAGCGGCGGCAACACGGCCGGCGGCACGGTGACCGGCGGTGCGCAGGTGGACTTCACCACCGATCCACTGGTCGGCGCCTATGCGCGCGAGATCGCCGCCGACGAGCTGGCGCACGTCAAGTTCCTGCGCACCGCGCTCGGCACGGCGGCGGTGGCGATGCCGAACATCAATATCAGCGGCGCGGCCGACGGGCCGTTCACCGCCGCCGCGCTTGCGGCCGGGGTGATCACGTCGGGCGCCTTCAATCCCTATGCCTCGCCAACCGACTTCCTGCTCGGCGCGTTCATTTTCGAGGATGTCGGGGTGACCGCCTATAAGGGTGCGGCGCCATTGCTGAGCAACAAGACCTTCCTGGAGGCCGCCGCAGGCATCCTCGCGGTCGAGGCGTATCATGCCGCGATCGTCCGCACGACGCTCTATTCGAAGGGTGTGCAGGGGCTGATCGACGCGACCGAGAAGATCGCCGCCGCGCGCGACTCGCTGGACGGCGCGCCGACCGAGGACAAGGTGCGCGGCATCGCGCCGAACGACGATCAGGGGATCGCGCCGTCTGGCAGCGGCGACACGCTGACCGCCAATCTGTCCCCGCTCAACAGCAACGGGCTCGCCTTCAGCCGCACGCCGGGACAGGTGCTCAACATCGTCTATCTCAACCCCGGCACGGCGACGATGGGCGGCTTCTTCCCCAACGGCGTCAACGGAAACATCAAGTCGACGACCTGAGCGCCGACGTGCGCTTCCGATGATGTTTCCCTGACGCTCCGAAGGAATTTTCCATGATCGACCCGTTCAAGGCTCTCGAAATCCTGTCCGCCGCCGATGCGCGGCGTGCCGCCCGGCGCGGCTTCCTCAAGGCCGCTGGTGGCGGCGCGGTGCTATTGGGTGGCGCTTCGCTGCTGTCGGGGTGCTACGGCGATTACGGCGATACGGTCGACCCGACGCCGACGCCCTCCCCTACCCCGACGCCCACCCCGACCGCGATCACCGACAGCGACGTGCTGAACCTCGCGCTCAACCTCGAATATCTCGAGGCGCAATTCTATCTGTACGCGGTCAACGGGACCGGTCTGTCCGCAACGCAGACCGCCAGCGGCGGCGGCACCGCCGGCGGCACCGTGACCGGCGGGGCGAAGGTCGACTTCTCCGGCGATCCGATGGTGGGCGCCTATGCGCGCGAGATCGCCGCGGACGAAGCGGCGCACGTCGCCTTCCTGCGTGCAGCGCTTGGGTCGGCGGCGGTGGCGATGCCGAACATCAACATCGACGGCGGCGCGAACGGCGCCTTCACCGTAGCGGCGCGCGCGGCGGGCGTGATCGGATCGAGCGATACGTTCAATCCCTATTCGTCACCTGAAAACTTCCTGCTTGGTGCATTCCTGTTCGAGGACGTCGGGGTCACCGCGTACAAGGGCGCGGCGCCGCTGCTGACGAACAAAACCTATCTGGAAGCGGCGGCGGGCATCCTTGCCGCGGAGGCGTATCACGCCGGGATCGTGCGCACCGTCCTCTATGCCAAGGGCATGTCGACCGACGCGCTCATCACCGCGACGACGAAGATCTCCGATGCGCGCGACCTGCTGGACGGCAAGCCGACCGATGACACCACGCGCGGGATCGGCGCGGACGACGATCAGGGGCTGGTGGACGCCAGCAACGGCAACGCCGCCAATCTGGTCCCGGCCAACGTCAACGGCATCGCCTATAGCCGCAGCAGCGAGCAGGTGCACAATATCGTGTATCTGAACGCGACCGGCGCGAACCGTACCGGCGGCGGATTCTTCCCGAACGGGACGAACAACCCCAACGCCGCGCTGCGCGTCGGGCTGTCGTCGTAAGGCGCACGGCCGTCCGGGTGACCTCACCCGGGCGGCCGTCGACTATGGCAGCAACAGGCTCGCGTCGCCGTAGGAATAGAAGCGATAGTCGTGCCCGATCGCATGGGCGTAAGCGGCCTGCATCCGGTCGAGCCCCATCAGCGCCGAAACCAGCATGAACAATGTCGAGCGCGGCAGATGGAAGTT
Organism: Sphingomonas phyllosphaerae; assembly: GCA_036946405.1. Taxonomy (NCBI): domain Bacteria; kingdom Pseudomonadati; phylum Pseudomonadota; class Alphaproteobacteria; order Sphingomonadales; family Sphingomonadaceae; genus Sphingomonas; species Sphingomonas phyllosphaerae. The sequence continues at coordinate 996,201 of JAQIJC010000001.1, read as the reverse complement.
GGTCATCAGGCCGTCGATGCCGCGAAAGCGATAGCCGGGAGTGATAAAGATCGAGGTATCGCCCTCGAACGGCTGGATCACACCCTTCGCGTCGGTGGCGCTCTCGATCAACCGTAGCGAGGTGGTGCCGACCGCGATCACGCGTCCGCCGCGCGCACGCACCGCGTTGAGCCGCTCTGCCGTCGCCGCGTCGATCCGCCCCCATTCGGCGTGCATCTTGTGGTCGGCGGTATCCTCCGCCTTGACCGGGAGGAACGTGCCCGCACCGACGTGGAGCGTCAGCGTCGCATGCGCGACCCCGGCGGACTCGAGCGCGGTCAGCAGCGCGGTGGTGAAGTGCAGTGCGGCGGTCGGCGCGGCGACGGCACCGGGTTCGGCCGCGAACATCGTCTGATAGTCCTGCGCGTCGCGCGCGTCGGTGTCGCGCTTGCCCGCGATATACGGCGGCAGCGGCATCCGCCCGGCGCGCTCCAGCAGCAATTCGACCGGCTCGTCACCCGCGAAGACCAGCGCCCAGCTGCCGTCCTCGGCGCGGTCGTGCGCGGTCGCGGTGACGTCGCGCCCGAAGTCGATCGCGTCGCCGTCGCGCAGCCGCCGCGCGTTGCGGACGAACGCACGCCAGCGCCGCGGACCCTCGCGCTTGTGGAGCGTCGCGCCGATCCGCGCCGATCCACGCGTGCCCTCCAGCTGCGCGGGAATCACGCGCGTGTCGTTGAACACCAGCAGGTCGCCGGCCCGCAGCAGCGCCGGCAGATCGGCGACGAGGCGGTCGGCCAGCCCCCCGGGCGTGACCACCAGCATCCGCGCCGCATCGCGCGGGGCAGCGGGACGCAGCGCGATCCGCTCCGGCGGGAGCGTGAAGTCGAACAGATCGACGTTCATCGTGTCAGCGGCGGGCGGCGCGCTTCCTGGGCGCGGGCTGCGTGCCCGGCAACGTCGGGAGCGTGGCGGGCAGCGTCGGCGGCGGCGCGACCGCGAGCGGCTGATACGCCGGGGGATTGTCCGATGCGATATAGGCGTGGACGATCCGCGACGGGTTCTGCGGCGGCTCGCCCTTCTCGATCGCATCGACATAGTTCATGCCGGTCAGCACGCGGCCGAACACGGTGTATTTCTTGTCGAGCTGGAAGCGCGGTTGCAGCACGATGTAGAACTGGCTGTTCGCGCTGTCTTCCTTCTCGGCGCGCGCCGCCGCCACCGCCCCGCGGACGTGCGGAAGGTAGTTGAACTCGGCGGGCAGGTCGGGGAGCGTGCTGCCGCCGGTGCCGTCGCCCTTGGGGTCGCCGCCCTGTGCCATGAAGCCGTCGATGACGCGGTGGAAGACCAGCCCGTCATAGAAATGCTGACGGGTCAGCGTCTTGATCCGGTCGACCATCTTCGGCGCGACGTCGGGACGCAGCGCCACCTCGACCCGGCCGCCGGTCGAGAGATCGAGCACCCAGATGTTGGTCTTGTCGCCCAGCGGCGGGGCGGGAAGCCGGTCCTGCGTGGTCGCCTGGGCGGAAGCGGCGACGGAAAGCGTCGCGGCGAGCGCGGCGGCGAGAAGGGCGATCGGGCGCATCGGGTCTTTCGGATCGGATCAGTGGTTTCCGTTTCGCCCTAGACCAGAAATGCGCTTGCGCCAAACTGAACGCGCACCCGTCATCTTCGCGGCGGCGGGGATCCAGACGCGCAGGTTCGTCGAAGGAGACGGGACGTCAGAGGTTCTGGATTCCCGCCCTCGCGGGAATGACGCAAAGAGGGGGCGGGGATGACGGTGGGTGAGGAAGCGGCTCAGCTCCCCCGGCGACCGTCGCGCTCGACCCGCGCCACGACCTCGTCGCACACCGCGGGGCTGACGAACTTGCCGATGTGCCCGCCGAAGATCGCGATTTCCTTGACCAGCCGCGAGGCGATCGGTTGCAGGCAGACGTCGGCCATCAGGAAGACCGTCTCGATCCGGTCGTTCAGCTGCTGGTTCATCCCCGCCATCTGATATTCATATTCGAAGTCGGCGACGGCGCGCAGGCCACGGACGATCATCGTCGCGCGCTCGCGCTCGGCGAAGTCCATGAGCAGCGAGTCGAACGAGACGACGCGAATGTCGCCGCCGATCTCGGCGACTTCGCGCTCGACCATCGCCATCCGCTCGCCCAGCGAAAACATCGGCGACTTGCCGGGATTGGTGGTGACACCGACCACCAGCCGGTCGACCAGCTTCGCGCCGCGCCGGATGATGTCCATATGCCCCAGCGTGACCGGATCGAAGGTGCCGGGATAGACGCCGATACGCATGGGAAAGCCCTTCGGTCAGCCGCGACGATCAATGACGAAGCGCGCGATCGCGCGGAGCAATTCGGCTTCCTCGCCATAGCTGCGCAGATGGTCGATCGCCTGGTCGACCAGCATCCGCGATTGCTGGCGCGCGCGATCGACGCCGAGCAGCGAGACGAACGTCTCCTTGCCTTGTTCGCCGTCCTTGCGCAGCTTCTTGCCGGCCAGTTCCTCGTCACCCTCGACGTCGAGCAGGTCGTCGACGATCTGGAAGGCGAGCCCGAGGTCGTGCGCATAGCCACGCAGGTGGCGGCGACCCTCCGGCGGGATACGGCCGAGGATCGCGCCGCCCTCCACCGCCGCGCCGATCAGCGCGCCGGTCTTCATCTGCTGGAGCCGGGTGACGGTGTTGAGGTCGAAGCGCGTGCCGTCGGCCTTCAGATCCATCGCCTGTCCGCCCGCCATCCCCGACGGGCCGGAGGCGCGCGCGAGATCGGCGATCAGTTCGGCACGGACGAACGGGTCGGCGTGGGTCGCCGGATCCGCGAGCACTTCGAACGCCAGCGCATGGAGGCAGTCGCCGGCGAGGATCGCCGTCGCCTCGTCGAATGCCTTGTGGACGGTCGCCTTGCCGTGACGCAGATCGTCATCGTCCATCGCGGGCAGATCGTCGTGGATCAGCGAATAGACGTGGATCGCCTCCAGCGCGGTCGCGACCCGCCCCGCTGCCTCGCGCGAGACGTCGAACAGCCGCGCGGTCGCGAACACCAGCAACGGACGCAGCCGCTTGCCGCCGCCGATCGTCGCGTGGCGCATCGCGCGGTACAGGTCCGCGCGCGGATCGTTGGGCACCGGCAGCAGCGCGTCGAAGCGGCGGTCCATCTCCGCCGACACTTCCTTCAGCGCCGCTTTCAGCTGCGGCGAGGCGTTGGCGGCGACGTTCATCCGGCGGCGAACGGCTCGACCGCGGCGGGGCGCCCGTCGGCACCGGTACGGATCGCCTCGATCCGCGCCTGGGCGGCATCCAGCCGGTCGGCGCAGCGTTGCCGCAGCACGCTGCCGCGCTCGTAGAGGCGGATCGCCTCCTCCAGCGGGGTGTCACCCGATTCAAGCCGCGCGACGATCTCCTCGAGCTCGCGCAGACCGGCTTCGAAGGACGGCGTCTCGGTCGAATTCTCCATGACCGGGCTATGCGCCGGGCAAGCCTGACGGGTCAAGGAGATGCGGCAGGTTAAGCGGCGCGGCGCTGCATCCCGCCGAGCACGTCGCGTGCGGCGCGCTGCGCGGTCGCGATCTCGCGCGCGGTCATGTCCTCAGCGATGTCCGAGCGCGCCGCCGCGGCGGCGTCGTTGCCCCAGGCCGCCGACAGATTGAACCACTTGTGCGCCTCGATCAGGTCGAGGACGACCCCCATGGTGCCAGTCGAATAGGCGACGCCCAGATCGTAGGCGGCATCGGTATCGCCGCGGGTCGCTTCGTTGATGCGGCGCGCCAGCAACGCGGTATCGAAATCACTTACCATCGGATCACCCCTCAATCCTTCAATGTGAGGCGGAGTGTGCACCGATTCGGCTCACCAAATGGTTAAGAGCGTGAACACCTAAATCATTGAGAACACGCGATCCCGGCGATCAAGCGGGATCGACGGCGAGGTTGTCGATCAGTCGCGTGTTGCCGAGCCGCGCGGCGGCGAGCAATTGCCGGCGGCGCCCCGGCGCAGGATCGCTTTCGAGCGTTTCGGCATCGACCAACGTGACGTAATCGACCGCGAAGCCCGCGGCGACCAGCGTCGCCTGTGCGTCCGCCAGCGCCTTGGCCGGATCGCCACCGCCGAGCACCGCGCGCGCCGCGACGCCGAGGGCGCGCGGCAGGGCCACCGCTTTCTGGCGTTCTTCGGGAAGCAGGTAGACGTTACGCGACGACAGCGCGAGGCCGTCGTCCTCGCGCTGCGTCGGCACGCCGGTGATCTCGATCGCGAAGTCGAGATCGGCGACCATCCGGCGGATCACCGCGAGCTGCTGGAAATCCTTCTCGCCGAAATAGGCGCGGTTCGGGCGGACCTGGTTGAACAGCTTCGCGACGACGGTCGCCACCCCGTCGAAATGGCCGGGGCGCGCCGCGCCGTCCCATCCCTCGCTGACCCCGGCGACCGAGACGTTGGTCGCAAAGCCGGCGGGATACATCTGCTCGACCGGGGGCAGCCACAGCAGGTCGCAGCCGGCATCGGTGAGCATCGCGATGTCGCTGACCTCCTTGCGGGGGTAGCGCGAGAGATCTTCGTTGGCGCCGAACTGCTTCGGGTTCACGAAGATCGAGGCGACCACCAGCGCGCCGGGCCGCCGCGCCGCCTCGACCAGCGCGATATGGCCGGCGTGGAGCGCGCCCATCGTCGGCACCAGCGCCACCTCACGCCCGCCCGCACGCGCCGCATCCAGCGCGGCGCGCAGGCCGGCGAGATCACGATACACTTCCACCCGTTACCCCTCGAAACTCGCGGTCGGGGGTTCTATGGTCGCGACGGGACGCAATCAATCGAGGATGCGACGAATTGTCCGAAACGGGGACGGAAGCGCCACACGGTCGCACACATGTGATTGTGTTCGCGAACGAAAAGGGCGGGACAGGCAAGTCGACGACGGCGGTTCACGTCGCGATCGCACTGGCCGCGAAGGGCGCGCGGGTGGCGTGCATCGACCTCGATCATCGCCAGCGGACGCTGGGACGTTATCTCGACAACCGCGAGGCGACCGTCAAGCGTGCCGGGATCGAACTTGCCATACCGGTCCATGCCACCGGCGACGGTCGCGCCGATGGGGTCTTCCCGGCGATGTACCGCGACTTCACCGACGGGTTCGACTTCCTCGTCATCGACACGCCGGGGCGTGACGATCCCGCCGCGCGGATCGCCGCCGCGCTGGCCGACACGCTGGTGACGCCGATGAACGACAGTTTCGTCGACTTCGACCTGATCGGGCAGGTCGATCCCGAAACGTACAAGGTGGTGCGGCCGAGCTTCTATTCGGAACTGATCTGGGACGCGCGCAAGGCGCGCGCGCGCGAGGACGGGACGACGATCGACTGGGTCGTGCTGCGCAACCGCCTGCAATATCTGGAGGCGCGCAACATGCGGCGCGTCTCGGAGGCGCTCGACCAGCTGGCGCGGCGCGTCGGTTTCCGCATCATCCCCGGGCTCGGCGAGCGCGTGATCTATCGCGAGCTGTTTCCCAAAGGGCTGACGCTGATCGACGCCAAGGAGTTCGGCGGGATGGGGCTGAGCCATGTCGCCGCGCGGCAGGAACTGCGCGAGATGATGGCGGCGCTGGCGCTGCCCGAGATCGGCGCGACACAGGCCGCCTGACGATGCTGATGAAGTGGATCGTCGCGGCGCTGATCGTGTGGGGCGTGTGGATGCTGCTGCGCAAGCCGGCGAAGAAGCGCCCCTCCCCGCTCGGCGAGGCGCGGCGGGTGCTGGGGGTCGACGCGCGCGCCGACGCGGGCGAGATCCGCGCCGCGCACCGCCGGCTAATGAGCGAGCTGCACCCCGACCGCGGCGGCTCCGAACAGCGCGCGCGGCGCGTCAATGCGGCGCGCGACACATTGCTGGCGGCGCTGAAGGAGCCACGATGACGCACCGGCTCTCGCCCGAGATCCTGCGCGCCTATGACATTCGCGGGCGCGTCGGCGACACGCTGACCGAGGCGGATGCGTGGGCGGTCGGGCGCGGCTTCGCGACGCGCATCCGGCGCGCGGGTGGGACGCGCGTCGCGGTCGGCTATGACGGGCGGACGCATTCGCCGATGCTGGAGGCGGCGCTGGTCGCGGGATTGACCGCATCCGGCGTCGATGTGGTCCGGATCGGCGTCGGGCCGTCGCCGATGCTCTATTATGCCGCCGCGACGCTAAAAGTGGATGGCGGCGTACAGGTAACGGGCAGCCATAATCCCCGCGAGGACAATGGCTTCAAGCTTGTGATGCAGGGGAACAGCTTCTGCGGGCCGGACGTGCGCGATCTCGCGCGGCTCGCCGAGGCCGGCGACTGGGAGCGCGGGACCGGCGTCGTCACCGAGGCCGACGTGCTCGACCGCTACGTCGGCCGGCTGCTCGCCGGCTATGCGGGCGGCACGTACCGGATCGGCTGGGATGCCGGCAACGGCGCGGCCGGGCCGGCGATCCGCGCGCTCACCGCGCAGCTTCCGGGCGAGCATCATCTGTTGTTCTGCGACATCGACGGCACTTTCCCCAACCACCATCCCGATCCGACCGTGGAGGCCAATCTCGCACAGCTCCAGGCGCTGGTGGCGGAGAAGAAGCTCGATTTCGGACTGGCTTTCGACGGCGACGGCGACCGGATCGGCGCGGTCGATGCGCAGGGCCGCGTGCTGTGGGGCGACGAGATCCTGTCGATCCTGGTCGCGCCGATCCTTGCCGACCTGCCCGGCAGCACGATCGTCGCCGACGTGAAATCGAGCGACGCGTTGTTCGAGCGGATCACCGCGCTGGGCGGCACGCCGGTGATGTGGCGGACCGGCCACAGCGAGATCAAGACGAAGATGAAGGAGTTGCGCGCCCCGCTGGCGGGCGAGCTGTCCGGCCATATCTTCTTCGCGCACGATTATTACGGGTTCGACGATGCGCTGTATGCCGCGGTGCGGCTGATCCATGCGGTGAAACTGTCGGGGCGCGCGCTCACCGCGCTGCGGGCGGACACTTCCGCGCGGGTGGCCACGCCCGAATGGCGCGTTCCGGTGCCCGAAGCGCGCAAGGGCGCGGTGGTCGAGGAGGTCGCGGCGCGACTGGCCGAACAGGGCGCGCGGGTGACGGTGACGGACGGCGTGCGCGTCTCGACCGCCGATGGCTGGTGGCTGTTGCGCGCCTCGAATACGCAGGCGGCGCTGACGCTGCGCGCGGAGGGGCGCGACGCCGAGGCGCTGGCGCGGCTGGTGGCGACGATCGACGCGCAGCTGACGGCTTGCGGGCTGTCGCGCCTTTCCTAGGCAGAGCCTTCAAAGGGCGTTACTCCGGCGAAGGCCGGAGCCCAGTCGGGAAGGCCGAAGAAGCGAGGTGCGACGGCCATCATCTGCGTCCCCCAACTGGACCCCGGCCTTCGCCGGAGTGACGATTGAGGGTGGTCGAGCTACGCCGATTGGATGCTACGCCGGCTGCACTTCGGGAAGCCACGACAAATCGGCGCCGTCGCCGCGATCGTTGCGGCCGGCGGCGCGGCGCATGCCGGCCTCGTCGAGGATCGTCACCCGCCCGCTGGTGCGCGCGATCAGTGCCTGATCCTCGAGCTGACGCAGCATCCGGTTGACGTGCACCGCGGTCAGCCCGACCGCGTCGCCAATCTCCTCCTGCGTCAACCCCGGTGCGAAGCTGTCGCCGATCGCGGGATCGCCGCGCCGCATCCGTGCGCGGATTTCGAGCAGCATCCCGGCGACGCGGGCGCGCGCCGGCATCTTCGCCACCGCCGCCAGCCGGTCCGCCAGCGACGCGCTTTCGATCTGTTCGAGCGCGGTGAGCGCCAGCGCGAGCCGCGGATGACGCAGCGTCGCCTCCGCGAGCGCCGCACGATCGATCGGCGCGACGACGCTGTCGGCGGCGGCCACCAGCGTTTGCTGCGCCTTGCCGAACACCATCACCTGTGTCCCGAAAAGGTCGCCCGGAAAGATCAGCCGCAGGATCTGCCGCCCGCCATCGCCCAGCAGCACATAGCCCATCATCATCCCGCTTTTCAGCGCGAAGAGATCGGTGCCACGTTCGTTCTGGCGGACGAGCGTCGCGCCGCGACGCAGCGGGCGTTCGCGCTCGGCAAGCCCCGCCAGTACGCTGCGTTCGACCGCCGAAAGGGATAGAAAATCACCGACCCGGTCGGCGAAACTAAGCGCTGGCACGCGGTGTTGATCCTCAAATTCCTCGGATCGTTACGCGGGCGTGGGGTCGACCCGCATTAAAACCGATCAACCGGCAGGCGCGTTGCTTCACTTGGCGCGACGCCGCAGCTTCGATAGATGGTGCCGATGGACCGTATCATCATCCGCGGCGGCCGCCGCCTGTCTGGCAAGCTCCCCATTTCCGGCGCCAAGAACGCCGCCTTGACCCTGATGCCGTGCGCGTTGCTCACCGACGAGCCGCTGACGCTGCGTAACCTGCCGCGGCTGGCCGACGTCGACGGCTTCGGGCATCTGCTCAACCAGCTGGGCGCCTCGACGCGGATCGAGGGCAGCAAGCCCGACGAATTCGGCCGCGTGATGACGATCCGCGCCGGGCAGCTGACCTCGACCGAGGCGCCCTATGACATCGTGCGCAAGATGCGCGCGTCGATCCTCGTCCTCGGCCCGATCCTCGCCCGCGCCGGGCAGGCGCGCGTGTCGCTGCCGGGCGGCTGCGCGATCGGCAACCGCCCGATCGATCTGCATCTCAAGGCGCTGGAGGCGATCGGCGCGACGCTGGAGATGAGCGCGGGCTATGTCACCGCCACCGCGGCCGGCGGACGGCTGTCCGGCGGCAGCTACAGCTTCCCGGTCGTGTCGGTCGGCGCGACCGAGAATGTCGTCATGGCGGCGGTGACCGCCAAGGGATCGAGCCGGATCGAAAACGCCGCGCGCGAGCCCGAGATCGTCGACCTGTGCCGCTGCCTGATCGCTATGGGCGCGCGGATCGAGGGCGTCGGCACCGGCACGCTGGAGATCGAGGGCGTCGACGAGCTGCATGGCGCGACCTATGCCGTGATGCCCGACCGGATCGAGGCGGGCAGCTACGCCTGTGCGGTCGCGGTGACCGGCGGCGCGGTCGAGCTGACCAACGTCAACGCCGCCGACATGGGCGCGACGCTCGACGCGCTCCGCCAGGCGGGCGTCGGGATCGAGGAGCGGCGCGGTTCGATCATGGTCACCTCCGAGGCGGAGCTGAAGCCGCTGTCGCTGTCGACCGCGCCGTACCCGGGCTTCGCGACCGACATGCAGGCGCAATTCATGGCGATGCTGTGCAAGGCGCCGGGCACCAGCACGCTGACCGAGACGATCTTCGAGAACCGCTACATGCACGTTCCCGAATTGGCGCGGATGGGCGCGGACATCAGCGTGCGCGGGCGCACCGCCCAAGTGACCGGGGTCGAGCGGCTGGTCGGCGCGCCGGTGATGGCGACCGACCTGCGCGCGTCGATGAGCCTCATCATCGCCGGGCTGGTCGCCGACGGCGAGACGACCGTCTCGCGCGTCTATCACCTCGATCGCGGCTACGAGCGGCTGGAGGAGAAGCTGCAGGCGGTGGGTGCCGATATCGAGCGCGACGGCGGCGGCTGACGGTCGCTTTGCCGTGGCGCATTAACGGTTCGTCAAGCAATGCCGATTAACGTCACGGTGGGGCGTTGACGAACGGACGCATAACCGGTCCTCTCCCGGCCCTGCGGCGGCACGAGTCGTCCGCATGCCCGAGGGTGGAACGATGGACGCGATGACCGGCGGCTCGCCGCTCGAGACAATCCTCTGGACCGCACGCAGCGCCGGCGCGACGTTGATCATCTCGCGCGGGCACGATCCGGCAGCGATCCGTCAATTGCTCGACGAAGGGCTGGTGCGCGAGCGGCTGGGGCATCTGGTGCTGACGATCAAGGGCATGCAGCGGCGACGGGCGTGCGCGCCTTATTGAGGCCGGTGGTCGGCCCTACACTCGACGTCATTTCCGCGGAGGCGGGAATCTGGGAACTCTGACGTTTCTGGCTCTTGCGAATACTGGCGCGTCGGAATTGCCGCCTTTGCGGAAATGACGGGATTTGGTGGAAAGCGGACAGTTCGCTTTGCGACTTCTGCCCTCAAGAAGTGGACCGTCCGTTCCAGCGACGACCGATCACGACTAACACCACTGGTGTGATGTAGAACCACGCAGCAATCACCGCCCATAGCCCCACTCCCTCAAGCGTGCTTTCGTCGCTGAACGTCGGCCAGAGCGGAACTTCCAAAAGGGCCGCGCTAAGCAAGCACATCGGGATGGCAGTTGCCAACCAAACGGCAGCAACGAGCCGGAACAGCCATAGCTTGATCTGCGAAGGCCCGCTGGTCACGTCAGCAGAATGTCTGCTTTCAGGATCCAGGTCCATCCCTTCGATGACCGCAAATGGGCGTGAGCGGCTGAAGTATCTGGTGCTGACGTTGCAACGCCAATGCGCATGCGCGCCGTATTGAGGTCAGGGGTCGGCCCCACACCCTACGTCATTCCCGCGAAGGCCGTTATCCAGACGCGCAGGGCTTCGCTGGAGCCACGAACGCCAGAGGTTCTGGATTCCCGCCTTCGCGGGAATGACGAGACACTGATCGAGTGCGTGACCTACCGGGACTGGTGGTGATTCAGTAAATGCGTCAGACGCTGGACGACTTCCGCCACCACTACAAAGCGTCGAAGTCGATCACCCCATGCCGATCCAGCCGTTGCTCGGCGGCCGGCATCGGATACTTCAACCCCGTCGCGCAATTGAACAGCACCACCTCTTCATCCTCGTCGACCAGTCCGTCGCGTAGCGCCTGCCGATACGCCGCCAGCGTCGCTCCGCCCTCCGGGCACAACAACAACCCGTCCTTGCGCGCGCAGTCGTCGACGGCCTTGATGATCGCAGGATCGCCGACCGCCAGCGCCCGGCCGCCGCTTTCGCGCACCGCGCGCAGGATCAGGAAGTCGCCCACCGCGCGCGGGACGCGGATGCCGGCGGCGATCGTCTGCGCATCCTCCCAGCGCTCGGCATGGTCCTCGCCGGCCTCGAACGCGCGGACGATCGGTGCGCAGCCCGACGCCTGCACCGCATACATCCGCGGGCGCTTCGATCCGATCCAGCCGAGTTTCTCCATCTCGTCGAACGCTTTCCACATCCCGATCAGCCCGGTTCCGCCGCCGGTGGGGTAGAAGATCGCGTCGGGCACGTTCCAGCCGAGCTGCGCGGCGAGTTCGAGACCCATCGTCTTCTTGCCCTCGATCCGGTACGGCTCCTTGAGCGTCGAGAAATCGAACCAACGCCCCTCCGCCGCGCCCTTTGCGACGATCGCGCCGCAATCGTCGATGAAGCCGTTGACGCGCCACACCCGCGCGCCCTGCGCGGCGATCTCGCGGACGTTCACCTCGGGTGTGTCGTCAGGGCAGAAGACGATCGTCTCGATCCCGACGCGCGTCGCATAGGCGGCGAGCGCGGCGCCGGCATTGCCGTTGGTCGGCATCGCGATGCGCGTGACGCCAAGCTCCTTCGCCATCGCGACCGCCATCACCAGCCCGCGTGCCTTGAAGCTGCCGGTCGGCAGACGGCCTTCGTCCTTGACCCAGACGTTCGGACCCGCGCTGGCAGGGATCGGGATCAGCGGGGTTTCGATCTCGCCGAGGCTGACGACGTTGCGCGTCTCGCGCACCGGCAGCAGCTCGCGCCACCGCCACAGATCCGTCGCACGCGCGGCCAGCGTGTCGCGCGGAAGCGCGGCGCGAACGGCCTCGAGGTCGTAGCGCACCAGCAACGGCCGCCCGGCGCGGGAGATGTTGTGGAGCCGGTCCGCCTCGTAGCGCTCGCCGGTCAGCGAGCATTCGAGGTGCGTGACGAAGGTCGGGCGATCGGCGGTGAGATTCTCGTTCATGCCTCGGAGGTTTAGCGGCCGGCCGAAGGGGCGTCATCCCTGCAACCTTCATCCTTCCCGCGCCGGCGGGTATCCAGACGCGCAGATGCTCGCACGTGCCGCGGTGTCAGAGGTTCTGGATCCCCGCCTGCGCGGGGATGACGGAAGGCGCGGGGTGCGTCCCCGGCACCCTCACCCCAGGATGTGCATCCACAGCGGCTCGCCGGTCAGGCTCTGCGATCCGCGCAGCCGCTCCAGCGCGGCGGCGACGCAGCGTTCCGGGCCGTCGTGGGTGACGATCGCCACCAGCACGCTGCCATCGGCAGGCGCACCGCGCTGGATCAGGCTCTCGATCGACACGCCCGCGTCGCGCATCGCCGCGGCGATCTCCGCAAGCACGCCGACGCGGTCCGCGACCGCGAAGCGCAGATAGGCGCGTCCGCGCCGCTCGCCGCTGTCCGCCGCCGCGGCGGTCGCCAGCGCGTCTGCAGGCATCGCGAACGGCGGGCCGGCCTCGCCACGCGCGATATCGATCAGGTCCGCGACCACCGCGCTGGCGGTCGGCCCCTCGCCCGCACCCGCGCCCTGGAACAGCAGCCGGCCGACATAATTGCCCTCAGCGACGACCGCGTTGGTCGCGCCCGTGACATGCGCGAGCGGATGATCGTTGGGAACGAGGTGCGCGTGGACGCGCTGGAACAGCTTGTCGCCATCTGCCTCGGCGACCCCGACCAGCCGCACGCGATAGCCCAGCGCCGCCGCCTCGGCGATGTCGGCAGCGAGCAGATGGCGGATGCCACTGATCGCGACGTCGCCGAACGCCGGCGCGGTGCCGAAGGCGAGGCTGGCGAGGATCGACAATTTGTGCGCCGCGTCGACGCCGTCGATGTCGAACGACGGATCCGCCTCTGCGAAGCCCAACGCCTGCGCCTCGGCAAGCACTTCGGCGAAGTCGCGCCCCTCGGCCTCCATCTTCGACACGATGAAATTGCAGGTGCCGTTGAGGATGCCATAGACACGCGCGATCGCATTCGCCGCGGCGCCCTCACGCAGCCCCTTGATGACCGGGATGCCGCCCGCGACCGCCGCCTCGAACTTCAACGGCACGCCCGCGCCCTCCGCGACGCGCGCCAGCTCGAGCCCGTGATGGGCGAGCATCGCCTTGTTGGCGGTCACGAACCCCTTCCCCGCCGTCAGCGTGCGCCGCGCGAGCGCCAGCGCCGGGCCGTCCGAGCCGCCGATCAGTTCGACCACCACATCGGCCTCCGCCTCGGCGAGCGCCGCGGTGTCGTCGACCCAGGCGAAGCGCGACAGATCGACACCACGATCCTTCGCGCGATCGCGTGCGGAAACGGCGGCGACCTCGATCGGCCGACCGGCACGACGGGTAATCAGCGCGCGGTTCTCGTCGAGCACGCGGATCACGCCGCCCCCGACCGTCCCCAGCCCTGCCAATGCCACCCGCAACGCCTGCGCCATACCGACCTCCGTATCCGTAGCGCTCGCTGCTAGGCGGTAGGAAAGATGCTGTCGAGCGCCTCCGCCGCCAGACGGTTGCAATTCCTGCAATCGAGGTAAGATTTATTGCACTTGCGTCCTGTCGTGCTGCGGCGCAAAAAAGGTGTGCCTTTCAGGCATCCTCTCCTAAAAACTTTTACAGCCGGGCCTTGCCCGGCTTTTTTTTGGCCCCGCCGTCAGCTAGGCACCGAATCGCCGGGCCGAAGAGCACGGACGAACAGGAAAAACAGGACAGGATGCGCCGGTCGAACCGGCAGCGGAGCGGGGAACGGTCGGCGGGCCGTTCCCCGGGCGGGGCACCTCACAGCGCGCGGAACATCACCAGCGCGTCGACGATGCCCAGCGTCGGATGCCGGAATGCGCCGGGCAGCCGCCCGACGATCACCAAGCCGAGCGCCTGCCACAACGTCACCGCTCGCGTGTTGCTCGCCACCACGAAATTGAACTGCATCGCGGTGAAGCCGGCGGCGCGCGCCCGGTCGAACGAATCGGTCGCCATTGCCCGCGCGATGCCGCGTCCGCGCGCGGACGGGTCGACCATATAGCCGGCGTTGGCGACGTGATCGCCGCCGCCGGCCTGGTTCGCGCGAAGGAAATAGCTGCCGAGCAGCCGCCCTTCATCTTCGAGAGCAAAGGTTTGACGGTCTGGTCCACACCAATAGGCCACCGCCGCCGCTGCATCCATGTCGCGGGGCAAGGCATAGGTTTCGCCGGCCGCGATTTCTGGAAGGATCAGCGCGGCGATCGCCGCCGCATCATCGGGTGAGGCAGGTCGGATCAACATGACCCGCCGTCTTTAACCCGACACGTGACGCTCATCAAATCGCAACGTAACTTGCGCGATGCTGACACGAACGACGGGCATGGCTTTCGCAGGCAAGCTGCGGGGTCCGGCCATGAACCGTCGATGGGTGCGATCGGGAATGACCCTCGCCTTGTTGCTGCTGTCGAGCCTGTCGGTCGCCGCCGCGCCGCAGACCGCGGAGGACGACGTGGAAGGCGCGCGCTTCCGCGGCGCGACGGCGCTCCATGGCGACATCTTCCACGTTCAGGGGCTGGCGCTGCAAGGGCAGCGCGTGTGGGTGACGTCGGTCGACCGCTTCACGCGGCGCGGCTTCCTGCACCTGTTCGATCGCGCGACCGGCCGGTTGGTGCGGCGCGTCGAATTGACCGATGGCGCACGCTATCACCCCGGCGGGATTTCGGTCGATGGCCGCTCCCTGTGGGTGCCCGTCGCCGAAATGCGCGCGAACAGCTCCGCGGTGCTGATCGAGCTGGATACCGAGACGCTGCGCGTGCGGCGACGGATCCGCGTCGCCGATCATCTCGGCTGCGTCGCGGCACAGGGACGCTGGCTGGTGGCGGGCAATTGGAACAGCCGGTTGTTGTATGTGATCGACCGCGCGGCACCGGAGCGGATGCGGGTCGTCGCCAATCCGTCCGCGACCCGGTATCAGGATATCAAGTTCGCGAACGGCCAATTGGTCGCGGGTGGCCCGCGATCGTGGTGGAGCGGGACGGTCGACTGGCTCGACTGGCCCGCGCTGACGCTGCGGCGCTCGATCGATGCGGGGACCTATACCGCCGAGGGCATGGCGGTCGAGGGAGACGACCTGTATTTCGCGCCGGAGGACGGGCCGGGGCGAGTGTATCGGTTCCGGTTGAAGGACGGTGTGTCGGCGTAGCTGCTCAATCGTGCGGGATGAGGCCAGCGAGATGATGGTCAGCAGCGCGAAGTCCATCAGCCACGCCCTTGCGATCCTCGCGGCTACGGTTTTGACTGACCTTCCATTTTCCTTCGAGACATTCGACTGCGATTTCTAGGCCGACGATGCCTTTCAGTTGCGCCCGGATGAAGTCATCAGGCGCATCGGCGACCGTCCATGGTTCGGGCTGTTCGTTCTCCGCCGCGGTCGTCAACGCGGTGATCTGCTGCAGCAACCACGCCGGATCGTCGATCACGCGCGCGCTGCCCCGCGCCTGCACGATGACGTAATTCCACGTGGGAACGACCTTCCCGTGAACGCGCTTGCTCGCATACCATGTGGGGCTGACATACGCTTGCGGCCCGTGGAACATGACCAGCGCCGCCGCACCTCCGAGAAGTTCGGCCACCTGCTCGTTCGCCCGAGCGAGATGCGCCCGGAGCAGGTCACCCTGCGCCGTAACCTCAAGGCTGAAAGGGATAACGTTGGCGATGATGCCGCGGTCGCCCGCCGTCACGAGCGTTGCAAGCGGATGTGCCCGTATCGCATCACGGAGCACATCCGGACGATCTTCGCGAAACGCAGGCGGCCGGTACATGGACCGGGTTGTACGATCGCACATCCGGGTTGACCATCATGAGTGAGCCCGCGCTGTAACCGGCCGCGGACTTGTGGCACGAAGGCAGCATGGCTTCCGCTCCGCTCCGCTCTCCTGTCGAACTCACGCTCCGCGGCGTGCTGCTCGGCGGCATCATCACGTTGCTGTTCACCGCCGCCAACGTCTATCTCGGGCTCAAGATCGGGCTGACCTTCGCCACCTCGATCCCCGCGGCGGTGATCTCGATGGCGGTGCTGCGCGCGTTCCGCGATTCGACGATTCTCGAGAACAATATCGTGCAGACCGTCGCCTCGGCGGCGGGGACGCTGGCGGCGATCATCTTCGTGTTGCCGGGGCTGGTGATGATCGGCTGGTGGCAGGGGTTTCCGTTCGTCACCACCGCGACGATCACTGCCACCGGCGGTATCCTGGGCGTGATGTTCTCGGTGCCGCTGCGCCGCGCGCTGGTGGTGGACACCGTGCTGCCCTTCCCCGAGGGCCGCGCCGCCGCCGAGGTGCTCAAGGTCGGCGAGGAAAGCCGCCACGGCGGGGCGGAGAGCGCCAAGGGCTTGTCGGCGATCGTCGCGAGCACGCTGGCCGCCGCGGCCTTTTCGATTCTGACCCAGACGCGGTTGATCGCGGGGGAGGCCGCGCAGTTCTTCCGTGTCGGCGCGGGCGCGACCGGGGTGAGCGCCGGACTGTCGTTCGCGCTGCTCGGCGCGGGGCATCTGATCGGGCTGTCGGCGGGGCTGGCGATCCTGCTCGGCGTCGTGGTCGGCTGGTGGATCGTGCTGCCGATCCTGACCGCCGCTGCGCCGCAGGCCGGCGACGTCGCCGCCTGGGCGAACGGGGTGTTTCGCAGCGATGTGCGCTTCTTCGGCGCGGGCGTGATCGGGGTGGCGGCGATCTGGACGTTGCTGCGGATTGCGCGCCCGGTGGTCGGCGGGCTGCGCGCCTCGCTGACCGCCGCGCGGGGCGATAGCGTTGCGATCGAGGAGCGCGACCTGCCGATCGGCATCGTCGCGGGGGTAAGTCTCGCGACGCTCGTGCCGATCGCGTTGCTGCTGCATTCGGTGGTGAGCGGCGGGCCGCTCGCAGGAAATGAATGGGCGCTGGTCGCGGGCAGCCTGCTGTTCGTGGCGGTGATCGGGCTCGTGATCGCGGCGGTGTGCGGCTATATGGCCGGGCTGATCGGTGCGTCGAACTCGCCGGTGTCGGGGATCGGCATCCTGTCGGTGATCGCGGCGGCGACCTTGCTGGTCGGGCTGTTCGGACGCGGCGGGGAGGTCGCGCAGACGCAGGCGCTGGTCGCCTATGCGCTGATCGTGACCGGGATCGTGTTCGGCGTGGCGACGATCTCGAACGACAATCTGCAGGACCTGAAGACCGGGCAGCTGGTCGGCGCGACCCCGTGGAAGCAGCAGGTCGCGCTGGTGATCGGCGTGTGCTTCGGCTCGGTGGTGGTGCCGCCGGTGATGCAGTTGCTCTATACCTCGTTCGGCTTCGCGGGGATGCCGGGCGCGGGGCCGAACGCGCTCGCCGCACCGCAGGCGGCGCTGATCTCGGCGCTGGCGCAGGGGGTGCTGGGCGGCAATCTCAACTGGACGATGATCGGCTGGGGGGCGCTCGCCGGCGTGGCGGCGATCGCGCTCGACGAGGCGCTGGGGCGCGCCGGGCGGCTGCGGCTGCCGCCGCTCGGCGTCGGGCTCGGCATCTATCTGCCGATGAGCGCGACGCTGACCGTCGTGGTCGGCGCGGTGATCGGGCATTGCTACGATAAGCGCGCCGATGCGATGCCCGATGCCGAGGCGGCGAAGCGGCTCGGCGTGCTGACCGCTACCGGCATGATCGTCGGCGAGAGTTTGTGGAACGTCGTCTTCGCCGGGATCGTCTACGAAACCGGCACCGAGACGCCGCTGGCGCTGGTCGACGGGTTCGAGGGGCCGGCACTGATCGCGGGGACGTTGCTGTTCGCACTGGTCGCGTGGTGGCTGTATCGCCGCACGCGAAAGCTCCACGCGGCATGACGCGCGTCCAGCTGCACTGGACCGGCAATCGCGGTGTCGGCACCGCGGGTTATACCAGCTATGCGCGCGACCATGAGATTGCGGCCGAGGGGAAGGCGGTGATCGCCGGCTCGTCGGACCCGCGCTTCCGTGGCGATGCGACACGCTGGAATCCGGAGGAGCTGCTGCTCGGTGCGATCAGCGCGTGCCATCAATTGTGGTATCTGCACCTGTGCGCCGATGCGGGGATCGTCGTCACCGCCTATCGCGACGAGGCGGAGGCGGTGCTGACGCTCGACGCGGACGGCAATGGGCAGGTGAGCGAGGCAACGCTGCGCCCGCACGTCACGATCGCCGTCGGCGGCGACGTCGCGCTGGCCGAGGCGCTCCATGCGGAGGCGCAGCGGCGCTGCTTCATCGCGCGCTCGGTCGCCTTCCCGGTGCGCCACGCGGCGGCGATCGCGGTCGCCGCAGTATGTTCTGGTTAACCATCTCCCGGTAAGATGCGGGACATGACAATCAATCGTCATTGCGAGCGTAGCGAAGCAATCCAGGGCCTCCTGATCCGGCGCTGGATTGCTTCGCTGCGCTCGCAATGACGGAGAGCCCGTGGTGAGCGGCCTTCGCGCCTCGCCGCGGCTGCTGGTCGCGCTCGCCGCGCTCGCGCTGCTCGTGCGGCTGCTGGTGCCTGCCGGGTTCATGCCGCAGGTTGCACACGGACAGGTCACGATCGTCGCCTGCCCCGGCATGGCGACGGCGAGCACCGCGCACCATCATGGACATGACGCGCCGGTGCACGACGGCTTCGAGCGACCATGCGCCTTTGCCGCGGTCGCCGCGCCTGCCACGCTGCTCGCGATCGTGCTGTTGCTCGTTCTGCCGCTGGCCGCGGTGGTCCGGCGTCTTCTATCTCCCGAAACCCGGCTCGCGCCACGCAGCGCGCTCCGCTGGCGTCCCCCACTCCGCGCTCCACCGACGATCCTCCCGACCCGCTGACCTGCTGTCGCGGCGCGCCCGATGCGCGCCGAACCCGAGGAATCGTCATGACATCTTCCCGTCCGGCCGCGATCGCGGCCGAACTCCAGCGCGCGGTGTGGCGCTGGCACTTCTTTGCCGGCCTGCTGGTGCTGCCGTTCCTGCTGTGGCTGGCGGTGACCGGCGCGCTGTATCTCTACAAGCCCGAGATCGAGCGGCAGGTCTATGCCGACTGGATCCACGTCACGCCGGGACGCGCGACGCTGCCGCTCGACACGCTCGCCGCGCGCGTCGGCGCGTCGGTCGGCGGTGCGGTGACGCAGGTGCAGAAGCCCGCGCGCCTCGACGAGAGCTGGCGCGTGACGGTTCGTCGCGGCGACGGCACGAAGCTGATGGCGTTCGTCGACCCGCATGATGCGCACGTTTTCGGCACCACCCATCCGGGCGGGGTGATGCAGACCGTCAAGCATCTCCACAGCCTTGCGATTACCGGCTGGGTCGGCAACTGGCTGATCGAGATCGCCGCCGGCTGGTCGATCATCCTCGTCGTCAGCGGACTGTACTTGTGGTGGGGGCGCGGGCGGACGATGACGGTGCGCGGGCGCGCGAGCGGGCGGTTGTTCTGGCGCGACCTCCATGCCGTGACCGGGCTGTTCGCGGGCGGACTGATCCTGTTCCTCGCGATCAGCGGCATGCCGTGGAGCGCGGTGTGGGGGCATAACGTCCAGGCGGGGGTCGCGGGCGCGGGCTGGGGTCGACCGGCCGCGCCCGGCGGCGAGGGTCATGCCGGGCACGACCTGCCATGGTCACTTCAGCAACATACCATGCCAATGGGGCATGATGGCCCGCGCGTTACTGCCGACCGCGCGCTGGCTTCGGCGCAGGCGCGCGGCATGGCGCCCGACTGGACGCTGACGTGGCCGGAAGGCCCCGGTGCGCCGTATCTGGTCAGCGCCGTGCTGGGGCCGTCGGAGGCAGCGCATGTCGTCTATGTCGACGCCGGCACCGGGCGGGTGCTGCAGGATGCCGGGTTCAAGGACTTCGGCCGCGCCGGTCAGGTGATCGAGTGGAGCGCCGCCGTCCACCAGGGCAAGGAATATGGCGAGGCCAATCGGCTCATCATGCTGTTCGCCTGCGCCGCGCTCGCGCTGCTGACGATCACCGCGCCGGTGATGTGGTGGAAGCGGGGCCCGCGCGGGCGGACGACGCTGCCCGATGCGCGCACCGGCACCGGGCTGCTCGCGATCATGGGCGTGGCGGGGCTGCTGTTTCCGCTGACCGGGCTGACCATGCTCGCCGCGCTCGGCTACGGCCGGATCAAGGCCGTCGTCGGTGCGGCTCAGGCGAGCCGGGCGCGGAAGAGCTGGCCCTCCTCCACGACATAGACGATCACGAACGCCGCGACGCCGATCGCGAGATAGCCCAGCGTCAGCGGCAGCGTGGTGCCGGCATAGGATTGGCCGATCGCCGACCCGACCAGCACCGCGCCGACGCTGGTGATGAAGCCCTGCACCGACGAGGCGGTGCCCGCGATCCGCCCGACCGGCTCCATCGCCATCGCACCGAAGTTTGACCCGCACAGGCCGATGCAGGTCATGCTCAGCGACTGGAAGACCATGTAGCTGGCGAGCGTCTCCCACCCCATCCACACCACCGACAGGTGCATCAGCGACAGCACGATCAGCGCCAGCACGGCGGTCTGCGAGATCAGCCGCGTGCCGAGCCGCTCGACCAGGCGGCTGTTCATGAACGACGCCACGCCCATCGCGCCCGCGCAGATCGCGAACAGGAGCGTGAAGCGGTCGCCTGCGCCGAATTCGTCGACGAACACCTGCTGCGCCGAGGACACGAAGGCGATGATCCCGCCGAAGGTCAGCGAGGCGGCGAGCGCATAGCCGAGCGAATAACGGTTGGTGAGCGTCAGCCGGTAGCTGCTGGAAAGATTGGCGAGCGAGATCGCGGTGCGCCGCTCAGCCGGCAGCGTCTCGGGCAACCGCGTCAGCGTCCAGACCAGCACCAGCCCCGCAAAGCCGCCCAGCGCATAGAAGACGAACCGCCACGGCCCGATCACCAGCAACCCCTGACCGATCGTCGGCGCGAGGATCGGCACGAGGAAGAAGATCATCTGCGCCACCGACATGGTACGCGCCATCGCACGGCCCGAGGCGTTGTCGCGTACAACCGCCACCGCGATCACGCGCGTCGAGGCGGACATCAGCCCCTGCAACACCCGCGCGCCGAGCAGCGCCGCGAAGGTCGCCGAGGCGGCGGCGAAGACGCTCGCGCCGACGAAACCGATCAAGGTCGCGACCAGGACCGGCTTGCGCCCATAGCGATCGGCGAGCGGGCCGTAGAGCAACTGCCCGACGCCGAAGCCGAGCACATAGGCGGTCACCACCCATTGCCGGTGGTTGGCCTGATCGATCGCCAGATCGCGCCCGATATCGGCGAGCGCGGGGAGCATCAGGTCGACCCCCAAGGCATTCACCGCCATGACCGCCGCGACGAAGATGACGAACTCGGTCGCGTTCATGCCCGGAGGCGCGGCGTGGGGCTTCATGGAATTTTGGTCCGTTTTCAATCGAATGGCCGGTCGATACTCGGTTGTGGCTCGGTAAACCACGCCGCTCCAGCGTTCGTGACGTAGAAATGATCCTCCAGCCGGATGCCGAACCGTTCGGGCACCACGATCATCGGTTCGTTCGAGAAGCACATGCCCGGTGCGAGCGGGGTCTTGTCGCCGCGCACCAGATAGGCCGGCTCGTGGATCGACAGCCCGATCCCGTGACCGGTGCGGTGCGGCAGGCCGGGCAGGCGATAGTCGGGCCCAAGCCCCTCGCGCACCAGCACCGCACGCGCCGCGGCGTCGACGTCCTCGCACGGCACGCCCGGTGCGACCGCAGCAAAAGCGGCGGCCTGCGCGGCATGTTCGATGTCCCAGATCGCACGCACCTCGTCGGCGACCGGGCCAAAGGCATAGGTGCGCGTGATGTCGGAATGATAGCCATGGACGCGGCAGCCGGTGTCGACCAGCACCAGATCGCCCTCCGCCAGCGCGCGATCGCCGGGGAGGCCGTGCGGGTAGGCGGTCGCCTGCCCGAACTGCACCGCGCAGAAATAGGACGGGCCGCCGCCGATCGCGCGATGCGCATCGTCGATGAAGCGGATGACCTCGCTCTCGCGGATGCCGGGGCGCAGGATGCGCGCGGCGGCGGCGTGCACCGCCAGCGTCATCTGCATCGCCTGAGTCATCAGCGCGATCTCCGCGGACGACTTGAGCATCCGGCAGCCATCGATCGCGGGCGCGCCGTCGACGGTCGCCAGCCCCGCTCCCGCCAGCCGCCGCGCCCAGCCGTAGAAGAGCATCGGATCGAGCGCGAGCGTCGCCCCGGCGGGCAGCGCGTCGGCGACCAGTGCGACCGGGTCCTCATCCTCTTCCCACAACGCGAGATCGGCGGAGATGGCGAGTTCTGCCTCCAGCGAGCCGCGCTCGAACGCCGGGCAAATCAGCCGCGGCGTGCCGGTGACGGGCAACAGCAGCGCGACCAGCCGCTCGCTCGGGTTCCACGCCACGCCGGTGAAATAGTGGAGCGACGGGCCGGCCTGCACGAGCAGCGCATCGGCGCCCAGCCCGGCGGTCAGCGTACGGGCGCGCTCCAGCCGCGCGTGGCGCTCGGTCGTATCGATCGGTGGCGCCTTGTTCGCCCAGGGAGTGATGGCGGCAAGTTCCGCCGCCGCGCTGGATCCGCCGATCGTCATGCCACGCTCCGTCAAAATGGGTCATTCCGCCGGAACGACGGCGGACAATAACATAGGTGGTTACCGCTTCTTTACTTCTCGCTCCGTAAACCGGGCGTCGGGAAGAAAAGACGTGAGAAGGGGCCATGGCATCCAAACCGCTGATCGACAACCGTCGTGAGACACGCGTCCCGGCCGAGTGCCGCGGGCTGGCGCGGCTGGCGATTTCGATCGAAATCCTCGATGCCTCGGCAGCGGGACTGCGCGCCCGTACAGCGATGACGCTGATATCGGGCACGTTGCTGAAGCTGACCTTGCCCGGTGGTGCGGAGCGGCACGCGCGCATTGCGTGGGTCGACGGTCACATCTTCGGCTGTGAGTTCATGAAGCCGTTGAATAGCAAGGAGCTGCGCGATCTGGTCGATGCGACCGCCAACGCCGCGCCTTATGCGATCTGTGCCTGATCGGTCGGCGTCAGCGTTACGGTGTGCGCCTCGCGATCGACGGTGATCGTCGCATCGCGCAGCCGCAGGACGAAGCCGGACGCGCCATGCCAGTCGGCGTCGCGCATCGGCTGACCATCGAGGCGTAACCATGTCGCGTCATGCGCGACGTCCGGATCGGCCAGTGACGCGCACGCCGCGCGTCGCCGTGCGAGATCGGCGACGAACGCTTCAAGCGAACGGTCACGGCCGTTCCAGTCGAGCCACAGCAATTCGTCCTGCGCATAGCCGTTGTTGTTGCCGCGCTGCGTGCGGCCGAATTCGTCCCCGGCGGTAAGCAGGATCGTTCCGCGGGTCGCGAAAAGCGTCGCGAGCAGCGCGCGGACGTCACCCTCACGCGCGACGCGCACCGCAAGGTCGTCGGTGTCGCCCTCGACCCCATTGTTCCACGAAATCTCGCCGGCATGGCCGTCGCGATTGTCCTCGCCGTTGGCGTGATTGTGGCGCGTGGCAAAGGCAACGGTGTCGGCGAGCGTAAAGCCGTCGTGCGCCGCGACGAAGCTGACCCCGCGCGCGCGGTCGCCGAACAGATCGCTCGATCCCATCAGCCGCGTCGCGAGCGCCCCCACGCTGCCGTCGCCGCGCCAGAAGCGGCGGACGTCGTCGCGGTAGCGGTCGTTCCATTCGAGCCAGCCGCTGGGAAACTTTCCCAGCTGATAGCCGCCGGGGCCGATGTCCCACGACTCGGCGATCAGTACCCGGTCGCGCAGCACCGGGTCGGCGGCGATCTCCGCGAAGATCGGTGCGGCGGGGTCGAAGCCGGGACCGCGCGCCATCACCGTGGCAAGGTCGAAGCGGAAGCCGTCGACCCCCGCTTGGCGAACGAAGTGGCGCAGCGTGTCGAGCGTCAGCGCACGCACCGCCGGATTGGCGAAGTCGAGCGTGTTGCCGGTGCCGGCGTCGTTGATGAGCGTCCCGTCGGGCGCCCGCGCATAGGCGGCATCGTCCAGCCCGCGCAGCGCCAGCGTCGGGCCGAGGAGGTCGCTCTCGCCGGTGTGGTTGAACACGAGGTCGAGGATGGTGCCGATACCGGCCGCGCGCAATGCCGCAACCGTGGCGCGCAGCTCGGCGATGCCGCCGGGGGCGAGCCGTGGGTCGAGCGCCATCGGCACGACCGGGTTGTAGCCCCAGCCGTTGCCGAGCCCGAGCGGTGGCAGATGCCGCTCGTCGATCCATGCGACGACCGGCATCAGCTCGACCGCCGCGACGCCGATCCGCCGGAGGTGCGCGATCACCGCCGGATGCGCGAGCGCGGCGATCGTCCCGCGCTGTGAGACCGGCACGTCGGGGTGGCGCATCGTAAAGGCGCGAACGTTGATCTCGTAGATCAGCCCACCGGTACGGAACAGCGGCGGCAGGTCGAGCGGCGGCAGCGGCGCGGTGACGATCGCCTTGGGGACCAGCGCGGCGGTATCGATGCGCGGCTCACGCAGGTGCGGGTCGTAGACGAAGCGCCGGTCGAGCGTCACCGCATGCGGATCGACCAGCAGCTTGGCCGAATCGGCGTCGGTGCGGAAGCCGTAGCGCGTCCCCTCGCCGGCCCCGGTGACCCGCGCGTGCCATGTGTCGCCGCTGCGCGCCATCGCGACGCGGCGCTCGGCGTCGCCGTCGAACAGGCATAGCCATACCGCCTCCGCGCGCGGCGCGCGGACCGTGAAGTCGACGCCACCGGCGACGAGCGTTGCGGTCACGTCACGACGTCGGGCTGCTCGCGTCCGGTATGCGCGCGAATCCCGGCGATCGCCTCGGCCGCGGCGACGATGTCCGCCAGCATCGCGCCGGTTTCGGCATCCATATCGCCGCCGACCGGCTCGTAGCGTTCGAGGTAGACGCGCAGAGTCGCGCCGCTCGTCCCGGTGCCCGACAGGCGGAACACGACGCGGCTGCCACCCTCGAACAGCACACGCACACCCTGGTTGCGGCTCACCGAGCCATCGGTCGGGTCCTCATAGGCGAAGTCGTCCGCCGCCGCGACGGTGAGTGGGCCGAACGCCGTGCCGGGCAGCGTGCCGAGCTTGCCGCGTAGTTCCGCCATCAGGATGTCGGCCGCGGCGCTGTCGACGCCCTCGTAATCGTGGCGCGCGTAATAGTTTCGGCCATATTCCGCCCAGTGATCGCGCGCGATCCGGTCGACGCTCTTGCCCGTCGCGGCGAGGATGTTGAGCCACAGCAACACCGCCCACAGCCCGTCCTTCTCACGGACGTGATCGCTGCCGGTGCCGGCGCTTTCCTCGCCGCAGATCGTCGCCATGCCGGCGTCGAGCAGATTGCCGAAGAATTTCCAGCCGGTCGGCGTCTCGAACGACGGGATGCCGAGCTTCTCGGCGACGCGATCCGCCGCGGCGCTGGTCGGCATCGAGCGCGCGATCCCCTTCAGCCCGCCGGCATAGCCGGGTGCGCGATGCGCGTTGGCGGCGAGCATCGCGAGGCTGTCCGACGGCGTCACGAACCGCCCGCGCCCGATGATGAGGTTGCGATCGCCGTCGCCGTCCGACGCCGCGCCGAAATCGGGCGCGTCCGCCGCCATCATCGTCTCGTAGAGGTCGTGCGCATGGACGAGATTGGGGTCCGGGTGATGCCCGCCGAAATCCTCCAGCGGGGTGCCGTTGCGCACCGTGCCGGGCGCGAAGCCGAGCCGCCTCTCCAATATCTCCTTGGCATACGGCCCGGTCACCGCACTCATCGCGTCGAAGGCCATCGTCAGCTTCGCCGCGCGGATCGCGTCGAAGTCGAACAGCGACTCCATCAGTTCGGCATAAGCGGCGACCGGGTCGATCACCTCGACCGTCATCCCCTCGACCTGCGTCTCGCCAAGCGTGTCCAGATCGACGTCGGCGGTGTCGGCGCCGTGCCATGCGTCGATCGACAGCGTGCGGGCGTGGATCGCCTCGGTCACCTTCTCGGGCGCGGGGCCGCCGTTCGCGACGTTATATTTGATCCCGAAATCCTCGTCGGGGCCGCCGGGATTGTGGCTCGCCGACAGCACCAGCCCGCCGAGCGCGCCGCGCGTGCGGATCACGTTCGACGCCGCGGGAGTCGACAGGATGCCGCCTTGCCCGACGACGACCCGCGCAAAGCCGGCCGCCGCCGCCATGCGGATCGCGGTCTGGATCACCTCGCGATTGAGATACCGGCCGTCGCCGCCGATCACCAGCGTCGCGCCCTGCTTGCCCTCGACCACGTCGAAGACCGACTGGATGAAGTTCTCGGCATAGTTCGGCTGCTGAAAGACCTTCACCTTCTTGCGCAGACCGGAGGTGCCGGGCTTCTGATCGGTGAAGGGTGAGGTCGTGACGGTACGGATCATGCGGACAGCAGCTCCCGGTAAAGATCGGCATAGCGGCGTCCGCTGGTCGCCCAGGAGAAGTCCGCCGCCATGCCCGCGCGCTGGATCGAGGCCCAGCGATCGGGCGTGGCAAACAATTGTATCGCAAGCGCAATGGCATGCGCCAGTGACTCATGCGTGACGTTGTCGAATTGCACCCCGGTCGCCACGCCCGCGTCGAGCGCGGCGGCATTGGCGTGGATCACGGTATCGGCGAGCCCGCCAGTCCGCGCGACCACGGGCACGCAGCCATAGGCGAGACCATAGAGCTGGGTCAGCCCACACGGCTCGAACCGCGACGGGATCAGGATCGCGTCCGCCCCGCCCTGCATCAGATGCGACAGCGCCTCGTCATAGCCGATCCGTACCCCGACCTTGCCGGGGTGTCGTGCCGCCGCCGCGTTGAAGGCGTGCTCGAGCCACGCGTCGCCCGATCCGAGCAGCGCGAGGCGACCACCCCCTGCGACCAGCGCGTCGATCGTGTCGACCAGCACGTCCATGCCCTTCTGCCACGTCAGGCGCGTGACGACGCAGAACAGCGGACCATCGCCGGGTTCGAGCGAGAAGGCGGTTTCCAGCGCGCGCTTGTTGGTGACGCGGTGGGCGAGGCTGGCGGCGTCGTAGCGCTCGGATAGGGCGGCGTCGGTGGCCGGATTCCATACCGCCGGATCGATGCCGTTGACGATCCCCGACACCCGCCCGCGGCGGGCGCGGATCAATCCTTCCAGACCCATGCCGAAATCGGGACGCAGGATCTCGGCGGCATAGGTCGGGCTGACGGTGGTGATCGCGTCGGCGGCCTCCAGCCCGGCCTTGAGGTAGCCGACCCCGCCATAATATTCGACACCATCGACCGCGAAGGCGCGATCGGGCAGCGCCAGCGAGCCGAAGATGCCGCCGTCATAGCGGCCCTGAAAGGCGATGTTGTGGATCGTCATCACCGATTGCGCGGCGCGGCCACCGGCCGGAGCGAAGCGCAGATAGGCGGGGGCGAGCCCGGCCTGCCAGTCGTGCGCGTGGAGCACGTCGAAGCGGAAGCCCTTGACCGCGCCCGAGGCGAGATCGGCCGCCGCGCGCCCGAACGCGGCGAAGCGCCGCCAATTGTCGTCCCAGTCGCGCCCGGACGGATCGCCATAGGGCCCGCCCTCCCGCGCGAAGTAGCCGGGCGCGTCGAGCACGAGCAATTTGTGGCCGCCGATCGTTCCCGACAGCAACCGTGCGGGTGCGCCGATCAGGTCCGGCCAATCGTGGAGCACCGCCGACCCCTCCACCGCCGTCATGACGCGCGGATAGCCGGGGACGAGCGTAACGACGTTCACGTCATGCGGCGCGAGCGCGGCGGGCAGCGCGCCGACGACATCGCCCAGCCCGCCGGTCTTGACGAGCGGATAGGCTTCGGACGCAACCGACAGGACCGAGATCGGCATGGGGCTATAGCTCCAGCCGGTCGATCATCGGCTGCGTGATGAGGCACACGCCCTTTTCGGTGCGCCGGAAACGGTGACCATCGAGCAACGGGTCCTCCCCGACGACCAGCCCGTCGGGGATGATGACGCCGCGGTCGAGCACCACCTTCCTGAGCTGCGCGTTGCGGCCGATCTTGCAATGCGGGAGCACCACCGCTTCATCGAGCGACGAATAACTGTGCGCCCGCACGCCGGTCGAAATCAGGCTGCGGTGGACGTTCGCGCCGGAGATGATCGTATCGCCGGCCACCAGGCTCGACACCGCCTGCCCGCGCCGGCCATCGATATCGTGGACGAACTTGGCGGGCGGGGTCAGCTCGGAATAGGTCCACAGCGGCCACTCGCGGTCGTAGAGGTCGAGCTGCGGGACGACATCGGTCAGGTCGATGTTCGCTTCCCAATAGGCGTCGACCGTCCCGACGTCACGCCAATAGGCTTCGGGCTCCTCGGGCGAACGGACGCAGCTGGCGGAGAAGCGGTGCGCATGCGCATGGCCGTGCGCGACCAGATAGGGGATGATATCCTTGCCGAAGTCGCGCGACGACCCCGGCGTGGCAGCGTCGCGGCGCAATTCCTCGATCAGCAGCTTCGTGTTGAAGACGTAGATGCCGAGGCTGGCGAGCGCGACGTCGGGCTGGCCGGGGATCGATGGCGGATCGGCAGGCTTCTCGACGAAATCGACGATGCGGTCGTTCCCGTCGACGTGCATGACGCCAAACGCCACCGCTTCCATCCGCGGGACTTCCATGCACGCCACGGTCACGTCGGCCCCGCTGTCGCAGTGCTGCCGCAGCATGATCTCGTAATCCATCTTATAGATATGGTCGCCCGCGAGGATGACCATGAATTCCGGCGCGCTCTCCGCGATGATGTCGATGTTCTGGTAGACCGCGTCGGCGGTGCCCTCATACCATTGGAACTCGCTGATCCGCTGTGACGCCGGCAGGATGTCGAAGCTTTCGTTGCGTTCCGGGCGCAGGAAGTTCCAGCCGCGCTGGAGATGGCGGATCAGCGAATGCGCCTTGTACTGGGTCGCAACACCGATGCGGCGAATGCCCGAGTTGATCGCGTTCGACAAAGCAAAGTCGATGATGCGGCTTTTGCCCGCGAAATAAACCGCTGGTTTCGCTCGCGTATCGGTCAGCTCCTTCAATCGGCTGCCCCTGCCCCCGGCGAGGACATAGGCCATGGCGTCGCGCGCTAGCGGCTGACCTTTGCGTTCGTCCACCTCAGGCTCTCCTTCCCAGCATCTTTACTTAATGTTCATCAGGCGTTAACCGTAAAGTCACGGATCTGACGCTAAAAGGCGCGGTCGCCGTAAGTGAGTGCGTATCAAGAAGAATACGACTTTCGAGAGGATCGCCGATGCACCCCGCTTGCCAGCCCCGTTCCGCCGATGGTTTGATCCGTGGCGTCGCCTGCGCGCTCGTTCCGTCGCTGCTCGCCTGGGGCGCAATCTTCGCGATCGTCGGCCGGATCGTCTGAGCCGGAGTCACGACTCCGACTCCCACTCCAGCATCACCGTCGCCAGCGGCGGCAACGTGACATCGGCGTGGCCGCCCGAGGCGACCACGCCACCGAGATTGCCGAGCCCCGATCCCCAATAATCGTGCGCGTCGGAATTGAGCACTTCGCGCCAGCGACCGTCGTTGGGTAGCGGCACCCGGTACGGCATCCGCGCGACCGGGGTCATGTTGACGATCACCGCGATCGGCGCGGCGCCCGGCGCGGTGCGGAGCCAGACGAACACCGAATTCTCGGCATCGTCCTGTACCAGCCAGCGAAAACCGTCGCGCTCGCAATCGCGGGCATGAAGCGCGCGCTTCTCGCGATAGAGCCGGTTGAGATCGCGGACCAGCTTGCGAACGCCGTCATGCGCGTGCGAGTTGAGCAGGTCCCAGTCGAGCGAGCGCTCCTCGCTCCATTCGCCGCGCTGCGCGAACTCCTGCCCCATGAACAGCAGCTTCTTGCCGGGATAGCCCCACATCATCGCGTAATAGGTGCGGAGATTGGCGAATTTCTGCCAATCGTCACCGGGCATCTTGGTGAGCATCGAGCCCTTGCCGTGCACGACCTCGTCATGGCTGATCGGCAGTACGAAATTCTCGTCGAAGGCGTAGACCAGCCCGAAGGTGATCGCATCGTGGTGATGCTTCCGGTGGACCGGCTCGCGCGCCATGTACTTCAGCGTGTCGTGCATCCAGCCCATGTTCCACTTGAATCCGAAGCCGAGCGCGGTGCGCGGGGCCTCGTCATAGGCGGGGGCGGAGACGCCGGGCCAGCTGGTCGATTCCTCAGCGACGGTGAACACGCCGGGTTCGCGGGCGTAGAGCACGCGATTGGCGGCGCGCATGAAGTCGACCGCTTCCCAATTCTCGCGCCCGCCTTCGCGATTGGCGATCCACTCGCCGTCCCTGCGCGAATAATCGCGGTACAGCATTGAGGCGACCGCATCGACGCGCAGCCCGTCGACATGGTAACGCTCGGCCCAGAACAAAGCGTTGTTGACCAGAAACGCCGACACCTCGCGCCGCCCGAAATTGTAGATCGCGGTGTTCCAGTCGGGGTGATAGCCGAGCCGCGGGTCTTCATGCTCGTACAGCGCGGTGCCGTCGAACCGCGACAGGCCATGCGCATCGGTCGGGAAATGTGCGGGCACCCAGTCGAGCAGCACGCCGAGCCCGGCGCGGTGCGCGCCGTCGACGAAGCGCGCAAAGCCCTCGTGATCGCCGAACCGCGCGCTGGGGGCATAGAGGCCGGTGGTCTGATAGCCCCAGCTCGGATCATAGGGATGTTCCGAGATCGGCATGAACTCGATGTGCGTGAAGCCCATCGACACGGCGTAGGGGATCAGCCGCTCGGCAAGCTGGTCCCAGGTCAGGAACCAGCCATTCTCGTCGCGCTGCCAGCTGCCGGCATGGACCTCGTAGATGCTGATCGGCGCGCGGCGCGGATCGACCGACGCCCATGCCTCGCGATGCGCGGCGTCGCCCCATTCATGGTGCATCGGCGCGGTGGTGAGCGACGCGGTCTTGGGGCGCAGCTCGGCGGCGAAGGCATAAGGGTCGGCCTTGAGCGGCTGGAGTGCGCCGTCCGGCCCGGTGATCGCGTATTTATACGCCCGGCCTGCGCCGAGATCGGGCAGGAACAGCTCCCAGACGCCGGTGTCGTTGCGCCGGCGCATGCCATGGCGGCGCAGATCCCAGTCGTTGAAGTCACCGACCACCGCGACGCGCCGTGCGTTGGGCGCCCAGACCGCGAAATGCACCCCCTCCGCGCCCTCGTGCACGATCAGATGCGCGCCCATCTTGTCATGAAGGCGGAAATGCGTACCCTCGTTCATCAGGAAGTCGTCGGTGGGCCCGAGCACCGGACCGAAGCTGTACGGATCGGTCACCCACCATTCCGCGCCCCCGCCCTGCGCGACATAGCGCAACGGCTGCGGATCACCGTCAATGATCCCCTCGAACAGCCCGCGATCGTCGACCCGCGTCAGCGTACCGAGCACCTCACCTGCCAACGTGCGCGCAACCGCAGTGTCGGCCCCCGGTATCCAGACGCGCGCGAACGTGCCCTGCGGCCCGCGATGCGGGCCGAGCAGCGCAAAGGGATCCTCGTTGGTGCCGTCCAGCAGCGCGTCGATCGCGGCGGCGGGCGGCTTCACTTCACGCCCCAGATCTCGCGTGCATATTCGCCGATCGTCCGGTCCGACGAGAACCAGCCCATGTTCGCGACGTTGCGGATCGCGCTGCGGCTCCACCCGTCACGATCCGCCCAGCGCGCGTCCACGTCGCGTTGCGCGGCGGCATAGGCGTCGAAATCCGCCGCCACCATGAACCAGTCATGGTCGTACAGGCCTTTCATGAGGTCGCGGTAGCGGTCGTGGTCATCTGGTGAAAACACGCCGGAAGCGATCGCGTTCACCGCCTGCGCCAGTTCGGATGAATTTTCGATGACCGCGCGCGGATTGTAGCCGCCGGCACGCTTCGCGGCGACCTCGTCGGCGGTCAGGCCGAAGATCACGATATTCTCGGCACCGACGTGATCGCGGATCTCGACGTTCGCGCCGTCGAGCGTGCCGATCGTCAGCGCGCCGTTGAGCGCGAACTTCATGTTGCCGGTGCCCGACGCCTCCATGCCGGCGGTCGAGATCTGTTCGGACAGATCGGCGGCGGGCACCATCCGCTCGGCGAGGCTGACGTTGTAATTGGGGACAAACGCGACCTTGAGCAGCCCGCCGATCGACGGATCGGCATTGACGCGCCGTGCGACGTCGCCGGCCAGCTTGATGATGAGCTTGGCCTGGTGATAGCTCGACGCCGCCTTGCCCGCGAACAGCTTGACGCGCGGCGTCCAGTCGCGCTCCGGATGGCTGCGGATCTGGTCGTAGAGCGCGACCGTCTCGATGATGTTGAGCAACTGACGCTTGTATTCGTGGATCCGCTTGATCTGCACGTCGAAGATCGCCGACGGATCAAGGCGCACGCCCATTTCGGCGCGCAGATAGTCCGACAGTGCCGCCTTGTTGGCGCGCTTGACCGCGGCGAAACGCTCGCGGAACGAGGCATCCTCGGCGAACGGGGCGAGCGCGGTCAGCTTACCGGCATCGTCCATGAACCCGTCGCCGATCGCCTCGCGGATCAGCGACGTCAGCCCCGGATTGCATTCCTGCAACCAGCGGCGCGGAGTGATGCCGTTGGTCTTGTTGTTGATCCGATCGGGATAAAGCTGGTGCAGGTCGGCGAAGACGGTGGTCTTCATCAGGCCCGTATGCAGCGCCGCGACGCCGTTGACGCTGTGCGCGCCGGCGAAGGCGAGATTGGCCATCCGCACCCGCCGCTCGCCGCCCTCGTCGATCAGGCTGATCGCGGCGATCGCACGATCGTCCATTCCCTCTGCCTTGCGCGCGGCGCGGAGCAATTTGGCGTTGATCGCATAGACCAATTGCATGTGGCGCGGCAGCAGCCGCTCGAACAGCGGCAGCGGCCAGCTCTCCAGCGCCTCGGGCAGGAGCGTGTGGTTGGTGTAGCCGAACGTCGCCTGCGTGATCTCCCACGCCTCGTCGAAGGCGAGACCGTGTTCGTCGAGCAGCAGCCGCATCAGCTCGGCGACCGACACCGCCGGATGCGTATCGTTGAGCTGGATCGCGGCGCGGGTCGGCAGCGTGCGGATGTCCCCGAAATACTGAACGTGGCGTCGGACGATGTCCTGGATCGAGGCGGAGGAGAAGAAATACTCCTGCCGCAGCCGCAATTCCTGTCCCGCCGCCGTCGAGTCGTTGGGATAGAGGACGCGGACCAAGGTTTCGGCGCGCAGCTGGTCCGCCATCGCGCCGGCGAAATCGCCCTGGTTGAACGCGTCGAGCTTGAACGGATCGAGGCTGCGTGCGGTCCACAGCCGCAGCGTGTTGACGCGCCGTCCGCGCCAGCCGACGACGGGCGTGTCGACCGCCATCGCCTCGACGACTTCGCCGGGCTTCCACGTCACCGCGCCGCTTTCGTCGCCGTGCACCTCGCCGCCGAAGCCGATGACATAGGCGCTCTCGCGGCGACGGAATTCCCATGGGTTGCCGTATTGCAGCCACGTCTCGGGTAGCTCGACCTGCCAGCCGTCGTCGATCCGCTGGCGGAACATGCCGTTCACATAGCGGATGCCATAGCCGTAAGCGGGAAGGTCGAGCGTCGCGAGGCTCTCCATGAAACACGCCGCCAAGCGCCCGAGCCCGCCGTTGCCGAGCGCCGCGTCGGGTTCGATCTCCTCCAGTGCGGCGAGGTCGACGCCTAGTTCGTTCAGCGCCTTCGCCACTTCGTCGCGCGCCGACAGGTTCGCGAGCGTATCGCGCAGCAGCCGCCCGATCAGGAATTCGAGGCTGAGATAATAGACGCGCTTCGCCCCCGCAGCGTGCGCCGCCTTGGTGGACACCATCCAACGCTCGATGATTTCGTTGCGAACGGTGAAGATCGTCGCCGCGAGCCAGTCGTGCGGGCGCGCCGCCTGCTCGTCCTTGCCGATGCGGTGCACCAGCGTGTCGAGGATATTGAGCGCAAGCGGCCCCCGCTGCCGCGCGGTTTCGGTCTCGATCACGCCTACCCCCTTGTTCGTAGATGCAATGCCTAGGCGGTAGCCGGTGTTGCAGCAACGGTTTCCACCGCGCGACCGCGATACGCCTGCACGTCGAGCGCGGCACCGAGCAGGAAGGCGTAGACGCTGAGCCACAGCCACGTCAGCGCGACGATGATCGCCCCCAGCGAGCCGTAGGTCGCGCCGTAATTGCCGAAATTGGCGACGTAGAGGCTGAAGCCGGTGGTCGCGATCAGCCACACGAGGGTCGCGGTCACCGTCCCGGGCGTCGCCCAGCGCAGCCGCGAACCGTGGCGATACGGGCCGAAGCGGAAGAGCAGCGAGGCGCCGGTGATGACGATCGTCGCGAGCAGCGCATAGGTGGCGACGCGGATCAGCGCGAGGACGATGCCCGGAAACCACGGGATCAGCGCCCCGATGAACGCCACCACCGCGCTGGCGGCGATACCGAGGAAGATCAGCACGATCCCGCCAAGCACAATCGCGAACGAGGTGAGCGTCCAGACGATGAAGTTGCGCTTGTCCTTGACCTCATAGGCGACGTTGAGCGCGGTCATCATCGCGGTTGCCGCCTTGCTGCCGCCGTAGAGCGCGATGACGAGCGCGAGGATCAGCCCTAGCCCCTTGCGACCTTGCGAGCCCGAGGTGACGATGTCGAGTTGCTGCCCAACCAATGTGGCCACGTCGCCCGGCAAGGCGGCGAACAGCGCGCGAATGTCCTCTTGGACGGTCGCCGCGTCGGCGAACAGGCCATAGGTGAAGACGGTTACGGCGAGGATCGGGGCGATCGACGAGATGATGTAAAAGGCTGCGCCGGCCGCGATCAGCCCGAGATTGTCGTCGTTCGCGGCGGTGTAGGCGGCCTTCATCTGGCCCCACCAATCCCGCCGGAAGGATCGCCACAGATCGGTCGAAGACAAGTCGATGTTCATTACGGGGGCGAACGCAGCGCGGCGGCGTAGGCTCCCGGTCGAAGGATTAGCCTGGGTTAATTCCCTTCCCGTCGCCCCTGCGAAGGCAGCGGCCTATGGCTGTGCCGTCTTCCGGTCGGCATGACACAGGATCGCGGTGCTATGTGTCAGATGTTACTCGACACTCCACAGACATGGGCCCCTGCCTTCGCAGGGGCGACGGTCAGGACGGTCAAACCGTGAAGCTCTCGCCGCAGCCGCACGCGCCCTTGGCGTTGGGGTTGTTGAAGACGAAGCCTGCGGTAAAATCGTCCTCGACCCAGTTCATCGTCGAGCCGATCAGATACAGGATCGACCCGCCGTCGACGAACAAGGTGCCGCCGGGCGTCTCGATCCGCTCGTCCATCGGCTGGGCCTCGGTGACGTAATCGACCGAATAGGCCAGCCCCGAGCAGCCGCGGCGCGGGGTGGACAGCTTGACGCCGATCGCACCGGCGGGGGCCTTGGCCATTAGCTCGGCGATGCGCGCCTCCGCGGTCGGCGTCAGCAGCAGCGGCGCGGGGCGCGCGCGGAGCGTGGTGGCCATCACAGCATCCCCAGTTCGAGCCGCGCGTCGTCGGACATCTTCTGCGGGTCCCATGGCGGGTCCCAGACGAGGTTGACGTCGGCAAAGGCGATGCCGGGCACCGCCGCGACGCGCATCTCGACCTCGCCGGGCATCGACTCGGCGACCGGGCAATGCGGCGTGGTCAGCGTCATCGTCACCGCGGCATGACCGTCCTCGGTGACGTCGACGCCGTAGATCAGCCCGAGGTCATAGATGTTGACCGGGATTTCGGGGTCGAAGATATCCTTGAGCGCGTCGATCACCGCCTCGTACAGCGCGCCGCCTGGTTCGTGCGCGGCCTCGCCGGTCGGTTTCTGCGCAAGGAACCCCGACAGATAATCGCGCTGCCGCTCCGCACCCGTATCGATCGCGTCGGACACCTGCGCGCGCGGCGGCTTGTCGACCGCCTCGACCGTTTCGCTCCGCACCGAGTCGCTCATCCAAAAATCCTCTTCACTCGCTCGATCCCGGCCGCCAGCGCCGCCACGTCCTCCGGGCCGTTATAGACCGCGAAGCTGGCGCGCGCGGTCGCCTCGACGCCCAGCGCCGCCATCAGCGGCTGGGCGCAATGATGCCCGGCGCGGATCGCGACCCGGCTCCCGTCCAAGATGGTGCCGATGTCGTGCGGATGCACCCCCTCCATCACGAAGGAGACGATCCCGGCGCTGTCGTCCGGCCCGAGCACTCGGATCGAATTGACGCGCGACAGCGCGGCGCGTGCCTCGCGCACCAAAGCGGTTTCGTGCGCATGGATGCGGTCGAGCCCGATCGCACGGACGTAATCGACCGCCGCCGACAGGCCGAGCGCGCCGACGATATGCGGCGTCCCGGCCTCGAAGCGCGTCGGTGCGGGGGCGTAGGTGGTGCGCTCGAACGAGACGCGGTCGATCATCGACCCGCCGCCCTGATAGGGCGGCATAACGTCGAGCAGCTCGGCGCGTGCCCACAGCACGCCGATGCCGGTCGGACCGTAGAGCTTGTGCCCGGAGAAGACGTAGAAATCGCAGCCGAGCGCGGCGACATCGACCGCCACGCGCGGCACCGCCTGACAGCCGTCGATCAGGATCTTCGCGCCGACCGCATGTGCGATCGCGCTGGCCTTGGCGACGTTGAGGATCGAGCCGAGCACGTTCGAGACATGCGCCAGCGCGACCAATTTGTGTTCGGGGCGGATCATCGCCGCCATCGCGTCGAGGTCGATGCGATGATCGTGCGTGAGCGGGATCACGTCGATCGCCGCGCCGACGCGCTCGGCGACCATCTGCCACGGCACGATGTTGCTGTGATGCTCGAGCATCGACAGCAGGATGCGGTCGCCGGCCTTGAGGTTCTGCGCCGCCCATGACTGCGCGACGAGGTTGATCGCCTCGGTCGCGCCGCGGACGAAGACGATCTCGTTCGCGGGCGCGCCGATCAGGTCGGCGATGTTTGCACGCGCCGCCTCATAGGCCAGCGTCATGTCCGCCGAACGTTGGTACACGCCGCGGTGAACGGTGGCGTAAGTGGTGTCGTAGCCGCGGGTGATCGCGTCGATCACGGCCCTTGGCTTCTGCGCGGTCGCGGCGGTGTCGAGATACGCCCAACCCTCCGGGATTGCGGGGAAATCCGCAACCACGTCGAGCGGGCGATCGGCGGTCGTCACGCTCATGACCGCGCCCGAATGTTGCGAATGTTGAGACGCCGGCGGGGTATCACAACGCGCTCTCCAGCCACGCATCCGCGTCGGCGGCGAAGGCAGCGCGGACCGTTTCGTCGGCGATGCGATCGAGCGCGTCGGCGACGAACGCGCGGGTCAGCAACGCCTTGGCGCGCGGCGCCGGGATGCCGCGGCTCTCCATGTAGAACAAGGCGCGCGCATCGAGTTCGCCGACCGTCGCACCGTGCGCGCACTTCACGTCGTCGGCGAAAATCTCCAGCTCGGGCTTGAGATTGACGGTCGCGGTGCGGTGGAGGAGCAGGCCGCGCAACGATTGCTCGCCGTCGGTCTTCTGCGCGTGGCGCGCGACCTCGACTGCGGCGGCGAGGCTCGCCTGCGACTGGTCGGCCGCGACCGCGCGCCACAATTGGTGCGACTGGCCGTTAGGCTCGGCGTGGCGGACGCGCACCGCGCATTCTTGACGAAGCCGGTCGCGGGTCAGCAGCGCGCCACCGTACTCGGCATAGCCGCCCTCGCCCGCCAGCGTGATCGCGGCGTCGATGCGAACGCCCTGATCGCCCGCCGCGAGCATCGTGCCGATCAAGCTCGCGCCCTCGCCCACTTCCGCCTCGTCGCGCAGCGTGACGAAGCCCGCCGCTTGCGTCATGCGGACGGCGCGCATCAGCCGCGCGGCCTTGCCGAGCCGGATGCGGGTGTTGCGGTTCGCCCAGCCCGCGCCGACGAAGGTCTCGACGACCTGCGCCGAGGTGTCGGTGTCGAGCACGATCTCCGCGGCGACGTGATTGTCGCCGCCGGTCGCGACATGCACGACCTGCACCGGGTGCGCGACCGCCTGCGCATCGAGGTGGAGCGACCAGCCGCGGGTGGCGCGCTTGCCGAGCGCGTGCGCGCCGGGGGCCAGGTCGCCGACCCGAACGCGGTGAAGGTCGCTGGCGGCGTCATCAAGGACGCCGTCGACGAACAGCAGCTTCGCGCCGGGCAGGTCGAGGAACTGCGCGTCGGGACGCGTGATCGGCGCGAGCGCGGCGGCGGCGGCGATCCCGCCGAGATCCGCCCAGCGCCACGCTTCCTCGCGGTTGGAGGGGAGATCGAGCGTCACGCGGCGACCTCGGCATAGCCCTGCCGCTCCAGCTCGTGCGCCAGCTCCGGCCCGCCCGAGCGGGTGATGCGACCATCGGCGAGGACGTGGACACGATCGGGCTGCACATAATCGAGCAGGCGCTGGTAGTGGGTGATGAGCAGCACCGCCTTGTCGGGCTTGCGCATGATGCGGTTGATGCCGTCGCCGACGATCCGCAGCGCGTCGATGTCGAGCCCCGAGTCGGTTTCGTCGAGGATCGCGAAGGCCGGGTCGATGATGCCCATCTGCACCATCTCGTTGCGCTTCTTCTCGCCGCCCGAGAAGCCGACGTTGACCGGGCGCTTGAGCATGTCCTGCTGGAGCCCGAGCGCATCGGCCTGCGCACGGGCGAGCTTGAGGAACTCCGCGCCCGACAGCGGCTTCTCGCCGCGGCTGGTGCGCTGCGCGTTGAGCGATTCGCGGAGGAACTGGACGTTCGAGACGCCGGGAATCTCGACCGGATACTGGAAGCCGAGGAACACGCCGGCAGCGGCGCGCTCGTGAGGTTCCTTCTCCAGCAGGTCCTCGCCGTTGAAGGTGATCGACCCCTCGGTCACCTCGTAGCCGGGGCGGCCGCCGAGGACGTAGCCGAGCGTCGACTTACCCGCGCCGTTCGGCCCCATGATCGCGTGTATCTCGCCCGCGTTGACCTCGAGCGACAGGCCCTTGAGGATTTCCTTGCCGTCGATTTCGGCGTGGAGGTTTTCGATTTTCAGCATCATTCTTCCTCTTAGCCCCTCCTCTTCAGAGGAGGGGTTGGGGGTGGAGCGAGGTCTCACCGAGACCTTCGCTCTTTATTCCCCCACCCCAACCCCTCCCCTGAAGAGGAGGGGCTTTTTTCCGTTAGCCCACACTACCCTCTAGGCTGATGCCGAGCAGCTTCTGCGCCTCGACCGCGAACTCCATCGGCAGCTGCTGCAGCACCTCGCGCGCGAAGCCGTTGACGATCAGCGCCACCGCCGCCTCGGCGTCCAGCCCGCGCGACATCGCGTAGAACAATTGGTCCTCGCTGATCTTGCTGGTCGTCGCCTCATGCTCGATCTGCGCGCTGGGGTTCTTGACCTCGATATACGGCACGGTGTGCGCACCGCACTGATCCGACAGCAGCAGCGAGTCGCATTGCGTGAAGTTGCGGACGTTCTCGGCGCTCGCCGCGACGCGCACCAGCCCGCGATAAGTGTTGTCGGAGCGCCCGGCGCTGATCCCCTTCGACACGATCGTCGACTTGGTGTTCTTGCCGAGATGGATCATCTTGGTGCCGGTGTCGGCCTGCTGGCGGTTGTTGGTGACCGCCACCGAGTAGAATTCACCGACCGAACCATCGCCCGCCAGCACGCACGACGGGTACTTCCACGTGATCGCGCTGCCGGTCTCGACCTGCGTCCACGACACCTTGCTGTTGCGGCCCTGACAGAGCGCGCGCTTGGTGACGAAATTGTAGATGCCGCCGACGCCGTTCTCGTCGCCGGGATACCAGTTCTGGACGGTCGAATATTTGATCTCGGCATCGTCCATCGCGACCAGCTCGACCACCGCGGCGTGGAGCTGGTTCTCGTCGCGCATCGGCGCGGTGCAGCCTTCGAGGTACGAGACATAGGCGCCCTCGTCGGCGACGATCAGCGTGCGCTCGAACTGGCCGGTGTTCTCGGCATTGATGCGGAAATAGGTGCTCAGCTCCATCGGGCAGCGCACGCCTTTCGGCACGTAGACGAACGTGCCGTCGGAGAAGACCGCCGAGTTGAGCGTCGCGAAATAATTGTCGCGCTGCGGCACGACCTTGCCGAGCCACTTCTTCACCAGATCGGGATATTCGCGGATCGCCTCGCTGATCGACAGGAAGATCACCCCCGCCGCCTTCAGCTCGGCGCGGAAAGTGGTGGCGACCGAGACGCTGTCGAACACCGCGTCGACCGCGACCTTGCGCGCGCCCTCGACGCCGGCGAGCACTTCCTGCTCGGCGATCGGGATGCCGAGCTTCTCATAGGTGCGGCGGATTTCGGGATCGAGTTCGTCGAGCGAGGCGATCGTCTTCTTCACCTTCGGCTCGGCGTAATAATACGCATCCTGATAGTCGATCGGCGGCACGTTGAGCTTCGCCCAGTCGGGCGCCTCCAGCGTCTGCCAGACGCGGAACGCCTTCAGCCGCCAGTCGAGCATCCATTCGGGCTCGTTCTTCTTCGCCGAGATATAGCGGACGGTGTCCTCGCTCAGCCCCTTGGGCGCGAAGTCCTGCTCGATGTCGGTCGCGAAGCCCCATTCGTACTTCTTGGCGACGGCGGCGTGTGCCTCGGCGTTCTTGGTGGCCATGATTATGCCTCAACCTTCATCTGCTGCTGCGCCGCGGGCGGCGCGTCTGCGGCGAGTTGCGCGAGCGTGATTCCCGCCAGCGCCCCGCGCACCGCCCGGTTGACCGCACCCCAGTGCGGCTTCACCCGGCAATTTCCCTCAATCGCGCAATCGTGATTTTCGGCATCGACGCACGAGGTCATCGCGATCGGCCCCTCGACCGCCTCGACGATGTCGGCGAGCGTGATCGACGCCGGCGGGCGCGACAGCCGGAAACCGCCGCCCTGCCCACGCGCACTGTCGATCAGCCCGGCCGCGGCGAGCTTGCTGACCAGCTTCTGCGCGGTCGGCAACGGTACGCCGGTTTCCTCGGCAAGCGAGGTCGCATTCTGACGCGCCATCCCGCCGCAATGCCGCGCGGCGGCGCCGAGCAGCACCACGGCATAATCGGTCAGGCTGGAAAGACGCATCTGTTGCGAACCACTCTTAAATCGGATCGGATCGTTCCGATTGGCAGATGGTCGTTTGTGGCCCCGAAATCAACCGCCGCGTTCGGCACAAAAAAAGGGCCCGGCATCGCTGCCGGGCCCTTCAGGAAAGAGACTTCCTTGAGGAAGCCCTTCGGGTCGCACGCATCTTATGCCGCTGATTCGGCCGCAAAGATTGGATGGATGCGACGCAGCATACGGCAAAACTTACAATTGCGCCGTGCTTGATCTCCCCGCGCGAGGAGGCGAAACGACGGGGCATGGCCGACCTGCTCTCCCGCCTCGTGCATACGCTCGATCCCGAAACCGCGCACGTCTGGGCGATTCGCGCGCTCGGCGGCTGGGGGCGGAGCGGCGCGCCGCTCGCGGGGACGATGCCACGGTTGGAGACGGTGGTGGCGGGCGTGCGCTTTCCCAATCCGGTCGGGCTGGCGGCGGGGCTCGACAAGGATGCGCGCGCGATCACCGGGTTGATGGCGCTGGGGTTCGGGGCGGTCGAGGTCGGGACGCTCACCCCGCTGGCGCAACCGGGCAATCCGAAGCCGCGGCTGTTCCGGCTGGCCGAGGATCGCGCGGTCATCAACCGGATGGGGTTCAACAACGGGGGGCTGGCGGACGGCGTTGCGCGCGCGCGGGCGGCGGATCGGCGCGGCGGGGTGCTGGGGATCAACGTCGGCGCGAACAAGGATGCGACCGATCGTGTCGCCGATTATGTCGCGGGGGTGCGCGCGGCGGCGGCGGTGGCGGATTATGTGACGATCAACATCAGCTCGCCGAACACGCCCGGCTTGCGCGACCTGCAACAGGGGGCGGCGCTCGACGAATTGCTGGCGGCGTGCGTCGCGGAGCGCGGGGCGACGCCGCTGTTCCTGAAGATCGCGCCCGATCTGGACGCAGGCGGGATCGACGGCGTGGCGAAGGCCGCGATCGCACGCGGCGTCGATGCGCTGGTGATCGGCAACACGACGATCGCGCGTCCGACGCTGCGCAGTGTTCACGCCGGGGAGACCGGCGGCCTGTCGGGCGCGCCGCTACGCGCGCTGGCGGCGGCGAAGCTGGCGGAGGTGCGCGCGGCGACCGGCGGGCAGATCGCGCTGGTGGCAGCGGGCGGGATCGACAGCGGGGCGGAGGCCTATGCGCGGATCCGGGCCGGGGCGAGTCTGGTGCAGCTGTATTCGGCGCTGGTCTATGAAGGGCCGGGGTTGCCGCGGCGGGTGGTGAGCGAACTGGCGGCTTGCTTGGCGCGCGATGGCTTCGCGAGCGTCGCGGAAGCGGTGGGGGCGTAGAAAGCCCCTCTGTCACAGTCACACCGTTCGTGCTGAGCTTGTCGAAGCACGTGACCCAAGCGAGCCGCCTGGAATCCCGTACTTCGACAAGCCCAGTGCGAACGGGTCAGACGTAAGGCGTTTCGCGCGGCCGCCGACTCGTCATTTCGCTGGCGCTGGCTCGATCGCGACCTTGCCTTCGCGGCGCGGGTCGTAGCCGCCGTCGAGGCGACCGTCGCGCAGGATGATGCCGTGCAGCCCCGAATCCTCGCCCTGCCCCGGCCGCACGACGACGCCGCGCGCGGCCAGTCCGTCACGCACCGCCGGGGAAAAGCGCGACGCTTCGCCCTGATACGCGTCGCCCTTGGCGATCAGGTTGGGCAGTCCCAAGGCTTCCTGCATCGGCAGCTTCCAGTCGATCGCCGCGACCGCCGCCTTGCCGACATAGGCGAGGATCGCATTGCCGCCCGCCGAGCCGAGCGCACCGACGAAGCGGCGTCCGTCGTCGAGCAGCACCAGCGGCGTCATCGACGAGCGCGGACGCTTGCCGGCCGCGACCGCGTTGGCGGCGGCGCGGCCGGCGGCATCGCGCGGGCTGAACGAGAAATCGGTCATCTGGTTGTTGAGGAAGAAGCCGTCGACCATCCGTCCCGAGCCGAAGATCGACTCGACCGTCGTGGTGATCGACACGACGTTGCCGCGCGCATCGCCGACGACGAAATGCGAGGTGCCGGTCGGCTCGAGCGTGCGGTCGACGGCCGCGGCGGGCGCTCCGGCGGGGTTGCCCGGCGCGGGTGCAGGGCCGGCGCGGGTGCCGATCAATTGCGCGCGCTTCGCGAGGTAATCGGGCGCGAGTAGCCCGGCGACCGGCACGTCGACGAACGCGGGATCGCCGACATAACGGTCGCGGTCGGCGTACATCAGCCGGCTCGCCTCGGCGAACAGGAACCATGCCTGCGGATCGTTCGGCCCGCGCGTGGCGATGTCGGTACGTTCGAGCAGCCCGAGCAGTTCGAGCAGCCCGACCCCGCTGGCGGGCGGTGGCGGCGCGCAGACCAAAAGCACGCGATACGGCGCGCAGATCGGCTCGCGCACCACCGGGTGATAGGCGGTGAGATCGGCGAGCGTCATCGTGCCCGCGAGCGGGCCCTGCGTGGTGCGCGCGACGATCCGCCGGGCGGTTTCGCCGGTGTAGAGCGCGTCGGGTCCTTGGTCGGCCAGCCGCGCGAGGAATGCGGCATAGGCGGGATTGCGGAGCCGGTCGCCCGCGCGGAGCAATCCGCCGCCGGGACGCGCGAAATAGGCGCGGACGTCGAGCGCGCTCAGCTCGGCATAATTGCCGCCGAGGAAGCGCGCGAGCCGCGGCGAGACGGTGAAACCGTCCCTAGCGGTGCGGCGTGCGTCGCCGAACAGGGTGTTCCACGCGAGCCGGCCGTGTTCGGCGTGCACCATCGCCAGCATCTTCACCGCGCCGGGCACGCCGGTCGCGCGTCCGCTGAGCACCGCCTGCGCGAACGGCAGCGACTGGCCATTGTCGTCGAGGAACATGTCGGGCGTCGCGCCCGCCGGTGCGGTTTCGCGCCCATCGTAGATGCGCACCTGCCGCGCGGCGGCGTCATAATAGGTCAGGAACGCACCGCCGCCGACGCCGGAGCTTTGCGGCTCGACCAGCGACAGCATCGCCTGCACCGCGACCGCCGCATCCGCCGCCGAGCCGCCGCGGCGCAGCACCGCCATCCCGGCATCGGTGGCAAGCGGGTTGGCCGACACGACGAAGATCTGCGCCTTTGCGGTCGTGGCGGACGGTGCCGGAACGGGCGGGGCGACCGCCGCCTGCGGAGCGGCGCACGCCCCGAGCAGCAAGGCCGCCCCGAACAGGAGCGCGTGGAGGCGCGGCAGCGCGTGTCTCGTGTCGGTCATCGCGCCATGCGATAGCTCCGAGCCGGGACAGCGTCCATGCTGGCGCGGCGGGGAAATCCTTGGCATGACGCAAGGGAAAGGGCGACACGCCCGCAAGGAGAGGAGCGGCACCATTATTCGTCGGCTGGAACCATTCCCCAATCTGGTGACGATGTTCTTCACCCGCGCCGCGGAGAAGGGCGATGCGCCGTTCCTGTGGCAGAAGCGCGACGGCAAATGGGTGTCGACGAGCTGGCGACAGGCGGCCGAGACGGTCGCGCGGCTGGCGACGGGGCTGCGCGCGGTCGGGCTGGAGCGCGGCGACCGCGTGATGCTGGTCGCTGAGAACCGCCCCGAATGGTGCCTGTCCGATCTGGCGATCATGGCGGCGGGCTGCGTGACCGTGCCGACCTACACGACCAACACCGAGCGCGACCACGCGCACATTATCGAGAATTCGGGTGCGAAGGCGGTGATCGTCTCGACCGCGAAGCTCGCGAAGACCCTGATGCCCGCGATCCTGCGCTCGATCCGGCCGCAGATGCTGATCGGGATCGATGCGATGCGGCTGGGGCAGACCGCGATCGACGTCCACGATTGGCAGACGCTGATCGAGCGCCATCCCACCGAGGTCGCCACGGTCGCCGCGCAAGCCGATTTCGCGCGCGATGATCTGGCGTGCATCATCTACACCAGCGGCACCGGCG
This sequence comes from Sphingomonas phyllosphaerae, assembly GCA_036946405.1. Classification (NCBI taxonomy): domain Bacteria; kingdom Pseudomonadati; phylum Pseudomonadota; class Alphaproteobacteria; order Sphingomonadales; family Sphingomonadaceae; genus Sphingomonas; species Sphingomonas phyllosphaerae. Next base: position 951,508 of record JAQIJC010000001.1, on the reverse strand, counting down.
GCGCGCCGCGCGGGGTGATGCAGCATCACGGCGCGATCCTGCACAATGTCGCGGGCTGCTCGGCGGTGGTGGCGGAGGATTTCGGCTGGGGCGACGAGGTATTCCTGTCGTTCCTGCCGCTCAGCCACGCCTATGAGCATACCGGCGGACAGCACTTCCCGATCGGGATGGGCGGGCAGATCTATTATGCCGAGGGGATCGACAAGCTCGCCGCCAATATCGAGGAGGTGCGCCCGACGATCATGTTCGTCGTGCCGCGCTTGTTCGAGGTGCTGCGCACGCGGATCAGCAAGGCGATCGAGCGGCAGGGCGGCCTGCCCGCCAAATTGCTCGCCGCCGCGCTCGATATCGGGGCGAAGCGCGATGCCGGGCGGCTGCGGCTGGGCGACCGGCCCAAGGCGCTGCTGGTCGACACGCTGTTCAAGCCCAAGATCGCGCGCAAGTTCGGCGGACGGATGAAGGCGATGATCTCCGGCGGTGCGCCGCTGACCCCGGAGGTCGGCGTGTTCTTCCAGTCGCTTGGCGTCACCTTCCTGCAGGGCTATGGCCAGACCGAGGCGGCGCCGGTGATCTCGTGCAACCGCCCGAGCGCCGGGGTGACGATGGACTCGGTCGGGCCGCCGCTCGCCGCTACCGAGGTGAAGATCGCCGAGGATGGCGAAATCTTGGTGCGCGGCGAATTGGTGATGCACGGTTACTGGCGCAACGAGGCCGAGACCGCGCGGGTGCTCAAGGACGGCTGGCTACACACCGGCGATATCGGCGAAATCGATGCCGGCGGGCGCATCCGCATCACCGATCGCAAGAAAGACCTCATCATCAACGACAAAGGCGAGAATGTCGCGCCGCAGAAGGTCGAGGGGCTGCTCACGCTCCAGCCCGAAATCGGGCAGGCGATGATCGCGGGTGACCGCAAGCCGCATATGGTGGCGGTGCTGGTGCCAGATGCCGAGTGGAGCGCGGAATGGGCGGCGGCGCACGGCAAGCAGGGCGCATTGCTGGCGGAGGACCCGGCGTATCGGTCGGCGGTGCAGGCGGCGGTGGATCGCACCAATGCGATGCTGTCGGTGACCGAGCGGGTGCGGCGGTGGATCCTCGCGGACGCGCCGTTCTCGATCGAGAACGAGCAGCTGACGCCAAGCTTGAAGATCCGCCGGCATGTGTTGCGGCAGGTGTATGGCGCGCGGTTGGATGCGCTTTATGGGGCGGGATAGTTAATGCCGTCGCCCCTGCGCAGGCAGGGGCCTATGTCTGTCTAGTCGGTTTGTGCGGGTTCGGACACACAGGCTGGTCGTGTGTCCAAGATGGCCCGCGGAACGCGACAGACATGGGCCCCTGCCTTCGCAGGGGCGACGGTGGATCACATGTTGATCTTTTCCCACAGGTCGTCCCAATCGGGATTCATCTTACCGATCAGGTTGAGCTTCCACGCGCGCTTCCATTTTTTCAGCGCCTTCTCGCGCGTGATCGCTTCGAGCATCGTGTCGTGCCACTCGACGTAGACCAATCACGTCAGGCCGTGTTCGCGGCAGAAGTCCGAACCCCTGCCCTCGCGATGCTGCTGGACGCGCGCCGCCAGATTGCCGGTCACGCCGATGAAGAGCGTGCCGCTGGGTGCATCGGTCATGATGTACACCCAGCCCACGCCCGCTGGCTCAACCGCCCGCGCTGACCCGCCAGATCGTGTTGCCGACGTCGTCCGCGACCAGCAGCGCGCCCGTCCTGTCGGTGATGACGCCGACCGGGCGGCCGTGCGCCTCGTCGTCCTTGTTGAGGAAGCCGGTCAGCACGTCGACGGGCTTGGCACCCTTCACCGGCCAGCCGCTCGCGTCGAAGGGGACGAAGACCACCTTGTAGCCCGACAGCGGCTTGCGGTTCCACGAGCCATGCTCGCCGATGAACGCGCCGCGCGCGAAGCGGTCGCCGAGCTTCGCGTCCGCCGCGAAGGTCAGCCCGAGCGCGGCGACGTGCGGCCCCAAGGCATAATCGGGTCGCTTGGCATATTGCTGCAATTGCGGGTTCTTCGGCTCGACGCGCGGGTCGATATAGCCGCCCCAATAATACCACGGCCAGCCGAAATGATCGCCCAGCTCAACCGCTGTCAGGTAATCGGGGACGAGATCGGAACCGAGCATGTCGCGCTCGTTGACGACGGTCCACAGCCGGTCAGTGCCGGGGACCAGCGCCATGCCATTGGCGTTGCGAATGCCGGCGGCGAAGACGCGATATTTCTTGCTGTCGGGATAGACCTGCAGGATCGCGGCGCGGTCGTGCTCGACGTCGAGCCCGTCGTCGGCGATGTTGGTGGCCGAGCCGACCGAGACGTAGAGCGTCTTGCCGTCCTCGGCGACGATCACGTTGCGCGACCAGTGGTTGCCGCCGCCGGGATAGCGGACGACCGTCTCGGGACGCGCGGTGATCGTCGTCTCGCCGTCGCGATACGGCACGCGGACCAGCGCATCGGTGTTGGCGACGTAGAGCTGGCCGCCCAGCAGCGCCATGCCCGACGGCGAGTTGAGCCCGGTCAGGAACGGCGTCTTCAGCTCCGCCACGCCGTCGCCGTTCGCGTCACGCAGCAGCGTGATGCGGTTGGCGGAGGGGACGCCCGCGCCGACCTTGCCGAGCAAGTGGCGCATCACCCAGCCCTTGATGCCGCCGCCCGAGCGTGGCGGCGAATTGGTTTCGGCGACCAGCACGTCGCCGTTGGGCAGGCGATAGAGCCAGCGCGGATGGTCGAGCCCGGTCGCGAACGCAGCGGCTTTCAGCCCGGCGGCGGCGGTCGGTGCCTCGCCGGCCTTCCAGCCGATCGGGTCGGCGGTCTTGACGGTCGGGAGCACCTGCTCGCGTGGGGGCGTGATGTCCGGACGCGCGCCGGTCACCGCCGCCACGTCGCGTCGGGCGGTGTCGGGCCACGACAGATAGAGAAAGATCGCGACGCCGAGGGCGATCAACAGGCCGATGACGGCGAGGACGTGTTTGCGCATAGCGCGAATGTAGGCGCGTGCGCGGGGAGACGCCACCGGGTTCGTGCCCCGACCGTCGTCCTCCCGGACTTGAGCCGGGATCCCACTTCTGCCGCTCGGTAGAGAAGAAGCGGGGTCCCGGATCAAGTCCGGGACGACGGCGGATTATTCCTCGACCCCCTCGGGCACCGGCACGGGCGGGTGGAGGCGCAGGCGGTTGATGCGGCGTTCGTCGGCGTCGGTCACCTCGATCCGCCAACCGCTGGGGTGGTCGATGCACGTCCCCGGCTCGGGCACATGCCCGGCGAGTACCGCGGTGAGCCCGCCGATCGTGTCGACATCGCTTTCCGCCTCGGCGAGCCGCGCGTCGACAGTGGTGCCGACATCCTCCAGCTCGACGCGCGCATCGACGTCCCATGCGCCGCCGTCGAGGGGCACGAGCAGCACCTCGGGGGCGTCGTCATGCTCGTCCTCGATCTCGCCGACGATCTCCTCGATCAGATCCTCGATCGTCACGAGCCCCTCGGTGCCCGAATATTCATCGAGCACGACCGCCAGATGGCTGCGCGACTGGCGCATGTCGGCGAGCAGGTCGAGCGTACCGCGGCTCATCGGGACGTAGAGCGGCTGGCGGATCAGCTTCTGAATGTCGGTCGGGCGCTCGCCGCCCGCCGCGAGGATCGCAAACACGTCCTTGAGGTGCACCATCCCGACGACATGGTCGAGGTTGCCGCGATAGACCGGCAGGCGGCTGACGCCGGCTTCGTGGAAGACATGGACCAGATGGTCGAAGGTGGTCGCTTCCTCGACCGCGATCACGTCGGCGCGCGGCACGCCGACGTCGCCGGCGTCGCGTTCGCTGAAATGCAGCAGGTTGCGGACCATCTGCCGCTCCAGCGCGGTCAGGTCACCCTTGATCTCGGGCGCGGGATCTTCCTCGTAGCGGTCGATCGCCTTCTCCAGCAATTCGCGCAAGGTCGCCTCGCGCGGCTCGCCGAAGATCATGTTGCGCAGCCCGGTCCACAGGCCGCCTTCATGGTGCTCGCCGCCGTTCGCGGCGCTACTTCGGTCGTCGGCCATGGCCGTGGTGTTCAATCCTCGCGAATCAGATAGGGGTCGGCGATGCCCAGATCGGCAAGGGCATCGCGCTCGATCTGCTCCATGGCGTCGCCCTCGTCGTCGGTCATATGGTCATAGCCTAGCAGATGCAGGCAGCCATGCACCACCAGATGCGTGAAATGATCCGCCGCCGTAATGTTCCGCTCCGCCGCCTCGCGTTCGCAGACGCCGTGCGCGAGGACGATGTCGCCGAGCAGCACCTCGCCATCGTCGCTGTTCTGGCTGACGGTGTCGATCAGGTCGGGCTGGACCATCGGGAAGGACAGGACGTTGGTCGGCTTGTCCTTCTGCCGGTACTGGCGGTTGAGTCCCTGCACCTCCTCGTCGGCGGCGAGGCGGACGCTGATCTCGACATGCGCAGGCGTGGTGATGAGCTCGCCATACGGCGTCCGCGCGATCGCGGCGCGGGCGGCGGCGAGCGCGCGGGCGTCCCAGTCGGTGTCGGGCCACGGTTCTTCGCGGGTGAGTTCGATGTGGATCATGTCAGCCGAAGTCCGTGTGGGAGAAGTCGTTGCCTTTGTAGAGCAGACTCGCGCCGTTTGCTTTCGCGCAGGCATAGGCGAAGCAATCGGCCATGTTCAATTTGGCGGGGTGTTTCGACAGCTTGCCGTACCGCGCGGCGGCGTCGATCGCGGCGCGACCCTCGGACACGCCGATCGTCACCAGCCGCAATCCGGTCTGATGGGCGAACTCGGCGATGACGGCGCCGGCCTCGGGAAGGTCGATCCCCCACAAACGGGCGATCGCGTGCGCGGCTTCCCACGCCCCGACCGCGCAATAGCAACGATCATTATGTGCCTCGATCGCGTCCGAGAAGGCGTCCGCCTCCGCTTCGCCGTCGATGATCGCGACGATGGCGGAGGCGTCGACGAAGATGGTCAATCCATGTCCTCGTCACTGAGCGAATCGTAAAACGCCTTGTCCGCCGACAGCCCGGTACGCTTGCCGGACGGAAGGGTCTTGCGCCACGCCGCCAGACGTTCGCGCAACGGGACATGAACATCGTCGCGTGCCAGTTCATGCTGGAGAGCCAGCTTCACGGCCATCGTCTTGGAGATGCCACGTCGCTCGGCGAGCCGTGCCGCCAGCACGTTCGCCTCCTCATCCTTGATGTACAGAGACGCCATGGCATCCTCCGGAATATCCCTTCAAGCTACCAAGGATATCCCAGCGCGTCAACCAGACACCCCCTCATACGCCTCCACGATCCGCCCGACGATCGGATGACGGACGACGTCGGCGGCGGTGAAGCGGCACAGCGAGATACCCTCCACCCCCTCCAGACGCGTCGTCGCATCGGCCAGGCCGCTGGCGCCGACGCCGCCAGGCAGGTCGGTCTGGTTGGGATCGCCGCAGATCACCATCCGACTGTTCTGCCCGAAGCGGGTCAGGAACATCTTCATCTGCGCCGGAGTGGTGTTCTGCGCCTCGTCGAGGATCACGAACGCGTCGCCCAACGTCCGGCCGCGCATGAAGGCGATCGGGGCGATCTCGATCTCCCCCGACGCGATCCGCCGCTCGACCTGCTCGGCAGGCAGGCAATCGTACAGCGCGTCGTAGAGCGGGCGGAGATAGGGATCGACCTTCTCTTTCATGTCGCCGGGGAGGAAGCCGAGCCGCTCACCCGCCTCGACCGCCGGGCGCGACAGGATCAGCCGCTGGACGCTGCCCGAGATCAGCTGCGCGACCGCCTGCGCGACCGCGATATAGGTCTTGCCGGTGCCCGCCGGGCCGAGCGCGAAGATCATGTCGTGCGTGGTCAGCTCGCGCATGTAATGCGCCTGCGCGGGCGTGCGCGGGACGATCGTCTTCTTGCGCGTGCGGATCATCACCGACGGCGTCGGACTGCGCTCGGCGGAGATGATCCCGTCGAGCACCGGCTCGGCCGCCATGGCGATCGATGCGTCGACGAGGCCGGTATCGACCTCCTCGCCGCGCTGGATCCGCGCATAAAGATCGTGGAGCACGTCGCGCGCCAGCGCCACCTGCTCGGCGGTCCCCTCCAGCCCGACGCGATTGCCGCGCGCGGTGATATAGACCCCCAGCCGATTCTCCAGCGCCACCAGATGCTGGTCATACTGGCCGAACAGCCGGCTCAGCAGTTGCGGGCGGTCGAAGACGACCTCGACGCGCGAACGTTCGCCCGTCTGGGCGGGGACGGGTTTACGGCTCATGCGGCTCCTGTGGCGATGGGCGACACGCGGCAGATCGCCGCAAGGGGCGAGATAGGGGCGGCGCGTGACGGCACAATGGCATCGCCGACGAATGTGGCAGGCGATGTTTGCGGGGGGAAGGCGGAATCGACATGATGGTCGTCACCCCGGACTTGATCCGGGGTCCCGCTTTCACCGCCTGCCAGAAAGGAAGAAGAAGCGGGGCCCCGGATCAAGGCCGGGGCGACGCAGGGTCACGCCGCCGCGAGCGCGCGTACCTCGCCGGTCAGCGAGAGCGGCCCGGCCTGCGTCAGCGTCACCTCGAGCACGTCGCCGATCGCGTGCGGGCCGACGACGTGCACCGATTGCAGCCACGGCGACTTGCCGAGCCACTGCCCCTCGCGCTTGCCACGGCGCTCGATCAGCACGCTGCAGTCGCGCCCGACCGACGCGGCGTTGAAGGCAGCCTGATCGCGATTGAGCGCGGCCTGCAAGCGCTGGAGGCGCTCGTCCATGACCTCGGCGGCAATCTGCTCGCCGAGCGTCGCCGCCGGGGTGCCGGGGCGCGGCGAATATTTGAAGCTGTACGCCTGCGCATAGCCGACCGCGCCGACAAGGCTGAGCGTTTCGGCGAACTCGGCCTCGGTCTCGCCGGGGAAGCCGACGATGAAGTCGCCCGACAGCGCGATGTCGGGGCGCGCGGCGCGGATGCGGTCGAGCAGGCGCAGGTAGCCGTCACGCGTGTGCTGGCGGTTCATCGCGCGCAGCACGCGGTCGCTGCCGGCCTGTACCGGCAAATGGAGGAACGGCATGAGACTCTCGACATCGCGGTGCGCGTCGATCAGCCCCTCCGCCATGTCGTTGGGATGGCTGGTGGTGTAGCGGATCCGCGCCAGCCCGTGGATGCGGTCGAGGGCGCGGATCAGGTGGTGGAGCCCGCGCCCCTCGCCATCGGTCCAGGCGTTGACGTTCTGTCCGAGCAGTGTGATCTCGCGCGCACCGGCATCGACCAGCGCCTTGGCCTCGTCGACGATCGCCGCGAACGGGCGGCTGATCTCCGCGCCGCGCGTATAGGGGACGACGCAATAGGTGCAGAATTTGTCGCAACCTTCCTGCACGGTCAGGAACGCGCCGGGCGCGACCTTGCGACGGGCAGGCAGCGCGCCGAACTTCGAGGCGAGCGGCATGTCGGTGTCGAGCGCGGCCTCCCCCTTCGCCGCGGCGGCGACCAGCTTCGGGAGATTGTGATAGGCCTGCGGGCCGACGACCACGTCGACCTTGGCGCGGCGGACGATCTCCTCGCCCTCGGCCTGCGCGACGCAGCCGGCGACCGCGATCATCGGCGCGCGGCCCGCGGCGCCCGCGACCTTGCGGACGCGACCGATGTCCGAATAGACCTTCTCGGTCGCCTTCTCGCGGATGTGGCAGGTGTTGAGCACGACGAGGTCGGCGGCATTGGCGTCGTCGGTGGCGATCATCCCCTCGGCCGCCATCAATTCGGCCATCCGCTCCCCGTCATAGACGTTCATCTGGCAGCCGAACGACTTGACGTGGAAGGTCTTCGGCGGGGTCTTCTGGGGCACGGACATGGCGCGCGCCTTAGCCGAAACGCGTCGAGCTGGCCAGCGCGCCGGTCAGCGCTGGGCCTTGAGATAGGCGATCAGGTCGGCGCGCGCGAGCGGATCGCGGACCCCGGCAAAGGTCATCGTCGTGCCGGGCACGGTGGCGCGCGGGTCGGCGAGCCACGCGTCGAGTCGCTGGTCGTCCCACACGCCGCGCTGCGCCTGCAAGGCGTCGGTATAGCCGAAGCGCGGGCGGTTCTGCGCGATCGGCGCGCCATAGACGCCGTGCAGGTTCGGGCCGTTGCGATCCGCACCGCCGGCCGCGATCGAGTGACAGGCGGCGCATTGCCCGAAGCGGCGCGCGCCGGCCTGCGCATCCGCGACCTGCATATAGTGCGCGAGGGTCGGGTTCGGCCCGAGCCGCGCGCGTCGCTCGACACTGTCGTCACGCGAGCAGGCAGCGAGCGCGAAGGTCGCAACCAGCACGGACCGCACCCTTACGCCGCCGCCTCGATCTGCGCACGCGCCGCGGCGGCGATCGTCTTGCGGTCGCCTTCGGGGACGAAGGGCGTGAGGAAGTGCAGCGTCGCCACGAACGTGCCGCGGCGGTTGAGGACGCGCTTCGCGTGGCGCGCACCGTCTTCGGCGCCGACCCACGCCACGTCTGGGGTGGCTTCTCCATAGTCAATCCGCACCGGCTGAACGCGCACGCCGGGCGGCGGCGGGGCGAGCGCGGCGAGCAGACCGGCCTTGAACGGCCCCAACGTCACGCCATCGCCGGTCGTGCCCTCGGGGAAGATCGCCACTGGCTGCGGGCCGGCGAGCTGGTCGCGGAGCGCGGCGACCTGTGCGTCGATCCCCATCCGATCACCACGGCGGACGAACAAGGTGTTGTTGAGCGTGCACAGCCAGCCGACCAGCGGCGCGTCGCGCAACTCGGCCTTGGCAACGAACGCGGCACCGCTCGCCCCGGCCATCGCGAGGATGTCGATCCAGGTGACGTGATTAGCAAGCAATACCGCGTCGCGGCGCAGCGGTGTACCGATGACGCGCACCTGCGCCCCGACGATCCGTGCCACCCAGCCGAGAAAGCGTCGCGGCCACGGCGAGCGCAACCGGAACAGCCGCCACGTGCCGTGCAACAGCAGCGCGACGACCAGCGCCGCCGCGAGCGCGACGAGCCGCGCCCAGCCGCGCGCGTTGAGCCGCACCTCAGTCCCTGCGGAGCGCGACGCCGTACAATTCCATGCGATGGTCGACGAGCCGGAAGCCGAGCCGCTCGGCGATCGCCTTTTGCAGCAGCTCGAGTTCGGGATCGACGAATTCGATCACCTTGCCGGTCTCGACATCGATCAGATGGTCGTGATGAGCCTCCGGCGACGGTTCGTAGCGCGCGCGGCCGTCGCCGAAATCGTGGCGGTCGAGGATGCCCGCCTCTTCGAACAGCCGCACGGTGCGATAGACGGTGGCGATCGAGATGCCGGGGTCGATCGCGGAGGCGCGCGCATAGACCTTTTCCACGTCAGGATGGTCTTCCGCCTCCGACAGAACGCGCGCGATGACGCGACGCTGTTCGGTGATACGCAGGCCCTTTTCGTGACACAGCGCTTCGAGATCGATCTTGCGAGCCATGATCGCCATGTAATGGATCGCGCTTGTTGCGAAAAGCGCTACCGACTCGCAAAAGGCGATTATCGATGAATTTCGAGCGCGCGGGCGTAGGTGTGCGCGTCGAACGCCTGTCCGTCGCGCCCGCGATAATAGTTGCGACGTACCCCGGCGTGACGGAAGCCATGCGCGGCGTAGAGCGCGACCGCCGGGTTGTTGGCGCGCACCTCCAGATGCAGCTTCGCCACCCCGCGCCCCTCGCATTCGGCGATCACCCCGCGCAGCAACGCCGCACCGACGCCGCTGCGGCGTGCGGGCGGGTCGACCGCGATCAGCAGCAATTCGGCCTCGTCCATGATCGCGCGGACCAAAGCGAAGCCGACCACCGTGTCGTCGACGCGCGCCAGTGTCAGCCAGACACCGGGCATGGCGAGGATGCCGATACACTGGCTCCGCGTCCACGCCTCGCCATAACGCGGGTCGAAGGCGGCGAGCATGATCCGATCGACCACCTCGGCATCCGCCGCGCCGCCCGGCGCCAGCTCGATCAGCCGCACCCGCGTGCTCATGCGGCGGGCACGCGCGCGACGGCCGGCAGCTTTGCGTCGGGCGCGCGGCCGTAGACGGGCACCGGCGGCAGCGCGCGCGCCGCGGGCGGGAGCAGCAGCGCATGACGCGCGTCGGGCAAGGTCTCGTCGAGCGGCACACCCGCGTCGAGCGCGGCGAGCCAGCGCGTGCCGCTGCCGATCGCGCGGCGACCTTCCAGCGCTGCAAGCGCCGCCGCCGGGGTCAGCGAACGGGGTGCGTCGAGCGCGGCGAAGGGAGCGGTGAAGCCCTGCATGAAGACCTCACCGTGCCCGCCTTCCATCACCACCGCAAGCGGGCGCGGATCATCGGTGAGCGCGGCGACCGCCACCAGCGACGGCGCGCCATAGCCGGCGATCGTCGCGCCCCAGCCGAACGCGAGCGCGCGCGCGGCGGCGATCCCGACGCGGATGCCGGTGAAGCTGCCCGGCCCGACATCGACCAGCACGCGGTCGGCGCGCCCGCCGTCCGGCAGCGCGGCGATCATCGGCACCAGCCGTTCGGCATGGCCGCGCCCGACCACGTCATGCGTGTGCGCGAGCAGTCGCTCGTCCTCGAACAGCGCGACCGAACAGGCGGCGGTCGCGGTGTCGATCACCAGGGTGCGCATCAGGCGAGGCGGTTGAACGTCTCGAATGCCGGGCGCGGGTTGCGCGGGTGGAGCGTCGCGGGATCGCCATAGCCGAGCGTCGCGATGAAATTGGTGCGCACCGCCGGCGTGTCGGCGAAGAACGCCTTGTCGACCGCACCGGCGTCGAAGCCCGACATCGGCCCGACATCCAGCCCCAACGCACGCGCGGCGAGGATCAGATAGCCACCCTGCAACGACGAATTGCGGAACGCCGACGCCTCGCGCAGCTCGCGATTGCCATCGAACCAGCTCTTGGCGTCGACGTGCGGGAACAGCTCGGGCAGGTGCTCGTGGAATTCGACGTCCATGCCGATCACGACGCTGACCGGCGCCTTCAGCACCTTGTCGCGGTTGGTGTCAGAGCAGGCGGCGGCGAGCGTCGCCTTGGCCTCGTCCGACACGCACCATACCAGCCGCGCGGGCAGCTGGTTGGCTGAGGTCGGCCCCATCTTCACCAGCTCCCACAGCGCGCGAAGCGTGTCCTCGCCGACCGGTTCGTCGCGATAATGGTTGAAGGTGCGCGCGGTGCGGAACAGCTGGTCGAGCGCCTGGTCGTCGAGCGGGGTGGCCATCGGAAACTCCAATTATCGGGAAGGTCGGCGCGCGATCAGACCGCGCGCACCTCCGTCACCTCGGGGACGTAATAGCGCAGCAGCTGCTCGATGCCGTTCTTGAGCGTCGCGCTCGACGACGGGCAGCCGGCGCACGCGCCCTGCATCCGCAGGAACACCTTGCCCTTGTCGAAGCCGCGATAGACGATGTCGCCCCCGTCGTTGGCGACCGCCGGGCGGACGCGGGTGTCGATCAGTTCCTTGATCTGCGCGACGATGTCCGCATCCTCGGGGTTCTCGGCGAACGTCTCTTCCTCGGGCGGCACGCTGAAGCCCGCGCCGCCGGTGCGGAACAGCGGCATCTGCGCGGTGAAATGATCCATCAGGATCGCGAGCACATCGGGCTTGAGCGTGCTCCACTGGACGCCGGGCGCCGCGGTCACCGAAACGAAGTCGCGCCCGAAGAACACGCCGGTGACGTCGCCGAGCCCGAACAGCGCGTCGGCGAGCGGGCTCGCTTCCGCTTCCTCGGGGGTGGCGAAGTCGCGCGTGCCGGCGTCCATGACGGTGCGGCCGGGCAGGAACTTGAGCGTCGCCGGGTTGGGCGTGGCTTCGGTTTCAATCAGCATGGCGGCGATGTGGCGCGTGCGGCGCGCCGGATCAAGCGCGCAGGAGGAAAGCGATCGTTTCGGGCGGGATAGATGGAGGGGATCGTTCCGCTCTCTTTCGTCATCCCCGCGAAGGCGGGGATCCAGACGCACAGGTTTGTCGATAGAGGCGCAGGCGTCAGAGGTTCTGGATCCCCGCCTCCGCGGGGATGACGGTAACCGGGGAATGACGGCGGGCCGGGAATGACCGAAGGAGGCCGATCACCCGTCCATCTGGCCGACCGCCGCATTCCACTTCGCGATATTCGCACGCGCCTCCTGAACGAAGGCGGAGCGGCGGACCGCGCCGAGGAACAGGTCCGCCGCCCATTTTCCGGGCTGGCGCAGCGGGCGTTCGAACTGGATCAGCAGCACCACGCGGGTGCCGTCGGTATCGTTCCACACCTCATGGTCGTAGGTGTCGTCGAACACGAGCGTCTCGCCTTCCGACCAGCGGACGATCCGGTCGCCGACGCGCATCCGCACGTCGCCGTCGCGCGGCACGATCAGCGCGAGATGGCAGGTGATGAGCCCCTTCGTCACGCCGCGGTGCGGCGGAATGTGCGTCCCGGGCGCGAGGATCGAGAAGAAGGCGGTGGTCAGCCCGGGCACGCGCGCCAGCACGTCGCGGGTCCGCGGGCAGCGCGTCAGATTGTCGTCGATGCGATAGCCGTAGCCCCACAGGAAGTAGGAGCGCCACTTGCCGACCTCGGCGATCGCGCGGTGATCGGGGGAAATGGTGGCGAGGCTGGGCGCGGCATCGCCGACCAGCGCCACCGCGCGCGCCTCGGCAAGGATGTCATGCCAGCGATCGCGGAGCAGTGCGGTCCAGGCGAAATCGCGCACGTCGAGCACCGGTGCGTTGGCGACCAGCGACGATCCCGCGATCAGCCGGTCGACGGTGCCGCGCAGCCGCTTTCCGACGCGCACCGGCCATGGCCGGCCGCGTTCGGCGACCAGCACCGACGAGGGCGACGCAGCCAGCGATCCCGATGCGGACACTCTCAGATTTCACCTCATCATCTGCTTGTCGATCAATTACTTGCCCGCCGCGAACGACAGGAAAGTGGCGGCGGATAAACCCGCATCGCGGCCAGAACGTGGCGCACAACGGCAAAGGAAAGGCGGGCGGCCGTTGCCGCGCGCCGCGCCCGTCCCTACACTCGGGCCATGCATCCTTATTCGCGCGTGCTCGCGAAGCCGCTCGTCGCCCTCCTGCTCGTCTCCGTCGCGCTGCCGCTCCCCGCGCAGCAGCGTGCGCGGCGCGCGCCGGTCGCCACCTCCACCGTTCCCACGCAGGCGGCCGCGCCGATCACGGTCGACACGCGGCCATGGCTGTTCGCCGACTCGGACATCCCTCCCGACACCAATTGGCATTTCGGCGCACTGCCCAGCGGGTTGCGCTATGCGGTGCGGCGCAATTCGGTGCCGCCGGGGCAGGTCGCGGTGCGGGTCCGCATCGACGCGGGATCATTGTACGAAACCGATGCCGAACAGGGCTTTGCGCACCTGATCGAACATCTGTCGTTCCGCGGCTCGAAATACGTCCCCGACGGTGAGGCCAAGCGCGTGTGGCAGCGGTTCGGCGCGACGTTCGGCAGCGATTCGAACGCGTCGACCACCCCGACCCAGACCGTCTACAAGCTCGACCTGCCCGGCGCGACCGACGTGAAGCTCGACGAGAGCCTCAAGATCTTCTCGGGGATGATGGCCGCGCCCGCGATCAGCGACGCCGGGCTCGCCGCCGAGCGCCCGGCGGTGCTCGCCGAACAGCGCGAGGCGCCGGGGCCGCAGGTCCGCTATGGCGACGCGCTGCGCCAGACCTTCTTCGCTGGCCAGCCGCTCGCCAGCCGCTCGCCGATCGGGACGATCAAGACGCTGGAAGCGGCGAACCCGGCCAGCGTGCAGGCGTTCCACGACAAATGGTATCGCCCTTCGCGCGCGGTGGTCATCATCTCGGGCGATATCGATCCCGATGTCGCCGCGCGGCTGGTGGTCAAGAATTTCGGCGGCTGGCAGGGCAAGGGTCCCAATCCCGCCGATCCCGATTTCGGCACGCCGCAGACCGATGAGCCGATCGCCAAGACGATCGCCGAGCCATCGCTGCCGCCGGTCGTCGCCACCGCGGTGCTACGCCCGTGGAAATATCAGAGCGATACGATCGTCTTCAACCAGAAAAGGATGGTCGACCAGCTCGCGATGCGGCTCATCAACCGCCGGCTGGAGACGCGCGCGCGCGCCGGGGGCAGCTTCCTGCAGGCGGCGGTCAATCTCGACGACGTGTCGCGCTCTGCCAACGGCACCTTCACCAACGTCATCCCGATCGGCACCGACTGGGAAGCCGCGTTGAAGGATATCCGCGCGGTGATCGCCGACGCCATGGCGACCCCGCCGACGCAGGGTGAGATCGACCGCGAGCTGGCCGAGTTCGACGCCGCGATGAAGAATGACGTCGACACCGCGCGGGTCGAGGCGGGCGCGAAGCAGGCCGACGACATGGTCAGCGCGCTCGACATCCGCGAGACGGTCGCGGGTCCGCAGACCAGCTACGACATTCTGAAGCAGGCGCGTACGAAGGGGATGTTCACGCCCGCCGCGATCGTCGAATCGACCAACAGGCTGTTCAAGGGCGACGCCAATCGCGCCTTGGTCAACACCCGCACCCCCGATGCGGGCGCGGCGGCGAAGCTGGCCGCGGCGATGAAGGCCGACGTCTCGAGGCTGGCCGGCAAGCGCACCCAGCAGGCGGCGGTCGACTTCTCGCGCGTCCCGAAGCTCGGGCAGCCAGGGAAGTCGGTCGCGCAGGCGCGGGTCGGCGATCCGCCGATGGAGCAGGTGACGTTCGCCAACGGCGTGCGCGCGCTGATCTATCCCAACGCCTCGGAAACCGGCCGCGTCTATCTGCGCGTACGGTTCGGGCGCGGCTTTCAGGCGCTGCCGGCCGATCGGCCGACCCCGGCATGGGCGGGTGACAGCGCGCTGATCGCCAGCGGGATCGGCACGCTCGATCAGAGCGATCTCGACCAGCTCACCACCGGCCGCCGGATGGGGCTCGATTTCGACATCGGCGACGACGCGTTCCTGTTCGGTGCGCAGACGACGCCGGGCGATTATGCCGACAATCTCACGCTGATGGCGGCGAAACTGGCCGCGCCGCGCTGGGACAAGGCGCCGGTGGCGCGCGCGCGCGCGGCGATGCTGGCGGGTTACGCCGGGCTGTCGTCGTCACCCGACGGGGTGCTGGCGCGCGATCTGGAAGGATTGCTGCGGGACGGCGATCCGCGCTGGGGCACGCCGACGCTCGAGCAGATCGAGAAGCTCGACGCCGGTGCGTTCAAGAAATTGTGGCAGCCGCTACTGGGGACGGGGCCGATCGAGGTCGACATTTTCGGCGACGTGAAGGGCGACGAAGCGATCGCGGCGGTGGCGAAGAGCTTCGGTGCGCTCAAGCCGCGCCGCGCGGACGATCCGCGCTCGCCGGCGGTGCGCTTTCCCGCGCATGTCGCACAACCGGTCTTGCGCACGCATGACGGCGACGACAATCAGGCGGCGGCGGTCATTGCCTGGCCGACCGGCGGCGGGTCCGCCGATCATGCCGAGCAGCGGCGGCTCGACGTGCTGGCGGCGGTGTTCAACGACCGGCTGTTCGACCGGCTGCGCTCGGTGGCGGGGGCGAGCTACTCGCCGAGCGCGCAGAGCCAGTGGCCGGTCGGGCAGCCCGGCGGCGGGCGGCTGATCGCGATCGGCAAGGTCGCGCCCGACAAGGTGCCGCTGTTCTTCCAGCTGTCGCGCCAGATCGCGAGCGAGCTGGTCGCGACGCCGGTCAGCGAGGACGAGCTGCGCCGCACGATCGTGCCGATGCTCCAGTACATGGCGCGCGCGTCGTCGGGGAACCAGTTCTGGCTGCTCCAGACCAGCGGCGGGACGTTCGATCCGAAGCGGATCGAGGCGAGCCAGAGCCTGGTGAGCGACTTCACGACGATCACCCCCGCACTGTTGCAAGCGACCGCGGCGAAGTATTTGAAGCCGGAGAAGGACTGGACGATGGCGGTGGTGCCGAAGGGGGCGGTGGCGAAGTGAGCGGGGCGGCGACCGCGTCATCGGCCGCCCCTGCGAAGGCAGGGGCCAGTGGCTGTGGAGTGCCGCGGGCCGTCTGACACACCGACCGCGATCGCTGCGGCAACCCGATCGACACACGACACAGACATGGGCCCCTGCCTTCGCAGGGGCGACGGTGGGTTTGGCAGCGGTTAGGCCAGCAGCTTCGGACCGTCCTTCTGCAGCTTGGCGCGCAATTGTTCGCCGAACATGCCGAGCAGTCCCGGCAGCTCGAACAAGGCATGGACGTTTCGCTCGGTGACATCCAGCCGCACCGCGACGCGCTGCCCCATGCCCTCGACGGTGAAGTACAGCGTGTCGCCGTCCCAGCGATGCTCGGTGACGCGCCCGCCGGGCAGATAACCGGCGAGCTTGTCGAAGCCGCCGTCGATCCGCGATCGTGCGCCGGCGACGCCGAGCTGGTGCGGCAGGTCCACTTCGATCGGGGTGCTCATGCGGTCCATCCATCACGTGTCATGCTGCACTGATACGCCTCGCAACCGTCATCGTCACGTCCTACCTCGCGCGGATGGCTTGCGATGCCGCGCGGAGCGTCGCAGGAGACGGTTTCTGTCCGCGGCGAAGGAAGCCCTCCCCTGACCTATCGTTCCTCGATCGAAGCGTTTCCCCGCCGCTATCCTGCGTTGAGCGCCTTGTTGCTGGGCGTCGCCGCGGCGTGCGGGTTCGCGCCGCTGGAATTGTGGTGGCTGGCGGTCGCCGCGTTCGCCGGCTGGATCGCGCTGGTCCATGTCGCACCGACGCGTGCACAGGCGCTGTGGCGTGGCTGGGCGTTCGGGGTCGGGCATTTCACGATCAACGACAATTGGTTCCAGCACGCCTTCACCTTCCAGGACCAGATGCCGCACTGGCTGGGCTATGCCGCGCCGCTCGCGCTGGCGCTGTATCTGGCGGTGTTTCCGGCGCTGTGCGCAGGGTTGGCGTGGCGCGGGCGAAAGGCGCGGATCGATGCGGGGTTCGTGCTGCTGTTCGGCGCGTGCTGGATCCTGACCGAGTGGATGCGGAGCTGGTTGTTCACCGGCTATGCGTGGGACCCGCTGGCGGTGATGTGGGTGCCGGTGCAGCCGGTCGCGTGGCTGGCGACGTTGGTGGGAACCTATGCGCTGTCAGGGCTCACCGTTGCGGCGGCCGGAGGGCTGTTGTTGCTGCCGGCGGGGCGCAAACAGATCGGCATCGGCGTGGTTCTGTTCGCGATCCTGACCGTGGCGGAACTGCTGAGTTACCGGTCGGGACCGACGCCCGCTGCCGCAGACGCGCCAAGGCTCGTCGTCGTGCAGCCCAACGTCCCGCAGGATCAGCGCGGCGAGAGCGATCAGGCGATGATGCTCGCCCGGCTGCTGCGGCTGTCGGGGACGCCGGGCGCGGCACCGCGGCTGGTGATGTGGCCCGAAGGCGTGATCCGCGACTTCATTGAGGATGATTATCCCTATTGGGTGTACGACAACACCAGCCCGTGGCTGACGCGGGAGCGGATGGCGTCGGTGCTGGGGCCGCGCGACATGCTGCTCACCGGCGGCACCGCGCTCCAGTTCGACGGCAAGGGCGAGGTGACGACCGCGAGCAATTCGGTGTTCACGCTCGACGGGCGAGGGCGGATCCGTGGGCGCTACGACAAGGCGCATCTGGTGCCCTATGGCGAATATCTGCCGATGCCGTGGCTGCTCAAGCCGCTCGGTCTCTCGCGACTGGTGCCGGGCGACATGGATTTCGCGCCCGGGCCGGGGCCACGGACGATGACCGTGCCGGGGTTCGGCGCGATCGGGATGCAGCTATGTTACGAGATCATCTTCTCGGGTGAGGTCGTCGACCCGGCGCAGCGCCCGAGGTTGATCTTCAATCCGTCGAACGATGCGTGGTTCGGCAATTGGGGCTCGCCGCAATTCCTCGCTCAGGCCCGGCTGCGCGCGATCGAAGAGGGGCTGCCGGTGATTCGTGACACGCCGACCGGTATTTCCGCGGTAATCGCCGCCGATGGCGCAGTGCTGGCAACCGTGGCGCGCGACGTCAGCGGCACGATCGTCGTGCCGATCCCACCCGCCCATGCGCCCACCCTCTTCTCGCAGCTCGGGAATTGGGCAGCGTTGCTGGTCGGGGCGGCCCTGACGCTCACCGCATTTGCGTTGCGGCGTCGATCGCGGTAACGACATAAAGCTATCTTTATATCGTTATCTCCCGGAGCCTCCATGCGTCAGTCGTTCATCTTCACGTCCGAGTCGGTGTCCGAAGGCCATCCCGACAAGGTCGCGGACCAGATTTCGGATTCGATCGTCGACCTGTTCCTTTCCAAGGACCCCGAAGCGCGCGTGGCGTGCGAGACGCTGACCACCACGCAGCTCGTCGTGCTGGCGGGCGAGATCCGCGGCAAGGGCGTCTACGAGAACGACCAGTGGGCGCCGGGGATCGAGGAAGAGATCGAGGCGACCGTCCGCGCGACCGTGAAGCGCATCGGCTACGAGCAGTCGGGCTTCCACTGGAACGAATTCCGCTTCCTCAACGAGCTGCACGGCCAGTCGGCGCATATCGCGATGGGCGTCGATGAGAGCGGCAACAAGGATGAAGGCGCGGGCGACCAGGGCATCATGTTCGGTTACGCGACCGACGAGACGCCGGGCCTGATGCCGGCGACGCTCTACTACAGCCACAAGATCCTCGAGCGGCTCGCCGCCGACCGCCATTCGGGGACGGCGCCGTTCCTCGAGCCCGACGCCAAGAGCCAGGTGACCTTGCAGTATGAGAATGGCGTGCCGGTCAAGGCGACCGCCTTGGTCGTCTCGACGCAGCATGCGCCGGGCTATTGCGAGAAGGGCGACAATGCCGATGCCGCCAAGTACAAGGTCCTGCACGATTACGTGATGGGCGTGTTCAAGGACGTGCTGCCGGACGGCTTCATCGACGACGCCACCAAGATCTACATCAACCCGACCGGCCAGTTCGAGATCGGTGGGCCGGACGGCGATGCCGGGGTGACCGGGCGCAAGATCATCGTCGACACCTATGGCGGCGCCGCCCCGCACGGCGGCGGCGCGTTCAGCGGCAAGGACCCGACCAAGGTCGATCGTTCGGCGGCCTATGTCGCGCGCTACCTGGCGAAGAACGTCGTCGCCGCCGGGCTCGCCAAGCGCTGCACGATCCAGCTGTCCTATGCGATCGGCATCGCCGAGCCGCTGTCGGTCTATGTCGACCTGCACGGCACCGGTACGGTCGAAGAAGCGAAGCTCGAGGCGGCGCTGCCGCAGCTGGTGCGCCTGACGCCGAAGGGCATCCGCGAGCACCTCGCGCTCAACAAGCCGATCTATTCCAAGACCGCGGCGTACGGGCATTTCGGCCGCGATGCCGAGGGTGACCTGTTCACCTGGGAAAAGACCGATCTGGTCGATGCGTTGAAGAACGCCGTCGCCTGATCTGATGCGGGGGCGGTTCAGTTGAACCGCCTCCATTTTCATCGCTGCGAGAATCGCGAAGCAGTCCAAGGCCGGATCAAGACGATCTGGATTGCTTCGCTACGCTCGCAAGGACGTCCGGGAGTGACGGTCCGCCCGTCACCCCGGACTTGTTCCGGCATCCACCGTACCGCAGGGTCACCGGCCTTTGAATGCGCGGCGCGGTGAACCCCGGAACAAGTCCGGGGTGACGACGGCTGTTCGCCACCACACCCCGTGACGCAGCCCCCGCTTTGTTCTACCGCCCTTGCCCATGATCGCGCATCTCAAGGGCATCCTGACCGCGACCGGCACCGACCATGCGGTGATCGACGTGCATGGGGTCGGCTATCTGGTCGGCGCGTCGGCGCGGACGCTGGCGGCGATCGGGCCGGTCGGCGAGGCCGCAACGCTATTTACCGAAATGCTGGTCGCCGAGGACTTCATCCGGCTGGTCGGCTTTGCGAGTGCCGCCGAACGTGACTGGTTTCGGCTGCTGACCGGGGTGCAGGGCGTCGGCGCGCGGGTGGCGCTCGCGATCCTGTCGGCGTTGGAGCCTGCCGACATCAGCCGCGCGGTGATGGCGCAGGATAAGGCAACCGTCGCGCGTGCCAATGGCGTCGGGCCCAAGCTGGCCGAGCGGATCGTGCGCGAGTTGAAGGACAAGGTCGGCGGCGTGGCGCTGGGGCCGTCCGCCGCGGCGCAGGTGGTGCCGGTCGGCGCATCGTTGGACGCGGTGTCCGCGCTGCTGAACCTTGGGTTCCGGCCGGCCGAGGCGGCGAGCGCGGTCGCGGCGGCCGAGGAGGAACTGGGCGAAGGTGCATCGCTGGATGCGCTGGTGCGGCTCGCGCTGCGCAAGGCGGCGAAGTAGCCCCTCGATCGTCATCCCCGCGGAGGCGGGGATCCAGACGCGCTGGTGCTCGCGAGAGTCGCTGACGTCGGCGGCTCTGGATTCCCGCCTGCGCGGGCATGACGGTGGCTGGATGCTGTCCGTTCGTGCCGCGCCTGTCGAAGCACGTGAGCCGAGCGGAGCGTCCGGGGCACGCACTTCGACAAGCTCAGTGCGAACGGTTCGGAGGTCATCCCGGGGCGAACCCGGGACGACGACGCTTACGCGCCAGCAGAGGCGCCGCTGCCGCCGCGACCGCGACCGCCGCGGCGACGGCGGTTGCCGCCCGGGCCGCCAGTGGCGTTGGCGTAATTGCGGCCACCCTGCGTGGCACCTCGCGCACCCTGCGCCGAGCCCGGCGTCGCGCGCGGCGCGTGGCTGGCCTTGGGACGCGCCGGGCCGCGCTGGCCACGCGGACGATCCTCGCGCGGGGCGGGGTCCGCACCGATCGTCTTGACGCGCTGCGCCTTCAACTGCTCGGCCTGCTTGAGGAAGTCCTCGGGCAGCTCGCTGACCGGGATCTTCTGCCGCGTGACCTTCTCGATGTCCTTCAGGTACGGACGCTCGTCATCCGCGCAGAAGGCGATCGCCTCACCACTGCGACCGGCGCGGGCAGTGCGGCCGATGCGGTGGACGTATTGCTCGGCGACGTTCGGCAGCTCGAAGTTGAAGACGTGGCTGACGCCCGATACATCGATGCCGCGCGCGGCGATGTCGGTGGCGACGAGGATCGGCACCTCGCCCGACTTGAACAGCGCCAGCGCACGCTCGCGTTGCGGCTGGCTCTTGTTGCCGTGGATCGCGTTGGCAGCGATACCATTGCCGGCGAGCAGCTTCACGACGCGGTCGGCGCCGTGCTTGGTGCGGGTGAACACCAATGCGCGGTCGATGGGCATGTCACGCAGCAGGATCGTCAACAGCGCCTGCTTCTCGGTCTGGTTGCAGAAAATCACCGACTGGTCGACGCGCTCGGCGGTGGTAGAGGCCGGCTTGATCGACACGGTCGCCGGATCGTTGAGGAATTGCGACGCCAGATCGCGGATCGCGGTCGGCATCGTCGCCGAAAAGAACAGCGTCTGGCGCTTGCGGGGAACCATCCGCACGATCTTCTTGAGCGCATGGATGAAGCCGAGATCGAGCATCTGGTCGGCCTCGTCGAGCACGAGGATCTCGATCATCGACAGGTTGATGTACCCCTGCTCGACGCAGTCGATCAGCCGCCCCGGCGTGGCAACGAGGATGTCGATGCCGCGCGCGACATCGTTGCGGTTCTTGTTGATGCTGGTGCCACCGAACACGGTCGCGACCGACATTTTCGAGAACTGGCCGTAGGCGCGCGCCGAGTCGGCGATCTGGCTGGCCAGCTCGCGGGTCGGGGCGAGCACGAGCATCCGGCAATGCGTGGGTAGGACCTTCTTGCCGGCCGACAGCCGCTGGATCGACGGCAGCACGAAGGCTGCGGTCTTGCCGGTGCCGGTCTGCGCAATGCCGAGCAGGTCGCGGCCTTCGAGCAGCTGCGGGATCGAGTCGCGCTGGATCGGGGTGGGTTCGGTATAGCCCTTGGCTTCGAGCGCGCGGACGAGCGGCTCGGCAAGGCCGAGAGTGGCGAAAGACATGGAATTGCAGTCCTAATACAGGCGCTACCCGCATGCCCGACAGGCACACGAGTGACGGGGAAGATTGACACCCCGCGTGACTTGGGAAGCCCGTGAAAACGACCGAGGCGGAGCCGGGACCATCTGGTCCGATCACGCTGCCAACGCCTCGATGGCCCGCCAGATGGCGAATTCGCTGACGAAAGTCAAGGTGAGACCTTTCGCGGGTTGATCGCGCAACCGTTGCGAACGTATCGCGTTCGCACCCCGCCATGACCGACCAGCCCCCCACCACCTTGCGTCATGCGCCCGATTCACCGCCGCTCGGCCGCTGGGATTGGGACATTATCGCCGATCGTGTCACCTCGGACGCCGGGTTCGCCCGCCTGTACGGGGTGGAGCCCGACATTGCCGCCACCGGCGCGCCGATCGCCGAATTCTTCCACGGGATCGCGCCACAGGACCGGCCGCGCGTGCGGAGCGCGATCGCGCGCAGCATCGCCGAGGGCGTACCGTTCGAGGAGGAATATCGCGTCGCCGGTCCCGGCGGTCGCTGGCGGTGGGTCGCGGCGCAGGGTCGCGTCGATCGCGATGCCGATGGGCGCGTCACGCATTTGCCGGGGATCAGTTTCGACATCGACGCGCGCAAGCGCGCGGAATTGCGGCTGGCGGCGCTGGTCGAATTGGGCGACCGGTTGCGCGATCCGGGTGACGCCGGCGATCTGGCGCTCGCGGCGGCGCGGGTGCTGGGCAATGCGCTCGACGTCAGCCGCGCCGGCTACGGCACCGTCGATCCGGTCGCCGAAACGATCACCACCGAGCGCGCCTTTTGCGGGGACGGCATCGCTCCCCTGCCCGCGGTGCTGCACTTCCGCGATTATGGCAGCTATATCGAGGATCTGAAGAACGGCGTGACCGTCGCGATCGCCGACGTGCGCGAGGACGACCGGACCCGCGCTACTGCGGAAGGGCTTCGCGAACTGGCGGCGATGTCGTTCATCAACATGCCGGTGACCGAACAGGGCGGGTTCGTCGCGCTGCTCTACCTCAATCACGCCGAGCCGCGCGAATGGCTCGACGACGAACTGGCGCTGGTCCGCGAAGTGGCGGAGCGAACCCGAGACGCCGTCGAGCGCCGCCGCGCCGAGCACGAGTTGGCGACGCTCAACGAACGGCTTGAGCAAGAGGTCGAGGCGCGCACCGCGGCGTTGATGGCGGCCGAGGAACAGTTGCGGCAGGCGCACAAGATGGAGGCGGTCGGGCAGCTGACCGGCGGGTTGGCGCACGACTTCAATAATCTGCTGACCGGCATTTCCGGCGCGCTGGAGATGATGCAGGTCCGCGTCGCGCAGGGACGGATCGGCGAGCTGGACCGCTATGTCGCGGCGGCGCAGGGCGCGGCACGGCGCGCGGCGGCGCTGACGCATCGGCTGCTCGCCTTCTCGCGGCGCCAGACGCTCGACCCGCGTCCGACCGACGTCAACCGGCTGGTCGCGGGGATGCAGGAGCTGGTCCATCGCACGCTCGGGCCGGCGATCACGCTGGAGGTGGTCGGCGCGGCCGGGCTGTGGAACACGTTGGTCGATCCCAACCAGTTGGAGAATGCGCTGCTCAACCTGTGCATCAAC
Source organism: Sphingomonas phyllosphaerae (assembly GCA_036946405.1). Classification (NCBI taxonomy): domain Bacteria; kingdom Pseudomonadati; phylum Pseudomonadota; class Alphaproteobacteria; order Sphingomonadales; family Sphingomonadaceae; genus Sphingomonas; species Sphingomonas phyllosphaerae. The sequence goes on along the minus strand of JAQIJC010000001.1, from coordinate 928,042 downwards.
GCGCGCGACGCGATGCCCGACGGCGGCCGCGTGACGATCGAGACCGCGAACAAATGGCTCGACGAGCGCGCCGCGCGCCCGCGCGACCTGCCGCCCGGCCAGTATTTGTCGCTGTGTGTCAGCGACACCGGGACCGGCATGACCCCAGAGGTGCAGGCGCGTGCCTTCGACCCCTTCTACACCACCAAGCCGATGGGTGAGGGCACGGGGCTGGGGCTGTCGATGATCTATGGCTTCGCGCGCCAGTCGGGCGGGCAGGTACGGATCTACAGCGAGCCGGGCGACGGCACGACGGTGTGCATCTACCTGCCACGCCACCATGGCAGCGTCGACGACGAGGGTGAGGCGACGCTGCCGCTCGATCAGGCACAGCCTGTCGAGGGAATGCCGACGGTGCTGGTCGTCGACGACGAGCCGACGGTGCGGATGCTGGTGATCGAGGTGCTCGACGGGCTGGGCTATACGGTGCTGGAGGCCGGCGATGGCGCGGGCGCGCTGCGGATGCTCGACAGCGGGATCCGTCCCGACCTGCTCGTCACCGATGTCGGCCTGCCCGGGCAGATGAACGGGCGGCAAGTCGCCGATGCGGCACTGGCGCGGTTCCCGACGCTGCGCGTATTGTTCATCACCGGCTATGCCGAGAATGCCGTCATCGGCAGCGGGCAGCTCGATCCGCATGTCGCCTTGCTGACCAAGCCGTTCACGATGGAAGGCTTGGCCGCCAAGGTACGGGCACTGCTTGCCGAGGCCTGACCGCCGCGACGAAACGCGTCGTCGCACGGAACCGCAGCGCGCGCCGTCCCTTTGATCCACGACACCGGCGCGCCCTTGCGCGCGGGAAGAACGAGGATCGTCCATGACCGACATCAAGACCCGTCCGGCCGGCAACGGCGGCGAGACGCATCAGGTGACCGACGCCGATCACCCGGTGCTGACCACCAATCATGGGACGCCGGTATCGGACAATCAGAACCAGCTGAAGGTCGGTCCACGCGGCCCGGTGCTGCTGGAGGACGAAGTCTATCGCGAGAAGATGAACCATTTCGATCATGAGCGCATCCCGGAGCGGATCGTCCATGCGCGCGGTTCGGCCGCGCACGGCTATTTCGAATGCACCGATTCGCTGGCCGATATCACCCGCGCCGACCTGTTCCAGAAGAAGGGGCAGCGCACCGAGGTGTTCGCGCGTTTCTCGACCGTGGCGGGCGGCGCCGGATCGGTCGATACCCCACGCGACGTGCGCGGCTTCGCGGTGAAGTTCTATACGCGCGAGGGCAATTGGGATCTCGTCGGCAACAACATCCCGGTCTTCTTCATCCAGGACGCGATGAAGTTTCCCGACCTGATCCACGCCGCGAAGATGGAGGCCGACCGCGGCTATCCGCAGGCGGCGACCGCGCACGACACCTTCTGGGACTTCATCTCGCTGATGCCGGAGGCGACCCACATGATCATGTGGGCGATGTCGGACCGCACCCTGCCGCGCAGCTTCGCGACGATGGAAGGGTTCGGTATCCACACCTTCCGCTTCGTCAATGCCGAGGGGAAGAGCACCTTCGTCAAATTCCACTGGAAGCCCCGCGCGGGGCTCGCCTCGACGATCTGGGACGAGACGGTCAAGATCGCCGGCGCCGATCCCGACTTCCAGCGCCGCGATCTGTTCGAGCGGATCAGCCGCGGCGACTATCCCGAATGGGATCTGGGCGTGCAATTGTTCGACGAAGAGTTTGCGAACAGCCAGCCGTATGACGTGCTCGACGCGACCAAGATCATCCCCGAGGAGGTGCTGCCGGTTCGCATCGTCGGCAAGATGGTGCTCGACCGCTATCCCGACAATTTCTTTGCCGAAACCGAGCAAGTCGCCTTCTGCCCCAGCCATATGGTGCCAGGGATCGACCATTCGAACGATCCGCTGCTGCAGGGCCGGCTGTTCAGCTATCAGGACACGCAGATCAAGCGGCTGGGGTCGACCAACTGGCACCAATTGCCGATCAACCAGGCGAAGGGCCGCGCCGATGCGGCGGGCTGCCCCTTCCTGAACATGCAGCGCGACGGCCACATGCAGATGCAGGTGCCCAAGGGCCGCGCCAATTACGAGCCGAACAGCCTGCATCTCGCCGGCGAGCCCGGCGGCCCGCGCGAGGACCCGAACGGCTTCAAGAGCTTCCCCGCCGAGGAGAGCGGCCAGAAGCTGCGCATCCGCGCCGAGACGTTTGCCGACCATTACTCGCAGGCGCGGCTGTTCTGGCGCTCGATGGACAAGGCCGAACAGGCGCATATCGCCTCGGCGTTCGTGTTCGAGCTGAGCAAGGTGTCGATCCCGCACATTCGCGTCGCGCAGCTCGCCAATCTGCGCAACGTCGACGAGGAACTGGCGCAGCGCGTCGCCGATGGTCTGGCGATCGACCTGCCCGCGGCATCGCCGACCAGCGCACCGGTGCGCGACATGGCCCCCTCCCCGGCGCTGCGCATCGTGCGCGGCCCGCTGGAGAAGCATACGCTGGAGGGGCGCACGGTCGGCATCCTGTTCGCCGACGGCACCGATCGCGAGGAGTTCGAGTCGACGGTCGCGGCGGTCAAGGCGGCCGGCGGCCATCCGCTGACGATCGCGCCGAAGGTCGGTGCGGTGCCGCTGTCGGATGGCACCAGCGTCGCCGCCGATGCGCAATTGTTCGGTCAGCCCTCGGTAACGGTGGATGCCTGTGCGGTGATCCTGTCCGAAGCGGCGTGCGCCAAGCTCGTCAAGGAAGGCGCGGCGGTGCAATGGGTCATGGACGCGTTCGGCCACCTCAAGGCGATCGGGCATAACGATGCGGCGAAGCCGTTGCTCGACAAGGCCGGGGTGGAGCCCGATGCGGGCGTGACCGACCTCGAAGCGTTCGTCGATGCCGCCAAGCAACGCTATTGGGACCGCGAGCCCAACGTTCGCACGCTGGCCTGAGGGAGCGCGATCATGCTCGAACATGTCCCGCACTGGCTGGGCAGCCTGATGCACAATGTCCGTGCCGGTCATGCCAAGCTGGCGATCGTGCAGGACGGCATCGTCACCGGTGATGCACAGCTGGAACTGTCCAGCCTTGCGTTCGCCGATGGCGGGCGCCTGCCGGAGCGCTTCACCGCCGATGGCGCGGGCGTGTCACCGCCGCTGACGTGGCGCGGCGTACCGGCGGGCACCGCGGCGCTGGCCTTGCTGGTCGAGGACCCCGATGCCCCTGCGCCCAACCCGCTGGTTCACGCCGTAGTCTGGAACCTGCCGCCCGAGAACGGCTCGCTACCGGAGGGTGCGATCGCGCCGGACGGACGCGGCGCGGACGACGGCTCGGATGTCGGGCGAAACAGCTATAGTCAGGAGGGCTGGCTGCCGCCCGATCCTCCGACCGGGCACGGCAGCCATGACTATGTCTTCCAGCTGTTCGCGCTCGACAGCGCGGCGGCACTCGACATCAACCCGGGACGTAGCGACCTGCTCGCCGCGATCCGTGGACATGTGATCGCAGCGGGGATGCTGGTCGGCACCTATTCGCGCGGCGAGGAAGCGCCGGTTGGCCCGGCATCGGCTGCCCCGCAGGTCGCCTGAGCGATGACTCCGCTGCCGCAGGTGCGCACGCCACCGGCGGCGTTGGGTATCGCGGGGCTGTTGCCGCAAATCGCCTGCGTCACGCTCGCGTTGGTCGAGCCGGCGACGCGCCCCGCCGCGGCGGTCGTCGGCGGCGGCTATGCGGCACTGATCCTGTCGTTCCTGGGCGGGATGTGGTGGATGCAGGCGCTGTCGCGCAGCGATGCGCGCTGGTGGCCCTATCTGCTGGCGGTCGCCCCCAGCCTGATCGGGTGGGCGGTGCTGCTCGCGGTGTTCGGCGGAGTGGCGCCACCGGCGGCCGGGCTCATGGCGCTGGCGCTGGCCTTGCTGGCCAGTCCGCTGGGCGATCGCGAGATCGGGCCGCTGTTGCGCGCGGTGCCGGCGTGGCGGCAGTTGCGGCTGACGCTGTCGCTTGGGCTCGGCGCGCTGACGCTGGTTCTGGCCGTGCTCGGTGGGCGGGGCTGAGCCCGCCCATCCGTTAGGGTCAATGCGGGCGCGCGGCGGCTGCCTTGCGGGCATAATGATGATGGACGGCCGCACAACCGACGGCCGCGCCCAGCACGCCGTGCCCCTTGCCAACCATATGGCCGGCGACACCACCAGCGGCGGCACCGCGCAGGCATCCCTTGGCCGCTGCGGGTGAGGCCGCCATGACCGTGGCGGCGATGGCGGCGATGAGGACGGTACGCATCTCTTCTCTCCTTGATCGATGGGAGGAAGATAAGCGTTCGTCGTGCCTTGTCCCGTTACAAACAGGACCGGCGCCGGACAGGCAACGCCAAGGCGGCCCGGCTGCCGACAGCCGTGCCGCCGCGACGTTCAGGCGAACAACGGCTGCACCGTCGCCGACGCCCGCTTCCGCATCGCTGCGCCGACCAGCCCGAAGCCGAGGATCATCATCGCCCAGGTCGCCGGCTCCGGCACCGGACCGGCCGGCGGAGTGGTCGTGCGATCGAACTTCACCTGCAGCGAGCTGTCGGGCGCGAACGTCGTGTTCGACAGGTTGATGGTCAGGAAACCGCCATCGAGGCTGACGGTGCTGCCATCGACGCCCTCGACGCCGTTCACGTCGCCCAATTCCGCAAAGGTGAACGGATTGGTTTCGTTGCTGAAGGTAAGCGAGAACGGCTCGCCGAATTCACCGACGTCACCCACTTCGGGATTGTTGGCCCAGAAGAGCGTCAGCAGGCCGGCCGAGAAATCCGCCGTAAACAGCGTACCGAGATCGCTGAAGTCGATCCCGAACTCCACGCCCGAACCGACCGTCGCGCGATCGTTCGAACATTCGAGGCTGACGCCGCCGCACGTGACGATGTCGCCTGCCGCGACCGTGGCGGACGCAGGAGCGGAAACACATGCGCCGACAAACGCCAGACCAGCCAAAAGGTGCTTCTTCATGTCCGTCCCCTTTTTGGCCGGCGAAGACCGACCCTTAACGTCGTCTCACAGCAATTGGTTAACAGAAGGTTAACGACTGCCGTTAAGGATCATACGCGGATATACCTGAAATACCAGACTTCATGACCTTGCCGACGCGCCTTTCGCTCGTAGCGGGTTTCGGGCCAGTCCGCGGGACGCTCGAGGAAATCGCGCGCACTATGCGCCTGCCAGACGAAATCGCCGCGCTGGTGCATCACCATCATCGCCCAACGGCAATAGGTGGGATCGTCGGTGCCGAGCCGGAACTCCGCGCCGGGCTTCAGCTTGGCGGCGATCAGGTCGAGCGGGCCGTGGTTCATCATTCGTCGCTTGGCATGGCGCGCCTTGGGCCAGGGATCGGGGTGGAGCAGGTAGACGCGCTCGAGCGACCCGTCCGGCAGGCGTTCGATCACCTCCAGCGCATCGCCCATGTGGATGCGGACATTGTCGAGCGCGCCGTCGCGGACATGGCCGAGCGCGCCGACCACGCCGTTGAGGAACGGCTCGCAGCCGATGAAGCCGGTGCCGGGCGCTGCTGCCGCCTGCCCGGCGAGATGTTCTCCTGCGCCGAAGCCGATCTCGACCTGTAGCGGCCGATTGTCGCCGAACAGCCGCATGGCGTCGAGCGGGCCATCGGTGGGGACCGCAATGCGCGGGAGCAGTTCCTCGACCAGTGCCGCCTGCCCGGCGCGCAATGCATGGCCCTGACGCCGGCCATAGAGGCGGCGGATCGTTGTGGGATCGTTCATGCAGCCGCGCCTACCGCACGGGCGCGCGAAACGAAACGGAGGAAGCGATGCGTGCGTGGTGGAGCGGTGTGGCGGTGGTCGCGGTGGCGGCGGCAGTGCCGGCCTGGTCGCAACTGGCGAACCAGCGATCGATCTCGATGCTGAACGGCGACAACGGCTGGACGCAGGCAGTGTTCGTCTGCGATTCGACCGATCGCGACCGCGTGCTGATCCTGTCCGCACCCGATGCGCAGCGTGGCGCGACGCTGACCAGCCTGTCGAAGCCGGGGCTGGTGCGGCATCAGGTGCCGGTGCGGATCGGCGCAGGCGATCCGGGGATGGGGCAGATCTATTATCCGCTGACCAATGCCGCCGGCCGGACGGTCGGCACCATCCATGCGGTCAACCCGGGCATGGTCGAGCCGGGCGCGACGACACCGACCGTCACGTCGGTCACCTACGGTCGCGACACGACCGGGTGCCGCTTCGCGCCGCAGACGCGCGTGCTGGGGGTGACCGCGAAACGCTCGGTACAGGTGACGCGCAGCGAGCGCGACGGCTTCGTGTACCGCAGCTATAATCACGACACCGATCTCCCCGCGATCGATCAGCCATGGGGCGGGCGCGACACCCGCACGTCGTTGACGATCACCGGCGGGCGGCTGGTCGAGGAACGCGACGGGCGGCGCATCTATCAATTCGCGAACGGCGGCTATGTCTATCGCGTGCTCGCCTCGGTCGATCCGACCAGAGGTGGCGGCGGGGTGCAGGTGTGGCGCGACGGGCGCATGCTGCTCGCCGAGCCGTTCGTCACCTATACCGCCGCGTCCTGAGCGGGACCGAAAGTGCGCCCGGCTCGTTGGCAAGCCGACATAAAGCGGAGCCGACATGGGCAAGAAGAAGAAGAAGGCGCTACGCGCCGCCGCGCAACGCGAGCATGACGCGACGGCGCCGCTGCGCGCGATGGCCGCGGCGGGGGCGATGCGCGCGCTGGCGCCGATCGCCAAGGCCACCGACGAGCCGCCGCTGCTCGCGCTCGGCCTCGGCACGCTGGCGATCGGTGCGGTGCTGCGCCGCCCGGCGCTGGCGCGCAGCGGCGCGCGGATGGTGGCGAGCCATCTGCTCGCGACGGGCCTGAAGACGATGCTGAAGGCCGGAGTCGATCGCGCCCGCCCGAACGTCGCGGGCACCGACGCCGTGCCGCGAAGGGGACATGGCACCGACGATACCGATTTCAACGCTTTTCCCTCGGGGCACACCGCCGGTGCGGTAGCGGTGGCGCAGTCGGTCGCGCACGAAGCGCCCGGCATCGGCGGGGTCGCGAAGCTGGCGGCGGGAACCGCGGGGGTGGCGCAGGTCGCGCGGGGCGCGCATTATGGCAGCGACGTGGTGGCGGGCGCGGTGATCGGCTGGCTGGCCGAGCGCGTCGCCGGCTGGGCGATCGACGCTGGGGAGCGCTTCGCCGAGACGCGCCGCGAGGTGAAGGCTGAAGCGGAGGTCGAGGCGCACCCTAGCTGACGGCATTTGCTGCCATTACAGTTGCATCGCGTAGAGCGCGTGGTGTGCGAGGATGTAGAGCGTCCGCCGGTCCGCGCCGCCGAGCAGCAATTGCAGGGGGCGCTCGGGAACGTCGATGCGGCGGGTCAGCGCGCCGTCGGGGGCATAGACGAACACCTGTCCGTTCGCGACGTACAGGTTGCCCGCTTCGTCGCGCGCGACGCTTTCGCCGCCGCGTGGCGCGACGACCTTGAGGTCGGTCACTTGCCCGCCCATGCCGACCAGACCGCTGTAGGTGAGGTTCTCGGACGCATTGGTCAGCGTGACGCGGCTGCCCGGCACCGCGCCGACGAAGCCATAGGAATCAAGCGTGTCCGACCAGCGCCAACCGAGGTGATCGTCGGGTCCCTGGTTCCAGACGCGAAACGCCGGCAGCGCCAGCGATCCGTCGGGCGAGCGATATTCCTGCGCCTTCGCCTCGCCCAGCTTGGTGGTGAAGAAGGACGCGATCGGGGGATATTCGTAGGTCGCCGGATCGATCCGGTCTGCGAATTCACCGTTCGCCCAGACGTTTACCGGAAGGAGCGTCGTCACCTTGCCCGTCGCACGAACGGCGGTCGGCTCGATCGGGCGTATATCCAAGGGGTTAGCAGGGTCGAGGCTGTAGACGCTGCCGTCGCGGCCGGCGGAGGATTGCACCAGCAGGCGGCCGGAGCGATCGACGGCGAGGTTGACCGGATCGAGCGGCGCGTCAGAGACGGTCGTCAGCCCCTCAGCCGGCGTAAAGCCATGAATCCGCTGGAAGAAGCGGTCGACGAAATACAACTTTCCCCTCGCGTCCACCGCGCCGCCGGCAATCGAGTAAAAGCCGTCCGCGAGCTTGGTTACGCCGGAAGTCACTGGAATTGCTGCGACATTGCTGGCCACGGGGATGTCGAGACTGGCGAACTCGCGCTCGCGGACTTCCTGACGGCGGGTCATGTCCTTGATGCTGTTTTCAAACGGGAATTTGCTGGCCCGCAGGTACGTGCCGCAGCCCTTGGCGTCGCAGCTCGCGAAACCGCTCTCGGCGTTCACATGGACGTTGCGGAAGCGAATACCGCCGGAGTTGAACAGCTTGACCGCCGCGTCCATCGGCTTGATCGTCCGCGTGACGCGATAGCCGTGGTAATTGGCGAACAGGATATTGCTCGAGTCGTGGAACTCGGTCGAGACCGCGTTGACGCCGTCGCGTACCTCCTGTTCGGTCTGCGGTGCCAGAAATTCCCAGTTTTTAACCCGGTCCAACACGATTTCGGCACGATAATGATGCTCGGCGGAGAGCTGATAGACGTGTCCGGGCGTGCTGGTGTCGGAAACGTGGAATCCCGCCGACGCGAGCGTGTTGGGCGACCAGATCGCCGAAAAGGTCCCGCCGCCGCCGTCGGTGACCATGATGCTGGGGTACTGGCCATCGGTTCGCGCGCGCGGGTCGTTCTGGTTGATCGGGCTGCCCTTGGTCAGCACCGTGCCGCCGCCGCCCTGGATCTTGACGTCGTTGACCTCGGAAGTCGCGCCGGCCTTCCACAGCAGCGCGGTGGCGCGGCGATTGATCGCGCCGGTCCAGAGGCCGAGGCCGTGGACGATCGCATTGCCGCCCTTCGCGCTCTCGATCATCGCCTTCGCGCCACCGACGCCGGTGAAGGCGGGGGTCTCGTCGGGAAGGTAGACGTGCGTCAGGCTGGGGTGGAGCGAGATGAGGACGGTGTCGGGGCGCAGCCGGATCGTGTCGGTGACCCGGTAGCGGCCCAGCGGAAGATACACGACCCGGTGGGTATCGATCGCGCGCTGCAACGCGGCGGTATCGTCGGTGGCGTCGTCGCCCTTTACGCCGAGATCGTGCGCGTTCGCCCATTCGCGGACCGGCGGCAGCGCGCGGATCGCGTTGGCGGGGCGCTTCGGGACGCGCGACAGCGGGGTCATCGTCACGTCGGTCGCGGTCTCGCCGATCGTGCCGAGTCCGGCGAGCTTCAGCCCGTGCGAGAAATCGGCGATGCGGTAGCGCGCGCCCTTCCCCGCGATCGTCTTGCCGGAGTCGCGGAAGCGCGCGAAGGTCGGCGTGTCGATCGCCACCGCATCGTCGAAGCCGATCTGCGTGAAGACGCTATTCTCCTCCGAGATCACCACCGCGGCCTGTGAAACACGCTCGAAGCGGACTTGCTTGCCCCACAGCGAATCCGAATAGCCGCGGTCGATATCGATCCCGACGGGCGTGTCGCGGATCGCGACGTTGACCAAGGTCAGGTCGACCTCATGCTCGCGGATCGCGGCGTCACGCTGCCCGGAGAACTCGCTGTCGATCAGCGTGAACTGCCATGCGGGCGAGGTCTTTTCGGACATGATGCCGTAGCGACCGCCGAAGAAGCGCAGGTTCTCGAACTCGTTGCCGGCCTGATAGACGCCCGCCAGCCCGGAGCCGATGTGAAAATCGACGTGGCGCAGATAGCCGTGCTGCGCCACGCGGAAGCGCACCGCGACCGCGCCGGCATTGCCGTCGCCGATGCGGAAGTCGATGTTCGACAAGGCGGAATAAAAGGTGCTGGAGGTCGCGTCGAAGATCGCCGGGTCGAACGGCACGCTGGTGCGCGGCGGGACCGGCGCCTTGCCGACGCGATACTGGTCCTCGCCGGTGAACGCGACCATCGCCGCGACGCCGCTGCCGAAGCCGGCGGTGTTGTCGCCGAGCACGATCTGCGGACGCGTCTTCCCGACGCCGAACAGGCGCACCGCCGAGCGGACGAAGATCGTGCGCGCGATGCGGTAGGTGCCCGAGGGCACGAACACCACGCCGCCGTGCCCGCCCGCGGCGGCGGCGTCGATCGCCTGTTGCAGCGCCGCGCTGTCGTCGGCGCGGCCGTCACCGACCGCCTTGAGGACGATCGCGCGCGAGTCATCGGGCATGGTCTGGTAGACCGAGGCGCCGGGCTTGATGCCGGGTGCCGCGAGTGCCGGGGTGGCGAGCACCGCCGCCAGTGCCGCTCCGATCCGCCATCCTGCCCGCATCGCCCGTCTCCCATCTGTTTTCGCGCTTTTGCTAGCGATACCAGCGAGATGCTTCATGCGCGACGATGGTCGTAGGTGGGCTTCTCTGCCCCTCCCCTGGAAAGGGATCGTTGCGAAATGTCGGGACTGCGCCCGTTCCAAGCCGTACCCCGGCGGAGGCCGGGGTCCAGTTGGAAAGGCTTTTCAGCTGGTTACAATCGTCTCCCAACTGGGGCCCGGCCTCCGCCGGGGTACAAGAAGGGAATTTCGTAACGATCCCCGCTGGGGGAGGGGCTTTGCTGCCGTCAGGCGTAGCTTGTGTCGGCGGTCAGCGCCTGCGCGGCAATCGCGACCTGCGTGCGGTTGCGGACGTTGAGCTTGCGCATCAGCGCGGTCATGTGCGCCTTCACGGTCGCCTCGGCGATGCCGAGATCATAGGCGATCTGCTTGTTGAGCATTCCCGAATGGACGCCGCGCATCACCTTGAGCTGGGTCGGGGTCAATTGCGCCAGCATCGCGCCGTTGACCGGCGGCGGCATGTCCTGAGCGGTGGCTTCCATTCCGTCCTCCCGTAATGCCGCCCCCCGTCACGCTTTCGAGCGGATTCGGTTGGACAGCTTTGCGACGATATGCCCCGATATGTTAGCGCTTTTCAAGTAACTTGCGCTAGGTTTGTCGATGAAGTTGTCGGACAGGCTCGGGCACTCGCCAGCCGCCGCGGCGGCGGCTAGGTTCGAGTCGACGACACAGGGGAGGACGCGCGGTGAGCGAGGGACGACTGGCCGACCGCGCCTATGCCGCGATCGTGCGGATCATCACCGACGAGGGGCTGGCGGCGGGCGACCGGCTGCCGTCCGAGGCGCGGCTCGCCGAGACGTTCGGCATGTCGCGTACGATCGTCCGCGAGGCGCTGGCGCGGCTCGCCTCCGACGGGATCACCGAGGCGCGGCGTGGCGCGGGGAGCTACGTCAAGCGGCGACCGTCCGAGCGGCTGGGGACGCATCTGCCGCTCGACGCGCTGGCGGTGACGCTCGGCACGTACGAGGTGCGGTTCGTGCTGGAGGCCGAAGCGGCGCGGCTGGCGGCGCTGCGGCGGTCGCAGGCACAGCTCGATGCGATCGAGGCCGCGCTGGAGGCGTTGCGCGCGGCGTTGTTTTCCAATGCACCGGCGCATGACGAGGATTGGGCGCTGCACCTCGCGATCGTCGCGGCGACCGGCAATGCCGCGTTCGCGCCGGTGTTCGATCATCTGCGCGACAGCGTGATGCAGATCCTGCGCGCCGGGGTCGATATCTCGCGCTCGCGCCCGCCGCAGGTGATCGGCGCGATGATGGAGGAGCATGACGCGATCGTCGACGCGATCCGCGTCCGCGACGCCGACGGCGCGGCGCTGGCGATGCGCTGGCACCTGTCGCAGGGGCGCAAGCGGTTGATGCCGTGAGGCTCATGTCTTCGAGAAGCCCGCGCGTCTGGATCCCCGCTTTCGCGGGGATGACGAAGAGGGACTTCAGCCGGACGAACAAGGGTCGAGCCCGGGACGACGGCGAGGGTTAGGCCGGCCGCTTCTCCACCCATGCCTGCACCTCGCGACACAGCGCCTCGGGCGCGTGGCCGGCGTCGAGGCGGAGCGCGCGTTCATCGGTATCCGGTGGTTCCAGCGTCGCGAGCTGGCTGTCGAGCAGGCTGGGCGGCATGTAATGGCCGGTGCGCGCGCCCATGCGGCGGGCGATCTCGCCGCGGTCGGTGTCGAGGAACGCGAAATACAGCGGCAGCCCCGCCGCCGACGCGAGCCGCGCGCGATAGGCGTGGCGCAGTGCGGAGCACGCCGCCACCGCCACGCCCCCGCCCCGCGCCGCCTCGCCGAGCGCCGCGCCGAGCCGGTCGAGCCATGGCCAGCGATCCTCGTCGGTGAGCGGCGCGCCGGCTTCCATCTTCGCGACATTGGCCGCGGAGTGGAACGTATCCCCTTCGAGGAACGGCGCGTGCCAATGGTCGGCGAGCAGGCCGCCGAGCGTCGACTTGCCCGTGCCGCTGACCCCCATCACCACCAGCGCCAGCGGCTCGCCCGTCGTTCCGCCTGACTGTGCCACCATCGATCCTCCCACCGCGCCGCGCGAGCTATCGGCCGGACGCTTGCGCCATGACCATTACGACCTTTGTCGGCGCGCCGCGCGACTTTGGTCGTAGATGCCGGTGCACACGGCGTCTTGTATGACCTGCATCACAAAACCGCGTGCCCGCACCAGCGACGGCGCGCTGCTGCTTAGGGGATGGAGCATGGTCAAGGCACGTCGTCGTTCGGTCAGATTTGGTAACGCTACCAGCATTGCAGCGGTCGCGCTGATGCTGGCGGCGACGCCGGCCATCGCGCAGCAACAGGCCGGCGACCTGCCCGATTCGACCCGCAGCGCCGCGCCGGCGACGCCTGATGCACTGGTGACATCGACGACGCCGCCGCCGCAGAGCGAGGCGCCCGCCAGCGCCTCGGACATCGTCGTCACCGGCACGCGCATCACCGCAAGCGGCTTCAACGCCCCCACCCCGACGACGGTGATCGGCGAGGCGCAGATCCAGGCGAACGCGCAGCCGAACATCTTCAACACGATCGCGCAATTGCCGTCGCTGCAAGGCTCGACCGGCGCGGCGACCGGCACGTTCAGCACGTCGAGCGGGCAGCAGGGGCTCAGCTCCTTCTCGCTGCGCGGGCTGGGGACGATCCGCACGCTGACGTTGCTCGACGGGCAGCGCGTGGTCGGCGCGAACGTCACCGGCGTGCCCGACATCAGCCAGTTTCCGCAATTGCTGATCAAGCGCGTCGACGTCGTGACCGGCGGCGCCTCGGCGTCCTATGGCTCGGACGCGGTCGGCGGCGTCATCAACTTCATCACCGACACGCGCTTCCAGGGCGCGAAGTTCAACGCGCAGACCGGTGTTTCCACCTATGGCGACGGCGGGCAGGCGTTGGTGCAGGCGGCGCTGGGCAAGAGCTTCGCAGGCGACCGGCTGCATGTCGTGCTGAGCGGCGAATATGCCAAGGATCAGGGCGTCGGGCCGGGCAATTTCGGCGAGGATCTGGCGAGCGGGCGCGACTGGTATCGCGCCACCACCTTCGTCGACACCAACATCCGCAACAGCAACAACCCGCAATTCCTGGTCCGCGATCACGGGCAGGCGTTCAAATATACCAAATGGGGGCTCATCAATAACGGGCCGTTGCAGGGGATCGCGTTCGACGGCGACGGGCGGCCGTTCGCGTTCAACTATGGCTCAAACGGGGTGCCGGCGAAGAACGCCAATGGCGACGTGATCGGCTGCTACGTCGGCTTCTGCGTCGGCGGCGACCAATCGGGGCATGTCGGCTCGGGCACGTCGCTCCAGTCGGCGCTGGAGCGGATCAACGGCTATACGCGGATCGGCTATGACGTCGCGCCCGACACCGAATTGTATCTGACCGCGAACATCGCGCAGGTGAAGACCAGCAACCAGCCAAATCCGGGTGCCGCCAAGGACAATGTCACCGTCCAATGCGCCAATCCGTACCTGCCCGCCTCGATCCAGGCGCAATGCGCGACGGCGGGGATCACCCAGTTCCGCTATGGCCTGAGCAACGCGATTCTGCCGAACATCAAGGTCAACACTGACCGCCGCCAGTACCGCTTCGTCGGCGGGCTGAAGGGCAAGGCGGAGATCTTCGGCGACAGCTGGACCTACGACCTCTATTACGAGCACGGCATCAACGTCACCGACATCAACGTCGACAATATCAGCCTCAACGGCCGCTATACGCAGGCGGTGAATGCGGTGCGCTTGAACGGCGAGATCGTCTGCGCCGACGCCGCGGCGCGCGCCAGCGGGTGCCAGCCGATCAACATCTTCGGCAACAACAAGCCTTCCGCCGCGGCGCTGGCGTATATCGTCCCCGAGAACGGGCCGTTCCAGCACACACGCCAGACGCAGGACGCGGCGGCGGCGAGCATCTCCGGCACGCCGATCGACCTGTGGGCGGGGCCGCTGGCGATCGCGGCGGGGATCGAGTGGCGGCAGGAGGAGTATCGCGTGCGCGCCGACGCTTACGGCGCGGGCGTGTCGGACCTGAGCCCGAACAATGCCGACTATCCGGCCGATCCGTCGCTGCTGGCCACCGGCAACAACTGGTATGCGGGCAATTACAAGAACGGTTCGGGCAAGTATAACGTGGTCGAGAGCTTCCTCGAGCTCAACCTGCCGCTGATCGACTCTCCGGTGGTCGGGCGCGCCAATCTGAACGGCGCGGGGCGCGCGACGCGCTATTCGACCTCGGGTGTGGTCTATGCGTGGAAGGTCGGCGGCACGTGGGACACGCCGCTCAGCGGGTTCCGCCTGCGCGCGGTCACCTCGCGCGACGTGCGCGCGCCCAATTTGTCGGAGCTGTTCGCCGCGCCGACGACCACCACCGTCCCGAACTTCACCGATCCGTTCAACAACACGCAGGTGCTGATCATCCAGAACACGATCGGCAACACCGCGCTGCGCCCTGAGATCGCGCGCAGCACCGAGCTGGGCGCGGTGCTGGCGCAGCCGTCGTGGTTGCCGGGGCTGAGCCTGTCGTTCGATTATTACGACATCAGGATCGACGACGTCGTCTCGTCGCTGTCGGCGCAGCAGATCGTCAACCTGTGCCGCGAGGGCAACGCCGACACCTGCAGCGCGTTCAACCTGCAGAACACCGCCGGACCGAATTTCGTCAACGTGCAGGCGTTCAACCTCGCCTCGATCAAGACGCGCGGCTTCGACATCGAGGCCAGCTATCAATGGCGCCAGCCGCTCGGCCTGCCGGGCAGCCTGACGCTGCGCGGGCTGGGCACGCATGTCATCGAGTTCATCACCGACTCCGGGCTCAATTCGAACGGCAGGCCGGTCGCGCCGGTCGATTCGGCGGGCGCCAATTCGGGGGCGACGCCGAGCTGGAAGTGGCTGGCGATCCAGACCTATCAGAACGACAATTTCAGCCTGTTGCTGCAGGAGCGCTGGTTCAGCGACGGCGTGTACGGCAATCAGTACATCGTCTGCTCGCCCGGCAATTGCCCGCAATCGACCAACGACAATCCGACGATCGACTTCAACCGGATGAAGGGCGCGTTCTACTTCGACATCGGCGCGACGGTGAACGTCACGCCGCAGGTCAGCATGTTCGTCAAGGTCGACAACGTCTTCAACCGCGATCCCGAGCCGTCGCCGCAGACCAACACCGGGCTGGACGTCAATCCGGCGCTGTACGACACACTGGGGCGGTTCTTCCGCGTGGGCGTGCGCGGGCGGTTCTGATAACCAGAGCGGCTTGATCCCCCTTACGGCCGTTCGTCCTGAGCCTGTCGAAGGGCGTGCCCAACAACACGTGCTTCGACAGGATCAGCACGAACGGTGAAGGGGGCCGAGGCTATCTCAGAGGAAGGCGGTCATCCCCGCCGGCGACAGGATTTCGATCCAATAGCCGTCGGGATCGGTGATGAAGGCGATGTCCTTCATCGTGCCGTCCTGCGGGCGCTTTTTGAACGGCACGCCCAGTTCCTCGAACCGTGCGCAGGCCGCCGCCACGTCGGGCACCGAGATGCCGATATGGCCGAAGCCGCGCGGGTCGGTGTTGCCGCTGTGATAGCCGCTGAACGCCGGGTCGCTCTCGGTGCCCCAATTGTGGGTCAGCTCCAACGTCGTCTCACGCGTGAAGATGAAGCGCGCGCGCTCGGCCGGGTCGGCGGGCACCGTCTCGCCCTCGGCCAGATAGGCGAGGAAATAGAGCGAGAAGCGCATGTCGGGAAAGTCGAGCTGCTGGAGCAGCGTCATGCCCAGCACGTCGCGGTAGAAGGCCAGCGACGGCTCGGGATCGCGGATGCGGAGCATCGTCTGGTTGAGCGCGAAGCCTTCGGTGCCGGGCGTGCGGGGCATGGTGTTCTCCGGATCAGGCGAGCGTCAGGCCGACATCGACATTGCCGCGCGTGGCGTTGGAATAGGGGCAGATCTGGTGCGCGGTATCGACCAGTTGCTGCGCCTGATCCCTGTCCACGCCGGGCAAGTCGACGACGAGGTCGGCGGTGATGCCGAACCCACCCGCCGAACGCGGGCCGATGCCGACGGTTGCGGTGACCTTGGTCTCGGCGGGTACCTTCACCTTGAGCTGCTGCCCGGCGACCTTCAGCGCGCCGAGGAAGCATGCCGAGTAGCCGGCGGCGAACAATTGCTCGGGGTTGCTCCCCTCGCCGCCCGCGCCGCCCAGCTCCTTCGGGGTCGACAGCGCGACCTCGAAGCGGCCGTCCTCGCTGCGCGCGCGGCCATCGCGGCCCCCAGTGGCGGAAGCGGTCGTGGCATATTTGACGTCGACGGACATGAACGCGATCCTTATTCCAGTAATCTGTATCGCGATATGTAAATGCGTGAGGCCGAGGTGTCCAGCGAAAAGATTATCGCGATAAGCAAAAAGCTGCTAAGCCCTTATCATGGCTGGTGCGCGCCCCCTCGATGAGCAGCTCTGCTTCTCGCTCTATTCCGCGAGCATGGCGGTTGGGCGCGCCTACAAGCCGCTGCTCGACGCGATCGGGATCACCTATCCGCAATATCTCGTGCTCCACGCGCTGTGGGAGCAGGACGCCCGCATGATCGGGGCGATCGCCGAGCGGCTCGCGCTCGAGTCGAGTACGGTGACGCCGCTGGTCAAGCGGCTGGAGGCGGCCGGGCATGTCAGCCGCCAGCGCAACCCGGACGACGAGCGACAGGTGCGCGTGTTGCTGACCGATAGCGGACGCGCGTTGCGCGAGCGCTGCGGGTGCCTTGCCGACGAACTGGTCGCGCGTAGCAGGCTGTCGATGGACCAGCTCGCGAGCCTCAACCGGCAGGTCGCGGCATTGCGCAGCGCGCTGGCGGGTGAGCCCCAAAGCTGAACGGACCCGCCGCGATCGCGACAAAGTGACACACTTTTGCGGGGTTGGCGGGACGGGCGTGCGACAGACGCTGCCTATCTCCGTTCCCGTACCGCCGCGGATTGCGGTGCCAGTGCAAAGGAGCGTTACAATGAACCGTCTTCACCTGCTGATCGCCGGGATCGGCCTCGCCGGCGTCACCGTTCCGGTCGCGGCCAGCGCCGCGCCGTGGCAGTCGATCAACGCGCGACAGGCGCGGCTCGATCAGCGGATCGATCAGGGCATCCGCAGCGGCACGCTCGATCGCCGCGAAGCGACCCGGCTCCGCCGCGACTCGCGCCAGCTCGTCCAGCTCGAGACGCGCTATCGCCGCAGCGGCGGGCTGTCGAACTGGGAGCGTCAGGACCTCAACCGCCGCTTCGACGCGCTGAGCGCGCGGGTCCGCTGGGACAAGCACGATCGCCGTTGAGGCGCATCGACAGTCACTGATTACCACTCTTCTTCTGTCATCCCGGACTTGATCCGGGACCCCGCTTCGTTGCGCTCTCGCCAGGAAGAAGCGCGGCCCCGGATCAAGTCCGGGGCGACGAAGGAAAAAGCCCACAACGACGGCGGGAACCTTCGATGCCGCTCCCGCCTACCGCTGAGCGGCCTCCGCGATCAGCGCGTCGTCGATCGCGGCGGCGCGCTGATAGGCCGGGCGCTGCTGGAGTCGGTCGAGGTAGCGCATGAACGTCTCGCGCTTCTCCAGCAGCCCGAATTGCGTGAACCAGCCAACCGCGCTGCCGACATAGACGTCGGCGGCGGTGAAGCGATCGCCGGTGATATAGCCGTGCGACGACACCGCATATTCGAGCGTGTCGACTGCCTGCGCAAAGCCGCCATAGCCGACCATCCCCCGCTTGGCCTCGGGCACCTCGACCCCCAGCACCTTGTCGACCATCGCCGCCTCCAGCGGGCCGGCGGTGAAGAACATCCAGCGCAGATAGGGCGCGCGCTCTTCCGCGCGCGGCGCGAGCCCGGCGGCGGGAAACGCCTCGGCGAGATAGGCGCAGATCGCCGCCGCCTCGCTGACCACCGCGCCGTCGTGAACGATCGTCGGCACCTTGCCGAGCGGATTGGCGTCGAGCAGCGCAGCCGGCTTTTGCGTCCAGTCGACCAGCATTGTGTCGTACGGCTCGCCGATCTCCTCGAGCATCCAGCGCACGATCCGGCCGCGTGACATCGGGTTGGTGTAGAAGGTCAGCGTCATGCACGCGCATCCAGATGGCGGTGAAAGAAGTCGATCGTCCGGCCCCAGGCGAGATCGGCGGCGGCCTTGTCGTAGCGCTCGGCGGAGGTGTCGTTGTTGAAGGCGTGGTCGACGCCGGGATAGTCGAACGCCTCGACCGGCTTGCCCGCGGCCTTGAGCGCGGCGACCCACGGCATGCCGGTCTGCGCGACCCGCGCGTCCTTGCCGGCGTAGTGGAGCATTAGCGGAACGTTGAGCTTGGGTGCCTCGGCCGGATCGGGTGCTGGGCCGTAATAGCTCACCGCGGCGGCGAGCCCCGGCCCGGCGGCGAGCGCGACGCGGTCGACGAGCGCCCCGCCCCAGCAGAAACCGACCGTGCCGACCCTGCCGGTGCCGTGCGACAATCTGGCGAGCCGGCCGACCGTCGCGACGGCTGAGGCGAGCACCGCGTCCATGTCGGCCTTGCCGATCAGGTCGCGCGCGGCATTCTCGTCGGCGGGGGTGCCGCCCTGTGCGGAGAGGAAGTCGGGCGCGACCGCGAAGAAGCCGGCGAGCGCGACGCGGCGCGCGACATCCTCGATATGCGGTTGCAGCCCACGATTTTCATGGATCACCATCACCGCGCCGACCGCGCGGCCGGGATTGCGCGGCGCGGCGAAATAGCCGGTCATCTGTGCGCCGCCGCCGATGCCGTAGCTGCCCTTGCGGGTGACGAGCCGCGCGTCGCCGGGATCGGTGAGCGCGGCGGCGGCGGGCGACGCGGCGATCCCGCCGATCAGCGCCTCGGCGGCCGCGACCGACCCGACCAGCGCGGTCATCTGACGCAGCAGCGTCCGGCGGTCGCGGTGTTCGTGGGTGAAGGCGTCGTACAGGCCGATCGCCCGGTCGCGCAGGCTGGGGTCCATGACAGTTTCCTCTCACGATTCGCTGGGGTTAGCGTGGGAGGGTAGCGGTAAGCGGTGGGGCGCGGAAGGTGGTGTGGGTGCAGCGGTGTGCTGTCGTTTGCCATCGCCACCGTCGCCCTGCGCAGGCAGGGCCTATGTCTGCCGGCGTCTTGATGGTGCTGGGCCGTCGTCGGCGCGGTCTGTGTGTCCGGCGTTCCGCCACCGGAGAGAGACATGGGCCCCTGCCTGCGCAGGGGCGACGGTGGATTTGGCTGACGGATCGCCTTGATCGTCCGCAAGTCAGGTAGTTAGCGTGTGATCACGCCTTCTCCAGCGTGCATTGCAGCGGGTGCTGGTTCTGGCGCGCGAAGTCCATGACCTGGCTGACCTTTGTCTCGGCGACCTCGTAGCTGAACACGCCACAGACGCCGACGCCCTTCTGGTGGACGTGGAGCATCACGCGCGTCGCCTCTTCCATGTTCATCCGGAAGAAGCGCTGAAGGCACAGGACGACGAATTCCATCGGCGTGTAATCGTCGTTGAGCATGAGGACGCGGTATGGCGTCGGCTTCTTGGTGCGGGCGCGGGTACGCGTGGCGATGCCGATCCCGGTGCCGTCACCGTCGGCATCGTCGCTCTGGCCCGCGGCCATCGGGACAATCTGCTGCTGCATGGACACGGGGCAGATATGGCACGCGCGGGCGCACAGGCAAGCCTGCAAACACGCAAAAAAGGCGGCCGCATCGCTGCGACCGCCTCCTTTCGCTTGCACGACCGCGATCAGGCGGCGGTGCGGAACTTGTCGGCGGCGACCGCCACGCGGTTCTGCAGCGGCTTGGCGACATCGCCGGCCAGCTTCAGCGTCGCTTCGGTCGAACGCGAGGCTTCCTTGACCAGCGCATCGAACGAGGTGCGGACGTAATCGGCCTGCAGTTGCAGCGCCTCGGTCGGCGACTTCACCGACGCGAGCGTCTGGACGAGCTGCGCGGTGCTCTCATAACGGGCGCGCGCGAACGCGGCGGCGTCCTGACCGAACGACTCGAACGCCTGCGCGGCGATGCGGCTCGATTCGACCAGCGCCTCGACATTGCCCTTGCCGAATTCGGCGAGATCCTCGGCGACCTTGCGGCTCTTGTCGAGCGCGACGCGCGCCTGCTCGCCGGCGTTGGCGAATGCCGCGCGGCCCTGCTCCTGCGCCTTGTCGGCGAAGGCCTTTGCCTGATCCTGCGCCTTGTCGGCGAACGTCGTGACGGTGTCGGTCATGGTCGTGTCCTTCACTTCCAATGGCGCTGCCGGAGCAGCCGCTTCGGGTTGGGTTGGGGTTGCGGGTTCTTCGAGCACCGGAGCCGGCGCGGCGGGCTCGGCGGCCGGCGTTTCCGCCGCCACCACCGGTGTCGGCTCCTCGGCGGGGGGCGCCGCGAGGATCGCGGGCACCTCCGGCTCGGCGGGAAGCGGCGGCAGCACGGGCTTGGCGGATAGCGGCGGCTTCGCAGCGACGCGCGGACGCCCCTTGGTCGCTCCGCCCGTCTTCCTGCCCTCAACCTTGCCGGTTTCGCCCACCATCGTGTCGCTCCGTTATTTGCTGCGGCGCACAATAGCGATGTGCGATGCGAGTCGCAAGCTTCTTGTGCGGTGCAGCATTGCCGCTCATCGTGCCCGGACGTAGCTGCCCGGCGCTTCCTCGATCGCGGGCAATTCGCCCTCGCCGGGCACCCGCGCACCATCCGCCGCTACCGTTGCTGGCGCACGGTCGCGCAGCCACGTCGCCCAGTCACCCCACCAGCTGCCCTTCACCTCGCGCGCGATCGCGACGAACTCGTCGAGCGTGGCAGCGGGCTGGTCGCTGATCCAATGCTGGTACTTGCCCGCAGCCGGCGGATTGACGACGCCCGCGATATGACCCGATCCGGCGAGCACGAAGCGCAACGGTCCGCGCAGATGCTCGGTCAGCTTCCAGACGCTTTCGGCCGGCGCGATATGATCCTCGCGCCCGGCCTGCACATAGGCGGGCGTCTCGACCTTCGTCAGATCGAGCGGCACGCCGCCGACGCTCATCGCGCCGGGCTGGACCAGCAGGTTGTCGCGGTAGAGGTCGGTCAGATAGGCGAGATGCCATTTGGCAGGCAGGTTAGTGACGTCGCCGTTCCAGTGCAGCAGGTCGAACGGCGCATAATCCTTGCCGAGCAGATAGTTGTTGGTGACGTAGTTCCAGATCAGGTCGCGCCCGCGCAGCAGGTTGAAGGTCGCGGCGAGATAGCGGCCGTCGAGGAAGCCCTGTGGGCTGAGCGTCGCGATCACCTTGAGCTGTTCGTCGTCGACGAAGTGGAGCAGTTCGCCCGCGCGGGAGAAATCGACCTGCGCGGTGAGGAAGGTCGCGCTCGCCACCTTGTCGGTCTGCTCCTGCGCCGCAAGCCACGCCAGCGTCGCGGCCAGCGTCGTCCCCGCGACGCAATAACCGACCGTATGCACCGTCGGCACGTCCAGCAGATCGCGGACGGTGTCGATCGCGTCGACCTGCGCGGCGACGTAATCGTCCCAGATCACCTCGGCCATCGAGGCATCCGCCGACTTCCACGACACCATGAACACGGTGATGCCCTGCGCCACCGCCCAGCGGATGAAGCTCTTCTCCGGCGTCAGGTCGAGGATGTAGAAGCGGTTGATCCACGGCGGGAAGATCAGCAGCGGCGTCGCCAGCACCGTGTCGGTGGTCGGGGCATATTGGATCAGTTCGTAGAGGTCGGTGCGCTTGACGACCTTGCCCGGCGTCGCGGCGAGATTGCGCCCGACCTCGAAGGCGGTGCCGTCGGTATGCGTCAGCTGCCCGCGTCCGATATCCGACAGCATGTTGGTGAGCCCGGTGAGCAGATTCTGCCCGCGCGTCTCGATCGTCTTCTCGATGACTTCCGGGTTGGTCACCGCGAAGTTCGACGGGCTCATCGCATCGACGAAGCCCGATGTGGCGAACTTCAGCTGCGCGCGCGTCCGCTCGTCGACCCCTTCCAGCGCATCGACCCCGCGCAGCATGTGATCGGCGATCAGCGCATAGCTCTGCCGCATCCAGTCGAACGCCGGGTTGCTGCGCCACGCCGGGTTGGCGAAGCGGCGGTCCTTCTCCTTCGGCCGCTCCGCCTCGGGCGCGGCGGGGGCGGTGAAGCGCTGCCACAGCGCGAGATAGTCGGTCCAAAAATCGCGCGTCTGCTCCGCGACGCTCTCGGGCGGCGCGAGCGGGACGCCGGCCTCCAGCATCAACTGCTGCGCGCGACCCATCAGCCATGTCCAGTGCTGAAGATCGGCGAGATCGGGCAGCGCGGCGTTCGATGGGGCGTTGGGCTCGGTCACGCGAAATCCTCTCTCTCGGCTGCCGTAACGTAACGACGTTGCAGCGCGAAGTCAGGTCCACGGCTTTTTGCTGCGCGGGGTGCCCGCCGCACGCGAATGGCTGTATAGCCGGCGGCGCAAAGGAGTATCAGCCCCGTGTCCGACGAATTCTACCGCATGAAGCGCCTGCCGCCCTATGTCATCGCCGAGGTCAATGCGATGCGGGCGCAGGCGCGTGCGGGTGGCGAGGACATCATCGATCTCGGCATGGGCAACCCCGATCTGCCACCGCCAGACCATGTCATCGCCAAGCTGATCGAGGTGGCGCAAAAGCCGTCGGCGCACGGCTACTCGCAGTCGCGCGGCATTCCCGGGCTGCGGCGTGCGCAGGCCAATTATTATGGCCGCCGCTTCGGTGTCGATATCGATCCCGAAACCGAGGTGGTCGTGACGATGGGGTCGAAGGAGGGGCTGGCGAGCCTCGCCACCGCGATCACCGCACCAGGCGACGTGGTGCTCGCGCCCAACCCGAGCTATCCGATCCACACCTTCGGCTTCATCATCGCCGGCGCGACGATCCGCGCGGTGCCGACCACGCCCGACGAACAATATTTCGAAAGCCTGCAGCGCGCGATGGAGTTCACGATCCCGCGCCCGAGCGTGTTGGTCGTCAATTATCCGTCGAACCCGACCGCCGAGACGGTCGACCTCGCCTTCTACGAGCGGCTGGTGGCGTGGGCGCGCGAGAACGAGGTGTGGATCCTGTCCGACCTCGCCTATTCGGAGCTGTATTTCGACGGCAAGCCGACCGTCTCGATCCTGCAGGTGCCGGGCGCGAAGGACGTCGCGATCGAATTCACCAGCCTGTCGAAGACCTATTCGATGGCCGGGTGGCGGATCGGCTTCGCGGTCGGCAACAAGAAGCTGATCGCGGCGATGACGCGCGTGAAATCGTACCTCGATTACGGCGCGTTCACGCCGGTGCAGGCGGCGGCGTGCGCGGCGCTCAACGGGCCGCAGGACATCGTCGAAAAGAACCGCCAGCTCTATCACAAGCGCCGCGACGTGCTGGTCGAAAGCTTCGGGCGCGCCGGGTGGGACATCCCCGCCCCGCCGGCGAGCATGTTCGCCTGGGCACCGCTGCCGCCGGCGTTGAAGCATCTGGGATCGCTCGAATTTTCGAAGCAGTTGCTGACCCACGCCAAGGTCGCGGTCGCGCCGGGGGTCGGATACGGCGAAAACGGCGAGGGCTTCGTGCGGATCGCGATGGTCGAGAACGAGCAGCGGCTGCGACAGGCGGCGCGCAACGTGAAGCGCTATCTCCAGAGCATGGGGGTGAATACGCCGGGGAAGGTCGCGGGGTGAGTTGAGGGGGCGACCTGCTCCCCGCCACGCCGTCGCCCCGGACTTGATCCGGGGCCCCGCTTCTTCGTGGCGCGCGAAACAAGAAGAAGCGAGATCCCGGATCAAGTCCGGGATGACGTAAGTAGTACGAACAAGAAAAAGGCCGGCCGCTCCACCGAGCGGCCAGCCTTTTTCATCCACACCGAAGCGACGGGATCAGCCGTCGTAATCGGCGCCGAGGTTCTGGTTGCGCGGCGGGGCGACCGCGGTGAGGCGCAGCGCCTCGGCCGACGCAGCGAGGCTGCCGATCGCGTCGGCCTCTTCCTCGTCGTCGATCTGGACGCGCTGGAGGCTCTGCACCACCGACTCATGCAGGTCCTTCGGCCGCACGGTTTCCTCGGCGATCTCGCGCAGCGCAACCACCGGGTTCTTGTCACGATCGCGATCGATCGTCAGTTCGGCTCCGCCCGACACCTGCCGCGCGCGCTGGGCGGCAAGCAGGACCAGATCGAAACGGTTCGGGATCTTGTCGACGCAATCCTCGACAGTGACGCGCGCCATCCGCGTATCCTCTAAACGGTAAACTCAGGGAAGCTGGAGCAGGTACGCGCCGGACCGTCATTCGTCAAGGAAAGGCTGCGCTTGCCCGGCGGCGGCGCAGACGCCATCTGCGGGGCCATGGAGGACGCCGCCCCGCAACCCGTGTTCACCGTCGACGGCAACCGGCTGACCTTGCTCGACACCGGGCCGCGGCGACTCGAGGCGGTGCTGGCGTTGATCGATGGCGCGCGACGCTCGCTGCGCATCCTTTATTACATCTATGCCGACGACACGACCGGGCGGCGCGTCAACGCCGCGCTGATCGCGGCGGCGCAGCGTGGGGTCGCGGTCAAGCTGATCGTCGACGGCTTCGGGAGCGAGGGCGACGACTTCTTCGATCCGCTGCGCGACGCGGGCGTGTCGGTGTGCCGCTTCTCGCCGCGCGTCGGGCGGCGCTACCTTCTGCGCAACCACCAGAAGCTGGCGCTCGCCGATGCCGAGGATGCGGCGAGGATCATCATCGGCGGCTTCAACATCGAGGACGATTATTTCGGCACGCCCAAGGAGCAGGCGTGGCGCGACCTCGGGTTGCTGGTCGAGGGACCGGCGGCGGCGCGGATGGCGGGCTATTTCGACGCGTTGGAGGAGGGCATCCACAGCGGCGGCAAGATCCGGCGGCTCAACAAGGCACTGGCGCAATGGAGCGAGCGCGAGGGGCGGTTGCGTTGGCTGATCGGCGGGCCGACGCGGCATCTCTCGCCCTGGGCGCGTGCGATCCGCGCCGACATGCGCCACGCCAGACGGATCGACATCATCGCGGGGTATTTCACCCCGAGCCCGACCGTGCTGCGGCGGCTCGATCGCGCAGGCAAGCGCGCGGCGACGGTGCGCGTCGTCACCGCCTCGCGTTCCGACAACAATGTCACGATCGCGGCGTCGCGGTTCACCTACGCCGGGTTGCTCCGCAAGGGCGTGCGGATCTGGGAATATGCCGCGACCAAGCTGCACACCAAGCTGTACGTGGTCGATGACGCGACGTGGATCGGCAGCGCGAATTTCGACATGCGCAGCCTGTTCATCAATCTCGAGCTGATGCTGCGGATCGAGGATGCGGCGTTCGCCGAACATGTCCGCGGCTATGTCGACGGCGAGATCGCGCAGTCGAACGAGGTGACGGTCGATGCCTATCGCAAGGCGACCGGCTGGTGGCAGCGGAGCAAGCAGTTCGTGGCGTATCTGCTGACCGCGGTCGCCGATCCGGCGATCTCGCGCGGGCTGAACTTCGGGATCGACGAATAGCGGCGTAATCCCTGCGCTTTCGTCGCCCCGGACTTGATCCGGGGCCCCGCTTCTTGGCAACGGCAGGGAAAGCGGGATCCCGGGTCAAGCCCGGGATGACGGCGGGGACCATCACTCCACCGCCAGCGCTTCCTCTTCCTGCTCCTGCGCCTGCCGCGCCCACATCTCCGCATAAAGCCCGCCCTGCGCCAGCAGCGCGGCGTGGGTGCCGCGCTCGACGACGCGGCCGGCCTCCAGCACGACGATCTGGTCGGCATGGACGATCGTCGAGAGCCGGTGCGCGATCACGATCGTGGTGCGGCCGCGCTCGATCGCCTCCAGCGTCTCCATGATCTCGGCTTCCGTGCGGCTGTCGAGCGCGCTGGTCGCCTCGTCGAGGATCAGGATCGGCGGGTCCTTGAGCAACGTCCGCGCGATCGCGACGCGCTGCTTCTCGCCCCCCGACAGCTTGAGCCCGCGCTCGCCGACGCGGGTGGCATAGCCGTCGGGTTGGCGCTCGATGAAGCCGGCGATCGCCGCGCCGCGTGCCGCCTGCTCGATCGCGGCCTGGTCGGCGTCGGCGCGACCATAAGCGATGTTGTAGCCGATCGTGTCGTTGAACAGCACCGTGTCCTGCGGAACGATCCCGATCGCGGCGCGCAACGACGGCTGCGTGACCTTCGCGATGTCCTGTCCGTCGATCGTGATCCGCCCGCCGCTGACATCGTAGAAGCGGTACATCAGCCGCGCGAGCGTCGACTTGCCCGCGCCCGACGGCCCGACGACCGCGCAGGTGGTGCCCGCCGGCACGTCGAGGTCGATGCCCTTGAGGATCGGCATCCCGGCGTCATAGCCGAACATGACGTTCTCGAACCGAACCGCGCCGCGCGACACCAGCAGCGCCGACGCGCCGGGCGCGTCGACCACCTCCGACGGCGTATCGATCAGGTCGAACATCGCGCCCATGTCGATCGCGCCCTGCCGGATCGTGCGATAGACCATCCCGAGCAGGTCGAGCGGCCGGAACAGCTGCGAGAGCAGGGTCGAGACCAGCACCACCTCGCCCGCGGTGAAGCGTCCCTGGCTCCAGCCATAGGCGACCCACGCCATCCCGCCGCCGAGCATCGCATTGGTGATCGCCGCCTGCCCGATGTTGAGCCACGCAAGGCTGTTCTCGCTGACCACCGCGGCATCGGCATAGGCGCGCATCGCGCGGTCGTAGCGCTGCGCCTCACGCTCCTCGGCGCCGAAATATTTGACGGTCTCGAAGTTGAGCAGCGAGTCGACCGCATGCGCGACCGCGCCGGTGTCTAGGTCGTTCATCCGCTCGCGCAGGGCCGAGCGCCAGTCGGTGACGATGCGCGTGAACCAGATGTACAGCGCGACCATCGCGACGGTGCCGGCGACCAGTTGCCAGCCGAATTTCACCCAGAAGATGCCGAGCACCAAGGTCAGTTCGAGCACGGTCGGCGCGATGTTGAACAGCAGGAAGTAGAGCATCGTGTCGATGCTCTTGGTGCCGCGCTCGACCACCTTGGTGACCGCGCCGGTGCGGCGTTCGAGGTGGAAACGCAGCGAGAGCTGGTGGAGGTGGCGGAAGACGCGCGCCGCCAGCCGGCGGGTCGCCTCCTGCCCCACCCGCTCGAACACGGTGTTGCGCAGATTGTCGAACAGCGTCGTGCCGAAGCGCGCCGCGGCATAGCCGACCACCAACAACACGACCAGCGACAGCGGCGTGGTCGGCACCGCCATGCCGTCGACCGCCCCCTGCAACGCGAACGGCGCGCCATAGACCTGCACCAGCTTCGACAGCACGACCAGCAGCATCGCGCCAACCACGCGCAGCTTCATCCCCGGCGCGTCGGCGGGCCAGAGGTCGGGCAGGAAGCGGCGGAGCGTCGGCAGCAGCGGGCGCTCGGCGGCGGAGGGGGTCGATCTGTCGGGTGGCATGGGTGACGGGGATGTCGTGCGCGGGGGGACGCGCGTCAACCGTCCCGCGGCGGGACCGGCCGCCGATCGGAACACGCCGGTGGCGCGATCGTTTTATCGGCGAAGGGAGGACGAGATGGAAGCAGCTTTCTTCGTCATGGCGATTATGGGGTGCGGCGACGCCGCCACCACCTGTGCCACCGCCCGCATCGAGCCGGCGCATTATGCGACCGTGCAGCAATGTCAGGCCGCGATGCCCGACGTGCTCGCGAGGAATAACGACCTCGATTTTCCGGTCGTCAGCGCGGCGTGCCAGCGGAACGGCACGCAGATGGTCGAGCGGGGTTCAGCGAAGGCGAACGGGTAACAGCGGTCGTCATCCCCGCGCCAGCGGGGATCCAGAACCTCTGACGTTTCGGCTGTCGCGAAGACCTGCGCGTCTGGGTATCCGCCTTCGCGGGAATGACGGTCAGGGTCGGGCTCGCACCGCGGTCACGAAATAATCCAGTGCCGTCGAGCCGCCCAGCGTGAATCCGTTCGTTCCGACCGACAGTCCGGTAACATCGATAACCTCGAAATCGGCGTCGGCGATCATCGCCGAGAGTTCGTCCGGGGTCAGGAACCTGTCCCAGTCGTGCGTCCCGCGTGGAATCTGGCCGAGCCGCTCGGCAGCCTCGACCAGCGCGAGGCGCGACCACCAGGTGCGGTTGGGCGTGCTCATCACCAGCAGCCCGCCCGGCGCGACCGCCGCCGCCAGTCCGGCGACGAAGGCGCGCGGGTCGGCGACATGCTCGACGACCTCGAGCGAGCAGACCAGATCGAACGTGTCGCCCGCCACCGCCTCGACCCCGCCCGCGCGATAGTCGATCGTCAGGCCCCGCCGCACCGCGTGTTCGCGCGCGACGGCGATGCTCTCCGCCGCCGCATCGACCGCGGTCACCGTGCCGCCCATCCGCGCCAGCGGCTCGGCGAGCAGCCCCGCCCCGCACCCCATGTCGAGCGCGGTCTTGCCCGCGAGCGGCGCGAAGGTGCGGTCGTCGAGATCCCAGTGCCGGTCGATCGCGCCGCGCAGATAGCGCAGCCGCACCGGGTTCAATCGGTGCAGCATCGCCGACGAACCCTTCGGGTCCCACCATTCGGCGGCCAGCTTGCCGAAATGCGCCGCCTCGCGATCCACCACCGAGGCGTGCGGAGCGGCGGGGATGGTTGCGGTTGTTACGCTTGCGTCGGTCATGCCCGCTTCCTATCAGGACGCCCCTCTCATCCCAAGGCGTTTGGATACGGCAGTGGCGCGCATCGTCATGAAATTCGGCGGCACCTCGATGGCGGGGATCGAGCGCATCCGCTCGGTCGCCGCGCGGGTGAAACGCGAGGCGGCCGCCGGGAACCAGGTGGCGGTCGTCGTATCGGCGATGGCGGGCGAAACCGACCGGCTGGTCGGGTTCTGCCGCGAAGCCTCGCCGCTCTACGACCCGCGCGAATATGACGTCGTGGTCGCCGCGGGCGAGCAGATCACCAGCGGGCTGCTCGCGATCGCCTTGCAGGCGATCGGCGTGCCGGCGCGCTCGTGGCTGGGGTGGCAATTGCCGATCAGCACCGACGACGCCTTCGCCAAGGCGCGGATCGGGACGATCGATACCGTCGCGCTCGACGCCAGCCTTGCGGCGGGCGAAGTGGCGGTGATCCCCGGTTTTCAGGGCGTGTCGGCCGAGGGACGAATCACGACGCTGGGCCGCGGCGGCTCGGACACGTCGGCGGTGGCGATGGCGGCGGCGATGAAGGCGGATCGCTGCGACATCTACACCGACGTCGACGGCGTCTATACCACCGATCCGCGGATCGTGCCGCGCGCGCGCAAGCTCGCCAAGGTGACCTATGAGGAGATGCTGGAACTCGCCAGCGTCGGCGCCAAGGTACTCCAGACCCGCTCGGTCGGGCTGGCGATGAAGGAGAAGGTCCGCGTTCAGGTGCTGTCGTCGTTCACCGGCGAGGACGCTCCGATGGCGGATACATTGCCCGGTACGATGATCGTGGGCGAAGAGGAGGCAGCCTCCCAGGAGAATGGCGACGTGGAACGACAACTCATCACCGGCATCGCTCACGACAAGAACGAGGCGAAGATCACGCTGACCAGCGTGCCCGACAAGCCCGGCTCGGTCGCGAGCATCTTCGAGCCGCTGGCGGCGGCGAACATCAACGTCGACATGATCATCCAGAACATCGCGCACCGTAGCAGCGGGAGCAGCAGCGCGACCGACGTGACCTTCACCGTGCCATCCGCCGACCTGCCGCGCTCGATCGAGGCGCTCAATCAGGCGCGCGAGACGATCGGCTTCGGCGAGCTGATCCACGACGTGCGCGTCGCGAAGATCAGCGTCGTCGGCGTCGGGATGCGCAGCCATGCCGGCGTGGCGAGCACGATGTTCACGACGCTGGGCGCGCGCGGGATCAACATCCAGGCGATCTCCACCAGCGAGATCAAGGTTTCGGTGCTGATCCACGAGGATGAGACCGAACTGGCGGTGCGCGTGCTGCATACGGCGTACGGGCTGGACGCCGACGAAGCGGCGTGAGCGGCGATCCCGCGGATTAGAGCGGGATCGCCTTACTTGTCGTCGCCGCTCTCGTCATCCCCGCGGAGGCGGGGATCCAGAACCTCTGACGTCTCGCCTCTATCGACGGACCTGCGCGTCTGGATTCCCGCGTGCGCGGGAATGACGGGAATGGGACGGGCAGCCGCCCTCACGTCCGTTCAATCCTGCCCGAGGACCTCGCCCGCGACCTGCGCGTTGGGGATGCGGGTGCGCTCCGCCTGGAAGCCCAGCGTCGCACGCCCGCGCGCCGTGCCGGCGACATCGGCGATCAGGTACAGCGGGCGGCGCTTCGCCTCGATATACAGCCGGCCGAGATACTCGCCGATCATGCCCAGCACGAACATCTGGATCGACGACAGCACGACGACGACCAGCATCGTCGAGGTCCAGCCCTGCACATGGTCGCCGACGAAATAGCCCCAGCCGATATAGACCAGCAGCAGCATCGAGCACGCCGCCAGCACCACCGACAGATGGCTCGCCCAACGCAGCGGCGCGGTCGAGAAGCCAGTCACCGCGTCGAGCGCCAACCGCACCATCTTGCCGAGCGGATAGTTCGTCTCCCCCGCATGGCGCTCGGCACGGTCGTAGGGGAACGGCACCTGCCGGAACCCGACCCACGCCACCATCCCGCGGATGAAGCGCGCCTGTTCGGGGAGCGCGAGGAAGGCGTCGAGCGCGCGGCGCGTCATCAGCCGGAAGTCGCCGGTGTCGAGCGGGATCGCGGTGTCGGTGACGCGGTCGAGCACGCGATAGAAGGCGGCCGCCGTGGCCTTCTTGAACAGCGTCTCGCCCTCGCGCTTGCGGCGCACCGCATAGACGACATCGGCCTGCTCACGCGCCATCATCAGCCGCATGTCGGACAACAGCTCGGGCGGATCCTGCAGATCGGCGTCGATGATGAGGATCTGCTCGCCCGCGCACAGGTCGAGCCCGGCGGTCAGCGCGAGTTGGTGACCGTGGTTGCGCGACAGGTTGATCGCCACGACACGCGGGTCCTCCGTCGACAGCCGCTGCATCGCCGCCCAGCTGTTGTCCCGCGAGCCGTCGTTGACCAGCACGATCTCGTGATCGTCACCCACCGCCGCACGCGCCGCCGCCGAGACACGCGCGTGAAGCAGCGGCAGCGTAGCCTCTTCGTTATAGCAGGGAATGACGACCGAAAGCGCGGGACGATGCATGGGCCCCGCATCTAACCGAAGCTTATCCGCGCGTCACGATCTTTACCAAACGCCCCGGCGTCAATTGTGCGTCATCTTCGATCGCGTTGAGCGTCATAAAGCGGTCGCGCTGGAGATTGTCATAGGCCATCTGCCGCGCGAGCGAGTCGATCGTGTCGCCGCGCTTGACGGTGACGATGCGGATCCGCTTGCCCGAGCCCTTCTCGTCATAGGCCAGCCCGTCGAGCTGGCGCAGGAAGGTGACGTCCTGCGGCGGTTCGGTGAGCGGACGACCGGTCGCCTTGGCAAGCGCCGCGGCGCGGCGCACGCGGTCGGCGCTATTGGGGTGGGTCGAGGCCCAGCTTGGCACCTGTTGCCCACCCTTGCCGCCGACCTCCGCCTGCAACTGGCTCTGCGCGTCGAGCTGCGCGAGCATGTCGGCGGCGGCATAGGGATCATAGCCGGCGGCGGTGATGTACTTCACGCCCAGACCATCGGCGGCATATTCCTGATCGCGGCCGTATTTCAGCACATAGAGCTGCGCGCCGCTTCGCGCGGCGGTGCCGACCAGCTGCCCGGCCGCGCTGTTGCCTGCCGCCGCGCCGACCACGGCGGCCAGCACACCGCCGATCGTCGCGCGCTGGTTGCGCGACGCCGAGTGACGCGCGGCGACATGACCGACCTCGTGCCCCATCACCGACGCCAGTTCCGCCTCGCTGTTCATCAGCGCCAGCAATTGCCGTGTGACGTAGATATAGCCGCCAGGGATCGCGAAGGCGTTCTCGACCGGCGAGTCGAGCAAGGTGACGATGAAGTCCCCCTGTGCGTTCGACAGTCCGGATTGCACCGCCACGCGCTTGCCGACCCGCTCGACATAGGCAGCTTGCGGACCGGAATATTTGCCGCCGAATTGCGTCAGCAGCTCCGGATTTGCGCGCGCGCCGAGCGCCTTGTCGTTTGCCGAGATCGACTGTGCCGCCACCGGTATCGCGGTGGTCGCCAGCGCCGCGGCGAGCAGCATGGATCGTAACATCGATGAATCCTCCCGTCCGTCCAGAATGCGGGAAGGCGCAGCCGGTTTCCACCGGTGCCAGGCGTTCTGGCCACCACGCCGGCCAACAGCGCGAAAAGACAGCGCAAATTATTATCTTGCATCAGGATCCGTGGCGATTGCCGCTGGTTCGATCTTCCAACCATGGGAGACGAATGATGGGCAGGGTATGGGCGATGGTCGGCGCGGGCGCCGGGTTGTTGACGCTGGCGCAATCTGGCTGTGTCGACCCGTCCGCGCGGATCGCGTCGTCGCTGGAAGGCTATGGATTCGCTCCGGATCAGTCGCAATGCGTCGGCGTCCGACTGGAGAAGAATCTCTCGATTGGCCAGCTTCAGCAGCTGGGGCGCGCAGCGCGTGCGACCCGCGAGGGCGATACGACGCCGGGGCGATTGACGGTCGGCGACTTCATCCGCGTCGCCGGTCAGGTGAAGGACCCTAAGGTGCCGCTCGAGGTGACCAAGGCCGCGGCCGGCTGCGGGATCGTCGCCAGCGCGCCGGCCGTCCTATAGGTCGTCCGCCGCCTTCGTGGATCAAACTCGCTCCGCCGCGTTGACCGCGTCGGCGGCGCGGAGTGCGGAGAGCAGCCGCATCAACTGATGCGCGTCATGCACCTCGACGTCGATGACGTTGGTGTGGAATTGCGTGTCGCGATTGTCGAGACGCAGGTTGATGATGTTGGCCTTGTGCTGCCCGATGATCGTCGCGAGCATCCCGAGCGCGCCGGGCTGGTTCCGCACCTCGACGGAAATGCGCGCGGTCGCGCCCTCGGTGGCGTGGCCCCATTGCACGTCGATCCAGTCGGTCTCGTCCTCGCTACGCTCGGCGAGATCGGCGAGCACGCGGCAGTCGATCGCATGAACCTCGATCGAGGCATCGGGGCGGCGCAGGCCGACGATCCGGTCGCCGGGCACCGGGTGGCAGCAATCGGCGAGTTCATAGGCGACGCCGGGCGCCAGCCCCTCGATCGAGATCGCGCTCGATTGCGGCGGCGCGTGCGCGACATCGGCCCCCGCCGAACCCGGCATCAGCGCCTCCATCACTTCGCCGTCGGTCAGCGTGCGACGCGCGATCGCCTGCATCAACGCCGCCTCGTCGGCGAGCTTCAGCCGCTTGAGCGCTTCGTCGATCGCATGGTCGGCAAGCGTCGCGGGCAGCCGCTGGACGATGTCGTCGTACAGCTTGCGCCCCAGCGTGATCGTCTGTTCGCGTTCCTCGTTGCGCAAATGGCGGCGGATCGCGGCGAGCGCCTTGGCGGTGATCGCGACCTTCAGCCACGCCGGCTGCGGCACCTGCGCCTTGGAGCGCAGCACCTGCACCTGATCGCCATTCTCCAGCACCGTCGACAGCGGCACGACGCGCCCGTTGACCTTCGCGCCGACCGCCTGATCGCCGAGGTCGGTATGCACCGCATAAGCGAAGTCGATCGGCGTCGCGCCCTTGGGCAGCTGGATCAGCTCGCCCTTCGGCGTGAAGGCGAAGATGCGATCCTGGTACATCGCGATCCGGGTATGTTCGAGCAGCTCCTCCGGCGTGGCGGCGGTGTCGAGGATCTCGACCAGATCCTTGATCCAGTCCTGCTGCTGATCGGGGCGAACCGGATGCGCGCCGACCGATTGCTTGTACGCCCAATGCGCCGCGAGCCCGAACTCGGCCTCGGCATGCATGTCGGGGGTGCGGATCTGGATTTCGATCCGGCGGTTCTCGGCATGGATCACGCTGGTGTGGAGCGAGCGATAGCCGTTGCGCTTCGGTGTCGAGATATAATCCTTGAACCGCCCCGGCACCGCCGGCCAGCGACGGTGGATCAGCCCTAAAGCGCGGTAGCAATCCTCGATCGTCGGCACGATCGCGCGGAACGCCATGATGTCCGACAGCTGCTCGAAGCTGATGTGGCGCTCCTGCATCTTGCGCCAGATCGAATAGGGGTGCTTCTCGCGCCCCGACACCTGCGCCTCGACCCCGCCGCGGCCGAGCAGCAGCTTGAGCCCCGAACCGATCTTGGCGATCCGGTCGCCGCCCGACCCTTCCTTGAGCTGCTCCAGCCGCTTGGTGATCGATTCATACGCCTCGGGCTCGAGCTGCGCGAAGGCGAGCGTCTGCATCTCCTTCATGAACTCGTACATGCCGATCCGCTCGGCGAGCGGGGCGTAGATGTCCATCGTCTCCTTGGCGATGCGGCGGCGCTTCTCCGGCTTGGGGATGAAGTGCAGCGTGCGCATGTTGTGGAGCCGGTCGGCCAGCTTCACCAGCAGCACGCGAATGTCGCCCGACATCGCCATCAGGAACTTGCGCAAGTTCTCCGCCGCGCGCTCGTTCTCGGTCTGCGCCTCGATCTTGCTGAGCTTGGTCACGCCGTCGACCAGCCGGGCGATGTTCGCGCCGAAGATCCGCTCGATCTCCTCGGGCGTGGCGACCGTATCCTCGACGGTGTCGTGGAGGATCGCGGTGGCGATCGTCTCGTCGTCGAGATGCAGCTCGGTCAGGATGCCCGCCACCTCGATCGGATGGCTGAAATAGGGGTCGCCATTGGCGCGCTTCTGCGTCCCGTGCGCGTTGACCGAAAAGACATAGGCGCGGTTGAGCATCGCCTCATTGGCGTCGGGGTCGTAATCGAGGACCCGGTCGATCAGTTCATATTGTCTCAACACGGGATGAGGATGGGGCCGGGCACGGCCGCATTGCAACATTCCCGTGCAGAAAAATGCCACCATGCCGGGCGGCGTGGCGTTTCGGCATCGCTTTTGCCGTCTCGATGGCTCAGCGCGCTGCCCAGCGGACCGCGTTGGTCAGCATCCGGCGCACGTTGACGTCATCATAGACCGCCGGCTCGTGTCCCAGCGCCGAATAGAAGACCCGGCCCTTGGCGCGCGGATTGACCCATGCGACCGGGTGCGTCGCGCCCATCGCCAGTTTGCCGCCGACGCGGTAGCTCTTCTCGTCGACGCGTGCGAGCACGGTCATGCCGCGCGTCGCCGGATCGTTCGAGAACGAATACCATTCGTCGGCAAGCGGAAAGGTCCGCGCCACGCCCGCCATCACCGGATGCTGCGGCTGGTCGACGATCACCTGCGCGGTCTGGATATGATCGTCGCCATTGGGGTGGCCGATGAAGGTCGTGCCGATGATCGTGCGGTCGTACCACGGCTCCTTGTGGCTGTCATCGCCCGCCGCGTGGAGCGCGACGACCCCGCCGCCGCGCGCCACGAAGCGCTCGAACGCCGCCAGCTGGTCGGGACTCATGAAATTGCCGCTCGCGCTGTTGAGCACGACGACCGAAAAGTGGCCGAGATCGCGATCGTTGAAGACCGCGGCATTCTCCGTCGCGAAGCTCTTGCGGCCGAGTTGTTTGGCGATGTCGCCCAGCACCTCGTTGGAATGCGGGATATGCTCGAAATGGCGCCAGCCGTTGGTCTTGGAGACGATCAGCACCGCGCCCTTCAGCCCCGCGGGCAAGGTCGGCGCGACGGTGTCGACGACCGGTGCGGGCAGATGCGGGTTGTCGGGCGCCTGCGCCGCGGCCAGCATCGCGATCATCATCAAAGATTTCAGCATCATCCGTCTCCTGCGCCTAGCGTAGCCGGGGACGTGGCGGAGGTGAAGCGGACTTTGGTCGCGGGTTTGCCGCCCAGGGTGATCCCGCGGTGGTCATTGCGAGCGTAGCTAAGGCCCTGGATTGCTTCGCTACGCTCGCAATGACGATGCGATGTCAGTCGGTTAGCGTGATGCTCATCGTGATGCGCTGCTCGCCGTGCGCGGGCACCTCGAACACGCCGGGCTTGTCGCGATATTCGCCGTCGAAGCCCTCCGGATCGGCGATGCCGTGCCATGGCTCGACGCAGACATAGGCCGCGCCGGGCTTGGTCCAGATGCCGAGCCTGGGCGTGTCGGGGAACCCGATACGGAGCTGCGGTGCGCCGTCGACGCCGTAAATAACCGACTGCGACGCGACCGGGTCCCACACCAACGCGTCGTCGGTGAACAGATCGTCGGCGAGGTGCAGCACGGGACCATCGAGCGGCGAGGGACGCTCGGTCGCGGCGATCGTGCCGTCGGCGGCGATCACCTTGAGCGCGCCGGGCTCGTCCTTCTCGAACGCGATGCGATGTGCGGCGCGGTCCTGTCCGTAAGGCAGCGGCCAGGCGAAGGCGGGGTGGAAGCCGAAGCTGGCGGGCAGCGGCTCGTCCGCCGGGTTGCAGACCGTCGCCTCGATCGCCAGCGTCGCGTCGCGCAGCTCGAACGCCACCTCCAGCCGAAACGCAAACGGATAGGCGGCGCGGGTCGCCTGGTCGTCGGCGAGCGCGAACACCGCCCGCGTCGCGCTCGTCTCGATAACCGAGAAGACGCTGCGCCGCGCGAAGCCGTGCTTGCCGATCGGATAGGACACGCCGTCGACCTTGATCGCGCCGTTGGCGGTCATCCCGACCACCGGGAACAAGAGCGGCGCGCGCCCGGTCCAGAAGCGCGGGTCGGCGTCGGTCATCAACTCGCGCCCATCGGCATCGGTCAGCGACGACAGCTCCGCGCCGAGCGGGTTGATCGCGGCGGTCAGCGTGCCGTTCGCAATACGGATCCAGTCGTCAGCCACGTAATTGCGCTCCCTGCTTGGCGGCGGCGGCGACCACCTTGTCGGCGATCGCCTTCAGATCGGCGTCGGTGAAGCTCTTCTCGGCGGGTTGCAGCACCACCTCGACCGCGACCGACTTGTGTCCCTCCGCGACGCCGGTGCCGGTGAAGACGTCGAAGACGCGCGCGCGGGTGATGGTCGCCTTGTCCGCGCCCTTGACCGCGCGGACCAGCGCCTCGGCCGAGACGTCGGCGGGCACGAGGAACGCGAAGTCGCGGCGCACCGGCTGGAGCGCGGGCGGCGCATAGGCCGGACGCATGAACCCCGATCCGCGCCTGGCGGGGATCGCGTCGAGGTACAGCTCGACCGCGGCGACCTGCCCCGAAAGGTCGAACGCCTTCATCACCGCCGGATGCACCGCGCCGAACGCCGCCAGCACCGTCTTCGGCCCGAGCCGCAGCGTGCCCGAGCGACCGGGGTGGAAGGCCGCGCCCGCCTCGCCCATCACCTGAAGGTTGTCGACCGGCGCGCCCGCCGCCGCGAGCAGCGCGAGCGCCTCGGCCTTGGCGTCATAAGCGTCGAACCCGGCGGCCTTGCCCTCGCGCCAGCCACGCACGCGGCGGTCGCCCGCCAGCACCACGCCCAAGGTCGCGCGCTCGCCCTCGGGCAGATAGCGCCGGCCGATCTCGAACAGCCGCACCGTCTCGACGCCCTGCCGCAGGTTGCGCTCGGCCGCCGAGAGCAGACCGGGCAGCAGCGACGGGCGCATCACCTTCAGTTCCTCGCTGATCGGATTCGCCAGCCGCCACGCCGCTTCGCCGAACGGCGCGACCTGTTTTTCGCTGAGGAAGCTCCACGTCACCGCCTCGTCGAGCCCGCGCGCCGCGGCGGCGCGGCGCGTGCGGCGCTCGATGCGCTGTTCGGGGGTCGCGGTCGGGCGCGCGACACCCGCGACGCGCGGGAGCGGCACCGGAGCGACCTTGTCGATCCCCTCGATGCGGATCACTTCCTCGACCAGATCAGCGGTGCCGTCCACATCGCGCCGCCAGGTCGGCGGGGTGACGTTCCACGCGTCGTCGACGATGAAGCCGAGCGATTCGAGAATCGCGCGTTGCCGCTCGGGCCCGACCGCGAGCCCGCCGAGCGTCTCGGCGCGCGCCGGGTCATAGGCGTAGGAGCGCGTCCCGAGCGGCGGCTCGCCCGCGCGGGTCACACCGCTGGCGGCGCCGCCGCAATATTCGAGCACGAGGAAGGTCGCGATCGCGAGCCCATCGTCGAGGAACGCCGGGTCGACGCCGCGCTCGAACCGCTGCCGCGCGTCGCTGGTCAGCGCCAGCTTCTGTCCGGTACGCGCGATCGCCTCCGGGGTGAAATAGGCGCACTCGATCACGACATCGGTGGTCGTCTCCGACACGCCCGAATGCGCACCGCCCATGATCCCGCCGATGTCGTGCACCGCGACATCGTCGGCGATGACGGTCATCCCGGCCGACAGCGTATAGGTCTTGCCGTTGAGCGCTTCGACGGTTTCGCCGTCGCGTGCCTGACGTGCGACCAGCCCGCCCGACAGCTTCGCCTTGTCATAGACGTGCAGCGGGCGGCCGAGATCGACCGTCAGATAATTGGTGATATCGACCAATGCCGAGATCGGCTTCTGCCCGATCGCGCGCAGCCGCTTCGTCATCCACTCGGGCGCGGCACCGTTGGTGAGGCCACGCACACCTTGCGCGAAGAACGCCGGGCAGCCTGCCGCATCCTCGATCCGCACGTCGGGGCCTGCGCCCTCGCCCGCGACCTCGGGCACCGTCGGCGGCACCAACGTACCGAGCCCCGCCGCCGCCAGATCGCGCGCGATGCCGTGGACGCCCATGCAATCCTGCTTGTTCGGCGTCACCGACACTTCGATCACCGGATCGCCGAGCCCGGCATAATCGGCGAAGGCGGTGCCGACCGGCGCGTCGGCGGGCAGCTCGATGATCCCGTCGTGATCCTCGCCCAGCTCCAGCTCGCGCGTCGAGCACATCATGCCGTTCGATTCGACGCCGCGGATCGCGGCGACCTTGAGCACCATGCCGTTGGCGGGCACTGCCGCGCCCGGCTTGCCGAACACGCCGACAAGGCCAGCGCGCGCGTTGGGCGCACCGCACACCACCTGCAACGGACCGCCGCCGGCATCGACCGAGAGCACCTGCAACTTGTCGGCCTGCGGGTGGCGCTCGGCGCTGAGGACGCGCGCGACGGTGAAGCCGTCCAGCCTGGCGGCGGGATCGGTGACGGCCTCCACCTCCAGCCCGATATTGGTGAGCGCGACCACGATCTCGTCGAGCGAAGCGGTCGTGTCCAGATGGTCCTTGAGCCAGGAGAGCGTGAATTTCATCTTTTATCCCGTCGCTCCTGCGCAGGCAGGAGCCTATGTCTCTACGTGGTGGCACACTCACCAGCCATGGGTTCCTGCCTTCGCAGGAACGACGACGTCATTGTCAGGCCGGCGTCCCGACGCCGCCCGACAGGGTCGGCACGTCGAGCGCGCTGAACCCGTAATGTTTCAGCCAGCGGATATCGCCGTCAAAGAACGGGCGCAGATCGTCCATCCCGTATTTCAGCATCGCCAGCCGGTCGATCCCGCAGCCGAACGCGAAACCCTGCCATTTCTCGGGATCGAGCCCGCACGCTTCGATCACCTTAGGGTGGACCATGCCGCTGCCCAGCACTTCCATCCAGCCTTCCGACCCGCCGATCACGCGCTTGCCCTTCACCACCGAATAGCCGACGTCGACCTCCGCCGACGGCTCGGTGAACGGGAAATAGCTCGGGCGCAGGCGGAGCACGATATCGTCGCGCTCGAAGAATGCCTTGAGGAACGTCTCCAG
Organism: Sphingomonas phyllosphaerae; assembly: GCA_036946405.1. NCBI lineage: Bacteria > Pseudomonadati > Pseudomonadota > Alphaproteobacteria > Sphingomonadales > Sphingomonadaceae > Sphingomonas > Sphingomonas phyllosphaerae. The sequence goes on along the minus strand of JAQIJC010000001.1, from coordinate 888,141 downwards.
CGTCCATTTGAGGTGGCCGAGCGTAATGCCCTTGTCGATCACCAGCCCCTCGACCTGGTGGAACATCGGCGTGTGCGTCGCATCGCTATCGGAACGATAGGTGCGGCCCGGTGCGATGATGCGGATCGGCGGCTTGTTGGCCAGCATCGTGCGGATCTGCACCGGCGAGGTGTGCGTGCGCAGGACGCGGGGTGTCTCGCGATCGTTCGGATCGCTGTTCTCGCGCCCGGCGAGGTAGAAGGTGTCGTGCATCGCGCGCGCCGGATGGGTTTCGGGTATGTTGAGCGCACCGAAATTGTGCCAGTCGGTTTCCATCTCCGGCCCGCTCGCCACCGCGAAGCCGAGGTCGGCGAAGATCTCCGCCAGTTCGTCCATCACCTGACTGACCGGGTGCACCGTGCCGGCGAGCGGCGCGTCGGCGGGCAGCGTCATGTCGAGCGCCTCGCTGGCGAGCTGCGCGTCGAGCGCGACTTGCTCCAGATGGCTTTTGCGGACCGCGATCGCGCTGGTCACCGCCTCGCGCAGCCCGTGGATCGCGGGGCCGCGCGTCTGGCGCTCCTCGGGGGAGAGCGCGCCCATCGTCTTGAGCAGCTGCGTGACGCGGCCCTGCTTGCCGAGCGCATCGACCCGCACCGCCTCCAGCGCATCGAGCGAGGCCGAGGCGTCGATCGCGACGAGCAGATGGGTCTTGAGATCGTCGGTGTCAGTCATCGTGTTATCCGTCATGCGTGCCGTCCAAGCCGAAGCTTGCGCCCAAGTCCAGCCATTGCGGGTTGGTTTCCTCGATCAGCCGCAGCTTCCAGTCGCAATTCCACTTCTTCAGTTGCTTCTCGCGCTGGATCGCGGCCTCCATCGTGTCGGCGGTTTCGTACCAGACGAGCCGGGTGACGTGATAGCGTGCGGTGAAGCCCTCGAAGGTGCCGTTGCGATGCTGGATCAGCCGGCCGAGCAGGTTCGAGGTGACACCGATGTAGAGCGTGCCGTGCGGTCGGCTGGCGAGGATGTAGACGCATGGTTGCCGCTCCATTCCCCGCTCCCTTTTCGTCGTTCCCGCGCAGGCGGGAATCCAGAACCTCTGACGTTCGTGCTTCTATCGACAGGCCTGCGCGTCTGGATCCCCGCCTGCGCGGGGATGACGTTAGCGGCGGGGCGAGGGGGGTAGAAGACGCTGCCTCGTTGTTGGCGTGGGACGCCTACTTAATTCCGTCGTTCCCGCGCAGGCGGGAATCCAGAACCTCTGACGTTTGCGCTCCTATCGAAGAACCTGCGCGTCTGGATCCCCGCCTGCGCGGGGATGACGAGAGTGGGTCACTGACACATCGAACAGAAAAGGGCGCCGGTGTTATCACCGACGCCCTTTTCGCATCTATTGCGTCACGCCGTCAGACGGATCGGCGTTGCCGACCCGCTGCCCGTCGTGACGAGTCCCGCGCCTGCTGTCGCAGGCGCGGGCCGTCCGCACTCAGGCGGCCTGCGGGAGAGCCGCCTTCGCCTGCGCGATGATGGCGGCAAAAGCCTCACCCTCGTGCATCGCGATGTCGGCCAGGACCTTCCGGTCGAGTTCGACGCCCGCCAGCTTCAGGCCGTGCATGAACTGCGAATAGGTCAGACCCTCGGCGCGGACGCCGGCGTTGATGCGCTGGATCCACAGACCACGGAACGTACGCTTCTTAACCTTGCGGTCGCGATAGGCGTACTGGCCGGCCTTTTCGACCGCCTGACGGGCGACGCGGATCGTGTTCTTGCGACGACCGCGATAGCCCTTGGCCTGTTCCAGGATGTTCTTGTGCTTGGCGCGAGTGGTTACGCCCCGCTTGACGCGTGCCATATTCTATTCCTTCTCGCTCAGCTGAGACCGTAGGGCGCCCAGGCCTTCACCGCGGCGGTGTCGGCCTTCGACAGCACCTTGGTGCGGCGGTTCTGGCGGATGTACTTGGCGTTGTGGCTCATCAGGCGGTGGCGCTTGCCAGCGACGCCGTGCTTCAGAAGGCCGGTGGCCGTCAGCTTGAAGCGCTTCTTCACGCCACTCTTGGTCTTGAGCTTGGGCATTTTCATCCTTTCTGCTGCGCGAATCGACTGAGACGGCCGCGGCAGCCCTCGTTGGCCGGGCCGTCCGTATCCGCCGATCGCTCGGGAAGCGGGCCGCATAGCGACACGTCGCCCGAAAAGCAACCACAGGGAACCCGCGCCGCAATCTTGCGATTGTACCGCGATGGCAACGACCGCTCCCGCGCCGCAGACCAAACCGCGCTGGCGGCGCATCGCGCGCAACGTCGCGGTGGTGCTGGTCGCGACGCTCGCCGCAATCTGGCTGGTGCTGTTCGTCACCAAGGGCCGGTTCCTGAAAGGCACGTTCGAGCGCGTCGTCGGCCGGCTGACCAACCGGCAGGTGACGGTCGGCGGCGACTTCCAGCTCTATTTCGCGCCGCTGAAGATCAAATTCTATGCCGAGAAGATCGCGATCGCCAATCCGGCGTGGGCGACGCGGCCGTATCTGTTCAGCGCCGACCGAATCGACACGCGCATCGCACCGTTGTCGCTGCTGTTCGGCAAGCGCCGGCTCTACTGGCTGGACCTGACCAACGGCGCGGTCGATCTCGAATGGACGAAGGCGCACGACCACAATAGCTGGACGTTCAGCGAGAAGAAGGGCGGCAAGCCGCTCGACCTGCCGCGCATCGACCGCGCGACCGTTACCGGCACGCAGGTCCGCTATCTCGATCCGCGGATGCAGTTGCTTGCCGACGTCAAACTCGACACGATCCGCTCCACCGAGGCGCGGATCGGCGAAGCGGTCGGTCTCGACGGCGGCGGACGGCTGCGCGGGACGCCGTTCACGGTCGTGGCGCGGCTGCTGTCGCCGGACGCCACGGTCGCGCGCGGCAGGAACGAGCTGGTAATGCGGGCGCGGGCGGCGGGGAACGTCATCGATGTCGCGGGGACGCTGCCGAGCATCGCCGCGTTCGAGGACTTGCCGCTGGCGGTGCAGGCGCGCGGGCGCAACCTCGCGACCCTGCTCGACATCATCGGCGTCGCGATCCCGAACACGCGCACCTATCGGCTGCGCGCGCAGCTGGTGCAGAGCGGGCCCGAGTATCGCTTCACGCACCTGCGCGGGACGTTCGGTGACAGCGACGTGCGCGGGCGGCTGACGATCGCCAACCGCGCGCGGCTCCACCTCGATTCGCAACTGACCACGCGCCAGCTCGACATCATCGATGCCGCGCCGTTCATCGGCTTCAACCCCGATATCGTCGCGACCAAAGGCGCGATCGCCGCCGCCGCGGCGACCGGTGCGGCGCCTGCGCGCATCCTGCCCGACGCCGCGCTGCCGATCGCGACGATGCAGCGCTTCGACGCCGATCTGACATGGCATATCGACCGCGTCCGCTCGAAGCGGCTGCCGATCGCTGACATCGACCTGAAGCTCGATCTCGAGCGCGGGCGGCTGGCGCTGTCGCCGCTGACCATGACGATGGCGCGCGGCAAGTTGGCGACCGACACCGTGTTCGACACGCGCCAGCGGCCGAGTGCGGTCAGCTACGACGTGCGGCTCGCGCCCACCCCGCTCGGGCAATTGCTCGCCGGCTATGGCGTCGCCGAGTCGGGGACCAGCGGCACGATCCGCGGACGGATCCAGCTGAAGGGACGCGGCGACACGATTCACGATTCGCTCTCGACCGCCGATGGCCGGATCGCCTTCGTGATCCCGAGCGGCAGCCTGTGGACGCGCAACGTCCAGCTCGCCGAAATCGATCTGGGCGTGTTCATCCAGAAGATGTTCGAGCAGGAGCTGAAGGAGCCGGTGCAGATCAATTGCGGGTTGGTCGCGTTCACCGTGCGCAACGGCGTCGCCGCGACCGACCCGATCCTGATCGACACCAAGAAGAACGTCATCCTCGGCAAGGGCGGCTTCAGCTTCAGGAGCGAGGCGCTCGATCTCGCCTTCCGTGCCGATGCCAAGAAGTTCAGCCTGTTCTCGGGCCAGTCGCCGGTCGGGGTCAGCGGCTATTTCGCATCGCCGTCGCTCAACGTGATCTCGCCGCAGCTGGTGGCGCGCGCCGGTGCCGGGCTGGGGCTGGCGATCGTCGGCACGCCGGTCGCGGCGTTGCTGGCGTTCGTCGATCCGGGTGACGCCAAGGCGGCGCAATGCGGCCCGGTGCTCGCCGCCAAGCCGGCCGCCGCCCAGCGCGACAAGGACGGCAAGCCGCGCAAGGATGTCGGCAACGGCAAGGTCGAGGGGCAGAAGCGCAAGAAATTCCTGGGCATCTTCTGACGTGCACGCGTTTGCCGCCCTGCTCGACGCGCTGATCTACACCCGGTCGCGCAACGCCAAGCTGAAGCTGATCGGCGATTATTTGCGCGCGACGCCCGACCCCGATCGCGGCTGGGCGATGGCGGCGCTGACCGGCGAGCTCGACCTGCCGGGTGTGAAGCCGGCGGTGATCCGCGCATTGGTCGAGTCGCGGGTCGATCCGGTGCTGTTCCGGATGAGCCGCGACTATGTCGGTGACACCGCCGAAACGGTCGCGCTGCTGTGGCCGGAACCCGATCACCCGCCGGAAACCGCCGAGCCGCTGACGGTGGCGAACGTCGTCGACCGGCTGGCGCATCTGTCGCGTTCCGACGCGCCGGCCGCACTGGCGACGATGCTCGACCGGCTCGATGCCGAGGAGCGGTTCGCGCTGCTCAAGATGGCGACCGGCGGCCTGCGCATCGGCGTATCGTCGCGGCTCGCCAAACAGGCGCTGGCGGATGCGTTCGGGCTCGACGTCGAGGCGGTCGAGGAGGTGTGGCACGGGCTGGAGCCACCCTACCCGACGCTGTTCGCCTGGGCGGAGGGCACCGGCGTGCAGCCGACCGCCGCCGACGTGCCGGTGTTCCGCCCGTTCATGCTCGCGCATCCGCTCGACGATCTGCGTGTCGATCTCGCCGATTATGCGGCGGAGTGGAAGTGGGACGGCATCCGCGTCCAGCTCGTCCATGTCGCGGGGGAGACGCGGCTCTACAGCCGCACCGGCGACGATGTGACGCGCGCCTTCCCTGATGTCGCCGCCGCCTTCGCGACGCACGGCGTCGTCGACGGCGAGCTGATGGTGCGGGGCGACTTCCAGGGTGGAGAGGCGGGCAGTTTCAACGCGCTGCAACAACGGCTCGGGCGCAAGGTGGTGTCGGCGAAGATGCTCGCCGAGGCGCCCGCGTTCGTGCGGCTCTATGATATCCTGTTCGACGGCACCGAGGACCTGCGCGCGCTGCCATGGAGCGAGCGGCGCGTGCGGCTGGAGACGTTCGCCGCGCGGCTCGATCCCGCGCGCTTCGATCTCAGCCGCGTGATCGAGGCCGAGGACTTCACCGCGCTGGAAGGCATCCGCGCCGGCGCGCGCGACGCGGCGATCGAGGGCATGATGCTCAAGCGCCGCGATTCGCCGTATGTCGCGGGGCGGCGCACCGGGCTGTGGTACAAATGGAAGCGTGACCCGCTGACCGCCGATTGCGTGATGATGTACGCACAGCGCGGCAATGGCCGGCGATCGAGCTGGTACAGCGATTACACCTTCGGCTGCTGGAGCGGTGAGAAGGCGGGGGACGGCGAGTTGCTGCCGGTCGGCAAGGCCTATCAGGGGATCACCGATCAGGAGATCGCGCAGCTCGACCGCTTCGTGCGCCAGCATACGCTCAACCGCTTCGGCCCGGTGCGCGAGGTCGAGAAGACGCTGGTGCTGGAGATCGCGTTCGATTCGATCCACGAATCGAAGCGGCACAAGTCCGGGCTGGCGATGCGCTTCCCGCGGATCGCGCGGATCAGGACCGACAAGCCGGCGGCGGAGGCGGATACGCTGGCGGGGTTGAAGAAGTTGGTGACCTGACCCGCCGCTCCGTGCCTCCCGTCCGTCATTCCCGCGCAGGCGGGAATCCAGAACCTCTGACGTCGCGGCTCTTCCAAGAACCTGCGCGTCTGGATTCCCGCCTTCGCGGGAATGACGAAGAAGGGGGCGGCGGACGCGGGACGCGGGACGCGGTAATGACGGGAGGGTGTGCGGGAATGACGGGAGAGGGGTCTGTCCCCCGCCCTGCGCTTCTGGCAAAGCGCGCCTCCATGAGCTTCAACACCTTCGGCCGCGTCTTCCGTTTCACCACCTGGGGCGAGAGCCACGGCCCGGCATTGGGCGCGGTGATCGACGGGTGCCCGCCGGGGATCGCGCTGACCGAGGCGGATATCCAGCCGTGGCTCGACCGCCGCCGCCCCGGCCAGTCGCGCTTCACGACGCAGCGGCAGGAGCCGGATCAGGTCCGCATCCTTTCGGGCGTGTTCGAGGGGCGCACCACCGGCACGCCGATCAGCCTGATGATCGAGAATGTCGACCAGCGCTCCAAGGATTATTCGGCGATCGCGCAGGCGTACCGCCCCGGCCATGCCGATTACGCCTATGACGCCAAATACGGCTTCCGCGACTATCGCGGCGGCGGGCGCTCATCGGCGCGCGAGACCGCGGCGCGGGTCGCGGCCGGCGCGGTGGCGCGCGCGGTGGTGCCGCAGGTCCGCATCCGCGCCTGGGTGGAGGCGATCGGTGGCGACGCGATCGATGATGCCGCGTTCGACGATGCGCAGATCGACGCCAATCCGTTCTTCTGCCCCGATGCCGGTGCCGCCGCGCGCTGGGAGGCGAAGATGGACGCGGCGCGCAAGGCCGGCTCGTCGCTGGGCGCGGTGATCGCGTGCGAGGCGACCGGGGTGCCCGCGGGCTGGGGTGCGCCGCTCTATGCGAAGCTCGATAGCGAACTCGCCGCGGCGTGCATGTCGATCAACGCGGTCAAGGGCGTGGAGATCGGCGACGGCTTCGCGGCCGCGGCGCTGTCGGGCGAGCAGAACGCCGATCCGATGCGCCCCGGCGCCGACGGCACGCCCGACTTCCTCGCCAATCATGCCGGCGGGATCGCGGGCGGAATCGCGACCGGGCAACCGGTGCGGGTGCGCGTCGCGTTCAAGCCGACCAGCTCGATCCTGACACCGGTCCCCAGCATCACCCGCGACGGCACCGCGACCGAGGTGATGACCAAGGGCCGCCACGACCCGTGCGTCGGGATCCGCGGCGTGCCGGTGGTGGAGGCGATGGTCGCGCTGGTGCTTGCCGATCAGGCATTGCTGCACCGCGCGCAATGCGGCATAAGTTAGGCAAAGCGCGCCGATTGTCAGGAACGTTCGGCGTTCGCGCATCGTTGACGAGCCATTCCATATAAGGAGAGGTTCGATGCGTACCTATATCGCGATGACCGCCGCTGTCCTTTTGCTTCCCGCCGCCGCCGTGGCGCAGACGACCGGCGGCACCGCCGGTGGTACGATGGGCCAGACCGGCGGTTCGATGGGCGGCACGATGCAGCCCGGGGGGACGATCGGCGGTACGCCGGGGCAGCCCGGCGGTACGATGGGGGGCTCGACGATGGGCGGCTCCACGATGGACCCGATGACCAGCTCGCCGCAGACCACGACCCCCAGCACGTCGACGGACAGCACCACGACCACCACGCGCTCGACGCGGCGCGCGCGTGGCCGCAACTCGACGACGACGACCGGACCGGACGCGGTGACCAATTCGCGCACCACGATGGGCCAGCCGCAGCAGGGGCAGCCGACCGAGGCGACGAACACGCCGTCGGATCAGCTGCCGCAGGGTGGCGCGGCCGGCACCGCGACCCAGCCGGGGCCGCGTAGCTAAGGGTTGCTATATCGACCTTGAACCGTCGCCCCGGGCTCGACCCGGGGCACCGCTTCTTCTCGACGGTGAGATAAAGCGGGGCTCCGGATCAAGTCCGGGACGACGCGTTCAGGCAACTCAATCCGCAAACGGATCGCGAACGAGGATCGTGTCCGCCCGCTCCGGGCTGGTCGACACCAGCGCCACCGGGCAGCGGATCAGTTCCTCGACGCGGCGGATGTACTTGATCGCCTGCGCCGGCAGATCGGCCCAGCTCCGCGCCCCCGCAGTCGATTCCTGCCAGCCCGGCATCGTCTCATAGACCGGCTCGACCAGCACCTGATCGGCGGCATGCGTCGGGTAATAATCGATCACCTCGCCGCGCAGGCGATAGCCGGTGCAGATCTTCACGTCCTCGAACCCGTCGAGCACGTCGATCTTGGTGAGCGCGATTCCGGTGATCCCGCCGACCGCCGCCGATTGCCGTACCAGCACTGCGTCGAACCAGCCGCAACGGCGCTTGCGCCCGGTGACGGTGCCGAACTCATGCCCGCGCGTCCCCAGCCGCTCGCCGGTGGCGTCGTCCAGCTCGGTCGGGAACGGCCCGGAGCCGACGCGCGTGGTGTAGGCCTTGGCGATCCCCAGCACGAAGCCGACCGCCGCCGGGCCGAGCCCCGAGCCGCCCGCCGCGCTGCCCGCGATCGTGTTCGACGAGGTGACGAACGGATAGGTGCCGTGATCGATGTCGAGCAGCACGCCCTGCGCCCCCTCGAACAGGATGCGCTTGCCGGCTTCCTTGGCGGCGTTGAGATCGCGCCACACCGGCCGCGCGAACGGCAGCACGAAGCCGGCGATGTCGCGCAGTTCGGCGACCAGCGCGTCGCGGTCGATCGGCGTCTCGCCGAAGCCGGCGCGCAGCGCGTCGTGGTGCGCGGTCAGCCGGTCGAGCTGAGGCCCGAGATCGTCGAGGTGCGCCAGGTCGCAGACGCGGATCGCGCGGCGGCCGACCTTGTCCTCATAGGCCGGGCCGATCCCGCGCCGCGTCGTGCCGATCTTGCCCGCGCCGCTCGCATCCTCGCGCAGCCCGTCGAGGTCGCGGTGGAACGGCAGGATCAGCGCGCAATTGTCGGCGATGCGCAGCGTCTCGGGCGTGGCGGTGACGCCCTGCGCGCCGAGCCGCTCGATCTCGGCCTTGAGCGCCCACGGATCGAGCACCACGCCATTGCCGATCACCGACGGTGTGCCGCGCACGATCCCCGACGGCAGCAGCGAGAGCTTGTAGACGTTCTCGCCGACCACCAGCGTGTGCCCGGCATTGTGCCCGCCCTGAAAGCGGACGACCATATCGGCGCGCTCCGCCAGCCAGTCGACGATCTTGCCCTTGCCCTCGTCGCCCCATTGCGCGCCGATGACTGCCACATTTGCCATGGATGCGATTCCTCGCCTGCCGCTGCGAACCCGCGCGCCCTTCGACAGGACTCGGCACGCGGGCGGTTCAGGAATGTCGGGGGCGCGGGTAGCGGGCGGGCGGGAGCGGGTCAACCGCCGTCGCGTTCGCGGCAATGGAGCGGCGTCCCGCTACCTTCGTCGTCCCGGATCAAGTCCGGGATGACGGATTTGGTTCCGCCTACAAGACGCGGGCCTCACCGTCGGCGAAGAAATGCGTGCAGACCTGGGCCTCGGGCGTGTCGCCGGCCGCCAGCGCCGCGACCGTGACCCAGCCTGCCGCGCGCAGCCGCGCTGCTTCGGCGGGCGACGTGCCGAGCGGGAGGAACAGGCGGCGGCGGTCGTGCACCGGCGGATCGCCGAGCAAGCGGTCGGCATAGAGCGAGAAGCCGGTCGCCGCTTCCTCGGCGCCGCCCTCGTGGACGACCGCATAAGTGCCGCCGCGCCCGATCTCGCTCCCCGCTCCGCCACCGAACAGCGAGAAGCCAAGCCACGTCTGATATTCGAAGCCGTGGCGCTCGGTCGGGTCGAGTGTCATCGCCACGCGATCGCCGACCGCCGCCGCGATCGCCGCGAGCCCGTCGAGCCGCGTCGCCAGCACGCCGGTGCGATCGAACGCGCGGAGCCGCGCCAATGCCTTCTCAAAGGGGCCCGCCGCTTCGATCAACGGCAGGTAATCGGGCGCAACCGCCGCAACCCCGCCGGCATCCTTGGCGTCGAGCCGCTGGCGCAGCGTGTCGAGCGCTTCGGGCGCGACCGGCAGCGGCCCGGCGGCGAGCGTGTCGACGAGGTCGGGAAGCGTGAAATCGATCGAGGCACCTGTGACGCCCGCCGCCTCCAGCGCGTCGATCGCGACGGTGACGACCTCCTGCGCGGCGGCGAGCGAATCGAGCCCGAACAGTTCCGCGCCGATCTGTCGCGTCTCGCGCGCGGGCGACAATTGGCTGGCGCGCAGCTTGAGCACCGCGCCGGCATAGCTGAGCCGCACCGGGCGCGGGTGGTGCCCCATCCGCGTCGCCGCGATCCGCGCGACCTGCGCGGTCAGGTCGGGGCGGATCGCCAGCGTGCGCTGCGACACCGGATCGACGAAGCGCACCGCATCGTGGAGCGCCCCCGCCTTCAGCCGCGTGCCGAGCCCGTCGGCGAATTCGGCGAGCGGCGGATCGACACGCTCATAGCCATGCGCGCCGATCGCGGCGAGCACCCGCGCCTCGATCGCGGCAGCGGCATCGGCGAAGGGCGGCAGGCGGTCGCGAAGACCTTCGGGCAGAAGCGCGGTCATTATAGCCCTCCCCCCCCTGGGGAGAGGGTCGGGTGAAGGGCGGTCATCACCGCGACGGCAATCATCTGAAGCACCCCATCCAAATTCATCGTCACGTCCGCGTTGCTGAAGCGAAGAACCCGATAGCCGTGCGCTTCGAGCCATTCGGTTCGCCGGTCATCGCGGGCTTGGTCGGTGTGGGTGTCGCCGTCAACCTCTACGGCGAGCTTGTGCAGCCGTGCGCAGAAATCGAGAATGTACGGGCCAGCTACCACCTGCCGGCTGAACTTGACGGCGTTCAGGCGCTTGCCGCGGACGGCGAGCCACAGGCGAGTTTCTGGCTCGGTCATCTGACGGCGCATCTTGCGGGCGCGGTCGAGGAGGAGTGGGTCGATTTGCATCGGCGCGTACCATCTGTGGCGGTAGCGTGCGCGGCAACCCCTCACCCAACCCTCTCCCCACAGGGGAGAGGGCTTTTGGGTCACTTTAGCCCTCTCCCCTCCGGGGAGAGGGTTGGGTGAGGGGCCGGTGTCTCACCGAGACTAGCCCCCCAAAAAATCAGAACGACAGCCCCATCGCGGTCTTCACGCCCGGCAGCGCCTTGACCTGCGCGAGCAGGTCGGCATCGACCGGCTGGTCGACCGACAGCAGCAGCACCGCCTCGCCGCCCGCCTCGCGACGGCCGAGGTGGAAGGTGCCGATGTTGACCCCCGCCTCACCGAGTAGCGTCCCGATGCGACCGATGAAGCCCGGCGCGTCCTCGTTGACCACATACAGCATCGCGCCGGTCAGATCGGCCTCGACCTTGATCCCGAACAGCTCGACCAGCCGCTGCGCGCTGTCGCCGAACAGCGTCCCCGCGACCGAGCGCTCGCCGTCGGCGGTGCGGACCGCGACGCGCAACAGCGTGTGGTAATCGCCCTCACGCTCGGTGCGGATCTCGCGCACTTCCATGCCGCGGTCGCGCGCCAGCACCGGCGCGTTGACCATGTTCACCGTGTCGGTCTGCTGGCGCAGGAAGCCGGTCAGCACCGCGCTGGTCAGCGGCTTGGGGTTGAGGTCCGCCGCTGCGCCCTCGCGGTGGATCGAGACGCGGTCGATCGCGCCGGTCGCGAGCTGCCCGACCAGCGAGCCGAGCTTCTCGGCCAGCCCCATATACGGGCGCAGCTTCGGCGCTTCCTCGGCCGACAGGCTGGGGACGTTGAGCGCGTTGGTGACGCCGCCCGAGACCAGATAGTCGGCCATCTGTTCGGCGACCTGGATCGCGACATTGACCTGCGCCTCGGTGGTCGACGCGCCGAGATGCGGGGTCGAGACGAAGTTCGGGGTGCCGAACAGTGGGCTCTCCTTGGCCGGCTCGGTCACGAACACGTCGAGCGCCGCGCCCGCGATATGCCCCGAGTCGAGCCCTTCCTTGAGCGCGGCCTCGTCGATCAGCCCGCCGCGCGCGCAATTGACGATCCGCACGCCCTTCTTGGTCTTGGCGAGATTTTCCGCCGAAAGGATGTTGCGGGTCTGGTCGGTCAGCGGCGTGTGCAGCGTGATGAAGTCGGCGCGCGCCAGCAGCTCGTCGAGCGTTACCTTGGTCACGCCCAATTCCACCGCCCGCTCCTCGGTAAGGAACGGGTCGAAGGCCACGACCTTCATCTTCAGCCCCAAAGCGCGGTCGGCGACGATCGAGCCGATGTTGCCCGCGCCGATCAGACCGAGCGTCTTGCCGGTGACCTCGACGCCCATGAAGCGGTTCTTCTCCCACTTGCCCGCCTGCGTCGAGGCGTCGGCCTCGGGCAGCTGGCGCGCGAGCGCGAACATCAGCGCGATCGCGTGTTCGGCGGTGGTGATCGAATTGCCGAACGGCGTGTTCATCACCACCACGCCCTTTGCCGAGGCGGCAGGGATGTCGACGTTATCGACCCCGATCCCGGCGCGGCCGACGACCTTCAGGTTGGTGGCGTGTTCGAGGATGTCCTTGGTGACCTTGGTCGAGCTGCGGATCGCGAGCCCGTCATAGTTGCCGATGATCGCCTTCAGCTCGTCGGGGGTCTTGCCGGTGATCACGTCGACCTCGACCCCGCGCTCGCGGAAGATCTCGGCAGCGCGCGGGTCCATTTTGTCGGAAATCAGTACCTTGGGCATGTTGGTGCCTTTCGTGGAATGTGCTGGCTCCCTCTCCCCTGTGGGGAGAGGGCTGGGGTGAGGGGTCGGAGCCTCGCAGAGAGGTTCGTCTCGGTGAGACCTCGGCCCCTCACCCAACCCTCTCCCCGCAGGGGAGAGGGCTAGATTGTCATGCCTTCGCGGTGGCGTAGGCCCAGTCGAGCCACGGGCCGAGCGCCTCGATATCGGCAGTATCCACCGTCGCGCCGCACCAGATGCGCAGCCCGGCCGGCGCGTCGCGATAGCCCGCGACGTCATAGGCGGCGTCTTCCTTTTCGAGCAGCGCGGCGAACTTCTTGATGAAGTCGGCGTCGGCGCCCTCGACGGTCAGGCACACGCTGGTCTTCGACCGCGACGCCTCGTCCTCGGCGAGATGCCCCAGCCAGTCGCGCTCGGCGACGATCCGGTCGAGCGCGGCGGCATTGGCGTCGGAGCGCGCGATCAGTCCGCCCTTCCCCAGCGACTTGGCCCATTCGAGCGCCCAGATCGCATCCTCGACCGCCAGCATCGACGGAGTGTTAATCGTCTCGCCCTTGAACACGCCCTCGGCGAGCTTGTCCTTGGAAACGAGGCGGAACACCTTGGGCAGCGGCCATGCCGGGGTGTACGTCTCCAGCCGCTCGACCGCGCGCGGCCCGAGGATCAGCACGCCATGCGCGCCCTCACCGCCCAGCACCTTCTGCCAGCTGAACGTCGCGACGTCGATCTTGTCCCACGGCAGGTCGTAGGCGAACACACCGCTGGTCGCGTCGGCGAAGCTCAGCCCGGCGCGATCGTCGGGAATCCAGTCGCCGTTCGGCACGCGCACGCCGCTGGTGGTGCCGTTCCAGGTGAACAGCACGTCGTTCGACCAGTCGATCTGCTGCAAATCGGGGAGCTGCCCGTAATCGGCGCGGATCACGGTCGGGTCGATCTTCAGCTGCTTGACCGCATCGGTCACCCAGCCCTCGCCGAAGCTTTCCCACGCGAGCGCGGTGACCGGACGCGCGCCGAGCATCGTCCACATCGCCATCTCATACGCGCCAGTGTCGGAACCGGGGACGATGCCGATGCGGTGCGTGTCGGGCAGGTTCAGAAGCTCGCGCATCAGATCGATGCAATATTGCAGCCGCTGCTTGCCGAGCTTCGAGCGGTGCGAACGTCCGAGGACGTCGGTCGCGAGCTTGGCGGGATCATAGCCGGGCGGCTTGGCACACGGGCCGGACGAGAAATGCGGACGCGCCGGCCTGGTGGCGGGCTTCGTCGGCGCAAGAATGGCGTCGGCGGCAGTCGAATCAGTCATGTCTGTCTCTCCTTACAGAGAGCGCGCGCGGCGTTGGGACCGCGTGGCCCGTCGACGGCCCTAGCGGCGGTCGGGCGCATTGGCAACATGGATCGCTCGGGTCGTCGCGCCGCCGACTCCCTTCGTCACCCCGGACTTGTTCCGGGGTTCACCGTGCCGCAAGCCAGCGTGATGCGGGGCGAGCGGATGGGTGGATGCCGGATCAGGTCCGGCATGACGATCGCGGTGGCGCTGGCGCTCGCCGGCTGCGGAAGCACCGAGCGCCCGGTCGCGCCGACGCAGCGCGCGCGGGTCGAGTTGCCCTCCGCGCGCGAGACCCGGCAATGCTTCGCCGACCTGCGCGCGCTCGGGGTCGATTTCCAGCCGCTGCCCGACAAGGATTTCGGTGGCGGGTGCGGGCTGACCGGGACGGTCAAATTGCTCGACATTGGCGTGCCGACCGCCAATCTCGGCGCGGTGCGCTGCGGCGCGGCGCGCGCTTATGCCGGCTGGGCGCGCAACGGCGTCGCGCCCGCCGCCTATCAGATTCTCGGGTCGGAACTGTCGCGCGTCGTCAGCATGGGCAGCTATGCCTGCCGCAACACCGTCGGCACCAGCGGGCCGGCGCGGCGTTCCGGTCATGCGATCGCCAATGCGATCGATATCGGCGCGTTCGAGCTGAAGGACGGCCGGCGCATCTCGATCCTGCGCGACTGGAACTCCCCCGACCCGGCGGTGCGCGAGTTCCTGAAAGTCGTCCACACCTCGGCGTGCCGACGGTTCGGGACGGTGCTGTCGCCCGATTACAATGCCGTGCACCGCGATCACCTGCATCTGGAAGACGACGGCGCGCGCTTCTGCAGGTGAGCTTGCAGGCGTAACATTGCCGTCCTATCCCACGGTAAATGAGTGATACCCGAGTACCGAGCCGCGTCTTCCCGCGTGCCAAGCAGGATGCCGAGGTCGCCAAGACCAACGTCTCCACCCCGCAGACCGAGAGCCCGGCCTATCGCCTCGCCTTTCAGGACATGGACTTCCTGCTCCGCGAGGACCTCCGTCCCGTCCGCTTCCAGCTCGAGCTGCTCAAGACGCAGCTGATCCTCGAGGAAGCGCATATCGGCTCGACGTTCGTCTTCTACGGCTCGGCGCGCATCCCCGAGCCGGCCAAGGCACAGGCGCTGCTCGACCTCGCCACCGACGAGAAGAGCCGGAAGATCGCGCAACGGCTGGTCGACAAGAGCAAATATTACGACATGGCGCGCGAGCTGGCGCAGCTGTGCTCGAACTTCCCGCGCGACGAGGCGGGCAAGCGGCACTTCGTGGTCTGTTCGGGCGGTGGTCCGTCGATCATGGAGGCGGCCAATCGCGGCGCGGCGGACGTTCACGCCGAATCGATCGGGCTCAACATCGTCCTGCCGCACGAACAGGCGCCCAATCCGTACGTCACCCCGGCGCTGTCGACGCAGTTCCACTATTTCGCGCTGCGCAAGATGCACTTCCTGCTCCACGCGCGCGCGCTGGCGGCGTTCCCGGGCGGGTTCGGGACGTTCGACGAGTTGTTCGAGCTGCTGACGCTGATCCAGACCGGCAAGGTCGAGCCGATTCCGGTGCTGCTGTTCGGGCGCGAATTCTGGCAGCGCGTCATCAACTTCGACGCGCTGGTCGAGGAAGGGGTGGTGTCGGAGCGTGACCTCGGCATCTTCCGCTATGTCGAGAGCGCCGCGGAAGGCTGGGCGGTGGTCCAGCAATTCTATCGCGACCGACAGGCCGCGCGCGAGGCGGCGGGGAAGTAGGGCTTCCCGTCACCCCGGACTTGATCCGGGACGATGCTTTCACCCGGCCGTCATCCCCGCGGAGGCGGGGATCCAGAATCTCTGACGCCTGCGCCTCAATCGACAAACCTGCGCGTCTGGATCCCCGCCTGCGCGGGGATGACGGTGACGCGCACGCAACCGCCCTCCTACGCCGCCGCCGGCTCGTGCACGATCTCGGCGGCTTCGCGCTGGGGCAATGGCGGCATCCCGAGCCGACGGATGTCGATCGCGGTCAGGCGGTTGAGCACCACCGTGCCTAGGCGACGGTCGCGGGTTTCGATCAGCACGCCGCCGTCGATCAGCCGCAGCATCGGCCAGTCCACCACACGCGCCCGCGCCCGCGCGCCCCGGACGACCACCAGCGCGAGGCGACCGGTGCCGTCGATCGCCAGCGCGGCGCGGCCATCGTCCCCGACGACGGCATCATAGGCCGCGAAGGCGGGCAACGCCTCCGCCACCGCGGCGAGCGCATCCTCGACCGTGTGCATCGATCGCGCCACACGCCCGAAGCCGAACAGCCCCCCCAGCCGCATCTGTGTCAGCCTGCGTGCGCCACCGCGTCGAGCGCCGGGCGCAGTCCGCGCAGATCGTAGCCGGCCTGCGCCGCCTTGGCGGTCACCGCATCGGCATCGTCGCCCTGCGCGGCGCGTGCCAGCGCCCACAGATTGCACGAGCGCGTGCCCGAGCGGCAATAGGCGAGCACCGGGCCGTTCGCCGCCGCCAGCGCGTCGCGCATCGCATCGACCTGCGGGCGCGAGAAGCCGGCGTGGGTGATCGGGATCGCGGTATAAGCGAGCCCCGCCGCCTCGGCCGCGACGCGGATCGCATTGCCGTCGGGCTGGCCGGGCTCCTCGCCGTCGGGGCGGTTGTTGACGATCGCGACATAGCCGGCGGCGGCGATCGCGGGGACATCGTCGGGGGTGATCTGCGGGGCGACCGCGATCGTCGGATCGAGAGGACGAAGCATCACGCTTCCGTAGCGAAACGCGCGGCGGGCGTCAGCCGGAAACGTCAGCCGTGCGCGCGGACCGTATCGAGAAACGCCTGCCCATAAGCGTCGAGCTTGCGCTGTCCGACGCCGGCGATCCGGCCGAGCGCGGCAAGCGAGGCCGGGCGCAACGCCGCCATCTCGCGCAACGCCGAATCGTGGAAGATCACGTACGGCGGCACCCCCGCCTCCTTCGCCAGTTCACGGCGCGTAACCCGCAATGCCTCGAACAGCGGATCGTCGACCGGATTGTCCGCCGCCCCTGCCCCGCGCCGCCGCCGCTCGCGTTTGGGCGGCTCGACCAGCGCCAGCGTCGCCTCGCCCTTCAGCAGCGCACGCGCCGCGGGCCCGAACTCGAGCCCGCCGTGCGCATTGGTGCGCAGCGCGTCCTTGAGCAGCAAGGCTCGCCCGACCGGCTTGAGCATCGCCGTCTCGGTGCCATCGACGATGTTCCACACCGACAGCGCCTCATGCCCGTTCATCAGGCTGCGTTCGCTCGACTTCCCGGTCAGCACTTCCTCGATATAGGTCGCGCCGAACATCTGCCCGGTGCGGAACACCGCCGACAGATATTTGCGCGCCGTCTCGGTCGCGTCGATCGCAGCGGGGGGCGACAGGCAATTGTCGCAATTGCCGCACGTCTCGGGCGGGTGCTCGCCGAAATGGCGCAGCAGGATCGCGCGGCGACAGCCGGCGGTTTCGACCAACGCGCCGAGCGCCGCGAGCCGCTGCCGCTCGCCGGGCTGACGCTGCGGCTCGACCTCGCCGATCCGCTGCCGCGCGCGCGCGAAATCCTCGGCGCCCCAGAACAGATGCGCGACCGCCGGATCGCCGTCGCGCCCGGCGCGGCCGGTTTCCTGATAATAGGCCTCGATCGACTTCGGCAGCCCGGCGTGCGCGACGAAGCGGACGTCGGGCTTGTCGATCCCCATCCCGAACGCGACCGTCGCGCACATCACCATGTCCTCGGAGGCGACGAAATCGGCCTGGTTGCGCGCGCGCACCGCCGGATCGAGCCCGGCATGATAGGCGCGCACCGGGCGGCCGGTGATCTGCGCCAATTGCGCCGCCATCTTCTCGGTCGCGGCGCGAGTCTGGACATAGACGATCCCAGGGCCGGGCGTGTCGCGCACCACGTCGGCGATCTGGCGCGTGCTGTTGTCCTTCGGGCGGATCGCATAGCGGATGTTCGGCCGGTCGAACCCGGCGACGATCATCCCCTCGTGCGGGATGCCGAGCTGTTCGAGGATGTCGGCACGGGTATGCGCGTCGGCGGTGGCGGTCAGCGCGAGCCGCGGCACGTCCGCGAAGGTATCGAGCAACGGGCGCAGCAGCCGGTAATCGGGGCGGAAGTCATGCCCCCATTCGCTGACGCAATGCGCCTCGTCGATCGCGAACAGCGCCGGGCGGCCACGCGTCAGCAGGTCGCGGAAGTCGGCAGTCGAGGCGCGCTCGGGCGCGACGTACAGCAGGTCCAGCTCGCCATCGAGATAGCGCCCGCGCGTCTCGGCCTTGTTCTCGTCGACACTGGTCAGCGTCGCGGCGCGCAGGCCCACCGCGGTCGCCGCGCGCAACTGGTCGTGCATCAGCGCGATCAGCGGGCTGACGACCACGCACGTCCCCTCCAGCATCGCCGAGGGCAGTTGGTAGCAGAGCGACTTGCCCGCGCCGGTCGGCATCACCGCCAATGTCCGCTCGCCCGCGAGCACGCGCGTCACCACCTGCTCCTGCACGCCGCGGAACGCAGGGAAGCCGAAGATGCGGTGAAGGTCGGGAAGCGGATCGCGCGCCATGTGCACCGGCGCACTAGGCGCGCGGGGCCGCTTCCGCAACTGCGCCGGGAACGGCCGGCGGCGCTGACGCGTAATGCGCGGGTCACCGACCTGCCGAAAGACCGCGATGCGCGTACGCCCCAATCTTGCCCTGTTCACCTTTGCGGCGGCCACCGCGCTGTCGGCGTGCGAGCGGCGGACGCCGGAAACGGAGAATCAGGCCGACAAGCCGCGCCCGATCGCGCCCGCCGCCAAGGGCATCGACGCCCCGCCCGAATTGCCGGCGGCAGCGCGATGAGCGTCGAGCGGGTCACGGACCAGCGCTCCGAACAGGAGTTCGCGCTGGAGGTGGACGGCCATCGCGCGGTCGCCGCCTATCAGCTGGAAGGCGCGACGATCGTGTTCACGCACACCGTCGTCCCGCCCGAGATCGAGGGGCGCGGGGTCGGCACCAAGCTGATCCGCGGCGCGCTCGACATCGTCCGCGACCGCGGGCTGAAGGTGGTGCCGCAATGCCCGTTCGTGCGGGCGTATATCGAGAAACATCCCGAGACGCGGGACTTGTTGGCTTAAGCTTCCGTTCCCCGGCGGAGGCCGGGGCCCAGTTGGGAAAGCCGAGGTAACGGAGCACGCCGCGCCGTTACGATCGTTCCGTCACTGGGCCCCGGCCTTCGCCGGGGAACAGAAGATTGAAGGTTACTCCGCGACGCGGCTCCCGTCGGCGTTCAGCCCGAGGTCGTGGAGCAGCGGCCCCACCTCGGGATCCTTGCCGTTGAAGGCGCGGAACATCGGCGCGTAATCCTCGGTATGGCCCTTCGACAGGATCATGTCGCGGAAGCGCTGGCCGTTGGCGCGCGTCAGCCCGCCGTGATTCTCGAACCATGCATAGGCATTGGCGTCGAGCATCTTGGTCCATTGATAGGCATAATAGCCCGCCGAATAGCCGTTCCCCCAGATGTGAAGGAAATAGCTCGACCGGTAACGCGGCGGCACGTCGTCGGTGTCGAGCCCGGTCGCGGCGAGCGCCTTCGGCTCGAACACATTGACGTCCTGCCGTCCGGCGCTGGCGGGCAGCGAATGCCAGCTCATGTCGAGCTCCGCCGCCGCCAGCGCCTGGCCGAAGCTGTTGCCGGTGTTGAAGGTCGCGGCGCGCTTGATCTTGGCGACCAGCGCGGGCGGGATCACCTGCCCCTGACGATTGACCGCGTAATGCGGCAGCACCTTGGGATCGAGCGCCCAATGCTCGTTGAACTGCGACGGGAATTCGACGAAGTCGCGCGCGGTGTTGGTGCCCGACACCGACGGATAGGTCTGGTTCGCGAACAGGCCGTGCAGCGCATGGCCGAACTCGTGGAACATCGTCGTCACGTCGTCAAAGGTGATGAGCGCGGGCTGTCCCGCCGCCGGCTTGGTGAAATTGCCGACGTTGTAGATCACCGGCTTGGTGCCGAGCAGCTTCGACTGGTTGACGAAGTTCGACATCCACGCGCCACCGTTCTTGTTGTCGCGCTTCCAGTAATCGAAATACATCAGCCCGATCGGCGTGCCATTCTCCTCCGACACCTCATAGACCATCACGTCGGGCTGGTAGACGGGCAGGTCGGTGCGACGCTTGAAGGTGATGCCGTACAGCTGATTGGCGGCGTAGAAGACGCCGTCGGTCAGCACCTTGTTGATCTCGAAATAGGGCTTCAGCTCGTCCTGGTTCAGGTCGTACTTGGCCTTGCGCAGCTTCTCCGAATAGAGATCCCAGTCCCATGGCTTGAGCGGGAAAGTGCCGCCCTCGGCCTTGATCTGCTGCTGCAGCTCCGCGGCCTCGCGGCGCTGTTCGGCGGCGACCGGCTTGCCGAGCTGTTGCATGAAGCCGAGCGCGGTGGTCGGGTTCTTCGCCATCTGATCCGACAGCACGTAATCGGCCCAGGTTGCGAAGCCGAGCAGCTTCGCCTTCTGCGCGCGCAATTCGGCGAGCTGGCTGATCGTCGCGCGGGTATCGTTGGCGTCGCCCTTCTCAGCGCGGGTCCAGCTGGCATTGAACAGCGCCTCGCGCGTCGACCGATCGGTCAGCGCGGCGAGCGCGGGCTGTTGCGTCGTGTTCTGAAGCGTCAGGACGTACTTGCCGGTCAGCCCGCGCTCCTTGGCGGCATCGGCGGCCGCGGCGATCTCCGCCTCCGACAGCCCGGCCAGCTTGGCGCGGTCGTCGACGACTAGTGCGCCGGCCTTGGCAGCGGCGAGCAGCTTCTGCTGGAACGCGGTCTCCAATGTCGACAGCTGCGCATTGAGCGCGCTCAGCTTCGTCTTGTCGGCGAGCGAGAGCTTCGCACCGGCGCGGACCATATTCTCATAGGTCAGCGTCAGCACCTGCAATTGCTCGGGCGTCAGCTTCAGCGTCTGGCGGGCGTCGTACAGCGTGCGGACGCGCGCGAAAAGCTGCGGATTGAGCTGGATCGCGTCCTGATGCGCCGCGAACTTCGGCGCGAGCACTTCCTGCGTCTTCTGGAGCACGTCGTTGGTGTTCGCGCCGTTGACGCCGTAGAAGGCGAGCGCCGCACGCTCCAGCAGCCGGCCCGAGCGCTCCAGCGCCGCGATCGTGTTGTCGAAGGTCGGCGCGGAGCGGACGCGGACGATGTTGTTCACCTCGGCGAGCTGCTCGGCCATGCCGGCCTCGAGCGCCGGCTGATAGTCGGCGTCCTTGATGCGGTCGAACGGCGGCGCCTCGAACGGCAGCGTGCTCGGCTGGGCGAAGGGGTTGCTGGCCGGCAACGGCGCGGCGGCTTGCGCAGCGGCGGCGAACGGCATGGCGGCAGCGGTCGTCATCGCCGTCAACAGGACGGCAGCGAAAGGCAGACGCATCGGGACTCCTCGGGAACATGACCTGCGCGCGGTGATGCACCCGCGCGCAGGTTGGGGCAAGATGGCTGCCCCGTATCCCGCGATATCAGACCGCGTCCTTCACCTTCTTGCCCGCCACAACGCCCAGCACGAGGAAGATCAGGAACAAGGCGAGCGCGATGAAGAACAGGATCTTGGCGATGCCGACGAACGCGCCGCCGATCCCGCCGAAGCCGAGGGCACCGAGCACCAGTCCGGCGATGAGGAAGATGACAGCGAGTTTCAGCATGACGAGTCTCCGTGTCGATCGTGGACGGCCATCAGCCCTTGCGGCTGGCCTCGAACAGGAACCAGGCGCGCTCCTCGGCCTGATCGGTCCATTCGTCGACGATCCCGCTGGTGGCATTGTCGCCGGCATCCTCGGACGCCTGCTTCACGTCGCGGAAGCGCTCCACCAGCGTCAGATTGTCGTCGCGCAGCTCGGCGAGCATCTCGTCGGCGGGAACGAAGTCGCGGTCGTTGTCCTTGATCGACTGGCGGCGCGAGATATCGCCGATCGAGCGCAGGGTGGTGCCGCCGGTCTTGCGGACGCGCTCGGCGATCGCGTCGGTGACGCCGAGGATCTGCGCGGCCTGATCGTCGAGCAGCAGGTGATAGTCGCGGAAATGCGGCCCGCTGACGTGCCAGTGAAAGTTCTTGGTCTTCAGATACAGCGCATAGCTGTCCGCCAGCGCGGCGTTCAGCGCGTCGGCGACGGTGCGCGTGTCGTTGCGCGCCAGATCGGTCGGCGTTTCGAGGGCAGGATTGGTGTCGGTCACGATTCGCTCCGTACGGATCAGGTGTCGGAGGCGAAACGACCGGCGGTGGGTTTGGCTCCCACCCGCGCGACCGCGCTCAGGCGGCGCGGCGCGGCGCCTCCCCGCGATCGGTGACGACCGCTTGCCCCAGCAATTGCAGCAGGCGATGCACCGGAACGCCGCGCTCCCCACGCGCCAGCGCCAGCCGAAGCTGATTCGCGGCATCCACCGCGGCAGGCAGATGATGGTGGCGTGCCAGTTCGTGGATGCGCTCGATATCGGGGGTGAGTTGCGTCGGCCCGGCGCGCCATTCGATCGCGGCGATTCGGCGGGTCAGTTCGGCCCGGGCGGTGATGACATCGTCGTTGCTCATGACGGCTATCTCCTCTGGCCCTTCTCATAACGGCCAGCGCGTTACCGAGGCGTTAACCGCACCGATGCTTGACTCCGCGCGCCACATGGGCCAAGCGCCCCAGCCTGACGCGGCGGAGGAGCCTTCGCCGCATTTTTCGTTTTCATTCGCTAGGAACTGGTCATGGCAAAGCCGACCACCGTCAAGATCAAGCTCGTCAGCTCGGCCGACACCGGCTTCTTCTACGTCACCAAGAAGAACCCGCGCACGAAGACCGAGAAGCTGAGCTTCAACAAGTACGATCCCGTCGTGCGCAAGCACGTCGAGTTCAAGGAAGCCAAGATCAAGTGATCGACCGAATCGCGTAGCGATCGTTCGATCATTCCGGCGCAGGCCGGGATCCAGAACCGCACGCGACTCGTCTTTTGCTTGCTTCCCGAAAGCCGCCTGCGCTTGACGCCGGCGGCTTTTCTGCGTGGCGCCGGTCAGGTAAGCTCGGTGACAGCGGCCATGAACCGCGCCAGCGTAATCGGCTTCGACACATAGGCGTCCGCCCCGGCGGCGCGCAGGCGTTCCTCGTCCTCGCGCCCGGCATAGGCGGTGACCGCCATCACCGGGATGTGACGCAGCGCCGCATCGGCCTTCAGCTGCAGGATCAGCTCATACCCCGTGACGTGCGGCATCTGGATGTCCATGACGACCAGATCGGGCGCGAAGGCGCGCGCGCGCTCCACCGCCTCGCGCCCGTCGCGCACCGGCTCAACGACGAAGCCGTGCGCCCGCAGCAGGTCGCTGAACAGCTTCAGATTGAGTTCGTTGTCCTCGACAACGAGCACCCTTTTTGCCACGCGACGACCACTCCCAACAGGGCGACGACAGATAGTGATGCGCAATGACACGAAACCGGACGATGCCGTGGCACGCGCGCTCGATGCCTTGACCTTTGTCCTTAACGATCCGTTACGCGCCGAGCGATTTCTCGGCACGACGGGCCTTACGCCAGACAACTTGCGGGAATACCTTACAGATCCATCGACGCTCGCCGCAACGATCACTTTCCTCGAGGCGCATGAACCCGATCTGATCGCCTGTGCCGAATCGACCGGGCACAGCCCTGAATCGCTCGTCGCGGCGCGGCATCTGCTGGAGCGGCGCGTATGACCCGGCCGCTGCTGATCTCCGATTGCGACGAGGTGCTGTTGCACATGGTCCGCCACTTCGCCGACTGGCTGGGCACCGTGCACGAAGTCGATTTCACGATCGGCACCCGGGAACTGGCGAAGAGCATGAAGCGACGCGGCAGCGAAGTGCCGATGACCCGCGAAGAGATGTTCGGCTATCTCGGCGGCTTCTTTCCCGACGAGATGCACCGCCAGACGCTGGTGCCCGGCGCCGGCGAAGCGCTGGCGATGCTGGCGGAGCGCGCCGATATCGTGATCCTCACCAATCTCGAGGATCATTGCCGCACGCATCGCATCGACCAGCTCGCCGGGCACGGGATCGCGCATCGCGTCGAGTGCAACCAGGGCGGCAAGGGGGCGCCGGTCGCGCGGCTGGTCGCGGAATATGGCCACCCGGTCACGGTGTTCGTCGACGATTTGCCGCACCATCACGAATCGGTCGCGACGCATGCGCCGGGCGTGTGGCGGCTGCACATGGTGTCGGAGCCGCAGCTCGCCCCCGGCGTCCCGCCCTCCCCGCACGCCCATGCGCGGATCGACGACTGGTCGACCGCGCAGGACTGGATCGCGGCGCGCTTCGACGAAGGCAGGCCGGCGGAGGCTTGACCGCGGCGGGGCGCAGGCGGCAAGCAACGCGGCATGACCGACCGCATCGATCGCGCTCTCGAAGAGCTTGGCCTCACGCTGCCGCAGGCGGCCGCCCCCGTCGCCGCTTACGTTCCCGTCGTCGAGGCGGGCGGGCTGCTCCACATTTCGGGCCAGTTGCCGTTCAAGGACGGCGCGGTGGTGACCGGGCGGCTCGGCGACGACGTCTCGCTGGAGGACGGGCAGGACGCGGCGCAGCGCTGCGCGCTGATGCTCGTCGCACAGATCAAGGCGCATTGCGGCAACCTTCAGCGCGTGACGCGGATCGTGAAGCTGGGCGTGTTCGTCAATTCGACCGCCGACTTCACCGACCAGCCAAAGGTCGCGAACGGCGCGTCGGAACTGATGGTCAAGCTGTTCGGCGATGCCGGCAAGCATGCCCGCTCGGCAGTCGGGGTCGCGGTCCTGCCGCTCGGCGCGGCGGTCGAGATCGACGCGATCGTGGAAGTCGCCTCCGCCCTTTGATCGCGACACCTGCGATCCTATCTCGCGCGCGATGACCTCGCTTACCGCGCGCCTGGTGCCCGGCGTCTCCGCCATCCCCGCCGAACAATGGGATGCGTGCGCCGGCACCGCCAACCCGTTCGTCGGCCATGCATTTCTCAAGGCACTGGAAGAATCGGGCAGCGTCGGCGGGCGCAGCGGCTGGCAACCGGTGCCGATCGTCGTCGACGGCGCGGACGGCGCGCCGATCGCGATCGCGCCCGCTTATGCCAAGGGGCACAGCCAGGGCGAATATGTCTTCGATCACGGCTGGGCCGACGCGTGGGAGCGCGCCGGCGGCCGCTATTACCCCAAGCTGCAGGTCGCCGCGCCCTTCACCCCCGTGCCCGGCCCGCGCCTGCTGCTGCGCGATCCGGACGCCGCCGCCGCGCTGATCGGCGCGATCGAGGCGGTAGTGGCGCAGCACGAGCTGTCCTCGGCACACGCGACCTTCGTCACCGCCGAGCAGCTTCCGCTGTTCGCCGCGGCAGGCTGGCTGGTGCGCGAGGGGACGCAATTCCATTGGCAGAATGACGGCTATGCGACCTTCGACGACTTCCTCGCCGCGCTCGCCAGCCGCAAGCGCAAAGCAATCCGCAAGGAGCGCGCGGCCGCGATCGACGGGCTGACGATCCGGCACCTGACCGGCGCGGCGATCGGCGAACGCGAATGGAACGCCTTCTGGCGATTCTATCAGGACACCGGCAGCCGCAAATGGGGGCGGCCGTACCTGACGCGCACCTTCTTCCCGCTGCTGGGCGAAGCGCTCGGCGAGCGCGTGCTGCTGATCCTCGCCGAGCGCGACGGGGTGCCGATCGCGGGCGCGCTCAACCTGATCGGCGACGATGCGCTCTACGGCCGCTATTGGGGCGCGACCGAAGAGGTGCCGTTCCTCCACTTCGAGCTATGCTATTACCAGGCGATCGACGCCGCGATCGAACGCGGGCTGGCGCGGGTCGAGGCCGGCGCGCAGGGCGAGCACAAGCTGGCGCGCGGCTATGCGCCGGTATCGACGTGGTCGGCGCATTACATCCCCGACCCAAACTTCCGCCGCGCGGTCGCCGACTTTCTCGAACAGGAACGCGTCGCGGTCGAGGGCGAGCAGGCATTTCTGGGTGAGCTGACGCCGTTCAAGCGGGGGTAGCGCGTAACCGCCACAATCCTGCCATTCGTGCTGAGCTTGTCGAAGCACGTGCCCGTAACACGCCCTTCGACAAGCTCAGGGCGAACGGCGGGTAAATACGACCCAACCCACGTACTACCGCGCCTGCTCCGCCCGCAACCGCTCCAACCGCTCTTCCTCGCGCTCACGGCGCTCGCGTAGCGCCTCCAGCCGCTCGCGCCGCCGCTTGATCCGCTCGATCAGCCAGCGCGGCACGCCCAGTTCCTCGTCGCTCGCCTCGGGCACGATCGCGTCATGATCGATGCGGAACAGCACCGAGTTGCTGGTCGGCGAACGCCAGATCGGTACCAGCCCGACCGTGAACCGCGGATTATAGGCTGGCGGGCGGATCAGCCACACGTAATCGAAGGCCTCGCGCGGGAATCGAGCCAGCGCGTAATTGGCGGGCCGCCACCATTCCGCTGGGCATTTGACCGAGGTCACGATCTGCGTCGGATCATGCGCGTACGGACCGGCGGCGGTATAGCGCGACGTCAGCAGCTGCGCGCCGGCCATCGACCATTGATCGTCGGTATAGGCCAGCCGCCGCACCAGCGCGATCGCGGGCAGATGCTCCAGCCGCGACATCCGCCATGCATTGTGACAATTGTGCCCGACGAAGCTGATCAGCCGCGCACCGACCGGCACATGCGGCAGCGCCGCCAGCTCCTCGTCATAATCGCGGTCGAATTCCCAATAGCTGATCGTCGTCCCCGCCAGCCGCACGACGAAGAACGCGAGCCCCAGCGCCGCGAGCACCGCGGCATGGCGGAAGGTCGTGCCGGGCTTCGGCCGGATCGCGATCACCGCCACCGCGATCATGTACGGGGCCATCCGCATGTCGGCATAGGCCGAGCCGAACACGATCCGCGGCAGCACGATATAGACCGCCAGCATGAACAGCGCCGAAAGCCCGAGGTGCCGCGAATAGCCGATCCGCGGGTCGCGCAACGCCTTGAACAGCACGAGGTAGATCACCGCCATGCTGCCGATGTCGAACCACAGCCAGCGGTCGCGCAGCGCCATCACGATCCACGCGATCTTGGTGCGCCAGTAGAAGAAGTCGGCGGTCTGACCGGTGACGTCCGCGCCCGATCGCCACGCGATCATCAGCAGCATCGGCAGCGCGAGCGGCGCACAGCCGAGCCCGGCACGGATCAGACTTTCGAGCCAATGTCCGCTACCCGCGTCCTTACGCCGGTCATGCTGGCGGATCAGCTCGCTGGAAAAGGCCAGCACGCCCAGCACGCCCCAGCCGAAGGTATGCACCACCCACAGGATGCACGACAGCGGCACGAACAACGCGACGCGCAGCCAGATCCGCCCGCGCCGCGCCAGCCGCAGCCACAGCGCGAACAGGCACAGCGCCAGCCCCATCGACAGCGCGAAGTTCACGAACCCGAACTGCACCGGATAGCCATAAGCGAGCGGCAGCGCGAACAATGCGGTCGCGGGGATGCGCCCATGCACCTCGCGCGCGATCCACAACAGCCCGGCGACCGTCAGCACCGGGATCGCGATCACGATCAGCTTGACCGCGGCCTCCAGCCCGACCAGCGGCGCGAGCGGTTCGATCAGCAGGTCGACGCCGAGATTGCCGATCAGCGCCCATTTGAACGAATACCAATCGGCCAGCCACGGATGCGCGCCGCGGTCGAGCTGGACGCGGTAGCGCCCCATATGGCCCGGCAGATCGACGATCGGCGGGATGTCGGGCCACAATAACGGAATCGCCGCCGCCAGCACCGCCGCGATCACGAACCATCGCGTCTGCCACCAGTGAAGCCGGTCTTGCTGCATCGCCGCGCCTTACGGGGCCGACCCGCCTTCCCGCAAGGGGTGGATGATCCGCCAGACCAACGCAGGGCCGCGTACGCGCACCGGACGCAGCCATGCGAACCGCTCGCCGCGTTCGAGCCGCGCCCACATGCCCTCGGGCGCACGGTCGCGATAGGCGATCATTTCCTGCATCCCCGGACAGACCGCGAGATAATCGGCGTGGGTGGCGAGGATCGCCGCCCGTGCCCGTTCGGGCGGCGCGACGAAGCCGGTGATGACGCGCGCCATCGCCGCTGCGCCGCGATGATAGCCGCCCGCGACCGCGCGGTCCGGGGTGTCGAGCAACAGCGCCGGGGTCAGGTCGATCGGCGCGAACACGATCCCGGGCGGCAGCGTGCCGAGCACGCGCATGTCGCGGGTGCTGGCGCACGACGGTCGATGCGCGATCTGGGTCTTCGGCACCGTGCCGCGCGGCGCGGCATGGAGCGCGATGGCGATCAGCGTGCCGGGCGCAGCGAGCGCCAGCACCGCAACCGTCGCCGCGACGCGCGGCACCGGCCTTGTCAGTCCCCGCGCCCGCTCCAGCAACCGCGCCAGCCACACCGCCGCGGCGGGGGCGGCAAGCGCATTGGCGGTCGCCCCGGCGCGACTCACCGCTATCGCGATCAGCGTCGCCGCGACGAGCAACAGCGCGAGGATCGCCCAGCGCTCGCGTCGCTCCCCCGCGGCGTTTCGCCCCCCGAGGTACGCACCGACCAGCCCGGCAAGCGGCAGCGCCAGCGTCGCCGCCGCCCATACCGGCTCTTGCTCCCATGCCGGACGCCCCTCGAGCACCGACAGATACCAGACCTGATAGACGAGCGGCGGCAGCGTCGCGAACGGCCCGGCGAGGCAGACCGGCGCGAGCGTCAGCAACGTGGCGCCCGCCCCCGCCGCCGCGACGCCGAGCGCCATCAGCCGCGCGATCATGCCGAACCGTCCGACCGCCACCGCGGTCGTGATGCCGACCGCCGCGACACACAGCACCGCGAGCCATGCGGGCGCGAGCGCGTCACAGGCCGGCTGCCAGACCCCCGGCCCACGGGTCACCACCTGAAGAAGTATCGCCCCACCGGCCAGCGTCAGCATCAGCGTGCGCAGCATGACGCCGCGCTGCGGCTGGACGACCCAGGCCAGCGCGGCCACCCCGCAGATCGCGGCGGCAATCGGCAAACCCTCCAGCGAGATCGTCAGCAAGATCGCCAGCGCGGCGCCGGCCAGCAGCCCGCTCCGCGCATCCGGCCGTGCGATCAATGCGCGCACCGCGACGAGCGCACACACGATCTGCCAGCCATGATGATCGATGCGCAGCGGTGATAGCTGGAAGGTGAGCGGGATCGTGAGCGCCGCCATCAGCATCGCCGGGATCACCAGCGCGTCACCGCCCATCCGCCGCGCGATCGACGCGACCAGCGCCAGCACCGCGAGCAACGTCAGCAGCGGCACTGCGACGACCGCGACCTGCTCGGCCAGCGCCGCTCCCAGCACCGGGCGCAGCAGCACGATCACCGCGGCGAGCGGCAGGTCGACGAGCCGCGACCAGTGCATCGGGAAATCGCCGCCGTTCAGGCGATGCTGCGCGACATCGAACCAGCCTTGCCCCGCCAGCCAGTCGCGCACTTCGAGCAAGCGCATCGAATCGTCGGCATCGGGCAGCGCGCGCGCCATGATCGCGCTCCACCCGGCGATCAGCAGCACCAGCGATGCCAGCGCCCAGCCGCCGAGCACGACGGCGGCATGGCGGCGATCGGGGGACAGCTTACGCCGCCTTCAGCGCGGTCGGCACCTGCCGCAGGCTGGCGAGCGCCGCGGCTTCGCCCTCGTTGCCGCGCTCGTGATATTCGGCATCCTCGTTGACCGCCCACACGTCATACACGCGTGCGCCGGCCTGGATGTTGCGGACCGTCAGCATCGCGGTCATCATCGCATGATCCTGATTGTTGTAGCGATGCATCCCGTTGCGCCCGACGCAGTGCAGCGTCGCATAGCGACCCTCGATCTCGCGGCGGAGCATGTCGACGTTCTGCGCATAATCCTCGTCATAGACAGGATAGGCTTTCTCCTGCCGCACCACGACGCCGCCGGTGACCTGCGCGGGGTCGCACAGCCCCAGCGTCGCCATTTCGGCGGTCGCCAGCGCGATCAGCTGCTGGTCGCTCGACGTCCACAGCCCGTCGCCCTCGAAGCAGAAATATTCGAGCCCGACGCACGCGATCGCGGGATCGGGCACCATCTCGGGCGACCACGACCGGAAATTCTGGATGCGGCCGACCTTCACCTTGGGATCGTGGATGTAGATCCAATTGTCCGGGAACAGCTCGGGCGAACGGATCATCAGCGCGACCGTCAGGAAGTCGCGATATTTCAGGTTCGACGCCTCGGGCAGCGACGCGGGCAGCGGGTGGATGCGGCTCGCCAACTCGCGCATCGGCGCCGAGGAGATGACATGCGCGGCGTTCAGCGCGACCAGACCGTCGGCACCGTTGGCGGTAACGGTCCAGCGCCCGGTCGCCTCGCTCAGCCGCAACTGGTGGAGCGAGTGCCCCATCAGCACCTGCCCGCCGCGCTCGACGATCCGGTCGCGCGCCGCATCCCACATCATCCCCGGGCCGAGCCGCGGATAGCGGAAATTCTCCAGCAGCGTCTTGGCCTGCCCGACCCCGTCGTTCGGCCGGCGGTTGAGCCCCAGCGAGCGCTTGACCCCGTCGACCACCGCGCCCCACAGCGACAGACCCTTGATCCGCTGCGCCGCCCAGTCCGCGCTCATCCGGTCGCACGGCATCCCCCACACCTTCTCGGTATAGGTCTTGAAGAAGATCGAATAGAGTTTCCGCCCGAAGGCATTGACGGTCCAGTCCTCGAAGCTCTTCACCTCGCGCTTCGGGAACAGTTTCGCCTTGGCGAAGCTCGCCATGCACAAGGCCGAGCGCACCACGCCGAGGTTGCCGAGCGCCTCGAACGCCCGCAGCGGGTAGCTGTAGAATTTGCCCTCGTAATAGATGCGGCTCATCCGCGGGCGTTCGATGAAATCGTCGGGCAGCAGCTCGTTCCAGAGGTCGACGACCTCCTTCGAGCGCGAGAAGAAGCGATGCCCGCCGATGTCGAAGCGGAATCCCTCATGCTCGACGGTGCGGCTGATCCCGCCGACGTACACGGCGTCCTTCTCGAGGATCGCGACCGAATAGCCGGCCTTGGTGAGCAGATAGCCGGCGGTCAGCCCCGCCGGGCCCGCGCCGATGATCGCTACGTCGACCGTAGTGCCTGACTTCGCCATCACGCCCGTTCCGCTTGCAGTGGATGAGGACGCAATGAAGGAAAGTGGTTGAGGCGGAGTTAACGCCGGATGGTGGCACAGCCCGGCGCTCCTGTTCTATAGCCCGCCGGATGCGCGCTTTTCTTCCCCCCGTGCTGGCCCTGGCGGCCGCGGTCTCGCTGACGCTCCCCGATGCCGCGGCGGCGCAGAGCACCACCTTCGATCTGGCCGGTCCGACGCTGACGATGCGCGTGACGCGCGGCGGCGTGACGCTGCCCGCCGGACAGGTGCCGGGCATCCGCGCCGGCGACAGGCTGGAGGTGCGTGCCGACCTGCCCGAGGATCAGTCGGCGCATTACGTGCTGGTGGTCGCCTTCCTGCGCGGCGCGACCAATCCGCCACCCAAGGACTGGTTCTTCAAGGCCGAGACGTGGGACAAGAACCCGAAGAAGTCCGGCCTGTCGATCACCGTACCCGAGGGTGCCGGGCAGGCGATCGCGTTCATGGCGCCGGAAACCGGCGGCGGCTACAATGCGCTGGTCAAGGCGGTGCGCGGGCGTCCGGGCGTGTTCGTCCGCGCCGCGCAGGATCTGTTCCAGGCGTCGCTCGATCGCGCGCGGCTGGAGACGTTCGTCAACGGCGTCGCGCGCGTCGAGGAAACCGCCCCCGAACGGCTGGTGCCGGTGTCGACCGCGCTCGCCGGCACGCTGGCGATCAAGCTCAACGCCGATTGCCTGACCCGCGCGCGTTCGTTGCAGGCGTCGTGCCTGACGCAGAATCGCGACGGCATGGTGCTCCAGACCGGCGGCGGGACGACGCTCGCCGAGGTATTGGGCGGGACGACCACGCAATTCGCTTACAGCCTCGCCGCCACCAAGGAAGGCGGCGCGGGGATCTACAGCCCGTATATCTCGCTGGCGCGCGATTTCGCTCGGCTGTTCGGCGTCTTCCGCAGCGCCAGTTACCAATATGCGCCAGCGCTGGCGGTCGGATCGGGCGAGCGGCTGCGGTTGCAGCTCAACAATCCGCCGTCGTTCCAGAACCCGCAGACCGTGCTGGTCGCGCCGCTGCCGCCGATCGGCAACGCCGCACCGCCGCCGTTGCGCGCCGCCGCCAAGGACGCGGTCTGCCTCGCGCAACCGGGGCTGGTGCTGCGGCTCGACGATGCGCCGCTGCTGTTCGCGACTGACTTCGCGCGCGACCTGCGGCTGAAGCTCGGGTTGCAGGACGGGCGCAGCGTCGAATTGCCGGTGACCGCCGATGCCGAGCGCGGCGGGCTGGTCGTCGCCGATGCGCAGAAGCTGGGCCAGACCGGGATCAGCGACGCGGCGCTGGTCGGACGATGGGGCTTCGACACCTTCACCGGCCCGCGCTTCCCGGTGCAGAACGGCGCACCGACCGCTTGGCAGCCGAAGCCCGACGACGCGGTGGTGATCGGCCGCGATGCCCCGCTGACGCTACAGGGCGGCGCGTCCTCGTGCGTCGAGCAGGTCGCGTTGCGCGATCGCGGCGGCGCGACGCGTCCGGTCGAGTGGAAGGCGAGCGCGGGCGACGAGATCACCGCGACGCTCCCGCTCGCGCGGACCCGGCCGGGTGAGTTGACCTTGCTGGTCGCGCAATATGGCGCGGCGCAGCCCGCACAACTGACGCTCAAGGGACAGACCGAAGCGAGCCGGCTGGAGGGCTTCACGCTCTACACCGGCGACAGGGAAGGCCGGCTGGTCGGCGCGCGGCTCGATCAGGTCGCGAAGCTGGAGGTCGCCGGCGTGACCTTCGTCGCCGGCGCGCTGACCCGCGACCCCGGCGGCGGCGACCGGCTGGCGCTGACCACCGACGCGAATACCGAAACGCTGGCGCAGGGCGCGAGCGACGCGAAGGTGACGCTGAAGGACGGGCGTACCACGACGGTGCGCGCGACGATCACCCCGCCGCGCCCGCGGCTGGAGCTGGTCGGTGCGCATGTCGATGCCCCCGCCGCCGCGACGAAGGTGCCGCTGACGCTTCCCGCTGGGCTGCTCGCGCCCGATGCGACGCTGACCTTCTCGGTGCGCGCGGTCGGCACGCGGCTCACCAACGACGATGCGATCGAGGTCGCGACCACCGACGACGCGGCGACCACCAGGCTGACCGTCGCCTCGGGCAAGCTGCAATCCTTGGGTGGCGACGTCGCGGTCGGCACGTTCGCGCCGCGACAGGCGCTGGGCGCAGCGGCGGTCGGCGCGCTCAGGATGCGGCTGGTGCAGGGCGAGACGCTCGGCGAGTGGCAGCCGCTGGCGCGCGTCGTCCGCCTGCCGGTGCTGACGAAGGTGACGTGCGGCGACAAGGAGTGCGCGATCGAGGGCGACGACCTGTTCGTGATCGCGGCGGTGGCGGGCAACGACGAGGGCGCGGGTGCGGTAGCGGTGCCGGTCGGGTTCGTCGGCACATCGGTGTCGGCACCTCGACCCGCTGGCGATGCCTTGTACCTCAAGCTCCACGATGCGCCGGATGATTGGGTGAAGGTCATCGTCGCATCGGGGCGGAAGGAGTAACGCCAGTCACGCCGCGACGCGGCAGGGCAGGTTTCGCAGGCGGCCATGCCTCGTGCCGCGCGACGCACGTTCCGACTTGCCGGTACGTCCGATCGACCGGCGACAGATGAGCCTGCATGTGCGTCGGTATTGACCGGAGCGAACGGGGAGCCTTCATCAGCCATGAGCGATGCGGTGCGCGCCTCGCCCTTCCGTGCTGGCAGAAGAGTCTCTGCCAATCGCCACGGAGGGGGGCGAGATCAGTCCCCCGTCACGCGCCCCTCGTCATCCTTGAGCTTTGCCGCCACACGCTGCGCCCGCACCTCATCAATGAGGTCCATGAGCTCGTGAATAAGATAGATGCCTTGCATCGTCTTGGGGTCATTCTCGTCCTCGGCTTCGAGAAAAATCGCCTTCATGCGAGCCGCAATATCGATTGCCTTGGTGTACCGATCTTCCCCGATCTTATCGCGAACCATGCCGAAGCCCTCGACAAGCGCATAAAATTCAGAATCAATACTTTTCCTGGGGAAATACCCAGTGTCATCCTTGAACTTGGGCGCATCCCCCATCATGGGCATGACCTGATCCATCAGTTCACTTAGTGTTTCGGGGATGTACGGCTTGTACCGATTCATTTTCCCACCTCCGGCCTATTGATGATATAACTGCTTCCTCGCCCCAACTGACGAGGCCTAATGATGACAACAAGCTGCGGACGGAAATCAGCATTGAAGAATCCGCGTATTTGTGAACTTCTTGACGTTTTAGGTGAAAGGGTAACATCGTATGCGACGTCCCCAACTCTAGCATCAGGTATCCTGTATGAGGATTCTGGCTGTGAAGAGTCGTACTCTCGGCGGTTTACCCGCACCTTATTACTTACCTCTTTAATCTGATAATCCTTACATATAGACCTCAAACCCCTTCTAACATCATTATCAACAAATCTACCGAGAGCCTGCTCCTTTGACAGTTTTCCTCTAAGCGCCCCTGCGTTGTAGAGCCGAAGCGCCTTGCTGTAGGATTGGTCCGCCAAGTCTTGCATCGCGCGCATTGTCTCAACCTGCATCGGTCGCAAGTCACCCTTAACCTTTACAAAGGCCGCAGCGCGCTGCATACGCAGCTCGTTCAGTTGATTTCTCTGCCCTTCCCATGTCGTTGGAAAACCAAGCGATTGGAACGTCCAATGCGGATCGAGCGCCTTGATCTGCGAAATAATATACGCGCTTCGCTCCTGGGTCGTCTTAGCCACTTCCTCGTTCGCGGGCGCCGTAAAACCAAACGCATTATCCAGTAGCGAGAGGACGGCGCCGCCGGGTGCATCACGCAGACCAGGAAAGGTCTGCTCGAGCGTCATCGGATCTTCAAACGCGCGGCTATTGCTACGAAGGGGTTCTCGCGAGGTTTCGAATTGAGCATTCTGAAAAGCTCCGGCGTCGCGATCTGGACGATAGACCGCATTGACGATCGTTCCCTGATCCTTGGCACCAGCCGATTGCTCGGCCGATGCGTTCCGCCATTCGCCTCTTGAGAGCTGCCGTGACGCCGACGCCGCACGGCGACGCGATGAAGCGCTCCGTTCCGGTAGCGTGGTCCCGCCCGGCCCGAAAGTGAACTGGCCGTTTCGCGGATCGTGACATGGGTTGAACTTCAGTTCGATACCGTCAGCGGTTCGCGTCGGGCGTCGCCCCGTTCGGAGCCACACTGAGAAATTGCGTCGTTGATCGATGCTAGCGACGAGATTGTTCATACTTCGCACCCACGTTTCCGCAAGAACATATGTAGAACATTACGCCAAAAGTCAATAAAATGGCCGGCTATCCGCTTCGGAGAGCCGGCCTCATCAATAAAGAAACAGTATTGTCGCGAAATTCGAGCGCCTTACCGATCGCGACGCCCAAGCAACCGCAGCCGAAGCGCGTTGAGCTTGATGAAGCCCGCCGCGTCGCGCTGGTCGTACGCGCCCTGATCGTCCTCGAAGGTCACGACCTTTTCCGAATACAGCGAGTTCGGCGACTTGCGCCCGGTCACGTGGCACGCCCCCTTGTAGAGCTTGAGCCGGACGGTGCCCGCGACCTTCTCCTGCGAGTGATCGACCGCCGCCTGCAGCATCTCGCGCTCGGGCGAGAACCAGAAGCCGTTATAGACCAGCTCGGCATAACGCGGCGCGAGTTCGTCCTTGAGGTGCGCGGCGCCGCGGTCGAGCGTCAGCTGCTCGATCGCGCGGTGTGCCAGCGCGTAGATCGTCCCGCCCGGCGTCTCGTACATGCCGCGGCTCTTCATGCCGACGAAGCGGTTCTCGACCAGATCGAGCCGGCCGATGCCGTGCTCGCGTCCCAGTTCGTTGAGCTTGGCGAGCAGCGCGGCGGGGCTCAGCGCCTCGCCATTGACCGCAACCCCATCGCCACGCTCGAAATCGATCGTGATCGTCTCGGCCTGATCGGGGGCATCCTCCGGGCTGACGGTGCGCGAGAAGACATATTCGGGCACCTCGTCCCACGGATCCTCGAGCACCTTGCCCTCCGAGGAGGTGTGCAGCAGGTTCGCGTCGGTCGAGAACGGCGCCTCGCCGCGCTTGTCCTTGCTGACCGGGATCTGGTGCGATTCGGCGAACTCGATCAGCCGGGTACGGCTGGTCAGGTCCCACTCACGCCACGGCGCGATCACCTTGATGTCCGGGTTGAGCGCATAATAGCCCAGTTCGAAGCGGACCTGATCGTTGCCCTTGCCGGTCGCGCCATGGCTGACCGCATCGGCGTTGACCAGTTTGGCGATCTCGATCTGGCGCTTGGCGATCAGCGGGCGCGCGATCGAGGTGCCGAGCAGATACAGCCCCTCGTAGAGCGCATTGGCGCGCATCATCGGGAAGACGTAATCCTTGACGAACTCCTCGCGCAGGTCGTCGATGAAGATGTGCTCGGGCTTGATCCCCATCAGCTCGGCCTTGGCGCGCGCCGGCTCCAGCTCCTCACCCTGCCCGAGATCGGCGGTGAAGGTAACGACCTCGCAGCCATATTCGGTCTGGAGCCATTTCAGGATGACGCTGGTGTCCAGCCCCCCGGAATAGGCAAGTACGACGCGCTTGATCTGATCGGTCATGGGCAAGGCTCCTTCTTGCGCGCGCCGCTACGCGCTCGCGCGGGCGAGGGCAACCGTCTTGCCGACACGCAGCGACCCGTTCAGCGCGGGTAAAAGCGGCGTACCACACGGGGGCGGAATGAAGCATCATGTCACCCTCGCCGCCGCGCTCGTCGCTTTGCTGTCGCTGCCCGCCTCGACCGTCACCGCGCTGGGGCAGGAGACGCGCGCCTCCGCCACCGCCAAGCTCGACCAGGAATTCGCCGCGTCGGACGCGAACAGGGACGGCTTCCTCTCGCCCGCCGAGATCGAGGCGCGGATGGGCAGGATGAAGGTCGGTCCGGGCAAGACGCTCGACCCGACCCATGCCAGGCGCGTCGCGGCGCTGTTCCTCGCGCGCGCCGACACCAACAAGGACGGCAAGGTCAGCAAGGCCGAATCCGCGGCGCTGATGGGCGCGGTGTTCAACGCCTATGATACCAACCGCGACGGCAAGGTCGACGGCCCCGAAGCCGCCCGCGCGCGTGCGGCGGCGAAAGGCGCAGCGCAGGGCAACGCCGGGCCGAAGCGGTAAGCCTCCTCGTCATTCCCGCGCAGGCGACACCTTTGCGAACGTCATCCGTCATGCCGGACTTGTTCCGGCATCCACCCGTCCGCAAGCGCGAGCTGTAGTTTTCGCGGAACGGTGGACCCCCGGAACAAGTCCGGGGTGACGAACCGGTCGGTGCGATCGTGGGACCTCCACAGAGCGGCGCCTTCGCGGGTATGACGGTTACCCGTCCCGCAACCGCCGTTCTTCCTCAAACATGTAATCGCGCGTCAGCGGCAGCGCGAGCCGGTCGCGGCTGAACTGGATCTGGTAGTTGACCAGCGGCCCGTTGGTGAACGACACGATCGCGCCGGCCAGATAATAGGTCCACATCCGGAAGAACCGCTCGTCATACAGCGCGACGATCTGGTCGCGCGCCGCCACCGTCCGCTGATACCAGTCGCGCAGCGTCATCGCATAATGCATCCGCAGCACCTCGATGTCGGTGACGAACCAGCGGATATATTCGTTCGCCTTGAGCACTTCCGACAGCGCCGGGATATAGCCGCCGGGGAAGATGTACTTGTCGGTGAACTTGTCGGTGAAGTTCGGCCCGTCGCCGCGCCCGATCGTGTGGAGCAGCATCACGCCGTCGGGCGTCAGCAGGTCGCGGCACTTGTTGAGATAGGTACGGAAGTTGCGCACCCCGACATGCTCGAACATGCCGACCGAGACGATCCGGTCGAACGGCCCCTCCAGCGCGCGATAGTCGATCAGCTCGAACCGCACCTTGTCGGCGACACCGGCCTCCTCGGCTCGGCGCTTCGCGACCTTGAGCTGTTCCTCCGACAGCGTGATCCCCAGCACCTCGGCACCGGTCTTGGCGTGGATATACAGCGCCATCCCGCCCCAGCCGCAGCCGATGTCGAGCACGCGCATCCCCGGCTGGATCGCCAGCTTGGCGACGATATGCGCCTTCTTGTCGGCCTGCGCCTGCTCCAGCGGGTTGGCCGGATCGGTATAATAGGCGCAGCTGTACTGTTTGTCGGCGTCAAGGAAGAGGTCGTAGAGCCGGTCCGACAGGTCGTAATGGTGCGCGACGTTGCGCTTCGATTGCAGCGCCTTGTTCGCGGTCAGGAAGCGGTGACGGATCTGCCCGCCGAGTCGCCGCAGCGGGCTGGCCGCCAGCTTGTTGCTGCCATTCTCCCAGCGGCTATTGCTGGTGGCGAGCATCAGCAGGTCGAGGATATCGCCGTCCTCGACGATCAGCCGCCCGTCCATGAACGCCTCGGCGACGCCCAGCGCGGGATCCGCGGCGATCTCGCGATAGACCTTGGTGTCGGTGATGCGGAACGACACCGGCTTCAGTGCGGGATCGTCCTGCCCGAAGGTGGATACCGATCCATCGGGCTTGGTGAGGGTGAGGCGGCCGCGCTGGATCGCGCGGCGGAGGAAAAC
This sequence comes from Sphingomonas phyllosphaerae, assembly GCA_036946405.1. Classification (NCBI taxonomy): domain Bacteria; kingdom Pseudomonadati; phylum Pseudomonadota; class Alphaproteobacteria; order Sphingomonadales; family Sphingomonadaceae; genus Sphingomonas; species Sphingomonas phyllosphaerae. The sequence goes on along the minus strand of JAQIJC010000001.1, from coordinate 849,653 downwards.
GTCGATCAATGCCATGACCGCCTGCTAAACCTGTCGTTGGGCGCTGTGCAACCGGCGAGGCATTGCGCGCGGGTAGCGCGGCATCTAGGCAGCACGCCCATGCGCTATGTCAGCACCCGCGGGAACGCGCCCGCGCTCGACTTCGCGGGCGTCACGCTCGCCGGCCTCGCCTCCGATGGCGGGCTGTACGTGCCCGAAAGCTGGCCGACCCTGTCGCCCGACGAAATCGGCGCGCTCAAGGGCCTGTCCTATGTCGACACCGCCGTGGCGGTGATGGCGCCGTTCGTCGCGGGCACGCTGACCCGCGCGGAACTGCATGGGCTGTGCGAAGCGGCGTATGGCGCGTTCAGCCATGACGCGGTGACCCCGCTGGTGCAGCTCGACCACGACCAATGGCTGCTCGAGCTGTTCCACGGCCCGACGCTGGCGTTCAAGGATGTCGCGCTGCAATTGCTCGGGCATCTGTTCGAGCGATTTCTGCAGGGCACCGACCAGCATCTGACGATCGTCGGCGCGACCAGCGGCGACACCGGCTCGGCCGCGATCGACGCGGTGGCGGGACGCAGCGGCGTCGACATCTTCATGCTCCACCCCGAAGGCCGGGTAAGCGAGGTGCAGCGGCGCCAGATGACCACCGTCGGCGCGCCCAATGTCCACAACATCGCGATCCGCGGCGATTTCGACACCGCGCAGGCGCTGGTGAAGGCGATGTTCAACGACTCGTCCTTCTCGACGCGCTTCCGGCTGTCGGCGGTCAATTCGATCAACTGGGCGCGGTTGATGGCGCAGGTGGTCTATTATTTCTACGCCGCGGTCCGGCTCGGCGCTCCGGCCAAGCCGGTGGCGTTCAGCGTCCCGACCGGCAATTTCGGCGACGTCTTCGCCGGCTATGTCGCGGCGAAGATGGGGCTGCCGGTCGCGAAGCTGGTGGTGGCGACCAACGTCAACGACATCCTCGCCCGCGCGCTGGCCAACGGCGACTATTCCAGCCGGACGGTCGTCCCGACCCCGACGCCGTCGATGGACATCCAGGTGTCGAGCAATTTCGAGCGGCTGCTGTTCGATCTCGGCGGCCGTGACGGCGCGGCGCTGGCCGAGCAGATGCGCAGTTTCGAGGATGCGCGCAGCATCCGCCTGACCAATGCGCAGACGCAGGGCGCCGCGCCGCTGTTCGTCGGCGAGCGCGTCGACACCGACGAGATGGCGCTGGCGATGCGCCACGCGCACGAACGCAGCGGGCAGATCGTCGACCCGCATACCGCGATCGCGCTCGCCGCGGCGCATCGCCACGCCAGCGAAGGCGTCCCGATGGTGACCCTGGCGACCGCGCATCCCGCCAAGTTCGGCGACGCGGTGGAGCGCGCCACCGGCGTCCGTCCGCCACTGCCGCCGCGGGTCGGCGACCTGTTCGAGCGCGAGGAGCGGTTCGTGACGCTCGACGCCACCTATGAAGCGGTGAGCGGCTATGTCGCCGAGCACGCGGTGCCGCGCGGCTGATGGACCTGTCGACTCTCATCGGCGAGCCGTGGGCCGACTACGGGCTGGTCGATTCGGGCCACGGCCGCAAGCTCGAACGCTACGGCCGCTTCCGCTTCATCCGCCCCGAGCCGCAGGCCTTGTGGGCACCCGCCAGCGCCGACTGGCGCGCGCAGGGCGAGTTCGTGCCCGGCAGCGACGAGGACGGTGGCGGGCAATGGCATTTCGCCGAGCCAGTGCCGCGCGACGGCTGGCCGCTCGCGTGGAGTGAGGGTGACGCGCGAGTGAAGTTCACCGCGCAGACAACGCCGTTCCGCCACCTCGGCTTCTTCCCGGATATGGCGCCGGTCTGGTCGTGGATGCGCGGGCGGATCGCCGGCATGGCGGAGCCCGAGTGCCTGAACCTGTTCGGCTATACCGGCGTCGGCACGTTGGCGCTGTCGGCGGTCGGCGCGAAGATGGTGCATGTCGATGCGTCGAAAAAGTCGGTCGAGGCGGCGCGCGGCAATGCGGCGCTCTCCGGGCTCGCCGATGCGCCGGTGCGCTGGATCATCGACGACGCCGCCAAGTTCGTCGCGCGCGAGGTGCGGCGCGGTCGGCGCTATGACGGCATCCTGCTCGATCCGCCCAAATACGGGCGCGGCCCGGACGGCGAGGTGTGGCGACTGGAAGAGCATCTGCCGGCGCTGATCGCGGATTGCCGCCGGCTGCTCGATGCCGAGTCACGCTATCTGTTCCTGACCGTCTATGCCGTGCGGATGTCGGCGCTGGCGATCGGCGAGATGCTGCGACAGGCGTTCGCGGACCTGCCCGGCACGGTCGAGGCCGGCGAACTGGCGGTGCGCGAGGAAGCGCGCGGGCTGGCGCTGCCGACCGCGATCTGGGCGCGCTGGTCGCGGTGACGAAAACTTACTAAACCCCCGCCCGCTCCCGGTGTCGCCAGCCCCCTTCCTCTCCGTTCGTGCTGAGCCTGTCAAAGCACGTGCCCCGAACACGCCCCCCTCCCGACTGCCCGGAACAGGCTTCGAGAAGCACAGGGCGAATGGCGGAGGGGGAAAGCACGGCCCGCCGCTCGTTTACTCCACCCCCGCCCGCATCGCCGCGCCCGCCACCACCGGCGCGCCGGCCACCAGCACGAGACTGACCGCCGCCAGCAGCTTCAGCCCGCTCGTTCCGCCCTCGATCGCGCCCGCACCGAAGATCAGCAGCGGCACCGCCAGCGGCAGCATCACCAGCCCCGCGACCGCCCCCGCCCCGCGCAACCCCGCGACCAGCGCTCCGGTCGCCACCGCCAGCGCGGCGAGTCCCGGCGTGCCCAGCAGCAGCCCCGCCTCGACCAGCAGCAATCGCTCCGCCGACAGGTCGAGCAACCCCGCCGCGATCACCGCCGCCAGCATCAATGGCGGCGCGAACGCGCACCAATGCGCCGCGATCTTCACCGCCGCAACCATCGCCGTTGAGATACCGCGCACCGCCAACTGGTCGAGCACCCCCGCCGCCAGATCGGGCTGCACCAGCCGCTCGACCGGCAACAGCGCGGCGAGCAGCGCCGCCGCCCAGATCACCCCGCCGCCGACCTGCGCCAGCAACGCCGCATCCGGCCCGATCGCGAACGGGAACAGCACCGCGACCAGCAGGAAGAACGCGATCACCACGGTCGCGCCGCCTTCGGCATAGCCGCGCCGCACGTCGCGCCAGAACAGCGCGATCACAACGTCACCGTCACGGCATCGGGCAGCGCGAGCGGCTGATGCGTGGTCACGACCACCGCCCCGCCGCCACCGCGATGCCCGTCGATCAATCCTTCAAGCCGCATCACGGCCGCCACATCGAGTCCGCTGGCAGGTTCGTCGAGCAACCACAGGTCCGCGCCGCTCGCCACCACCCGTGCCAGCGCGGCGCGACGGCGCTGTCCCGTCGACAGCATCCGCACCGGCACCTCGGCGATCTCGCTCAACTCGACCGCCGCCAGCGCCGCGGCGACGCGCACCTCGGCCGAACCGCGACCGTCGAGCGCCGCCCAAAAGCCGAGCGCATCGACCAGCCGCCGCTCGGGATCGAGCGCCGCCGGCTCCCCCATCCACGCGACCCTGCCATCGCGCGTCACCACACCCGCGCCCGGCGGCAGCAGCCCCGCCAGCACGCGCAACAGGCTCGACTTGCCCGCACCGTTTGCGCCGCGCACCAGCACCGCGCCGCCGCGCGGCACGTCGATGTCGAGATTCTCGACCAGCACGCGTCCGCCGCGCGCGACGGTCAGCGCCCGCGCGACCAGCAGGCTCAATCCGCCACCGCCTCTTCCAGCGCGTGCATGTCGTCGTCGGACAGGCCGAAATGGTGCCCGATCTCGTGGATGGTGACATGCGCGACCAGATCGTCGAGCCGCACCCCGGTTTCGCACCATTCGGCGAGGATCGCCTGTCGATACAGATGGATGCGATCGGGCAGCGCCCCGCTATCGAACGCGCTCTTCGTGCCGACCGGTTGCCCGTGATACAGGCCGGTCAGTTCCAGCGGATGCTCCAGCTCCAGCGCGGCGAGCGTCTCCGCGTCGGCCTCTTCCTCGACCAGCAGCACCACGTCCCCGAGATGCGCCCGGAATTCGGCAGGCAATCGCGCGATCACACTGCGTGCATGCGTTTCGATCGCGTCTGCGGTGGGCGCAATGCCCATTCCCTCTTGCCCGTCCATCCCGCCGGCCATACCGCCCGGGGCGAAGTAGCGGAAGGGAGCGGATGCATGGCCAAGGCGATCGAACCGTTGAGCGAGGCCGAGCGGGTCGACGCGCTCGATGCGCTGCCCGACTGGGATTATGACGAAGGCCGCGATGCGATCACGCGCTCGATCGTGTTCACCGACTTTGCCGAAGCATTCGGGTTCATGACGCAAGTCGCGCTGCTCGCCGAGCGCGCCGATCATCATCCCGAATGGAGCAATGTCTGGAATCGCGTCGAAATCCTGCTGACGACGCATGATGCCGGCGGCCTTTCCGGGCGCGATATCGAACTGGCGACCGCGATCGACGCGATCCTCGGCGGATGACACCGATCGGGCATTGATCGCCGTCAATATGATTCATCGGAACGTTCGTCGGCACTTGTCCGTCTAACCTGCCCTATGCCGGCACCCGACACACCGATGTTCCGTTGGACGCATCATGCGCAGGCGGAGCTGGAATCGCTTCTTCACGATCACATCGCCGATCGCGCCTTCCCGTGCGTCGGCGCCAAGGCCGCCATGGCGCGCGGCACGCTCAGCGTGCTCGCCTGCACGAGCATCGACAGCGCGTGGGACGACTTGCGCATCCACGACGGACTGGTCGAGTTCGCCGCCGCCTATCGCGAGAACCCGGCGCTGTTCCGCAGTTTCGCGGTCGTGTTCGATGGACCCGATGGCTTGGACGAGCCGGCGTTCGAACGGGCGCTGTGGCAACGTATCCAGTCGCTCTCCGACAAGGACGTCTGGCGCGGCCAGCCTTACGACACGCGCGTCAGCCATGATCCGACCGACTCGCATTTCTCGCTCAGCTTCGGCGGCGAGGCGTTCTTCGTCGTCGGGCTGCACCCGCAGGCGTCGCGCCCGGCGCGGCGCTTCGCGCGCCCGACCTTGGTCTTCAACCTCCACGACCAATTCGAGACGTTACGTGCCGACGGTCGCTACGAGACGATGCGCGAGGCGATCATGGTCCGCGACGAGGCGATCGCCGGCTCGCGCAACCCGATGCTCGCGCGCCACGGCGAAACCAGCGAGGCGCGGCAATATAGCGGCCGTGTCGTCGACGAGGCGTGGCGCTGCCCATTCCATTATGCGGGCGAGAAGCACGCATGACCGGTGCCGTGCACGAGATCGCGCCGCGCAGCGGCGCGGGCTTCACGATGTCGGCCGGCCAGACGCTGACCGTCATCGACCCGCGCGGCGTGCAGGTCGCCGATCTGCTCGCCTACAACGCCGCCGACGTGCGCGAAGTGCTGTCGTCGGGGCGGACGCTCGATTATGCCGAGACGATCCGGCTGACAACCGGACACAAACTCTATTCCAACCGCTCGAACGTGATGCTGGAGATCGTCGAGGACACGGTCGGGCGGCACGACTTCCTGCTGACGCCCTGCTCCTACGCGACCTTCGACCATTTCTACCCGGACCTGCCCCGGCATCGCGGCTGCTTCGGCAATCTCGCGGAGGCGCTGGCACCGTGGGGCGTCACCGAGGACATGATCCCGGTCGCGTTCAATTGCTTCATGAACGTGCCCGTCGACGGGCCGACCGGACGGCTGGAGGTGTTGCCGCCGGTCAGCAAGGCCGGCGACCGGATCGTGCTACGCGCCGCAATGGATCTGGTGATCGGGCTGACCGCCTGCTCCGCCCCCGCGTCGAACGGCGGCAGCTTCAAGCCGATCCATTATTGCGTCGAATAGAGCAGCGCGCGTCGTTCGGCCTCTTCCGCACGCTCGGCATAGCGCTCGGCGAGATCGAGATGGAGGCGGCGAATCGCCCCCTCGCACGTGGCACGCGCGCGTCGCTTCTCTTCGAGGACGCGCTGACGGAAATAGGCGATATCGCCGGTGGCCGACATGACCGATGCTCCCGACTCGAGGATTGACGGTACGCGTTCAACTGACGCGAATGTGCGCCCATCCCGGCGTTCGGGCCTTCATCTCGATCAACTCGCCGCTGGCCGAATCATCGAAAGCCGATGATGTGGGTGAATGACGATCATGCATTCCTTTGACCGCGTCACCCCCGACTCGCCACCTGCGCCGCACGACCGCGCGGTGATCGACGAATCGCCGGTCGCGATCGAGGTCAACGGCATCGGCTATGCGGTGATGATGGCGACGCCGCAGGACATCGCCGACTTCGCGACCGGCTTCGCGCTCGCCGAGCGGATCGTCGCGACGTTCGACGAGATCGAGTCGCTCGACGTCCACGACACCCCGCGCGGCACGATCGTCCGCCTCACGGTCCCGCCCGCCCGCGCCGCCGTTATGCTCGACCGGGTACGGCGACGGACCAGCGACAGTTCGTGCGGGCTGTGCGGGATGGACAATCTCGACGCGGTCCACCGCGACCTGCCGCGCGTCCCCGCCGCGACCGCCGCGCCGGCGGCGATCTTCGCCGCGCTGTCGGCGATGCGCGCGTACCAGCCGCTCAACCGCGCCACCGGCGCCGCCCATGCCGCGATGCTCTGCGCAAACGACGGTACGATCCGCGTCGCGCGCGAAGATGTCGGGCGGCACAATGCCTTCGACAAACTGATCGGCGCGATGGCGCGGCAGGCGCTCGGGTGGGACGGCGGCTTCGCCTTGCTGTCGTCGCGCTGTTCCTACGAGCTGGTCGAGAAGGCCGCGCTGGCAGCGTGCCCGATGCTGGTGACGGTGTCGGCGGCGACCAGCCTCGCGCTGGAGCGGGCCGCCGCCGCCGGGCTGACGCTCGTGTCGCTGGCGCGCGACGACGCGGTGCTTTTCTCGCGCCCCGTGCGTTAGCGCGGTCATGACCGAGCAGCACGACGATCGCCCCGATTTCACTCCTTATAATGGTCCCTCGGGCGGCTGGGGGTCGGTCCGCTCCCTTGCCGACATCATCCCGCGCGAGAAGAACGTCGCGCAGACCACCGCCGAGCTGCTCCGCCAGAACAAGCACGACGGCTTCGCCTGCGTCAGCTGCGCCTGGTCGAAACCCTATCCCCCGCATCCCGCCGAATTCTGCGAGAACGGTGCCAAGGCCACCGCATGGGAGATCACCAGCCAGCGCGTCACCCCCGACTTCTTCCGCCAGCACACGCTGACCGAGCTGCGCGGCTGGAGCGACTATCGACTCGAGGAAGCCGGGCGGCTGACGCATCCGATGAAATATGACGCGGCGACCGACAAATATGTCGTCGCGCCGTGGGAGGAGGCGTTCAGGGCCATCGGCGCGCGGCTCAAGGCGCTGCCGCCCAAATCGGTGGTGTTCTACGCCTCGGGCCGCGCCAGCCTCGAGACCTCGTTCATGTGGCAATTGATGGCGCGGCTCTACGGCAACCAGAACCTGCCCGACAGTTCGAACATGTGCCACGAATCGACCTCGGTCGGGCTCAAGACCTCGATCGGCGTCCCCGTCGGCACGACCAGGCTCGAGGATTTCGATACCACCGACTGCATCTTGCACTTCGGCCAGAACGTCGCGACCAACAGCCCGCGGATGCTCCACCAGCTGCGCGACGTCCACAAGCGCGGTGCGGACATCATCGTCTTCAACCCGCTCAAGGAACGCGGGCTGGAGCGCTTCACCGATCCGCAGAACCCGATCGAGATGGCTACGGCCAAGGAGACGCCGATCGCCACCCAATATCATCAGGTGAAGGCCGGCGGCGACATCGCGGTGATGATGGGCATCGCCAAATGGCTGCTCGCCCACGACGCGATCGACCATGACTTCATCGCCGAACACACCCACGATTTCGCACCCTTCGCCGCCAAGGTGCAGGCGACCGGCTGGGACGAGATCGAGCGCGAATCGGGCCTGCCCCGCGCCGCGATAGAGCGCGCCGCCGCCGCTTATGGCCGCGCGAAGACCGCGATGGCGATCTACGGCATGGGGCTGACCCAGCATGTGAAGGGCGTCGACAACGTTCGGATGCTCGTCAACCTGATGCTGATGCGCGGCAATATCGGCAAGCCGGGCGCGGGTCTGTGCCCGGTACGCGGCCACAGCAACGTTCAGGGGCAACGCACCGTCGGGATCACCGAGAAGACCGAACTCGCGCCGGTCGAGAAGTTGAAGGAGCGCTACGGCTTCTCGCCCCCGACCGAAAAGGGGCTGGACACGGTCGAGGCGTGCCGCGGGATCATCGATGGCACGGTCAAGGCGTTCCTGTCGCTCGGCGGCAATTTCGCGCGTGCGGTCCCCGAAACCGAGCTGGTCGAGGACGGCTGGGCGCGGATGGACCTGTCGGTGCAGATCGCAACCAAGCTCAACCGCAGCCATCTGATCCCTGCCGCCGGCGACACCTGGCTGCTGCCGTGCCTTGGCCGGATCGAGCGCGACTTGCAGGCGACCGGTCCGCAGCGCGTGACCGTCGAGGATTCGACCAGCGTCATCCATCCCTCGCTCGGCAAGGTCGAGCCGGCCAGCCCGCATCTGCTCTCCGAGCCCGCGATCGTCGCCGGGATCGCGCAATCGTTCCTGCCCCCCAATCCCGCGATCGACTGGGACCAGTGGGTCGGCGATTACAGCCTGATCCGCGACGAGATCGCCGCGGTCTTCCCCAACTTCTTTGCGCGCTTCAACGAGCGGTTGCAGGAGAAGGGCGGCTTCTGGAAGGGCAACAAGGCGTCCGGGCGCGAATGGGACACCGAGAGCGGCAAGGCCGAGTTCCTCGTGCCCGACGTGCTCAACGCCACCGGCTTCAGCGAGGCGGACGGGCGCTTCCGCTTGCTGACGCTGCGCTCGAACGACCAATTCAACACCACGATCTACGGCTATTCGGACCGCTTTCGCGGGATCAACGGCACGCGCCAGGTGGTGCTGATGAACCGCGCCGACATCGCGCGCGCCGGGCTCACCGCCGGGCAGAAAGTGACGCTCGTCACCGATGCGGAGGACAATCACGACCGCCGCGTCGGTGACCTGATCGTCGTCGAATATGACGTCCCCGACGGTTGCATCGCGGCTTACTACCCGGAGTGCAACCCGCTGATCCCGCTGTCGCACCATGCGGAAGAAAGCCATGTGCCGGCGGCGAAGTCGGTGCCGGTGCGGATTGTAGGATAGCCCTCTCCCCTCGGGGAGAGGGGTGGGTGAGGGGCCGGTGCCTCGCAGAGAGGTACGGCTCGGTGAGACCCCGGCCCCTCACCCCGGCCCCTCACCCCAGCCCTCTCCCCGGCGGGGAGAGGGAGTATCTTCCGGCATAATTATGCGACAAATCACCGCTAGCGCCACGACTGCCGCCGAACGTCACAAGCGGCTGGGGTAACACATGCGTCTCTCGTTCCTTCTGCTGGCCTCCACCGCTTCGCTGCCCGCCTATGCCCAGCAGCCCGCCACGCCGCCCGCCCCTGCACCGGCCGGCGCACAGACGCCCGCTCCGGAACCCGAGAACGAGGAAGAAAGCAGCGAGGACATCGTCGTCACCGGCTCCCGCGCGCAACGCGGCGCGGTGATCGGCGACGTCACGCCCGAGGAGCAATTGTCCCCCGCCGACATCCGCAGCTACGGCGTCAGCTCGGTCACCGAATTGCTCAACGAACTGTCGCCGCAGACCCGCTCCGGGCGCGGCGCGGGCGGCGCGCCGGTGGTACTGCTCAACGGGCGGCGCATCTCCGGCTTCCAGGAAATACGCGACCTCCCGACCGAGGCGATCCAGCGCGTCGACATCCTGCCCGAAGAAATCGCGCTCAAATACGGCTATCGCGCCGACCAGCGCGTCGTGAACTTCGTGCTGCGCCGCCGCTTCAAGGCGGTGACCGCCGAGGTCGAGGACCGGGTCGCGACCGAGGGCGGGCGCAACACACCGGGTGCCGAACTCGACCTGCTCCGCATCCGCAGCGACAAGCGCGTCAACCTGCACCTCGAATACAGCCGTCCCGGCGCGCTGACCGAGTCCGAACGCGACATCATCCAGGCCCCCAACGCCGCGGCGGTCGGCGGCAACGTCTCGTCGCTCAACCGCGGCGCGATCGATCCGCTGTTCGGCAACGCCACCACGCTCGGCATCCCCGCGCTCGCCGCGACGCAGGCGCCGTTGCTCGGCGACTTCACCACCACCCGCAACGTCACCGATCAGGGCGCGTATCGCACGCTCCTGCCGCAGCAGCGTACGGTCAGCGCCAACGGCACCTATGCGACGACGATCTTCGGCAACGTCTCGGCGTCGCTGAACGCGACCGTCGACCACAATGTCACGCGCGCGCTGCGCGGACTGGCCGAGGTCGATCTCGATTTGCCGGTCGGCAGCCCCTTCTCGCCGTTCGCGGTGCCGGTGCGCGTGACGCGCGCGTTCGACGACGTGCCAGCGCTGACGCAGCGCGCCGAAACCACCAACCTTCATCTCGGCGGCACGCTCAACGGCGATCGCGGGCAATGGCGCTGGTCGCTGACCGGTAACGTCGATCGCGACGAAAGCAACACGGTCACCACCACCGGACTCGACGCCAGCGCGTTGCAGGCGAGCATCGATGCCTTCGATCCGCTCGCCAATCCCTATGGACCACTGTCGCTCGGCGCGTCGCCTGCGGATCGCGGCCGCTCGGTCGCGTCCAGCGCCGGGCTCGACGCGCTGATCGCCGGCCCGTTGTTCCTGCTCCCCGCCGGCTATGCCAACACCAGCATCCGCGTCGGTGCCTCGACCAGCGACTTCAGCAGCGATTCCTTCCGCCGCGGCGTGGCGAGCGCCGCCGACATCGGGCGCGACGTCGCCAATGCGCAGATCAACCTCGATTTGCCGATCGCCAACAAGGCGCAGGGCGTGCTCGGCACGCTCGGCCGGCTGTCGATCAACGGCAATCTCGCGGTCGATCAGGTATCGGATTTCGGGACGCTGTGGACGATCGGCTATGGCGCGAACTGGACGCCGATCGAGGGCGTGAGGCTGCTCGCGTCGGTCACCGATCAGGACGAAGCGCCCTCGGCGCAGCAGCTCGGCAATCCGTCGGTCACCACCCCCGGCGTGCGCGTGTTCGATTACGTGCGCGGGACCACCGCCACCGTCACCACGATCACCGGCGGCAACCCGAACCTGATCGCCGACAACCGCCACGCTCTGAAGGTCGGGCTCGACATCAAGCCGTGGAGCGCCCAGCAAATCAACTTCCGCGCCGATTACACCCGACAGAGCACCGACGATCCGATCGCCGCCTTCCCCAGCGCGACCGCCGCGATCGAGGCCGCCTTCCCCGATCGCTTCACGCGCGATGCGGGCGGCAATCTGCTTCAGATCGACTCGCGCCCGATCAACTTCGCGCGCAGCGAGACGTCGCAGATCCGCTACGGCGTCAACCTGTCGTTCCGCATCAAGTCCGAACTCCAGAAGAAGATCGAGGCGTTCCGCGCCGGCACCGGCCCGAATCCGTTCGAAGGGTTGCGCCCGCCGGGCGGTGAACGCCGCCCCGATCGCCCGCCACAGGACCGCGCCCGGCCGGACGGCAGCGCGATGAACGGCGGACGCCCCGACGCGGGCGGCGGTGCACCCGGTGGCCCGCCCGGCGGCGGCGGCGGCTTCCGCGGGCGTGGCGGCGGCGGGGGCGGTCAGGCCGGCGGGCGCGTCCAGTTCGCGCTCTATCACACCTGGCACCTCACCGAGCGCGTGACGATCGCCGACGGCGGGCGCGTCCTCGACTTGCTCAACGGCGACGCGATCGGCGCGGCCGGCGGGCAGGCCCGGCACGAGCTGGAGGGACAGGCCGGCTATACCAACAACGGGCTCGGCGCACGGTTGTCGGTCAATTACCAGAGCGGCACGCGCGTCAACGGTGGCACCGCCGGCGCGCCGGAGACGCTCGAATTCGGCGGGCTCGCCACCGCCAACCTGCGGCTGTTCGCGGACCTCGGCGGCAACATCGACTGGGTGCGCGCGCACCCATGGATGCGCGGCGCGCGGGTCAGCATCCAATTCGACAATCTCTTCAACACCCGTCGTGACGTCCGCGACCAGAATGGCGAAGTGCCGATCGGCTTCCAGCCCGACTATCTCGACCCGGTCGGCCGCACGATCCGCGTCTCGTTCCGCAAACTGTTCTTCTGACGCCCCGTCGCCCCTGCGGAGGCAGGGGCCCATGTCTGTAGAGTGTCACGGTCGGCCGCCCCGAAAACCGTCGCCAACCGTGTCCCTCACAATCCGATCCGTCCCGCCAGCCACCGCGCGGCCGCTTCCGGGCTCTGCTTGTCGCGATCCCGGTCGACCCGGTAATTCGCCTCGCGCATCGCCGCGACCGGGATTCGCCCGATCAGCGGCCGCAACGCGTCGAGGAATCGCGCGTCCTTGCGATGCTCCGGTGCGACCAGCACGATCGCGTCATAGCCGGGGATCGCCCGGCGCGGATCGGCAAGCACCGTCAGCCGGTCGGCGGCGATCCGCCCGTCCGACGAGAAGGCGCTGATGACATCGGCGCGCCCGCTCTCCAGCGCCCGGTACATGAAGGTCGGGCTGTACGGCGTCGCGCTGGCGAAGCGCAGCGGATAGGCGCGCCGGATCGCCGCCCATTCGGGCCGGTCGAGAAATTCGAGGTCGGCCCCGAAGCGCAATTGCGGTGCGACGCGCACCAGATCGTCGAGCGTCGCCACGCCCCGCCGCGCCGCATCGTCGCCGCGCATCGCGAAGGCATAGGCATTCTCGAAACCCAATGTGCCCAGCAACGTCACCCCGCGCGACTGTTGCGTCCAATCGGCGATCGCGCGCAGTTGTTCGGTGCGCGACGGCGTGTCGGTGCGGCGCATTTCCGCGGTCCAGAGCGTCCCCGCATAGTCGACATAGACGTCGATCTCGCCCCCCGCGACTGCCCCGATTGCCACCGCCGAGCCCAATCCGTCACGATAACTGACCCGATAGCCGGCTTTCGTGAGCCGATCGCCGATCAATCGCGCCAGAATATATTGTTCCGAAAAATTTTTTGCGCCCACGACGACATGCCGCTCGCCTCCACCGCGCCACATCGGGCTCGCAGCGGCAACCGTGGCCACCAGAAGCAGCACCAAAGCCACACCGGCACGCCGCCACCGCCGCGCGCCGGCTGCCCGCTCCGCGACCGCGAGCAGAAAGTCGACCCCCAAAGCGAGCCCCGCCGCACCGACGCACCCCGCGATCACCAGCGTCCACGCCTGCGTCTGGAGCCCCGCAAAGATCAGATCGCCCAGGCTCGGCTGCCCCACGGTGGTCGATAACGTCGCCGCGCCGATCGTCCACACCGCCGCCGTGCGCACCCCCGCCATCGCAATCGGCAGCACCAGCGGCAGCTCGACCAGCCGCAGCTTCTGCCCCCGCGTCATCCCGATCCCGTCCGCCGCCTCCAGCACCGCCGGGTCGAGCCCGCGCAATCCCGTGACGATGTTCCGCGCGATCGGCAGCAGCGCATAGAGCGTCAGCGCCAGCAGCGCGGGCAGAAACCCGAGCGCCGGCACGCCATGTCCGATCCACAGCAACACCGGATAGAAGAGCGCGAGCAGCGCAAGGCTCGGGATCGTCTGAACGAGGCTCGCGAAACCCAGCACCACACCCGCCAGCCGCGACGCCCGCGCGGCGCGGATCGCGATCGGCACGCCGATCACCAGCGCCAGCGCCAGCGCCGCCATCGCAAGCAACAGATGCTGCGCGGCAAGCGCCGGCACGCGGGCCAGGGCATCGTTCATGTCGACAGCGCCGCCAGCCGCGTCGCCTGCGCACGCGGCACCGCCACCAGCGCCTGCGCCGCCGCACCGCCCGCGCCGCGCAGCAAAGCGGCGGGCACCTCGTCGGCGACCACATGCCCCGCCGCCATCACGATGACGCGGTCGGCGAGCAGCAGCGCCTCGGCCATGTCGTGCGTCACCATGATCGTCGTCAGCGCCAGCTCATCATGCAGGCGCCGCACTGCCGACGCCAGCGACTCGCGCGTCACGGGATCGAGCGCGCCGAACGGCTCGTCCATCAGCAGCAGCCCCGGCCGCGCCACCAGCGCGCGTGCAACGCCGACACGCTGGCGCTGCCCGCCCGACAGCTCGGCCGGCATCCTTGTCGCGAAGGTCCGCGGCAGTTCCACCAGGTCGAGCATCGCCCCGGCGCGCGCTGGGTCCGGCGTGCCCGCCAGCCGCAGCGGCAGCGCGATATTCTCCGCGACGCTCAGGTGCGGGAACAAGCCGATGTCCTGAAACACATAACCGATCCGCCGCCGCAGCGCCGGCGCGGGCTCATCGGCGACATCGCGCCCGTCGAGCAGCACGCGGCCATGATCGGGCGTCACCAGCCGGTTGATTGTCTTCAGCAAGGTCGACTTGCCCGAGCCGGACGCCCCGACCAGCGCGACGAAGGACCCGGCCGCGATCGTCAGCGAGACGCCGTCGATCGCGGCGGCGTCGTCATAGTGTTTGCCGACCTGCTCGAAGGCGACCGCCGGTCCGGACGAAAGTGCTGGCATCGCCGCCGGTGATGCGGGAAGCGTGCAGGAGTAACAAGCATTAACGCGGGAGAGCGGGATGAAGGCGATGCTGGTCACGGGCGGCGGCTCGGGCATCGGGCGCGCGGTGGCGCAATTGTTCAGCGCGCGCGGCTGGCGGATCGGGCTGGCCGATATCGACGCGCAGGGCCTGCGCGACACCGCCGCGCTGCTGCCCGCGGAGCGCACCAGCACACACGTCATGGACGTGCGCGACCCGTCGGAATGGGAAGAGGTGCTCGCCGATTTCGCACGCGTCAGCGACGGGCGGCTCGACGTGCTGTTCAACAATGCCGGGATCGCGGCGGGCGGGCCGTTCGGGGAGATCGGCCTCGACGCGATCGACCGTGTAATTGACGTCAACTTCCGCGGGCTGACCTATGGCGCGCGCATGGCCTATCCGTATCTCAAGGCGACCCCCGGCGCGTGCCTGCTCAACACCGCCTCGGCCTCTGCGATCTACGGTTCGGCGGGGCTGGCGATCTATTCGGCGACCAAGTTCGCGGTGCGTGGACTGACCGAAGCGCTCGACGGCGAATGGGCCCCGGAGGGTATCCGCGTCCGCTCGCTGATGCCGAGCTTCATCGACACCAACCTGCTGTCGGCGCCGATCCCTGGTACGAAATATACCGCGCGCGATCTGGTCGTCCGCCGCAAGATGGAATTCACGCCGGTCGAGACGGTCGCCGAAAAGGCATGGGCCGCGGTGCATGGCGACCGCGTGCATACGGTGGTCGGCAAGACCGCCGAACGAATGACGTTCGCGGCACGCTGGATGCCCGGCCGGCTGCGCGCGATGATGCGGGGGCGGTAAGCCGATTTGTCATTCCCGCGCAGGCGGGAATCCAGAATCTCTGGCACCGGTGGCTCCCGCGAGAACCTGCGCGTCTGGGTTCCCGCTTGCGCGGGAATGACGGAGGAGTTTCTATGCTCCCCCGTCGACTGATCAAACCCGCATCGGCATCAGCACGTACAGCGCCGGGCTCTTGTCGTTTTCGCGGATCAGCGTCGGTGCGGCGGCATCGGCGAGGTGGACCTCGACCTGGTCCGTCCCGATCTGGCCGAGGATGTCCATAAGATAGCGGCTGTTGAAGCCGATCTCGAACGGCGTCGCGGCATATTCGCCCGGCACTTCCTCGGCGGCGGTGCCATTCTCGGGACTGGTGACCGACAGCGTGATCTTGTCGCGATCAAGCGCCATCTTCACCGCGCGGGTCTTCTCGGTGGCGATCGTCGAGACGCGGTCGACGCCCTGCATGAAGCTCTTCGGATCGAGCTTGAGGATCTTGTCGTTCCCGGTCGGAATGACGCGGCTGTAATCGGGGAAGGTGCCATCGATCAGCTTCGAGGTCAGGATCGCCTGCCCCAGGTCGAAGCGGATCTTGGTTCCCGACAGCGACACCCCGACCGAGCCATCGACCTCGTCGAGCAGCTTGCGCAGCTCGGCGATGCACTTGCGCGGTACGATCACGTCCGGCATCCCCGCCGCGCCCTCGGGCTGGTCGACCGTCACGCGCGCGAGGCGATGGCCATCGGTCGCAGCGGCCTTCAGCACACCCTCGGCGACATGCAGGAAGATGCCGTTGAGATAATAACGCGTTTCCTCGGTCGAGATCGCAAAACGCGTCTTGTCGATGATCTGCTTGAGCGTCTCGGCGGGCAGCTCGAACTGCGTCGGCAGCTCACCCTCGGCGATCACCGGGAAATCGTCGCGCGGCAACGTCCCGAGCGAAAAGCGCGCGCGCCCGGCGACGATCGTCATCCGCCCCTCAGCGGCGGTCAGCGAGACCTGCGCGCCCTCGGGCAGCTTGCGCGCGATATCGAACAGGGTGTGCGCGGATACGGTGGTTGCACCCGGCTGGTCGACCGCGGCGGCGACGCTCTCGTTGATCTGCAGATCGAGGTCGGTCGCCATCAGCCGCAGCTGCCCCTCGCCGGTCGCCTCCAGCAGCACATTCGACAGGATCGGGATGGTGTTGCGCCGCTCCACCACCGACTGGACGTGGCTCAGCCCCTTCAGCAGCGTCGCGCGTTCGATCGTCGCCTTCATCGTCACTTCCCCCGGCCCGCAGGTCACTCACCAGGGGCAATTGGCCGATTCTCCCTAGCCAAAAAGAAAGGGCCGGAGCAAGCGCCCCAGCCCTTTCCTGTTCCACGATGGTGGAGAAATCAGAAGCGGATACCCAGACCCGCCATCAACTGGTGGCGATCGAGGTCGATGTCATAGCCATCGATGTCGCCGTAATGCGAATAGCGGTATTCGGCAGTGACGAACGAGGTCGGCGTCAGCTTGTACTCAAGCCCGGCGCCGAGACGGAAGCCGCCCAGATTGGTCTTGTCGATCAGCTCGTTCTCCGAGGTGGTGGTCGCCTGATAGCGGTTCTCGACACGCGCGTTGGTATAGCCGCCCTTGCCGTAGATCATCGCCTGCGGCGAGATCACATAGCCGAGCCGCCCGCCGACATAGAGATCGCGCCCCGCCTCGACCGAGAAGCGATCGCCCGCGGTCAACGCATTGTAGCTGCGCGTCTTCGTGGTCGCGTCGGTATATTCGCCGTCAATGCCGTAGACGATGTTGCCGCGCTGGAAGTCGTAGCCGATCCGGCCGCCATAGCCGAAGCCCTGCTGCCCTTCCGAATCGCCATCGCCGCCGTCCTGCACGTTGTCGTAGCCGGCCAGCACCTCGACGCGGCCACCCGCGAACGGACCGTCCTGCGCGCCCCCTTGCGCCGTCGCCGGGGTCGCCACCGCGATCGCCATCACCGTCGCCGGGATCGCCATTGCAAGCTTACGCATGTCTCACTCCATTTCACTCGCCTCGAAACGCAAGGCGTGGAGGGACAAATACGCGGCTGCACCATCGTTGCATGAACCTGACATAAACAGCATTTCGCGTTGCCTTTCGGCCACAGTGACGCGACAGGCAAAGCGGTGTCGGTCCTGTTCGCCCTGCTCTCCGCCGCCGTCCTGCGCGAGCCGCTCGGCGTGTGGCAACGCTGGGCAGCATTGCGCGAGACGCCGGGGCCGCATTGTTTCGCGGTCGCGCAACCGTTGCGGCGCGACGGCACTACCGATCGCCGCGGCGGCTTCGCGCTGGTCGCGACGCGTCAGGGCGCCACTCGCGCGCCCTCGGTACGTTTCCGCCTGACCCGGTCGCGCGGGGAGGGCGCGCCGCTGACGCTGGCGATCGGCGAGCGGCGATTCGCGCTGGTCGGCGACCGCACGTTCGCCCGCGCCGCCGATGCCGACACCGACCGCGCGATCGTCGGCGCGATGCGTGGCGCGACGGCGATGACGCTCACCACGCTCGACGCGGGCGGGCGGGGGCTAAGCGACACCTACCCGCTGGCAGGAGCGGCGACCGCGATCGACGCCGCGCAACTGGGATGCGCCGCCCGGTAACGCTGGAAAAATGCGCGCGCTTCGCCTATGTGCGCGCGATGCTCACAGCCTCGGCCGCCCCCATGCCCATCCCCGGGCACATCGACCCCGTGACCGTGCCGCGCGCCAGCGCGCCGCGCACCGACGGTCGCATCGACCTGATCGGGCTGCCGCGCGACGAACTGCGCCGCGTGCTGGAGGAGGCCGGGCTGGAGCCGCGCCAGGCCAAGCTGCGCGCCAAGCAGATCTGGCACTGGATCTACAATCGCGGCGCGACCGATTTCGCGGTCATGACCGACATCGCCAAGGCGCAGCATCCGTGGCTGGCCGAGCGATTCGTGATCGGGCGTCCGCAGGTGGTCGAGGCGCAGGTGTCGACTGACGGCACGCGCAAATGGCTGCTCCGCTCCGAGGACGGGCAGGATTACGAGGCGGTGTTCATCCCCGACGCCGATCGTGGAACCTTGTGCGTGTCGAGTCAGGTCGGCTGCACGCTCAACTGCCGCTTCTGCCACACGGGCACGATGCGGCTGGTCCGCAACCTGACCGCGGGCGAGATCGTCGGGCAGGTGATGCTGGCGCGTGACGCGCTCGGCGAATGGCCGAGCCAGCCCGAGGGGCGGATGCTCACCAACATCGTGATGATGGGCATGGGCGAGCCGCTCTACAATTTCGACGCGGTGCGCGACGCGCTCAAGCTGGTCATGGACGGCGACGGGCTTGCGCTCA
Source organism: Sphingomonas phyllosphaerae (assembly GCA_036946405.1). Taxonomy (NCBI): domain Bacteria; kingdom Pseudomonadati; phylum Pseudomonadota; class Alphaproteobacteria; order Sphingomonadales; family Sphingomonadaceae; genus Sphingomonas; species Sphingomonas phyllosphaerae. The sequence continues at coordinate 830,964 of JAQIJC010000001.1, read as the reverse complement.
GCAAGCGTCGCATCACGCTGTCGACCAGCGGCGTCGTGCCGATGATGGCGCGCGCCGGCGAGGAGATCGGCGTCAATCTCGCGGTATCGCTCCACGCGGTGACCAAGGACGTCCGCGACGAGATCGTCCCGCTCAACCGAAAATACGGCATTGAGGAATTGCTGCAGGCGTGCGCCGATTATCCCGGCGCCAATAACGCCCGCCGCATCACGTTCGAATATGTGATGCTCAAGGACAAGAATGACTCGGATGCCGAAGCGCACGAGCTGGTCCGGCTGCTCAAACACTACAAGCTGCCCGCCAAGGTCAATCTGATCCCGTTCAACCCGTGGCCAGGCGCACCCTATGAAACCTCGACGCCCGAACGCGTGCGCCGCTTCAGCGAGATCGTGTTCGGGGGCGGTATCTCCGCCCCGGTGCGCACCCCGCGCGGGCGCGACATCGACGCGGCGTGCGGGCAGTTGAAGACCGCGGCGGAGAAGAAGAGCCGCGCCGATCTCGACCGGCTGGCGGCGGAGAAGCAGGCCGCGCTTGGTTGATGCCGCCGGGCTGGCGCTCGCCGGCGGGGCAGGCGTCGTCGGTGGGATGATGAACGCGCTGGCGGGCGGTGGCACCTTCGCGACGATGCCGGCACTGCTCGGGCTCGGCACGCCGGCCAATATCGCCAATGCCACCTCGAACCTCGGGCTGATGCCGGGCGGCGCGACCAGCGCGTGGAGCTTCCGCCACGAATTGCAGCCGGTCGGCGGCGTTTCGGTGCGCGTGCTGGCAGCGATCACCTTCGTCGGCGGGCTGCTCGGCAGCGTCCTGCTGGTGGTGACGCCGGGTGCGGCATTCGACCTGATCGTGCCGTGGCTGCTGCTCGTCGCCTTCGTCGCGATCGTGTTCGGCGCGCGGGCGGCGGACTGGCTGGCGGCACGCGTGACGATCAAGCCGCGTACGCTGATGGCGGTGCAGGCGGTGCTCGGCACCTATGGCGGCTATTTCGGCGGCGGGGTCGGGATCATGACCACCGCAACCTATGGCCTGCTCGCGGGCACCACGCCGCGCGCGATGTTCGCGCCGCGCACGCTGATGCTGACGGTTGCCAATTTCGCCGCCGCGCTCGTGTTCGTCGCGTGCGGGATGATCCGCTGGGACGCGTGCCTGCCGATGCTGGTGGGCGGCGTGCTCGGCGGCTGGCTGGGCGCGATCGTCGGCAAGCGACTGCCCGCGCTCGTGGTCCGCTGGTGGACGATCCTCGTCACCGGCGCGACCACGGCGGTGTTCTTCGCGCACGCCTATGGCTGACCAACCGAAGTTGCAGGAATGAGGCACGCGAGGAAAAGACAAGCATCTTCAGCTTCATAGCCGTGCCATCAGCACAACGATCGCGCCGTTTCGGTGGCGATGGCGTCACCACCGACCCGCCCGCCATGCAATCGTCTCACGCGTCGGCCTTCCGGCCGGTCGAACGGGGGGCTGCAACATGATCGACTTCACGCAGGAAGAACGGCTTCGGATCACACAGGCGCTCGCCGATGGCATCAACGATCAGGCGATCGCATAAGCCTCCCCGCTGACCGGCGATGCCCGCCGGATCTTCTGCCAGAACTGGATCGTCGTGAAGCAGGTGCTCGGCTTGCTGAAACCCTATCTGCCAGCGCCGATCGGCTGGGTCATCGCCGGCCTGATCGCCGCCGGCGACATCCTGCATGGCAAGACCTGCTGACCGGAATCACGTCGGCCGACGCATCTCGAACAATGCGCCGACCTCGAAATAATCGGCCGGTCCGCCGCCGCGCAGGATCGGCCGCGCGCGATCGGTGCGGTACACGCCGCCGTCCAGCATCGCGCGATCGATATGGATTGCCACCGCCTCGCCAAGCACCAGCCAGCCGGGCAGTGCAGTGCCGTGACGATCCTGCAACTGCACGATCTGCGTCACCTGGCATTCGAACTGCACCGGACTCAGCGCCACGCGCGGCGCGGCGACCCGCGCGGCGGGCAGCGTCTCCAGTCCGGCGCGCACGAACTCGTCCTCGTCGGTCGCTGCCGACGTCTCGTTCATCGCCTCGGCGAGATCGCGCGTCGCCAGATTCCATACGAACTCGCCGCGCGCCCGCACGTTTGCCAGCGAGTCCTTCTCGCCCAGCGAGCAAAAGCCGATGATCGGCGGACGGTACGAAAACAGATTGAAGAAGCTGTACGGCGCAAGGTTGCGTCGCCCGTCACCCGAGACGGTCGAGATCCAGCCGATCGGGCGCGGCGCGACGATCGCGTTGAGCGGATCGTGCGCAAGGCCATGGCCTTGCTCGGGTTCGTAGAAATGCCATTCGGTCATGCCGCGGCTTCTGCTAGGAAGTGCGAATGGCTGCAACCGTGATCCATCGCCACCGGCTCGCCACGCGTATCTGGCATTGGATCAATGCAGTTGCGATCTTCATCCTCATCGGGTCGGGGCTCGGCATCTCGAATGCACACCCACATCTGTATTGGGGACGGTTCGGCGCGAACTTCGACCACGCCTGGGCGCATCTGCCACGCTTCCCCGCATGGCTGACGATCCCCGCCAGCTACAATCTCGCGATCTCGCGCCGCTGGCATCTGTTCTTCGCGCTGGTGCTCGCCTTCTCGTTGCTCGCCTATATGATGGTCAGCCTGCTCAACCGTCACTTCCAGCGCGACCTGCGGGTGCGGCGACGCGACGTCGGTGCGGCCCATCTGGTCGCCGACCTTCGCGCGCATCTCGCGCTGCGCTTCCACGATCCGGAGGCGCCGGGCGAGTATAATGCGCTGCAAAAGCTCAGCTATGTCGCGGTGATCTTCCTCGCGTTGCCGTTGGTGATCCTCACGGGTCTGGCATTGTCCCCCGGCATGAACGCGGCATGGCCGTGGCTGCTCGACCTGTTCGGCGGGCGGCAATCGGCGCGCTCGCTCCACTTCATCGCCATGGCGGTGATCGCGGCCTTCACGATCGTCCACCTCGCGCTGGTGCTCCTCGCGGGGTGGCGCAACGAGCTGCGCTCGATGCTGACTGGTCGCTGGCGGGTGCCCGAATGATCCGGCGGCGGACCCTTCTGAGCGGCGGGGCGGGGCTGATGCTTGCCGGCTGCGACCGCGTCATCCAGCAGCCGACGGTGCGCGCGATCATCTTCAAGGGCGAGGACATGCACCGCGGCTTGCAGCGCGCGCTGTCGAACCGCGACGCGCTCGCACCCGAGTTCACGCCGGCGCAGATGTCGCCGCGCTTCCGCACCAACGGCACACGCGATCCCGGCACCCCCGCCTATGCCGCCCTCCGCGCCGGCCGCTTCGCCGATTGGCGACTGACCGTCGACGGGCTGGTCGCACGGCCCTTGTCGCTGTCGCTCGCCGACCTCGGCCGTTTCCCGCAGCGCGCGCAGATCACCCGTCACGATTGCGTCGAGGGCTGGAGCGCGATTGGCAAATGGCAGGGACCGCAGCTCGGGGAGGTGCTGAAGGCGGCGGGGTTGCGGGATGCGGCGCGCTACATCGTCTTCCGCTGCGCCGATCTCTACGGCGGCGCGCCCTACTACGAATCGATCGACCTGATCGACGCTTTCCACCCACAGACGATCCTCGCCTGGGCGATGAACGACCGCTTCCTCGACGTCGGCCACGGCGCCCCGCTGCGACTGCGGGTCGAGCGCCAGCTCGGCTACAAGCACGCCAAATATCTGATGCAGGTCACCGCGGTCGCCAGCCTTGCCGGGATCGGGAAGGGGCGCGGCGGCTATTGGGAGGACAATGTCGACTACGATTGGTGGGCGGGGATCTGACGCCCGCTACGCCACGTCGTTTCTGCGCCAACGCCGCCGCAGCGCGACGACGTAGATGATCGCCGCCACCGCCGCGAACAGAAACCATTGCACCGCATAGGCGAGATGGTTGTTCGGGATCGACTCGATCGACGGTGGAGTGTTCGGCGACAGCCCCGCAGCCGGCGTGGCGGTGACCAGCATCAGTTCGCGCGGCGCGTGCGGTTGCGTCACGTCGGCGATCAGCGGCCGCGCATCGGGCGCATGGGCGATCCACCCGCTGACCTTGCCGCCGCCCCACGCCACCTTGCCGACCGGATCGCGTGTCGTGCCGATCTGCACCCGCAGCCCCGGTCCTTCCGCCCCCGTGCGGCACAAGGCGATGACGCGGTAGCCGGCCGCCCCCGCCCCGGCGCGGGCGATCGATACCGGCTCCAGGCAGAAGGCGCTGCTGCGGCGGAACAGCAGCGTCTCGTCGGCGACGCGCGGGAAGGCGACCGCCGGTCGCGTCGGATTGGCGGCAAGCTGCGCGAGGAACGCCTCCTTCTGCGGCCGGCGGTCGAGCAGCTGCCACAGTCCCAGCGCGATCATCGCGGCGATCGCAACGCCGACGACGATCGTGGGGACCAGCGGAACGCGCTTCATGGTGCCAGCCGCCCCTCACCGGCGGCATGGCGATATTCTGCGGCGAGCAGCCAGCCCTTGGCGGCGCGCAGCGACCAGACGATCGCAGCGGTGCTCAGCGGCACCCACAACAGGACGTGCAGCCACCACGGCGGCCCGAACGACAGTTCGACGACGATCGCCAGCGCGACGATGATCGCGCCCCACGCCAGCACCAGCAGCGCCGCCGGACCGTCACCAACGTTGAACCCCGCAATCGACAGCCCGCACGCCGGGCAGCGCTCGGCAAAACGAAGGACGCCCGCAAACAAGCTGCGGGCGCCACATTGGGGGCATAACCCCTTGAGACCACAATCGATCGGTCGAGGCGGCGCCCCGACCGTCGACCGACCGGCGTCGCTCATCCGCCGTGAACCGGCGCGCCCCAGCCGCCCCAGACATAGACGGTGACGAACAGGAACAGCCACACCACGTCGACGAAATGCCAGTACCACGCCGCCGCCTCGAAGCCGAAATGCTGCTTGGGGGTGAAGTCGCCCTTATAGGCGCGAATCAGGCACACGATCAGGAAGACCGTGCCGATGATGACGTGGAAACCGTGGAAGCCGGTCGCCATGAAGAACGCCGCACCATAGTTGATCCCCTTGAACGGGAACGGCGCGTGGATGTACTCATAAGCCTGGATGCTGCTGAACAGCAGGCCCAGCACGACGGTGATCCACAGTCCTTTGAGCACGCCGTCGCGGTCACCGACGCCCAGCGCACCCCAGAAGCCGCGCTTCTCGCCGCCACGCTGGTTGTGGATCAACGCATGGTGCGCCCACGTCACCGTGGTGCCCGAGCACAGCAGGATCAGCGTGTTGAGCAGCGGCAATTCGAACGCGTTGATGACCTCCAGCCCCTTGGGCGGCCACTGCGCGGCGATCGCGGCAGCGCCCTCGGCGGCGCGCTCGACCTGCCCGTCGACGACCTGCATCGCGGTCGGGAACAGCGAAAAGTCGAAGAACGCCCAGAACCAGCCGACGAAGAACATCACTTCGGAGGCGATGAACAGGATCATGCCGTAACGGAAATGGAGCTGCACCACGGGCGTGTGATCGCCGGCATGCGCCTCACGGATCACCTGATGCCACCAGCCGTACATGCAGAACAGCACCGAGGCGAAACCGATCAGGAACACCCAACCGCCGCCCGTGCCCTGATGCATGTACATGATGCCGCCCGCCGCCATGATGAGCGCGGCGAAGCTGCTGAGCAACGGCCAGGGACTGGGTGGCAGAATGTGGTAATCGTGGTTCTTGGCACCCGCCATGCGCGGCTCTCCCCAATTCGCTTATCGCGGTGGTCTTACCCGTTCGTTTTCGCGGAATCCACCGGGTAAAAGGTGTAGCTGAGCGTGATCGTCTGCACGTCGCGCGTGTCCGGATCGCTCAGGATTTTCGGATCGACGTAGAAGATCACCGGCATCCGCTGCGTCTCGCCGGGTTTCAGCGTCTGCTGCGTGAAGCAGAAGCACTGGATCTTCGTGAAATATTTGCCGGCGATCGCGGGGGTGACGTTATAGGTCGCGGTGCCCGTCACCGCCTGCGCGCCGCGATTGGTGGCGGTGAAGAACGCCATGTCGCGCGCCCCGATCTCGACGGTCTCCTGCTCCTGCTCGGGGACGAACCGCCACGGCAGCTTGGGGCTGGCATTGGCGTCGAACGCGATCTCGATCTGGCGATGCACCCCGCCCGGAGCCGCGACGCCGCGGCCGGTGGTGCCGTTCAGCCCGGTCGCCTGGCAGAACATCCGGTAGAGCGGCACGCTGGCGAAGGCGAGCCCGGTCATGAAACAGATCCCCGCCACCGCGAGCAACGCGGTACGAAACGTCCGCGGACGCGCGCGCTTCGGAACGGGCGCGCTCAATGCGCCATCCCCTGCTTGATGCGCGCGATGGTGATGAAGAACACCAGCACCACGAAAGCGCCGAGCAGCAGCGCGACGACGATCGCGCGCGCCTTCTGCCGGCGCCGGATCAGATCTTGCTCGTCTTCGGTCATGCCACCCACCGGTCGACGACCAGCGCGCCGAACATCACGAAAAGATACAGGATCGAGAAAGCGAACAGGCGCTTCTCGAAAAACATCGGCGTCGCGGCGCGCTTCGCACCGACCGTGACCAGCGCCGCGAGCACCGCGAACGCCGCCGTCATCGCCACCGCGACCACGCCATAGAGGCTGCCGGTCAGCCCGAGCGGCCACGGCGCGATCGCCACCGCCGCCATCGGGATCGTGTACAGCCCGATTCGCCGCCGCGTCGCCGCCTCGCCCGCCACCACGGGCAGCATCGGCACGCCGGCATTGGCGTAATCGGTCTTCACGAACAGTGCCAGCGCCCAGAAATGCGGCGGCGTCCACAGGAAGACGAGCGCGAACAGCAGGAACGGCAGCAGCGCGATCTGCCCGGTCGCCGCCGCCCAGCCGATCAGCGGCGGGAACGCCCCCGCCGCGCCACCGATGACGATATTCTGCGGCGTCCGCCGCTTCAGCCAGACGGTGTAGATCAGCACATAGAAAAGGATCGAGACCGCGAGAATCGCGGCGGCGGCGAGGTTCACCGCAAGCCCCATCAGGATCACCGAAAAGGCGCCGAGCCCGACGCCGAAATGCAACGCCGACTGCCGTTCCATGCGCCCCGCCGGTAACGGACGCTGCGCAGTGCGCTTCATCGCCGCGTCGAGATCGGCCTCATACCATTGGTTCAGCGCCCCCGCAGCGCCCGCTCCGAGCGCGATGCACAGGATCGCCGTGAAGCCGAGCACCGGATCGATGCCGACCGGCGCCGCCAGCATCCCGCACAGCCCGGTGAAGACGACCAGCGTCATGACACGCGGCTTGGTCAGCGCAAGGAAGTCGCGCCAGTCGGCGGGGGGAAGAAGGGGCGTGGCGGGGGTCATGAGCGCGTCGACCCTAGCCGCGGAGCGCGAGTGAGGGAAGCCGCGCGTCGCCGGTAATGGTAGCCGTACAGGTCGTTAGTGAAGCCAAGGCCCGCGTACAACGCGCACGCCGCGACGTTGCCCGCCTCGACCTGCAAGGCGGCGTGGCGTGCACCGCGCCCGGCCGCCCAGGCCAGCAAGGCGCCGACGACCTTCTGCGCATGTCCCTGCCTGCGCACTGCGGGATCGGTCGCGACGGCTTCGAGAACGGCAATGTCGTCGTGAATCGCGATGTAACCGATCGCCTCGACCGCCGCATCGGACCCAAGCTGCGCATAGCCGACCGGGCCGACGATGCGCCCGGCGACCGCCGCCGGGTCTTCGATCGCCGCGGCGAGACGACGGCGCGCACCCAGCCACGACCGATCGGGCGCGTTCGCCACGATCACGTCGCCTTTCGGGGCGCTGTCGCTATCAATCGCACGCAACAGCGTACGCGTTCGCCCCTCGGGCTCATCGAACCCCGCCGCGTCGAGCATCGCCGTCGCACCGGGCGCGAAACCCGTGACGCGGACGATCGTCGGCAGACCGGCCGCTTCGTAGCAATCGTCGATCGCTGCGAGCGTTCCAGCGTCGAGCGAGGCCTCGGGGCACACCGCGCTCGCCGAATTGCTGCGACGGCTACCGCCCCCCGACTGCGCGACCAGCCATCCGCCGACCCGCAGCGAGTCGCGCGGCGGGTAGGCTGCGGCGCAGGCGCGTTCGACGCGCCACGCCATCGCTTCGCTGTCCATCGCGTGCCTCCCACCGAAAACGACGACGGCGGAGAAGCGCTCGCTTCCCCGCCGCTGATGTCGGTGACGCCCTGCTCAGTCGATCTTGGGCAGCGTCTCGAACTGGTGGAACGGCGGCGGGCTGGACAGCGTCCACTCCAGCGTCGTCGCGCCTTCGCCCCAGGGATTGTCGGGGGCCTTCTTGCCCGCGACCAGCGACCAGATCAGGTTGACGAAGAAGATCGCCATCCCCGCCGCCATGATCATGTAACCGATCGTCGCGACGTTGTTCCAGTGTGCGAAGCCGTCCGGATAATCCGGGTAACGACGCGGCATGCCCTGCAGGCCGAGGAAGTGCATCGGGAAGAACAGCAGGTTCACGCCGACGAAGAACACCCAGAAGTGCAGCTGGCCCAGCAGCTCCGAATACATCCGCCCCGACATCTTCGGGAACCAGTAATAGAAGCCGGCGAACAGCGAGAACACCGCGCCGAGCGACAGCACATAGTGGAAGTGCGCAACGACGTAATAGGTGTCCTGCATGTAGTCGTCGACGCCGCCGTTGGCGAGCACGACGCCGGTCACGCCGCCGACCGTGAACATGAAGATGAAGCCGATCGCCCAGACCATCGGGGTCGGGAAGCGCAGCGAGCCGCCCCACATCGTCGCGATCCACGAGAAGATCTTGATGCCGGTCGGCACCGCGATCACCATCGTCGCGGCGGTGAAGTACATCTTCACGTTCACGCTCATGCCGGTCGTGAACATGTGGTGCGCCCACACGACGAACCCAACCACGCCGATCGCGACCATGGCATAGGCCATGCCGAGATAGCCGAACACCGGCTTGCGGCTGAACGTCGCGACGATGTGGCTGATGATGCCGAAGCCCGGCAGGATCATGATGTACACTTCGGGGTGACCGAAGAACCAGAACAGATGCTGGTACAGCACCGGATCGCCGCCGCCGGCGGGATCGTAGAAGGTGGTGCCGAAGTTGCGATCGGTCAGCAGCATCGTGATCGCCGCCGCCAGCACCGGCAGCGCGAGCAGCAGCAGGAAGGCGGTGACCAGCACCGACCAGGCGAACAGCGGCATCTTGTGCAGCGTCATGCCCGGCGCGCGCATGTTGAAGATCGTGGTGATGAAGTTGATCGCGCCCAGGATCGAGCTGGCGCCCGCGAGGTGGAGCGACAGGATCGCCATGTCGACCGACGGCCCGGGCTCGCCATAGGTGGAAAGCGGCGCATAGACCGTCCAGCCGGTGCCCGCGCCGCCGAAGAACGGCGAGGCGAGCAACAGCAGGAACGCCGGCACCAGCAGCCAGAAGCTGATGTTGTTCATGCGCGGGAACGCCATGTCCGGCGCACCGATCATCAGCGGCACGAACCAGTTGCCGAACCCGCCGACCATCGCCGGCATCACCATGAAGAACACCATGATCAGGCCGTGCGCGGTGACGAGCACGTTCCACAGGTGCAGCGCCTGATCGAAGGACTGCTCTTCTCCGCCGTGCAGCATCGACGCCCAGTGCGGCAGATACTGGATGCCCGGATGCATCAGCTCGGCGCGCATCAGCCCCGAAATCGCGCCGCCGATGATCCCCGCAACGATCGCGAAGATCAGGTAGAGCGTGCCGATGTCCTTGTGGTTGGTCGACATGAACCAGCGGGCGAAGAACGCCGGTTTGTGGTCGGCGTCCGCGTGATGGTGGTGATCGTCGTGCGAGACGAACGCGGACGGGTGGAGCGCGGTGTCGGTCATGATCTTAGCGTCCGGCTTCGCCGACGCCGCCCGGATTGCCGGTGGCGCCTTGCGGGGAAGTGGGGGGAGTGTCGGTCCCGTTCTCGAGCGGGCCGGTCATCGCATTGGCGACCGCCGCCTCGTCCATCACGGCGGCGGAATTGTCCGCCCCCGGCTGCGGGATCACCGCGTCCGACGCCTTGCCCGGCGCCGGCATCGAGCCGCCCTTGGCGCGCACCCAGGCCGCGAACTGCGCCGGCGTGACCGCCTCAACCGCGATCGGCATGAACGCGTGGCGCGCGCCGCACAATTCGCTGCACTGACCGAAATACAGGCCAGGCTTGTCGATCGTGAAGCTGGTCTCGTTCAGCCGGCCCGGGATCGCGTCGAGCTTGATCCAGAACGCCGGCACCGCCCAGCTGTGGATAACGTCGTTGGCGGTGGTGATCAGGCGGATCGGCACGCCGACCGGCAACACGACGCGATTGTCGGTCGCCAGCAGCCGCGGGCCATCGGCGGCGGTGCGCGCGCGCTCGCCGGGGGCGACCTGATTGCCTTCCTTGAGCATGTTGGCGGTGATCTCGATCCCGCCGTGATCCGGATATTGGTAGCTCCAGAACCATTGGTTGCCGATCGCCTTCAGCGTCACCGCGCCGGCCGGCGCGGGCTTGAACTGCGCCTGCAGCAGCCCGATCGACGGCACCGCGATCGCGACGAGGATCAGCACTGGGACCAGCGTCCACACCACCTCGATGAAGGTGTTGTGGCTGGTCCGAGACGGCACCGGGTTGGCGCTGGCGCGGAACTTCACGACCACGACGACCAGCAGCACCAGCACCAGGATCGAGATGATCGTGATCAGCGGGAAGAGGATGCGATCGTGGAACCAGTGCGCGCGCAGGCCATTCTTGGTGACTTGCGGCTGGATGTGGATCACGCCGTCGAGCGGCTGGCCGACGCCGGGCGCCGAGCTGGTGGCGTTGAAGGCCGGGGCACCGTCCATCGCCAGCGCGGGCGATTGCGGCGCGGCGTCGGCCTTCTGCACCGACCCGCCGGCCTGCCCCTGATTCGAATCGGCGGGTCGCAGCCCGCTGGGCGCGGCGGTTGCCGCGGTGGCGGGCGAGGTCGCGGCCGGTGCCGGCACCTGCGCGCCTGCGCTACCCGCGCCCGTCAGGGCGGTCAGCGCGAAGCCCGCTGCCAGTACCCAACCCTTGATCCCGGTGTTCAGCATCTTGTTATCGTCACCCCTGTCGTGGTGCGCGCATCGGCGTCCCGGGCGTATCGAAGCGCCCCTCCTGCATCTGCCTATAGCATGGCATCCTCCCGCCTCAAGGGGGGCGTGCGACAGTGCTTTTCTGCGCGGATCTGCGCGGAGGCGCGTTGCGCCCGCGCGGGCGGGCTTCTATGGCGCGCGCAGGAGACACAGCACACGATGACCGACGACGACGTGCTCGCCGAATTCCGCGCCGCCGATGCGCTGCTGGAAGGGCATTTCATCCTTTCGTCCGGGTTGCGCAGCCCGCGCTACCTGCAATGCGCGCGCGTGCTGATGAACCCGCGCCGCGCCGCGCGGCTGGCCGAGGCGCTGGCGACGCGGATTCCCGCCGAACTGCGCACCCGGATCACTGCGGTCGTCGCCCCGGCAATGGGTGGGGTGATCGCCGGGCAGGAAATGGCGCGCGCGCTCGACGTCGACGCGATGTTCGTCGAACGCCCGACCGGCACCTTCGAGCTGCGCCGTGGCTTCCGGCTGGAGCCGGGGCAGGAAGTGCTGATGATGGAGGACGTCGTCACCACCGGCTTGTCGAGCCGCGAAGCGATCAAGGCGATCGAGGCTGCCGGCGGGCGCGTGATCGCGGGCGCGGCGCTGGTCGATCGCTCGAACGGCACCGCCGACATCGGCGTGCCGTTCTTCCCGCTGATCCGGCTCGAGGTGCCGACCTACCAGCCCGACGACCTGCCCCCCGAACTACAGGCGATCCCGGCGATCAAGCCGGGCAGCCGGGCAGCGGCGTGACGATGGCCGGCCCCTTACGCCTCGGGGTCAATATCGACCATGTCGCGACGGTGCGGAACGCACGCGGCGGTGGTTTGCCCGATCCGGTCCGCGCCGCGCTGCTCGCGGCGCAGGCCGGTGCCGATGGCATCACCGCGCATCTGCGCGAGGATCGCCGCCACATCACCGACGCGGACATCGCGCGGCTCTCGGCCGAATTGTCGATCCCGCTCAATCTGGAAATGGCGGCGACCGACGAGATGCTCGCGATCGCGCTGCGCCATCGCCCGCACGCCGCCTGCATCGTTCCCGAAAAGCGCGAGGAGCGCACCACCGAGGGCGGGATCGACGCCGCCGGGCAGCACGACCGCCTCGCCCCGATGGTCCGCGAGCTGGGCGCCGCGCAGATCCGCGTCTCGCTGTTCATCGAGCCCGACCCACGCCAGATCGCGGCGGCGGTCGCGCTCGGCGCGCCGGTCGTCGAACTGCACACCGGCCGGTATGCCGAGCTGGACGGCGAGGCGCGCACCGCCGAGCTGCGCCGGCTCGCCGACGCCGCGGCGCTGGCGGCGAAGAACGGGATCGAGGTTCACGCCGGGCACGGCCTCACCTTCGACAACGTCACCCCCGTGGCGGCGATCCCGCAGGTCCGCGAGCTGAACATCGGCCATTTCCTGATCGGCGAGGCGATCTTCACCGGGCTGGAGGACAGCGTGCGGAGGATGAAGGCGTTGATGGACGAAGCCCGATGAGACCAGTAGCGTGATCGTCGGGCTCGGCTCCGACCTGTGCAATATCGAGCGGATCGCGCATTCGCTCGAGCGCTTCGGCGAGCGCTTCGAGGCGCGCGTCTTCACCGATGTCGAGCGCGCCAAGGCCGAGCGCCGCCCGTTCACCAAGGCCGGGACGCTCGCCAAGCGCTTCGCCGCGAAGGAGGCGTTCTCCAAGGCGGTCGGCACCGGGTTCAGGGCCGGGGTGTTCATGAAGGACATCGGCGTCGTCAACGCCCCCTCCGGCGCACCGACGCTGGCGCTGACCGGCGGCGCGAGGGCGCGGCTCGACGCGATGATCCCCGCCGGGCACAAGGCGCACATTCATCTGACATTGACCGACGACCACCCCTGGGCGCAGGCATTCGTCATCATCGAGGCTATCGCCGACCGACATGCAGGAGCCGAGTGACCGCGTGGCAGAGGATATCGCATTGACCGGCGACCGCACGCCCCCGCCCGCCACGGTGGAGCCGTCCGAGACGCGCGCGGGTTTCGACTGGTGGGGCGAGATCAAGGGGCTGTTCTGGCTGTTGCTGGCGGTGCTCGGCTTCCACAGCTTCATCGCCAAGCCGTTTTACATCCCGAGCGAATCGATGCTCCCCGGGCTGCTGGTCGGCGATCGGCTGGTGGTGTCGAAATTCGCCTACGGCTGGTCGTTCGTCTCGCCGACGATCCCCGATCCCGTCGCGATCGTCCGCGGCACGTTGCTCCACCAGCCGGTCGACAGCTGGTCGGTGCAAGTGCCGTTCATCCACGGCCGCGTCTGGGGCAGCCTGCCGGAGCGCGGCGATGTGGTGATCGTCACCCCGCCGGGCCAGTCGAGCGACTATATCAAGCGCGTAATCGGTCTGCCGGGCGATACGCTGGCGGTGCGCGGCGGCGTCGTGATCCTCAACGGCGTCCCCGTGCCGCGCGGCCCGCTCCACTATCGCGACCTGCCCGTCGACGCCAACGCGACCTGCGATCCCGCGCAATATCCGGGCGCCCGACAGGAGCGGGCCGACGGCACCCCGATCTGCCATCTGCCGATCGTCACGGAGACACTGCCCAACGGTCGCCGCTATGACACGGTCGATCTGGAACCCGACAGCGTCGGCGACAATTATGGCCCGGTGACGATCCCCGCCGACCACGTCTTCCTGATGGGCGACAACCGTGATCGCTCGGCCGACAGCCGTTTCGCGCTGGGCGGGTTCGAGCGCGGGCTCGGTGGGCCGGTCCCGTATGAGAATATCGGCGGTCGCGCCGAGTTCATCACCTTCTCGGTCGACGGCAGCGCCGGCTGGAACCCGCTGACGTGGCCGCGCGCGCTGCGCGGCGGACGCGCCGGAACCTCGCTCCACCCGACGCTCGTCCCATGAGCGACGCGCACGAGGTGCGGATCGATGCCGGTGGCGAGCGCGTCCGCGTCCGCGCCGGCGCCAGCCCCACCGAAGTGCGCGACGAAGCGACACGGTACGAAATCCGCCGGGCCGCGATCTGGCTGGGGATGGCCGGTGCGATTGCGCTGGTCGTCCTGCTCGTCCAGCCGCTGCTCATCATCTTCGCCGCGCTCGTCTTCGCCGCGCTGCTCGACGGCGGGGTACGGCTGCTCGGGCGCGTGCTGCCGATCGGCAGAAGCTGGCGGCTGCTGATCGTCTGCCTGCTGACGATCGCCTTCCTGCTCGGCACCTTCTACCTCGCCGGCGTGCAGATCGCCGCGCAGGCGCAGCAGCTCCGCTCGACCGTCGAGGTGCAAGCTGTACGCCTCAACGGCTGGTTGAGCGCGCAGGGGCTGATGCCCGGTGTCGGCGACCTGAGCGGGGTCGCGAAACAGGCGATGTCCTCGCTGGGTCGCGTCACGAGCTGGCTCGGCACCGCCGCCGGGGCGCTGACCAGCGGCTTCATGATCGTCGTGCTCGGGCTGTTCGTCGCGATCGACCCGCACGGCTATGAGCGCGGGCTGCAATGGATGGTGCCCGAGCGCAACCGCGTAGAATTCGCGGTGACGCTCAAGCGGATGGCGCAGACGCTCCGCCGGCTGCTCGCCGGACGCCTGCTCGGCATGGCGTTCGAGGGCGTGCTGACCGCGATCGCCCTGTGGCTCGCCGGGGTGCCGATGGCGATGATCCTCGGCATCCTCACCGGTCTGCTGGCGTTCATCCCCAATATCGGGGCCTTCATCTCCGGCGCGCTGATGGTCGCGGTGGGCTTTTCGGCCGGCATCCATACCGGGGTGCTGGCGATCGTCGTCTATGTCGTCGTGCAGACCTTCGATGGCTATGTCGTGATCCCGATGGTCGCGCGGCGCACCGTCGACCTGCCGCCGGCGCTGACGCTGGGCGCGCAGATCCTGGCCAGCGCGCTGTTCGGGATCATGGGGCTGGCGCTGGCCGATCCGATGACCGCGATCCTCAAGACCGCGCTGGAGCGGCGCTCCGAGAACGTCGAGCACGGCGAGACGCGAGGCTGACGGCGGCGCGGCACGGCTGGCGCGCCCCGCCGGACGCTGCTAAAGCGCGCCACCCGTGTAGGAACGGGCGCAGGATGAACCGATTGCGCGTCGACGAGCCAGCATCAACTCCCTCGATCATGTCCACGACCGACGTTGCGCCGCTGGTCGCGCTGAAGCCGGTCCAGACGCTTCGGCGGCGTTGGCCGGTCCTGCTGGCGACGATCCTTACGTTCGCGATGCTGATCGGGGTCGGATACGAGCTGTTCGACGACGGGCTGGCCGGCCTACGGCGGATCGTGCCCGAGTCATGGGGCTTCTACCTGTTCTTCGTCGCCTCGTATTTCACCTTGCCGGTCTGCGACTTCATCATCTTCCGACGGCTGTGGAACGTCCCGCCGACCGCCTTTCCCGCGCTCAACCGAAAGCGGATCGCGAACGACATCCTGATCGGCTATTCGGGAGACGCCTATTTCTACGCTTGGGCGCGTGCGCGGCTCGCGATGGTCGCGGCACCGTTCGGGGCGGTGAAGGACGTCAGCATCGTCTCGGGCATCACCGGCAACGTCACCGCGCTGTTGCTCGGGCTGGTGGCATTGCCGCTCGGCTACCAGTTGATCTCGCCCGACGTGGTGGAGGCCATGATCTGGTCGCTGGTCTTCGCCACCGCGCTCTCGCTAGGGCTGATCCTGTTTTCGAAGCGTGTCTTCTCGCTGCCGCGCCGCGACCTGTGGTTCATCTTCTGGATCGACCTTCTACGCATCGGCGGCACCTGCGTGACGATCGCGCTTGCCTGGGCATGGGCGATCCCCAGCGTCTCGCTGGGCATGTGGCTGTTCCTGATCGCCGGTCGGCAATTGGTGTCGCGGTTGCCGTTCCTGCCCAACAAAGACCTGCTTTTCGCCAACTTCGCGATCCTGGTGATCGGGCATGACCGTACGTTGTCGGATTTGATGGCGTTCACCGCAGCGTCGACCGTGGCGATGCACGGGCTGCTGCTGCTGCTGTTCGGCGCGGTATATGTGACGGAAAGGATGCGCGCATGGCGCCAGGAACGCTGAAGATCGCGCTGACGGCGCTGCTCGGGCTCGCCACGCCCGCTGCGCGCGCGCAGGTGCTGGGCAGCGATGCCGCGGCGTGCAGCGGCGCGCAGCAAGGCCCCGCGATCCTCGCGACCGTCACCGGATTGAAGGATCGTACCGGCACGCTGAAGCTGGAGCTGTATCCGCCGAACGAAAAGGATTTCCTTGCCGGCGACGGCGATCTGGCGCGCGAGGGCAAGTTCTTCCGCCGCGTGTCGGTGGCGCCGCCCGCATCCGGCGATGCATCGATCTGCATCCG
Source organism: Sphingomonas phyllosphaerae (assembly GCA_036946405.1). Classification (NCBI taxonomy): domain Bacteria; kingdom Pseudomonadati; phylum Pseudomonadota; class Alphaproteobacteria; order Sphingomonadales; family Sphingomonadaceae; genus Sphingomonas; species Sphingomonas phyllosphaerae. Next base: position 814,605 of record JAQIJC010000001.1, on the reverse strand, counting down.
CGTACCGCAACCCGGCCGCTACGCGCTGTTCCTCGGGCACGACCGCGACGGAAAGCGCAAGTTCAACTTCTGGAGCGATGGCGCCGGTTTTCCCAGCAACCACAAGATCGGCCGCGCGCGTCCCAAGCTGGTCGACGCGCTGATCGACGTCGGCCCCGGCGTCACCCGCACCACGATCCGCGCGCAATATCTGCGCGGGCTGGGCGGCTTCGGCTTCATGCGCTGATCGGGAGGCGGGACCATGCGGATCGTCGACGTCAACGAATTCTACTCGCCGACCGGCGGCGGGGTACGCTCGTACCTCGATCGCAAGATGGCGCTGATGTCCGAAATGGGGCACCAGCAGATCGTGATCGCGCCGGGTCGCGAGGATCGCGTCGAGGAGCGCCCCGGCGGCGCGCGCATCCATTACGTCAGGTCGCCGGGCATTCCGTTCGATTCCAATTACGGGCTGTTCTGGGACGCGGCGCCGATCCACGAACTACTCGATCATTACCGCCCCGACGTCGTTGAGAATTGCGCGCCGTGGCGCTCGGCGGCGATCGTTGCCGACTGGCGGGGCGACGCGGTGCGCGCGTGGTTCATGCACAACGACAATGTCGAGAGCTATCCCAAGCGCTGGTTCTCGCGCGTGGCGTCGGAGGCGACGATCGAGCGCGCATTCGGCTGGTACGATCGCTACATGAACCGCTGGCTCGATCGCTTCGACACCGTCGTCACCAACGGGCCGGTCTTGACCGAGCGGTTGCGCTCGCGCGGGGTGCGCATCGACGCCACGATGACGCTCGGGATCGAGCGCGAGCATTTCTCGCCCGCGCTGCGCAGCGCGACGCTCCGCAAGGCGATGCTCGAACAATGCGGGCTGCCCGACGACGCCTTCCTGCTGATCGGGGTCGGGCGGCATCACCCGGAAAAGCGCTGGCCGATGGTGATCGACGCGGTGCGCCGCGCCGGGGCCAGGCTCCCCGTCGGCTTGCTGTTGCTGGGGCTGGGGCCGGACACGCGGACGCTCGAGCGGCATATCGCCGAAAGTCCGCACGTACGCATGTTCCACCCGGTCTATCACCGCGGGCAGCTCGCCTCGATCATGGCCAGCGCCGACGCCTTCATCCACGGTTGCGACACCGAGCCGTTCGGGCTGGTCGCGTCCGAGGCACTCGCCTCGGGCTTGCCGTTGATCGTCCCCGATCGCGGCGGCGCCTCGGCGGTCGCGCAGCCGGCGTTCGGCGAATGGTATCGCGGTGGGGACGCCTATGAATGCGCGCGCGCGATCGTCGCGATGGCGTCACGCGATCAGCCGCTGCTCCGCCGCGCGGCCGCGGTTGCGGCGACGAAGGTCTGGAGCGACCGCGAACATGCGCAGGCGCTGATCGCGCATTATCAGGCGCTGATCGACGCGCGCGGTGCGGTGAGCAGGTCGGCGTAGCCGCGGGAACGCACGCGCGCCCGTGGGCACGGCTCAATCGTCGTCGATCGCTTTGGCGAGCAGGTTGCGGATCGCGATCAGCGTCGGTGTCGCCGCGACCGGGGCGGGTGGCGGCGCTGCGGCCGGCTCGCGTGCCAGCAATTGCTGCACGCCCTTGATCGTATAGCCTTCGCGGTTGAGCAGCCGGTCGATCCGCTCGACCAGCGCGACATCCTCGGGCCGGTAATACCGGCGGTTGCCCGCGCGTGTTACCGGCCGGAGTTGCGGGAAGCGCCCTTCCCAATACCGCAGGATATGCGGGGCGAGGCCGGTTGCCTGAGCGACCTCGCCGATAGTGCGAAACGCGGCGGCGGATTTGGCGTCCGACGCCAAACGCTCAGCCCCCGACGATGCGGTCGCGCATCATCTGGCTGGCGCGGAAGGTCAGCACGCGGCGGGGTGCGATCGGCACCTCGACGCCCGTCTTGGGATTGCGGCCGATCCGCTCGCCCTTGTCGCGCAACACGAACGTGCCGAAACCCGAGATCTTGACGTTCTCGCCCTTCGACAGCGCGCCGCACATGTGGTCGAGGATCTGCTCGACCAGCCGCGATGAATCCGCGCGGGACAGGCCCACATGCTTGTGAAGCGACTCCGCCAGATCGGCGCGCGTCAACGTACCTGCTTCAGTCATCGACTTCCCTCTACCCCCCGGAAAGGTTGCACAATTCAGCTCCCGCTTAGAACGAATGGCGTGAATTGTCGATGCAGCGGCCCGTCGCGGCCTACATGCGGATGACCGCAGCACCCCAGGTGAATCCGCCACCCATCGCCTCCAGCACGACCAGGTGCCCGGGCTTGATCCGGCCATCGCGCACCGCCACGTCCAACGCGAGCGGCACCGATGCGGCGGAGGTGTTCGCGTGCTGGTCGACGGTGACCACAACCTTTTCAGACGGCAGGGAAAGTTTGCGTGCGGTGGCGTCCAGGATGCGCGCGTTGGCCTGATGCGGCACCACCCAATCGACCGTGCCGGAAGGCAGTCCGGCGGCCCGCAACGCCTCCTCCATCACTGCCGCCAGATTGACGACGGCATGGCGGAATACCTCCCGACCCTTCATCCGAAGCTTGCCGACCGTGCCCGTCGTGGAGGGTCCGCCGTCGACGAAAAGCAACTCATTATGGCGACCATCGGCATGGAGCCGCGTCGCGAGCACGCCGCGCGCGGCCGGGTCGCGCGCATCCCCGGCGGAGTCGCGTGCTTCCAGCACGATGGCGCCCGCCCCATCACCGAACAGCACGCAGGTGGTGCGGTCCTCCCAGTCGAGGATGCGGCTGAACGTCTCGGCACCGATCACCAGCGCACGGCGGTGCGCGCCGGCGCGGATCATGCTGTCGGCGACCTGCACCGCATAGAGGAAGCCCGAGCAGACCGCCGCAACGTCGAACGCGACGCAATCATCGATCCCCAGCATCGCCTGCACCTTGGTGGCGGTGGCAGGGAAGGTGTTGTCGGGCGTAGCGGTGGCGAGCACGATCAGGTCGATATCGCCCGCGACCAGCCCCGCCGCCGCGATCGCGGCGATCGCGGCATCGCGCGCCAAGGTCGCGGTCGTCTCGCCTTCCCCCGCGATGTGGCGGAAGCGGATTCCGGTACGCTCGACGATCCATTCGTCGGAGGTGTCGACGCGCTCGGCCAGCTCGGCATTGGAAACACGACGGGCGGGGAGCGCAGATCCCGTCCCCGTCAGCACCGCACGGATCATGCCGCGGCCTTCGCTTCGAAATGGCGCAAATCTTCGACGATCCGCCGGGTCAGGTCGGCACGCACCATCTTGGCGGCATTGCCGATCGCGGTCGCCACCCCGCGCTCGTTCGCGCTGCCATGGCTTTTGACCACCAGCCCGTTGAGCCCGAGGAAGACCGCGCCATTGTGGTTGTTGGGATCGAGGTGATCGCGCAGCAGCTCGGTCGCCGGGCGCGAGATCAGGAAGCCGACCTTCGAGCGCACCGAGCTGCGGAATGCGCGCTTGAGCAGGTCGGCGACGAACCGCGCGGTGCCCTCGGCGGTCTTGAGCGCGATATTGCCCGAGAAGCCATCGCAGACGATCACGTCATGCTCGCCGCGCGACAGCCGGTCGCCCTCGACGAACCCGGTGAACTTCATCGGCAGGTGCGGCGCGGCGCGCAGCATCTGCGCGGCGTCGCGAATCTCGCCGGTGCCCTTCTGGTCCTCGCTGCCGATGTTGAGCAGCGCGACGCGCGGCGCATCCAGCTCCAGCGTGGTACGCGCATAGGCCGCGCCCATCACCGCGAACTGCACGAGATTGCGCGCATCGCATTCGGTATTCGCGCCGAGGTCGAGCATCACACAGTCGTTGTCGCCCAGCGTCGGGAGCAGCGCAGCGAGCGCCGGCCGGTCGATGCCGCGCATCGTCCGCAGCGACAGCTTGGCCATCGCCATCAACGCGCCGGTGTTGCCCGCCGACACCGCCGCGGCGGCACGCCCCTGCTTCACGCAGTCGATCGCGATCCCCATCGAGGTCGTCTTGGCACGACGAATCGCCTGACTGGGCTTCTCGTCGCCCGCGATCACATCGGGAGCGTGGACGATTTCGGAATGCTGCGCGAGATTGGGATGCTGGGACAGCCCGTCGCGAATCGCCGCCTCGTCGCCGACCAACAGATAGTTGACGTCGTCGTAGCGACGGCACGCGCGTGCCACCCCGGCCAGCATCACCGCCAGCCCCTCGTCACCGCCCATCGCATCGACGGCGATCCGGGACCTGTCGGAAATCACTGAACCTCGCTCCCGAAGCTGTGCCTGTACCCGGTCAGGCTCAGGCGTCGACCGCGATGACCTCGCGACCGTTGTAGTGACCGCACGCGGTGCACAGGTTGTGCGGGCGCTTCAGCTCGCCGCAGTTCGGGCATTCCTGGAAGGCCTCGACCGACAAGGCGTCGTGCGCGCGGCGCATACCACGGCGGGAGGGAGAAGTCTTTCGCTTGGGGACGGCCATCGTGGCACCTTGATTTGACTAGTATTTCATAAGAGCGACGAGCCGGTGCACGGTGCCGCGCGGACGATGCGAGCACCGGCCGCGGCAGACAGCCGGGCATCGGCTCGCATCGCGAAGCCCCGCGCCTATAGCGAATTCCCCGGCGGTTGCAAGCAAAGCCCGTCACATGACCTCCGTGCCGTCAACGCCCGGAGCGCACCGTCGTGTCCGTCTCAGGCCGAGAGCGCGCGGTCGCTGACGAACATATTGTGCGCGCGCTCGTGCGCGAAGGTGCTGGGCTTGCCATGGCCAGGGATGAACGCCGTCTCATCGCCCAGCGGCCACAGCTTGGTCACGATCGATTCGATCAGCTGCTTGTGATCGCCCTGCGGCAGGTCGGTCCGCCCGACCGAGCCCTGGAACAGGACGTCGCCAACCTGCGCGAATCGCGACGGCGCGTGATGGAAGATCACGTGCCCCGCGGTGTGCCCCGGCGTATGGTAGACGTCGAGCGTCAGGTTGCCGATCGTCACCGTGTCGCCGTCCGACAGCCAGCGGTCGGGCTCGAACACCACGCCGCGGATCCCCCAGTTGCGGCCGTCCTCGTCGAGCCGCGCCAGCCAGAAACGATCCGCCTCGTGCGGCCCTTCGATCGGCACGCCCAGCTGCCCGGCAAGCGGCTTCGCCTCACCGGCATGATCGATATGACCATGCGTCAGCAGGATCTTCTCCACCGCCACCCCGGCCTGCCCGATCGCGGCGAGGATGCGCGGCAGATCCCCGCCGGGATCGACCACCGCCGCCTTCATCGTGGCGGTGCACCAGATCAGCGTACAATTCTGCTCGATCGCGGTGACGGGGACGATCGCGGCACGTAAGGGGGTGTCGGTCATGGGGAAAACTCCTGCCGGGATGCCGGATCGCCGGTCCCGGCCGATTAACTTCGACCTTTGTCGGACGCAACGCGGCTTGCGGGCGTAACGACCTGCGGGCATCAATGGCGGCGATGCGTCCCGCCGCTCCTTTCGTGCTGCTCCACGATGCCCGTTCCGGGCTCGATCGCGCGAGGCTGTACCACGCGCCGCGGCGGGTGCTCGCCGCACAGACGCCGGCCGAGGTGCACGACGTGCTGGCGGCGATCCGCTCGTGGCCCGGCGCAGCGGCGGGCTTCCTCTCCTATGGCGCGGGCGCGGCGTTCGAGCCGGCGGCCGGGCGCGAGCCCGACTGCGCCACGCCACTGGCATGGTTTGGCTTGTTCGACAGGCATGAGGAGATCGCCGACGTCGCCGCGTGGCTCCCCGACGCGGCCGGCGCGTGGACCGGCGCGCCCGAGCCCGAACCGTCGCGATCGGATTATCGCGCGATGTTCGAGGCCGCACAGGCGCTGATCCGCGCGGGCGACCTGTACCAGCTCAACCTCACCTTTCGCGCGCGCGTCCCGTTCATCGGCGATCCGCTCGCGCTCTATGCCGGCTTGCGGCAGGCGGCGGGTGCGGGGTGGAGTGCGCTGGTCGCCACGGGTGCGCAGACGATCCTGTCGCTGTCGCCCGAATTGTTCTTCACGCGCGATGGCGATGCGCTTGTCAGCCGCCCGATCAAGGGGACCGCGCGCCGCAACGCCGATCCCGCGATCGATCTCGCGGTCGCGCACGCGCTGGCCGCCGATGCCAAACAGCGTGCCGAGAACCTGATGATCGTCGACCTGATGCGCAACGACCTGTCGCGCGTCGCGGTTGCGGGCAGCGTCGCCGTGCCCGAATTGTTCGCGGTCGAGCGCTATCCCACCGTGCACCAGCTCACCTCGAAGGTCACGGCGACGCTCGCGCCCGAACGCCATGCGGTCGACGTGCTGTCCGCGCTTTTTCCATGCGGCTCGATCACCGGCGCGCCGAAGGTCCGCGCGATGCAGGCGATCGCCACGGTCGAGCGCGGCACGCCGCGCGGGACCTATACCGGCGCGATTGGGCGGATCGATGCCGATGGCAGCGCGGCGTTCAACGTCGCGATCCGCACGCTGACGATCGACGAGGGCGCGGACCATGCCGTGATCGGGATCGGCGGCGGGATCGTCGCCGATTCCCGCGTCGAGGACGAATGGGATGAAGCGATGGCCAAGGCGGCGTTCCTTGCCGGCGCGCGCCGGCGCGTCGATCTGCTCGAAACCATGGCGTTCGACCCGGACGAAGGCGTGCTGCGGATCGAGCGGCACCTCGAACGACTGCGCACCAGCGCCGCGGCGCTCGGCTTCGTTTTCGATCGCCATGCCGCGCGCAACGAACTGCAGGCCGCGACCTTCCGGCTGCGCGCCGCCGCCCGCGTCCGGTTGATGGTGTCGCAAAGCGGCGTGGTCGCGATCGAGGTCGCCGCCGCGCCGCCCGCGCCCGACCGGCCGCTGCGTGTCGCGCTCGCCCCGCTGCCGGTCGGCGAGCGGGACTGGCGATTGCGCCACAAGACCAGCGATCGCCGCTTCTACGACGCCGCCCGCGCCGCGAGCGGAGCCGACGAGGTGCTGTTCTTCACCCCCGATGGACGCCTGACCGAAGGCAGCTACACCAACCTGTTCGTGCCGCGGGGCGACACGTTGCGCACACCACGCGCCGGTCCGTTGCTGCCGGGCGTGCTGCGCGGCGAGCTGCTCGATTCGGGCAAGGCGGTGGAAGACGATCTGACGGTGGCCGATCTGCGCGACGGGCTGTTCGTCGGGAATGCGTTGCGCGGACTAATGCGAGCGACGCTCGCGGTTGCACAATGAGGCCGACCGTCGCATAGGCGCAGCGCTTCCTAGTCAAAGGCGCCCATCATGCACACCTCCGCCGCGCTCGACCGCATCAATCCCTCCCCGACGCTGGCGATCACCAGCCGCGTGCTGGAGCTGAAGCGGGCCGGCGTCGACGTGATCGGGCTGGGCGCGGGCGAGCCCGATTTCGACACGCCGGACTTCGTGAAGGAGGCGGCGATCGCGGCGATCCGCGCCGGCAAGACGAAGTACACGAACGTCGACGGCACCGCCGAGCTGAAGGACGCGATTGTCGCCAAGTTCAAGCGCGACAACGGGCTGGACTACACCCCGGCGCAGATCAGCGTGAACGTCGGCGGCAAGCATACGCTCTTCAACGCATTGGTCGCGACGCTGGACGCGGGCGACGAGGTGATCGTGCCGGCGCCCTATTGGGTCAGCTATCCCGACGTCGTGCAGTTCGCGGGCGCGATCCCGGTGATCGTCGCGGCGGGCGCGGACGTCGGCTATAAGCTGACCCCGGCGATGCTCGAGGCGGCGATCACGCCGAAGACCAAGTGGCTGATCCTCAACTCGCCGTCGAACCCGACCGGCGCGGCCTATACCGTCGACGAGCTGAAGGCGCTGGGCGCGGTGCTGGAGCGGCATCCGCACGTCTGGATCTTCGCCGACGATATGTACGAGCATATCGTCTATGACGATTTCCGCTTCGCCACGATCGCCGAGGTCTGCCCATCGCTCTACGAGCGGACGTTGACCGTCAACGGCTGTTCCAAGGCGTATGCGATGACCGGCTGGCGGATCGGCTTCGCGGCCGGCGCGACCTGGCTCATCAAGGCGATGGCCAAGCTCCAGTCGCAATCGACCAGCAATCCGTGCTCGATCGCGCAGGCCGCGGCGACCGCGGCGCTGACCGGCGATCAGTCGTTCCTCAAGGAGCGGGCACAGGCGTTCCAGGTCCGCCGCGATCTGGTGGTCGACATGCTCAACGCGGCCGAGGGCATCACCTGCCCGAAGCCCGAAGGCGCCTTCTACGTCTATCCCAGCGTCGCAGGCGTGATCGGCAAGTCGACCCCGACGGGCAAGCGGATCGAAACCGATAGCGATTTCGTCGGCTACCTGCTCGACGATGCCAAGGTCGCGGCGGTGCAGGGCGTGGCGTTCGGCGTCTCACCGGCGATGCGGATCAGCTACGCCACCTCGGAGGCGCTGCTGACCGAGGCGTGCCAGCGCATCCAGGCGGCGTGTGCCGCGCTGAAATAGGCGCTTTCGCGAAACGATCGCTTTCGCACTCTGCGATGGAGCGGCAGCGTCGCTGTCCGTATATCGACGCCAGATGAACGAGCGGCCAAGCCGGCGTTCAGGCGTCGAGGCTAATGTTGCGTTCGTCGTCACTTGCTTTTGCGACTTGATGACGAATGAGCGACATGCCGCACACGCGGCCAAGGAAAAGAGAGCAGCTGATGATCCGCTTCATCAAGTCCAGCTTCGCATGGCAGTTCGCGGGTGGTTTCCTGATCGGTGCCGCCGGGATGCTGGCGATCCACGCCGCGCAGCCTGAGCTGCCGACCAACGCCTATGCGGCGACGCACGCCACGCGCTGATCCGCTGTCGGTCGCTCTGGCGGAGCGACGCTTGCCAACCCATATCAGGCGCATGACGCGCTTTCTCGCCCTCATCGCGGCGCTGCCGCTCCTGCTCGCCGGCTGCGGCACCGCCCAGGCCGAGCGCGCCGTCTCGATCCCCGCCGCGGCGCGCGACGTGCCCGCGACCGCGGGAATGCAGATTGCCGTGCTGGCCGGCGGCTGCTTCTGGGGCATGGAGGCGGTGTTCCAGCAGGTGAAGGGCGTCCGCGATGTCGTGGCGGGCTATGCCGGCGGCACCGCGCAGAGCGCCAATTATCAGGCGGTCAGCAGCGAGACGACGCGCCACGCCGAGGCGATCCGCATCACCTACGACCCGCGCGTGGTCAGCTATGCCACCTTGCTGCGCGTCTATTTTTCGATCGCGCACGATCCGACGCAGCTGAACCGTCAGGGTCCCGACAGCGGCACCAGCTATCGCTCGGCGATCTTCCCGCAGACGCCGGAGCAGCGCGCGGTCGCCGCCGCCTATATCGCGCAACTGAGACAGGCCCACGCCTTCTCGCAGCCGATCGTGACGCGGCTGGAGGCGGGCCGCTTCTATCCGGCCGAATCCTATCATCAGGATTTCTTCCGTCGGAACCCGACGCATCCCTATATCGTGCGCTGGGACAAGCCAAAGGTGGCAGGGTTCCGCGCCGCCTTCCCGCAACTGGCGATGCGGTAGGTGCCGTCGCCCCAGACCCGATCCGGGGCTCCGCCCTTTACTTCGGTGGAAAAGAAGCGGGATCCCGGATCAAGTCCGGAATGACGAGGAGTCCAGCCGCCGTCCCGCCTCGACCAGCAGCACCGGCACCCCGTCGCGCACCGGATAGGCGATGCCCGCCGCCTCCGACACCAGCTCCTGCCGATCGGCATCGTAGCGCAACGGCGTCCGAGTCGCCGGGCACACCAGTCGTTCGAGCAGCCACGCGTCGATCGTCATTGCAATGTCACCCGATCCTCGCCGTCGTGCCGACCGAAGAATTGCATCAACTGCACCAGCATCTCGGCCCGCGTCGCCAGGTCGGGCGCCTCCAGCAGCGCCTGCTTCGCCGCCACATCGAACGGCGCGATCTGCGCGACGCCGTTGACGAGGCTGACGTCATCCAGCCGCCCGACCGCCTTCCAGTCGACGCTATAGCCATGCGCCTCCGCGAATCGGCGCGACTCCATCTCCAGCGAGGCGCGACCGCCCAGCGACAGCGTCTCGTCTTCCGTCACCGGCAACAGCTCGGCCTCGACCTGCCGGAACGGCGTCGTCACCACCAGCTCGCGCCGCACGCGGAACAGCGACAGTCCTTGCAGGATCAGATTGTAGCGCCCGTCGTCGAGCGCCTCGACCTCGGCGATCCGACCGACACAGCCGATGTCGAACAGGTCGGGGGCATCGGCATCCTCGCTGTCGGGGCGCGGCTGGATCATCGCGATCCGCCGGTCGCGCGCCATCGCGTCGGACACCATCGCGCGATAGCGCGGTTCGAAGATATGCAGCGGCAGGTGCAGCTGCGGGAACAGCAACGCCCCCGGCAGCGGGAAGATCGAGAGCCGCGTCGTCTCGGTCATCCGAACAGGATCGCCGACAACTTGCGGCGCTGCGCGGACACCCATGGGTCTTCCAGCCCGACGACCTCGAACAGCTTGAGCAGCTGTTGGCGCGCCGCATCGTCGTTCCACGCACGGTCGGCCGCGACGATCGACAGGAATCCGCTTGCCGCCGCATCGCGATCGCCCGCCGCCATCCGCGCATTGGCGAGATCGAAACGCGCCTGCAGATCGTCGGGGTTCGCCGCCACCGCCGCCTCCAGCGGCGCGAGATCGTCGACGGCCGGCGCCGATTTGGCGAGCGCCAGCGCCGCCACCGCGCGCTGCACGTCGGGCAGTTTCGCGACATCCTCGGGCAACGCCGCGATCGCCGCATCGGCGTCGTCGACCTGCCCCGCCGCGACCAGCGCACGGATACGCCCCGACAGCACCGCATGATGCTCGGGCGCCATCTCGGCCAGTTGATCGAAGATCGACAACGCACGCTCTGCGTCACCTTCGGCCAGCACCTGTTCGCCCATCGCGATCAGCGGCTCCAGCTCGGCCTCCTGAGACTGTGCCTCGCCGCTGATCGGCAGCTGGCGCAGCAATTGGTCCAGCATCGCCTTCAGCTGCGATTCGGTGCGCGCGCTGGTCAGGTCGGCGACCAACTGCCCCTGGAACATCGCGTAGACGGTCGGGATCGAGCGGATCTGGAACTGCGCCGCGATGAACTGGTCCTTGTCGGTATCGACCTTGGCCAGCACCACGCCCTTATCGGCATAGTCGGCCGCGACCTTCTCCAGCACCGGCGTCAGCGCCTTGCACGGCCCGCACCATTCGGCCCAGAAGTCGACGATCACGAGCTGCGTCATCGACGGTTCGACGACGTCGGCGCGGAACCGCTGGACCGCTTCCTTCTCGGCGGGTGACATGCCTAACGTGGCCAAGGGGCACTCCTGAAATTGCTTGCCCCCTTATGTGGGATGGCGGCGGGGGATACAAACCCCCCGCCCCATCACCGATACGTCTTCTGCCCTCTCCCCTCGCAGAGGGGAGAGGGTTGCGCAGACTTAGGCTTTGCGCAGCAAAGTCTTAGTCGCAGTTGGGTGAGGGGTCGGCGCTCGCGACGCGAGCGCGCGAGCCAAAGGCTCGCTTACCCCCTCAGAACGCCGCGGTCAGCGCGAAGACCACCTTGGCCCCGGCGATCGAGCCGACCCCATCCTGCCCGCGGCTGAAGCTCGGCTGGAGATACGCGGCTTCGCGATCCGAGATGTTGGTGTCGACATAGGCGACGCCAACCGTCAGCGGCGTGCTCGGGATCGTATAGTCGACGCCCAGCAGCCAGTCGGCATAGGCACCGGTCGGCGCGACGCTGGTCGCGAACGGCCCGAGCCCCTTGTTGCCGCTCGACGCGCCGACGTGCGCCTTGGCGGTCAGCCCGGTGCCGGGGATGCCCGCGGCGGCATCGCCCCAGACGTAAAGATTGTCGCCCTTCGCGCCGGGCCGGTCGTAGACGCCGTTCGCCGCCGATGTGCCGTTGGCATACCACGCACCGAGCGCTTCCTGCTTGGGCGCATAAGCGACGCCCGCGGTCAGGCTGACCGGCCCCGCGGTGCCCGACAGCTTGGCGTACGGCTCGATGAAGTCGGTGTTATCGAAGCCACCCGGATACATGTACCAGGTCGCGCCGATGTCGAGCGTACCGCCGTCGCCGATCGGAGTTTTGAAGCCGGCGATCAGGTCCAGCTCCATATTGGCGCCGCCGAACGTGCCCCAGCCGGCGAGGTTCGATCCCCAGGTGCCGATATACACGCCGCTCTCATGCGCGATCGTGAAACCGCCCTGCACTGCCAGGTTCTCATCGGACTGCGACACGCCACGGAAACGGTAATCGCTGACCAGCCCGACCGAGCCCGAGACGGTGACCGGCTTGGGCGGTGCTTCTTCCTGCGCGGCGGCGGGAACGGCGATCAACGCCAGCATGGCGGCGGGGACGAGGAATGCGTACTTCATGGAACCTCCTGATGGTAAGAGGCTCCTCCTGCTTGCGGTCCGCTTCGCTCTCCCCCGCTATGACGAGCGGCAGGGCGATGGCTGGCTCACGCGTTAAACCTATTTACGCCGCGTTGCAGCAATGTTTCGGAATGGTATCAAAACATTGCCAGCCGGTAACGTCAGTGCTGATCGTCGTTCAGTGTGGCGATCCGGCCACGCGCACCAGTGACCTTGACCGACTGACCCGAGGCGCGACGCCGCTGGAACCAGTCGCGCAGCATCTCCGCACTGGTATGATCGACCGCGTTGAGCCGCGTCGCGTCGATCCGCACCGGCGTGCCGGTCGGCACCCGGTCGAGCGTCTCCGACAGCTTCGGCAACGTCACGAACGTCGCCGTGCCGTCCAGCGTGATCGCATGGGTGTCGGCCTCCTGTCCCTCATAGACACGCAGCCGCAGCCGGTGGAGGTTGGGGATCAATTCGAGCATCGTCAGCCCGATCCCGACCAGCACCCCGGTCAGCAGGTCGGTCGACACGACCGTCACCAGCGTCGCCGCCCAGATCAGCACCGGCAACACGCCATAGTCGCGGAACAGGTGCGTCGCGTGCTTGACGCTGACCAGCCGGAAGCCGGTGACGACGAGGATCGCACCCAGTGCTGCCATCGGGATCAGCTTGAGCACGAACGGCAGCGCCGCGACGAAGGCGAGGATCCAGACGCCATGCAGCATCGCCGACAATCGCGTCGCCGCGCCCGCCTGCACGTTCGCGGAACTGCGCACGATCACCCCGGTCATCGGCAGTGCACCCGCGAACCCGCACAGCAGATTGCCGACGCCCTGCGCACGCAGCTCCTTATTGTAGTCGGTGCGCACGCCATTGTGCATCTTGTCGACCGCCGCCGCCGACAGCAACGTCTCGGCCGAGGCGATGAACGCGATCGCGACCGCGGCGGCGATCACTGCGGGGTCGAGCAACCGCGCGAAGCCCGCGCCGTTCGGCGGGGTGATCGCGGCGACGATCGAATCGGGCACCTGCACCCGCGCGACGTCCAGCGCGAACAGCAGCGAGACGATGGTGCCGACCAGCACCCCGACCAGCGCACCCGGCAACAGCCGCAGCGCGGCGGGGCGGAACTTCTCCCAGCCGATCATCGCGGCGATCGTCACCAGGCCGATCGCGAAGGCGAACTCGGTCGCCTGCAGATTGCTCGGCGACAATCCGAACAGCCGCCCCGGCATCGCCGCGAGATTCTGGAGCCCGCTCGGCAACGGTCGATGGTCGAACAGGACGTGGAACTGCCCGACGACGATCAGCACGCCGATGCCCGCGAGCATCCCGTGCACGACCGCCGGCGAGATCGCCTTGAACCAGCCGCCGAGCCGGAACACGCCGGCCGCGACCTGCACCGCGCCCGCCACCACCAGGATCGGGCCGAGCGCGGCCAGCCCCTGATCGCGCACCAGCTCATAGACGATCACCGCCAGACCGGCCGCCGGACCGCTCACCTGCAAGGGAGAGCCGGCGAGCGCGCCGACGATGATCCCGCCGATGATCCCGGTGATGAGGCCCTTCTCGGCGGGCGCGCCCGAGGCGATCGCGATCCCCATGCACAACGGCATCGCGACGAGGAAGACGACGATCGACGCGGTCAGATCGCGCCCGAGCAGCGAGATCGAGGGCACCGAGATGCCCGGGCGGGTCATCGCGGGATCAACGGGAGGAACCGTGCTGGCCATCATGCGTCCAGCCGGAACGATCGCGCGGCGATCACATGGGGGCGTTCGCCTGCGATGGCCACGTCGACTCTCCTGATGCTAACCGATCAGGTCTTACGGCCGGCTCCTTGCTGCCGTGCGGCGCGTCCGTGTCATTTCGTTTCCTGCGGCGGCAGCCCGATCTCGGCACACAGCCCGCCGCCATCGCGGTTGGCGAGCGTCAACCGACCGCCTTCCTCCGCCACCGCCAGCTGGACGATCGACAGCCCCAATCCGAACCCCACCGTATCGCGCGATCGCGCGGGGTCGAGCCGCACGAACGGTTCGAGCACATGCTCGAGTTCCTCGTCGGGAATTCCCGGTCCGTCATCTTCGATGCGAATCACCGCACCGGGGCGGTCGGTCATGAGCCTGATTGCAACCGAGTCGCCATAATGCAGGGCATTTTCGACCAGATTGACCAACGCCCGCTTGAATCCGACGCGCCGCAGCCGCCACTCGCAATGATCGGGGCCGTCATAAGTCGCCACCCGCCCGCGATCCTCGGCATCGTCGGCCAGCGTCGCGCACAGCACCGCCAGATCGACGACGCTGGTCGGCTCCGGCTCCGCCGACCCGCCGAGAAAGGCGAGCAGCGAGGTGATCATCGCCTCCATCTCACTGACATCGCGGACGATTGCGTCGCGCGTCTCGATGTTCGGCAATGCCTCGGTCCGCAAGTGCAGCCGCGCGAGCGGGGTCCGCAGATCGTGACCGACCGCGGCCAAGGCCTGCGTCCGTCCCGCGATCAGCGCCTGGATCCGGTCCTGCATCCGGTTGAACGCGGTGATGACCCGCCGCACCTCGCCCGGCCCATCCTCTTCGACATGCTCGACAATTCCGTGCCCGACCCGGTCCGCCGCGGTCGCCAGCCGCCGCAACGGCAGCAGCACGCGCCGCAGCAGCAGCGCGCCCAGCAGCATCAACGCGATCGCCGGCACCATCGCCAGCGCGATCCGCTCGAACGACAAATTGAGGTTGGCGATCGGCTGCCGCGTGCGAAAAAAGAGCCAACTTCCGTCGTCTAGCTGCAACCCGCCGGTCACGACCGATCGCCGCCCCGGCGATTGCAGCCGCAGCCATAGATCACCCGTCGCCAGCGAAGGCTCCCATTCGAGGACTTGCCGATGCATCTCGTCGAGCGCCGGCGCGATCGCCGGCACCGCCGGCAAGGTGGCGCTCCATTGCAGCGCATATCGATCGGTCGTCAGCTCGGCGGCCATCGCCGGTCGCTCGAGCTGTGGGCGCTCGGCGATCAGACGGCGGCTGATGACCAGATGCTCGGCGAGCCGGTTCGCCTCATCGTCGCGCACCGCGAACCCGCTGGCGCGCTCGTAAAGCAAGGTGCTGGCGCCGAATTCGATCACCAGCGTCAGCAACAGGATGCCCAGCACCTGCCCCAGCAGGCCGACTGCCGGGCGGCGCAGGAAGGTCATGCGCTCAGCTGCGCTCGACGGGAGCGTTGAGCATATAGCCGACCCCGCGCACCGTCACGATCGGCGCCGGCGCGCCCGCGCTGCCCAGCTTCCGGCGCAAGCGGCTGACCAGCACGTCGATCGAGCGGTCCGAACTGTCGCCCAGCCGCGTGCGGCTTAGCTCGATCAGCCGCTCGCGCGCGATCACGCGCTGCGCGTGATCGGCGAGCACCACCAACAGATCGAATTCCGCGCCGGTCAGGTCGACGATCGCACCGCTCGGCGAAGCGAGTTCGCGGCGCGGCAGGTTCACCGTCCAGCCGTCGAAGGTCAGCATCCCCTGATCGCCTGCCCCCGCGCGCCGGTCGAGCGCCGGCCGCCGCAGCACCGCACGCACCCGGGCGACCAGTTCGCGCGTCCCGAACGGCTTGGCGATGTAATCGTCCGCACCCAGTTCCAGCCCGACCACCCGGTCGGTTTCGCTGGCGCGCGCCGACATGAAGATGATCGGCACGTCGCTCTTCTGGCGCAGCGAGCGGCACAGATCGATCCCGCTCGTCCCCGGCAACATGATGTCGAGCAGCACGAGATCGACCGGCCCAGAATCGAGCGCCAGCCACATTTCCGGCGCAGCAGAGGCAGGACGGACGGCGAAGCCATTCTCCTGAAGCGCGCGGGCGGTGAGCATTCGGAGCGACGGATCGTCCTCGACAAGCAGGATCGTAGGGGCGGTCATGCCCGCAGGACGTAGGGGCCGCGCCGGACCCGGTCAATTCGCGGCACGGAAAAACGCATCCGCTTGTCAAAAAGCTGTTGCGGGGTCCGGACACCGCTGCTAGTGGCGCCACCTCACCCGGCGGGAGCAGCCAAATGCTTCCGGTCACGGCGCCAGAGCGGGCGTAGCTCAGGGGTAGAGCACAACCTTGCCAAGGTTGGGGTCGAGGGTTCGAATCCCTTCGCCCGCTCCAGTTTTTCGACAGACAAGCGCGTTTTCCCTTCGGGGACCTTGCACGTTTCTGCGCGCGCTCTTTACGCCATCGACCGTGACGACGCGGCGGCGCTGCGCTACGGGCGCGCGGATGATGCCGTTCCTCTCGCTGCTGCTCGCCGGTGCGCATTGGCCGGCGCGGTTGCTCGCCTGCCTCGGTGCGGCGCTGTGCCTTGCGCTCACCTTCCTCGTCTGTGCGCGGCTGCCGCTGAGCCACGCCGATCTGCCGATCATCGTCGCGCCGCTCGGTGCCTCGGCGGTGCTGGTCTTCGCGGTGCCCGCCAGCCCGCTCGCGCAGCCATGGTCGGTGATCGGCGGCAACGTCGTCTCGGCGCTGGTCGGAGTGGCCGCCTATCACCTGATCCCGCAGACCGCGCTGGCGGCGGGCGTGGCGGTCGGCGGCGCGATCCTCGCCATGTCGCTGCTGCGCTGCCTCCACCCGCCCGGCGGCGCGGCGGCGCTGACCGCGGTGATCGGCAGCCCCGGCATCCATGCCGCGGGCTGGACCTTCGCGTTCGCGCCGGTCGGGATCAACTCGGTCGCGCTGGTCGCGCTCGGCATCCTCTATCATCGCATGACCCGCCACAGCTATCCGCACCGTGCCGCCGCGGCGGTCACGGCCCCCGCCGTCGGCCTGCACGCCGCCGATATCGACGCGGCGCTCGCCGACCTGCACGAGACGTTCGACATCGCCCCCGAGGATCTCGACGCGCTGTTGACCCGCGCCGAGGCGCATGCCGCCGAACGCCGCGCCGGGTCGACAAAAACGCGGCAACCCGGCACGCCAGTGCGATGACGGCTTCTTCGATTCGCGTGGGCATCGGCGGCTGGACCTATGAGCCGTGGCGTGGGACCTTCTATCCCGACAAATGGCCGCAGAAGCGCGAGCTGGAATACGCGAGCCGCCATGTCACCGCGATCGAGGTCAACGGCACCTTCTATTCCTCGTTCAAGCCCGCGACCTTTGCCGGCTGGCGCGAGACCGCGCCGGAGGGGTTCGTCTTCGCGCTCAAGGCGTCGCGCTATTGCGTGACGCGCAAGGTGCTGGCCGAGGCCGGCGAGTCGATCGCGCGCTTCGTCGGACAGGGGATCGTCGAGCTGGGCGACATGCTCGGCCCTATCCTGTGGCAGCTGCCCGCGACGCGGAAGTTCGATGCCGACGACATCGCCGCGTTCCTGAAGCTGCTCCCCGCCAGCAAGGCCGGTTTGCCGCTGCGCCATGCGATCCAGGTGCGGCACGAGAGCTTTGCGACCCCGGCGTTCGTCACCCTGTGCCGCGCCGCCGGCGTGGCGATCGTTCATGGCGATTCGGCCGATTACCCGGCGCTGGCGGATGTGTCGGGCGACTTCGTCTATGCGCGGCTGGAGGATGCGCGCAAGGCGGAACCGACCGGCTATGCCCCGGCGGCGCTCGACCGCTGGCGCGACATCGCGCGGGATTGGGCCGCTGGCAGAAGCCCAGACGGGCTGCCCTATGTCGCCGAACCTGCGCCAAAGCAGCCGCGCGACACGTTCATCTTCATGATAAACGGCGCGAAAGTTCGTGCGCCGCACGCTGCGATGGCGTTGATCGAGCGGCTCGGCTGACCCCGCGGATGTTGCGAATGTTGAGACGCTGGCGGCGTTTCTCAACATTGGTGCAGGAGCGATCATGGGTCTTCCATGCCGCGCGTTGGCGGATGTAGGACAGCGTCAATCGGCCTGGTCGAGCGCCGCCACGATCGCGGCGATCGCCGGATCGGTGTAGGTCGCGACCGGATCGTCGGAGCCATCGGCGCGCGCGTGATAGGCGCCGGCTTCGAACGCGTCATGAACCTGCTGGAACAGCGCGGGCCAGCGATGCGCGACACCGTCGAGCCACAGGCCCTGCAAGAGCCCCCACAGTTCGCCCGCGATGCTGTCGCACACCGCATAGGACAGCTCGCCGTGGTGATAGGCGCGCGCCAGCCGGGCCGCGGACCGGTCGAGGAAGGCGGCGATGTCCTCGCCCTCGCCCACCATCCCGTCGCGGAAGAGCCGCTCTGCCGTGGCCAGCGCGGTCGTGGCCGGCGGCGCTTCATCCATTGGCGCATCCTTGCGACAGCCTGCCTCCGAAGCGGGGCAGACGCGTCAGGTGGTTGGTTCTAGGCTGTTTCCGGCGGCAAGGCGACCGCAGGAGGGCGAGATGAGAGACGTGATCCGCAAGGGCAGCGCCGCGGCGCTGGCGCTGGCCGGTGCCGGCATGGCGCAGGCCGGACCGGGCGACCCCGGCATGATGGTGCGGATCGCCGAGGTGTCGGTCGATCCGGTGCAGCTCGAAGCGTACAAGGCGATCCTCGCCACCGAGCAGGAAGCGTCGGTGCGCAAGGAGCCGGGCGTCCTGATGCTCCATTCGGTGCAGATCGCGGACGATCCGACCCAGATCCGGCTGCTCGAGGTCTATGCCAGCCGCGCCGCCTATGAAGCGCATATCCATGCGCCGCATTTCCTGACCTACAAGACCGCGACCGAGAAGATGGTCCGCGCCCTGCGGCTGGTCGACACGCACCCGATCCTGCTGTGCGCCAAGTCGAGGGGAACGAAGGGTGGGCCGGTGACGTGTCTGTAAGGCTGTCCGCGTCGCCATTGTCGGTCGGCGAAACTCTGCCGCGCCGATTGTCGAGGTCTTAAGGATAAGCGACGTCATGCCATGGTCGGAGCGACGATGACCGACGACGAAGCACGCTATCTGCGCGAGGTGCAGTATCGCTTTCCCGATCGGCTGGAGGCGCGCGCGGTGCTCCACCAGCGGTACGGCCGGGGTGACTGGTTCGCGTGGCTGGCCGAAGAGATCGCGTTCGCGCCGGGCAGCGTGGTGGCGGATGTCGGTTGTGGCGCCGGCGCGCTGTGGCGGAATGCACCACGCAATGTTCCCGACGACCTCGTGCTGCGGCTGGTCGACAATTCGCCGGGGATGGTCGCCGCCGCAGATGCGACGGTGCGCGCCGACGGACGGTGGAGCGACGTGACGGCGATCGTCGGCGATGCGGCGGCGTTGCCGTTCGCGGATGGTAGCATCGACACGGCGCTGGCGATCCACATGCTCTATCATCTTGCTGACCCCGCCGGGGGCTTGGCCGAGCTGGCGCGCGTGACCCGGCCGGGCGGCAAGGTGGCGGTGGTGCTCAACCGCGCCGGGACGATGGCGGCGTTGAGCGGGCTCGTTGAGCAGGCGCTCGGCCGTACGTCGACACGTCCGGCGCCTTTGTCCTCGGAGGATGGTCTGGCGCTGATGCAGACGCAATTCGGCGCGGTCGAGGTGCGACGCTACGATGACACGCTGCGGGTCACCGATCCGGTCGATCTGCTCGGCTACCTGACCAGCCTTCCCGAAGCGGACGCGCCCGGTGCCACGACGAAGCTTGCCGAAGCGGTCGAGGCAGCGTTCCGGCGGTCAGAGGTCTTTACGATTGCCAAGACCACGGAATTGCTGATCGCACGACGCTGAAGCGACGCCCAGGATGACGGTGTGTCAGCCGAGCCGCTCCTTGAGGTCGAGCATCGCCAGTGCCGCCTTGGCTGCCGCGCCGCCCTTGTCGAGCTGCGCGGGGTCGGCGCGGACAATCGCTTGCGCCTCGTTCTCGGTGGTGAGGATGCCGTTGCCGATCGGCACACCGTCCATGGTCAACGCCATGATCCCGCGCGCGCTTTCGTTGGCGACGATCTCGAAATGATAAGTCTCGCCGCGGATCACGACGCCGAGCGCGACGAACGCGTCATAGCGTCCGCTCTCCGCCGCCAGCGCGATCGCGCCGGGTACTTCGAGCGCGCCGGGGACGGTCAGCACCTCGGCGCGATGACCCGCCGCCTCGACCGCCGCGGTCGCGCCGGCGACCAGCATGTCGTTGAGATGATCGTAGAAGCGCGCTTCGACGATGAGGACGTTGGCCATCAATCCACCTTCCGTTCGCCGACGATCGACAGCCCATAGCCGTCGAGCCCGACCAATGTGTGATGCGTGTTGGTGAGCAGCACCATGTCGTGCACGCCCAGCTCGGCGAGGATCATCGCGCCGACACCGTAATCGCGCAGTTCCTCCATATCGACCGTTGCCTGCTCGCCGGCCTTCAGCCGCACCGCGGTGGTGAAGGAATCGGCGCGCTGGCGGTTGATGACGACGATCACGCCCGCGCCTTCCGCGGCGATCAGCTCCATCGAGCGCGAGAGCATCCGGCTGCGCTCGCCTTCCTCGCCGAACAGATCGGCGAAGGGCGAAAGCGCGTGCATCCGCACCAGCGTGGGGCGGGTCGGGTCGACGCGCCCCTTCACCAGCGCGATCTGTTCGGTGCCGGTCGCCTTGTTGCGGTAGGCGCGCACCGTCCAGTCGCCGCCCCAGCGGCTGGTGAACGGCGCCTCGCTGACCAGCTCGACCAGATGGTCGTGGCGGCGGCGATAGGCGATCAGGTCGCGGATCGTGCCGATCTTGAGATTGTGGAGCTGCGCGAACGACACGAGATCGTCGAGCCGCGCCATCGTGCCGTCCTCGTTCATGATCTCGCAGATCACGCCCGAGGGATTGAGCCCGGCGAGCCGCGACACGTCGACCGCCGCCTCGGTATGGCCGGCGCGCACCAGCACGCCGCCGTCGCGCGCGACCAGCGGGAAGACGTGCCCCGGCGTGACGATGTCGGTGCGGTCCTTGGTCGAATCGATTGCCACCGCGATCGTGCAGGCGCGGTCGGCGGCGGAGATACCGGTCGTCACGCCCTCGCGCGCCTCGATCGAGACCGTGAAGGCGGTTTCGTGGCGCGTGCCGTTGTTGCGGCTCATCAGGTCGAGCCCGAGGTCCTCGACGCGCGTCTTGGTCATCGCCAGACAGATCAGCCCGCGACCGTGGCGGGCCATGAAGTTGATCTTCTCGGGCGTCGCCATCTGCGCGGGGATGACCAGATCGCCCTCGTTCTCGCGATCCTCGTCGTCGACCAGGATGAACATCCGGCCGTTGCGCGCCTCGTCGATGATCTCTTCGGGGGTCGACAGATAGCCGTGGCGCAGGCGCGCGAGTTCGGCGGACTTAGCGGCCACGATAATGCTCCATGCGTTGCAGATAGCGGGCGAGGACGTCGATCTCGACGTTGACGGCGTGCCCCGCCGCCAGCGCGCCGAGCGTCGTCACCGCCTGCGTATGCGGGATCAGGTTGATCGCGAAATGCGTGCCGTCGCTCTCGTCGCGTACTTCGTTGACGGTCAGCGATACGCCGTCGATCGTCACCGAGCCCTTGGGGGCGAGAAACGGCGCGAGCGCGGCGTCGACGCGGAAGCCGATGCGTTTCGAATCGCCGTCGGCGCACACGCCGATCACCTCGGCGACGCCATCGACATGGCCCGTGACGATGTGCCCGCCGAGTTCATCGCCGAGCTTCATCGCGCGTTCGAGGTTGAGGCGGCGTCCGGGTTGCCATTGGTCGTGGGCGGTGCGCGCGACCGTCTCACCCGACACGTCGACGACGAACTGGCCCGGGCGGATGTCGACCACCGTCAGGCATACGCCCGAACAGCTGATCGATGCGCCAAGGTCGATCGCGGCGGTGTCGTAGGCGGTGGCGATCGTGACGCGCCGGTCACCGCGTTCCTCCACGCTGTCGATGGTGCCGATGTCGGTGACGATGCCGGTGAACATGGGATAGGCCTTTCAGGCGCGCTCGTAGACTTCGAGCCGGTCGCTGCCAAGCTGGCGCTGATCGGCGAGCGTCCAGCGGCCGTGCGCGTCGGCGAGATCGGTCAGCCCGAAGTCGGGAAGCGTCCGCCCGCCGCCGATCAGGAGCGGGGCGCGATAGAGGAGCAGGCGGTCGACGCGGTCGGCGCGGAGGAACGCGGCGGCGGTCTGCGCGCCGCCTTCGACGAAGAGGTGGTCGGCGGGGAGAGTGGAGATCGCTTCGGGCGCGTTAATCCAGATCGGTGCCGTCATCGCGAGCGAAGCAACGCGATCCAGAGCGTCCGGGGTGGGGCCCTGGATTGCTTCGCTACGCTCGCAATGACGTCCCTTCGCGGAAAGCACCACGCGTAGCGGCGAACGACCCTCCAGCCCCGGCAACCGCACATCGAGGCGGGGACGATCCGCCTCCCACGTCCCGCGGCCGACGAGGATCGCGTCGTGGCGGCTGCGTTCGAGATGCGTGTGGGCGCGCGCTTCCGGGCCGGTGATCCACCGGCTGCGTCCGTCCGCCAGCGCCGCCGCGCCGTCGAGCGACAGCGCGAGCTTGAGCGTGACGTGCGGGCGGCCCAGCGCGCGACGGGTGAGGAAGCCCGCCATCAACCGCTGCGCCGCCTCCGCCAGCACGCCAATCTCCACCGCGATACCCGCAGCCTGCAACCGGGCGAAGCCGCCGCCATCGGTGCGCGGATCGGGGTCGCCGACCGCCGCGACGACGCGCCCGACCCCGGCAGTGACGAGCAGATCGGCGCAGGCGGGGCCGCGGGTGCTGCGATGCGCGCAGGGTTCGAGCGTGACATAGGCGGTCGCGCCCCGCGCCGCGTCACGGGCTTCACCAAGCGCCATCGCCTCGGCATGCGGCCGTCCACCGGCTTGCGTCCAGCCCCGCCCGACGACGCGGCCGTCGCGCACGATCACACACCCGACATTGGGGTTGGGCGTCGTCCGCCCGCGCGTCCGCCCCGCCAGCGCGAGCGCGGCGGCCATCCAGCGCGCATCGTCGTTCAACGGATCAGATGCCCATGTCGTTGAGCTTGTCGTCGAGCCGCTTGAACCCCGCGCGCAGCTTTTCCTCGCGCGCCTTCTGCGCGGCGATCTCGGCATCGCGGATCGGCTTGTCGATCTTCTGCTGCGCGACGATCTCGGCATCGGTGCGGTCGAGCTTCCACTGCTGGAAGTAGACAATGTTGGGGCGATATTCCTTCTCGGCGTAGGAATCGTAGAAGAACGCCCAAATCACCACCGCCGTCACCGCGACCGACAGCGCGAAGAAGCTCCACTCGTAGCGCTCGCGCGTCTGGAGGAAGTAGCGCAGGTCGCGCGTGGCGCGCACCGGCGAAATACGGGCGAGGAACTGTCGCATGCGCGAGGATATAGGACGTCAGCCGCGGCTGTTCGAGTCCAGTCGTGCGATCGCGCGGTCGCGCCCGATCAGCGGGAGCAGCGCCGCCATGTCCGGCCCGTGATCGCGTCCGGTGAGCGCGCGGCGCAGCGGCAGGAACAGCGGCTTGCCCTTGCGCCCGGTCGCGTCCTTCAGCGCCGCGGTCAGCGCGTGCCACGGGTCGCCGGCCCAGTCGATCGTGCGCGCGACCTCTGCCGCCTGCGCGAGATAGCCGGCGTCTTCCCCGGCCGCGGGCGCTTCGATCGGCCCCTCGATCACCTGCCACCAGTCGGCGGCACCCGCGACCGTCTCGAGATTGGGGCGGATCGCTTCCCACACCGCCGCGTCGATCCCGGCGGAGAGGCGGTCGGCGACCGCGTCGAACGGCAATTGGTGGACGATCCGCGCATTGACCTGCGCCAGCTCACGCTCGTCGAACTTTGCCGGCGCACGCCCGAAATGCGCGAAGTCGAAGGCGTCGAGCAGCGGCGCAGGGTCGAGATGCGGCTCGACCGGCTGGCTGGTGCCGAGCCGTGCCAGCAGCGCGACGATCGCGGCGGGCTCGATCCCCGCGTCACGCAGCGCATCGACCCCGAGGCTGCCGAGCCGCTTCGACAATTTGCCTTCCGCTCCAGTGAGCAACGCCTCGTGCGCGAAGGCGGGCGGGGTCGCGCCCATCGCGGCGAACATCTGCAGTTGCAGCGCGGTATTGGTGACGTGATCCTCGCCGCGCACGACATGCGTCACACCCATGTCGCGGTCGTCGATCGCCGAGGGCAGCATGTAAAGCCACGAACCATCCGCGCGGCGGATCACCGGGTCGCTCATCGTCGCCGCATCGAACGCTTGAGGCCCGCGGATCAGGTCGGTCCATGCGATCGGCGTCGCGTGATCAAGGCGGAAACGCCAGTGCGGGCGCACGCCCTCCGCCTCCATCGTCGCGCGCTCGGCCTCGGTCAGCGCCAGCGCCGCGCGATCATAGACCGGCGGCAGCCCGCGCCCGCGCAGGATCTTGCGCTTGAGGTCCAGTTCCTGCGCGGTTTCATAGGCCGGGTAGATGTGCCCGGCGGCGCGCAATTCCTCGAACACTTCCTCGTAGCGGGCAGTGCGCGCCGACTGGCGCTCCTCGGCATCGGGATGGAGCCCCAGCCAGGCGAGATCAGCGCGGATCGCGTCGACGAACCGTTCCTCGCTGCGCTCCGCATCGGTATCGTCGATGCGCAGCAGGAATCGGCCGCCCTGCGCACGCGCCCACATCCAGTTGTGCAGCGCGGTGCGAATGTTGCCGACGTGCAGTGTGCCGGTCGGCGAGGGAGCGAAGCGGGTGATGACGGTCATGGGTCAGCGCTTACGCGCCCCCCCTTCCCCTCGCCAGCCCCCGCGCCTACACGAGCCCGCACGAAAGGGTGTTCGTCCATGAAATTGATGACCGGCAATTCCAACCTGCCGCTGGCGCGTGCGATCTCCGACTATCTGGAGGTGCCGTTGACCGAGGCGCTGGTGCGCCGTTTCGCCGATGAGGAAATCTTCGTCGAAATCATGGAGAACGTTCGCGGGGAGGACGTGTTCGTCGTCCAGTCGACCAGCTATCCGGTCAACGACAATTTGATGGAATTGCTGATCATGATCGACGCGCTGAAGCGCGCGTCGGCCAAGCGGATCACCGCCGTCCTTCCCTATTTCGGCTATGCGCGTCAGGATCGGAAGCCGGGGCCGCGCACGCCGATCTCGGCCAAGCTGGTCGCCAATCTGGTCACGACCGCGGGTGCCGACCGCGTGCTGTCGGTCGACCTGCACGCCGGGCAGATTCAGGGTTTCTTCGACATCCCGACCGACAATCTCTTCGCCGCGCCGGTGATGTCGCAGGACATCCGCGCGCGCTTCGGCGAGAAGAATTTGATGGTCGTTTCGCCTGACGTCGGCGGCGTGGTGCGCGCCCGCGCGCTGTCGAAGCGGCTCGACAACGCCCCGCTGGCGATCGTCGACAAGCGCCGCGAGCGCGCGGGCGAGTCGGAGGTGATGAACATCATCGGCGACGTCGAGGGGCGGTTCTGCATCCTGATCGACGATATCGTCGATTCGGCAGGGACGCTGTGCAACGCCGCCGCCGCGCTGAAGGAAGCGGGGGCGGAGGACGTGGTCGCCTATGTCTCGCACGGCGTGCTGTCGGGCGGTGCGGTGGCGCGGGTCGAAGGCTCGGCGCTGCACGAACTGGTCATCACCGATTCGATCGGCAATCACGATACGATCAAGGACGCGGGCAAGATCCGCCACCTGACGATCGCGCCGCTGCTCGCCGAGGCGATGCGGCGGATTTCGGACGAGGCGAGCGTCAGCAGCCTATTCGATTGAGGCGGGGCGCACGGCCTTCAACACCGTTCGTGCTGAGCCTGTCGAAGCACCGGCCTGGGCACACGCCCTTCGACAAGCTCAGGACGAACGGTGTGGGTGCGAGGCGCTACCCGCCCGAATTGCCCTACACCTCTTCCTTCAACGGTCGTGCCAGTAAGTCGTCGATCACGCCTCGCACCGCCTCGCCAGCGAGCAGGCGGCACACCGCCGCGGTAATCGGCATCTCCACCCTCGCCGCTTGCGCCGCCTCCAGCAGCACCGGCGCGGTATAGGCGCCCTCCGCGACGGTGCGGCGATTGGTGAGCAGGTGCACCGCCGCCTCGCCGCGCCCGATCCCCACGCCGAGCGAAAAGTTGCGCGACGCGGTCGACGAGCAGGTCAGCACCAGATCGCCAAGCCCCGACAGTCCCGCGAGCGTCTCGGCGCGCGCGCCCTTCGCAGCACCGAAACGCGTCATCTCGGCGAAACCGCGCGCGATCAGCGCCGCGCGCGCATTCTGCCCGAGGCCGGCGCCGTCCACCACGCCGCACGCGATCGCCAGCACGTTCTTGACGGCGCCACCGATCTCCGCCCCGATCACGTCGCTCGACGCATAGGGACGGAAATGCGGCGCGGCGATCGCGGTGGCGAGCAAGGCGCGCGTCGCCGGGTCGTGCCCGGCCAGCGTCACCGCGGTCGGCAGCCCGCGCGCCACCTCATGCGCGAAGGTCGGCCCCGACAGCACCAGCACCGGCGAGGCGGGATGCTGTTCCTGCGCCACCTCGCTCATCAGCAGATGCGTGCCGGCCTCAATCCCCTTCGAGCAGACCACCAGCGCCTGCGCATTGGCGGGCAGCTGCGCCAGCACCGTGCGCATCGCCTGCGCGGGCGTGACGATCAGATTGGCCGCCGCCTCCGCCACCCACGCCAGATCGCCGGTGGCGCGGATCAGCGGCGAGAGCGGAATGCCGGGCAAATAGGCGGCGTTCTCGTGATCCGCGTTGATCGCATCGACCAGCGCCAAGTCGCGCGCCCATAGCCGCACCTCATGACCGTTGCTGGCGGCGACCTGCGCGAGCGCGGTGCCCCATGCGCCCGCCCCGATGACGCCGATCGGGCCGCTCATGCCTTCACCCCTGCGCCGCGCACCTTCTCCGCATCCGGATCGAGTGGCCAGCGCGCGCGCGCGGCGGTGTCGAGCGGGTCGGTCAGCCCGGCGGCGAAGCGCTCCACACCCGCCCACGCGATCATCGCGGCATTGTCGGTGCACAGCCAGCCCGGTGGCGCGACGAAGCGCAGCCCGTGCTCGGCGGCGAGCGCCTGCAACGCCGCGCGCACCGCGCCGTTCGCCGCGACGCCGCCGGCAACGACCAAAGCGGTCGCGCCGTCCGCCCTGCTCAGCGCGCGGCGGGTACGGTCGATCAGGCAATCGACCACCGCCTGCTGGAAGCTTGCCGCGACATCAACGGCGGCGTGATCGGGCGCCATCCGCGCCACCGCCGCCTTGAGCCCGGCGAAGGAGAAATGCGGCTCTGGCGAGCCTTTCAGCGGGCGCGGCAGCGGCACCGCGCGCGCATCGCCCTCCGCGGCGGCGCACTCGACCGCCGGGCCGCCGGGAAAGCCGAGCCCGAGGATCTTGGCGGTCTTGTCGAACGCCTCGCCCGCGGCATCGTCGATCGTCGTCGCGAGCCGGCGATAGCGCGCGACGCCTTCGACCAGCAGCAACTGGCAATGCCCGCCCGAGACGAGCAGCAGCAGATAGGGGAAGCCGAGGTCGGGATCGGCGAGCCGCGGGCTGAGCGCATGCCCCTCGAGATGATTGACCGCGATCAGCGGCTTGCCTGCGGCATGCGCCAGCGCCTTGCCGGTCACCAGCCCGACCAGGACGCCGCCGATCAGCCCCGGCCCGGCGGTCGCTGCGATCGCGTCGACATCGGCGAGCGTCTTTCCCGCATCGGCCAGCGCCGCTTCGACCAGCGGCTGCAATACCTCGACATGCGCGCGCGCCGCGATCTCCGGCACGACGCCGCCATAAGGACGGTGCGCGGCCTCCTGCCCGGCGAGCCGGTGCGCGAGCACCTGCCGGTCGCCGGTGACGAGAGCGGCGGCGGTTTCGTCGCAGGAGGATTCGAGCCCGAGGATCAGCATCGCGGCTATCTAGGGGATGGAGCGCCGGTTATCGAGCCTCGGCGTTCGCACCGTCGCCCCTGCGCAGGCAGGGGCCCATGTCTGACTCGTTCTGCCTTATCGTCTGACACAAATACAGGCGGGCATGTGTCAGGCCGATCGCATCACGCCACAGACATAGGCCCCTGCCTGCGCAGGGGCGACGGCGTCTGGGGCGCCGCAACGCTTGCCCACGCGCGCCGAAGTCGCCAAGACCCGCGGCCATGTTCCGGCTCGGTACCCGTGGTTCGCCGCTCGCGCTCACCCAGGCAGGCATGGTGCGCGACGCGCTGATGGCCGCGCACGGCTGGGACGACGTCGAGATCGTCACGATCCGCACCACCGGCGACCGCGTGCAGGACCGTGCGCTCGCCGAGATCGGCGGCAAGGCGCTGTGGACCAAGGAGCTTGACCGCGCGCTGCTGGCGGGTGAGGTCGACGCCTGTGTCCATTCGATGAAGGACGTCGAGACGCTGCGCCCCGATGCGATCGCGATCGCCGCGACGTTGCCGCGCGCCGATGTGCGTGACCGGCTGATCGGTGCGGCGTCGATCGCGACGCTGCCTGACAAAGCGGTGATCGGCACCAGCAGCCCGCGCCGCGCCGCGCAGCTGCGCCGGCTGCGCCCCGACGTCTCGGCGGTGCTGTTCCGCGGCAATGTCGACACGCGGCTCGGCAAGCTGGCGGCCGGCGAGGTCGATGCGACCTTGCTCGCCGCCGCCGGGCTGGAGCGGCTCGGGCGGCACGACACCGGGGTGGCGATCCCGCTGGACGTGATGCTCCCGGCCCCCGCGCAGGGCGCGGTCGGAGTCGAGACGCTGGCCGAGGGGCCGGCGCGCGCGCGGGTCGCGGCGATCGACGATGCCGCAACGCACCGGGCGGTCGCGGCGGAGCGCGCCTTGCTCGCGGGGCTTCGCGCCGACTGCCATTCGCCGGTCGCGGCGCTGGCGGTGGTCGAGGGGGGGACGCTGGTGCTGCGCGCGCAATTGCTGACCCCCGACGGCGCCGAGTCGGTCGAGGGGATCGCCGAGGGCGCCGACCCGGTGTTGCTGGGCGCACGGCTTGCCGAAGACCTGCTCGAGCGTGCGCCCGCCGCGATCCGCGTGCTGTTCGGATGACGCGTGCGCTGGTGCTGCGGCCCGAACCGGGCAACGCACGCACCTGCGCGGCGCTTCAGGCGGTGGGGATCGAACCGGTGGCGCTGCCGCTGTTTGCTGCCGTCCCGCTATCGTGGTCGCCCCCGGATCCGGCAGATTACGATGCATTGCTGCTCACCAGTGCGCAGGCGGCGCGACTGGCGGGCGACGGGCTCGCGCGGCTGGCGAGGTTGCCGGTGGTCGCGGTCGGCACGGCGACCGCCGCAGCGGCGCGTGCGGCCGGGCTCAACGTGGCGATCGTCGGAGATGGCGACGCGGCGGCGGCGGTGGCGCGTGCCAGCGTCTTCCCGCGCTTGCTCCATCTCGCCGGACGCGAGCATGTCGCGCAGCCGGGCGTCGCGACGCTGATCGTCTATGCCAGCGAGGCTTTGTCGGTCGCACCGGAGGCGCTGGCATCGGCGGTCGACACGCTGGTGATGCTGCACTCCGTTCGCGCCGCGCAGCGTTTCGCGCTGCTGGCCGCCGACCTTCCACGCTGGCGGATCAGCCTTGCGGCGCTCAGCCCGACGATCGGCGCGGCGGCGGGACCGGGCTGGGCACGCATCAGGGTGGCGGACCGCCCCGACGATCACGCCCTGATACAGGCGGTTGTCGCAGCTGATTGACCGGCGCGCCGGGCGCGAGGATAAGTGGCGGATGAGCGATCCCCCTGGCACGACGCGAACCCCCACGCGATCGCGGATCGGCCCGGCGCTGGCGATCGCGATCCTCGCCTTTCTGATCGGGCTGGGGCTGATGGCCTATGCGGTGCGCAACACGCCCGGCTTCTTCGCGCGCGGTGGATCGAATGCGCCCGTCGCCAAGCCGACCGTCGCACCGGTCGCGCCGCCCGAAGCCACCGCCGATGCGGCGACCCTGGCGCTGCGCGAGGCGACGCTGGCGGCGCAGCTCGCCAATCTTGAGGCGCGCGCGGCGCGCACCGACGCCGACACCGCAGAGGCGGCGGTCAATGCCGGCAAGGCGGAGGCGATTTTCGTAACCTTCGCGGCACGACGCGCGCTCGATCGTGGCGCGGGGCTCGGGTATCTGGAGAACGAATTGCGCCGCCGGTTCGGCGCGACGCTGCCGGCACAGGTCGGGACGGTGATCCGCGCCGCGCGCCAGCCGGTGACGCTTGAGGATCTGCGCGAGAGTCTCAACGTCGCCACGCCGATGCTGCTTGCACGGCCAAGCGATTGGTGGAGCGGGATCGGCAGCGAGTTGCGCAATCTGGTCGTCATTCACCGCGCCGACACGCCATCGCCGCTGCCGTCGGACCGGCTGGCGCGCGCGCGGCGGCAGCTCGACAACGGCAATGTCGAAACCGCGTTGGCGGAGGTCGAGCGGCTGCCCGGCGCGGCGGATGCGGCGAACTGGACTGCGGCGGCGCGGCGCTGGATCGACGCACGCGCGGCGCTCGATACGTTGGAGACCGCGGCGATCACCGGCGCCTTTGCCCCGCCTCCGGCGCGCCCGGCCGAGCCGCAGCCGGCACC
The DNA here is from genome assembly GCA_036946405.1 of Sphingomonas phyllosphaerae. Classification (NCBI taxonomy): domain Bacteria; kingdom Pseudomonadati; phylum Pseudomonadota; class Alphaproteobacteria; order Sphingomonadales; family Sphingomonadaceae; genus Sphingomonas; species Sphingomonas phyllosphaerae. Next base: position 783,979 of record JAQIJC010000001.1, on the reverse strand, counting down.
GTCCCCATCGGCGGATGGGAGTTTGTTCTAGGGCGGGCTTGATCCGGGAGCGCTACGCCCCTCTTTCGTCATCGCGAGCGTAGCGAAGCGATCCAGACCGTCCTGGTCCGGCACTGGATTGCTTCGCTGCGCTCGCAACCACGGAATGAGCGGCGTTACTGCTTCCCCAGCGCCTCGGCGATCAGCTTTCGCGTGTTCGCGATGCCGTAGAGGCGGATGAAGCTCCCCATCCGTGGCCCCTGGCTCGACCCCAGCAGCGTCTCGTAAAGTGCCTTGAACCAATCGCGCAGCTCGGCGAACCCGCCGGTCTTGCCGATCTCGTAGACGATGTTTTGCACATCCTCGGCGCTCGCCTCTTCCGGCAACGCCGCCAGTTCGGCGTCGAGCCTTTCGAGCGCCGCAACCTCGACGCCCTCGGGCGCGCGGCGCTTCAGCGTCGGGGCAACATGGTCGCGATGGTACGCCAGCGCATGGCCGATCAGCCGGTCCAGTTCGGGGTAAGCGGCGGGCGTCGCATCGGCGACGTAATTGGCGAGGTACGCCCACACCTGCTCGCGCGTCGCGCCCTCGCCCATCACCCCGACGAGGTTGAGCAACAGCCCGAATGTCACCGGCAACTTGCCGTCGGGTAGCTTGCCGTCATGGACATGGTGGACGGGGTTGCCGAGCCGCTCCTTGATCGCCTGACCCGCATAATTGCCGCGGAACTGCCAGTAGTCGTCCACCGCGCGCGGAATCACGCCCATGTGGAGCTGCTTGGCCTTCTTGGGCTCGCGATAGATATAGAAAGCGAGGCTTTCCTCAGGGCCGTAGGTCAGCCATTGCTCGATCGAAAGTCCGTTGCCCTTCGACTTGGAGATCTTCTCACCCTTGTCATCAAGGAACATCTCGTAGTTGAAGCCTTCGGGCGGGCGACCACCGAGCACGCGCGCGATCTTCGAAGATTGCACGACCGAGTCGATCAGGTCCTTGCCTGCCATCTCGTAATCGACGCCGAGCGCGACCCAGCGCATTGCCCAGTCGACCTTCCATTGCAGCTTCGACAATCCGTCGAGCGCCGACTGCTCGATGCGTTCGCCCTCGTCCTCAAAGGAGATCAGCCCCGTTTCGGCGTCGATCACTTCGACCGGCACCTGCAGCACGATGCCGCTCTTGGGGCTGACCGGCAGCACCGGCGAATAGGTCGCGCGCCGCTCGGCGCGCAGCGTCGGCAGCATCACATCCATCACGCCCTGCCAGTGGCGCAGCACGCCCCTGATCGCGTCGTCGAAGCGGCCCGAGGTATAATATTCGGTCGAGGAGGCGAATTCATAGTCGAAGCCGTAGCGATCGAGGAAGTCGCGCAGCATCGCATTGTTGTGCGCGGCGAAGCTGTCGAACTTGCCGAACGGATCGGGAATCCGCGTCAACGGCTTGCCGAGATGCTCCCTCAGCATGTCACCGTTGGGGACGTTGTCGGGCACCTTGCGCAGCCCGTCCATGTCGTCGCTGAACGCGATCAGCCGCGTGGGTGCGTCGCTGAGCGCGTGGAAGGCGTTGCGGACCATCGTGGTGCGCAGCACCTCGTTGAAGGTGCCGATGTGCGGCAGCCCCGACGGACCGTAGCCGGTCTCGAACAGCACCGGTTGACCGTCCGGTTTCCCGTCCGGGTAGCGCTTGAGGAGCTTGCGCGCCTCCTCATACGGCCAGGCCTTGGAGTCGAGTGCGGCGGTTCGGAGATCGTCGGTCATGATGCGCGCCGACGTAGCGAGACGCGCGCGCGATGGCTATATGCACGCGCGATGTCGTTCTGGCCCGCCCTGCTGCTGTTCCTCGCCACCGTCGCGCTGATGGAGGGGTTCGCCTATGTGATGCACCGCTGGGTGATGCACGGACCGGGCTGGTTCCTCCACGAGAGCCACCATCGTGCCCGGCAGGGCAATTGGGAGCTGAACGATCTGTACGCCGCGATCTTCGCGGTGCCGTCGTTCGTGATGATCCTCGGCGGGGTGCAGCTCGGCTGGTGGCCGGGGTTCACGTGGATCGGCGCGGGGATCGCCGCCTATGGCGCGATCTATTTCGGGTTCCACGACGTGATCGTCCACAAGCGGCTGCCGACGCGCTATCTGCCGAAGTCGGCCTATATGAAGCGGATCATCCAGGCGCACCGGCTCCACCATGTCGTCGAGACGAAGGACGGCAACGTCAGCTTCGGTTTTCTGATTGCGCCTAAACCCGAAGAGCTGAAGGCGGAGCTGAAGCGCCGCGGGCGCGCCGGGGTACGGGCGGCTGCGGGCGTGGAACGCGATAGGGTTCAAGGTTCGTCATCCCGGACTTGATCCGGGATCCCGCTTTTTCTTGTATCGTCAGTAGGAAGCGAGTCCCCGGATCAAGTCCGGGGCGACGAGGGATACGGGTTCCCAACCGTTCGCCCTGAGCTTGTCGAAGGGCGTGTTCCGGGGCACGTGCTTCGACAGGCTCAGCACGAACGGAAGGTTGGCTAATCCGTTCAAAAATCGACCGCGATGCCCTTCAATTCCCAATCACCGAACCTCACCGGATCACGGCCCAGCGGGTCTTCGGCGGGGCGTTCAAGCGGACCCGGCGCGGGCACCGGTGTATTGGGGCTGAGATAGGCGGGGGGCTTCACATGATCGGGGCGCTTGCCCATCGCTTCGGTCCTTCCGATTGATCCCGCGTGCACACCGGCACATATGCAGCGCCATGATCGCCTTCAAGCCGAGCCCTTTGCAGCAGACCGTGCGTGGCTGACGCCCGCCCCCCGCGCCGCCCCGCCCGACCACGCCCTGCCCCGGGCGGACCCGAGCCGCTCGGCACCGCGCCGCGGCGTGCGGCACTGCGGCTGCTCGACGCGGTGCTGCGACGGGGCGAGCCGCTGGAGTCGGCGCTCGCCCATGCGACGCGCGCGCTGGTCGGCGGCCCCGATCGCGGGTTGGCGCACGCCATCGCCGCCGAAACGCTGCGTCGGCTCCCCGATCTCGATGCGCTGATCGACTCGGCGACTCGCCAGCGCTTGGCCGACGACGCCAAGGCGCGCAGCGCGCTGCGGATCGCGCTCGCGCAGGCGCTGGGGCTCGGCACCCCGCCGCACGCCGCGATCGCCACCGTGCTGCCGCTGGTCGACGGCGGCCCGCGCAAGCTGGTCCACGGCGTGTTCGGCACGCTGATGCGCGGCGAGGCAAAGCTGCCCGAGGTGCCGACACTGCCCGCGGCGGTCGCCGAGCGCTGGCGCACCAATTGGGGTGACGCGGTCGCTGCCGCCGCCGCGCGCGCGATCGCCGCGCCCCCACCGATCGACCTCAGCTATGCCGATGCCGCAAGGGTGCTGTCCGACGCGACTTCGCTCGCCCCGGCACACGCACGCGTGCCGGCAGGCAGCGACGTCACGGCACTTCCCGGCTATGACGCGGGGGAATGGTGGGTACAGGACCTCGCCGCCTCGATCCCCGCCCGCCTGATCGGGCGCGGCACCGGTGCGGCGCTCGACCTATGCGCCGCGCCGGGCGGCAAGACGCTCCAGCTCGCCGCCGCAGGCTGGCAGGTGACGGCGGTGGAAATGTCCGAAAGTCGCGCCGCGCGACTTCGCGAGAATCGCGAACGCACCGGGCTTGGCTTCGCGATCGCGATCGCCGACGTGCTCAAATGGTCGCCGGACGCGACCGCGCAGGCAGTATTGGTCGATGCGCCGTGCAGCGCGACCGGTATCTTCCGCCGCCACCCCGACGTGCTCCACCGCGCGCATGGCGGGATCGTCGCGGAGATGGCCGAGCTGCAGGCGCGTATCCTCAAGCGCGCCGCCACCTGGGTCGCTCCCGGTGGGACGCTCGTCTACGCTACCTGCTCGCTCGAGCCCGAGGAGGGCGAGGCACAGATCGAGCATTTTCTGCGCGACCACCCCGACTTTTCGATCCGCGCGCCCGCCGATGGCGAGCTGCCCGCCGGGATCGCCGCTGAGCCCGAGGGCTGGGTTCGCACGCTGCCTGGAATGCTCGAAGCGGTCGGTGGATGCGACGGGTTCTTCGTTGCGCGGGTCGAGCGCGCTTCCGCCTGACGCCCGCGTCCGCTAACGGGGGCGGCATCATGACCAAGCCCGTTCGCATCGCGCCTTCGATCCTGTCCGCCGATTTCGCCAGACTGGGGGAGGAGGTGCGCGCGATTGATGCCGCCGGCGCCGACTGGATCCATATCGACGTGATGGACGGGCATTTCGTCCCAAATATCACGATTGGACCGGCGGTGGTGAAGGCACTGCGCCCGCATACGACCAAGCCGTTCGACGTCCATCTGATGATCTCGCCGGTCGACCTCTATCTCGACGCCTTCGCCGAGGCGGGCGCGGACACGATCACCGTCCATCCCGAGGCCGGGCCGCACATCCACCGCACGATCCAGCACATCAAGGGGCTGGGCAAGCGTGCCGGCGTGGTGCTCAACCCCGGCACCCCGGCCAAGATGCTCGATTACCTGATCGATATGGTCGACCTCGTGCTGGTGATGAGCGTCAATCCCGGCTTCGGCGGACAGCATTTCATCGACAGTCAGCTCAAGAAGATCAGCGCGATCCGCAGGATGATCGAGCAATCGGGCCGCGACATCGATCTGGAGGTCGACGGCGGGATCGACGCCGAAACCGCCCGGCGTGCGATCGAGGCCGGTGCCGACGCGCTGGTCGCCGGCACCGCCACCTTCCGTGGCGGACCCGAGCGTTATGCGGAGAACATCATTGGTCTGCGCGGCGGATGACCGACGACCGCACCGGCATCGATTCCGAAAAGCACGTCATTTCCGCGGGCACCGGCGAGTCGCTCGGTGACCGCATGGCGGCGTGGGTCGAGCGGCTGACCTGGCGCACTCCGCTCCACGACCGCCGGCTCGATGGCCAGCACCCGGCCAGGCTGGTCGCGGTGCCGGTCGACCCGATCCCCGGCGAAACCGACCTCGGCGAGGCGCTGCTCGAAGGCTGGATGTTCGCGGGGGGCGAGCATCATGCGATCGAGACGATCGACGTCGCCGCGCCGGCCGCGGGGCCGGCGTTTGTGGAGTATCTCCATTCCTTCGCATGGCTGCGCGACGTCGCCGCGCTGGGAGATCGCGCGCGCGCGGTGCCGCTGGCCGAGGCGCTGGCGGGCGGATGGCTGGCGGTTCACGGCGACCGCGTCTCCGATCCGGCGTGGCGCCCGGCGACCACCGCACGGCGGCTGGCGATGTGGGCGTTCCATGCGCCGCTGCTGCTCGCTTCGTCCGACCTCGTCTTCCGCTCGCGCGTGCTCAACGGGATCGCGCGCGCGGCGCGACATCTGGATCGTACCGCCGACAAGGCACCGCCGGGCGCGGAACGCATCGCCGCCTGGACGGGGGTGGTGATCGCCGGACTGCTGCTGCCCGCGGGCGAGACGCGGCTGGCGATCGGCGAGGCCGGGCTGGCGCGCGCGCTCGGCAACGGCTTGAGCGCGGATGGCGGCGTGGTCAGCCGCTCGCCCGCCGCGTTGCTCGACGTGCTCGCGACGATCGGGCTGCTGCGCGCCGCTTATGAAGCGCGCGGGCTGCCGCTGCCGGAACCCGTCGAACAAGCGCTGGCGCTCGCCACCCCCGCGCTGCTGGGGACGACGATGGGTGATGGCGGGTTGTCGAGCTGGCAGGGCGGGCTGCCGGTCGACGCCGAGGCCGTCAACGACGTGCTGATCGCCAGCGGTGCGCACGGTCGCCCGCTGCGCCAGTCGCGCGACTGGGGCTATCAGCGGCTCGCCAATGGCGCGGCGGTGCTGATCGTCGACGCCGCCCCGCCGCCGATGGCGCGCGTCGCGGAGGGCGGCTGCGCCTCGACGCTCGCCTTCGAGTTCAGCGACGGCGCCGAACGGCTGATCGTCAATTGCGGCGGCGCAGGCGTCACCGGCGCGCGGATGTCCCCCGCGATGATGACCGGGCTGCGCAGCACCGCGGCACACTCGACGCTGACGATCGGCGACACCAATTCGACCGCGATCCTGCCCGACGGCACGCTCGGCAAGGGCGTGCGCCAGGTCGAGCTGACGCGGCAGGAATCGGAATTGGGTAGCCGGATCGAGGCGCGTCACGACGGCTATGTCCGCCGCCACGGCTTCCACCACCAGCGCACCCTGCTGCTGCTCAGCGACGGGCGCGAGCTGCGCGGCGAGGATGCCTTGCTCGCCGCGCCGGGCGCGCGCCCGCGCCGGGCGGACGCGATGACGCCGTTCCTGCTGCGCTTCCATCTCGCCGCCGGGGTCGAGGCGGTCGCGACCGCCGACAATCAGGCAGCGATGCTGCGCACGTCTGTTGGCAATTTCTGGCACTTTCGCAGCCGCGGCGAACGGCTGACGATCGAGGACAGCGTGTGGGTCGACGGCTGGGGCCGGCTGTTCACGACGCAGCAGATCGTCATTCACGGGCTTGCGCCGCCCACCGGGGTGAACGTCAATTGGGTGTTGAAGCGGGCGCGGTAAGGACCTTCTCGTTTGGCTCAGATCATCTGAACCGTTCGTACTGAGCTTGTCGAAGCACGTGCCGCTCGGGACACGCCCTTCGACAAGCTCAGGCCGAACGACTGTCTGCCGGAACGCCTGTCTGCCCGACGGTGGCGGTCAACAGGACATCATGCCGCCGCTTCGCCCTTGAGCCCCGCCCTTCCCCCGCGTAAGCGCGCGCGCATGACCAGCATCCCGATCCGCCGCGCGCTCCTTTCCGTCTCCGACAAGACCGGGATCGTCGATCTCGCCACCGCGCTCGCGGGCAAAGGCGTCGAACTCGTCTCGACGGGCGGCACCGCCAAGGCATTGCGCGACGCCGGGCTGACCGTGCGCGACATCAGCGAGCTGACCGGCTTTCCGGAAATGATGGACGGCCGCGTCAAGACGCTCCACCCCAAGGTGCACGGCGGGCTGCTCGCGGTGCGCGACGACGCCGCGCACGCCGCGTCGATGGAAGAGCATCAGATCGGCGCGATCGACCTCGTCGTCGTCAATCTCTATCCCTTCGAGGCGACCGTCGCCAAGGGTGCCGACCGCGACGAGGTAGTCGAGAATATCGACATCGGCGGGCCGTCGATGGTCCGCTCGGCCGCCAAGAACCACGCCTATGTCGCGATCGTCACCGATCCCGCCGATTACGCGCTGGTCGCCGAAGGCTCGACCACGCTGGGGGATCGCAAGCGGCTCGCCGCCAAGGCGTTCGCCACCACCGCCGCCTATGACGGCGCGATCGCGCGCTGGTTCGGCAATGTCGACCAGGGCGAGCGCTTCCCGGCGGTCCTGCCGCTGACTCTACGTCGCGCGGGCGAGGACCTGCGCTACGGCGAGAACCCGCACCAGCACGCCGCTTTCTATGCTGCGACCGGCGACGCGACACCCGGCATCGGGCAGGCGCGGCAGGTGCAGGGCAAGGCGCTGAGCTACAACAATTACAACGACGCTGATGCCGCGCTGGAGCTGATCGCCGAGTTCCGCGACGCGGAGCCGACCTGCGTGATCGTCAAGCACGCCAATCCGTGCGGGGTGGCGACCGCGGCGACACTGGCCGAGGCGTATGAGTCCGCGTTCGCCTGCGACACGGTCAGCGCGTTCGGCGGGATCATCGCGGTCAACCGCCCGCTCGACGGCGTTACCGCCAAGGCGATCACTGGCATCTTCACCGAAGTCGTCGTCGCTCCCGACGCCGACGAGGAGGCGCTGGCGCTGTTCGCGGCGAAGAAGAACCTCCGCCTGCTGCTGACCGGCACGCTCCCCGATCCGGCGCGCGACGGGCTGTTCGCCAAGTCGATCGCGGGCGGCTGGCTGGTCCAGTCGCGCGACGCCGGGCGCGTGCTCCCCGCCGACCTCAAGGTCGTGACCAAGCGCCAGCCGAGCGAGCAGGAACTCGCCGACTGCCTGTTCGCGTGGACGGTCGCCAAACACGTCAAGTCGAACGCGATCGTCTATGCCAAGGGCGGCAGCACCGCCGGCGTCGGCGCGGGGCAGATGAACCGGCTGGAATCGGCGCGGATCGCGGCGTGGAAGGCCAAGGACGCCGCTGACAAGGCCGGCTGGGGCGCAACGCGCACGATCGGCTCGGCGGTGGCGTCGGACGCGTTCTTCCCGTTCGCCGATGGCCTGTTGGCGGCGGTCGAGGCGGGCGCGACCGCGGTGATCCAGCCGGGCGGCTCGATCCGCGACGACGAGGTGATCGCCGCCGCCGACGCCGCCGGGCTGGCGATGGTGTTCACGGGGATGCGCCACTTCCGGCATTGATCGGCGCGGTTGATTGAACTCCGTCGCCCCTGCGAAGGCAGGGGCCTATGTCTGTGGCGTGTGTCGGTCGGCTGACACATGAGCCGACGTGGCCGAGGAAGCACCGGCCCCAAACTCGACAGCCATGGGCCCCTGCCTACGCAGGGGCGACGGTCTTATCGGCGGTCTACCGGATGAACCCGCCCTCGTTGGGCAACGTCGCCTCTTCCGCGCTCGGCATCTTGCTGAACAGCGCGCGATCCTCGGGGCCGAAGGCGTAGCGCCAGATCACGAACAGATATGCCGCCAGCGTCGCGGCGACCCCGATCGACACCTGCGCCCAGCGCCACCCCGGCGGCAGCAGCGCGAACGCCCCGCCGACCGCCGCCCCCGCGCACGCCGCCCAGACGAGCGGCCAGCGCATCGGCGAGACGCTCGCGCCCAACAGCCGCCCCAGCACCCCGGCCTTGATGAACGAGGTGAGCAGCACCACCAGCATCAACGCGACCGGCGCGCCAGCCGCCTGTGTCGTCACCCCGTATCCCGCCGCGCGCAACGCGAGGATCAACGCGAACGACAGCGCGATCTGCAACGCGATCATCGTCATCGAGATCAACAGGTTGCGATGCCGCGCCATATAGACGAGCGCCGATTCGGACACCGCGCCGGTCGAGGCGAACACCTCGGCGAACAACAGGAACACCATCGGCGCCGCACCGCCGACGAACTGCGGGCCGATCGTCGCCATCACCCCCTCGCGCGGGATCGAGGCGGTGATCGCGAGCGCGAGCTGCGCGGCGATGATCCAGAACGCCACCTGCCGCACCTGCCGTGCGATCGCCGCCAGATCGCCGCGCGCGAGGCTCTGCGTCACCACCGGCCCCAGGATCGGGTCGAAGCTGGTCTTGAGCTTCTGCGGCAGGCTCGCGACCTGTTGCGCCATATAATAGATGCCGACCACGCTCGGCGCGAACAGCGTGCCGAGGATCAGCCGGTCGACGTTGCGGCTGCCCCATTCGAGCGCATCCGCGCCGGCCAGCGGCGTGTTGGCGCGCGTCATCTGCCACAATTGCCCGACGTGCGGCGACCAGCCGTGCGGCACGCCATAGCTGCGGATCAGCGGCACGATGCTCGCGGTCAGCGCCGCGACCATGCTCGCGACATAGGCGAGCACCAGCCCGTCCTTGTGGGTGAAGAACGAGAACAGGAACGCGAAGATCGACAGCGTCCACGGCTCGATCACGGCGCGCGCGGTTACGCTCGCCTTCACGTTGTGGCGGTAAGCGAGCGCGGCGAGGCTGACGTCGGACAGCGCCGGTGCGAGGATGATGAGCGGGAACAGCCGGTCGAGCCCGCCGATCGCTGAATTGGGGTACATCGCCTGCGGGAAGGCGAACAGCATTACGCTGGCGATCAGGCTGGCGATCAGCGCGAGCGCCAGCGCGTCGAAGACGACGTGATTGTGCGGGCGCTCGGTTGAGGACAAGGCTTGGGCGAGGCCACGCTTGAGCCCGAGGGTTGCGATCAGCGCGGCGAACTCGACCACCACCACCGCGATCGCGAAGCGACCGACGAGCGCCGCGCCGTACATATGGCCGGCGATGAACAGGAACGGGATGCGCGCGCCGAGCCGCAGGACGAACCCCGCGACGTTGGTGCGACCGCCCTTGGCGAGCGCTGCGATGTCTTCGGGTTGGTCGGTGGCGGTCATGCGGGGGCGCGTCCCCTCACCGTTCGCTTCGAGCAGGGTTCGAGCGCAGCCGAGAACCCGTCCGTCGAGAAGGCACGACCGGTGGCGACCTCTCGACACGCCGTCTCGACTTCGCTCGACGGCTGCTCGAGGCGAACGGGGGAGTGAGACCGCGACATGGCAAAGCCATGTCGTCGGACGGGCGCTGCCCGCCGGCCGCGCTTGCTTGAGTCAGCCGGGCGTGGCCGGCTGCCAAGCGGCGCGGTCAATGTGCCTCCCCCCAGCTATGCCCCACACCGATCTCCACCCCCAGCGGCACGTCGAGCACCACCGACGGTTCCGCCGCCCCCGCCATCACCCGCTCGATCACCGGGCGCGCACGCTCGACGTCGCCCTCGGGCAGCTCGAACACCAGTTCGTCGTGGACCTGCAACAGCATCCGCACGTCGGGCAGCCCCGCCTCGAGCAACGCCGGCTCCATCCGCGCCATGGCGCGCTTGATGATGTCGGCGCTCGTCCCCTGGATCGGCGCGTTGATCGCGGCGCGCTCCGCCCCCTGCCGCTCGTGCTGCACCTTGCTGCGGATGCGCGGGAAGTGCGTCTTGCGCCCGAACAACGTCTCGGTGAAGCCGTGCTCGCGCACCTGCGTCAGCGTCTCGGCGATATAGCGGTTGATGCCGGGGAAGCGTTCGAAATAGCGGTCGATCATCGCCTGCGCCTCGTCGGCGGAGATATCCAGCCGCCCCGCAAGACCCCAGCGCGAGATGCCGTAGAGGATCGCGAAGTTGATCGTCTTGGCGCTCGCGCGCGTGTCGCGCGTCACATCGCCGAACAGTTCCTGCGCGGTCAGGCTGTGGATGTCGTCGCCGCGCGCAAACGCCTCCTTGAGCTGCGGCACGTCCGCCATATGCGCCGCCAGCCGCAATTCGATCTGCGAGTAATCGGCGGCGAGGATCACGTTGCCCGGCTCCGCGACGAACGCGTCGCGGATCTGCCGCCCGGTTTCGGTGCGGATCGGAATGTTCTGCAGGTTGGGATCGGTCGACGACAGCCGCCCGGTCTGCGCGCCGGTCAGCGAGTAACTGGTATGGACGCGACCCGTTTCGGGGTGGATCTGCTCCTGCAACGTATCGGTGTAGGTGTTCTTCAGCTTGGTGAGCTGACGCCATTCCAGCACCTTGGTCGCGATCTCCGCGCCCGCAGAATCCTTGTCCGCGGCGAGCCGCTCCAGCTCGGTGACGTCGGTCGAATAGACGCCGCTCTTGCCCTTGCGCCCGCCCTTGAGCCCTAGCCGCTCGAACAGAACGTCGCCGAGCTGCTTGGGGCTGCCGATCGTGAACGGCCCGCCGGCCAGTTCGTGGACGACGCCCTCCAGTTGCGCGATCTGCGTCGAGAATTCGCCCGACAGCTGCGCCAGCTTCTCGCGATCGACCTTGATCCCGCGCCGCTCCATCCGCGCGATCACCGCCACGAGCGGGCGATCGACCATCTGATAGACGCGCGTTCCGCCCTCGCGCGGCAGCCGCGCGGTGAAGCGCCGCCACAGCCGCAGCGTCACGTCGGCGTCCTCGGCGGCGTAGCGGGTCGCCGCCTTCAGATCGACCTCGTGGAAGCCGAGCGCCTTCTTGCCGGTCCCGACCACATCCTTGTAGGCGATGCAGGTGTGCGAGAGATGCGTCGCGGCCAGCTCGTCCATGCCATGCCCGTGCAGACCGGCGTCGAGCGCGAAGCTCATCACGATCGTATCGTCATAGGGCGCGACGTCGATTCCGAGCCGCGACAGCACGATCAGATCGTATTTGAGATTGTGCCCGATCTTGAGGACGCCGGGATCTTCCAGCAGCGGCTTGAGCTTGGCCAGCGCCGCGTCACGGTCGAGCTGCGGCGGGCGTTCGGCGAACATGTCGCTCCCGCCATGCGCGAGCGGCACGTAGCAGGCGAGGTTCGGGTGCAGCGCCATCGAGACGCCGACCAGCTCGGCGAGCATCGGATCCTTGGCGGTCGTCTCGGTGTCGATCGCCACCCAGCCCTGATGCCGCGCGACCGTGATCCAGCGGTCGAGCGCAGCGTCGTCGATCACCGTCTCATAGCCGTCGTGGTTGCACGCCTCTTCTTCGTCCGCGTCGAAGGCGGCGTCGGTTGAGGCCTCGGCGACCGGCGCATCGGCGACCTCGCCGAGCCGCGTCAGCAGCGAGCGGAAGCCGTGATGGTCGAGGAACGCACGCAATGGCGCGTCGGGGATGCCGTCGGCCAGCGATAATTCCTCGAGCGGTTGCGGCAGCGGCACGTCGCACGCCAGCTCGACCAGCTTGCGGCTCATCCGCGCCGCCCCGGCATGTTCGATCAGATTGTCGCGCAGCTTGCCCTTCTTCATCGCGTCGGCGGCAGCCAGCACACCCTCGACATCGCCATGTTCGAGGATCAGTTTCGCGGCGGTCTTCGGCCCGACGCCCGGGACGCCGGGGACGTTGTCGACGCTGTCGCCCATCAGCGCCAGCACCTCGCCGAGCTTGTCAGGTCCGACCCCGAACTTCGCCTCGACATCGGCGGGGCCGAGCGTGCGGTTGTTCATCGTATCGAGCATGTCGACCGATGGGTCGGTCATCAGCTGCATCAGGTCCTTGTCGGAACTGACGATCGTCACCTGCCACCCTTGCGCCAGCGCCGCCTTGGTATAGCTGGCGATCAGGTCATCCGCCTCCCAGCCCTGTTCCTCGATACACGGCAGCGAGAAGGCGCGCGTCGCGTCGCGGATCATCGGGAATTGCGGGACGAGGTCCTCGGGCGGCGGCGGGCGGTGCGCCTTATACTGGTCGTACAGTTCGTTGCGGAACGTGCTGCTCGATTTGTCGAGGATCACCGCCATATGCGTCGGCCCGTCGGCCTTGTGGAGCGCGTCAGCGAGCTTCCACAACATCGTCGTATAGCCATAGACCGCGCCGACCGGCTCGCCATGCTTGTTGGTGAGCGGCGGGAGACGGTGATAGGCCCGGAAAATATAGCCCGATCCGTCGACGAGATAGAGGTGCGGCATGCCGGCTGCCCTATAACGGATTGGTGATGGGGGGAACCGGGGTTTCTCCGTTCGTCATTCCCGCGCCACCATCGTCATCCCCGCGCAGGCGGGGATCCAGACGCGCAGGGCCGTCGAAAGAGCCGCACCGTTGGAGGTTCTGGATTCCCGCCTTAGCGGGAATGACGAAGAGGCACCTACTCCGACTCGTCTACTCCCGCGGCGCGCGGCTGCGCGCCGGTCAGTGCGGCGGCGACCTGCTGGATCAGCACCTGCCGCACGCGCATCGGCGCGGTGGTGTCGCCGATCTGCACCGCGATCGCATAGCGCCGCCCGTCGGGGGCGGTCAGGATGCCGATGTCGTTGAACCCGGCATTGCGGCTGCCCAGTTCCTGTCCGGTCCCCGTCTTGTGCGCGAGCGTCCAGCCCGCCGGGGTCGCCGCCTTCAGCCGCGCGCGCCCGGTGCGCGACGCCGCCATCGTCTCGAGCAGCACGCGCGTCGAGGTCTCGCTGAGCAACTCGCCCCGCGCCAGCCGCGCCAGCGCCTCGACGATCGCCGCCGGCTGCGCGCCATCGGGCGGATTGTCGATATAGCGTTGCAGCGCCGCCCGGCGCAGTTCGGGATCGAGCTTCGCGCGCGCTGCCTCGAACCCGCGCCCCAGCGCCATCGATTGGTTCCACGTCAGCCCGGCGGTGCCGCTCTGGAGCAGCCGCTCGCCGGGGCCGAAGCGGATGCCGGGCAGCCGCTTCTCGGTGAGAAACCGCCGTACCGCCGCCGGGCCGCCGACATAGGTCAGCAGCCGGTCGTTGGCGGTATTGTCGCTCTGCGTCAGCGCGCGCGTCAGCAACCCGCCGACCGTAGTGCGATAGCCCTCGCCCGTCACCAGCGACGCGACCGGCTGGTGGAACAGCGTCAGGTCGTCGCGCGTCACCAGCAGCGGATCGTCGAGCTTGAGCCGACCGGCGTCGCGCTGCGCCAGCACGGTCATCGCGACCCACAATTTGCTAACGCTCTGTTGCGGCAGATAGAGCGCGCCGCCCTCCTGGACGATCCAGTCCTCGTCGACCGCCTGAATCGCGGCGCCGGCCTTGCCGGGGAAGCTGCGGATCAGCTGCGTCACGCGCTGCTGCAACGCGCGCGGTGCCGACTTCGGGCGCGGCGGCGCGGGTGGCGGGACCGCGACCGACACGATCGGCGGCGGCGGGGCAGCCGGGATCAGCGTCGAGCCCGCGCCTGCCCCGCAACCGGCGATCAGCAGCGACCAGCCGATCACCGTCGCCCGGTGCGCGAATGTCGTCTTTCCCATGTCCGCCGCCGTCACCCCTGCCTGATCCGCGGGTGTGCCGGTCGAACCGGCGGGCGCATACCCCCGCGACTCGTGCTTGCGACGACCGCCCGCCAGCGCACGACGAGTCGAGTCGCGGTCGATCAAACGGCGAAATCCCTAAGCCCAATCGACATTCGCCGATAACGCTTTTCTTCCGTCATCCCGGACTTGATCCGGGATCCCGCTTTTTGCCGCCGTTGCTGAAAGCGGGACGCCGGATCAAGTCCGGGGCGACGTGCAGAAGGGTGTTCGGGTTGATCGGACCTGCGGCTCACGGCACCAGCACCGTGTCGACCGGCGGATCGCTCAGCTCGGGAAAATCGAGCGTGTAGTGCAGCCCGCGGCTCTCGTGCCGGTGCAGCGCCGAGCGGACGATCAGGTCGGCGGTCTGGAGCAGGTTGCGCAGCTCGATCAGGTCGGGCGTGACCCGGAAATGCCCGTAATAATCCTCGATCTCGCTGCGGAGCAGGTCGATGCGGTGGCGGGCGCGCTCCAGCCGCTTGGTGGTGCGGACGATCCCGACGTAATTCCACATGAAGCGGCGGATCTCGGTCCAGTTCTGCTTGATGACCACTTCCTCGTCGGAATCGGTCACGCGGCTCTCGTCCCACGCCCGGATCGCGGGCACCGCCGGCAAGGTGTCCCAGCGCTCGGCGATGTCGCGCGCCGCCGCCTCGCCGAACACGAAACATTCGAGCAGCGAGTTCGACGCCAACCGGTTCGCGCCGTGCAGCCCCGATTGCGTGCACTCCCCCGCCGCATAAAGGCCGGGCAGATCGGTGCGCCCGTCGCGGTCGACCACGATCCCGCCGCAGGTATAATGCTGCGCCGGCACCACCGGGATCGGCGCGACGGTCATGTCGATCCCCAGCCCCTTCAGCTTCTCGTAGATGTTCGGAAAATGCCCGCGCACGAAATCGGCGGGCATGTGGCTGATGTCGAGATGCACGAAATCGAGCCCGTAGCGCTTGATCTCGGCGTCGATGGCGCGCGCCACGACGTCGCGTGGTGCCAGCTCCAGCCGCTCGGCATCGTAATAGGGCATGAAGCGCTTGCCGGTGGTGGGGTTGATGAGCCGCCCACCCTCGCCGCGCACCGCCTCGGTGATGAGGAAGTTCTTGACCTCCAGATGATAGAGGCAGGTCGGGTGAAATTGCATGAATTCCATGTTGGCCACTCGCGCTCCCGCCCTCCAGGCCATCGCGATGCCGTCGCCGGTCGCGCCGCGCGGCGCGGTCGAGAACAGATAGGTGCGCCCCGCCCCGCCGGTGGCGAGGATCGTCGCGCGCGCGGTGTGCAGCGCGACCGCGCCGCTGCGCCGGTCGATCGCATAGACGCCCCAGACGTTGCCCGCCCCCGAATAGCGCTCCTCGTGCCGGCTGGTGGCGAGGTCGATCGCGACCTGGTCGGGGACGAGCGTGATGTTGGGGTGCGCCTCGGCGGCACGTTGCAAGGCTTCCTGCACCGCCCAGCCGGTCGCGTCGGCGACATGGACGATGCGGCGGTGCGAATGGCCGCCCTCGCGCGTCAGGTGCAGCGCACCCTTTTCCTCCGCGAACGGCACGCCCAGCGCGCGCAGCCGCGCGATCGCGGCGGGGGCGCGCTCGACGACGAACTCGACGATCGCGCGGTCGTTGAGCCCGGCGCCGGCGACCATCGTGTCCTCGACATGATGTTCGAACGTGTCGCCGGGTTCGAGCACGGCGGCAATTCCGCCCTGCGCCCAGGCGGTCGAGCCTTCGTTGAGCGCGCCCTTGGCGAGCACCGTCACCTTGAAACGATCGGCGAGGTTGAGCGCGGCGGTGAGCCCGGCCGCGCCCGAACCGACGATCAGCACGTCGCCGTTCGTCATGCCGCGCGCCCGCGAATGTTGCGAATGTTGAGACGCTGGCGGGTTGTTGCGGCGGTCACGGGGTACATGACGATCATGTGGCATAGATCGGGGCGTGAGGGACAGCCCATGTTGTGGACGCATTTGCTTCGTCATTCCCGCGCAGGCGGGAATCCAGACGCGCAGGTCTTCGAGTGAACCGCGACGTCGGCGGTTCTGGATCCCCGCCTGCGCGGGGATGACGGTTGGTGGCGGGGTGGGGTCAGCGCGCCACCACCGTCGGCAGCCGGTCGATCGGCTCGACGGTGACGCTGCGGAACCACGTCTCCGCGCCCTCCGACTGCAATTGGACGTGCCCATGCGTCAGCGGGGTGCGCACGCCGCCGGCGCCGACCGTCGCCAGCCCTTCGACGAGCATCACCGGCACGCCGTTGACGACATGCACCGCGCGATCCCCGAGCACGTAGAGGTCGAGCACGTTCCACTGCCATTCCGGCCGTTCGGCATCGCGGGCGTTCTCGACGTTCCAGATCAGTGAGCCGTTGACGATCTCGACCGGCTTGCCGCCCATGCGATAGCGGACCGGCGGCGAGATCAGTGACGGGTCGAGCGCGGCGGTGGTACGGATGCGCACGTCGCGGCCGACCGCGACCGCCATGCCGGTCGAGCCGGTCATGATCTCGAACTCGACGGAGGGTTGCCACGTCCCGAACACCGTGCCGGGTTCGCCATGCGTGTGATAGAGCAGGCCGTTATTGGGCGGCTGGTCCGCACGCGGTGCCCAGCGCCTGTCGCCCCAGCGATATTCGAGCCGCAGGTGATAGTCGCGCAGGTCGGCGTCATGGACCAGCGCGCCCCATGTCTCGCCCTTGACCCATATGGCCGGCTTGCCGTCGATCGGTCTGACCGCGAAGTCGCCGCCCGTCGAGCGCGAACGGCCGATCGGGGTCGCGGCGGGCTTGTCGCGGTAGGTGACCGATGGATCGGGATAGCCGAGCCATGGCTGCCAGCCGGACAGGTCGCGGCCGTTGAACAAGGCGCGTGCGGGGCCGGTCGGTTTGGGGGCATCGGTAAGGACCAGCGTCTGCGGTGTGGCGGGCGCGTCGCCGACGATCGCACGCGCCTGCTCGACCGGAGAGGGCGCGGGCGCCGCGACCTGCGCGATCGCTGCCGCCAACAGGATGATGTTCACCGGTGCCCTCCACTGCGTTCGCGAAGGGATATCGCAGGATAGCGGAGCCGCAACAACGGCTTACGACCAAGGTCGAACACCCTCCTACGTCACCCCGGACTTGATCCGGGGTCCCGCTCTTGCCCTCGATCGAAGAAGAAGCGGGGCCCCGGATCAAGTCCGGGGTGACGACCGATATTCGAGACCCGCGTGGCGCTTACCGCGCGTTGGCCGCCCGCGTCAGGTTGAGGAACACGTCCTCCAGATCGGCTTCCTTGGTGCTGACGTCGACGATTCCATAGCCATCGCGCTGGATCGCCCCCAGCACCTCGCCTGCATTGACGCGGTCTTTGGCATAGGTGATCTCGAGCGTCCGCGTGCCCTTCAGCGCGACCTTCCCGAAACAGTCGTTATCGGGCAGCGCCGCGACGTCGCGGTCGACGGTCACCGCGACGATCTTCTCCTGCGCCTTGCCGAGCAGTTCGGCGGTCGGCGAGTTGGCGATGACCCGGCCGTGGTTGATGATCGCGATCCGGTCGCACAATTCCTCGGCCTCCTCGAGGTAATGCGTGGTCAGCACCACCGTCACCCCGGCATCGTTGAGGCTGCGGACATAAGTCCAGAGTTGCTGGCGCAGCTCGATGTCGACCCCGGCGGTCGGCTCGTCGAGCACCAGCACCGGCGGCGAATGGACCATCGCCTTGGCAACCATCAGCCGCCGCTTCATGCCGCCCGACAGCGTGCGCGCGTAAGCGTTGGCCTTGTCCTCCAGATGCACCGCGCGGAGCAGCTCCATGCTGCGGCGCTCCTTCTTGGGCACGCCGTACAGCCCGGCCTGAATCTCCAGCGTCTCAACGGGCGTGAAGAACGGATCGAACAGGATCTCCTGATTGACGATCCCGATCGACGCCTTGGCGTTGCGCGGGTGCTCGTCGATGTCGAAGCCCCAGATCGACGCCGCGCCGCTGGTCTTGTTGACCAGGCCGGCGAGGATGTTGATGAGCGTCGACTTGCCCGCGCCGTTCGGGCCGAGCAGCCCGAAGATGCTGCCGCGCGGCACGTCGAAGGTCACGCCGTCCAGCGCGCGCTTGGGCGCGCCGCCCTTCACCCCGGCGTAGGTCTTGCACAGGTCGCGGATCGAGATCGCTGCTTCGGTCATGGCGCGGCGATAGGCGCACGGGGCGCGGAAGCCAATAACGTGAGGATTGTTTCGCCGCCCCCGCCTTGCTAATCGCCTGCCCATGCGCCCGCCGTCCGAACTCGTCCGCACCTCTTCCGCCCGCGTCGCCTGCGACGGCGCGACCGATATTCCCGGCGGCGCGGCGCTCGGCCATCCGCGCGTGTGGTTGCAGATCGACGAGCATGGCTATGTCGACTGCGGCTATTGCGACCGCCGCTTCGTGCTGATCGGCGGGCCGGCGGACGGCGTCGATCACAGCAAGCTGCCCGACATTTCCGAGGGCGCCAGCCCGCAATAGTGGCGTTGGGGGCTAGCTGCGCCTATCTTGGCGCGATGACCGATCCCCGCTCCTTCCTGTACCGCGACACGCTCGATCCCGCGACCGCACAGCGCGTTACCTCCGATGTGCTGGCACGCGCCGATGACGGCGAGCTGTTCCTGCAATATCGCAAGGCGGAGGCGTTCGGGTTCGACGACGGGCGGCTGAAGACCGCCAGCTACGACACCACTGCCGGCTTCGGCCTGCGCGCGGTGTCGGGCGAGATGACCGCCTTCGCGCACGCCAATGAGCTGAGCGAGGCCGCGATCCGTCGCGCGGGCGAGACGATGGCGCTGATCGACCCCTCCACCGCCGCGAAGGCGGCCGCGCCGGCGCGCACCAACCACCGCCTTTATACGGATGCCGATCCGCTCGATTTGGTGCCGTTCGCGGACAAGGTGAACCTGTGCCAGACGATCGACGCCGCCGCCCGCGCGCGCGATCCGCGTGTGGCACAGGTATCGGTCGGGCTGTCGGGGACCTGGAGCGTGGTCGAGATCGTCCGCGCCGACGGCTTCGTCGCCACCGACGTCCGCCCGCTGGTGCGGCTCAACGTCTCGATCGTCGCCGAGGCGAACGGGCGGCGCGAGACCGGGTCGTTCGGGGTCGGCGGACGTTACCTCTACGACCGCGTCATGGCGCCCGACATGTGGAACCGCGCGATCGACGAGGCGCTGGCGCAGGCGCTGGTCAACCTCGAGGCGGTCGATGCGCCGGCCGGCGAGATGACGGTGCTGCTGGGAAATGGTTGGCCCGGCGTGCTGCTCCACGAGGCAATCGGCCACGGGCTGGAAGGCGATTTCAACCGCAAGGGGACGTCGGCCTTCTCCGGGCGGATCGGCGAGCGCGTCGCGGCACCCGGCGTGACGATCGTCGATGACGGCAGCATCGCCGACCGGCGCGGCTCGCTGACGATCGACGACGAGGGCACGCCGACCTCCGAGACGATCCTGATCGAGGACGGCATCCTCAAGGGCTATATGCAGGACCGGCTAAACGCGCGGCTGATGGGGGTCGCGCCGACGGGCAACGGGCGGCGCGAGAGTTTCGCGCACGCGCCGATGCCGCGGATGACCAACACGTTCATGAAGGCCGGCCGCGACGATCCCGCCGAGCTGCTGAGCCGCGTGAAGAAGGGCATCTTCGCCAAGTCGTTCGGTGGCGGTCAGGTCGATATCGTCTCGGGCAAGTTCACCTTCTCGTGCACCGAGGCGTACCGGATCGAGGACGGCAGGCTCGGTGCGCCGATCAAGGGCGCGACGCTGATCGGCGACGGGCCGAGCGTGCTGACCAAGGTGCTGGGCGTCGGCCACGACTTCGCGCTCGACCAGGGGATCGGCGTGTGCGGCAAGGGCGGGCAGAGCGTGCCCGCGGGGGTCGGGCAGCCGTCGCTGCTGATCGACGGGCTGACGGTGGGCGGGACGGCCTAGAATCCCGAGATCAACATATCGAGCGCGATGCCGACCGCATATTCCTGGTCGATCAGCGAGGCGATCGGTGATCGCAGCAGGCTTGCCGGTATCGCTGCCGCAAAATGAGTCAGCATGACCACTTTCTCCCCGGCAATCTCGAACTCGGGGTTCAGCCGACGGTCGGCGAACGCAAGATCATGCTCCCGATCCGCCAGCGGCACCACGAAGCGGCTGTTGAGCATCGAGAGCGTATCGGATTGACAGTCGAGCCAATAGCCGCCCTCGGGTGACGGGTAGACATCGAACTTGGCCATTCAAAACAGCCGGTATTTTTCGAGCGGTAGGCCGTTTTCCTCCACCCATTTGTTGTTCGCTTCGATCCAGTCGCGGTTTTCTTCCGCCCAGCGTCGGTTTCGCTCGGCACTTGCTGCACTCTTCAACGCTGCCTCGCTGATCTGCGACAGGTTCAAGCCGTGCGCGCGCGCGAACGCCACCACGCCGGTGTCGAGCGACAGATTGACGGACTTCCGCTTGCCGGACGCGATCGGATCGTGTTTCATGCTCACAAGCTATGCGCACCATCCATGCGCGTCAACGCGGAGCCGTCCGATGGCCAAGTTCTTCCCCGCCCTCACCGCCGAGCATCGCGCGTTCGTCGCGAAGCAGCCGGTGTTCTTCGTCGCCACCGCTGCGGCAGACGCACGCGTCAATCTCAGCCCCAAGGGGATGGACAGCTTTCGCATCCTCGACGACACGACCGTCGCCTATCTGGATGTCGCGGGTTCGGGTAACGAAACCAACGCGCATCTGCTCGCCGACGGGCGGATCACGATCATGTTCTGCGCCTTCGACAATCCCGCGCTGATCTTCCGCATTTACGGTCATGGCCGCCCGGTGCTGCCGCAGGATGACGAATGGTCGACGCTGGCAGCGCATTTCACGCTGCTGCCCGGCACGCGACAGATCTTCGTCATCGCGGTCGACGAGGTGCAGACGTCATGCGGCTGGGGCGTCCCGCACATGGCGTTCGAGCGCGAGCGTGACACGCTCAACAAATATCACTCGAGCACCGACGATGCGACGCGCTTCGGCAAATATGCCGTCCGTACGCACAGCATCGACGGCCTGCCGGTCCGCAGCCCCACCCGCGTGCCCGCCTGATGGCGCTCGTCGAACTCGGTCGCTACGACGGCAACCTCGCCAACATCCTCGTGGCGCGGCTCGAGTCCGAAGGCATCACCGCGCTCGCCTTCGATAGCGGGGCGAGCATCGCCGACGGAAGCTGGCTGCTGATCCCGGTGCGCGTCATGGTCGACGAGGATGACTTGGCGGCTGCACAAGCGATCGCCGGATCTGCCTGAAAATCAGGCAGCGGTGACGCGCTGCACAATTATTAACACAGCTTAACGCCTCCTCCCCAGCCGCCTCCCTGTGCGTGCATTTGGCACGCTGCTTGCGAAGCTTCCGCACGGGACAAACGCAAAGGGGGCGTGATGAAGCTGGTCATAGCCATCATCAAACCGTTCAAGCTCGACGAGGTGCGCGAAGCGCTCACCACCGTCGGCGTGGCCGGGATGACGGTGTCGGAGGTGAAGGGGTTCGGTCGCCAGAAGGGCCAGACCGAAATCTACCGCGGCGCCGAATACAGCACCAACATGGTGCCCAAGATCAAGATCGAGGTCGTATGCGCCAGCGACATCGCCGACCGCGTGGTCGAGGCGATCCAGGCCGCCGCCAACACCGGCGCGATCGGTGACGGCAAGATCTTCGTGCTCGATGTCGGACAGGCGGTGCGGATCCGCACCGGCGAAACCGACGACACGGCATTGTGATGGGGGGACCGATGACGCTTTCCAGAAAGATTGCGGGCGGCGCGGGGGCACTGGCCGCCACGTTGCTCACCACGGCGCCGGCGTGGGCGCAGGGCGCTGCCGGCCCGGTCCGCGCGCCCGGTGCCGAAGCCGCCGTCGCGATGATCAACAAGGGTGACACCTCGTGGCTGCTGATCTCGGCGGCGCTGGTGCTGATGATGTCGATCCCCGGCCTTGCGCTGTTCTACGGCGGGCTGGTGCGCACCAAGAACATGCTCAGCGTGCTGATGCAGGTGTTCATGATCGTTTCGGTCGCCAGCCTCGTGTGGGTGTGCTGGGGATACAGCCTCGCCTTCACCGGCGGTAACGCGTTCGTCGGCGGGCTGTCGAAGGCGTTCCTCGCCGGCGTCGGGCCGACCTCGGTCGCGGCGACCTTCTCGAACAACGTCTACGTGCCCGAATATGCGTTCATCGCCTTCCAGATGACCTTCGCGTGCATCACGCCCGCGCTGATCGTCGGCGCGTTCGCCGAGCGGGTGAAGTTCACCCCGCTGCTGGTGTTCGTCGTCCTGTGGCTGACGATCGTCTATTTCCCGATGGCGCACATGGTCTGGTACTGGGCGGGTCCGGACTTCCTCGCCGACGCGCCGACCGACGCCGGGCTGCTGTACGGCTGGGGCGCGCTTGACTTCGCGGGCGGCACGGTGGTGCACATCAACGCCGGCATCGCAGGGCTGGTCGGCTGCCTCATCATCGGCAAGCGTCATGGCTACAAGTCGGAGCCGATGCCGCCGCACTCGCTGACCATGACGATGATCGGCGCCTCGCTGCTGTGGGTCGGCTGGTTCGGGTTCAACGCCGGCTCCAACCTCGAAGCCAATGGCGGCGCGGCGCTGGCGTTCGTCAACACCTTCGTCGCCACCGCCGCCGCGGCGGTCGCCTGGGCGGTGATCGAGCAAATCGTCCACAAGAAGCCGTCGCTGCTGGGCGGCGTGTCGGGGGCGGTCGCCGGCCTCGTCGCGATCACTCCGGCCGCGGGCTTCGCCGCACCGATGACCTCGATCATCCTCGGCTTCGTCGCCAGCGCGGTGTGCTTCTTCTTCGTCACCACGGTGAAGAACAAGCTCGGCTATGACGATACGCTCGACGTGTTCGGCGTGCACTGCGTCGGCGGGATCATCGGCGCGATCGCGACCGGGATCGTCGCCGACCCGTCGCTCGGCGGTCAGGGCTTCATCGACTACACCAGCTTCCCGTCGGTCGCCGGCAAGTATGACATGGCCGCGCAGGTCATCACGCAGATCAAGGCAGTCGTGCTGACGCTGGTGCTGTCGGGCGGCGTCTCGGCGGTGCTGTTCTACGGCATCAAGGCGACGATGGGGCTGCGTCCCTCGCTCGAGGTCGAGGTCGAGGGTCTCGACATCAACGAGCATGGCGAACGCGCCTACAATTACTGACGAGTTCGCGGGGCGGCGACGGTCGCCGCCCCGCCACCGATGTTCCTCCTGCGGACGACACCTGAAGGCCCGGCGCGGTAACGCGACCGGGCCCTTTTTTGCGTGCTGCGCTGCAAGATGACGTACGGCGACGGACGCGCTATATAAGTATCCGGCGTCGGGCGATCCCGTACCAACGAGACCCCGGCTCCGAGAAGGAGAGGATGGGTCATGTTGAGGATCAGGAACGCCGGCCATCACGGCATGGTCGCCGCCGGGCTGGCGGCGATGTTCACCGCCGCGGTACTTGGCGCACAGCTTGCCGCGGATGCGGTGGTCTATGTCGGGGAATTGCTGATACGGTGATCGACCCGGCGCGATCCGGAAAGACCCCTTGTGTCTCCCACGCGTCGTCCCGGACGTGATCCGGGACCCCGCTTCCAATTCGATCGCTCGCAAAGAGAGCGGTGCCCCGATCAAGTCCGGGGCGACGATCGAATTGGGTTTCGGCGGAACCGTTATTTCGGCAACCGGATCTCGAACATCGTCGGCCAGCGCTTGCCGGTAACGAACAGGCGCCGCGCCTTCGCGTCCCAGGCGATACCGTTCGCGACGGCTTCGGGATCGCGCGCCCCCACCTCGGCGACGATCGCGCGCAGGTCGATCACCCGCGTCACCACGCCGCTGCGCGGGTCGATCGCGACGATGAAGGGCTGGTGCCAGACGTTGGCGAGGATCTGCCCGTCGACCACCTCCAGCTCGTTGATCTGGTCGAGCGCGCGTCCCGCGAAGGTGACCGTGACGGTGCGCCGCACCTTCATCGTCGCCGGATCGTGGAAGGTCAGCGTCGCGCTGCCGTCCGAGCGGATCAGCGAGGTCGCGTCGGCGGTCAGTCCCCAGCCCTCGCCGCTATAACGCATCGTCCCCAGCGGCTTGAGCGTCGCGGCGCTCCAGCGATGCGCGATGCCGTCATGCCACGTCAGGCTGATCGCCTCGCCCTTCCACAGCGTCAGCCCCTCACCGAATTGCGCCGCCGGGATCGTGCGCCGCAACGTCACCTTGCCGGTCGCCGGATCGACGCGCCGCACGTCGGAGCGTCCCTCCAGCCCGACACTCTCGATCAGCGCGCCGCCGTGCCATACCAGACCCTCCGTGAAGGCGGCGCGGTCGTGCGGCAGGCGACGAACGACGACAGGCGCGACCAGCACCGGCTGGCGCGCCATGACCGCCGACGCGGCCTGAGGCGGAGCCGCTCCCGCCGGACCGGCAAGAGCGATGAGCGGGAGGAGCAGCCAGCGTGACATGCGCCAGCGGTACGATGCCGCGCGACGCGGAGCAATCGCGTTGCGCGGCACGTGCGTCAGCCAGCCTTGGGCGTGCTCGCCGCCACCGCGCTCACGGTCGCGACGCCCTTGTCGTTGATCGACACCACCCATGGCGTCCCGTCGTCGCAGGTAGCGATCCAGCTCGGGTTGCCCTGCATCGCCGGTCCGGCCACCGAGCGCGTCACGCCCTGACAGCCACGGCCCGCGTCGCTGATCGCGCGAAAGAGGACGCCATTGCGCTCCTTCTCGTTCAACTGGCCGATCTTCGCGAGATAATCGCTGCTGTCGTTCGTCGTGGCGGCCACGCTGTTACCCGCGTCGGGCGCCGATCCGCACGCGGCGAGCGATAGGGCAAGGGCGGCGGGGATCAGAACACGACGAATCACGGGGCAGCTCCTCCAGACGGACAACGTCCCGGCTTAACATTTTTCACAGCCTGCGGCTGCATCATCGTCGCTATGCTAGCGCTGGCAGGCGAGTCGTGAGGACATGGGTGATGCGTAAGCGGCGGTCGATCGGGCTGGTGGCGGGGCTGGCGTTGCTGGCGTCGTGCGGTGATGGCGGCGGCGGCACGAGCGTCGGCAGCAGCGCAGGTGGCGGCGGCGGCGGCAGCGTCGCGGGCACCACCACCGCGACCGGCTGCGCGTTGCGCGCACGGCAGAACTGGGTGCTGGCGGCGATGAACGAATGGTATCTGTTCCCCGATACCTTGCCGACGAACATCGATCCGGCTCGCTATTCGGATGTCGACAGCTTTCTCGACGCGCTGACCGCGACCGCGCGCGCGCAGCGCAAGGATCGCTATTTTACCTATCTGACCTCGCTCAAGGCCGAAAACGCCTATTACAGCTCGGGCGGGACCGCCGGGATCGGGGTCCGGCTGGCGCGGGATTCGAACAACCGGCTGTTCGTAACCGAAGCCTATGAGGGCGCACCCGCGCTGACCGCCGGGATCGACCGTGGCGCGCAAATCGTCGGCATCGGGCCGACCGCGGCGACGGTCCGACTGATCAGCGACATTCTGGCGAGCGGTGGTGAAACCGCGCTCGACGCCGCCTTCGATACGTCGACGCCGGGCACCGTCCGCGTGCTGCGGATCACCGATGCGAGCGGGACCCGCGACGTCCCGGTCACCAGCGCCGATTATACCCTGACCCCGGTGTCGTCGCGGTACGGCAGCAAGGTGCTCGACGATAACGGACGCAAGGTGGGCTACATCAACCTGCGCACCTTCATCTCGACCGCGGACGATCAGTTGCGCAGCGCCTTCGGCGCGTTCCGCGCGCAGGGGGTGACGCAGGTGATCGTCGACCTGCGCTACAATGGCGGCGGATTGCTCGATACTGCGGAGACGTTCACCGACCTGCTCGGCGCCAACCGTTCGACCAGCGACGTGCAGGCTTATACCACCTTCCGCACCTCCAAATCGACACAGAACCAGGTTCGCCGCTTCGCACGCGAGATGAACGCGATCGCGCCGACCCGGGTGGCGTTCATCGGTACGGGGCAGACCGCCTCGGCGAGCGAATATGTCATCAACGCGCTGATCCCCTACCTTCACGGAGACCTCGCGCTGGTCGGCAGCAACACCTATGGCAAACCGGTCGGGCAGATCCCGCTCGACAATCCGTCGTGCAGCGACGACCGGTTGCGCGTGATCGCGTTCGCGCTCCAGAACGCAGCGCGGCAGGGGGATTATTACGACGGACTGGCAACCAAGGTCGAGGCGAGCTGCCAGGCGACCGACGATTACAACCATCAACTGGGCGATGCGAGCGAGACGTCGGTGCGGACCGCGCTCGACTGGCTGGCGGGACGCGGCTGCACGGCGATCGGTGCCAGTGCCTCGGCCGCGCGCATCACCGGACTGTTCGCGCCATCCCAGCGCCCGTTGGTGGCGGTATCCCCGACCATCGCGCAGCGCGAAACGCCGGGGCTGTATTGAGCGGTTGGTTCATCCATAATCGGGGGACGAACCCGCGCCGCGCCGCCGTCGCTAGTCCTTCCAGCCCCAATAGAGCTGCGCCGGGGGCACGTTCCACCATTCCATGTCGTGATCGATGCGCTGGAAGTGTGGCGCGATGAAGTCGCGGACCTTGGGGCTGAACTGATAGACGAGGAACGCGCCGCCGGTGCGCAGCACGCGCTGCGTCGCGGCGGCGATCGCCGGGCCGACGCCATCGGGAAGCGTCGAAAACGGCAGCCCCGACAGCACGTAATCGGCCGCCTCATGCCCGTGTTCCGCGACGATCCGCTCCACATCCGCCGCCGAACCGTGCACCGCGACGAACCGCGAATCGGTAATCGTGTGGTCGAGATAGCGGATGAAGTCTGCGTTGGTGTCGATCGCGATCAGCATCGCATCGGGTGCCATCCGTTCGAGGATCGGGCGACAGAAGGTGCCGACGCCCGGACCATATTCGACGAACAGCTTGCAATTGGCCCAGTCGACCGGGCCGAGCATCTTGGCGATCAGCCGGTCCGACGACGGAATGATCGACCCGACCATCACCGGATGCTTGAGGAAGCCGGTGAAAAACATCTGCCATGGTCCGGGCACGCCGGCGGCTTTGCTGCGATCGCGCCGCACGGCGTCGGTGGAACTGGTCATGTGGAAAAAACGGCTCCCGAACCTGGTGTGATGACGTTTACGCGTCATCGGCATGACGAACGCCTTGCAGGCGAAGCGGTTGCCATAGCCCGGTTGCGCGCGGCCCCCAAGCGCCTAATCGACATTGGTATAGGACGGGAGCACGGAACGGGTCGGGAGCGGATGGCGGTGAAGCAGGCGCGGGACACGACATTCGCCTTGATGTTCATGGTGATGCTGACGATCGCCGCGGGCAACACCGCGCTACAATCGGTGCTCCCGGCGCTCGGCCGCTCGCTTGGCGTGCGCGATGCCGAGGTGGCGCTCGCCTTTTCGATCTCGGCCTTGTTCTGGGTGCTCGCCGCGCCGTTCTGGGCGCATCGCTCGCACCGGCACGGGCGGCGCGCGATGATCCTGCTCGGGCTGGGCGGCTATGCGACCAGCCTCGTGCTGTGCGGCGCGTTCCTGCTCGCCGGGATCAACGGCTGGATCGGCGGCACCGCGGCGTTCGTGCTCTTCATCCTCGGGCGGGTGATCTACGGCGCGACCGGCGCGGCGGCACCGCCCGCGGTGCAGGCGCTGGTCGCGGGCAGCACGACGCGCGAGGAGCGCACGCGCGCGCTGACCCTGCTCGCCTCGGCCTTCGGGCTGGGGACGATCCTCGGGCCCGCGCTTGCGCCCTATCTCATCCTCGACCATGTCGGATCGGTCGCGATCGGGCTGGCCGCACCGGCATTCGTCTTCGCGCTATTCGGCGTGGCGATGCTGGTCGCGGTGTGGCGACGGCTGCCCGACGACCGATTGGACGGCTCGAGCCATGGCGCGGCAAACGCCTATCCCTCGATCGGCGGGCAATCCTCCGGCGCGAGCGTCACCGCGGCGGTCGCGCCCGGGGGCGGGGGCCGGATCGGCGCGCTGGACCCGCGCATCCGCTGGTGGCTGTTCGTCGGACTGATGATGGGCCATGCGCAGGCGATGACCGGGCAGGTAATCGGCTTCCTCGTCATCGACCGGCTCGGCGTGTCGCCGGTCGACGCGCTCGGCGCGACCGGGCTGGTGTTGATGACCGGCGCGGGCGCATCGTTGCTCGCGCAATGGGGCATGATTCCGCTGCTCGACCTGCGCCCGCGCGCGTTGATGCTGGTCGGGCTCGTGCTGGCCGTGGCCGGCTGCTGGGCAACGGGCCATGCCACCACCCTGCCCGCGATCGCGAGCGGCTATGCGCTCGCCAGCCTCGGCTTCGGCTTCGTGCGGCCGGGCTTCACCGCCGGGTCGAGCCTCGCGGTCGGAGCATCGTTGCAGGCGTCGGTAGCGGGCAAGGTGACGAGCATCAGCGGCGCGAGCTTCGTGCTGGGGCCATCGATCGGCGTCGCGTTGTACGGCATCGGGCACGCGCTGCCGTACGATGCCGCGGCGATCGCGTGCGCGGCCATGTTGCCGCTCGGGTGGCGCATGTTGCGGCAGTGACGTCGAATGCCTCACCGCCCCCAACGTCATCCCGGACTTGATCCGGGATCCCGCTTCTTACTTCTGCTGAGAAGAAGCGGGGCCCCGGATCAGGTCCGGGGCGACGAGGTGAAAAGCCTAAATCTCCTTCCCCCCCGGCCGCGCGGTCAGCTGCCCCGGTGAGATGAAGCCGATCGGCTGGATCGCGTTCGCCTCCTGCTTCAGCCGCGCCGCCATCTGCTCGTACTCGCGCTCCACCTCGGGCGTGACGCTCGCGCGGCTCTCCTCCAGCGCGCGCTCGAAATGCGCGCGGCGCACCTCGCGCGTGTCGAGCGATTCGCGCAGCGCGATCAGCCCCGCGCGGCGCACGACATCCTCCAGATCGGCGCCGGTAAAGCGCTCCGTCCGCGCCGCCACTGCGTCGAGATCGACATCGGGCGCGAGCGGCATCTTCTGCGTCTGAATGTCGAGGATCCGCCGCCGCCCGGCGGCATTGGGCACACCGACATAGACCAGTTCATCGAACCGGCCCGGCCGCAACAATGCCGGGTCGACCAGGTTCGGCCGGTTGGTCGCGCCGATCACCACCACCGACTGGAGTTCCTCCAGCCCGTCCATCTCGGCGAGGATCGTGTTGACCACGCGTTCGGTCACCTGCGGCTCGCCCAGCCCGCCGCCGCGCGCCGGCACCAGTGAGTCGAGCTCATCGATGAAGATCACCGTTGGCGCGACCTGCCGCGCGCGCTGAAACAGCCGCGCGATCTGCTGCTCGCTCTCGCCATACCATTTGCTGAGCAGGTCGCTCGACTTGGTGGCGATGAAGTTGGCCTGCGCCTCGCGCGCCACCGCCTTGGCGAGCAGCGTCTTGCCGGTCCCCGGCGGCCCGTAGAGCAGGAAGCCCTTCGCCGGGCGGATCCCCAGCCGCCGGAATGCATCCGGATCCTTCAGCGGCAGCTCGACGCCTTCCTTGAGCCGCATCTGCGCGTCATCAAGGCCACCGACGTCCGACCATTTGACGGTCGGCGCCTGCACCATCACCTCGCGCATCGCGCTCGGCTGGACACGCTTGAGCGCTTCGGTGAAGTCCTCGCGCGTCACCGCCAGCGTATCCAGCACCTCGGCGGGGATCGTGCGATCCTCGAGGTTGAGCCGCGGCATGATCCGCCGCACCGCCTCGATCGCCGCCTCGCGGGTCAGCGCGGCAACATCGGCGCCGACGAAGCCGAAGGTCTGGCGCGCGAGCTGATCGAGGTCGACGCCCTCGCCCAGCGGCATCCCGCGGGTGTGGATGCCGAGGATCTCGCGTCGCCCGCGCTCGTCGGGGACGCCGACGATGATCTCGCGGTCGAAACGGCCCGGCCGTCGCAGCGCCTCGTCGATCGCCTCGGGACGATTAGTGGCCGCAATAACCACCAGATTGGCGCGCGCCTCCAGCCCGTCCATCAGCGTCAGCAGCTGCGCGACAAGGCGCTTCTCCGCCTCGCCCGACACCTGCCCGCGCTTCGGCGCGATCGAGTCGATTTCGTCGATGAACACGATCGACGGCGCCGACTTGCTGGCTTCCTCGAACACCTGCCGCAGCCGCTGCTCGGATTCGCCATAGGCCGAGCCCATGATCTCGGGGCCGTTGATGAGGAAGAATTGTGCGTCCGACTCGTTGGCCACCGCGCGCGCCAGCCGCGTCTTGCCGGTGCCGGGCGGCCCGTGGAGCAGCACGCCCTTGGGCGGATCGACGCCGAGCCGCTGGAAGAGTTCGGGATAGCGCAGCGGAAGCTCGACCATCTCACGCAGCTGGTCGATCGTCTGCCCCATGCCGCCGATATCGTCATAGGTGACGTCGGCGCGACGCGCGGCTTGCGGCTCCTCATATTCCGGACGCAACTCGATCTCGGTGCTCTCGTCGATATGGACGACGCCCTTCGGGCTCGCCGAGACGACGAGCAGCCGGATCTCCTGCAAGGCGTAAGCGGGCGCGTTGACATAGCGCTCCATTCCCGGCGGCATGTTCTGGACGCGCTGGTGCCCGGCGGTCGCGACGATGTCGCCCGCGCACAGCGGCCGGCCAAAGAAGGTGCGCTTCAACGCGTTGGTCGAGCCCTGCAACCGCAGGTTCTGTTGAGCAGGGGCGAAGACGACGCGTGTCGCGGCCTTCGATTCGGCGCGCCGCACCTCGACGAAATCGCCCGAGCCGACCCCGGCATTGGCGCGCTGGAGCCCGTCGATGCGGACCAGCTCCAGCCCCTCGTCCTCGGCATAGGGGCCGATCGCGCGTGCCGGGGTGGTCTTCTTGCCGACGATCTCGACGACGTCGCCGTCGGTGATCCCCAGCGCCGCGAACACCGCGCGCGGCAGATGCGCGACTCCGCGCCCGCTGTCTTCCGGCCGCGCGTTCGCGACCTGCAACTTCACCACTGTCTCGTCGGCATCCGCCATGTCGTTCCTTTCGCGCGGCTTGCAGCCGAGCGCAGAAGATAGGGCGCCGGTTCCGTATTGCGAACCGACCCGGCGCAGCAAGCGGACGAAAAAAAGGCCAGCCCCGAGGGGCCGGCCGTTTGAAGTTTTTAGGAGAGGATGCCTGAAAGGCACGCCCTATGTGCGCCGCCGCATGGTTGTTCGCAAGTGCGAAATGGTAGCGGTATGCTTGCAAGTAATGCAATCGCGGCGGCGATTGTGGTTGCGCGGCAGGCTGGATGTTGCATGATGCGCCGCAACAGCCAATCTGGACCATTCGCCGATCCTGCCATGCGCCGGCTCCCGCCCCTTACTGCGATCGAAGCCTTCGTGGCCGTCGCGCGACTCGGCTCGATCAAGGCCGCGGCGCAGGAGCTTGCGCTATCGCCGCCCGCGCTCAGCCGTCGCATCCAGACGCTGGAACGGTTCATCTCGCGGCCGCTGTTCGATCGCCGCCACCAGGCCATGGTCCCCAATGCCGATGGCGAGCGGCTGCTGGCGGCGATCGCGCCGGCGCTCGACGGCATGTCTGACGCGATCGAGGGAATGACCAGCGGCAATGACGTATTGCGGCTGCGGCTCGGCGTGCTGCCGCTCTATGCGTCGCAGCGGCTGTTTCCGCGATTGGGCGAGTTGCGCGCGGCGCATCCCGAACTGCACCTCGATATCGACACCGGCGGCAATGCGCTTGCGCGCCTCGGCGAGGGACTGGATGCGGTGATCGTCGTCGCGCGCGACATCGATCCGATGCTCTATTCGGAGCGGCTCGACCGCAACATGGTCTATCCGATCGGCGCGCGCGGGTTGCTCGACGGTCCGAAGCCGCTGCGCGACCCCGAGCAGATGCGCGAACATAGCGTATTGCTCCACCGCGACATGCCCGACACCTTCGCGGCGTGGAGCCAAGCGGCAGGCTATCCGGGCATGGAGCCGGTCGCGATCGACTATTTCGACACCGGCGTGCTGATTCTCGAAGCGGCAGCGCAAGGGCTCGGCGTCGCCTTCATGCACGAGAACCACTTCCAGGACGCCAACGACCCGCGACTAGTGCGGTTGTTCGATATCGATGTGACCAGCCCGTACAGCTACTGGTTCGCGTGCCGCCCGCGCGCGCTGCAGACCAAGCCGGTCAAGATCTTCCGCGACTGGCTGATCCGGACGCTGCGCGAGAACTGATCCGGATCGTCATTCCCGCGCAGGCGGGAATCCAGACGCGCAGGTTTCGCGAGAGGCGCTTACGTCAGAGGTTCTGGATTCCCGCCTTCGCGAGACCTCTGCGAAAGTCCCTTTCCTGTACCCCGGCGAAGGCCGGGGCCCAGTCGGGGGAGGTTCGTAATAAACTGAAAAACCTTCCCAACTGAGCCCCGGCCTCCGCCGGGGCACGGCCTGGCGAGGGTTTGGTTCCGCGCTTTCGCAGAGGTCTCGCCTGCGCGGGAATGACGGCTGGTGATCGCGACCCGCCCGCCACGCAGGGCGAGTCGCGACCGGATCAGGCGGCTTTGGCCGACACGATCTTGCCCGGGTTCGCCGGCGGCTCGCCCTTGGGCAGCGCGTCGATCAGCTCCATGCCCTCGGTCACCTGACCCCAGACGGTGTACTGACCGTCGAGGAAGCGTGCATCGTCGAAGCAGATAAAAAACTGCGAGTTCGCCGAGTTCGGATCCATCGTCCGCGCCATCGAACAGGTGCCGCGCACGTGCGGCTCCTTGTTGAACTCCTGCTTCAGATTCGGCTTCGACGAGCCACCGGTGCCGTTGTGATTCCCGCCGTCGCCACCCTGCGCCATGAAGCCCGGGATCACGCGATGGAACGGCACGCCGTCGTAAAAGCCCTCGTTCGCCAGCTCGGCGATACGCGCGACATGCTCGGGCGCGAGGTCGGGGCGCAGCTGGATCGTCACGTCGCCGCCGTCCAGCGTCAGGGTCAGCGTGGAATAGGTATCGGTCACAGGCAGTTCCTTTCTTGCCGTATGCGCGCGCCCCTATCGGTCCCGCGCCCGGCTGGCAAATGCGCGACACCCGCGCTAGGTGCCGGGGCGTCGACGCGCAATCAGGGAGCCGGCAGATGAGCGAGACCGAGCTGCGCGACGCTTATGAGGAGCAGGACGACCGCGAGGAGCGTCTCGACGAGGACGACCGGCTGAAGCCCGATTTCGTCCGCGCGGTGCTCGATGCGGTCGAGGCCGGCGACGTCGCCGAGGCGCATGCGCTGGTCGAACCGCTCCACCCCGCCGATATCGCCGACCTGTTCGAGCTGACCCCCGAGGATTGTCGCCGCGATCTCGCCGCCGCGGTCAGCGACCTGCTCGACGCCGACGTGTTCGCGGAAATGAACGATTACGTCCGCGAAGTGCTGATCGACGCGCTCGACGCGCGGCAAGTCGCGGACATCGCGAGCGAACTCGACACCGACGACGCGGTCGCGATCATCGAGGACCTGGAGCCGGAGGACCAGCGCGAGGTTCTGCGCGCGATGGAGCCCGACGACCGTGCCGCGATCGAGGAGGCTTTGTCCTACCCCGAGGAGTCCGCCGGTCGTCTCATGCAGCGCGATCTGGTCGCGGTGCCCGAGCATTGGACGGTCGGCGACGTGCTCGATTATCTGCGCGCCGATGAGACGCTGACCACGGATTTCTGGGAAATCTTCGTCGTCGATCCCACGCACGAACCGGTCGGGACCTGTTCGCTGAGCTGGATCCTGCGCACCCCGCGCAGCATCGCGATCGCCGACGTCATGCAACGCGAGCAGACGCTGATCCCGGTCGACATGGACCAGGAAGAGGTCGCGCTGCGCTTCCAGAAATATGCGCTGATCTCCGCCGCGGTCGTCGACGGCTCCGGGCGGCTGGTCGGGATGATCACGGTCGACGACGTCGTCCATATCATCCAGCAGGAAGCCGGCGAGGACGCGCTGCGGCTGTCGGGTGCGGGCGAAGGCGACATCAACGAGCCGATCCGCCTGACGGTGCGGACGCGGCTGACGTGGCTGCTCATCAACCTGCCGACCGCGATGATCGCCGCGACGGTGGTCGGGCTGTTCGACGAGCGGATCGCGCGTTTCGCGGTGCTCGCGCAATTGATGGGGATCGTCAGCGGGATGGGCGGCAATGCGGGGACGCAGACGCTCGCCGTTGTCGTCCGCGCGCTGGCGACGAATCAGCTGACCGGATCGAATACCATGCGGATGATCGTCCGCGAGCTGCGGATCGCGGGAAGCAACGGCCTCGGGCTCGGGCTGCTGGTCGGCGCGGGCTCCTATCTGTGGTTCGGCAATCCGGCGCTGTCGATCGTGTTCGGGCTGGCGTTGTTCCTCAACAACATCGTCGCCGGGCTGGCGGGGGTGCTGGTGCCGGTGACGCTCGACCGGTTCGACGTCGATCCGGCGGTCGCCTCGTCGGTGTTCGTGACGACCTGCACCGATTCGCTGGGGTTCTTCACCTTCCTCGGGCTGGCGGCGCTGTGGGGACTGGGGGGGTAAGCCTCAAGCCGTCATTCCCGCGGCGGCGGGAATCCAGAACCTCTGACGTATCGCCTCTGTCGACAAACCTGCGCATCTGGATCCCCGCCTACGCGGGGATGACGGTCGTGGGCTGTTCTACCGCTCGCGCGTCGCGGCGAACTTCACCTTCGGGTAGCGGTCCTGCACATAGCCGACCTCCCACGCGCTCTTGGCGAGGAACACGGGGTTGCCGTCGCGATCCTTGGCCATCGCCGCGCGGTTGAGATCGGTGAAGTTCTTCAATTCGGCGGGATCGTCCGCCGAAATCCAGCGCGCGGTGTCGAACGGTGCCGGCTCCAGCCCGGCGGCGACCTTATATTCCGCATCGAGCCGGCTGAGCAGCACGTCGAGCTGCAGCTGCCCGACGACGCCGATGATCCAGTTGCTGCCGATCTCGGGATAGAAGACCTGCGTCACTCCCTCCTCGGCCATGTCGTCGAGCGCCTTGCGCAACTGCTTGGTCTTGGTCGGGTCCTTCAGCGCGACGCGGCGCAGGATCTCGGGCGCAAAATTGGGCAGCCCGGTGAACCGCACGTCGGCCTTCTCGCTCAGCGTGTCGCCGACGCGCAGCGTGCCGTGGTTGGGGATGCCGATGATGTCGCCCGGATAGGCCTCGTCCGCCACCTCGCGGTTCTGTGCGAAGAACAGGATCGGCGAATGGACCGCGATCGGCTTGCCGTGCCCGGTCGGAGTCAGCTTCATGCCCCGCTTGAACGTGCCCGAGCACAGCCGCATGAACGCGATCCGGTCGCGATGCTGCGGGTCCATGTTGGCCTGCACCTTGAAGACGAAGCCGGTCACTTCCTTCTCTTCCGGCGCGACCGGCGCCGGCTCGGCGGGCTGCGGACGCGGCGGCGGGGCATAGTCGCTGAGCGCCGCGATCAGGTCGGCGGGGCCGAAATCCTTGAGCGCGGAACCGAAATAGACCGGCGTGA
Source organism: Sphingomonas phyllosphaerae (assembly GCA_036946405.1). NCBI lineage: Bacteria > Pseudomonadati > Pseudomonadota > Alphaproteobacteria > Sphingomonadales > Sphingomonadaceae > Sphingomonas > Sphingomonas phyllosphaerae. The sequence goes on along the minus strand of JAQIJC010000001.1, from coordinate 748,324 downwards.
GGTCGCCGTTGCGATACGCCTCGGCATCGAAGGCGGCGTAACCGGCTTGCGCCAGCTCGATCTCTTCCGCGACCTCATCGGGAAGCGACGGCGCATCGTCGGTCTTGCCCTGGAACGTACGGCTGTCACCCTCCGGACGCGCGATCCGGTTGGTCGACAGGTTGAGGATACCCTCGAAGGTGCCGCCCATCCCGACCGGCCACGTCATCGGGCAGACGTCGAGCGCCAGCATGTCGGCGATCTCGTCGAGCAGTTCGAAGGTCGGCCGCCCCTCGCGGTCTACCTTGTTGACGAAGGTGATGATCGGCACCGAGCGCAGCCGGCAGACCTCGAACAACTTGCGCGTCTGCGCCTCGATGCCGCGCGCCGCGTCGATGACCATGATCGCCGAATCGACCGCGGTCAGCGTGCGATAGGTGTCCTCGCTGAAATCCTCGTGCCCCGGCGTGTCGAGCAGGTTGAAGGTGACGCCGCCGCTCTCGAAGGTCATTACGCTGGAGGTGACCGAGATGCCGCGCTGCTGCTCGATCTTCATCCAGTCCGACCGTGCGCGCCGGTTCTGCCCCCGCGCCTTGACCTCGCCCGCGAGGTGGATCGCGCCGCCGAAATACAGCAACTTCTCGGTCAGGGTCGTCTTGCCCGCGTCGGGGTGAGAGATGATCGCGAAGGTGCGGCGGGGAGACGTCATGCGGGTTCCAGCGGTTCGGGCAAGCGCCGCGGTCGCGCGGCGATGTGGAGCGCGCGAATAGCAGGATGGTGGGCGAAGGGACAGAGGCGGGGATGACCGCGTGCCGCCTCCCTTCCCACGTCATCCCGGGCTTAACCCAGAATCCCGCTTCTTCTCGCGGCGCGATGGGAAGCTGCGCCCCGGATCAAGTCCGGGGCGACGAAGAAGGGACCGCTCCAAACGACAACGGCCCGCCCGACAGATGTCGGACGGGCCGCCGTTCGTTCACGACGAACCGGTTTGCTTAGCTGCCCGACTCGAGGTTCACGGCCGCATACTTGCCGCGGCGATCGACCTCGATCTCGAAGCTCAGGCGGTCGCCCTCGTTCAGCGTCGGCATGCCGGCGCGCTCGACGGCCGAGATGTGCACGAACGCATCCGGCTGGCCGTCATCGCGCTGAATGAAGCCGAAGCCCTTCATCGCGTTGAAGAACTTGACGGTGCCCGTCGCCTTCTCACCGGTCAGCTGACGCTGCGGCCCACCGGCGCCGCCGGCGCGCGGACCACGATCGCCACGGTCGCCGAAGCCACCCTCGCGCGGGGGCGCACGATCGGTGACCGGCATCGGCTCGCCGTCGATCTTCAGATCGGTCGCCGAGACGCGGCCACCGCGATCGACGAGCGTGAAGCCGAGCGGCTGGCCTTCGGCCAGGCCCGACAGGCCCGCCTGCTCGACCGCCGAGATGTGCACGAACACGTCCTCGCCACCGTCATCACGGACGATGAAGCCGAAGCCCTTCTGGCCGTTGAAGAACTTGACCACGCCGGTGCCTTCGCCGACGACCTGCGGGGGCATGCCGCCACCGCCGCCGAAGCCGCGACCACCGCCGCCGCCACCGAAACCGCCGCCACCGCCGCCGCGGAAGCCACCACCGCCGCCGCCGCCGAAGCCGCCGCCACCACCGAAGCCGCGACCGCCGCCAAAGCCGCCGCCACGATCTTCAAAGCCGCCGCCGAAGCCACCGCCACCGAAACCGCCGCCGCCGAAATCGTCACCGCCGCCGAAGCCGTCGCGCTTGTCGCGCCCACGCCCGCCGCGCTGCCCGCGGCCGCCCTTGTCGTAACCCATAACCCTGTTCGTCTTCCCGGTCCGCCCGATAACTCTCATCAGGGCCACGCGCAGGACGGCGAACGCGGCTCCCCTGGGCACAGGACCTACTGCGCCTCAGGACCCCCTGTAGACCATCTTGCGCCAAGCTGCGAATCGTTTTGCGCATCTTTTCAAGCAATGTCCGTGTCACGCCCCGAATCTGTCGCATTGCTGCCACGTTCCGTCGTAGCGAGTCGTGCCGCACACGAAGCGATTGAGCCCGGCGGGCCGTCTCGTTACAGGCTGGTTATGGCTGTATATCTGCATGAAGAAGACTTGCCCGGCGACGTGTTCGCCCCCGGCGCCGCGATCGCGGTGGATACCGAGACGATGGGGCTCATCACGCCGCGCGATCGTCTGTGTCTGGTGCAATTGTCCGATGGCGGCGGCGACGAGCACCTCGTCCGCTTCTCGCCGGGCAGCGACTATGCCGCGCCGGTGCTGCGGCAGGTGCTCGCCGATCCCGCCCGGCTGAAGCTGTATCATTTCGGGCGCTTCGACATCGCGGCGATCCGCCACTATCTCGGCGTCGTGGCCGCACCGGTCTATTGCACCAAGACCGCGTCGCGGCTGGTGCGGACCTACACCGACCGGCACGGATTGAAGGAGCTGGTGCGCGAATTGCTGGGACAGGACATCTCGAAGCAGCAGCAATCGTCGGACTGGGGCGGCCCGGTGCTGAGCGAGGCACAGCGCGATTATGCCGCATCGGACGTGCGCTACCTGCACCGGCTGAAGGAAGAGCTCGACCGCCGGCTGGCGCGCGAGGGGCGCACCGAGCTGGCGCAGGCGTGCTTCGACTTCTTGCCGGCGCGGGCCGAGCTGGATCTGGCGGGTTGGCCGGAGGTGGACATCTTCGCGCATGTCTGACGTCGCGCTTCGCGTCCGGTCGGAACGGCAACGCTGGGCGCAACCCGGCGGACGGCATGATCGCGTCATCGCGATCGCCAACCGCGCGCTGCCGGTGTCGATCGGCGTGTTGTTCGCGTTTCTCGTGATGGCGCCGCTGACGATGGGCGGCGACGCGTCGTTCGTGCTCGACAAGAACCGCGTCGACGTCGCCAAGGAACGCATGAAGCTGCGCGAGGCGCGCTATCGCGGCACCGATACCAAGGGGCAGCCGTTCGAACTCGACGCCGCCTCCGCGGTGCAGAAAAGCTCCGCCGAACCGATCGTGCGCATCGCGGGAATGGCGGCGGCGATCCGGCTGTCGGACGGTCCTGCGACGCTCACCGCGCCGACCGGTCGCTATGACATGGACAGCGAGCAGGTGAACGTCGACGGCCCGATCAAGGTGCGCGGCCCCAACAACTACACGCTCGACACCGACAATGCGGTCGTCGACCTCAAGTCGCGGCGCCTGCGCTCCACCGGCGCGGCCACCGGCACCGTGCGCCAGGGCACGTTCCGCGGCGATACGATGCGCGCCGATCTGGAGGCGCGCACCGTCACGCTCGACGGCAATGCCCGCTTGCGGTTTGTCCCGAGAAAATAGAGAAGCCTTCGCATGTTGCGCCTTGCCGCCGCCCCCGCCCTGCTGACGATGCTCGCCGTGCCCGCGGCGGCGCAGACGCGGCACGACACCGCCGCCCCGATCGACTTCGGCGCGGACCATATCGAGTTGCAGGATCGCGCCAACCGCGCGGTGCTGTCGGGCAACGTCAAGGTGCGGCAATCCGAGATGACGCTCTCGGCGCAGCGGATGACCGTCGCCTACACCGGTCAGGTGATCGACGGCAGCCCGCAAGTTTCGCGGCTCGACGCCAGCGGCGGGGTGACGGTGGTTCGTCCGGACCAGACCGCGCGCAGCCAGTTCGGTGTCTACGACCTCAACCGCCGCGTCATCACGATGCTGGGCGGGGTGAAGCTGACGCAGGGCGGCAACACCGTCAACGGCGGGCGGTTGACGATCAACCTCGACACCGGTCGCGCGGTGATCGACGGCTCGTCGGTCGCCGGTGGGGCGGCGGCGGGCACGGGTGCCGTCACGCAGTCGCCGGGCGGCCGCGTCACCGGCACCTTCTCGGTCCCCAAGCGCAACTGAGCGCAGCGCGGCACGTCGGGGGTTTCGGTTCGCGCCGGCTTCCTGCATGAATCCTGCCAGTCGCGGCGTTGACGAAGCGGTAACCCTGTTCTGAGAGAGCGACAGACGATGGACGGCACCACGACGACGCTGAACCGCGAAGGGCTCGACCGGGTGGAGCCGATCCACGAGGCCGAGCTCGGCCGCGGGCTGCAGGTCGTTTCGATCGCGAAGAGCTATGACAAGCGCGTCGTGCTGACCGACGTATCGGTGACGGTCGGACGCGGCGAGGTGATCGGGCTGCTGGGGCCGAACGGCGCGGGCAAGACGACCTGTTTCTATTCGGTGATGGGGCTGGTGAAGCCCGATTCGGGCCGCATCATGCTCGATGGCGACGATATCACCGGCCTGCCCATGTACCGCCGCGCGATCCTCGGGCTCGGCTATCTGCCGCAGGAAACGTCGATCTTCCGTGGGCTGACGATCGAGAAGAATATTTCGACCGTCCTCGAACTCTCGGAGCCGGATGCCGCGGCGCGCGCCGACAAGCTGGAACAACTGCTCGGCGAGTTCGGGCTGACCCGGCTGCGCGACGCACCGGCGATGGCCCTGTCGGGCGGGGAGCGGCGGCGTGCCGAGATCGCGCGTGCACTGGCGGCCGATCCGTCGATCATGCTGCTCGATGAGCCGTTCGCGGGCATCGACCCGATCTCGATCGCCGACATCCGCAATCTGGTCTGCCAGTTGAAGGATCGCGGCATCGGGGTGCTGATCACCGACCATAATGTGCGCGAGACGCTCGACATCGTCGATCGCGCCTACATCATCTACGACGGCAAGGTGCTGTTCACCGGCAGCCCGGAGGAACTGGTGCGCGACGAGAATGTCCGCCGGCTCTATCTGGGCGAGGATTTCGCGCTGTAGGCATGGTGTTGGGCGCCTTCGCCTTTCCTTGCCCGTCACCCCTGCGCAGGCAGGGGTCCATGTCTGCCGATTGCTGTTGGGCGGACTGACACATGCGCCGTCCGCCCTGTGTCGATCTTGTTCGTGAATTCGACAGTCATAGGCCCCTGCCTTCGCAGGGGCGACGGGTCGTAGGCACATGAGCCTCGCTCCGCGCCTCGACCTTCGTCAGTCGCAGTCTCTGGTGATGACGCCGCAGCTCCAGCAGGCGATCAAGCTGCTGGCGTTGAGCAATCTCGAGATCGAGGGCGTGATCGCCGAGGAACTCGAACGCAACCCGTTGCTGGAGGCGACGCCGGGCGGCGACGATGCGCCCGAAGCGGTGCCGGTGGACGCCCCGACGCGCGACGAGCCGGCGGGCGCCGACGAACTCGTCGTTTCGGGCGAGGCGGCCGGCGAGACGCTCGACGTCGACATCGCCGCCGAACGCTTTGATGACTCACCGTCCGACCATGCCGGATTGTCGTCGAGCGCGGCGCCGGCGAGCGGCTCGGGCGAGGCACCCGACCTCGATACCTTCGCCGACACCAGTGAGAGTCTCGCCGACATTTTGCTCGCGCAGGCCGGGGCGGCGTTCGACGAGGCGGAGCTGTTCATCGCGCGCGCGCTGATCGACCAGATCGACGAGGCGGGATACCTGCGTGTCGATATTGCCGAGCTCGCGCAACGGCTGGGCGTGTCGGTTGCGCGGGTCGAACGCGTCCTGACCGTCATCCAGCGCTTCGAGCCCACGGGGGTCGGCGCGCGCGACCTTGCCGAATGTCTCGCGATCCAGGCGCGCGAGGTCGACCGCTACGATCCGTGCATGGCGCGGCTGCTCGATCATCTCGACCTGCTCGCACGCGGCGATCTGACGCGACTCAAGCGACTGTGTCAGGTCGACGATGAGGATATGGCGGACATGATCCGCGAGCTGCGCGGCTACGATCCCAAGCCGGGCTGCCGCTATGGCGGCGAACCGCCCGCGCCGGTCATTCCCGATCTGTCGGTGACGCGCACCAAGGCCGGCTGGGCGATCGAGCTGAACGCCGCGACGCTGCCGCGCGTGCTGGTCAACAAGGGCTATTACAGCGAGCTGGCGAGCGGCAGGCAGGACAAGGCCGGCAAGGCGTGGCTCGCCGACAAGCTGGCCAGCGCCAATTGGCTGGTCAAGGCGCTCGACCAGCGGCAGCGCACGATCGTGCGCGTCGCGACCGAAATCGTGAAGCAGCAGGAGGCGTTCTTCCTGCGCGGCGTCGCGCATCTGCGCCCGCTGACGCTGCGCCAGATCGCCGAGGCGATCGACCTGCATGAATCGACCGTCAGCCGCGTCACCAGCAACAAATATCTGAGCTGCGCGCGCGGCGTGTTCGAGCTGAAATATTTCTTCACCTCGGCGATCGCCGCCGCCGATGGCGGCGATGCGGTGTCGGCGGAGGCGGTGAAGAGCGCGATCCGCGCACTGATCGCGGGCGAAGGCGACACGATCCTGTCCGACGACACATTGGTCGAGCAGCTCAACGCCAAGGGCTTCGACATCGCGCGCCGCACCGTCGCCAAATATCGCGAGGCGATGGGGATCGGCAGTTCGGTGCAGCGCCGCCGCGCGCGCGCGCTGCAACGCGCCTGAGGGTCAGCCGACCGGCCGCCGTACGTCAGCCGACCGGCATCGTCTTCGCGACCGGCTCGCACTCGGCCATCGCCTGTTCCTCGCCTTCGTGCGGCGCGGCGGGCAGCTTGCCACGCCGCCAGCCGCCGTGGCGGTAGAAAGCGATCATCATCAGCATCGAGCCGATCGACCCGGCCGGGAAGCTCCACCAGATCGCATCCGCGCCCCATGACGGCTCCAGCCCGGCGGCCATGCCGAGCCGCAGCGGGAACATCGCCAGCGCCAAAATCACCAGCGGCCCGACCACCGCACCGTTCGCGCGCACCGTCGCCGACAGCACCATCGACACGCCGAACAGCACGAAGCTCCACGCCGCGATCAGGTTGATCCGCACCGCGATGTCGACCGCACCGCTGTCCTGCCCGAGGAACAGCCACAACACATGCCGGTCGAGCAGCGTCAGCACCACGACCAACCCGCCGGTCAGCGCCAGGTTGGTGACGATCCCGACGCGCGTGATCCGATCGACGCGCGACCATGCCCCCGCGCCGATATTCTGCGCCGCCATCGCGCTGACCGCCGCGCCGACCGCCATCGCGGGCATCTGGATATAGGTCCACAGCTGGTTGGCCGCGCCGTACGCCGCGGTGGTCGCGGTGCCGTGGCGGTTGACCAGCCCGATCATCGCCAGCGCCGAGGTGGAGACGACCAGCATCTGCAACCCCATCGGCACGCCCTTGGCGACGATCGTCCGCAGCAGCGCCGCGTCGGGCACGACGTAGCGCCACTCCGCGCCGCGCATCCGGATCGGCAGGTCGCGGCGGTAGATGTAGACGAGCAGCGCAATCAGCGAGACGGTGTTGGCGATCAGCGTCGCCATCGCTGATCCCTCGATCCCCAGCGCGGGGATCGGTCCTAGCCCACGGATCAGCAACGGATTGAGCGCGACGTCGATCGCCGATCCCAGCGCCATGAACTTTAGCGGCGTGATCGAATCACCGGTGCCGCGCAGCGCCATCGTCAGCAGCACGGCGACGAAGCCCGGCACCATCGCGACGAAGATCACGCGCAGATAGGCGAGCGCGAGCGGATAGACCTCGGCCGGCGTCGCCAGCACGCGCAGGATCGCGGGCGCGGCAAGCAACCCGACGACGACGGTGACGATCGACAACAAGGTAAACAGCCCGACCGACGTGCCGAGCACGCGCCGCACCGCGTCGAGGTCGCGGCGGCCCATGTTCTGGCCGATCATGATCGTCGCGGCCATGCCGAAGCCGAACACCGCCGCGATCAGCAGGAACATGATGATATTGGCGTTGGTGGTGGCCGCCAGCGCGCGCTCGCCCAGGAATTGTCCGATCCAGATCGCGTTGATCGAGCCGTTGAGCGATTGCAGGATGCTGGAGCCGAGCGTCGGCAGCGCGAACACCAGCAACGTCCGCCCGATCGGACCGGTCGTCAAATCCTGTTGCGGTCCGCGCGCCATCTTCTGTCCCCTCGGGTGCCGCCTTAGCGTGCGGGCCGCGCTGACGACAGGGGCAGGATCAGCGTCGCTCGCGATCGGCGTCGCGATCGCGCAAGTCGGCACCGGCGTTTTCGAGCGCCGCGCCCGCGCGATCGCGCGTCTGATCGCCGTGGCGACGGACTTCGTCCTCCAACCGGTCGGACGCTTCGGAGATGCGATCCGCCGCACGGTCGATCTGGTCGGCGGCAAGGCCGTCGACGCGGTTAGTGACGTGGTCGGCCAGACGATCGGTCAGCGAATCGACGCTCTGCACGACATTGTCGGAGGCGCGTTCGATATCGGAGGCGATCGCATTGCCGGTGCGCTCGGCATGGTCCTCGGCGCGCTCCGAGCAGGCGGCAAGCGCCAGCGCGGCGAGCGGAACGAGCAGGGCGAGCGGCTTCATCGTCTTTCTCCGTAGCTTGGCGGGTTCAATCGCCGAAGCCGCGGCTTTGTTGCGTCACGCCCCGCGCAGCGCGCGGCCGATCTGTGCGAAGAAGGCGTGGCTGCTCGCGCTGCGCTCGACATCCCATTCCGGATGCCATTGCACCGCCAGCACGTCGGCGCCGTTGGGGCGCGCGGCGATCGCCTCGATCACGCCGTCGTCGCTCGACCATGCCTCGACCGTCAGCCCGTCGCCGAGCCGCTCGATCGCCTGTTCGTGGACCGAATGGACCGACAGCCGCTGCTCGCCGGTCAGCGCGGCCAGCGCGCCGTCGGCGGCGAGGTCCACCTCGTGACGGTGATCGAAAAGCGTCGCGTAATCCGCGTGATCCCAGCCGCCACGCAAATGCCGCCCGCAACAGCGCTCGGTCGAGAGCGTGCCGCCGAACAGCACATTGATTTCCTGCATGCCCCGGCAGATGCCGAACACCGGCTTGCCCGCCGAGATCATCGCATCGGCCATCGTCAACGCCACGTCGTCGCGCTCGCGGTCGAGCACGCCGCCCTCCGCGTCGCTGGCCGCGCCATAGCGCGTCGGCGCGACGTTCGAGCGCGATCCCGTCAGCAGGATGCCGTCGAGATAGTCGGTCAGCGACGCGACATCGCACAGGTCGGCGATCGCCGGGACCAGCACGACGCACGCCTCCGATACGCGCGCGAGCGGCGCGACGAAGCGGCTCGCCACCACCTGCACCGGGCGCTGCACCGTCTCGTTGCAGCACAGCACCCCGATCACCGGCTTGCGCGGCTCAGCCATCGTGCGCGCGCCAGTCGTTCGCATCGTCATGCGCCTGCGCTTCTGGCTGCACCACCACCCGACCGGCGGGCACGTCTTCCAGCAACCAGACGTTGCCGCCGATCATCGCGCCCGCTCCGATCGTCACACGCCCCAGGATCGTCGTTCCGGCGTAGATCACCACATCGTCCTCCACGATCGGATGCCGTGCATAGCGCGTGCGCGGCCGATCGGGATCATCGCCGCGCGGGGTTCGTGCGCCCAGCGTGACGTGCTGGTACAGCCGGACGCGCGCGCCGATGATCGCGGTTTCGCCGATGACGACGCCGGTGCCGTGATCGATGAAGAACGATGGCCCGATCGTCGCGCCGGGGTGGATGTCGATCCCGGTTCGCTCGTTGGCGAGTTCGGAGATCAGCCGCGCGACGATCGGCGCCCCGAGTTCGTAGAGCAGGTGCGCCAGCCGGTGATGCAGGCTGGCGATCGCGCCGGGATAGCAGACGAGGATCTCGTCGGCGCTGCGCGCGGCGGGATCGCCGAGGAAGGCCGCCTCGACGTCGCTGTCGATCAGTCGGCGGATCTCGCCCAGCCCTGCCAGGAAAAGCCGCACGATCGTCGCCGGCTGGTCGCGATCGAAGGTGCCGCTGCTCGCCTCCGCCTGCCAGTAACCCAGCTCCGCGGCGACCTCGCGCTCCAGCTCGGTCGCGGCGGCGAGCAGCTTGGCGGCGACGAACCCGTCTTCCTCGGCGGGCGCACCGCGGAACTGGCCGAGCCGGCGCGGATAGAGCGCGGCGGACAGCAACTCGATCACCCGTTCCAGCGCGCCGCGCGACGGGAAGCTGGTGGTGTCGCGCCCGTCGTCATGCCGCGTGCGCCACGCCCCGCGTGCATCGCGCAACTCGGCCACCGCCTCCGCCACCGGGACTGAACTGCGTTGATCGGTCATGCGCGCTCCTTATCGAGCGTGCATCATATCCGATCATTTTTCTGGGTGTTGAAAGAAGCAGCGCGGGTGACCCCAAGCTGGACTGCTCAGGGTTCGTCGAAGGGGCCGATCACCGTGCCGACGAACCCGCCCGCGCGTGCGGTGCTGAGGAAGCGCACGTCGACGCCGTCGCGCAACGTTCGGCGCTGTCCGCCAACCGCATAGTCGAACCCCATCGTCCCGCCATCGGCGCGCAGCGTCAGCGTCACGGGTTTCGCGGCGTCGATCGGGGCGCTGGCGACCAGCGTGTCGGTGTCCGCGTCGGCGCGAGTCCAGATCGCGACCATCGGTTTGCCCTGCATGCGCGTCACACCGAACAACAGCAGCGAGCGGTCGTTCTGCACCGCCGCCAGCCCGGCGCGCGCACCGTCCGTGCCCGGGCGATAGCGCATCGTCACCGCGACGGTCGCGACATGATGCTGCTGCCGCCGCCCGACGAACGACGGCACGCCGTTCAGGTCGCCGAAGCGTGCGCCGGGTTGTAGCTCCAGCGCGCCGCCAGCGACGCGATGGAAGGGCTGCCGCGGCGTACGGATGCCGATCCACTGCATCGCCAGACGGGTGCCGGGGAAATCGTCGGTATAGCCGAAGTCGCCACTGGTCGGCAGCGCCGGTTTCAACTCGGCAGCCAGCTTCGGGCGCGGCGCGATAAAGGGGATCGGCACGCCGCGGTCGAGAATGTGCGGCCAGCCGTCCTTCCATGTCACGGGCAGCAGGAACGTCTCGCGCCCGATATTGTAGAGCCCGTCCTCATAGGGACGCGTGGCGAGGAAGGTCGCCCACCAGTCGCCGGTCTGGGTCTGGACGAACTTCGCATGGCCCGCCGAGGTGACCGGGTGCGCGCGGCCGGGCGGCAGATCGCGCTGCGTCAGGATCGGGTTGCCGGCGTAAGGCACGAACGGTCCGCGCAGGCTGCGCGACCGCAGCACGACCTGCGAATGGTTGTCGCTCGTGCCGCCCTCGGCGGCGCTGAGATAATACCAGCCTTGCTTACGGAGCAGATGCGGCCCCTCGATCCACACCGGCTTCTTCGACAGATCGACCCCGCCGTTGACGAGCATCGTGCTCTCGCCGACCATCTTGCCGGCACGCCAGTCATATTCCTGCACCCAGATCGCACGGTGCCCGTCGTAGCGCGGCGGTTCGGCGGGGGCGCGATTGTTGACGATGTAAGCGCGGTCGCCCTCCCAATAGATTGACGGATCGATCCCCTCGAACGGCAGCCAGATCGGCTGCGACCACGGTCCCGCCGGGTTCTTCGCGGTGATGACGAAATTGCCGCCGCATTCGACGCAGGTGTTGGCGATGTAGAACGTGCCGTCGTGAAAGGAGATGTCGGGCGCGAACACCGCCTGCGACACGCGCCGCCCGGTAAAATCGAGCTGTTCCGGCCGGTCGATCGCATTGCCGATCTGCGTCCAGTTCACCAGATCCTTCGACCGGAACACCGGCAGTCCGGGGAAGTGCGCGAACGACGAATTGACGAGGTAATAATCGTCACCGACTCGCGTCACCGACGGATCGGGATAATAGCCGGCGAGAATCGGGTTCCGGTACGCGCCCGGCGGGGCGGTCACGCGCTCCTGCGCCTTGCCGTCGTAGCGGAAGCGCTCGAAGCGGGCGACCTGCGCGGTCGCCGCAGCGCCCCATGCCGCAAGGCCGATCGCGACGCCGCCAGGCAGCGCGCCATTTCGAAGCCTGAGTTTCACGATCCTCTCCCGAATTATTCGGGGCAGCGTAGCCGGTAGCGCTATCATCGCAAGCGCGATCAGCAGCTTGAGCGATCAGGATCAACGCTTTGAGGGAAAAGCTGGATGCCCGACAAGGACTCGAACCTTGATTGACGGAGTCAGAGTCCGCTCTCTTACCATTAGAGGATCGGGCACCAGCGGGGGGGCATCTAAGAGCGCCGACGCGTCGTGTCAACGCCTGCCTTGCCCGACGTGGCGCGACTGTGTAGCCTTGAGATCAAGCACCGGGGGATCGCAGGGGCGGTCCCGGTCCGGAAGATATAAGAAAGTTGACGGCAATGGTGGATTTCCCCGCCCAATTGCCGCGCCGGCAGGCGCCAGCTCCTGCCCGTTCGGCACGACCCCAGCCGCGCCACGCGCGCGGCGCGCCGCGGCATTATGCCGCGCTCGACCTTGGCACCAACAATTGCCGCCTGCTGATCGCGCGGCCGCAGGGTGACGGCTTTGCGGTGGTCGACGCCTTTTCGCGGATCGTCCGGCTCGGCGAGGGACTCGCGCACAGCGGCGCGCTGTCCGATGCCGCGATCGAGCGGACGATCGCCGCGTTGCGCGTCTGCGCCGACAAATTGAAGCGGCGAAACGTCACGCTGGCGCGCTCGGTCGCGACCGAGGCGTGCCGCCGCGCAAGCAACGGCGCATCGTTCATCGCGCGCGTGCTGGAAGAAACCGGCATCCACCTCGACATCATCTCCGCCGAGGAAGAGGCGCGGCTGGCGGTGCTCGGCTGCCACGCCTTGCTCGAACCGGGCAGCGGGCCGGCGCTGGTCTTCGACATCGGCGGCGGCTCGACCGAGTTGGTGCTGGTCGATGCCGACACCACCGTGCCGCGCGTGCGCGACTGGCATAGCGCGCCCTGGGGCGTCGTCTCGCTGACCGAAAGCGCAGGCGGCGGCAACACCGCCGAGGAGCGCGCGCGCGCCTATAAAAGGATGCGCACGCTCGTCGCCGAAAGTTTCGCGCCCTTCGCGGCGCGGCTGCCGCGACCGACAGGCGTGCCGCGGCTGCTCGGCACGTCGGGAACGGTCACCACGCTCGCCAGCGTCCACCTCGGGCTCGAACGCTACGATCGCTCGCAGGTCGACGGGCTGATCGCGCCCGCCGCGGCGATGCGCACGATCAGTCAGGAACTGGCGGGCATGTCGCTCGCCGAACGCGCCAAATTGCCGTGCATCGGGCGCGAGCGCGCCGATCTGGTCGTTGCGGGCTGCGCGATCCTCGAGGGCATTTTGGACCTGTGGCCCGCCGAACGGCTGGGGGTCGCCGACCGCGGGATTCGCGAGGGCATCCTGCGCCGGCTGATGGAGACGGGGGCATGAGGGGGGCAGGAGTCGGGCGGCAGCGGGTCAAGACCGCGAAGCGCCGCACCGCGCAATCGACGCGCTGGCTGGAGCGACAGCTCAACGATCCCTACGTGCGCCGCGCGAAGGCGGAGGGCTATCGCAGCCGTGCGGCGTACAAGCTGATCGAACTCGACGAGCGGTTCGGGTTGCTCAAGGGCGTGAAGCGCGTCGTCGATCTCGGGATCGCGCCGGGCGGCTGGAGCCAGGTGGTGCGGCGCGTCGCGCCGGGCGCGGCGATCGTCGGGATCGACCTGCTGCCGGTCGATCCGATCGACGGCGTGACGATCTTCGAGATGGACTTCATGGACGATGAAGCGCCGGGCAAGCTGATGGAAGCGCTGGGCGGCGCGCCCGATCTGGTGATGTCGGACATGGCGGCGAACACCGTCGGCCATCCGCAGACCGATGCGCTGCGGACGATGGCGCTGGTCGAGACCGCGCTGGCGTTCGCGGTCGACGTGCTGCGGCCGGGCGGCACGTTCGTGTCGAAGGTGTTCGCGGGCGGGGCGGATTCGACGCTGGTCGCGGAGATGAAGCGCAACTTCACGACCGTGAAGCACGCCAAGCCACCGTCGAGCCGCAAGGGCTCGGTCGAGTGGTTCGTGGTGGCGCAGGGGTTCAAGGGTCGGGCTGCGGCGAGCGATCAGTAGGTCAGCCCGCCTTTTATCCGCCCCCCCGGCGGAGGCCGGGGTCCAGTGCCGGGCGCTGCGTGACAATGCGGCCACGTTTCCCAGCTGGGCCCCGGCCTCCGCCGGCGTGACGGGTTATGTGATGGGGTGAACTTGCCCCCTATCGTCATTGCGAGCGTAGCGAAGCAATCCAGGGCCCAGCGCGTGACGCCGTGGATTGCTTCGCTTCGCTCGCAATGACGGGGGCGAGGTTACGCCTTACGCCCCGCGATATACGCGTCTACCTGCTCCTCGAGCACGTCGAGCGGCAGCGCCCCCTGCCCCAGCACCGCTTCGTGGAAGCTGCGAATGTCGAATTTCGCGCCCAGTTCCCGCTCGGCTTTCGCGCGCAGCTCGGCGATCTTCAGCTGGCCGACCATGTAGCTGGTCGCCTGCCCCGGCCAGTTGAAGTAGCGATCGACCTCGCGCGCAATATCGGTGTCGCTGACCGAGCTGTTGGCGCGGAAGTACGCCACCGCCTGCTCGCGCGTCCAGCGCTTGGAATGGACACCGGTGTCGACCACCAGCCGGATCGCGCGCCACACCTGGTTCGAGAGCATCCCGAACTCGGCATAGGGGTCCTTGTACGCCCCCATCTCCTTGGCGAGCCGCTCGCTGTAGAGCCCCCAGCCCTCGACATAGGCGCCATAGCCGCCGAACGCGCGGAACTTCGGCAGCCCCTCCAGCTCCATCGCGCGTGCGATCTGGAAATGGTGCCCCGGCGCGGCCTCGTGCGCGGCGATCGCGTCGAGCTGGATCTTCTGCGTCTGGTTCATGTCGACGAGGTTGACGTAGAAGATGCCCGGTCGCGATCCGTCCGGCGCGGGGCGGTTGTAGAAGGCGGTCGAGGCGGTGCCCTCGCGCCACTTCTCGACCGCGCGCACCTCCAGCTTTGCCTTGGGCAGTCGCTCGAACCATTGCGGCGCGGCCGCCATCATCTGCGCGACGAAGCTGCGCGCGTCTCCTAGATACGCCTCGCGCCCCGCCTCGGTGTTGGGATATTTGAAGCGCGGGTCGGTGCGCACCACTTCGAAGAATTGCTCCAACGTGCCGTTGAACCCGACGCGCGTCTTCACCGCCTCCATCTCCTTGCGGATCGCGGCGACCTGCCGCAGCCCGAGGTCGTGGATCTGGTCGGCAGTCAGGTTGGTGGTCGTCGAGTCGCGCAGCCGGACCGCATAATAGGCCGCGCCCTGCGGCAGCTTCCACGCGCCCCAATTGCCGGTTGACTGCGGCTCGAGCGCGTCGAGCGTCGTGAACATCAGATCGTAGCCGCGCTTCATCGGCCCGGTCATCGCCGCCGCCGCCGCCGTTAGCAGCCGCTGCTTCTCCGTGTCGGACGCCTTGAGCGCGGTCACCTTCTTGCGGAAGTCGGCCATCAACGCCGAGTCGGCACCGGCGGTGAACGGCGCACCGGTCAGCACCTTGCGCGCGTCCGCCCGCACCGGGGCGTAGGTCATCTTCAGCGGCACGATCCCCATCCTGGCCTGCTCGCGCATCAGCGCGGCGGTTTCGCGCATCACCCGCTCCGAATCGCGGATCCGCGCGACATAGGCGTCGGCATCGGCGACGGTATCGACGCGATGGTTGTTGATGAGGAACGCCGGCACCTCGCCCATCGGGCTGCCGTTGGTCGACACAGGGTAGCGCCACTTGCGGAAGCGGAAGCTGTCGCGCGCGCGCTCGACCTGGTCCTCGAACAGCCGGTAGCTGAGCTTGCCGCTCGGTCCGAGCTTCGCAGGCGAGAAGCTGGCGCGCATTTCGCGCAGCTGGCGTTCGGCGAGGTCGCGCTCGCGGATCGCGGCGGCGTCGGTATTGTCGTCGAGCTTGTCGTAATTGGTCTTGAGCCCGAGGCTGGTCTGCGCCTCCGGGCTGAGCGCGACCCGCGCGTCGAAGGCACGGTCGAGGAAGGCGGTGAGCCGTGCATCCTCCGCCGCGGTCGAGGCGGCAGGCGCTTGCGCGGCGATCGCGGCGGGGGCGGCAAGCGCGAGGAATAGCGCGCGCATCAGTTCGGCCCCTGCCCGGTCGCGACGGCGGTCGTCGGCGGGACCGGTGGCGCATCGGAACGCGCCACTGCCAGCGCCCGGTCGTACCACGCCGACAGGTCGCGCTTCATCGCCACCAGCGCGTCGGGATTGAGATAGGTCATGTGCCCTGCCGGATAGTAAGTGAAGGAGAGGTTCCGCTGCTGCGCGGGCTCGAGCATCATGTGCCCGAGGTCGTTCTCGGTGCCGAAGAATGGCGTCGCCATGTCGTACCAGCCGTTCATCGACAGCACCTGCAGATACGGATTGCCGCGCATCGCCGCCGCCAGATCGACCGCGGTATTGGGATTGTTCTGCTGCCCGCCCCCGCGCAGCGGCGAATCGTGCTTCCAGTTCCACGTCCAGCCCTTGGCGTCGCGCGCCGACAGCCGGTACGGCATGTCGGTCTGGTAGCCGAGCGTGTGCGTCGCATAATCGTTGAACGTTGCGATGAACGCGCCCGAGATCGCGTCCGAGGACACGTCGCTTTCCGGGCGCTCGCCCGCCGCGTCGCTGTCGACCCCGACGTAGCGCGAGTCGAAACGGCCGACCGTCTGGCGGGTGCCGCGCAGCAGCTCCTTCTGGAAGCGCGGCAGGTCGACGCGCAAATTGCTGCGGATCAGGAAGTCCGGCGACAGGCCGGTCAGCTCGCTCATCCGCCGCGCGACGCTGTCGCGTTCCTCGGCGCTGATGTTCTGCCCCTTGGCGAGCGCCGACATATACGGACCGACCGCGAAGTCGCGCGCCTGCTGCACCACCGTCGCGACGTCGGCGGGACGGTTGGCGAGCCGGTTGTGATACCAGGCGGTCGCGGCATAGCTGGGCAGATAGTTGAGATAGACCTGATCGAGCCCGGGCTGGCGATAGCCGTAGTTCATGATCGAGCTGAGCAACACCACGCCGTTGAGCGCCATGCCACGATCCTGCAACTGGTAGGCGAGTGCGCCCGAGCGCAGCGTGCCGTAGCTTTCGCCGAAGATGAACTTGGGCGAGTTCCAGCGGCCGAACTTGGTGGAATAGCGCAGGATCGCCTTGGCGAAGGCGTCTGCATCCTCGTCGGTGCCGTAGAAATCGGACGGCTTGGCGTCGCCGAGCGGGCGCGAATAGCCCGCGCCGATCGCATCGAGGAACACCATGTCGGTCTTGTCGAGCAAGGTGTAGGGGTTCGGGCCGAAGTCATAGGGCGCGGGGCGGATGAACTCGGGGCTGCCGGTCTGGAGCCGCACCGGCGCGAACGAGCCCATGTGCAGCCAGAAGGTCGGGCTGCCCGGCCCGCCGTTGTAGAAATAGGTGATCGGGCGCTTCGTGCCCGGTTTGGTGCCGTCGAGCGTATAGGCGGTGTAGAACATCGATGCGGTCGGCTTGCCCTCGATGTCGCGGATCGTCAGCGTGCCGGCGGTGGCGGTATAGCCGAGCCGCTTGCCCGCGACCGTCACCGCGCCCTTCGATCGTTCCTCGCGCTCCGCGACCGGCGCGTTGGCGGTGGCGGCCTCGGCCTCCTCCTTCTGCACCTCGGCATTGCTTTTCGCCGGCCGCTTGTCCTGCGCCAGCGCCGGCATCGTCGCGGCAGCGAGCAGGAGGGCGGCGTATCCGAAGCGCATCAGGTGATCCCCTTATAGGTCAGGGATGCTGGTGTAATCGTCGCACAGGAAACGATGCAAGCCGTTGTGGCTACCACGATCCGTCAATCCCGCGCAGGCGGGAATCCAGACGCGCAGGTCTTCGCAAGGGTCGCAACGTCAGAGGTTCTGGATTCCCGCCTGCGCGGGAATGACGTGAGCCTCAATCGTCCTCATCCTCGAACCCGACCAGCGCCAGCGCGCGCGCCTTGATCTGGCGGGTCATGCACCAGTGCACCAGCGCCTCCTCGCGCCCGTGCGTCACCCACACCTCGCGCGGCGAAATCTCGCTCAGCGTCTCGGTGAGTTCGTCCCAATCGGCATGGTCGGACAGGATCAACGGCAGCTCGACGTTCTTCTGCCGCGCGCGCTGCCGCACGCGCATCCAGCCGCTCGCCATCGCCGTGATCGGATCGGGGAGCCGGCGCGACCAGCGGTCGTTGAGCGCCGACGGCGGGCACATCACGATATGCCCCGCCATTTCCGCCTTCGCGACCCCGGTCGCCGGACGCAGCTCCCCGAGCGGGACGCCATGCGCCGCATACAGATCGCACAGCCGCTGGAGCGCGCCATGGATGTAGATCGGGGCGGTGTGCCCGCGGACGCGCAGCTCCGCGATCACGCGCTGCGCCTTGCCGAGCGCATAGGCGCCGACCACGATGCAACGCTCCGGATTGGCGTGGAGCCGCGCGATCAGTTTGTCGATCTCGTCGCCGGTGTCGGGGTGCCGGAACACCGGCAGCCCGAAGGTCGCCTCGGTGATGAAGACGTCGCATTTGACCGGCTCGAACGGCGTGCAGGTCGGGTCGGCGCGGCGCTTGTAATCGCCCGATGCGACCACGCGCTCGCCGCGGTGATCGAGCACGATCTGCGCCGAACCGAGCACATGCCCGGCGGGCACGAACCCGATCTCGACCGCGCCGAGCCGGATGCTCTCACCATAGGCGACCGGGTGGCCGACCTGCTCGCCATAGCGCGCGTCCATGATCGCGAGCGTCTCGGGCGTCGCCCATACCTCGCCGTGCCCGCCGCGTGCGTGGTCGGCATGGCCGTGCGTGACCAGCGCGCGCGCAACCGGGATCGATGGGTCGACCCACGCATCGGCGGGACGCACGTACAGCCCGTGCGGATGCGGTTCGAGCCAGTCGCCGAGCGTTACCATGCCGCACCAACCGCGCGCGCGGATCGAAGTTCATCGGCGCGTCGTTGACCACCCGAGATACAGGAGAGAGCCGATGGCAGGCGACGGTTTGTGGAGCTTCGTGGTGATCGCCGGGCCGATCATCCTGGTGGCGGCATTGTTGTTCGCGATGCTGCGCAACCGCCGCAAGCCACATGAGGAAGCGCGAACCGAACAGGCGACGCGCGAGCTGTACAAGCAGCAGTCGGCGGAGGATCGCACGCGCACGCCGTGACCTCCCGTCATTGCCGCGTCTCCTCCGTCATTCCCGCGCAGGCGGGAATCCAGAACCTCTGACGCTTGTGGCTGCTACGACGACCTGCGCGTCTGGATTCCCGCCTACGCGGGAATGACGGAGGTGGTGGAACACGCAGTTGCCACGCCGGTCGTACCACCTACATCATTGCCATGCCCGCCCGGACGCCCGATTGACCGCCCTCCCCGCCGTCCTCACCGACTGGTTCGCGCGGCGTGGCTGGCGGCCGCGCCGGCATCAGCTCGCGATGCTGGACGAGGCGCGCGCCGGGCATCACGCGCTGCTGATCGCCGCCACCGGCGCGGGCAAGACGCTCGCCGGTTTCCTCCCGACGCTGGCCGAACTGATCGACGCGCCGCTCGACGGGCTGCACACGCTCTACGTCTCGCCGCTCAAGGCGCTGGCGGTCGATATCCAGCGCAACCTGCTCGCGCCGATCGAGGAGATGGGGCTCGACCTGCGCGTCGAGACGCGCACCGGCGACACACCGTCCGATCGCAAGGCGCGGCAGCGGGTCAAGCCGCCGCAGATCCTGCTCACCACCCCCGAATCGCTGTCGCTGTTGCTCAGCTATCCTGACAGTTTCACGATGTTCGCCGGGCTGCGGACGATCGTCGTCGACGAAGTCCATGCCTTCGCCACTGGCAAGCGCGGCGACCTGCTCAACCTGTGCATGGCGCGGTTGCAGACGATCGCGCCCGCTCTGCGCCGCGTCGCGCTGTCCGCGACGGTCGCCGACCCGGACGGCTATCGCGCGTGGCTCGCGCCCGATGGTGATATTGACCGCGTCGCGCTGGTGCATGGCGATACCGGGGTCGATCCCGACATCGCGATCCTGCTGCCCGAAGGCCGCGTACCATGGGCGGGCCATTCCGGACGCTATGCCGCCGAACAGGTGATGGCCGAGATCGAAACCCACAAGACCGCGATCGTCTTCTGCAACACCCGCAGCCTCGCCGAGCTGATCTTCCAGGATCTGTGGAAGGCCAATGCGATGCAACTGCCGATCGGCATCCATCACGGCAGTCTCGAAAAGGAAGCGCGCCGTAAGGTGGAAAGCGCGATGGCGGACGGCCGGCTCCGCGCGCTGGTGGCGACCGCCAGCCTCGACCTCGGCGTCGACTGGGGCGACGTTGACTGCGTGATCCAGATGGGCGCGCCCAAGGGCTCGTCGCGGCTGCTCCAGCGGATCGGGCGCTCGAACCACCGGCTCGACCAGGCGAGCGAGGCGATCCTCGTCCCCGGCAACCGCTTCGAATATCTGGAGGCGCGCGCCGCGCTCGACGCGGTCGAGGCGGGCGAGCTGGACGCCGACGTTTTCCGGATGGGCGCGCTCGACGTGCTCGCGCAGCATGTCATGGCGTGCGCCTGCGCCGCGCCGTTCGATCAGGCCGCCATGCTGGCCGAGGTACGCTCCGCCCTGCCCTATTCCGCGCTGACTGACGAGCTATTCGACCGCGTGCTCGGCTTCATCCGCGACGGCGGCTACAGCTTGCGCGCCTACGACCGCTTCAAGCGGCTGACGCAGGATGCCGACGGCCGCTGGCGGGTCAGCCATCCGAAGTTCGTCGCGCAGCACCGCCTCAACGCTGGGATCATCGTCGAGGCGACGATGCTCAAGGTACGGTTCCGCAACGGCCGTGCGCTCGGCAAGGTCGAGGAAGGCTTCGCCGCGACATTGAGCCACGGCGACACCTTCTTCTTTGCCGGGCTGAGCCTCGAGGTCGAGAAGATCGACACCGAGGATCTGATCGTCCGCGCCACCAGCCGCCCGGCGCGCATCCCGACCTATGGTGGCAGCCGGATGCCGCTGTCGACCAACCTCGCCAACCGCGTCCGGCGCTTCCTCGACACGCCCGGCGAATGGCATCGCTTCCCCGACGACGTGCGCGAATGGCTGGAGATCCAGCAACGCCGCTCGACGCTGCCGCACCCCGAGCAATTGTTGGTCGAGACCTTCCCGCGCGAGGGGCGGCATTACATGGTCGCCTACAGCTTCGAGGGCTGGAACGCGCACCAATCGCTGGGGATGCTGGTGACGAAGCGGATGGAAACGCTCGGGCTCAAGCCGCTCGGTTTCGTCGCCAACGACTATGCGATTGCCTGTTACGGGCTGGAGAAGGTCACCGATCCCGCCGCGCTGTTCAGCGCCGACATCCTCGAACATGAGTTCGTCGAATGGGTCGAGCGCTCGCACCTGCTCAAGCGCGCCTTCCGCGAGGTAGCGGTGATCGGCGGGCTGGTGGAGCGCCAGCATCCCGGCAAGCGCAAGACCGGGCGGCAGGTGACCTTCTCGACCGACCTGATCTACGACGTGCTGCGCCAATACGAGCCCGGCCATGTGCTGCTTCAGGCGGCGTGGGCGGACGCGCGCGCGCGGATGACCGATGTCGGGCGGCTCGCCGACCTGCTCGACCGCGCCGCGGACACGATGGTGCATGTCGATTTGCCGCGCGTCACCCCGCTGGCAGTGCCGGTGCTGACGTTGATCGGGCGCGAGAAGGTCGCGACCGGCAGCGCCGACGACGCGCTGCTGATCGAGGCCGAAGCGCTGGCCGCCGAGGCGATGCGCGTGGATTGATCGCCCGCGTGGGCAGGCGTAGGTTGTCCGGGATGGAGAGGATGCTCGCGCTGTTGCTCGCCTGCGCCGCCGTGCCGGCGAACGCCCAGCAGGCTCCGGCGCCCGAGCCTCCGGTGCCGCCGACCGCGCCGATCGGCGATGACCTTGCGTTTCTTAGTCAGGAAGACCGGATGACCGTGCCGGTGCGGATCGACGCCGCCGGCCCGTTTCCCTTCATCGTCGATTCGGGCGCGCAGCGCAGCGTCATCTCGCGTCAGCTCGCCTCCCGGCTCGGACTACCGCCCGGCCCGACGGTGCGGATGACGACGATCACCGGCACCAGCACCGTCGATACCGTTGTGATCCCGTCGCTGTCGGTCAGCACGCTCGGCGCACGGCGGGTCGAGGCGCCGGCGCTCGATGCCAAGGACATGGGATCGCTTGGTATCCTTGGCATCGACGCGATGCAGGATCATGCGCTGACGATCGATTTTGACCAGCAACGGATGACGGTGACGCCCGCTGTGGGGGTGAAGCCGCCGCGCCCCGAGCCCGGTGAGATCGTGGTGCGCGCGAAGAGCCTGTTCGGGCAGTTGGTCGTCACCAACGCCACGGTTGCCGGGCGGCGCGTGCGCGTGGTGCTGGATACCGGGACCAGCGTCAGCATCGGCAATCTGGCGCTGCGCCGCCTGCTGACGCGTCGCGGTGGCGGGATCCCGATCGTCTTCACCAGCGTCACCGGCGACAGCATTACCACCGATTACGCCTCGGTGCCGATGCTGACTTTAGGCAGCGCCACGATCCGCGCGCTGCCGGTCGGCTTCGCCGATGCGCGGCCGTTCGCGGCGTTCGGGCTGGAGGGGAAGCCTGCATTGCTGCTGGGCATGGACGTGCTGCGGCTGTTCCGGCGCGTGCACATCGATTTCGCGCGGCGCGAGCTGCGCTTGCTGCTGCCACGCGACGCCGGGCGTGCGCGCGTGTTGTAAGATGTTGCACCCCTGCCGCTTCGCTGCGACGATCGTCGCAACGACGAAGGGGAGTGTGAATGCGCAAGATGGCGATCGCGGCCGGCGTGGTGACGATGCTGGCGACGGGCGCCACGGCGCAGACGCGCCCCGACCAGAAGGCGTTCTTCAATCTCTACAAGGAGATGGTCGAAACCAACACCGTCGTGAACGTCGGCAGCTGCACGCAAGCGGCGGAACAGGTCGGCGCGCGGCTGAAAGCGGCCGGCTTTGCCGATGCCGACCTTACGATGTTTGCCGTACCCGAACATCCCAATGACGGCGGGATCGTCGCCGTCCTCAACGGCAGCGACGCCCTCGCCAAACCGATCCTGTTGCTCGGCCACCTCGACGTCGTCGCCGCCAAGCGCGACGATTGGCAGCGCGACCCGTTCAAGCTGGTCGAGGAAGGCGGCTATTATTACGCGCGCGGCGCGGTCGATGACAAGGCAATGGCGGCGATCTGGGCTGATGCGATGATCCGCTTCCGCCAGCAGAAGTATCGCCCGAAGCGGACGATCAAGCTGGCGCTGACCTGCGGCGAGGAAACCACCTTCGCCTTCAACGGCGCGCAATGGCTGGCGCAGAACCACCCGGAGCTGATCGCCGCCGAATTCGCGCTCAACGAGGGCGGGGGCGGACGGCTCGATGCGGCGGGCAAGCGCCAGTTGCTGGCGGTGCAGGTCGGCGAGAAGGCCGCGCAGAACTACACGTTCGTCACCACCAACCCGGGCGGGCATAGCTCCGCCCCAACGCCCGACAATGCGATCTACGAGCTGGCCGACGCGATCAAGGCGGTGCAGGGCCATGAATTCCCGGTCCGTTTCACCGACACCACCCGCGCCTATTTCACCGCGACTGCGGAACGCGCTGACAGCGAACAGGCCGCAGCGATCCGCCGGTTGCTCGCCGATCCCACCGACAAGGCCGCCGACGCGATCGTCAGCCGCGACAAGGTACTGCATTCGACGCTGCGCACGACCTGCGTCGCGACCTTGCTCAACGCCGGTCATGCCGAGAACGCGCTGCCGCAGCGCGCCACTGCCAACGTCAATTGCCGAATCTTCCCGGGGGAGACGGTCGACGGCACGCTCGCGACGTTGAAGCACCTCGCCGGCGACAAGGTGACCGTCACCATCAATCAGCCGATCCGCCCGACCGCCGTCCCGCCGACGCTCGATCCGAAGGTAATCGAGCCGATGAAGCGGGTCGCGGCAAAGCATTTCCCGAAACTGCCGCTGCTGCCGATGATGTCGACCGGCGCGACCGATGGCGTGTTCCTCGAAGCGATCGGCATTCCGGTGTATGGCGTGCCCGGCACGTTCGTCGACCCGCAGACCAGCGGCGTGCATGGCCTCAACGAGCGGATCCGCGTCGATGCCCTGTACGACGCGCGCGACTATATGTTCGATCTCGTGAAAGCCTATGCCGGCTAAGCTGTTGATCCGCGTTGCCGGCTGAGGCATGGCGCTCGGCATGGTTCCCGTTCCGTTCGCCGAGCTCCGCTTCGCTGGGCACGTCTGGCAGGCGTTGCCCGAGGGCGCGCTGTTCTGGCCGGCGCGGCGGGCGTTGTTGGTGGCCGATCTGCATCTCGAAAAGGCGAGCTGGTTCGCGCGCGGTGGGCAGATGTTGCCGCCCTATGATTCGATCGCGACCCTGACTGCGCTCTCCGCGACGGTCGCGGCGACGGGTGCGGAGGAAGTCTGGTGCCTGGGCGACAGCTTCCACGATATCGCCGGTTGTGACCGCCTTCCCGATGCCGCGCGCGAGCGACTGTCGGCCTTGACCGCCCTGACGCGCTGGACCTGGATCACCGGCAACCACGATCGCACCTACGTCGATCGCTGCGGCGGCGCAGTACGGGACGAGGCGATCGTCGATGGGGTGGTGCTGCGTCACGAGGCCGATCCACGTGAAACACGTCCCGAGCTATCGGGTCATTATCATCCGAAGCTGCGGGTGAAGGTGCGCGGCAAGCTGGTCGCGCGGCGCTGCTTCGTGGCGACCGCGACCAAGCTGATCTTCCCGGCCTTCGGCGCGCTGACCGGCGGGCTCGACGTCACACACCCCGAGATCGCCCGCGCGACCGGCGGCGGGGCGGAGGCGCTGGTCGCCCTGCCCGACCGGCTGTTGCGTTTCCCGGTTGCGGCCTGACCGTCAGACCATCGTACCCATCAACAATCTGGGCAGGTCACCGCTTTCGCCACGCGCCTCCGCCATGAAGCGCTCCTTGAGCGGCGGGAGGCGATCGACCGCCGAGATGCCGAACCGCCGCACCGCGCTCGCCGCCTTGCCCGGCACGCCGAACAGCCGCGTCAGCGTGTCGGTGGCGGCGGCGACCATGAATGTGTCGAGGCTCCGCCACCGTTCGTAGCGCTTGAGCAGTTGCGCATCGCCCGCTTCCAGCCCGAGCCGCCGGCCCTCGACCAGCACCTCGACCAGCGCGGCGACGTCGCGGTAGCCGAGGTTCACGCCCTGCCCCGCGATCGGATGGATGCCGTGCGCCGCATCGCCGACCAGCACCAGCCGCGTGTCGGTCAGCCGCGCCGCATGGTGGAAGCCGAGCGGATAGCTGGCGCGCGGCGAGGCATGCGACAGCGCGCCGAGGAACCCGCCCATGCGCTTCTCCGCTTCGGCCAGGAAACCCCGATCGCCGAGCTTTAGCATCCCCGCGGCATGGTCCCCCGCCACCGTCCAGACGATCGCCGAACGGTGCCCGATCTCGTCATCGGGCAACGGAAGCAGCGCGAACGGCCCGGCGGAATAGAAGATCTCATAAGCCACATTCTCGTGGCTGCGCTCATGATGAAAGGCGCCGATGATCGCGGCATGGTCGTAGTGCCAGCGCGCGACGTTGATCCCGGCCGCCTCACGCGTCGGCGATTGCCGTCCCTCGGCGGCGACGAGCAGGTCGGCAGTGACGGTCGCCCCCGACGACAGCGTCGCCCGCACCCCATCGGCATCGCGCACGATCGTCGTCGCGCGCGTCTGCATCCGCAGATCGACCCGCTCCGCCGCGACCGCCGCATCATAGAGCGAGCGGCGCAGCAGCCGGTTCTCGTACATCGTGCCGAGCGCGGCATCGTCGGGTGCGGGGATGAAATCGAGCTTGCCCGGCGCCAGACCGTCGCTGACGCGGATCTGCCGGATCTCGCAGCCCTTGCCACGCAAGGCATCGCCGACCCCGATCGCATCGAGCATCTTGTGGCTCGCGCTCGCCACTGCGGACGCGCGACCGTCGAACCCCGCGGTCAGTGTCACCGCCGGATCGGCAGGATCGACGACGATCGAGGAGAGGCCGTGCCGATCGAGCGCGACCGCAAGCGCGCTGCCGACCAGCCCGCCGCCGAGGATGAGCACGTCTGCCCGGGCATCTGCTTTGTCCATGATCCTGCCCTATCGTCACGCGCGCGCGATGCCAACGTCCACCGCCATCTTGACGTACAACGCGCGGCGGCGGAGAATATGGCGGTATTTTCTGACATCGTTGGGGGTTCGGGATGGCAAGCCGTGTCGACGCGCCATTGTGGCGTGAGACGGTCAAGGCCGGGGCGTTGCGCAGCGGGGCGCTGATCGTCGCCACCGCCTTGTTCGCGTTGACGGTGGCGATGGCGGTGGCGCTCGTCACCTACCAGCCGGGCGACGCCTCGCTCAACACCGCCGCCGCGGGCGTGACGGGCAATCTGCTCGGCAGCCCCGGTGCGTGGTTCGCCGATCTCGCGCTGACCGTGTTCGGCCCGGCGGTGGCGTTGTTGCTGCCGGTCGCGCCGATCGTGGCGCTGCGCCTGTGGCGCGCGCAGCCGGCGGGAGACGGCTGGCGGATGCTCCGCAACGCCGCGATCGGCGTCGCGTTGATGGCGGTGACATTGACCTGCGTCGCGCCCGGCGCGGTGCCGGCGCTGCCGTTCGGCTGGGGCGGTGCGGTCGGCTCCGGCGTGGTCGGTGCGATCCGCTCCGGCATCGCGCTGATCGGTAACCCGCAGGTGACATGGTGGAGCGTGCTCGCGCTGGGGCTCGTCACCGGGATCGCTGGCGCGATCCTGTGGGGACGCAGCCTCGAGATCGATCTGGCGCGCTTCGCCCCCTCCCCGCGCCTGCTCCGCCGGCGGGCGCGCGACGACGAGGCCGGCGGTGACGATGCGGCATTCGACGAGGTGCAGGACGATGAGGACGCGCCGTTCGCGCTCTCGCGCAGTCCCGCACCGCGCGCGGTGGCACAGCCCGACAACCGCCCCGCCCCGGTCATCAGCGATCGCACCACCGCCCCGTCGCTCGCGCCGCCGAAGCCGCAACAGCGGCTCGACCTGCGCGACACGTTCGTGCTGCCGTCGCTCGACCTGCTCACCCCCGCACCCGCGAACCAGAGCAGTCCGGTCGACAAGGCCGGGCTGGAGCGGAACGCGCGGCTGCTCGAAACCGTGCTCGACGACTTCAAGGTGCAGGGCGCGATCACCGAGGTCCGCCCCGGCCCGGTCGTGACGATGTACGAGCTGGAGCCCGCCCCCGGCACCAAGGCGAACCGCGTCATCGCGCTGGCCGACGATATCGCGCGCAACATGTCGGCGATCTCGGCGCGCGTCGCGACGATCCCCGGCCGTTCGGTGATCGGCATCGAGCTGCCCAATACCAAGCGCGAGATGGTGTCGCTCCACGAACTCGTCGCCAGCCAAGCGTTCGAGGACCAGACGGCGCAGCTGCCCGTCATCCTCGGCAAGAACATCGCCGGCGACCCCGTCATCGCCGATCTCGCGCCGATGCCGCACTTGCTTGTCGCCGGCACCACCGGCTCGGGCAAGTCGGTCGGGCTCAACGGCATGATCCTGTCGCTGCTCTACCGGCTGACCCCGGATCAATGCCGGATGATCATGATCGACCCGAAGATGCTCGAACTGAGCATGTACGACGATATCCCGCACCTGCTCTCGCCGGTCGTCACCGATCCCGCCAAGGCGGTGCGCGCGCTGAAATGGGCGGTCGAGACGATGGAGGATCGCTATCGCCAGATGTCGTCGGTCGGCGTCCGCAGCCTAGCCAGCTTCAACGACAAGGTTCGCGCGGCGCGCGCGAAGGGCACCCCGCTCGGCCGTCGCGTCCAGACCGGCTATGGCGAGAACGGCCAGCCGATCTACGAGGAAGAGCAGCTCGATTACGACGTGCTGCCGCAGATCGTCGTCATCGTCGATGAGCTGGCCGACCTGATGATGACCGCCGGCAAGGAGGTCGAATTCCTGATCCAGCGCCTCGCGCAAAAGGCGCGCGCGGCGGGCATCCACCTCATCATGGCCACGCAGCGTCCGTCGGTCGACGTCATCACCGGCGTCATCAAGGCCAACCTGCCGACCCGAATCAGCTTTCACGTCACCAGCAAGATCGATTCGCGGACGATCCTCGGCGAACAGGGCGCCGAGCAGCTGCTGGGGCGCGGCGACATGCTCTACATGCCCGGCGGCAAGGGCATCGTCCGCGTCCACGGCCCGTTCGTCAGCGACGACGAGGTGCGTGCGGTCACCGATCACTGGCGCGCGCAGGGCCAGCCCGATTACATCGAATCGGTCACCGAAGAGCCGGCGGAAAGCTTCGCGCTGGAGGGCGCGCCGACTGGCGAAGACTCGCCGGAGGATCAGCAATATCGCGCCGCGGTGTCGATCGTCTGCGGCAGCCAGAAGGCGTCGACCTCCTGGCTCCAGCGGCAGTTGCGGATCGGCTATAATTCCGCGGCGCGCTTGATTGAGCGGATGGAGAAGGAAGGCGTGGTGAGCCGCCCTGACCATGTCGGCCGTCGCGAAGTGCTGCGCGATACCGACGGCAATCCGGCGTGAACTGACCGGCCGCCATCGTCATCTGGTGGCGGCCGGTTCGAGATGACGAGGCGTCCTCGGTCTCAGCCGAGGTGCTCTGCGAAGAACGCGGCGGTGCGTTGATCGGCCAGTGTCGCCGCGGCGTCCGAGCGCCGCTTGCCGAACTCCGTCGCGAAACCGTGATCCTCGCCCGGATAGTCGTGGAGCGTAACCTTCGGATGATCGTCGAGGCCGGCATGCATCGCGGCTTGCGTCGCCTTGTCGACGAAGCCGTCGTCCCCCGCAATGTGGAGTAGCAACGGCTTCGCGATCGCGTGCTTCTCGCCGAGCAGTCCATCGATGCCGACCGCATAATAGCCGACGCTCGCATCGACGTCCGTGCGGGCCGCGGTCATATAGGCGAGCCGTCCGCCAAGACAGTAACCGACCGCACCGACGCTCGCGACACCTTCGCCACGGGCGAAGCGGATCGCGGCCTCGATATCGCGGATACCCTGATCCTGATCGAACTGCCCCATCAGCGCCAAGGCGCGCTCCATCTCCGGTGCGATATCGGGGTCGAGCGAAATGCCCGGTTCGATCCGCCAGAACAGGTCAGGCGCGATCGCCAGATAGCCCGCCTCCGCCAGCGTATCGCACTTGCGGCGGATGCCGGCGTTGATGCCGAAAATCTCCTGAATGACGATGATCGCCGCCTTCGGCTTCCCCTCCGGAGACGCGCGATAGGCCGGGAGCGTCGCACCATCCAGGGTCGGGATCGAAATCATATCGGTCATTCGCTGCATCTCCATTCGACGTCGCCTCCATAAACCACCGCTGCCGACAAAGTGCCACGGCTCTGCCGTTGCGACGCGACGTGGTTCGCGCGCATAGATCGTCGGTCGCTGGACGGTCGGCGGCGGATGCGGGGAATGCGGCGATGAAGGTCACGATCGAAGTTGATTGTACGCCGGAAGAGGCACGGCGGATGATGGGATTGCCCGATCTCACCCCGCTCCACGATCATTACCTCACGCGAATGCGCGAGATGATGGATGGGCAAGGTCTGTCGCCGGAGTTGATCAACGCGATGTTTCGCAGCTGGGCACCGGTCGGCGATACGGGAATGGACTTCTGGCGTCAGTTGTTCACGAACGGCCCGAAGACCGGCGGATGACCGACACGATTTTCGCGCTGTCGAGTGGCCGGCCGCCGGCGGCGATCGCAGTTATTCGGATCAGCGGGCCGAAGGCACGATCGGCGGGCGGGGCGCTGGCCGGCAGTCTGCCACCACCGCGAACCGCTGGCCTGCGCCGCCTCCGCGATCGACACGATGCTACCCTCGATCAGGCGCTGACATTGTTCTTCCCCGGCCCCGCAACCGCTACGGGTGAAGATCTGGTCGAATTGCACCTGCACGGCGGTCGGGCGGTCGTCGCCGCAATCGAGGCCGAGCTGGCGCTCCTGCCCGGCGTGCGCCTTGCCGAGCCCGGCGAATTCACGCGCCGTGCGTTGTCGAACGGCCGACTGGATCTGGCGCAGGCGGAAGGTCTCGCCGATCTGCTCGAGGCCGAAACCGAGATGCAACGTCGCGCCGCGCTTGCGATGGCCGAAGGCGGGTTGAGCAGGACGGTCACAGAATGGCTCGACGCATTGAGCATGGCGTCGGCACGGATCGAGGCCGAGCTCGACTTCGGCGATGAGGACGATGTGGCGCAGGCTTCGGCCTTCGATCCGGCGTCGCTGACCCCGGTCATCGAAGCGATGGTCGCGATGCTGGACCGTCCGCCGGTCGAGCGCTTGCGCGACGGCGTGGTGGTCGTGCTCGCCGGGCCGCGTAACGCCGGCAAGTCATCGCTCTTCAACGCGCTGCTAGGAAGACCCGCAGCGATTGTCACCGATATCGCGGGAACGACCCGCGACGTTCTAGAAGCCTCCGTGGTCCGCGACGGCATCCCATTCCGGCTGGTCGATACCGCGGGTCTGGCAGAAGAAACCGCCGATCCGATTGAGGCGATTGGCATCGAGCGCGCGCGCGCGCTGCTCGATGCCGCCGACATCATCCTCTGGCTCGGCGACCTAGAAGACGCCCCCCCTCAGGCCGTTACGATCGGTGCCCGTGCCGACGAGCGCAGCTATCGCGCCGACTGCTATGATCATGTCGTCTCGATCCACACGCCGGCGACGATCGACGCCTTGTGGTCCGGTATTGCGAGCCGTGCGGCACGATCGCTTGGCGACCTGTCGGGCATCGTCCCCCATCGTCGCCATCGTGAGTTGATCGGTCGGGCACTCGTCGAACTCCGGCACATCGGCGGGGGTGACCTCCTTCTGGACGCCGAGCACCTTCGGATTGCCAACTTAGCTCTTGGCACGATATTGGGCCGCGACGCGACCGAAGCGATGCTTGACGCGCTGTTCGGCCGCTTCTGTTTGGGAAAATGAGTGTTCCACGTGAAACAGTTCGACGTCGTGGTGGTCGGCGGTGGCCACGCCGGCACTGAAGCAGCTGCCGCGGCGGCGAGACGTGGTGCGAGAGTCGCGCTGATATCGCAGGCTCTCGCGCAGGTCGGTACGATGTCATGCAACCCGTCGATTGGCGGCTTAGGCAAAGGACATCTCGTCCGCGAGGTTGATGCGCTCGACGGTTTGATGGCCCGCGCGGCCGATGACGCTGGCATCCACTATCGGATGCTCAACCGATCGAAGGGCTTGGCGGTACAGGGACCTCGGCTACAAGCCGATCGCCGCCGATACCGCGCGTCGATTCATCGCCAATTGGCCGATTACCCGAATGTCACGCTGATCGAGGGAGAGGCAACGGCTCTCGAAACGCAAGGCGCAGTCACGACCGGCGCGATTCTGGCAGACGGAACCCGCCTCGAAACACGAGCGATCGTTCTGGCAACCGGCACCTTCCTCGGTGGCAAGATCTTCCGCGGCCTCGATCGCGCGGCAGGGGGGCGGATCGACGAGCGGCCAGCCAACCTCTTAGGTGAGCAACTCCGGGCGTTGAGCCTTCCGATGGGACGGCTGAAAACCGGCACCCCTCCCCGGCTCGATGGTCGAACGATTGACTGGGCACGACTGGAGCCTCAGCCCTCCGACGTGGACCCGTGGCGCATGTCACCGATGACGAATACGCCGCGCTTGCCACAACTCGCGTGCGCCATCACGCGAACGTCCGAAAGGACGCATGACGTCATTCGGCGCGGACTGGCCACCTCCCCATTATTCAGCGGGGATATCGAGGGCGGCGGACCGCGGTACTGCCCGTCGATCGAGGACAAGGTCCATCGCTTCGGCGATCGCGACGGTCACCAGATTTTTCTCGAACCCGAAGGGCTCGATGATGCCTGGATCTACCCGAACGGTATCTCCACCTCGCTGGATGTCGAAACGCAGACTGCGATGGTTCGGACGATCTCCGGTCTCGAACGAGCGCAGATCGTCCAACATGGCTATGCCGTCGAATATGACTACATCGATCCACGATCACTCGACCATCGCCTCGCGCTCGGCGCGATCCCTGGCGTCTTCTGTGCTGGTCAATTGAACGGCACCACGGGCTATGAAGAGGCGGCGGCGCAGGGCGTGGTCGCGGGATTGAACGCCGCCGCCTATGCCTGTGATCTGGAGCCGATGATCGTCGACCGGGCGCGCGGATATATCGGGGTGATGATCGACGATCTCGTCTTGCAAGGCGTCAGCGAGCCATACCGGATGCTGACCGCGCGCGCCGAATACCGCCTCGCGCTGCGCGCCGACAATGCCGAGACACGGCTGTCCGAGTGGGCAGGTTCGCTCGGCGCCCTCACCGCCCGCCGCCAGGAACATGTGCGACGCCGATCACGGATGCGCGAAGCGGCCCGCGCGGGAGATGATCGCACCGCGAGTGCCGACATCGTGCGCGAAGTTGCCGAGGATCGCCGCTACGCGCCCTATCTCGAGCGCCAGAGCGAGGAGGTCGAACGGATGCGCCGCGACGGCAACATCGCGATCTTCACTGATGGCGCAGCACTAAGGACAATACCCGGGTTGTCGACTGAAATGATCGAACGTCTCGAGCTTGCGTCGCCACGGACGCTTGATGAAGCATCGCGTGTTCGAGGTGTCACGCCGGCCGCGATCGCCGCTCTTTGGCTTCATGCAAGGAAGCGATCGGCATGACCGAGGACGAAGCGATTGCCTGGTGTCGCGAGCGGTTCGGTCAGGACGCCACCGCGCGACTGGATCGGTTTCGCGCCATGGTGCTTTCCGAAAACGAGCGCCAGAACCTCATCTCTCCTGCCTCCTGCGACTTCATCTGGAATCGACACATCGTCGATTCTGCGCAGCTGGTGACCCACATGCCTGCCGCCACCCGGACGTGGTTCGACATCGGCTCCGGTCCCGGCTTCCCCGGTCTAGTCGTGGCGATCGTCACCGATGCGCATGTTTCGCTGGTCGAACCGCGAGCGAGAAGGGTGGAATTCCTTCACACCGTCGTTGCCGACCTCGCGCTCTCCAACGTTACTGTTGAGAAGAGCAAGGCTGAGACGACCAGCGGCAGAGCCGACGTCATCAGCGCACGCGCCGTCGCGAGCATCCCGGACCTTGTCGCCATCACGAGCCATCTTCGGCACAGCCGCACGCGAATGATCCTTCCCCGTGGCCGTAATGGTGCTAGTGAGGTGGCTCTGCTGCCCGCTAAATGGCGGTCGATGTTTCACGTGGAACATAGCGTCACCGATCCCGCCTCGATGATCGTGATCGCAGATGGAGTGAAAGACTGATGTTCTGCATCGCGGTCGCCAATCAGAAAGGTGGCGTTGGCAAGACGACCAGCGCCATCAACCTCGCCACCGCCCTCGCCGCATCCGGTCATCGCGTGTTGCTGGTCGATCTCGATCCGCAGGGTAATGCCTCCACCGGCCTGGGGATTACCCAGGCGCAGCGGCAGCGATCGAGCTACGATGTCCTGATCGACAGCGATGGCGTCGCAGAGGCCGTCGTAGCAACCAACATTCCACTCCTCGACGTCATGCCGGCCACGGTCGATCTCTCCGGCGCGGAGATCGAACTGGTCGAATTCGAGCAACGAACGCACCGGCTGCGGCGCGCCTTCGAATTGACCACCCGATCGTGGGACATCGTGCTGATCGATTGCCCGCCCTCTTTGGGTTTGCTGACGATCAACGCGATGGTGGCGGCGGACGCATTGTTCGTACCGCTGCAGTGCGAGTTCTTCGCGCTCGAAGGACTTAGTCAGTTGCTCAACACCGTCGAGCGGATCCGCTCGCGGTTCAATCCGTCGCTGTCGATCCTAGGCGTGGCGCTGACGATGTTCGATCGCCGCAACCGGCTCAGCGATCAGGTATCCACCGACGTCCGCGCCGTCCTCGGCAACGTCGTCTTCGATACCGTGATCCCCCGCAACGTGCGGCTCTCCGAAGCCCCCAGCCATGGATTGCCGGCACTGATCTATGACCATAAGTGCAGCGGCTCCGAAGCGTATATCGCGCTTGCCCGCGAATTGATCCGGCGTCTGCCGCAGATGGAGAATGAAGCAGCGTGAGTGATTTCGCTTCCCGCCGCGCCAAGAATGGTCTCGGGCGTGGCCTGAATGCGCTGCTCGGCGATGTCGCGCAGGATGAGCGCGACAGCGGAGAAAAGGGCGCGGCCCGCGGCGCCGTGCGGATGATCCCCGTCTCCGCGATCGCGCCGCATCCCGATCAGCCACGTCGGCATTTCGACGAGGCCGCGCTCGACGAACTCGCCGCCTCGATCGCGCAGCGTGGCGTGATCCAGCCGATCATCGTCCGCCCGCACGGCCACGATTTTCAGATCGTCGCGGGAGAGCGGCGCTGGCGTGCCGCGCAACGCGCGCGCCTCCACGAAGTCCCGGTCGTGGTTCGCGACTATTCGGACAGCGAGACGCTGCAAATTGCCCTGCTGGAGAACATTCAGCGGCAGGACCTCAACGCGATCGAGGAGGCGCGCGCCTATCAGCGCCTGCTCGACGAATTCGGACATACGCAGGAAGAGCTGGCGCGCGCGGTGCACAAGTCCCGCAGCCACGTCGCCAACCTGCTGCGGTTGCTCGATCTCCCGCCCGAGGTCCAGGCGCAGGTCGTCGAGGGCAAGCTGGCGATGGGCCATGCGCGGGCTCTGGTCGGCGCCGCCGATCCCATCGCCCTCGCCGAGCAGGTACTGACGCAGGGGCTCTCGGTGCGACAGACCGAGAAGCTCGCCAGTCAGGACAAACATGGCGCACCCACGTCACGCGGCGGTGTGGCACGGCCGGGGCATGTCGCATCGGCGGGCGGCGGCAGCGCGGATATTGAGGCGCTCGAGCGTCAGCTCGCCGACCTGCTGGGTCTGCGCGTCACGATCGCGTTCAACGATGACGGTCGCGGATCGATCACGCTCGACTATAGCTCGCTGGAACAGCTCGACATGGTGTGCCAGCGACTGAGCGGCGAGCGTATTTAGATCATGATGGCGTAAGGTCGAGTGCACCGATCGTCATTGCGAGCGTAGCGACGCAAACCAGCGCGTCCTGACCCGGCCCTGGACGACTTCGCTACGCTCGCCATGACGGATCAAAGTCGACGGCGTCATGCGCTCGTCTAGCGAACCGACCGTGCCAATCGTAGCAGGAACGTGTCGGCGACGACTCGCCCGGCAGGTCCGGCGGCGATGATCTCGCGCTCGGTGCGCCGCGCGGCGCGTTGCGCGGCGATCAGCGCCGGCAGCGTCCAGCGTCGCAACGCCGCAGCGGTGGCCGCCTCTTCCCGCCAAAAGACACGGTGACGCTTCATCACCTGCTCGACCCCCTCGCCGCCGTCCACTGCGGTGCGCATCTCGGCGAGCATCACCAGCCGGCGTCCCAACGCCCGGAACACCGGGATCGGCGATGCGTCAGGCCCGTTCATGCGGCGCAACCCGTCGATAAGCACGTCGACCTTCCCCGCCGTGACCGCGAGCACGACCTCGCCGATTTCGCCCTCGGCGATCTCTGCGCCGATCGCCTCCAGCGCGTCCTCATCGGCGTCGGCCGGCCGCTCGGGTGCGGCATCCAGATACAGCGCGAGCTTCTCGACCTCGCGCATCATCACCGATCGGTCGCCATCGCTCGCGCGGATGATGCGTTGCACCGCCGCAGGCGACATTCGCAGTCCGGCCCCCCGCGCCAGCTCCGCAACGATCGCTGCCGCGTCACGCGCGCCCGGCGGATAGCAGGCGAACGCCAGCGCGCGATCCGAATCGATCGCCGCCTTCACGAGCTTGCCGGTCGCCTTCACCGTCGGTGCGAGAACGATCGCCGGATTGCCCGCGCGCTCTGCCACCAGAAGCGCGGTCACCGCCTCCAGCGATTCCTCACCTGCCCCGGTGACCCGCACGAACCGCGCATCACCGAACAGCGACAGCGCTGCCGCTTCGTCGGCAAGCCGCGCCGGATCGCTGCGCAACGTCGGCGCGTCGATATCGACGCGCTCGGCCCCCTCGCCCATCGCCTTGGCGAGCCGCGCAACGAACGCCTGTGCCACCGCTTCGTCAGGACCGTGAAGCAGATAGAGGCGAATGTCGGACGGCGGCCGATCGAGCGCCGCAATCAGCCGCGCCTCGGTTGCCTTCATGATTTGGGCGGCTGGGCCCGCCGCGCATAGAGCGCCAGTCGCGCGACGATCTGGTCGGCGATCGTCTCCGACAGGCGTTCGAGCGCGGTACTCTCCGCCGCGATCGTCGCATATTCGGAGCCGACGACGTCGATGCCGGCATCCGACCCCGCCGTCGCGTCGAGCACCACCGATCCGCTCGCGGCGTCTACCAGCTGATAACGCGCGCGCAGCGTCCGCCGCTCACGGGCGACCGAATCGTCGCTGCGGGCACCCAGCCCGACGATCTTGTCGTCGAGACGCACGTTGAGGCGATAGCGAGCCGCACCGCCGCCGATCGCCTTGAGCCGCTCGTTGAGCGCGCCGCCGACCAGCCACCCGGCCTTGCCGTCGATCGGGGCGACCTCGACCTCGCCGAGCGTCGCGGCGATCGGGCCGGCGCCGCCGCCGGTGTAGAGCGGGGTGAGCCCACAGCCACCAAGGGGTACCGCCGCCAGCGCCGCCACAATCAGGATCGCATGCGACCTCACGCGACGATGTTCACAAGCCGGTCGGGGACCACGATCACCTTGCGCGGCGTCTTGCCCTCCAGCGCCCGCAGCACCTTCTCCGACGCCAGCGCAGCCGCCTCGGCATCTTCCTTGGCCAATCCCTTGGCGAGCGTCAGCGTATCGCGCAGCTTGCCGTTGATCTGCACCGCGATCGTCACTTCGTCCTCGACGAGCAGCGCGGGATCGACGCTCGGCCAGGCGGCGTCGGCGATCAACCCGCCGTCGCCATGCGCCGCCCAGGCCTCTTCGGCGATATGCGGCGCCATCGGCGCGACCAGCCGCATCAGCGTCGCGATCGCGGCATCACGCGATGCGGAGGGCGCGGCCTTTTCGATCGCCGCGACCAATTCGTAGAGCTTGGCGACGGCCTTGTTGAACGACAGCGCCTCGATCGCGGCGGCGACATCGGCGATCGTGCGGTGCAGCTTGCGATCGAGCGCGACATCGCTGCCCGTACCGGCCGTCTCGCTCCCGAACAGCCGCCACAGCCGCTGGACGAAGCGCCACGCGCCTTCGATGCCGTTCTCGCTCCACTCCAGATCGCGCTCCGGCGGGGAGTCGGAGAGCATGAACCACCGCACCGCGTCCGCGCCATATTGATCGACGATCGGTTCGGGATCGATCGTGTTCTTCTTGGACTTTGACATCTTCTCGACGCGCCCGCGGATGATCGGGATCGCCCCGCCCTCCTCGGTCTGGACGAACAATGCCCCGCCCTCGCCGACGCTGAGGTCGGCGGGCGACACCCACAACGCGCCCGGTGGCCCGTCGTGATCGGGGATGTCGAGCTTGTACGTCTCGTGGGTCACCATGCCCTGCGTGAACAGCCCGGTGAACGGTTCAGCCAGATCGATCAGCCCGACATGCCGCAGCGCGCGCGTCCAGAAGCGTGCGTAGAGCAGGTGGAGGATCGCATGTTCGACCCCGCCGATATATTGCCCGACCGGCAGCCAGCCTTCGGCCACCGCGCGATCGAAGGGCTTGTCGTCCGGCTGGCTGGCAAAGCGGATGAAATACCACGACGAATCCGCAAACGTGTCGAGCGTGTCGGTATCGCGCAGCGCATCTGCCCCGCAGGTCGGACACGCGACATGCTTCCACGTCGGATGGCGATCGAGCGGGTTGCCGGGAACGTCGAAACTGACGTCCTCGGGCAGCTTGACCGGCAATTGCTCCCGAGGAACCGGCACTTCGCCGCAGGTCGCGCAATGGATCACCGGGATCGGCGTCCCCCAGTAGCGCTGACGGCTCACGCCCCAGTCGCGCAGGCGATAGACCGTCGAGCCCTGCCCCCAGCCACCCGCCTCCGCGCGCGCGATCACCTCGCGCTTGGCAGCGTCGATATCGAGCCCATCGAGGAACTGCGAATTCACCAGCCGGCCGGGACCGCTATACGCCGCATCCTCGTCGAACACCGGGTCGGTCTTCTCGCCATCGGCGACGACGCGGCGGATCGGCAGCTTGTACTTGGAGGCGAAGTCGAAGTCGCGCTGGTCATGCGCCGGCACGCCGAACACCGCGCCGGTGCCATAGTCCATCAGCACGAAATTGGCGATGTAGACCGGCAGCTCGCCCGCGCCGAACGGATGCGTCGCGGTCAGCCCGGTGTCGTAGCCGAGCTTCTCCTGCGTCTCCAGTTCGGCGGCGGTGGTCCCGCCCTGCTTGCACCGCTCGATGAACGCGGCGGCGTCCGCATCACGCGCGGCGAGCGCCTGCGCGATCGGATGATCGGCCGCAACCGCGACGAAGCTGGCGCCGAACATCGTGTCGGGCCGCGTCGTGAACACCTCGACCGCGCCGCCATCCGAGAGCGCGAAGCGGAACGTCAGCCCCTGGCTCTTGCCGATCCAGTTCTCCTGCATCAGCCGGACCTTGTCGGGCCATTGGTCGAGCGACCCCAGCCCCTCGATCAGCTCGTCGGCGAATTGCGTGATCTTGAGGAACCACTGGCTCAGCTTGCGCTTCTCGACCAGCGCGCCCGAGCGCCAGCCGCGCCCGTCGATCACCTGCTCGTTGGCGAGCACGGTCATGTCGACCGGGTCCCAATTGACCGCCGATTCCTTGCGATAGACCAGCCCGGCCTTGTAAAAATCGAGGAACAGCGCCTGTTCGTGGCCGTAATATTCCGGCTCGCAGGTCGCGATTTCGCGCGTCCAGTCGAGCGCGAAGCCCAGCCGCTTCAGCTGCGCCTTCATCGCGGCGATATTGGCGCGCGTCCAGTTGCCCGGGTGCACGCCCTTTTCCATCGCAGCGTTCTCGGCCGGCATCCCGAACGCATCCCACCCCATCGGGTGGAGCACCTCATGCCCGGTCATCCGCCGATAGCGCGCGAGCACGTCGCCCATCGTGTAGTTGCGGACGTGCCCCATGTGGATCTTCCCCGATGGATAGGGGAACATCTCCAGCACATAGCTCTTCGGCCTGGGGCTGTCGTCGCGCGCGGCGAAGGTGGTGCGTTCGTCCCAGACGCGCTGCCAGTGCGCGTCGGCCTTCAGGGCATTGAAGCGGGTGGTCATTTCGGTCGTCGTCGCCTCAACCGGTCACCGCGCCGCGGCGCAGGTCGCGGGCGCGCGTCAGGATGATGTCTTCCAGCTTCTGCGTCGTCGCCGCCTCGACCGGCGAGCCGACCCATTGCCCGCCGCGATTCACCTCGCGCAGCGCGGCGACGCGCACCGCATCGGCGCGCAGATCCTGGTCGAGGATCGAAACGGTCACCTTCATCCGCTCGGTCGGCGTCTGCGGATTGACGTACCAGTCGGTGACGATCACCCCGCCGTTGGAATCGGTCTGGAGCAGCGGCATGAAGCTGAGCGTGTCGAGCGTCGCGCGCCACAGATAGCTGTTGACGCCGATCGTCGTCACCTTCGACGCGGCGAGGTCGCCGGCCGGCTTGCCGCCGCGTCCGCCGCACGCCGACAGGCTCAACGACAAGGCAACAGCGGCCGACAGGCCAGCCGCAAGGCGCAAGGGGCGGAACATCGGCATCGTCCTTACAGGGAATTCGGTAATCCTGCCCGCTCTACCCGCACCCTCTGCCCCCGGCAAGCGCGCCACCATGTGGACATGATGCAACAGGTGGCAGAGAAAGCGCAGCGTTGGTCATGGACTCGGAACGGATTCCTGTTAGGCCCGCTCCATTGGTCGGACAGATTCGTCCGGCACAAAGGGGATGGATCAGATCGTGGCCGCATCGCGCCGCATCGCTGCATTGATCGGGGGGGGCCTGTTGGCCGTCGCCGTCGCAGCCGTGCCTGCGCTCGGTGCCGCGGATTCGGCGCCTCGTTCGGCCCGCAAGCTGGTCGCCGCGCCGCGGGTCAGCGGTTCGTTCACCCCCTCCGCTGCCGATCCCAAGCTCGCGGCGCTGTTCGCGCGCGGCGGGCTCGACGCCAGCGGCTTCCGCTTCACGCCCTCCGAATCGCGGATCGGCAACCGCGCGGTCACCGTCGCGGTGCGCGCCCGGTCGAGCCTCGCGGCACGTGACAACGCCCGTTATGCCGCGGCAGCAACGACGCCGACCACGGTCGGCCTTGCGCCGATCGCGTACAATCTCGGCGTGTCGGTGGGCTGGAAGCGGTTCGCGATCTCGGGCGACGTCGCCAAGGTCGATCTCGCCGGCATCCCGGGCAGCCGCGAAGCCGCCGACGTCGCGCTCAGCTATTCGGGCGCGAAGTGGAGCGGCCGGGTCGGCGCGAGCGCGGATCGTCCGCTCCCCGGCGCGACACGCGCGCTCACCGAGGCGAACAGCTATTCGATCGACGTGGGCGGCAGCTATTCGCTCACCCGCAACCTCGATCTCACCGCCGGAATGCGGCTGAAGACCGATCGCGAGCGCCTGACCCGCGCCGACGACGATCGCCGCGACAGCCAGGCGATCTACGTGGGCACCGCGTTCCGCTTCTAGGATCGCCGGCTGCTCGTGGTCTTTCCCGACCAGCCGCCTTCGTCGTCCCGGACTTGATCCGGGACCCCGCTCCTTCTTCCCGCCATCTACGGGACGCGCACCGCCCGATCAGGTCCGTCGTGACGACCGGGAAGATGTCGCCCACGCATCGATCGCGGCAAACCCGTCGAAGCCCAGCGCCGCCACCCGCCGAAAGCGGCGCTCGTCCATCCCGCCCAGCGCGATCACCGTCACCGGCAGCCCCCGCGCGACCGCCGCGGCGCGCCATAAGCCTAGCGCGGCACCTCCCGGGTGCGACCGCGTCACGAACACCGGCGACACCAGCACCACATGCGCGCCCGCCCGCACCCCCGCCAGCGCCTCACGCCGGTCATGCGCCGGCCATGTCACCACGCCGCGCCCGCGCCGCGCGTGACGCCCCGCTGCGCCCGGCAACGACGCCTCACCCGCCAGCACCAGCACCAGCCGACGCCGCCGCGCCACCCGCCGCACCCGTTCGAACAGCGCCCGCCGGTCTGCGGAGGGCGTATGATAATGCCGAAAGATCACCCCCGCGCCACGCGGCAGCCGATCGAGCGCCAACCACAGCCGCTCGCCCTGACGCTCGTCGGTCATCAACCAGCGGACGGGGTGGCGGGCAGGCATGGCGGGTCCTATAGCGCGGCCAATGACCCCCGACGACCGTCTCGCCGCCCTTCACGCGCGCATCGCCGCCGCCGCCCGCCCCGCACAGCGCGATCCTTCCGACATCACGTTGGTGGCGGTGTCGAAGACCCATCCGGCCGAAGCGATCCGCCCGCTGCTCGCCGCCGGACAGCGCGACTTCGGCGAGAATCGCGTTCAGGAGGCCGCCGCCAAATGGCCGGCGCTGCGCGAAGAATTTGCCGACGCGCGGCTGCATCTGGTCGGACAATTGCAATCGAACAAGGCGACCGAGGCGGTGGCGCTCGCCGATGCGATTCACAGCATCGATCGCCCGTCGCTGGTCGCGGCGGTGGCGCGCGCGATCGACGCGACCGGTCGCCGGCCGCAATGTTTCGTGCAGGTCAACATCGGCGACGAACCGCAGAAGGGCGGCTGCGCGGTCGCCGAGCTGCCCGCGCTGCTCGCCGAGGCGCACGGCGCGAACCTGCCCGTCGCCGGGCTGATGTGCGTCCCCCCCGCCGCGGTCGAACCCGCCCCTTATTTCGCCCTCCTCGCCAAAATCGCGCGCGACCACGGCCTTGCCGGGCTCAGCATGGGCATGTCCGACGATGTCGAGCAGGCGGTATCGCTCGGCGCCACCCACGTCCGGGTCGGCTCGGCCTTGTTCGGCACCCGCGCATGACCCGCTTC
This sequence comes from Sphingomonas phyllosphaerae, assembly GCA_036946405.1. NCBI lineage: Bacteria > Pseudomonadati > Pseudomonadota > Alphaproteobacteria > Sphingomonadales > Sphingomonadaceae > Sphingomonas > Sphingomonas phyllosphaerae. Next base: position 706,697 of record JAQIJC010000001.1, on the reverse strand, counting down.
GACGCCTTGCTCTTCGACTTCGACGGGGTGCTGATCGAAAGCGAGGCGAGCGGCAACCGCCACCTCGCCGACTATCTGACCGGCATCGGCCATCCGACCACGCCCGAGCAGTCGATGGCGCAGTTCATGGGACTGGCCGGCAAGGACTTTCTCGCCGCGGTCGAGGCGCATATCGGCGCGCCGATCCCTCCCGACTTCCAGAGCGCTCGTCGCGCCGAGGACGAACGCTGCCTGCTGGAAGGGATCGAAGAGGTCGCCGGTGCGACCGCCTTCGTCCGCTCGCTGCCCGACAGCCTGCCGCGCGCGGTGGTGTCGTCGAGCCGTGTACGCTGGATCGCGACCCACCTCGACCATCTCGGGCTCCGCCCCGCGTTCGGCGCGCATCTCTATTCGGGTGCCGAACACGTCACCAACGGCAAGCCCGCCCCCGATCTCTATCTTTACGCCGCCGACAAGCTCGGCGTTGCGATCGAACGCTGTGCGATCATCGAGGATTCGCCGGTCGGTGCGACCGGCGCGGTGGCGAGCGGCGCGTTCGTGATCGGGCTGGTGGCCGGCGGCCATTGCGCGCCCGACCACGGCGACCGCCTGCGCACGATCGGCGTCGATGCGATCGCGCGGGACTTCGCGGAAGTCGCGGCGCTCCTCGGCCTGTAGCGCCCACTGCCCTCGCACCGATTCCAATAAGCCCTTCCCCTTCAGGGGAGGGGTTGGGGTGGGGTAGTCACATGCGTTCTTCTCGGTGAGACACGGCCCCACCCCCAACCCCTCCCCTGACGGGGAAGGGGAGAGGTTAGTAACCGCGCGTCACAATTGATGCCCGGTCCGATCCCGCTTGGTCGCCAGATACCGCTCATTGTGCGGATTGGCCGGCAGCGCATGCGCAACGCGCTCGATCACCGCGACTCCCGCCGCCTCCAGCCCCGCCACCTTCGCCGGATTGTTGGTCAGCAATCGCACCCGATCCTGCCCCAGTAACCGCAACATCCGCGCCGCCACCCCGAAGTCGCGCGCGTCGATCGCGAAGCCCAGCCGGACGTTCGCGTCGACGGTGTCGAAGCCCTGATCCTGCAACGCATAGGCGCGCAGCTTGTTGACCAATCCGATCCCGCGCCCTTCCTGCCGCAGGTACAGCAACACGCCCCACCCCGCCGTGGCGATCGCGTGAATCGCGGCGTGGAGCTGCGGCCCGCAATCGCACTTCAGGCTGCCGAGCACGTCACCGGTCAGGCATTCGCTATGCAGCCGCACCAGCGGCGGCTCGCCGGTCGGGGTGCCGATCACCAACGCGATATGCTCGTCGGCGCTTTCCGGCGAACGAAAGGCGACGATCTCCGCCTGTTCGGCCCCGGCCACCGGCAGCCGCGCCCGCACCGCGATCTGCAACGCCCGCGCGTCCTCATGCGCCGCGATCGCGCGCGCATCGACGGTCTGCATGGGTTCGCCACTGCCGACGACGAAGGCCGGCAGCAACCCCGCGATCCGCGCAAGTTGCAACGCTGCGCCGGCGGCAACCGGTGCCGCCACCGGGACCGTCCGGAAAGGTCCTTTGAGCGGAGTCGCCAGATCGAGCTGTGGATCGGCCAGTGCGGTCGCCAGCGCCATGTCGAACCACGGCGCATGTTCGACCATCACCGGTCGATCGGGCACCGCCGCATCGAGTTGATTCGCCAGCTTGAGCGTCGCGGCACGGCCATTCGACAGCAGGATGTCGAAACGATCGTCCACGACGAACCGGGCGAGCCGTTCGGCATCGGCGGTTTCGATCGCCAGCACCGTCAGCGGCGGCTCGCCATCCGCTGTCACCATGATCGGCCACCCACGCCGCATCGCGTCGATCGCGCGCGCCGCGTCGTGCGCCGCCGTCACCACGCGAACTCGGTCATGATCGGCACATGGTCGGATGGCTTCAGCCAGCTGCGGCACGGCTCGAACACGGTGTGCGCGGTCGCGGTCTTCGCGATATCACCGGTCGCCCACATATGGTCGAGCCGCCGCCCGCGATCGTTCTTGGTCCAGTCGGGCGAGCGATAGCTCCACCAGGTGTGCAGCCGCGCCGGCGCCGGGTGAAAATGCCGCCCCAGATCGACCCAGTCGTTCGACGCCTTGAGCCGGTCGAGCGCCTCGACCTCGACGGGCGTGTGGCTGACGACCTTGAGCAGCGCCTTGTGGCTCCACACGTCGCTGGGCAGCGGGGCGATGTTGAAGTCGCCGGTCAGGATCGTCGGCGCGGTCAGCCCCTCGGACCAGCGCGTCATCCGCTCGACGAAATCCAGCTTTTGCCCGAACTTGGCGTTAACCTCGCGATCGGGGACGTCACCGCCCGCCGGGACATAGACATTCTCCAGTCGCACGCCGTTGGGCAGCCGAACCCCCAGGTGCCGCGCCTCGCGGTTCGCCTGCCAGTCGAGCCGGTCATCGGCGGTGACGGGCACGCGCGCGACGATCGCCACGCCGTGATGCATCCGCTGCCCGTGCAACAGGATGTGATCGTAGCCGAGCGCGCGAAAGGCGTCGGCGGGAAAGTCGGTGTCGACCACCTTGGTTTCCTGCAGGCACAGCACGTCGGGCTGCGCCTCGCGCAGGAATTGCTCGACGATCTCGATGCGGAACCGGACCGAGTTGATGTTCCAGGAGACGATTTTCACGATCGGCTAGGTAGCTTCGCGCCGGTGGGTCGACAAGGCACGCCGATACGACACATCCGAACGAGAAAGGCCCCCGCTCCGGGGGCATGGAGCGAGGGCCGACTCAGCGTTCGTCACGCAAGCGGTAGGCAGGAGACCGGGCAACAGGGGGAAAATCCCGGCGGCCCGCCGACCGTGCTCACCGCTCTAACGGCGTCAGCCTTTCACCAACATGAACGAATTGGAAGAAAAGGCCGAAATTTAGCTCGATCGCCCCTGCCGGCGTGGATCGGTCCAGCGGAAGGTGGAGTCGGCGACGGTCACGTTGAACTTCTGGTCGGTCAGCCGGATCGTGGTGCGGTTCCCCTGGCTGTCGAGCGCCGCCCAGCCCTGCAGCATCAACCCGCCGGGCGCTGCGGCGCTGCGCGCGAACACCAATGTGATCCGGCCATATTCGGGATGCTTGGGGTCATAGGCCTCGACCGACAAGACGCCCGGGTTGGTCGACGGCACGACCTTCGCGAACTTCGATATGTCGCGCGTCGGATCGAGCAACACGCCCAGCGGCGAGTTGCCGATCGGCCAGCGCTGCACCTGCTTCACCGAATAATCGATGAAAGTCAGCGCCTTGCCGTCGCCGACGATCAGCAGCGGCACGCCCTTCTGATATTGGAAGCGGATCTTCCCGGGGCGCTTGAGCGTCAGCGTGCCGGTCAGCACCTGCCCGTTGCGGTCGGTCTGGCTGAACGCCGCGGTCATCGAGTCGAGTCCGGCGATCGCGCGCTGCACCGCCGTCAGGTCCGGGCTGGTCTGCGCCGCCACCGGACTGGCCGCGACGACCAGCGCGGCGAGCGGCAGAAGATACTTCGACATGACGTCTCCACACAGCGATACGGCGGCGGGATCTGCCCGCCGGCCATTGAACCCGCGCTGAACTCAGGCGAACAGCGTCGCCAGCCCCGGCGTCGTCTCGCTGCCGATCCAGCCTTCGTAGATCATCCGCACCGCGACGAACAGGATCACCGCCAGCCCGACATAGGCGATCCAGCGATAGCGATCGATGATCCGCGCGATGAAGTTGGCGGCCAGCCCCATCAGCGCCACCGACAACAGCAGCCCGATGACGAGGATGCCGGGATGCTCGCGCGCCGCCCCGGCGACCGCCAGCACGTTGTCGAGGCTCATCGACACGTCGGCGACCGCGACCGCCCAGGCCGCCGCGGCGAAGCTCTTGACCGGCTTGACGGCGGCCGCCTCATCGGCGGCGTCGATCTCCGAATGCCCGCCGCTGCGGATCTCGCGCCAGAACTTCCAGCTCACCCACAGCAGCAGCAGCCCGCCCGCGAAGATCAGCCCGACGATCCCCATCAGCCAGGTGACGATCAGCGCGAAGAAGATTCGCAGCACCAGCGCGGCGCCGATCCCGATCAGGATCACCTTCTTGCGCTGTTCCGATGGCAGCCCGGCGGCGAGCGCACCGACCACGATCGCATTGTCGCCCGCCAGCACGAGATCGATCATCAGCACCGACCCGAACGCCGCCAGCGCGGCGGGATCGGACAGGTTCGAGAAATCGGCGACGATGTGCTGCCAGATGTCTCCCAGCGATCCAGGTCCCTGGATCGCCGCGCCGGCGGAGGCCGCGGCGGCAAGCGTGGCGATAAGGCTCAAATTAGGTCACTCCCCGTCTGACCGCATCAATGATGCTGCCGGGCATAACGTTCCGGGCTGGGAATGCCATGGGGTCCGTCGTCCCGGACTTGATCCGGGACCCCGCTGCTTCTCGCTTTTGGAGAAGGAGGGGCAAGCGCCGCGGGCAAAGCATGTCCTGAGCGCCTGCCTTGCAGGCAGTCGAAGGGCCCGCGTCGTCGGTCGGGTGCGCTGGCGCACCCGCCGGCCGAACCGGCGTGAGTCCTGCCGCGACACGCGGCAGGCCACGCTCGGTCACTGATTCATCGAGTCGAAGAAATCGTCGTTGGTCTTCGAATCCTTCATCTTGCCGAGCAGGAACTCCATCGCATCGACGGTGCCCATCTGCATCAGGATCCGGCGCAGCACCCACATCTTCGACAGCTGGCCCTTCTCGACCAGCAGCTCTTCCTTGCGCGTGCCGCTCTTGCCGACGTCGATCGCCGGGAAGATGCGCTTGTCGGCCACCTTGCGGTCGAGCACGATCTCGGCGTTGCCGGTGCCCTTGAACTCTTCGAAGATCACTTCGTCCATGCGGCTGCCGGTGTCGATCAGCGAGGTCGAGATGATCGTCAGCGACCCGCCTTCCTCGATGTTGCGCGCCGCGCCGAAGAAGCGCTTCGGCCGCTGGAGCGCATTGGCGTCGACACCGCCGGTCAGCACCTTGCCCGACGACGGCACGACGGTGTTGTAGGCACGCCCCAGACGCGTGATGTTGTCGAGCAGGATCACCACGTCCTTCTTGTGCTCGACGAGCCGCTTGGCTTTCTCGATCACCATCTCGGCGACCTGCACGTGCCGCGTCGCGGGTTCGTCGAACGTGGAGCTGACCACCTCGCCGTTCACCGTGCGCTGCATGTCGGTGACTTCCTCGGGCCGCTCGTCGATCAGCAGCACCAGCAGGAACACCTCCGGATGGTTGTGGCTGATCGCGCGCGCGATGTTCTGCATCATGATCGTCTTGCCGACGCGCGGCGGCGCGACGATCAGGCAGCGCTGGCCCTTGCCAATCGGCGCGACGACATCGAGCACGCGGCCCGACTTGTCCTTGATCGTCGGATCCTCGATTTCCATCTTCAGCCGCTCGTCCGGGTAGAGCGGCGTGAGGTTATCGAAGTTGACGCGCTGGCGGACGCGCTCGGGCTCCTCGAAATTGACCTGCGTGATCTTGACCAGCGCGAAATAGCGTTCGCCGTCCTTCGGCCCGCGGATCTCGCCCTCGACCGTGTCACCGGTGCGCAGCCCGTGCTTGCGGACCTGATTCGGGCTGACATAAATGTCGTCCGGGCCGGCGAGATAATTGGCCTGTGCCGAGCGCAGGAAGCCGAACCCGTCGGGCAGCACCTCGATCGTGCCCTCGCCCATGATCTGCTCGCCGTTTTCGGCCTGCACCTTCAGGATCGCGAACATCAGGTCCTGCTTGCGCAGCGTCGAGGCGCCCTCGACGCCCAGCTCCTCGGCAAGCTGCACCAGCTCGGCGGGGGCCTTCTTCTTCAAATCCTTGAGATGCATGTATCTGTCCGATGTGATCGGGGGTCGGGGAAAGCTCGGCCGGCGATGGAGAACGCTCGAGAAACGAAGCTGTAGAGGATGCGGCGCGCACCGAGGACCGGCGACGTCACGAGCGCGAGGTATGATTCATGTTCGGGATAGTCAAGCGCCGAGCGCAATCCACCCCACCGTCATTCCCGCGCAGGCGGGAATCCAGACGCGCAGGTCTTCGCAAGGGCCGACACGCCAGAGGTTCTGGATCCCCGCCTTCGCGGGGATGACGACGGCGCCGTCAGAACGGCTTCACGATCACCAGAATGACGATCAGAGCGGTCGCGAGTGCCGGAATTTCGTTCATCATCCGCAGCGCCTTGTTCGACACGCCGACCTGCCCGCGCGCCAGCTTCCTGGCATAGCCGACCGCCCAGCCATGATAGCCCGACAGCAGGAACACGATCGCCAGCTTGGCGTGCAACCACCCCAAGCCCGGCACGCCGTCCGCGATCCCGGCATTCAGCGCGAGCGCAAGCCCCAGCACCCACACCACGATCATCGCCGGCGTCAGAATGATCGCGCGCAGCTTGGTCTCGCGCTCCACCCAGCGCGCCGCGTCGGCGGCGTCGGACAGCCCCTCCTGATGATAGACCAGATAGCGCGGCAGCATGAACAGCCCCGCCATCCAGAAGATCACGAAAATGACGTGCGCGGCCTTCACCCAATCATAGGTCGCGCCAAGAAACCCGACCATGTTCAGCCCCTTACCCGTTGCAGCAGATGTTCGACATGCGCGATCGGCGTGTGTTGCCCGATCCCGTGGCCGAGGTTGAAGACATGCGGCCGCTCCGGGAACGCCGCCAGCACACGGTCGATCCCCGCCTCCAGCGCTGCCCCGCCGGTCAGCAAGGCGAGCGGATCGAGATTGCCCTGCACCGGCAGCCCGGCCGGCAGCACCGCATCCGCCCAACGCGGATCGACCGTCTCGTCCAGCCCGATCGCATCCACCGCAGTGCCCGCGGCATAAGCGGCCAGCTTGCCGCCCGCGCCCTTCGGAAAGCCGATGATCGGCACGCCCGGACACCGCGCACGGACGCCATCGACGATCGCACGATTGGGCGCGATCACCCAGCGCTCGAACTGCGCGGGCGACAGGCTCCCGGCCCAGCTGTCGAAGATCTGCACCGCCTCGACGCCATTCTCGATCTGCGTCGCGAGATAGTCGATCGTCATCGCCACGATCGCATCGACGATCGCGCCGAACGCCGCCGGATCGGCGTAGGCATAGCGGCGCGTCACCTCCTGATCGCGGCTGCCCTGCCCCGCCACCATATAGGTCGCGACCGTCCACGGCGACCCGGCGAACCCAAGGAAGGTCGTCTCCGCAGGCAACGACCCGGCGACCCGTCGCACCGTCGCATAGACCGGATCGAGCCGCGCCGGCTCGCGAGTCAGCGCCGCCAATGCCGCATCAACCAGCGCCGGTGCCAGCCGCGGCCCCTCGCCCGCCCCGAAGGTCAGCGCCTGCCCCAGCGCCCAGGGCACCATCAGGATGTCGGAAAACAGGATCGCGCCGTCGAATCCGAAGCGGCGGATCGGTTGCAGCGTCACCTCGGCGGCCGCGACCGGATCGGTGGCGAGCGCGAGGAACCCACCCTTCTCGGCGCGCAACGCCCGATATTCAGGGAGATAGCGCCCGGCCTGCCGCATCAGCCACGTCGGGGGGCGGTCGGCGCGCTCGCCGTTCAGGACTCGCAACAGGGGTTTGCTCACCATCGGGTGCGATCCTTCTACCCTTCTAGGAAGATTCAGAGAGTCTGGTTGTTGCTGTTGTAGGCGCGTGGATCGCGGGGGCTTATGCGCCACCACCGGAATTGCCAACAGCTTGACTCGAACGACTCTCCCGCACGCCGCCGGATTCGCGTCGCGTTATCCCCGGTTTTCACAGCCTGTGGATAAAATCACGGGCTGGGGACGGCGCTGTGGACAGAATCCCGATTATCCACCGATCGGGGTCGCGCTTGGCGGGTCGATGAAGTTACGCTAGCGCCGGTCAACGACTTATCCACAGATCGGTCCACCCTCCGATGTCCGGCTCCTGATGCTCCGCCTCCACCTTCACCTGCTGTCGGACTCGACGGGCGAGACGCTGGAGAACATCGCCAAGGCGGCGCTGGCGCAATATGACGATGTCGAGACGGTGCGGCATTTCTGGCCGATGGTGCGCACCGAAACGCATCTCGACCGCATCCTTCAGGAAATCGCCCAGAATCCCGGGCTCGTCATCTTCACGCTCGTCAATCCGGTGACGCGCACCGCGCTGGAGGCGCGCTGCAAGGCGCTCGGGCTGCCCACGGTCGCCCCGCTCGATCCCGTCAACGATGCGCTGTCGATGCTGCTCGGTCAGCAGGCGAAGGCGCGCCCCGGACGCCAGCACGTGCTCGACGCCGCCTATTTCGCGCGCGTCGATGCGATCCAGTTCACGATCGCGCATGATGACGGGATCGCGCACGAGGAATGGGAAGAGGCCGATATCCTGCTCGCCGGGGTCAGCCGCTCGTCGAAGACCCCGACCTCGATCTATCTCGCCAACCGCGGCTATAAGACCGCCAATATCCCGATCGTCGTCGAAAGCCCGCCGCCGCGCGCGCTGTTCTCGCTGAAGAACCCGCTGGTCGTCGGACTGACCACCAGCACCGACCGGCTGATCCAGATCCGCCGCAATCGCCTGCTGTCGCTCAACCAGGCGACCGAAACCAACTATGTCGACCAGGATGCGGTGGCGCGCGAGATCGCCTATGCGCGGCGGATGTTCGCCGATAACGGCTGGCCGGTGATCGACGTCACGCGCCGCTCGATCGAGGAAACCGCCGCCGCGATCATTGCTCTGGTCAACGAACGCCGCGGGCTGGCGGCACGGAACACCGATTGATGCTGATCCCATGCTGATTCTCGCCTCGCAAAGCGCCTCGCGCACCACGATGCTCGCTGCCGCCGGCGTGCCGTTCACCGCCGAGCCGGCCTATGCCGACGAGGCGGCGTTGAAGGCGGCGATGGCCGGGCGACATCCGCGCGACATCGCCGACGCGCTCGCCGAGCTGAAGGCGCTCAAGGTCAGCGCGCGCCACCCCGGGCATCTGGTGCTCGGGTCGGATAGCCTCGCTGTGCTCGACGACGGCACGATCCTCGACAAGCCGACCAGCCGCGAGGAGGCGCGCGATCACCTGACGCGCATGGCGGGCAAGCGCCACGATCTGGTCAGCGCGGCGGTGATCGCCGAGAACGGTCAGCCGGTGTGGCGGATCGTCGACAAGGCGAAGATGTTCGTCCGCCCGCTCTCGCCCGCGTTCATCGAGACCTATCTCGATGCCGAATGGCCGGCGATTTCGGGCTGCGTCGGCTGCTACCGGATCGAAGGGCCGGGCGCGCAATTGTTTTCCCGGATCGACGGCAGCCAGTTCACCGTCCTTGGAATGCCGCTGCTCCCGGTGCTCGATTATCTCCGCGTCCGCCAGGTGCTGCCGGCGTGAGCGTCATATTCTCCGTCACCCCGGACTTGTTCCGGGGTCCACGGCACCGCAAGCTCGACGAGTCAAAGGTGTGCGGAACGGTGGATGCCGGGACGAGCCCGGCATGACGGAAGGTGCTTTCACAATGGTCCCGACCACCTCTTCGGCCCGGCCAAGGTAACATCATGACCAACACCCCTTATGCCGAGGTGATCGGCGACCCGATCGCACACTCCAAGTCGCCGCTGATCCACGGCTTCTGGCTCGAAAAGCTCGGGCTGGCGGGCGACTATCGCGCAACGCACGTCGCGGCCGACGACCTTGCCGATTATTTCGCGCGCCGCGCCGACGACGGCGACTGGCGCGGGTGCAACATCACCGTCCCGCACAAGGTCGCTGCGCTCGATCACGTCCCCGATCCCGGCGACGTGCGTGCGATGATCGGCGCGGCCAACACCGTGTTCCGCGGCGAGGACGGCGCGCTGATTGCGACCAACACCGATGCCGCGGGCTTCCTGTCCCCGATCGCCGATCTCGATCTCGGCGGGCAGCCGGTGGTGGTGGTCGGCGCGGGCGGCGCGGCGCGGGCGGTGCTGTTTGCGCTCGCGCGCAGCAAGGTCGGCCGCGTGACCCTGCTCAACCGCACCCCCCTGAAGGGCGCGGCGCTGCTGGCGCAATTCGGGCTCAAGGGCGATGCGCTCCCGCTGAGCGCGCGGCTCCCGGCGGCGGCGCTGCTCGTCAACACCAGCGTGCTCGGCATGACCGGGCACGACCCGCTCGATCTCGACCTGACGCCGCTCCCCGATAACGCAATTGTCTACGACATCGTCTACGCCCCGCTCGAAACCCCGCTGCTCAAGGCGGCGCGCGCGCGCGATCTGGAGACGGTCGACGGGCTGGAGATGCTGGTCGGGCAGGCGGCGGTCGCGTTCGAATTGTTCTTCGGCGCCGCCCCGCCGCGCGAGCATGATGAGGAATTGCGCGCGCGCCTGCTCGCATGATCGTCATCGGCCTCACCGGCTCGATCGGCATGGGCAAGTCGACGGTCGCGGCGATGTTCGCCGACGTCGGTGTGCCGGTGTTCGACGCCGACGCAACGGTGCATCGCCTGCAGGGTCCGGGCGGCGCACTGGTCGCGGCGATCGAGGCGCGCTTCCCCGGCACCACCGGCCCGGCTGGCGTCGATCGCGCCGCGCTCGGGCAAGCGGTGCTCGGCGACGATGCGGCGCTGCGCGCGCTGGAGGCGATCGTCCATCCGGCGGTCCGCGCCGAGCGCGAGTCCTTTCTCGCCCGGCATGGCGACGCGCCGCTGGTCGTGTTCGACATTCCGCTGTTGTTCGAGACCGGCGGCGACCGCGACATGGATTTTGTCGTGGTGGTGTCCGCATCCGCCCCGGTGCAGCGCGAACGCGTGCTGGCGCGCGCCGGCATGACCCCGAAGCGGTTCGACGCCATCTATTTTCGGCAGCTTCCTGACACCGAGAAGCGCGCCCGCGCCGATTTCGTGATCCCGACCGACGTCTCGCTCGACGAAACCCGCGCCGCGGTGCTGCGCGTCATCGCTTGCGTGCAACGCGGACAGGGCCGATAACGACGCGATCATGCGCGAGATCGTCTTCGACACCGAAACTACCGGCCTCAGCTTTGTCGGCGGCGATCGCATGGTGGAGATCGGCTGCGTCGAACTGGTCAACCGCGTTGAAACCGGCCGAACTTTTCACGCCTATTTTCACCCGGAGCGCGACATGCCTGCCGAGGCGGAGCGCGTGCACGGCCTGTCCGCGGCGTTCCTTGCCAAGCATCCGGTGTTCTCGGCCGGGGTGCGGGAATTGCTCGATTTTCTCGGCGACGCGCCGCTGGTCGCGCACAACGCCGGCTTCGATTTTTCGTTTCTGAACGGGGAGTTGGAACGCTGCGGCAGTGTCGCGGTGTGCGGTTCGCGGATGGTCGACACGCTCGCGATCGCGCGCACCCGCCACCCCGGCGCCAAGCACACGCTCGACGCGCTCTGCAGCCGCTACGGAATCGACCGTTCGCACCGTGTCTTACACGGCGCGCTGCTCGACGCGCAGCTGCTGGCGCAGGTCTATGTCGAGCTGATGGGCGGGCGCCAGATCGGGCTCGGGCTGGTCAGCGAAGCCGCGCCGATCGTGGTCGAGCAGGTGCAGATCGCGCCGCCCCGCGCCCGCCCGCTGCGCGTCTTTTCGCCCAGCGATGCGGAACTGGCCGCGCATGCTGCGTTTCTAAAGAAGGTCAAAGAACCTTTGTGGGGGGTCGCCGCGTCCGAATGACGCGAACGTTGGGCCGGATCGCAGGGGGGCGGTACGGCATAAATGGAGGTAAAATATGGATATCCGGACTTCAGGTCACCAGGTGGCGATCGGCGACGCGCTGAAGGCCCATGTGCAGGACCGACTCCAGGGTATCGCCGACAAATATTTCGCCCGCGCCATCTCGGCGGAGGTCACCTTCGGCAAGGGGCCGCACGATAACGGCTTTACGTGCGACATCGTCGCGCACGTGACCCGCGGCCTGATCCTGAAGGGTCGCCATGACGCGCACGATGCGCACATCGTCTTCGACGGTGCCGCCGAGAAGATCGAGAAGCAGCTGCGTCGCTACGTGCGCCGGCTAAAGGATCGCCATGCCGCGCATGCCGCGACCGAGGAAGAGCAGGATCGCAACGGCTACGACAATGCCGGCTACACGCTGTTCGCCGAGCAGATCGGCGAGGACGATGCCGGCGATGCGCCGCTGGTGATCGCCGAGACGCGCGTCGACGTGCCCGATGCCAGCGTCTCCGACGCGGTGATGATGCTCGATTTGCGCAACACGCAGGCGCTGCTGTTCAAGAACGCGGGGACCGGATCGTACAACATGGTCTATCGTCGCGGGGACGGCACGATCGGCTGGGTGGAGCCGCAGCGTGGTGGTTGACCGGACCTGATGGCGAGCGATCTCAGCGACCTGCTCGTCCCCGAATTGATCGTCGTCGGACTGCCCGCCGCTTCCAAAAAGGCGTTGTTCACCCAGCTCGGGGCGCTTGTCGCTCCGACGCTGGGTATGGAGGCACGTGTGCTGGCCGACGGGCTCGCAGCGCGCGAGAAAGAAGGCTCGACTGGCTTTGGCGGCGGAGTCGCGATTCCGCACGCGCGCATCGCGGGGCTCCCGCGGATCGCCCTCGCGGTTGCGCGGCTTGCACAGCCGCTGGATTATGGTGCGATCGACGACACGGCGGTCGACGTGGTGGTGGCGATGTTGTCTCCGCCGAAGGTCGGGAGCGACCATCTGAAGGCGCTTGCGCGTGTGGCCCGCCGCTTGCGCGATCGTGCGCTGGTCGCCAAGCTGCGCGGGGCGGGATCGCCCGATGCGATCTATGCCTTGCTGTCCGATCACGGCGTGCGCGATGCCGCCTGAAGGCGCCGCCGCCCATTACCGGGCGCTCGAATCGCTCTACGCAGCGGCCCCGATCAATCGCTTTTTCGAATCACGTCTCGAGCTTGTCGCGCCGGGCGAGTCGCGTATCCATTTCGCCGTCGACGAACGCCACTTCCATGCCGCGGGCGCGGCGCACGGCACCAGCTACTTCAAGATGCTGGACGATGCGGCCTTTTATGCCTGCAACAGCCTGGTCACCGATCGCTTCCTTCTGACCACCCAGTTCAGCCTGCTGCTGACCCGCCCGCTGGGGGTTGGTCCCGTGGTAGCAGAAGGTCGCTGGATCAGTGGACAGCGGCGGGTGTTCGTCGCGGAGGCCCGGCTGATCACAGCGGAAGGCGAAGAGGTGGCGCGCGGCACCGGGACGTTCATGCGCTCCCGGATCGCGCTGGCGTCGCTGCCCGGATATGCCGGGCTGTGAGCGCGCGCCTGCCGACACATCTGGCGATCGGCGCATTATTGCGGCGAGTCAACGACGCGGGCGGCCTCGCTGTGGTGCGTGCGCGTGGTGAAGCTCAAGGCGGCGCCCTGCTGATCCTTATCGCCGAGGGCCGCGAGCTACGTGCGGTCGAGCGGATGCGCGGGCTCGATGACCGCGACGTGCTGATCCCCGCCGGGCCGGCGACGGACGCTCCGGGCGCGGTAGAGGAATATTGGCGAAACCGCCGCAGCCGCGATCCCGATCTTTGGGTGATCGAACTGGATATCCCGGACGCCGAACGGTTCGTCGCTGAAACGATCCTGTAGCATTGACCCTGTTAACCTCTTGCCCGTAGCCGGACCACATCGACAACGTGCGTTGTGCCGATGCGGGGTGCGATCCCGACGGTGACGCAGTCGGGGGGGGACCCGGAGCGATCGAACAGCTAACGCTGCTTCAGCGATCGTATCCGCGCACTCACCGCATAAAAATGATGTGGAATGCCGTTCAGTTCGCGCGTCGCAACTTTCGCGACGCTTACTTTCTCGGTCCTTGCTCTGGTTGCGCAGAGCGCTCCCGGACTGGCTGCTGACCTTCCGGCGGTTCCCGCCGCGTCTACCGCGATTCAACTCGCTCTCCCCGCCCAGGTTCCCACGATCGCCCCGGCCGAACCGGCTGCTCAGGAAGCGACGGTCACCGCGGCGCAGGTCGAAGAGCAGGTCGCCTATCCTACCCTCGCCGCGGCAGTCGCCGACCAGTCGATCCGTTCCGACGCCGACGAAGACCTGCGCTGCCTCGCCGGCGCCATCTATTTCGAGGCGCGTGGGGAGCCGCTCAGTGGCCAGCTCGCGGTCGCTGAAGTGATCCTCAACCGCACCCGCTCGCACCGTTTCGGCGGCAGCGCGTGCGATGTCGTGACGCAGAAGGGGCAATTCTCCTTCGTCCGCGGCGGTCGGATGCCGGCGGCGCCGAGCAACGACGACTGGCGCACCGCGATGGCCGTCGCCAAGGTCGCGCTTAAGGACGCGTGGGAGAGCGACGCCGCCAACGCATTGTATTTCAATCATCGTCGCGTCGGCCATGCGAATGGCGTCCGGGTCGCTTCGATCGGGAACCACATCTTCTATCGTTGATCGCAACGGATCTCTCGCGCACGTAGCCGTGGCTTTTGTTCGCATGATGTTCTAAACGGGCGGACATGTTGACGCCGCCCGACACCTGCCAGCAAGATGAAACCGCCGCTCTTTGCGCCCGCGATGTCGCCCGGGGCGTGACCCGCATGCTGTTGCGGCACGATCTGACCGCAATTGCCGAAGTACCGCTGGATGGCGGCCGACGCGCTGATCTGATGGCGGTCGATCCGCGTGGGCAGTTGGTGATCGTCGAGATCAAGGTGTCGCGCGCCGACCTGCTGGGCGATGGCAAGTGGCAGGATTATCTCGCCCACTGCGATCGCTTCTACTGGGCGGTGCCCGCTGGGTTCGACACTTCACCGATCGCCGGTGAAGCGTTCCTGCCGGAGCGTACCGGCTTGATCGTCGCCGATCGCTACGACGCTGCGATCGTTCGCGAGGCACGCACCGATCCGCTACCTGCCGCCACCCGCAAGCGCTGCACGCTCGCCTTCGCGCGCCGCGCTGCGCGTCGTCTCATCGCGGCGCACGATCCGGAAGCGGTTGCCGGCTTCTAGATCAGCGGGGTCAGAATTTCGGTCCGGCCACCGCGCGCTGTGGCTTGCTCGGCGTGTCGTCGAGGATCTTCACGATCACGGTGGAGCGGGCATCGCGCTTGGCGTAATCGCGCGCCGACATGCCCGCGACGTTGTCGGTCTGATCCGGGTTGCCGCCCGCCGCCAGCACCGCGCGCACGAGCGCAAGGTCACGACGCTGCACGGCTCGAATCAAGGGCGTCTCGCCACCATTGTTGCCGAGATTCGCGTTCGCCTTCGATGCGGCGAGAATTTGGATCAGCTCGGGCTGGTTTGCCTGTACCGCAAGGATCATCGCGGTATTGCCATCCCCATCGCGCAGGTTCGGATCGGCCCCCTTCGCGAGAAGGTAGCGAAGGTACGCAGCGTCGCCACGCTTCACGACGATATGGATCGCGCCCTCGCCGTTGGTGATGTCGCGCGCGTTGATGATCGTCTGTCCGGGCTGGTCGAGCATCCCGATCACGGCATTGCCGTCGCCCTTCCGCACCGCTTCGAGGAATTTGTAGCTTTGCGACTGCTGCTGCGCCGTCGCCGGCAGCGCGGTGACGGTCGACAGCGCGGCGAGCAGCGCGAAGTTCAGAAACGGACGGCGTTGCATCGGATGGTTCTCGCGAGGGCTCAGGGTTGCGTCAGGGCCTATAACGCATCACATCTGGCGTCGCCATGAACATGCGACGTTTCGCCGCCACGCTCGCGCTGCTACTCGCCGGGCCTCTTTCGGGTTGTGCACAGGAGCCTCCGACTACCCCGCCGCTGGCCGGGGCGCGGATCGGTGGGCCATTTTCGCTGACGAGTCAGGATGGGCGGACGGTCACCGATCGTGATTTCACCGGGCGCTATCGCATCGTCTATTTCGGCTACACCTTCTGCCCCGATGTCTGCCCGACCGACGTGCAGAACATCGTCGCTGCGCTCAAGGCGATCGAGCACGACGATCCGGATCTCGGCAAGAAGATCGTGCCGATCTTCATCACCGTCGATCCGGCGCGTGACACGCCCGCCGCGCTCAAGCGCTTCGTCACCGCCTTTCACCCGCGGCTTGTCGGACTGACCGGCACGCCCGGGCAGATCGCGAAGGTGGCAAAGGAATATGGCATCTATTTCGCGCGAGGTGCCGGGACCGAGGGCGGCTATCTGATGGATCACAGCCGTCAGATCTATCTCTTCGATCCCGATGGCAAACCGCTGGCGCTGCTTGCCGAAGGGCCGCCTGCCGCCATCGTTGCGGAGGTGAAGAAATGGGCGCGCTGACCGGTCGATTCTGGGAGACGATGTCGCTCGACAAGCTCGACCGCGCGCAATGGGAAGCATTGTGCGACGGCTGCGGCAAATGTTGCCTCCACAAGCTGGAGGATGAGGAAACCGGCGAGCTGGTGGCGACCAATGTCGCGTGCCGGTTGCTCGACCGCCGCAGTGGGCAATGCTCCAATTACCGGCATCGACGCGCCTATGTCAGCGAATGCGTTCGGCTGACGATGGGCAATGTCCATGCGATCGACTGGTTGCCGACGACCTGCGCCTATCGCCTTCGCGCGCTGGGCGAGCAATTGCCCGACTGGCATTATCTCGTTTCGGGCGACCGCGAGGCGGTGCACCGTGCCGGGCAGTCGGTGCGCGGCTGGACGATCAGCGAGGACGATGCCGGCGACCTCGAAATGCATATCGTCGACCGCGAGTTGTGACCGGCGACATCGCGGTCGTGCGCAACCCGCGGGCGCGGCGCACGCGGCTGTCGTTCGATCCGGTCAGCGGTCAGGCCAGGCTGACGCTGCCACCCCGGGCGTCGCTTGCCAAGGCGTTGGCATGGGCGCGCGCGCAGGACGCATGGATCGCGCATCAGCGCGAGCGCCTGCCCAGCGCACGTCCGTTCCTGTCGGGCGCAACGATCCCCGTCGACGGACAGATGCTGACGATCGACTGGCGTGCCGAAGCGCCGCGGACGCCGATCGTCGATGCTGGGCGGCTAGTCCTCGGCGGCGCGATCGAGAGCGTGCCGCGCCGCGTCGAGCTTTGGCTGCGTCGCCGTGCACTCGCATTGCTCGAGCAGGATACCGCCTTCTATGCTGCGCGGGCCGGCGTGTCGGTCAGCGCGGTCTCGATCGGCGATCCACGCGGGCGTTGGGGTAGTTGCGCGCATCACGGCGCGATCCGCTACAGCTGGCGGCTGGTGCTCGCCCCACCCGAGGTCCGCCGCGCCACCGTGGCGCACGAGGTCGCGCATCGCATCCACATGAATCATGCGCCCGCCTTCCACGCGCTTGTTGCCGAGCTGTTCGGCCGCGACCCCACGTCCGAGCGGCAGTGGCTACGCACCAATGGCGCTGCGCTTCACTGGTACGGACGCTCGCCTGCCGGCTGAGCCGCCACCTGCGGCCGGGTCGGGGGTGTGCCGCGGGGCGGGGGTGGGGTGCGAACCGCGTCGCGACGCGGCTGACCGGTGACGCGATCCAGCCACTCTTGGTCGAGCCGCTCGTCGGGACGCGGCTGCTGTGCTTCGTCGCCTTGCGGCGGCAGCGGCTGCACCACCGGCCGCTCGGGGCCGTAGACCGGACCCTGCTCGGGGGCGGCGGGCGGTTCGATGCCGTAGCCGTCCTCATCGACGAACGTCGAATTGTCGGGCGCGCCGTAATAACTCTCCGCATCCGGTTCCAGCTGCGCCTCCGGCAGGGTGACGGCGGTTTCGAACTGCTCGATCGGCCGCTTCGCGACGGCCTTGACCATAAACTCGCGGAAGGCGCGCGCGGGGGCGGTGCCGCCGTGCAGGCCGGCGATCGGACGCGCATCGTCGCGGCCCATCCATACGCCGGTGGTCAGCCCGGAAGAGAAGCCGAGGAACCAGCCGTCCTTGCTGCTGGTGGTCGTGCCGGTCTTGCCCGCGACCGGCCGCCCGATCTGCGCCGCGCGCCCGGTGCCGGTGTTGACCGCGGTCTGCAACAGGTCCGTCATCTCGGCGGCGACGTTAGGCGCGACCAGCACCTGGCTGCGGTCGACCTCGTGACGGTAGATTTCCTCGCCATCGGCGGTGACGCGCGTGATACCGAAGGGCGTGATCGCGACGCCCTTGTTGCCGACGCTCGCGAAGGCGCGCGTCATATCGATCAGCCGCACGTCGGACGTGCCGAGCACCATCGACGGATGAGTGTTGACCGGCGTGCTGATCCCGAAGCGGCGCGCCATATCGGCGACGGTCTGGAACCCGACCGCCTGCCCCAACTTGGCGGCGATCGTGTTGAGCGAATAGGCGAAGGCGGTGCGCAACGTGACGCTACCCGAGAAGCGCCGCGAGTCGTTGCGCGGGCTCCAGCCGTCGATCGTCACCGGCTCGTCGACCTCGCGATCCTCCGGCGTCTTGCCCGCCTCCAGCGCGGCGAGATAGACGAACAGCTTGAACGACGATCCCGGTTGGCGCTGTGCCTGCGTCGCGCGATTGTAGATCGAGCTGACATAGTCGGTTCCGCCGACCATCGCCCGCACCGAGCCATCGCGGTCGATCGACACCAATGCGCCCTGCGCACCCTTTGGCACGTTGGCGCGAACCGCCGCGTCTGCATCGCGCTGCATCGCCGGGTCGAGCGTCGTCCACACTTCCAGTGGCTTTTCGGTTTCGTCGATCAGCAGGTCGAGCTGCGGCAGCGCCCAGTCGGTGAAATAGCGGACGCTGTTCTGGCGCGGCGCGGGGGCGAGCTTCACCCCGACATCGTTCGCCTCGCGCGCCTGATCGACCGAGATGAAGCCGTTGCGCACCATCTGCTGGATGACCACCCCGGCGCGCCCGACTGCGGCCTGGGCATCGGCAGTCGGCGAGTAGTTCGATGGTGCCTTGACCAGCCCCGCGATCACCGCCGCCTCAGGCAGGCTCAGATGGTCCGCGCCATGGCCGAAGAATTTGCGGCTTGCCGCGTCGATGCCGTACGCGCCGCCACCATAATAGACCTTGTTGAGGTACAGCTCGAGGATCTGCTCCTTCGAGAATTTTCGCTCCAATGCGAGCGCGAGGATGCCCTCGCGGAACTTGCGTCCGAACTTCTTCTGATTGTTCAGGAAGATGTTGCGCGCCAGCTGCTGGGTGATCGTCGAGGCGCCCTGCACCCGCCGCCCGCGCTCGTAATTGACGTAGAGCGAGCGTGCGATCCCGACCGGATCGACGCCGACATGGCTGTCGAAGCGGCGGTCCTCGACCGCAATCGTGGCATCGCGCATCACTGCGGGAATGCGGTCATAGCCGAGCCACTCGCCATAGCTCGGCCCGAGCGACACCAGCACCGATCCGTCGGCGGCATGGACGCGGATCATCTGCCCGTTAGGCGACGATTTCAGCGATTCGAAGCTGGGGAGCTGCGACCGCGCGATATAGACCGCGGTCAGCAGCGCGGCGAACGCCAGCACGATCGCACCCAGCGCGAGTTTGACGGCAAGTCCGAACCGGCGCCGCCACGGCGAGCGGTTCTTGGACGGAGCGGAGCGGGAGGTGCGGGCGCGGGCCATGGTCAGCCCCGTGGCGGATAGCGGCTTGAGCGAGGGTGAACAAGATATTTGGCGGCGGGCGACCCGGGGGCACTTGCTCGCCGTGCTCGCCAGTTGGCAGCTGGCGCCATGCCGGATCAGAAATCAATCGGTCGTCGCGCGCACCGCGTTCAGTTCGGCGAGCCGCATCGGCTCGTCGTCGGCGAGCACCTCTTCGAGGTAGAAGCTGCGCGGAATAACGGCCACCACAGCGCCTGCTTCGTCACCATATTCGTCGGCGACAGCAGGAAATGCATTAATCAACTCGTGAAGAAACGGCTTGTCGAGCGCGGCCAGTTCCGGCCCTAACGCCTCCAGCATCTTGACCGCAACATCTGGATTAAGGCTCTCCTCGTCCGTCAACTCTAGAAAGACGACATATTGAGCGATGATCCTCGCAACCTGTTGCGCGATCGAGCCGTGCTCGCTGACGATCATGGCGCGACCATCCTGACCTTGATGTTGCGGACACCCAGCTTCTTGAGAAAATTGACCGCTCTTGTCTTCTGTTGCTGGCTCGGAACTTCCCATGTCGCAAACAATCGATGCTCTTCCAGAACGGCCGACTGCCTAAAAGCCTGTTGCCGTCCGCAAGCGCTGTCTACGATCGACCATTTTCGATCGACGACATAGTCTCCTTCAATGCCATCGAATCTTACCTCTTGCTGCGATCCGTCCGGCAGGGTGAGCATCAGGACCAGCGCGTAGCCTGGTTGCGCACCGGGTGCGGTGTCGTTGAATTGCTTCCAAGGTGGCATCTCTCACCTCTCGCCGCACGATGTCGTCGCTGCGACAATAACCCCAAGAGGTCAGAACCGGGCCAACTCAGTGACCCGCCTTGAGCGTCGCGATCGACGTCGACGTTCCCGTAAGGAAAAACGAAGAGGTTAGAGGCGGCGTCGAGGTGGGCAGCCTTGAGATCCGGGACATGGACAACGGGATTGTTTCGCCGCTCGACCATCGGCGGATGGACCGGCACCGCTGCACTTTCTGTTTTTTCAGGAGAAACTGGTGCGGTCGAGAAGACTCGAACTTCCACGTCCTTTCGGACACAACGACCTCAACGTTGCGCGTCTACCAATTCCGCCACGACCGCACGTGTTGTCCACCGGGCAGACCCGGCGTCTGGTAGGCGAGCGCCCCTAGCAAAGCCGATCGGGGCTGGCAACGCTCTTTATCGCTTTGATCTCAACTCGCCTCGCCGACGAAGCTGAGATCGAGCCGCTTCGAGCTGGCCGGAACGTCGACCTGCGCCGAATTGAAGTCGATCGCGCCCCCGGGCAGCAGCGTCCGCTGCTGCGGCGTGATCGTCCAGCTGAACACGATGCGATTTTGCGAATCGCGCAGGTCGGCGCGGATGTCGGGTACGCGTTGCCGCGTCGAGGACGGGTTGGTGATCCGGCCACTCACCGCGAACAGCTCCGATCCGTTCGCCATCTTGCGGCGCTGGATCGGATTGTCGGCGATGCGGAGCGGCAATTCTTCCGGCCCGATCGAAAGACCGATCTGCTGGGCGAGGCCAGGGGCGGTGGTCCAAAGGATCACCGCGACCGCAGCGAGCATCAGCAGGCCGGCGGCGATGCTGGCGATCGTTCGGATCCGCCCGCTGCCACGCGTCGTTGCGCGGAATGGTGGACGATGCGCGAAGGCATCGTAGCGTTCGGGCTCTGGATCGGGCTCGACGGCGGCCGGCGGGGGCGATTGCAGCGGGAGGCTGGGCGAGGGCAGCGGTGCCTCGTCAACGGCCGGGGCGAGCGGCGGCGGCGGTGGGGAGGGCGCGGGCTCCGCGATCGACGCGGGCGAGTCCTCTGCTTCGGGCTCTGGCTCGGGCTCATCGGCGTAGCTGACGTCATGATACCAGCTATGGCCGCAATTGGCGCAGCGCACTGTACGCCCAGGCGGCGCGATGGCGTCATCCGGCACCAGGTAGCGGGCGCGGCATTCGGGACAATCGAGGATCATAGGCGCGGCACCGGCAAGACGGACGAACCGAATCTAAGCACGCGTGCGCCCCGCAACGCAAGCGGGAGTCGCGATGCTTGAAGCACGCCGGTCCCGCGTGCAAAGGCTGCGTTCGATGGCGGCGATCGTGCAGTTCGAGAATGTGGGGCTTCGCTACGGCCATGGCGAAGAGGTGTTGCGCGATATCACTTGCTCGTTCGTCGCCGGCGCCTTCTATTTTCTGACCGGCGCCAGCGGGGCGGGCAAGACCTCGTTGTTGCGGTTGCTCCATCTGGCGCAACGCCCCAGTCGCGGGGTGATCCGGCTGTTCGGGGCCGACATCGCCGCCACGACGCGTGCGCGGCTGCCCTTGCTGCGACGGCGGATCGGCATGGTCTATCAGGACTTTCGATTGATCGCGCATTTGTCGGTCGCGGACAACATCGCGCTACCGCTGCGGATTGCTGACACGCCGGAGGATGAGATTAGCGAGGCCGTTGGCGAGATGCTGGCATGGGTCGGGCTCACGCACCGCGCCGCGGCGAAGCCCGAAACGCTGTCGGGCGGCGAGCAGCAACGCGTGGCCATTGCGCGCGCGGTGGTGGCGCGGCCCGACATCCTGCTCGCGGACGAGCCGACTGGAAATGTAGACGATGCGATGGCCGACCGGCTGATCCAGCTGTTCGCGTCGCTCAACCAGCTCGGCACGACGGTGGTGGTCGCGACGCACGACCTGCACCTGCTGCCGCGCGTGCCCGGCGCGCAGACGCTGCGGATCGCTGCCGGCCGCCTCACCGAGCCGACCATTGCGCCGAGGCGCGAGCGCGCATGAGCGCCGCGACCGCCCGGCTGCTCGACACCGCGCGTCATGGCTGGACGATGGCCGGTGTGTTGGCGGTGATGATCTTTCTGGCGGTGCTGGCGACTGCTGGTGGCATCGCGACGGCGAGCGCTAGCGCCGCGTTACGCAGCGCGCTGGCCGGGCAGGTGACCGTGCAGATCGTCACCGGCGATGCCGAGGCGCGTGCCCGCCGTGCTGCGCAGGTGGTTGCCGCGTTGCGCCGGGCGCCGTCGGTGGCGCATGTCGCTCAGGTGCCCCGCGCCGAACTGACGCGATTGCTCGGCCCGTGGCTGGGCGATGAGGCAAGCGAGGACGACCTGCCCGTCCCGGCGCTGATCGACGTGACCCTGACACAGGAGCGTGACGGTGCCGCTCAGGTCCACCGGATCGTGGCGCCGATCGACCCCGGGGCTCGGATCGATGCGCGGGGCGCAGCCGTAGTGGGCACCGGCACACTGCTTCAGGGGGTGACCCTGCTCGCCGGCGTGATCGTCGCGCTGATGATCGGGGCAGGGGTTGCGATGGTGTTGCTGTCGATTCGCGCCGGGCTGGCTACGCACGAGGCGACGATCGAGGTGTTGCACCGGCTCGGCGCGACCGACGCGCAGGTGGCGCGGCTGTTCTGCCGAAGAATGGCGCGCGATGCCGGCCTTGCCGCGCTGATCGGCGCCCCCCTGGCATGGGGGACGATCGCGCTGCTCGCGCAGGTGGGATCGGGCACCGGGGCCGAACTGCTCGGCGGGATGACATTGGGTCGTGTCGGCTGGGGAAGTGCGATCATCCTGCCGGTCGCGTTCGTCGCGCTGGCGGCGCTGGTCGCTTATGTCGCGGTCCGTCGCGCGTTAGGGCGGCTGGTATGATCCGGCGTGTGATCGCGCTCGCCCTGCTGCTGTGGACGCTCGGGTTCGCGGTGTTCATGCTGGCGCTGCCGCCGCCCGCTGACGCGACCCTGCGAACCGACGGGATCGTCGTGCCGACCGGGGCGGCAGGACGGACGGCGCGCGGGCTCGACCTGCTGGAACATGGTCGCGCCCGGCGGATGCTGGTGACCGGCACCGCGCCGGGGGTGACGCGCGCCGATCTGGCGCGGGTGGCGGGGCATGCCGCGACGATTGCCTGCTGCGTCGATCTCGGTGCGGAGGCGGTCGATACGCGCAGCAATGCCGAGGAGACCGCCGCCTGGGTGCGGGCGCATGGTTATCACTCGATTCGGCTGGTCACCTCGAACTGGCATGCACGCCGCGCGGCGCTGGAACTCGGCCCGGCACTAGGCGACGGCGTTACGGTGCTGGTCGACGGCGTCGATGCGCAGCCGACGCTGACGCAGGCCTTCAACGAATATAACAAGCTGCTGCTGCGCCGGCTGGTGCTGTGGGGGGAGCGACTGCGGTGAACTGGCTGCGCACGATCATCTTCCGTGTGATCTTCTACATCGCCTCGGTGCCGATCGTCGCGACGACGCCGATCGCAGCATTGTTCGGGCAACGCACGGTCATCGCGCACGCCGACCGCTGGTCGCGACTGCATCGGGTCTTGATGCGCTGGATCCTCGGCATTCGCCCACGGGTCGAGGGCGAGGTGCCGGTCGGGCAATTCCTGTACGTCGCCAAGCACGAGGCGATGTACGAGACGTTGGAGCTGCAGTTGATCCTCGGCTCGCCCGCGATGGTGCTGAAGCGCGAGCTGATGCGTATTCCGCTATGGGGATGGTCGGCGGTGAAATATGGCGCGATCGTCGTCGATCGCGAAGCATCGGCGAAGGCGCTGCGGGCGATGATGAAGGAGGGGGCAGCGGTGCGTGCGACCGGGCGATCGGTGGTCGTCTATGCCGAAGGAACGCGCGTGCCGCATGGCGAGTCGCCGCCGCTGCGCTCCGGTTTTGCAGGCTTGTATAAGGCCTTGGGGCTGCCGGTCGTGCCGATCGCGCTCGATAGCGGGCGATTGCTGCCCAAAAAGGGCGCCAAGCGCCCCGGCATCGTCACGATCCGGATCGGCGAGCCGATCCCGCCGGGGCTGCCGCGCGGCGAGGCCGAGGCGCGCGTCCACGCCGCCATCAACGCGCTCAATCATTAGGCGCGATCAGGCTTTTCCTTCGAGCTTGGCCTTCAGTCCGGCCAGCGCACCGAAGGCGCCGGCCTCTTCCTCGCTGATCACCCCGGCCTGTTTCAGCACGGCCTCCGCGTCCGGGCTGCGCGGGAACGGATCGAGCGAGAGGGCCATCGTCTCGGCCGCTGCCTCACCCAGATCGATACCGCCACCCTCGATTTCGATCGTGTCGAGCGCGTCGCCGGACAATTCGATCTCCTCGTCTCCGCCGATATCGTCGATCGGCTCGACGAAGCGCAGGGCGACATCTTCCTCGACGCTGGCCGGTAGCGAGGCGCCCGTGACGGTGCAGCTCTGCACCACCGCGGCGCTGACATGGCCGTGCGCCATGACGGCACTACCTTCCCGGCGGATCGCGAAGGTGGCGGTCAGCCGCTCGAGGGCGACGAGCCCGAAGCGGCGAGCGAGCGCGAGCCGCTCTGCGTCGTCGGCCGCGATCGTTACCTGACGATCCTCGCTGCCGATCGTGTCGAGCCGCTCGACCCGCGAGAATTCGGTCGTCATGCCATTCGTCCTTCCACCAATTGCGAGAGCGGCACGGCGGCGAGTGCCTCGTGCCAGGCGACAAGTTCCCCACGCACATGCGCCACTGCCGCCGCGTTCGGGGCAGCACCGCGATACAGGTTGCGCACCAACGCCTCGTCTATTCCGCCGTTCGCCAGCCCCTCTCGGTACGCTCCCAGCCTGCCGCCGAGCATTCCCATCATCTTGCCGACATGCTTCCCGACCACCATGTCGCCGAAGCCGATCTGGCGGACCTGCGCGTCCATGTCATCGACGAAGCGCTCGGTCAGCCGTGCGATCGGCTCCGCGCCGTCCGGATCGTTTTCCAGCCGCAGCAGCACCATCGACAGGACCGCGGCGACCATGTCGAAGCGCCCATCGAGTGTATCGGGAACCGCCCCGTCGATATACCAATGCGGTGCGCGGGCGCGGGCGACCACCGCATCGTACAGCGGCATCGCGGCATCCCTGTCGCGTCGTCTCAGCACCTTCGTCAACCAGCCCACGCACCATCCCCTTATCGCTCCGCGCGATCGCTTGCCGGCACGCGCTTGTTTCGCCGCGCCGGTGGGCATATTGAGGCGGACGGCCGCAAAGTCCACGCGCGCCTGTGACCGGAGTATCGATGCGCTCGCTGATCTTCCTCGCCCTGGCCGGCGTTCTTGCCGCGGGCTGTGCTCCGCTCCGCTCGCATCAGGGCTATATCGTCGACGCCGATCTGGTGAATGCGATCCAGCCGGGGGTCGACAATCGCCAGTCGGTGCTCGCCACGCTCGGCACGCCCAGCTTCGCTAGCCAGTTCAACCAGGGCGACTGGTATTATATCGCGCGCGACAGTCGCAATTACGCGTTCAACGCCCCGCGTGCGAAGGAGCAGTTGACGTTGCAGGTCAGCTTCGATCAGGCCGGGAACGTCACGGCGATCCGCAAGTCCGGGGTCGAGCAGGTCGTCAGCCTGAAACCTTATGGCAAGACGACCCCGACGCTTGGCCGCGAGCGCGGCTTCTTCCAGGATCTGTTTGGCAACATCGGCGCCGTCGGTGCGGCCGGCGGACCGGGCGGGGCGGGGCCGACCGGGCGTAACGGCCAGTAAAAACACGTTTCTGTCGGTTCGCTGACGATGGCGTTTTCAGATGGTTCAGCGCCGGCATGACACATCCTCCGGCAACGATGCGGCGCGGGTCGCATCGTCGCATGGAGGAAAAGTGATGCGTCATCTGGTCACCGCTGCGCTGCTCGCGGCCAGCGCATTGTCGGGCGTCGTTGCGTCGACGCCGGCGGCCGCGCAATCGCGGGAGGAGTTGCGGCGCGATCGTCAGGACATTCGCCAAGAACAGCGCCAGCTCGCTCGAGCCCGCGAGCGTGGCGACTGGCGCGACGTCCGCGCGCAACGTGGCGACCTGCGGGAAGCGCGGCAGGAGTATCGCGAGGATCGCCGTGATTATCGCCGGCAACGCCAGTGGCAGCGCGATCGGCGTGCGTGGCAGGCGGACATGCAGCAATGGCGCGCGGGGCATCGCGACCTGTATGCGCGCGGCGGCTGGCAGGCCCCGTTCCGCTATCAGACATTTCGGCCCGGCGGGCGGATCGCACCGTCCTATTATGGGACGCAATACGTGATCGCCGATCCGTGGCGTTATCGACTTCCGGCGGCGCCGCGCAGCGCACGATGGATTCGTCACTATGACGATGCTTTGCTGGTCGATCAGCGGCGTGGGATCGTGCTCGACGTAGTGCGAGGTTTTTACTTCTAGAATAAGGCAGGTTCGGCCGCGCCGCCTGTAACGCGACGGCGCGGCCGGTACCGGCTTGGGTCGGCACCGGTCCCGAAAGGGGGAAAGGGGACCGTGGCGGCAACGCTCGGTCAACCATTCGGTTCGTGGGTCCGCACGCTTCTTTCGCGTCGTTGCCATTCTGCCACACTATCGCCATCGATACGGCGGTACGGGGGCAGCAACGATGGATCTCGCGGGTCGATGAATGACGTGTTGAGCGTGTTCGATCGCGCCGTTGCCGAGCTGGCGCTATTCGCCGCCGTCGTCATCCTCGTCGGCGGCATCGACGATCTCGTCATGGATTTGTTTTGGTGGCGCGTTCGGCGTCCCGAGCCGGATCGGCTGGCGCTGGTGCCCGCACCGCCTCTGCCGCTGGCGGTCTTCGTGCCCGCGTGGGACGAAAGGAGGGTGATCGGCGCCATGCTGCGTGCGACCCTGAGGCGTTATGATCACCCCGATTACCGCCTTTATGTCGGCTGCTATCCCAACGATGCCGGCACGTTGCAGGAGGCGCGGGCGGTAGCGGCAGAGGACGAGCGCGTGCGCGTGGTTGTCGTGGCGCATGATGGGCCGACGACCAAAGCCGACTGCCTCAACCAATTGTGGCAGGCACTGCTCGCCGACGATCTCGCCGGCGCGCGGCGCACGGCGGCGATCGTGCTGCACGATGCGGAGGATGTCGTCGACCCGGCGGAGTTACGGGTCTTCGACGATCATCTGCGCGACGTTGCGCTGGTGCAATTGCCGGTCATGCCGCTGATCGACCGGCGGCGATGGTTGATTTCCGGCCATTATGCCGATGAGTTCGCTGAATCGCACCGGCGCGATCTGGTGGTCCGGTCCGCGCTGGAAGCGGCCGTGCCGCTGGCCGGCGTGGCGTGCGCGATCCGGCGCGATGCGCTCGACCGGCTCGATGACGGCAGCGGCACGCCGTTCGAGCCGCAAAGCCTTACGGAGGATTACGAACTTGGACTGCGGGTCGCGGCGCTGGGATTGCCGGCGCGGTTCGTGCGCTTGCGGGAGCGCATGAACGGCCGTCTGATCGCAACCCGCGCCTATTTTCCGGACACGATCGAGGCCGCGGTGCGACAAAAGGCGCGCTGGGTGAATGGGATCGCGCTTCTGGGATGGGATCGGACCGGCTGGGGCAGGCGACGCCACGCCGCAGAATATTGGATGCGGATGCGCGATCGCCGTGGGCTGTTGACGGTGTTGGCGCTGATCGCCGCCTATCTGGCGCTGATCGGCTGGGGAGTGTCGTCGCTGGCGCATCTCCTCACCGGTCGCCCGGCGGAGCCGGTCGGGATCGGCCTTCGCGTGTTGTTGACGCTGAACGGTGGATTGCTGTGCTGGCGGCTGATTGCGCGGGCGATGCATACGGCCGCCGAACACGGGTGGGCTGAGGGCGTACGGGCGCTGCCGCGTGCGATGGTGTCCAATG
This sequence comes from Sphingomonas phyllosphaerae, assembly GCA_036946405.1. Taxonomy (NCBI): domain Bacteria; kingdom Pseudomonadati; phylum Pseudomonadota; class Alphaproteobacteria; order Sphingomonadales; family Sphingomonadaceae; genus Sphingomonas; species Sphingomonas phyllosphaerae. The sequence goes on along the minus strand of JAQIJC010000001.1, from coordinate 678,706 downwards.
GCATTGCGATGCTGGCGGCGCGGCGCGCGCTGGTCCGCTATCTGGCATCGTTCCGTGGCTCCCCGCCGCGCTGGGAGAAGACGATCCACCGCTTTCCGGACGAGCTACCCGCAACGTCATGAAGGCGAGAGGGCGGCCGCTGCGCTTCCTGCTTCTGGTACTCGCGGGCTGGATCGGAATGCGGTTGTGGCAACTCTGGCCCGCGCCGCCGCTGCGACCCGCGGCACCGCTTGCCGCTGCTGAAGTCAAACGTCAGCGCGCGCGACCTGCAGCAAGTACAGCCTTCGCGCGGGCCCACGAGACGGCCGAGGCCCATGTCGTCCTGTACCGGCCCATCCCGCCCACAACGCGCATCGGGCCGACCAAAGCCCCTCTTCCCCTCATGATGTTGCCCAGATCGCCAGCCCCGGTGTTCACCGAAGCGACGACATCACAGTCGCACACGACGCTCGGTGTCATGGCTGATATGCTGTCCGCTCCGCCAGCGCCGGCGCGGCGTTGGTCGGCGAGCGGCTGGGCGATGGTTCGTGGGAACGGGGGCGGGAGCAGCGTGTCGACCCCGCAACTCGGCGGCTCGCAGGCGGGAGTGAGGATCGCGCGCACACTCGATGCACGGCGGCGCGTCGCGGTGGTCGCGCGGCTTGCGGCCGCGCTCGATGCTCCGCAGCAGGAAGCTGCGCTCGGACTCGAATGGCGGCCAGGCGCCTTGCCGCTCCGGCTTGTCGTGGAGCGACGCTTCGGCTTGTCCGATCAGCGCGGCGGCATGGGCGTGGGGCTGATCGGCGGGGCCAGCGACGTGGCCTTGCCTCTTGGCTTTCGATTGGATGGCTATGCACAGGCGGGGGCCGTGCTTCGCGGCGAGATCGATGGCTATGCCGATGGTGCCGCGCACATCGTGCGTCCGGTCTTCCGGCGCGCCGACAACGTACATGTCTCGCTGGGGCTGGGCGTGTGGGGTGGTGCGCAGCGCGAGGCGCAGCGGCTGGATGTCGGACCGTCTGCGATGATCGACGTGCCGGTCGGCCGCACGCAGACGTTGCGTCTCGCCCTCGAGTGGCGACAGCGGATCGTCGGAACCGCGCGACCGGCGTCGGGCCCGGCGCTGTCGATCGGCACCGACTATTGATGGCATCGCGGCGGCGAACCCGCTAGCGGTTCGACCGGTCATGGACATCTATCTGCCGATCGCGAACCTGTCGGTGAACGCGCTGGTGATGATCGCGCTGGGCGCGGGCGTCGGCCTGCTGTCCGGGATGTTCGGGGTCGGCGGCGGGTTCCTGACCACGCCGCTGCTGATCGTCTACGGCATCCCGCCGACCGTCGCAGCCGCCTCGGCCGCCAGCCAGGTGACCGGCGCCAGCGTGTCGGGGGTGTTCGCGCATTTTCGGCGTGGTGGCGTCGACACGCGAATGGGGACGGTGCTGGTGATCGGCGGCGTGCTCGGCTCGCTGTTCGGCGCGTGGCTGTTCCGGCTGCTCCAGCAATGGGGGCAGATCGATACGACGATCGCGATCACCTATGTGCTGCTGCTCGGGTCGATCGGACTGATGATGCTCAAGGAAGCGGTCGACGCGATCCTGGTCGCTAAGGGGCGGCGGAGTGCGCCGGCGCGGCGGCGACGGCACCATCCGCTGGTCGCCAGCCTGCCGTTTCGGACCCGTTTTTATGCCTCGGGGCTGTATATCTCGCCGCTCGCACCGCTGCTGCTCGGCTTCTTCACCGGCATCCTGACGATCCTGCTCGGAGTCGGCGGCGGGTTCGTGCTGGTGCCGGCGATGATCTACCTGCTCGGCATGTCGACGGCGGTCGTGGTGGGGACGAGCCTGTTCCAGATATTGTTCGTCACCGCTGCGGCGACCCTGGTGCACGCGACCACGACCAAGGCGGTCGACATCGTGCTGGCGGGATTGCTGCTGATCGGATCGGTGGTCGGCGCGCAGGTCGGCGCCCGCTTCGCGGCGAAGGCGCGGCCCGAATATCTGCGGCTCGCGCTGGCGCTGATGGTGCTGCTGGTCGCGGGCCGGATCGCGCTGGGGCTGGGATGGCGGCCCGACGAAATCTATACGGTCGAATTGTCGTGAGGACCGCGCTGCTGCTCGCCGCCGCGCCGCTCATCATGGCGCAGGCCAAGCCGCTGCTGGTGCCCGATGTGTCGCAGCGCGAGATCGATATCGCCTACAGCTTTGCGGGCGCCGAGCTGCTGCTGTTCGGCGCGATCATCTATCCGGGCGGGCGACCGCCCACCGACACCAAGGGTGCGGACGTCGTGGTGGTCGTCAAGGGGCCGACGCAATCGATCGTGATCCGCGAGAAGGAAAAGGTCGCGGGTATCTGGGTCAATGCCGGGCGGCTGCGCTATCGCTCGGCCCCGTCCTTCTACGCGGTTGCTTCCTCGCGGCCGCTCGACGAGCTGGTCGATGCGCGCACGCGCGCGATCTACGAGCTGGGGCTCGACAGCCTGCAATTGTCGCCTGCGTCCGCCGCCCCGTCCGATGTGCAGGATCGCTTCACGCGCGGGCTTGTCGAACAACGCGTGCGCACCGGGCTGTTCTACGAAGCGCCGCGCGCTGTCGAGATCAGCGATGGCGTATTGTACCGCGCACGCGTGTCGATCCCGGCGCGCGTACCGGTCGGCCGCTTCACCGCCGAAACCTTCCTGGTGCGCGACGGGCGGGTGCTGGCGGTGGCGGTACGCGACATCGACATCCGCAAGAAGGGCTTCGAGCGCTTCGTGGCCCAGGCTGCCAATCGCCATGAATGGCTATACGGCGGGGCGGCGGTGCTGCTGTCGGTCGCGCTCGGCTGGGGGGCCGGGCGACTGGCGCGACGCTGAACGCGTCCATCCGATCTTTACGATCGACAGCCTAAGCCCAATGCTTCCGCAGTCCTGGAAGCGCGCTTGCTTATGAATGACATCCCCGGCTCGCACGCCTTCGATACCGCGATCGCCGCAGCCTTTTCGGGCGCGAAACCGGCAACTGATCCCGTCACGGCGATCGGCCATGTGTGCCAGATCGCGGGCGGACGGGGCGAACTGCTGCTCGATCGCGCCGCGCTCGACGCGTTGCGCGTGCATCGCGACCCGGTGCTGGCAATGGCGGGGCAGGTCGGCGGACAGGTGAAGGTGCGCGTCGGCACGACATGGCTGATCGCGACGACGCGCGCGTTGCGGCTGGCCGACGAGCGTGGCGAAGCGGTGATGGCCGAGGTCGATTTCCTCGGCGAGGGCGACGAGGAGCGGCTGACCGGACGGATGCTGCGTTTTCGCCGCGGCGTGACCAGCTATCCGGTGCCCGGCGCGCGGGTGTTTGCGGTCGACGGGCACGAATTGCGCGAGATCTATGCCGCGAGCGGGCGCGCGGCGATCGAGATCGGCACGGTGCATCCCAGCCGCGACGTGCGCGCCTCGCTGTATGTCGACGCGATGCTGGGCAAGCATTTCGCGCTGCTCGGCTCGACCGGCACCGGCAAGTCCACGGCTACCGCGCTGATCTTGCACCGTATCTGCACGCTGGCGCCGCAGGGGCATATCGTGATGATCGACCCGCACGGCGAATATGGCGCGGCGTTCGGCGAGGCCGGCGCGCTGTTCGACGTGTCGAACCTGCAGATGCCGTACTGGCTGATGAACTTCGAGGAGCATTGCGAGGTGTTCGTCACCTCGACCGGTGCCGCGCGGCAGGTGGATGCCGACATTCTCGCCAAATGCCTGCTCGCCGCCAAGGCCAAGAGCCGGGCGGGGCAGGAGATTGCCAAGCTGACCGTCGATGCGCCGATCCCGTATCTGCTGAGCGATCTGATCCAGATCCTGCAGCAGGAAATGGGCAAGATGGACCGCGCCGGGGATACGTCACCTTATCTGCGGCTTAAGAACAAGATCGACGAGGTGCGCGCCGATCCGCGGTATGGCTTCATGTTCTCGGGGATGCTGGTCGGCGACACGATGGTGGCGTTCGTTCAGCGCATTTTCCGTTTGCCGGGCGATGGCCGACCGATCTCGATCATCGATGTGTCGGGCGTGCCTAACGAAATCACCTCGGTGGTGGTGGCGGTGCTGGCGCGGATGGTGTTCGACTTCGCGATCTGGTCACGCGGCGACGCGCAGCGGCCGATCCTGCTCGTCTGCGAGGAGGCGCACCGTTACGTCCCCGCCGACCCGACGGCGCGCGGCTCGGTAGCACGAATCCTCGGGCGGGTGGCAAAGGAGGGGCGAAAATACGGGGTCGCGCTCGGCCTTGTGACGCAGCGGCCATCGGATTTGTCGGAAGGGGTGCTGTCGCAGTGCGGCACGATCATCGCGATGCGACTCAACAACGATCGCGATCAGGCGTTCGTCCGCGCCGCGATGCCCGAAGGGGCGCGCGGCTTCCTCGACGCACTGCCGGCGCTCCGCAACCGCGAGGCGATCGTCTGCGGGGAGGGCGTGTCGATCCCGATCCGGGTCGCGTTCGACACGCTGGAAGAGGGGCGGCGCCCGGCGTCGGACGATCCGGTCTTCTCCGCGCTGTGGCGCGAGAGCGGCGGCGAGGAGGGGATGATCGCGCGGACCGTCCAGCGCTGGCGCGCGCAGGGCCGCTAGGCATCGAGCAGGCGCAGCGTCGCCTCGTCCGGGCCGTCGAAAAAGGCGTGCAGCGTGTCCCGGACCGCGGGCGGCGCGCCGGCACGATCGAACAAGGTCAGCGACGAGCGTAGCTTGATCGCGTCGACCCCGCCCATGATCGCATCCGCCGATCGCCCGCGATGCGCCGCGAGCGCGTCGACGCAGGCCAGGTAACGCGGCCCGAGCACGGGATGCGCCAGATAGGCGCGGGCTTCGGCGAGGTCGCGGATCGCATAATAACGCGCGGTGGCGCTGTGGCCGAGGCCGGCGAGCTGCGGAAAGACGAACCACATCCAGTGGCTCCGTTTCGCGCCGCGCGTCAGTTCGGCGAGCGCGGTATCGTAATGGGTCGCCTGCGCGGCGACGAAGCGGTCGAGATCCATGCCGCTGCAACGCCGGTCGGGCCGGGCGGTCCCCCGCCGCGATCAGGCGACCACGGCGGTGACGGCGTCGACGTAGAGCAGGAGGGCGGTGGTCGCGAAGCTGGCGGCGCTGAGCAGCAGCGAGCGGGCGAGCGTGGGGTTGACGGTCATCGAAGTGCGCTCCGCTCAGGCGATCGGGGTGACGGGAACGGCGGCGCTGACCATCATGGCGGCGACGGCGAAGGCAGCGGCGACCGACAGCAGCGACTGGCGAAGGGCGGTGAAACGGATGGTCATGGTAGGTACTCCCTGGTCAGTGGCCGGTCGATCCGGCCCATGCCAAGGTCATTGCAGGACCCGTGCCAAAATGCGTCCACAGAGGGGAGCGGCGCGGTTCGCCGGCGCAGTTGGCGCGATACGCCAGTCCCGGCCGGCGGGATGCGCCAGATTACGGCGTGGTGTCCGATGTGATCGTCCGCGCGCGCCCCTGATCCTTGGCGCGGTACAGCGCGGCGTCGGCGCGCGCCATCAACGCCGCGCGCCCTTCGCCGACGCGCCCCTCGGCCACCCCGGCCGAGAAGGAGATGGTGCCGATCGACTCGCCGGTTTCGCGAACCCGCGGGCGACGTTCCGAGATCGTGTGGCGGACACGCTCGATCGCGCGCGCGGCGTCGTCGATCGCGACGTTCTCGAACAGCATGGCGAATTCCTCGCCGCCGTAGCGCGCGACCATCGCGCCCTTTTCGGTCGCCAGCGTCTGCGCGACCATGCGGATCACCCGGTCGCCGACCGCATGGCCGAAATTGTCGTTGACGCGCTTGAAGTGATCGATGTCGCAGATCGCCACCGTCACCGGCGTGTCGCGATGCAGCGCGGCGAACGCCTCGTCGAACGCGCGACGATTCGGCAGGTCGGTGAGCGGATCGGTCCGTGCAGAGCCGCGCGCCTCGTCGAGCGCAGTGCGCAACTCCTCGGTTTCGCGCAGCGCCGAGTCGAGCTTCGATTCGGCGCGCTGCACGCGGCCGATCATGTCGGCGGTCAGCTGGGTGATCGCCTCGATCCCCGCCTCCGCCCCCATGTCGCGCATCGTATCGGCCGAGCGTTGCAGGTCGCGGCCGAAGTCGTTCGCTTCGGCATGGACGATCCGCATCGCATCGCCGAAGCCATCGAGCTGGAACATCATCCGTTCCAGCAACGCCTGTTGTGCGTCGACATCGCCGCTCATCGCCGAATCGTCCGCTGCGACATCGCCGATCGGTGCGCCGGCGCTGGTCGCGCCTCCCAGGCTTTCGATATCCTGGCTGGTCAGGCGCACCCCGCCGTCTGTGAGGGCGGCGACACGCTGCGCGATCAGGCCGCTCGCATTGGCGACGACCTCATAGGCAAAGGCGTAATGCGCCGGATCCGGGCTGAGCCGGTGCGCCGCGAGGAAGGCGCCGATCCGGGCGAACAGGCGATCCCCCCCGTTCGCTTGCCCGATATCGACCGCCCTGCTCGCCATCACCCGCCCCATCTCGCCCCAATCCTGGGATCGAAGATGTAGGCGGCAACTACTAAGATATGATAACCGAAGGCTTTTAGGGACGATCGACCGTCATGGTGGTGTCCTGCTTGGGTGAGGGGGCGAGCGAGCCGAAGGCTCGCGCGCCCGCTTGCGCGAGCGCCACCCCTCACCCAGCTCCGACCAAGACTTTGCTACGCAAAGCCCAAGTCTGCGCAACCCTCTCCCCCCTGCGAGGGGCGAGGGCAGGGAAGGCAACCATCAGTATCGATCCGCCCTAGCGACCCGTGAGCTTGTGCACCGCCTCCAGCGAGCGCGTGACGTGCTCGGCGGGATTCATGTCCGACCAGACCGAGGCGATTCGCCCGTCACGACCGATGACATAGCTGGTGCGGCTGGTGACCTGCCGCCCCTTGATCTCGCGGCCGAGCGCGACGTCATAGCCGGCGACGACCTTCGGCCCGGCGCTGGCGACCGCGAACTTGCCCGCGCACTCGCTCGACGAGAAGCGTTGCAGGTCGGGGACGTTGTCCGCCGACATGCCGATCACCGTCGCACCCGCAGCGCGGAACGCGTCGACCTTCTCGGCAAAGGCGCGCGCCTCGGCATTACAGCCGCCGGTGAAGGCGGCGGGGAAGAAGTATAGCACGACCGGGCCGCGCTTGAGCTGTTCGGACAGCCGCACCGGCACCACCTTGCCCGCGATCGCGCCGCGGGTGGAGAAGTCGGGCGCCTTCGCACCGGGCGCGAGCGTCGCGGCAGCGGGAGCGGCGAGGGTCAGGGCAGTGACGGCAGCGAGCAGACGACGCATCGGGACGACTCCGAAAGGAGGAAGGTGATCGACAAGCCATATCATCGCCCGCGGGTTCCGCCACCCTGCGCCGGGCTTCCGCAACGCCCGGCAATAGGATAGCGCAAGCGTCATGCCCGCCACCCACAAATGCGACCTTGCGATCGTCGGCGGCGGCCTGTCCGGTGCGCTGATCGCGCTGGCGGTACAGGCGCGACATCCGGGCATGGACGTGCGGCTGGTCGAGGCCGGCGACGCGATTGGCGGCAATCATTTCTGGTCGTTCTTCGGCGCGGACCTGCACGGGGCCGAGCAGGCGCTGGTCGCGCCGCTGATCGCGCACGGCTGGCCCGACTATGACGTGCGATTTCCCGGCCATGCGCGGACGCTGGCGCAGCCTTATTATACGCTCCGCTCCGCCGCGCTCGATGCGCAGGTGCGCAGGATCCTGCCGAAACGCGCGGTGATGACGGGCCGCTCGGTGCTGGCGTGCAGCCCGACCGCGGTGGTGCTGGCGGATGGCGACCGGCTGAGCGCCACCGGCGTGATCGACGCACGCGGCGTCGGCGACCTGTCGCTGCTGACCGGCGGGTGGCAGAAGTTCGTCGGGCACGAATTGCGCGTGGCGGGCGGGCACGGCGTGACGCGCCCGGTGGTGATGGACGCGACGGTGCCGCAACTCGACGGCTATCGCTTCGTCTATCTGCTGCCGTTCACCCCGGACACCTTGCTGGTCGAGGACACTTATTACAGCGATACGCCGGTGCTGGACGACGCGACGATCGCGGCGCGGATTGGCGATTATGTGCGCGAGCGGGGCTGGCAGGCGGAGGTGATCCACCGCGAGCGCGGCGTGTTGCCGGTGGTGAGCGGGGGCGACTTCGACGCCTATTGGCAGTCCACCGGCCCGAAGGTCGCCAAGGCCGGGGTGCGCGCCGGATTGTTCCATCCGACGACCGGCTATTCGCTGCCCGATGCCGCCCGGATCGCGGTGCTGATCGCCCATCAGCGTGATCTTTCGGGGAATGCGCTGCACGACCTGACTTTTCGCCATGCCGCGCGTTCGTGGCGGCAACGAGGTTTCTACCGGATGCTCGACCTGATGCTGTTCAAGGCCGCCGATCCCGACCAGCGCTATCGCGTGCTGGAGCGTTTCTATCGCCTGTCGCCCGGGCTGGTGGCGCGTTTCTATGCCGCGCGCTCGACCGGGCTCGACAAGATGCGCGTGCTATCGGGGAAGCCACCGGTGCCGGTCGGCCGCGCGATCGCGGCGCTGGGAGGCCGCGCATGACGCCCCCGCAGACCCGGCGCGCGGTGGTGGTCGGCGCGGGCTTTGGCGGGCTGGCGCTCGCGATCCGGCTGCAATCGGCGGGGGTGGCGACGACGATCGTCGAGTCGCGCGACAAGCCTGGTGGCCGTGCCTATTATTGGCAGCAGGACGGCTTCACCTTCGACGCCGGACCGACCGTCATCACCGATCCGGCGTGTCTGGAGGAATTGTGGGCGCTGTCGGGGCAGAAGCTGGCCGACGACGTCACGCTCGACCCGGTGCAGCCCTTCTACCGGCTCAACTGGCCCGACGGGACCAATTTCGATTACACCAACGACGATGTCGTGCTGCGCGCCGAGATCGCGAAGCTGAACCCGGCCGATGTCGCGGGTTACGGCCAGTTCCTCGATTATGCCGCAGGCGTTTACCACGAGGGGTATGAGAAGCTGGGTACCGTCGCCTTCCTCGACTTTGCGTCGATGGTGAAGGCGGCGCCGGCGCTGGCCAGATATCAGGCGTGGCGTTCGGTCTATTCGATCGTGTCGAAGTTCGTGGCCGACGAGCGGCTGCGGCAGGCGCTGTCGTTCCATACCTTGCTGGTCGGCGGCAATCCGATGACCACCAGCGCGATCTATGCGCTGATCCACAAGCTGGAGCGCGACGGCGGGGTGTGGTTCGCGCGTGGCGGGACCAACCGGCTGGTCGCGGGGATGGTCGCGTTGTTCGAACGGCTGGGCGGCACGCTGCGGCTCGGCGACGCGGTGACCAAGATCGAGACGCTCGGCGACCGCGTGACCGCGGTGGAGACCGCGAGCGGCTGGCGCGAGCCGGTCGATATGGTCGCCGCCAACGCCGACATCATGCACGTCTATCGCGACCTGCTGCCCGAATCGGGCGCGGCGCGGCGCACCGCGGCGCGGCTGGAGCGCAAGCGCTACTCGCCGTCGTTGTTCGTGGTGCATTTCGGGGTGAAGGGCACGTGGCCGGGCATCCCGCACCACATGATCCTGTTCGGGCCGCGCTATAAGGGGTTGCTCGACGACATCTACGAGCACGGGATGTTGAGCGAGGATTTCTCGCTGTACCTGCACCATCCGACGGTCACCGATCCGTCGTTGGCGCCCGAGGGCGATTCGACCTTCTACGCGCTGGCGCCGGTGCCGCACCTCGGCAAGTTCACCGGCGACTGGGAGACGGTGCGGCCGATCCTCGAGAAGCGCATCCTCGACGAGATCGGGCGGCGGCTGATCCCCGACATTCACGACCGGATCGTGACCAAGTTCAGCTATGCGCCGACCGACTTCGCGCATGATTTGAACGCGCACATGGGCAGCGCGTTCTCGCTGGAGCCGATCCTGACGCAGAGTGCGTATTTCCGGGTGCATAACCGGGATGATGCGATTCCGAATTTGTTCTTCGTGGGGGCCGGGACGCATCCGGGGGCGGGAATTCCGGGCGTGGTCGGGAGTGCCAAGGCGACGGCGGCGTTGATGCTGGGGTCGTAACTCGGGGTGCGTTGACTCTCGGCGGACCGCTGTCCAGTTTCGTGGACATGAACGCCGTCAGCTATTCCGAAGCCCGCGCGAATTTGAACGCGATGATCGATAAGGTCGTAGCCGATCGCGCGCCGTTGGCGATCACGCGTTTCCGTCGGGAGGGCGCGGTGTTGATTTCGGAAAGCGAGTGGGCCGCGATCGAAGAACGTTTGGGTGCCTGGCACTTCTCCGATGTCCGTGATCAGGCGTCTGACGCGATCTGCAATGAGTGAGCGTAGAGGAGGGTATAGGCTGTTTACAGAGACCGATCAGACAGAGCGATGATGCCGCACTGTCACTGAAAAGACTTGCCTTAGATCGGCGCTTCAGAAAACCTAGGCTAGACGCGTAATCGGTTGCTCAGCCTGTCGAGGTGTTGGTGGCAGAAGAATACTGGGACATCTACGTCGACGAAAGTAGCCAAACGAAGAATCGATACTTGGTTCTTGGAGCTATAGTCGTTCCGACCTCGAAAGTAATTGTAGCTAACGATTGCCTTCAGGCTGCCCGCCTTCCGGAGTTGCCGCACGGCGAGATGAAGTGGGGGAAGGTTTCAAATGCCAAGCTGGCGGCATACAAAAGGTACGCAGATCAATTTTTTGATCACGCGTGCCTTCGAGAAGCAAAATTTCACGGCCTTGTGGTCGACACCACCCAGCTAAACCACCTTAAATTCAATGACGGATCTCGCGAGATCGGGTTCAACAAAGAACTCTATAACTTAGCGACCAAGTGCGCCCGGCTACAGAAGACGGGATTTTTTTACCTTTATCCCGACCTTCGCGATACCAAGCAAAAGCCCGATGATTTAAGGAGCATCTTAAATTACGGCCGGCATAAACATAACGATGGCCGGCCTTGGCCATTTAGAAGATGTCAGTTTCGAGATTCCGCGAAGACTCCGTTGCTTCAGCTTGTAGATCTTCTACTGGGATCGCTCGCCTATGGTGTAAACAAGCACTATGAAAAAAGTGATGCCTCGCCTGCCAAGCTAGATTTGGCAAGGCATATCATGCGCCGCGCCGGGGTGAGAGACGTGACGCGAGATACCGCTATGAACGGTAAATATACCGTGTGGCACAGGCAGCTGCGCTAATGACATCCCCCGAGGTTAGATCATTGAGATCACCGCTAGGACGCGGCTCCTTTCACCATGGGTGGAAGGCTTAGCCTCGGGGGAGTACCCTGATTATGAGAATCGGCTTGACTTTGTCAAGCCTTTAGGGGGGAGCGCTATCAGCGATTCGGCGACTCGATGGTCACCCCGCCGGCAGATAAACCTCGCCACCCTTCTCCCGGAACCGCTCGCTCATCTCCGCCATGCCCGCCTCGGCGTCCGCCGCGGCGACGAACGTCTCGACCGGCGCGTTCTGCTTCGCAGCAAATTCACGAACCTCCTGCGTGATCTTCATCGAGCAGAATTTCGGCCCGCACATAGAGCAGAAATGCGCGGTCTTTGCGCCTTCCGCGGGCAGGGTCTGGTCGTGGTATGATTCCGCGGTGTCGGGATCGAGCGACAGGTTGAACTGGTCGCGCCAACGGAACTCGAAGCGGGCGCGGCTCAGTGCGTCGTCGCGCAGCTTGGCGGCGGGATGGCCCTTCGCCAGATCGGCGGCGTGGGCGGCGAGCTTGTAGGTGACCACGCCGACCTTCACGTCGTCGCGGTCGGGCAGCCCGAGGTGCTCCTTGGGCGTGACGTAGCAGAGCATCGCGGTGCCGTACCAGCCGATCATCGCCGCACCGATGCCCGAGGTGATATGGTCGTAGCCCGGCGCGATGTCGGTGGTGAGCGGCCCGAGCGTGTAGAAGGGCGCCTCGCCGCACGCCTCGAGTTGCTTTTCCATGTTCTGCTTGATCTTGTGCATCGGCACATGGCCGGGGCCCTCAATCATCACCTGCACGTCCTGCTGCCAGGCGCGCTTGGTCAGCTCGCCGAGCGTGTACAGCTCGGCGAATTGCGCTTCGTCATTGGCGTCGGCGATCGCGCCGGGGCGCAGGCCGTCGCCGAGCGAATAGGCGATGTCATACGCCTTCATGATCTCGGTGATCTCGTCGAAGCGTTCGTAGAGGAACGATTCCTTGTGATGCGCGAGGCACCATTTCGCCATGATCGAGCCGCCGCGCGAGACGATCCCGGTCACGCGCTTGGCGGTGAGCGGGACGTACGGCAGGCGGACGCCGGCGTGGATCGTGAAGTAATCGACGCCCTGCTCGGCCTGTTCGATCAGCGTGTCGCGGAAGATCTCCCACGTCAGTTCCTCGGCGATGCCGCCGACCTTCTCCAGCGCCTGATAGATCGGCACGGTGCCGATCGGCACCGGCGAATTGCGGATGATCCATTCGCGCGTGTCGTGGATGTTGCGCCCGGTCGACAGGTCCATGACCGTGTCCGCGCCCCAGCGGATCGACCAGACCAGCTTGTCGACTTCCGCCGCGACATTCGAGGCGACCGCGCTGTTGCCGATGTTGGCGTTGATCTTGACCAGGAAGTTGCGGCCGATCGCCATCGGCTCGGATTCGGGGTGGTTGATGTTGCTGGGGATGATCGCGCGGCCGCGCGCGACCTCGTCGCGGACGAACTCGGCAGTCACGTAGTCGGGGATCGCCGCACCGAAGCTCTCGCCATCGCGGACGTATTCGCGCAGCATCTCGCGGCCGAGGTTCTCGCGGGTCGCGACATATTCCATCTCGGGCGTGATGATGCCGCGGCGGGCGTAGTGCATCTGGCTGACGTTCGCGCCGGGCCCCCCAATACCTCCTCGGGCGCGCAGCGGGCGGCGGTTGACGTTCGGGAACGGCTGGACGCCGCCCGAGCGGTCGGGGCCGAGCTGGCCATTGTCCTCGGGGCGGATCTCGCGCGCGTCATAGGCCTCGACATCGCCACGCGCCATGATCCAGTCGCGGCGCAGCGCTGGCAGACCGGCACCGATGTCGATCCGCGCGGTCGGGTCGGTATAGGGGCCGGAGGTGTCGTAGACGTTGAGCGGCGGCTCGCCGGAGGAGGGATCGAGGTCGATCGCGCGCATCGCGACCTTCAGCGGGCCGACATGGATCTTGCGGCTGCCGCGGATCGGGCCGGTGGTGACTCCGATAGCGCTTCCCGCGAGGGGGATTTCGGTACGGGCGGGAACGTCGGCCATCAGTCTTCTCTCCAACTCGAGGGGAGGAAGACGGTGGCCGGAGGTCGCCGTATCCACTCCCTACGCCGGTGTCAGCCGGATCAGGTTCAGCGGGTCGAGGACTGCGGTCCTCCTCTCAACCGCAGCATCGGCGGTCCCCCGGGGAGCGGCTGGTATACGCGCCCGTGCGCCGCGATACCAACGAAAAAGGGCCACGCTCCGACCGATGCGGAGCGCGGCCCGGTTCAACATCAGCGTTGGCGTCAGGCGAAATTGCCGCTGCTGCGCAGGGTGTCGATCGAGTTGTTCGTGCCCGCCGGGAAGAAGCCGCCCGAGGTCGCGGCCGCCTTGGTCAGATAGGCGATGTTGTGGACCTGGAAGGTGGTGCGGCTGTAGGCGATCGCATTGCTGTCGGCGGGGACGATGTTGGCGACCTGCGCGCCGTTGACCGTCTTGGTGATACCCTCGTCCAGCTCGTTGAGGTTGGGGAGCAGGGTGGTGCCGACCCCGTCCAAACTGTCGCGATAATCAGAGATCGCATTCGCCTTGGTGATCGCGTCCGACGCGCCCGCCACCAACGTCCCCATCCGGTAGAGTTCGGCGCGGATCAGCCCGGCGTGATAGGCTTCGGCGGCAAGGATGCCGGCCGCCGCTTCCAGATAGATCGCGCTGCTGATGAGCGGCGATGCACCCTTGTAGGCGGTGACGCCGACATCCTCGAACAGATAGGCGGCAAGCAGGAAGCTCTTGTCGTCGGCATAGGGATCGAAGGTGTCGCTGGCACCGATGATCCCGGCGTTGCGCGCCGCGAGCGTGAAGGCGCCGGTGGTTCCGCCGTCGATGTTGATCGCGGGTTGATGGATCACCTGCGCGGCGTTGACCGAGGTGATCACCGCACGCAGCGCATTGACGTGCGCCAGCTCGTCGGCGGCGATCTCGCGCGCATAGCTGGCGATGATCGGGTCGGAGAAGGTCACCTTGCGCCCGCCGGTCACGCCGCCGCGCTGGCCGACGGTGCCGGTCAGGCTCGCTTCGGGGAGCGACCGGCCGAAGGCGGCGAAGGAATAGAATTGCGCCTCGAGATATTCGAGGTTGAGCGCCAGTTGCAGGATGGCGACGTCACTGGTGACGCCGCCGGTGGGGGTCGGCGTCGGCGTGGGAGTCGGGCTGGGGCTGGTGCTGTTGTTGTTGTCGCTGCCGCACGCCGACAGCAGCGCGAGACCGCCGGCCGCGGCGGTGCCGGCACCGGCCAGCTTGAGGAAGCGACGGCGCTCGGCCCGGCGGGCCTCGGCGAGTTCGAGCGCGGCGAAAACGGAATCCTTGATCATGGCGTCATTCCCTGGTTCGGGGCGTAGGGGGCAAAGGCGGGGGAGGCGGTGGGCACCGTCTCGCGTCAGGCCGATGCCGCGCTCGTCTTGATGTTGCCGTTCACCCCGGCCGGGAAGAAGCCGCCGCTCGCCACCGCCGCCTGGTTGAGATAGACGATGTTGAGCACCTGCAACGGCGTGCGGCTGAAGGCGATGCCGTTAGTGTTGAGCGGTGCGATGTTCGACACGTCGAGCGTGACGCCATTGTCGACGACCGTGCCGGTCGCCAGCCCGCTATCGTCGACCGGGCCGATGCCGCGGACGAGATCCTCGGTCGGATTGCCGTCCAGCGTGTCGCGTGCCTTTGAGATGCCGGTGGTCGCCTCGATCAGCTGAAGCGAGGGCGTCTCCAGCCCCTTGCGATAGAGCACCGAGCGGATGATCGCGGCGTGATACGCCTCGACCGCAAGGATGCCGGCTGCCGCCTCCAGATAGATCTTGCTGTTGATGAGTGCCGGTGCCGCGCCCTTGTAGGCGGTGACCCCGACGTCCTCGAACAGATAGGCGCCGAGCAGGAAATTCTCATCCGAGGCATACGGATCGAAGGCGACGCCATTGCCGACCAGCCCGGCCGCCCGCGCCGCCGTGCTGAACGCGCCGGTCGCGCTGGTGCCGAGATCGATCGTGGGCTGCGCGAGGAGCGAGGATGTGGTGAACTGCGCGCGCAGGAAGCGGACGTGCGCCAGCTCGTCCTGATAGATTTCCTGCGCATATTGCTGGACGATCGGGTCCTTGAACCCGACTGCGCGCCCGCCGGTGGCGGCCCCGGCGGTGCCGACCGCGCCGCTGATATCGGCGGCGGCCAGCCCGCTGCCGGTAACGGCGAACGCGTAGTAATTCGCCTCGAGATATTCGAGGTTCAGCGCGAAGTTGAGCACGTCGACCTCGGTGAAGGTAGATGTCGGCGTGGGCGAGGGCGACGGGGTGGGAGTCGCGGTCTGCGCCTGCGCATTGCCCGACAGCGTCGCGGCCGCGGCGGCGGCGCCCAGCGCGCCGGTGAAGAAGGCACGCCGCGAATCGCGGCGACGCACGCGTGCGTCGAGCGTCTCGATCAGCTGCTCGCTATCGGTCATGGCAGGCTCGTCCCTTCTATTACTCGCGCCGGTACGCGGCGTTGATGCGCGTGATAGGCCAGCATCGCGCAAGGGGCAAAGACGGGATGAGGTTTTTTGGTGACCTGGCCTTCGCGTTCACCTGCCGTCGTCGCGGACTTATCCGGGGCCCCGCTTCTTTTTTGGCTGGGGTTAGAGGCGCGGGCCCGCCGCGGCGAAGCCGCGTCGTCGGTCGGGGCGAAGCCCCGCCGGCCGGTCTGGCGCGTGGTCGGCGCAGCGTGCGCCGGCTCGCGCTGCGACTTAGAACGTATACCCCACACCCAGTGCCGCCAGCCACTGGCTGCGCGATCCCGCGACCGACACCACCGGCGTATCGCCGAAGTCGTTGAGCATCTTCTTGTAGGTCACCCCGCCGATCGCCTTCCAGCCCTTCAGCAGGTTGCCGGTCAGCGCATAGGTGCCGGCCATGCCGATGGTCCAATGCTTCCACCCGCCGCGCGTGCGATACTGCGGCAGTCCGCTCGCCAGCGACTGTGCCGCGTCGACGTCGAAATAGGTGCGCGCGAAGCCGCGCCCGACGCGCTCGGCCGAGGCGAACAGCCCGACGCCCGCCTTCAGGCTGAGCGGCGTGAAGTAATTAACCGACGGCGACCAGATGCCGCTGTCGTGCACGCCGCTGACGTCGTGACGGTAGCTGAGTGAGGCGGACAGCTTGTCATAGGGGCTGGTGATGACCCCGGTCTTCCCGAGCCCGACATAGCCGCCCAGTTCGAACGCGGTGTCGCGCTCGCCCAGCGCACGGATGCGGCGGTCGTCGATCGCCTTGTTGTTGGTGCGGTTGAAGTTGATGACGCCGATCGGCCCGGCCTGCACGTCCCAGCTCGGCCCGGACGGGTTCGGAATAAGGTCAATCGAGGCGCGGTTGCCGAGCATCTGGAATGCGAAATTGTGGAACGAGCCGATCGCCGCCGGACCGGGGACGACGCGGTAATTGTCCGAACCTTCATAGTCCGGCAGATAGGCCGCCGCGACGGCGACCGTCACCGTATCGCCGACCAGCGCAGGGTCGGGCGTCGGATTGGGCTCGGCCGGGATCGAGGCGCTTTGCGCGAGCGCCGGCATCGCGAGACAGGCGAGCCCGGCGGCAAGCAACGCACGGGCGGCGAAACGATTGACGTGCACGTAAATTCCCCTTTGATCTGCGCGCCCAACCGTTCGCGGGGAATTTTGCTCCATGTTGCTGGTCAGAGCATGTAGCGCATCTTGATCTGTTGCTCTTCGGCATCAGTGGTGAGCGAGAAGCGTGCCGCCGAGAAGCGTGGCGGGCCGAAGCGGATCGCGGGGTTGCGCGAGAAGCCGAAGCCTTCCCTGGGGATGCCCGCGAACGTATCGAGCTTCTTGTTGCCGTTCTCGTCGTGGATCACCGCCACCGCATAGTCGCCGCGCGGCAGCGCGGGAAAGCGGATGCTGGTCTGCCCGGCGGGCACCGAGCGCGTCACCGCGTCGCGGTCGTCGACGCAATTGGGGAAATTGTCAGGATCGGCGGTCAGGCACAGCCGCAGCATCCCCTTGGCCGAGCGCAGGTGATCTATCTCCACCTGCAGCGATCCGACCGGCGCCGCGCCGATCAGCGGCACCGCCAGCACCGCCAGCGCCGTGGCGGCGAGCCGCTTGCGCATGGATCCGCGCAAAGTCGCCGAGCCCGTCGTCGGTGCCGCAGAGCCGGTCCCAGAAGCGGAAATATAGGCCATAATTGCATCCGTACCGTTCATGGTGCCGTTGGTGGTGGCTGGCGGTAATAAGCCAGCGCCCCATCCGTCCCCCCCACACGAACCGCGGGAAAATCTCCCAGCCCATATGGTTAGTGACACCCATAATCGTCATGATCGTCAGCACCACCCCCAGTGCGGTGACGTGGATCGGAATCACGAAGACCAGTAGCGGAATGGCAACAGCGCCGCTGATCGCCTCGATCGGATGAAAGGCCATCGCCGCCCATGCGGTCGGCGGGCGGCTGGCGTGATGTACCGCATGCGCCAGCTTGAAGACGCGCGGACGATGCATCCAGCGGTGCGTCCAGTAGAACCACGTGTCGTGCGCGATCAGATAGAGCAGCACCGATACCGGTAGATACCACAAGGGGAATGCGTGGACGTCGGCGTAGATCCGCGTCCAGCCGCGGTTCTGCCAGCCCCAGGCGATGATCCCGGCCGGCACCCCATAGATGCCCGCCGAGGCGAGGCTCCACAGGATCTCGCGGCGAATCTGCGGATCGAGCCCGGCGTAGAGCCGCGGATGCTTCAGCCGCGTGGCGAAGGCGAAACCGGCGCTCGCGGCCAGATAGCGTACGCCGACGATGACGCTCATCGCCAGCGCCGACAACAGGATAGCGATCGTGGCGGACATGGCATGGCTTCTAGCGTATCGTCTGCGAGCGCGATAGGCAGGGCCATGCCTGTACGCCCCGCCGATATCGCGCTCGCCCACCGCCTCGCCGACGCCGCGGGCGCGGTGATCCGCCCCTATTTCCGCCAGCCCGCCGGGCTGGAGCTGAAGGAGGATCGCTCACCCGTGACGCGCGCCGACCGCGAGGCGGAAGAAGCGATGCGCCGGCTGCTCGACGCCGAATGCCCCGGCGACGGCGTGGTGGGCGAGGAACATGGCGTCAAGGACGGCGTGACCGGGCGGCAATGGGTGCTGGACCCGATCGACGGCACGCGCAGCTTCACCGCCGGGCGCGCGATCTTCGGGACGCTGATCGCGCTGGTCGAGGATGGCTGGCCGGTGCTGGGGATCATCGACCAGCCGGTGCAACGCGAGCGCTGGACGGGCGTGACCGGGCGACCGACGTTGCTCAACGACGCGCCGGTGCGGACGCGCGCCTGCGCCGCGCTGGAGGGGGCGATCGTCGCGACGACCAGCCCGCATTTGTTCGAGGATGCCGACGTGCCGCACTTCATGGCGCTGGTGACCGCGGCGAGCGGCGGCGCGCCGCGGCAGGGGCCGGTCTATGGCGGCGATTGTTACAATTACGGGCTGCTGGCGAGCGGGTTCCTCGACATCGTCTGCGAATCCGGGCTCAAGCTGTATGATTTCGCGGCGCTCGCCCCGATCGTCGAGGGCGCGGGCGGGCGGATGTGCGACTGGAACGGCGACCCGCTGACCGCCGACAGCGCCGGGCACGTGCTGGCAATCGGCGATCCGGCGCGCACCGACGAGGTGCTGGAGGCGCTGCGCAACGTCGCGGGGCATGACCATCACGAGCATTGAGTTGGCGCGTGTTCGCTTACGCCGAAGTGGCCGGTTCCGCCCGGTTGCAGACTCTCCTTGCTTCGTGCAGCTTAGCAAAAGCGAACCGGGTGGGATGATCTTATGTGGTGGAAACTTGCGTTACTGCTGATCGGCACGGTCGGTCTGGTATTTTGCATTATCCCAATCCGCACGCACGCAGCTCTGTTCGATCCGGCTAATCCACTAACTGCGCCAAGGTGGAGCGTGTGGTCCACGGTGTCGAATATGTATCTGACTTCCGGGACTGCCACCTTGATCTTTGCGATTATTGCTGTGGCGGCCTATCTCGCGTTCAAGATCGTTCGAAGCGGTTAAACGCCGATCATCGGCGTTCGCTTATAACGCTTCGCCGTTGAAAGCCGCTCGTCCACTCTCCACCAAGGTCAGCCATAGAACTCACCACTTCGACAACGTGAACCGGTCCACGTCCAGCCAGCCGCCTTTGCCGGCAGGATTGTAGCAGGACAGCGCGAACTGGACGCCCTGGAAGGTGCCGGTCTGCCAGTCGAACACCAACGGCACCGTCCCTCCGACCGGGGTGAAGCGGCGGCCGTCCTCGCTGTAGGATAGGGTTGCGACCTTCGCGGGGAAGCCCATCTCGGTGCGCAGCCAGAGGCGTGTGCCCCGGAAACGGCGCGCTGGCTCACGGATTTCGATGTGCGGGCCGTCCTTGCGATCCTCGGTGACGCGCATCGTCAGCGTGTTCGTGCGGCCGAGCACCGACAGTTGCGCGCTGAACTTGCCGAGCGTGCCGAAACCGCAGACGTCGCCCGGCTGCAGCGAGCTTGTGTCGACGAGCACCTCACCCCGCGCGCGCGGGGCCTGACCCTTTTGCACCAAAGTGTTGCGCGCCCACCAGAGCTGGCTGCCCGGCGCGGCGTGGAGGCGGAGCCAGCCGGGGCGCTCGCCAAGCGACCAGAGATGGTCGAGCGGGTTGTGGTTCCACTGCCATTGGCGGCCGAGCGTGCGCGCCGCGAAGTCGTCACTGGACGGCGGTTCGGCGAAGGGTTGGCCCGCGATCGGTTTGGGGGCGACATCGGGGACGCGGCCGGGTGCGGCGGGCGTGCCCCAGATCGGCCAATCGTCGCGCCAGAACACCGGGCTGATGTTGGTGACGCGCCCGATCGCGCCGGAATCGCGCATCACGAAGCCGTACCAGCCGCCGTCGGGAAGATCGACGATCGCACCCTGATGGCCGCCGGTGGTGTCGTCGATCTGCGCGCGGGTCTCCCACGGCCCGTCGAGGGCACGTGCGCGGGAGACGGTGAGCGCGAGTCTGCCCGGGATGGCGTTGAAAAGGTAATAATAGCCGGCGCGCTTGATGAGTTTCGAACCCTCGGCGCCCTTGTTGTAATGGACGACACGCGAGGCGGTGATGCGTGTCACGTCATGGTCGAGTGTGTGGAGCGTGATCGTGCCGTCGCTGCCGATCGACGTCGCGAGATAGACCGCGCCATCGTCGTCAAAGAAGAGCGCGGGATCGAAGGCGGCGCGGTCGAGCGTGACATGCGTCCACTGGCCTGCGGGATCGGCGGCGCGGTAAATGCGCGTGTTCTGGCCGACGGGCGTCACCGCGACATAGAAGATGCCGTCGCGGTAGCGCAGGCTGGGGGCGTAGATGCCGTGCCGGTACGAGCCGCCCTCTGCGAGATCGAATTTGGGCGAGCCGTCAAGCCGCGGGAGCAGGTGCGAGACGATGTCCCAATTCACCAGGTCGCGCGAGTGGAGGAGGGTAAGGCCCGGCGCATTGGCGAAGGTGGTGCTCGCGAAGTAAAAGTCCGTACCGACGCGAATGATATCCGGGTCGGGGTAATCGGCGTTGAGCGGTGGGTTGGCGTAGGTGCCGTCGCCGCGATCGCTGCGCCAGATTTGCGCCGTCGCATCAGGCGCCATGGCGGCCAGCGCAGCGGCGACGGCGAATGTGGTGCCTTGCAGCAACAGCGATGACATCACCGGCATTCGTCGTCCTTCCAAATAATATGATGATAAACGGTATTTCACAAGGCGATGCAGCGCGTATGAAACGGACCGGTACACGTGAAAGCGGATGTTGCTATTTCATCACACTTGGCTGATACATTGATCCAAATTCTGCTCGTCCCGCCAGTTACGACCATCCCCAGATTGACAGCCCCCGGCACGCTGATAGCGATATCAGCAATCATGTCGCAAACATGAACAAGACGGCACGTCGCCGTCACGGAGGAGGGGTTGATGAAGGGAAGCCATGTCATGGGCGCGCTTGCGCGTTCGTCGTCGGTGTGGGCGCTGGCGGTGGCGGCAGCGGTGCCGGGAATCGCGGTGGCGCAGACCAGCGGGCAGAGCACGACCGAAAGCCCGACCAACGCGCAGCCGGCCGATGGCACGCCGGTTGGTCAGGATCCCGCGCCGGGGGCCGATGACATCGTCGTCACCGGCGTCCGTGCCAGCCTCGATCGCGCGATCGCGATCAAGCGCGATTCGCCGGGCGTCGTCGACGCGATCAGCGCCGAGGATATCGGCAAGTTCCCCGACACCAACCTCGCCGAATCGCTCCAGCGCATCACCGGCGTGTCGATCAACCGCGTCAACGGCGAAGGTTCGCAGGTCGCGGTGCGCGGCTTCTCGGGCGGCTTCAACCTCGTGACGATCAACGGTCGTCAGCTGCCGGCCACCAACATCGATACCAGCGGCGGCAATCTGTTCGCCCGCGGTGCCGGCCGTTCGTTCGACTTCCAGAACATTGCTTCGGAAGGCGTCAGCGGGCTGGAGGTCTACAAGACCGGTCGCGCCTCGGTGCCGACCGGCGGTATCGGCGCGACGATCAACATCGACACTCGCAAGCCGCTCGACTCGCGTGAAACCGGCGTGACCGGGTCGATCGGCGCAAAGGCGCTGTACGATACCTCGGTCGAGAAGTCCGAGGACACCAAGCACCGCGTTACCCCGGAAGTCTCCGGCCTGCTGAACTACCGCAACGACGAGGGCACGTTCGGTGCCGCGGTGTTCGGCAGCTACCAGCTCCGCTATTCCGCATCGGCGCAGTCGAACCCGAACTACTGGAACGTCATTCCGACCGCCGACTTCTTCAATCCGGGCACGTTCATCAACTCGCAGACGGTGATCGACGGCACGCGCCCGACCGCGCCCTATGTGCTGGTTCCGAACGACAGCCGCTATCAGTTCTCGGAAAATCGCCGCGAGCGCATCAACTTCCAGGGCGTGTTGCAGTTCAAGCCGACCGACAATCTGGAGTTCACGGTCGACAGCCTGTTCGCGCAGAACCGCCTGCGTGAATCGCGCAGCGAGCAGACGAACTGGTTCAACCGCCCGTTCAGCGAAGTCCGCTTCGACGACAATCCGAACATGGCGACCGCGATCTTCCTGCGCGACTATCTGCCGACCAGCCCGAAGGACGAAGGCTTCGAGCAGCAGCAGGCCGCGACCAAGGCGCGGCTCGGCTCGGTCGGCCTGAACGCCAAGTGGGAGTTCGCCTCGAACCTGACGCTGACCGTCGACGGCCACCATTCGGTGTCGACCTCGTCGCCCGACAACCCCAACGGCACCACCGCGACCACCGTCGCGCTCGGCGCGCCGGTGATCCAGGGCCATTCGCTCGACTTCAGCACCGGCTTCCCGCAGCAGGCGCAGGTCATCAACGATTGCTACCGTGCGACGGCAGGCGCGACGCCGAAGGGCAATTGCAACGGCGTGCTCGACATCGGCGATCTGGGCGCGGCGCCGGCACGGACAATCATCTCGCGCCAGACGCAGCGGATCGACCAGATCCAGGCGCGACTGGGCTGGGATCTGGGCGGCGGCAGCCGCTTCGACGTCGGCGGGTCGTACACCGACTCGAAGATGCACTCGACGCAGACCCAGACGCAGCAGACGCTGGGCGACTGGGGCCTGCAGAACCCGGGCATCATCCAGCAGCTCGCACCCGAGCTGGTCAGCCAATATTGCCTGACCTGCAAGTTCGACCACTTCAACCCGGCGTCCGAAGGCTCGTCGCTGATCGCGTTCCGCGGCAATGCGATCGACCTCTACAACGTGCTGAGCCCCTATTACACCGGTCTGGGTCAGCCGCCGGCGCCGTCGGCGCCTGCGGACGACACCGTGCAGGAGAAGATCTGGTCGGTGTTCGGCCAGTTCACCTGGAACGGCGAGGTCGCGAACCGGCCCGCCAACCTCGTGATCGGTGCGCGGTACGAGCAGACCCGCGTCGTCTCGGACGCGGTGCAGACGTTCAACAACATCGTCTGGACCGCCGACAACGACTTCCGTGGCGACGCCAGCGGCGTGTT
Organism: Sphingomonas phyllosphaerae; assembly: GCA_036946405.1. Lineage (NCBI taxonomy): Bacteria > Pseudomonadati > Pseudomonadota > Alphaproteobacteria > Sphingomonadales > Sphingomonadaceae > Sphingomonas > Sphingomonas phyllosphaerae. Next base: position 655,533 of record JAQIJC010000001.1, on the reverse strand, counting down.
CACCGCGATCCGCCAGCGCGGCAGCTACGAGAACCTGCTGCCGTCGGTCGACTTCAGCATCGAGCCGATCACCAACGTGAAGGCACGTGTGTCGTTCAGCCGCACGCTGGCCCGCCCGGATTACGGCAACCTGTTCGCGACCGCCTCGGCGGGGGCGCCGGGTCGTCCGACCGCGCTTGGTGGCATCCCGACCGGCAGCACCGGCAACGCTAACCTGCTGCCTTTGCTGTCGGATAACTTCGACGTATCGCTGGAATGGTATTACAAGCCGTCGAGCTTCATCTCGGTCGGCTTCTTCGACAAGCGCGTCGCCAACTTCCTGGGGACCGGTATCGTCAACCAGAACCTGTTCGGGTTGCGCGATCCCAGCTCGGGCGCGGCGGGGTCGCGTTCCGGCACCGCGGCGGCGTTCCTGCGCGCCAACAACTATGACCTGAGCGACGTCAACCTGTTCACCTATACCGCGCTGCTGGTGCAGAACGGTGGTAACCAGGCGGCGGCGACGACGCAGTTCAACGCCAATTACGTCGCGGGCCGCGGGTTGCAGCAGACGTTCGTCGACCAGATCCTGTCGCAGGTCGACATCTCGTCCGACGCCAACGATCCGCTGTTCAACTTCTCGGTGTCGCAGCCGATCAACAACCGAGAGGGCAAGATCCACGGCTTCGAGCTGGCGTGGACCAACTTCTTCGGCAACACCGGCTTCGGCTTCGCGGGCTCGTTCACCAAGGTGAGCGGCGACGTGAACGTCGATCCGTACGCCGACCCGACCGTGAACATCTTCGCGCTCACCGGTCTGGGCAATAGCGCCAACGCGACGGCGATCTACGACAAGAACGGCATCTCCGCCCGTATCGCGTACAACTGGCGCGACAAGTATCTGGCGGCGACCAACCAGGGCGGTAACCGCAACCCGCTATTCGTGGCGCCGTTCGGGACGCTGGACGTCAACATCAGCTATGACGTCAACGATCAGATCGCGGTCACGCTGGAAGGGATCAACCTGACCAGCGAGAGCGTGCGGACCTATGGCCGGACCGAGCGCAACCTCGTGTTCGCGCAGGAACTGAAGCCGCGCTTCCTGCTGGGGGCGCGCTACAGGTTCTGATCGGTCGCGATCGTGCGGAATGTGGAGGGCCATCGCTTGCGGTGGCCCTTTGCGTTTGGGACAATGACGGCATGACCTTCACGACTCTCGACAATGTCGATGACTTCGAGCTGCGCGTCGCGGTGCGGGCCGGGGCGGCATTCGGCGACCATGCGAACCTGCTCCCGATCTTTCCGATCGAGTTCGAAGAGGCGCAGCGCGAATTGCCGATCGTCTTCCGGCGCGGCGGGGACGGCGGCATCCGCGCCTATGTGCTGCTCGGGCTCGATCGCGGCGAGAATCTGTTTCTCGACGGCGAGCGCTGGACGACCCGCTTCGTGCCGGCGGTCCAGCGGCGCGGGCCGTTCGCTTTGGCGCGTAGCGAGGATGGCGCGGCGGTGGTGCAGATCGATCGCGACGATCCACGGGTCGGCATGACGGAGGGCCTGCCGCTGTTCCGCGATCATGGCGGCGATGCGCCGTATCTGGAGCATGTCCGCGCTGCGCTGCACCTGTTGGCGGAAGGGGCGCAGAGCGAACGCGCGATCCTCGCCGATCTGGACGGAGCGGGATTGCTGCGCAGCGTGACGCTGCGGATCGATCTGGGCGATGCCGGGGGTTACGAGCTGACCGACCTGCTGACAATCGATCAGGCGGCGCTGGCGTCGTTGTCAGGCGCGACGCTGGAGCGGCTGCATGCCAATGGCTTGCTGCGCGCGGCGACGATGGCGGCGGCGTCGCTCGGCAATATGGAGCGGCTGATCGAATTGAAGACGCTCAAGGAGGCGGCGTGAGCACGGCGATCACCGATCGGCGCGTGCGCGAGATCACGGCCGACGATCCGGCCGCGCAGGATCTGGCGGCCTTGGTCGCGGCGGGCGCGCCGGTGGTGGTGCGCGGGCTGGCTGCCGGCTGGCCGCTGATCGCCGCGGGGCGGGAAGGACCGGCGGCGGCGGTCGACTATCTGCGGCGTTTCTACAACGGTCAGCCGGGGGTGGGGTATACCGCCGACACCGCGCAGGGCGGGCGGTATTTCTATGACGAGACGCTGACGCGGCTCGACTTCGCCGCGGAGCGCGTGGCGCTCGACGACTATATGGCGCGGATGCTCGACGCGCTGGACGAGGAGGGCGCGCCGTCCTTCTACATCGGCTCGACCGATCTGGAGCGGTTCTTCCCCGGACTGGCCGTCGAGAACCCGCTCGCCCGCGCCGATTTCGCACGCGTGCTGCGCAGCATCTGGATCGGGACGCGCACGACGGCGCAGGCGCACTACGACATGTCGAACAACATCGCGGTCTGCGCGGTGGGGCGGCGGCGGTTTACCCTTTTCCCGCCCGAGCAGGTCGCGAACCTCTATCCGGGGCCGCTGGAGCCGACGCCGGGCGGGCAGGTGGTGTCGCTGGTCGACTTTCGCGCGCCCGATCTCGAACGGTTTCCCGGGTTCGCCGATGCGCGCGATACGGCACAGTTTGCCGAGCTGGAGCCGGGCGATGCGGTGGTCTACCCGGCCTTGTGGTGGCACCACGTCGAGGCGCTCGCGCCGTTCAACGTGCTGGTGAACTATTGGTGGAACGACGCGGCGGCGTTCATGGACACGCCGATGAACACGCTGCTCCACGCGCTGCTCAGCCTGCGCGACCGCCCGGCGGCCGAGAAGCAGGCGTGGCGTGCGCTGTTCGACTATTACGTGTTCGGCGATGCGGCGCGGCCGGCGGCGCACCTGCCCGAAGCGGCGCAAGGTGCGCTCGCGCCGCTGGACGACGCACGCGCGCGGCGGCTGCGCGGCGATCTGTTGAGGAAGCTGAACCGATGACGGGCGTGCGGCGGGTAGTGATCGCGGGCGGCGGCACCGCCGGGTGGCTGGCGGCGGCGATGCTGACCAAGCAGCTCGGCGGGATGGTCGAGGTCACGCTGGTCGAATCGGAGGAGATCGGCACCGTCGGTGTTGGCGAGTCGACGATCCCGACCGTGCGCGCCTTTCATCAGTTGATCGGCGTCGACGAGCGCGATTTCGTCCGCGCGACCGGCGCGAGCTTCAAGCTGGGGATCTCGTTCGAGGGCTGGTCGCGTCCCGATGAGCGCTATCTCCATTCGTTCGGGTCGATCGGGCAATCGACGTGGATGGCCGATTTCCACCATTTCTGGCTGGAGGCGCGCGCTCAGGGCAGCGCCGAGGAAATCGGCCGCTATTGCGTCGAGCATGAAGCGGCGCGCGCCAACAAGTTCGCGGGCGGCGACGCGGGGCTCAACTACGCCTATCATTTCGATGCCGCGCGCTATGCGCGTTACCTGCGCGAGCGCTGCGAGGCGGACGGGCTGACGCGCGTCGAGGGCAAGATCGCGCGCGTCGAGCGTGACGGCGAGAGCGGCGACATCGCGGCGCTGGTGATGGAGGACGGCACGCGGATCGCGGGCGACCTGTTCCTCGACTGCACCGGTTTTCGCGCGCTGCTGCTCGGCGAGACATTGGGCGTCGGCTATGAGGATTGGGCCGAGTGGTTGCCGACCAATCGCGCGATCGCGGTCCAGACCACCGCCACAGGCCCAGCAGTCCCCTATACGCGCGCGATCGCGCATGATGCAGGGTGGCAATGGCGGATCCCGCTCCAGCACCGGTTGGGCAACGGCATCGTCTATGCCAGCGAGTATCTCAGCGACGACGAGGCGCGGGCGCGGCTGCTGGGAAGTGTGACCGGTGAGACGCTGATCGACCCGCGCGTGATCCGCTTCCACACCGGGCGGCGGGTGAAGGCGTGGGAGCGCAATTGCGTCGGCTTGAGTTTGGCGGGCGGGTTCGTCGAGCCGCTCGAGTCGACCAGCATCCACCTCATCATGATCGCGCTGACGCGGCTGTTGCAGCTGTTCCCGTTCGACGGCGTGAGCGCGGCGGCGGCGGCGCGCTTCAACGACATGGCGCGGCGCGAGATCGAGGGCGTGCGCGACTTCATCATCCTGCATTACACGCTCAACCAGCGCGACGAGCCGTTCTGGCAGCGGATGCGCGACATGCCGCTGCCCGATTCGCTCGCGACGCGGATCGCGCTGTTCCGCGAGGGCGCGCAGGCGTTTCAGGCGAGCGACGAGCTGTTCACGATCACGTCGTGGGTGCAGGTGATGCTGGGCCAGAAGCTGACGCCGCGCGCGCACAATCGCGTCGCGCGGATGATGCCCGAGGGGCGGTTGCAGCAGACGCTGGGGCAGATGGCCGCGAACGTCGCGAGCGCGGTGCGCGGGTTGCCGGCGCATCAGGCGTATCTGGATCGGGTGTAAGGCGACCGCCCACCCGCCTTCATCGTCATCCCCGCGAAGGCGGGAATCCAGACGCGCAGGTCCGTCGATAGAAGTGCGAGGGCAGAGGTTCTGGATTCCCGCCTTCGCGGGAATGACGGAAGGTTAGCGTGGGCGGGTCCACAGGCGGGGATCGCGCGGGGTATCCGGCAGCGTTTGCCGCCGTGCCGCCTTCACCCCCGCGCGTGCGATCCACGCCAGCTTCGCGCCCTTCGTGGTCGTGACGCGGTGATCCCACGCCCGCGGCCCGCGCGCCGCCACCGTCCGCGCGATGTCGCCGTAGATTCCCGCCGCCGCCAGCACCGCCCAGGCCGAGCGGAACGACAGCGGCTTGGTGCCGATCGCCGCGCTGTCCTCGTGCAGCTGCGCGCGCGTCGCCAGCCGCTTCGCCAGCACCGCCAGCCGTTCGCGATAGGGTGGCTTCATATGCTCGCCCGGCGGCATGTCCATTTCGACCAGCCAGTCGTCGGGCAAGTAGCAGCGATCGACACGCGCATCCTCCTCAATGTCGCGCGCGATGTTCGCCAGCTGGAACGCGAGCCCGAGATCGCAGGCGCGGTCGAGCGTCGCGTCATCGTCGGGTGACACACCCATCACCACCGCCATCAGCAAGCCGACCGCGCCCGCGACATGATAGCAATAACGATAAAGATCGTCCTCGCTGCGCGGGTGCCAGTCCTCGGCGTCGAGCTGGAAGCCGTCGATCACGTCATGGACGAAGCGGCGCGGCAGCCCGGTTTCGCGCGCGACGACACCCAGCGCGTCGAACGCCGGATCGCCGGTCGGCTCGCCATCAAGCGCGGCGTCGCTGAGCGCGCGCACCCGCGCGACCCGTGCGCGTGCGTCGGTGACGATCGTGCGGTCATGGCCGTGGTCCTGCCCGTCGACCAGATCGTCGCAGGCGCGGCACCAGGCGTAGAGCAACCACGCGCGCTCGCGCACCACCGGCGCGAACAGTTTCGAGGCGGCGGCGAAGCTCTTCGAGCCGCGCGCGATCGACAGCCGCGCGGTTTCGACCAGCGCCGCGCGCGTATCGGTCACAGGTCGGAGGCGGCCATGCGCACGATCGGCTGCGTCGGGACGTGCGCCGCCATCCGGTCGAGCAGCCCGCCCAGCGTCTCGTCGACGATCAGCAACTCGCGATGCTGCGCGCGCAGGAAGCCGACCTCGCCCATCTTCTCCCAGAAGGCGACGATCGCGTCATAATAGCCGCCCGCGTTGAGCAGTCCGACCGGATCAGCGTGATAGCCGAGCTGCGCCCAGCTGAGCGCCTCCCACAATTCGTCCATTGTGCCGGTGCCGCCGGGCAGGGTGACGAAGCCGTCGGCGAGGTCGGTGAACATCTGCTTGCGCTGGTGCATCCCCGTCACGACGTGGAGTTCGGTGAGGCCGCGGTGCGCGACCTCGGCATCGACCAGCGCCTGCGGGATCACCCCGATCACCTCGCCGCCCGCCGCCAGCGCGGCATCGGCGATCGCGCCCATCAGTCCGAGCCGCCCCCCGCCATAGACGACGCCAATGCCGCGGGTGGCGAGCGTGTGCCCGACCTCGCGCGCGAGATCGAGGTAGAAGGGGTCGGCGGGCGTGGCGGAGCCGCAATAGATGGCGAGGCGCTTCATGGCGTTCGCGCTACGGGATCGGCGCGAATGGGGCAATGGTGGGGTTGGCAGGGCGCTGCCGATCGGCGCAGATGAGAGCCGCGAGATCGGCCGGCGAGGGGTGGGACGTGACGAAGCAGGCAGAGCGCAGCGGGCGATGGGGGTCGATCCTGCGCATGGTTTACGCGCTGTGCCTGCTGGGGGCGACCTACAATCATTGGGTAGTCATCGTCCGCCACGGGCTGCTCTGGGACTATGACGGCCTGCCGGTGATCAGCGCGATCTTCTGGACGTCGCTGGCGTTCCTTGATCCGGCGGCGGTGGTGTTGCTGTTCCTCCGCCCGCGCGCTGGCGTGTTCGCCACGATCGCGATCATCGTCGTCGACGTCATCCACAACGTATCGATATTGGCACGCTATTATCCACCGCTGTTGCAAACCCTGCGGGACACGCCGGGCGTTATCGCGCAGATCGTCTTCATGGCGTTCGTGCTCGGCACCGCGCGCATCGCGATGCGGTCACGCTGACGCCAGCGGCGGGACGCTCCAGTCGATCGTGCCGCGGTCGTGCGCGTCCAGAAAGGCGTTGGCCTTGCTGAAATGCCTCGATCCGAACCAGCCCTTGTACGCCGACAGCGGCGAGGGATGCGGGGCGGTGAGGATCAGGTGGCGGTCGCTACCGGCAGCCGTCACGAGCGGCGCCTTGGCCTGCGCATGGCTGCCCCACAGCATGAACACGGTCGGTGCCTGTTGCTCGGCGACGGCGCGGATGATCGCGTCGGTCAGCTGCTCCCAGCCGCGCCCGCGATGCGCGGCGGCGCGGCCCTCGGCGACGGTCAGCACGGTGTTGAGCAGCAGCACGCCCTGCCGCGCCCACTGTTCGAGGAAGCCGTGCGTCGGCGCGTCGATGCCGCAGTCGGTGGCGAGCTCGCGGTAGATGTTGGCGAGGCTCGGCGGAGGCTTCACGCCCGGGCGGACCGAGAAGCACAGGCCATGCGCCTGACCAGCGCCGTGGTACGGGTCCTGCCCGAGGATCACCACGCGCACATCGGGCAAGGCAGTGAGTTCGAGCGCGCGGAAGCGCTCGGCGGCGTGCGGGAAGATCACGGTCCCCGCCTGTTCCTCGGCGGCGAGGAAGCGGGTGAGCGCGGCCATCGCGTCGCTGGCGAGCGGCGCGGCGAGCGCGTCGCGCCAGCTGGGGTCGAGCGTCGGGGCGTCCACGCGCGTCAGCCGTCGCGGCGGTGTTCGAGCAGCCACGGACGCGGCCGGCCGGTCGGCTTCGGCGTGCCGTCGAGCCGGATCGAGCGTGTCACCACCACCGGGCGCAGCATCAGCGTGCCGTTCATCTGCTGACCGGTCGGTTCGGCGAGGATGCGCTTGACGGTCTTCTGCCCGGCGACGACGCGGCCGAACGCGGCATAACCGGGGTCGCGCGGGCTCCAGTCCATGTACGCGGCGGGGCCGACGGTGATGAAGAAATTGCCGTTCGCCGAGCCGGGCGGTCCCTTGCGCGCCATCGAGATCGTCATGTCCAGGTGGCGGATGCCGGTCTTCTTCGTCGATTCGTGCGGGATCATGTCGAGGAAGCGGCGCGCGTCGGTGCGGATGCCCGACTGGATGAAGCCGGTGCCGGGCAGCTTCCTGCTGCGCGCGGTGCGGTAGAAGCTGATGCCGTCAAAGCGGCCATCGTCGACGTAGCGCAGGAAATTGGCGGTGGTGAGCGGCGCGTGGCGTTGATCGAGCGCGAGCACGATCGGGCCGTCGGCGGTTTCCAGCCGCACGCGCACCCAGCCCGGCGTGGCGCGATCGGCGCGCTGTGCCGTGGCGGGCGCGGCGATGGCGAGCAGGGCGAGCAGCGGGAGCAGGCGGCGCATCGCGCGGATGTACGGATGCGGGGGCGGGTTCGCAACGCCGTCAGAGGCCGAGCCAGACGAGCGGTACGGGGAGGGCGGTCGCGGCATAATCGACCTGCAACACGCGGCGTCGTCGCTCGCCCTGCGCGGCGGCGGAGGCGTGGAGGATCGGGGTGGCGGCGGCGGGGTGATGCGCGGCGCCGTTGCGGTCCCAGTCGAGGGTTGCCGTCATCGCGGCAAGCGTAGCGGGCAGCCCGCGTGTTTGCGAGCGCGCGAGAGGCGCGGACCAACCGCCCCATCCGGCCGTCATCCCGGACTTGATCCGGGATCCCGCTTCTTACTTCTGTTGCAAAGAAGCGGGGCCCCGGATCAAGTCCGGGGCGACGAAGAGAGGCTGCCTGATCTCCACGGGCCACGACGCGGGCGTGAAGCCCGCGTCGTCGGACGGCGCGGTGGCGCCGGCGGCCGTGTCGGCGGATGCAGCGGTGCTTCGCTCGCTGCACCGGCGGGCAGTTTGCCCGCCTTCCGCCGTCAGAGCTTCTCCGTCAGCTCCGGCACCACCTTGAACAGATCGCCGACCAGCCCGAGGTCGGCGACCTGGAAGATCGGCGCATCCTCATCCTTGTTGATCGCGATGATCGTCTTCGAGTCCTTCATGCCCGCGAGATGCTGGATCGCGCCCGAGATGCCGACCGCGACATAGACTTCCGGCGCGACGATCTTGCCGGTCTGCCCGACCTGATAGTCGTTCGGCACATAGCCCGCGTCGACCGCCGCGCGGCTGGCGCCGACTCCGGCACCGAGCTTGTCGGCGAGCGGCTCGATCAGCTCGTGGAACTTCTCGCCCGAACCGAGCGCGCGTCCGCCCGAGACGATCACCCTCGCGCTGGTCAGCTCGGGTCGCGTCGACGCCGCGATCTCCTGATTGACGAAGGTCGACAGGCCGGTGTCGCCGGTCGCAGCGACCGGCTCGACCGTGCCCGTGCCGCCCTCGGCTGCGGCCTTCTCGAAGGCAGTGCCGCGGACGGTGAGGACCTTCTTGGCGTCCGACGTCCTGACGGTGGCGATCGCGTTGCCGGCGTAGATCGGGCGCGTGAATGTGTCCTCGCCCTCGACCGACAGCACGTCGCTGATCTGCATGACGTCGAGCAGCGCGGCGACACGCGGGGCGATCGCCTTGCCGGTGGTGGTGGCAGGCGCGACGAAGGCGTCGTGATGCCCCATCAGCTCGACGACCAGCGGCGCGATGTTCTCGGCGAGCTGGTGCGCATAGGCCGCATCGTCAGCGACATGCACCTTGCCAACGCCCGCGATCTTCGCCGCCGCCTCGGCGACCGCGCCGACGCCTTGCCCGGCGACGAGCAGGTGCACCTCGCCCAGCTTCGCCGCGGCGGTGACCGCGGAGAGCGTGGCGTCCTTGACGGTCGATCCGTCGTGTTCGACCCAAACCAGAGTCTTCATGATCTACCTCTCCGGGGACGTGCCCCGCTTGATCCGTTCGCCCTGAGCCTGCCGAAGGGCGTGTTCCGGAACCCGTGCTTCGACAGGCTCGGCACGAAGGCGGGAGAGTGTGCCTCTCCCGCCCGTGGCTTATTTCGCGATGCCCATCGACTTCAGCCGGTTCACTAGCTCATCGACATCGGCGACCTTGACGCCCGCCTGGCGCTTGGCCGGCTCGGCGACGCTGACCACGGTCAGCCGCGGCGTCACGTCGACGCCGAAATCGGCGGCGGTCTTGGTCGCGAGCGGCTTCGACTTGGCCTTCATGATGTTGGGCAGCGAGGCGTACCGCGGTTCGTTGAGGCGCAGGTCGGTGGTGACGATCGCGGGCAGCCGGAACGTGTCCGTCTCCAGCCCGCCGTCGACCTCGCGGGTGACGGTGACGCTGTCGGCGGCCAGCTCGACCTTCGACGCGAACGTGCCCTGGCCCCAGCCGAGCAGCCCGGCGAGCATCTGGCCGGTCTGGTTGTTGTCGTCGTCGATCGCCTGCTTGCCGAGGATCACCAGCTGCGGCTGTTCCTCCCCGACGATCTTCGCGAGCAGCTTGGCGACGCCCAGCGGCTCGACCTTGGTCTCCGAGGTGACGAGGATCGCACGGTCGGCGCCCATCGCCAGCGCGGTACGCAGCGTGTCCTGCGCCTTGGGCTCGCCGATCGAGACGACGACGATCTCGGTGACCGCGCCCTTTTCCTTCAGGCGGATCGCTTCCTCGACCGCGATCTCGTCGAACGGGTTCATGCTCATCTTGACGTTGGCGAGATCGACGCCCGAGCCGTCCGCCTTCACGCGGGGCTTCACGTTATAGTCAAGCACGCGCTTGACCGGCACCAGCACCTTCATTGCGCTACCCTCCTCAATATGTCCGGGCTGCTACCTGACGTTTACGTAAAGATCAAGTAAGCGGCCGGATGCGGCCGGGTCGCGAACGGCCGGCATCCTCTGCGATACAGCGATAAAGCGTCAGGCCGCGTAGATGTCCATCGCGATATGCGGGACAGCGGCGTGACGCCCGATGTGCGAAGGGCGAGGCCGGTATCCCGGCCCCGCCCCCGCGAGTCTCCGAAACGGTCCGTGATGACCGCGGCGCGCGTCAGGCGACCTTCTTGACCTCGGCGACGATCTTCTGCGCGGCATCGCCCAGATCGTTGGCGGGGACGATCGCGAGGCCCGAGTTCGACAGGATTTCCTTGCCCTTGTCGACGTTCGTGCCCTCGAGGCGCACCACCAGCGGCACCGACAGGTTCACTTCCTTCGCCGCGGCGACGATGCCCTCGGCGATGATGTCGCACTTCATGATCCCGCCGAAGATGTTGACGAGGATGCCCTTCACCGCCGGATCGGCAAGGATGATCTTGAACGCCGCCGTCACCTTCTCCTTGCTCGCGCCGCCGCCGACGTCGAGGAAGTTGGCCGGGAACATGCCGTTCAGCTTGATGATGTCCATCGTCGCCATCGCGAGCCCGGCGCCGTTGACCATGCAGCCGATGTCACCGTCCAGCTTGATATAGGCGAGGTCGTACTTCGACGCTTCCAGCTCGGCGGCGTCTTCCTCGGTTTCGTCGCGCAGCTCGGCAATGTCCTTGTGGCGGAACATGGCGTTGCCGTCGAAGCCAACCTTGGCGTCGAGCACCATCAGCTTGCCATCGTCGGTGACGGCGAGCGGGTTGATCTCGATCTGCTCGGCGTCGGTGCCGAGGAAGGCGTCGTACAGCTTCGCCGCGACGTTCGCCGCCTGCTTGGCGAGATCGCCGGTCAGCTGCAGCGCGCCCGCAACCGCGCGGCCGTGGTGCGGCTGGAAGCCGGTCGCCGGATCGACGTCGATCGAGTGAATCTTCTCCGGCGTGTCATGCGCGACCGTCTCGATGTCCATGCCGCCCTCGGTCGAGGCGACGAACGAGATGCGGCCGGTGGCGCGGTTGACGAGCAGCGCGAGGTAGAATTCCTTCGCGATGTCGACGCCGTCGGTGACGTACAGGCGGTTGACCTGCTTGCCGGCCTCGCCGGTCTGGATCGTCACCAGTGTGTTGCCGAGCATCTCGGTCGCGGCATGGCGGACCTCGTCCTCGGTCTTCGCGAGGCGGACGCCGCCCTTGCTGCCCTCGGGAAGTTCCTTGAACTTACCCTTGCCACGACCGCCGGCATGGATCTGCGCCTTGACGACGTAGAGCGGCCCCGGCAGCTTCTTCGAGACCTCGACCGCCTCATCCACGCTCATCGCGGCATAGCCGGCGGGCACGGGGACGCCGAATTTCGCGAGCAGTTCCTTGGCCTGATATTCGTGGATGTTCACGGGGGCTCTCCCAGGTGCAGCGATAAAATCGCGGCAGCCTAAAGCACAGGGGCGCGAGCAAATCCACCCTTTATCGTTTCGCAGTTGCGATGCAATTGCAATAAGGGGGGTTGATGTGTCCCGTCATCCCATTTTCGTCCGTGCTGCGCCTGTCGAAGCACGTGCCGAAGAGGGGCGCGCCTGCGACACGCACTTCGCCAAGCTCAGTGCGAACGCATCGGGGTTGGAGCGCCTTGCTCCACCGTTCGCTAGCGGTTGCTCTTTCGTTCTGTCGGCTCCATGTCGATCCCCGTGATCCGGCTCCCACATCCTGCGCTGCACGCGAGCCATTCCGGCATCTGGATGGCGGACGGCGAAGCGACGCGGGCGCTGTCGCGCGGCGAGGCGATCCGGCTGGCGGCGGACACGCCGGTGATCCTGCTCAACGCGCCGCTGATCGGGCAGCGGCTGGGTTATGCCGAGTTGTCGGGGCTCGACCTGCTCGAACTGTTCGCCTTTCTCCACCCGGCGCGCTTCATGGTGCCGACGGCGAAGGGCGTGGCGGATGCGTGCGGTATGGCCGCGCCAACGCGCGACGATGAGGTCGCGGCGTTCCTGCGTGACGCGGCGGCGCGGATGCTGGCGGTGACCGACGGCGACTGGCCGGAGCGCGAGGGGGCGTGGACCGCCGCGCAGTCGCTGACGCGTGCGCGCTGGGCGTGGGCGCCGGTCGTGAGCCCGCGCATTCCCAAACCGCAGCAGAACGAGCGCTGGCTGTTCGCGCGGCTGCCCGAGTGGGACGAGGTCGCGCCCCGCCCCGCACCGCGCAGCGTCACGCTGGAGGAACGCGCGGTGCTCGACCGGCTCGACCGCTTGACCGGTGCGGGAGCCGAGCCGCGCGCCGGGCAGCGCGCCTATGCCGCCGCCGCCAGCGCCGCCTTCAATCCGCGCGCCGCGCGCGATACGCCGAACCTGATGCTTGCGGAGGCGGGGACCGGAATCGGCAAGACGCTCGGCTATCTCGCGCCAGCCAGCCTGTGGGCCGAACAGGCTGGTGGTGCGGTGTGGGTCTCGACCTATACCAAGGCGCTGCAACGCCAGCTCGGGCATGAGACGCGGCGGCTCTACCCCGATCGCGCGCTGCGCAAGGCGAAGGTGGTGACGCGCAAGGGGCGCGAGAATTACCTGTGCCTGCTCAATCTGGAAGATGCGTTGCAGGGCGGGTTCGCGGGGCGCGCGGCGATCCTCGCGCATCTGGTCGCGCGCTGGGCCGCCTATACCGATGACGGCGACATGGTCGGCGGCGACCTGCCGGGCTGGCTGGTCGCGCTGTTCCGCCGCAACGGCTCGGCGGCGCTGACCGACCGCCGCGGCGAGTGCGTCTATGCCGGCTGCCCGCATTACCGGAAATGCTTCATCGAGCGCGCGGCGCGTGCCTCGGCTGAGGCCGATCTGGTGATCGCCAACCATGCGCTGGTGATGGTCAATGCCGCGCGTGGGCGCGAGCTGGCGACGCGCCCGACGCGCTATGTCTTCGATGAGGGGCATCATCTGTTCGACGCCGCCGATGCGATGTTCGGTACCGCGCTGACCGGCGCGGAGACGATCGAGCTGCGGCGCTGGATCGTCGGACCCGAGGGGACGTCGCGCGGACGGCGGCGTGGCTTGCAGGCGCGGCTGTCGGATGTCGCGAGCTATGACGAAGCGGGCGGTCGCGCCGTCACCGACATCGTCGGCGCGGCGCAGGCGCTGGCATCCGAAGGCTGGCTGTCGCGCGTCGCCGAGGGGCAGCCGTTCGGCGCGATCGAGGCGCTGCTGGGCGCGGTGCGCGGGCTTGCCTACGCGCGCGCCGAGGAGCGCGGCGCGGATGCCGGTTACGGGCTGGAGACCGAGCTCGCCGAGCCGTCGCCCGAGCTGATCGAGGCCGCTGCCCCCGCCGCGCAGGCGCTCGATGCCTTGGTGCGCCCGATGGTGGCGCTCGGCAAGCGGCTGGAGGCGGTGCTCGCTGAGGGGCCGGACTGGCTCGACGGGCCGGCGCGCGCGCGGGTGGAGGGGGCGATCGCCTCGCTCGGCTGGCGCGCGGAGACGGTGGCGTCATGGCTGGCGCTGCTCGCGCGCGTCGGCGGCCCGGCCGATCCGCGCTTCGTCGACTGGCTGGCGGTCGATCGGGTCGAGGGGCGCGAATATGACATCGGGCTGCACCGCCGCTGGCTCGACCCGACATTGCCGTTTGCCGAGACGGTGCTGAAGGGCGCCCACGGCGCGCTGGTCACCTCGGCGACGCTCACCGCCGGCGGCGACTGGGACATTGCCGAGGCGCGCGTCGGCGCGCCGCATCTGCCGCGCGCGGCGGGGCGTTTCCAGGTCAAGTCGCCGTTCGACTATGCGGCGCGTGCCGAGGTGGTGATCGTCACCGACGTGAAGCGCGGCGACATTCCCGCGCTCGCCAACGCCTATGCGCGGCTGGTCGAGGCGAGTGAAGGCGGCGCGCTCGGGCTGTTCACCGCCATCCGCCGACTGCGCGCGGTCCATGCGCGGGTCGCCGACCGGCTGGCGCGCGCCGGGCTGCCGCTCCACGCGCAGCATGTCGATCCGGTCGATACCGGGACCTTGGTCGACATCTTCCGCGACGATCCGCACGCCAGCCTGTTCGGCACCGACGCGCTGCGCGACGGGGTCGACGTGCCCGGGCATTCGCTGCGGCTGGTGGTGATGGAGGGCGTGCCGTGGCCGAAGCCAACCGTGCTCCACGCCGCGCGGCGGCTGGCTGGCGGCGGCAGCGCCTATGATGACCGGATCGTGCGCGCGCGGCTGGCGCAGGCGTTCGGACGGCTGATCCGGCGCGGCAGCGACGCCGGGCTGTTCGTGCTGCTGTCCGCCGCGATGCCGTCTCGGTTGCTCGACGCCTTTCCACCGGGGGTGCCGGTGACGCGCGTACCGCTCGATGAGGCGGTCGAAAGAGTGCGGCGGCGGCTTTCCACCGCGTCTAACATGGGGCATGACGCGCCTCTCGACGCCTGACGGAGACGAACGCCCGTGAAGACGCTGACGCTGCTGCGCCATGCCAAATCGGGCTGGGACGATCCGGTGGTCCGCGATTTCGATCGCCCGCTCAACGCACGCGGCCGGCGCGCGGCGGTGACGATGGGGCGGCATGTTCGCGATCTTGGGCTTACGTTCGACCGGGTCGTGGCCTCACCGGCAACGCGTGTCGAGGAAACCGTCGTCGAGGTCGAGCGCGGGCTGGGCCGCGCGTTGGCACCGCTGTGGGAGCGGCGGCTGTACCTCGCCGCGCCGACGACCTTGCTGGACGTGGTGCACGAATGCGACGCGACGGCGGACTCGCTGCTGCTGGTCGGGCATAATCCGGGGCTGGAAGAGCTGACGCTGCTGCTGATCCCCGACGATGCGGGCGCGTTGCGGATGGCAGCGGAGGAAAAATATCCGACCGCGACACTCGCCGAGATCACCTTCGACGCCGACGATTGGTCGGCGGTGCGTGCCGGACACGGACGGCTGACCCGCTTCGTCCGCCCGCGCGACGTCGACCCGGCGCTGGGGCCGGACGGAGACTGACGAAGGCCTTGTCCTTGATATTCTCGCCTCGCCAAAGCCGGCGCCCGGTTGGATGGCCAACGAGATAAGTCGTACCCTCATCATCGGCGTGCCCCAACTGGGCCCCGACCTTCGCCGGGGTGACGCTTCAGCTTGAAGGGAGCACACCCGAGCAGCGGACGTTGGCTGGCGTCGCCGCACGAATGCTGCATTGCGGGTGACCGGCGATCGTCACCTGCGCGTCAGGGCCAGCCGTGATCCGGGCAGTGCTGCGGGCGGCGGCGCGGACGATCAGGTCGCCGGCCGCCTGCACCACGGTTCGCTCGGCGGACAGTGCTGCGCTATCGATCGTGCCGGGGCCGTTGCCGGCGAGCCGGGCCTCGGTCGCGCGCCCGGCGGCGGTAATCGTTCCCTCGCCGACCAGTGTCGCGTCGAACCGCTCGGCATCGACGCGCGCGATCGTAACGCTTCCTGCTCCCGCAACCGACACGGTCGCACGCGCGCCCCGCAGCGTGTCGACCAGCACCGTCGCGGGGGCGAACAGCGCGACCGTGTCGACCCGCGGCGTGGCGACGACGATCTCGGCGGGCGCGGTGCTGCCGCGCGGGGTGCGGATCGTCAGCGTCGTTCCGTCGACGCGCAGGTCGAGCGCGTCGAGCGTGGCGCGATCGGCAGCGGTGCCGCGAACGCCATTGCCGCCGCCCGTCTCCACGCGCACCGTCACCGGCGCCTCGACCTTCAGACGCTCGATACTGCCGACCGGCCAGCGCCGCTCGGCGGCCTGCGCCGGCGTCGCGAGCAGCGCCGCGAGGGCGATCAGCCCCCGCACCGCACCGTGCCGGACCCGGCCTTGCGGACGGTGCAGCGCGCCCCGCCGCCGAGATCGACATCGCCCGAGCCGACCAGCGACACCGTTGCCGGGCCGCGCACCGTGGCGCGGACGTCGCCCGAGCCGGCGGACTTGATCGCCGCCTCGCGCGCGACCAGCGCCGCGGCATCGACGTTGCCCGATCCGGCGAGACTGAGCGAGAACTGGCCGGTCTGACCCGCGGTGGCGATGTTACCCGATCCGGCGAGCGACAGGCCGAGCGACTCGGTCGCGACCTGCGCGATCCGCAGGTTGCCCGATCCGGCGAGTCGCGCGTCGAAGCTGCTGCCGCGTACCTGATCGATGGTGAGATTGCCCGAGCCGTCGAGCGACGCAGCGCCCAATCGGGGAAGGGTCACGAAGACGCGCGCCTTGCCGCGCTGCCATGTCGAGGAACGGCGGCGCGAGATCGTCAGCCGATCACCGTCGCGAGTCACCGTGATCTTGTCGAGCACCTGCGGGTCGCCCTCGGCACGGACCGAAAAGCCGCCGCCGACGCGAACGTCGACATCGTCGCTGCCCGCCAGCTTGACCGCGGTGAAGTCGCGCACGTCATAGGTCCGCGTCGTGCCAGACCCTTGCGCCGGCACGTCCTGCCCTTCGATGTTGGCATTGTTGCCGCATGCGACCAGTGGCAGCAGCGCCGCGAGTATCAACGACCGCATCGTCCATCTCCCCTTCGTGTGTTGCTACGTTAATACACACGAAGAGCGCGCACAAACGAAAAGAGGCGACCGTCGCCGGCCGCCCCTTCCGCACGCAACAGGTTGGGTCCGCGTCAGGCGGGCACCTTGTCCTTGTTGTAGATCGCTGCGGCTTTGCGCAGGATTTCCAGGATCTTCTCTTGCGCGGCCGGCTCGTCGATCTGCTCCATCGCGGCCAGTTCGCGCGCAAGGCGGCTGCACGCGCCCTCGAAGATCTGGCGCTCGGAATAGCTCTGCTCGGGCTGGTCGTCGGCGCGGAACAGGTCGCGGACCACTTCGGCGATCGACGCAAGGTCGCCCGAATTGATCTTCGCCTCATATTCCTGCGCACGGCGCGACCACATGGTGCGCTTCACCTTGGGCTTGCCCTTGAGCGTCTCCATCGCCTCGCGCATCGTCTTGTCCGACGACAGCTTGCGCATGCCGACCGACTCGGCCTTGTTGGTGGGGACGCGGAGCGTCATCCGCTCCTTTTCGAACCGCAGGACGTACAGCTCCAGCTGCATCCCGGCGATTTCCTGTTTCTGCAACTCGATGACGCGCCCGACGCCGTGCTTGGGGTAAACGACATAATCGCCGACATCGAAATGCAGAGCCTTGGCAGCCATAGGTGGCCTTTCCAATGTTGTGGCCCCGACAGACCCGACCCGTGGCGCAAGCGCCGCGTTGCTCGTCAGGCTGGGGCAAGAAGGTTGGACGTCTCCGGCGGACGCTGAGGAAGCGCCCGTGCCGGACGTATATAAACGATCCGCAATAAAATTTCCAGCCTGTTTAGGGCAGCGACGCTGACGGGGCGGAACTTTTTTACAACGTGGGCGTGTCGTGACGCGAAAGCCAGGCGCGCAGGATGCCGACCGTCTCGGCCGGGCGGTCGCTAAGCGTGGCGTGAGCGGCACCAGGGATCACCGCCACTTCGGCCCCGCCCGGCACGCGCGCCGCGAAGCCGAGCGCGGTGACCGGACGCGCCTCGTCATACTGGCCGACCATGAACAGCGTGCGGGCGCCGTCGAGCTTCGCGAGCAGCGGGGTGCCGTCATAGTCGCGCAGCGTGCCGGTCGAGACGAATTCGCTCTTGCCCCACATCGTTTCGTAGAGCCGGCGATCGAACCCGCGATCGCCGACAACGTGCGCCGCCGCGCGCAGGGCCGGCGACGGGTCTTCGCGGCGATTGTAGTGGCGGTAGAAGACGGCGGTGGCCGCATCGCAGGCGGCCGGGGCGGGCGGCGTCTTCCCCTCGCACGCGAGCAACGTGTCGCGTGCATCCGGGGGAAGTGCGGCCCGCAGCGCATCGGCGTCGGCGAGCCACGCGCGCGTCGCGATCAACGGCCCGCCCAGCACCGTGCTGACCAGCTCCGCAGGCCGACGCGCGGCATATTCGAGCGCGATCGTCCCGCCCCAGCTGACGCCGCAGACGTGCCAGCGTTCGACGGCGAGCCCGCGACGGATCGCCGCCAGTTCGTCGACGAAGCGCGCCACGCGCCAATTGGCGGGGTCCTGCGGCCAGTCCGATCGGCCGCTGTCGAGCTGGTCGTAGAGGATCACCGCGCGTTCGTCGGCGAGCGCGAGCGCGTCGAGCATCCCGGTGTGGGTGCCGCCGGGACCGCCGTGGATCAGCACCAGCGGCGCGCGTGGACCGTTCAGGTCACCGTTGACGCGGACATAGACGCGCCCGCCCGGGACGGGGAGCATCGCCTCGCGGTCGGGCAGCGGATAGGCGGCGTCGCGTGCGAAGGCGGGCAGCGGCGCCAGCGCCGCGGCACCGCCGGCCAGCAGCGCGCGGCGCGTCAGCCGCATCCGCGTCAGTCGCCCTTGCCGGGCTCGGGCGAGAAGAACTTATCGTACTTGCCCTCGACGCCCTTCATCTCGTCGGCATCGGGCGGGGTCTGGTCCAGCTTGCGCGTGACGTTGGGCCATTGCGCCGAGAAGGTGTTGTTCAGCTCGAGCCATTGCTCCAGCCCGCTTTCGGTGTCGGGCAGGATCGCCTCGGCCGGGCATTCGGGCTCGCACACGCCGCAGTCGATACATTCCGACGGGTTGATGACGAGCATGTTCTCGCCCTCATAGAAGCAGTCGACCGGACATACTTCCACGCAGTCCATGTACTTGCAGCGGATGCAGGCGTCGGTGACGACATAGGTCATGGTCGGCTAATTCCTCACTTCTCGCGCGCCGCTTTCGCGCCGTCGGTGTCGCGCGTCAACGCTCCTGCTGACGAAACCGGTCCGGACAGGGCCAGTTCCTGATAACACGCCTGCGCCTCCGGGGCGGGACCGCGGCGCGCTGGCAACGCCTCGACGCGCAGCACGCGAACTCGGCCGGCGTGGAAGAAGGTGAGGATATTGCCGATCCGCACCGGGGCGTGGGCGCGATCGACCGCGCGTCCGTCGATGCGGAAATGCCCGTCGCAGGCAAGCGCCTGCGCGATGTCGCGCGTCTTGGCGAGACGCGCGAACCACAGATAGCGGTCGAGCCGCATCGTCGCCCCGGTGGTCATCGTCCCATCAGCCCGGCGAGTGCGGCGAAGGCGTTGGCGGGATCGGGCGCAGCGATCTTCGCGCGGGCGCGGCCACGCCAGACGTAGTGCGGGGCCGCGTCGGGCTTGGCGACCGGGCGGAAGCCGAGTTCGGCCATCAACCGCGCGACCGTCGCGGGTTCGAGCCCGATCGACACCGCCAATGCTGGATCGGGGGCGAAGGGTGCGCGGTTGTTTGCACCACGCGCGTCGTGCGCGGCGCGAGCGACGCGCTCGACGAGATCAATCCGCACCGCCTGTCCGCCGAGCGGGCGAAACCCCATCAGCGGCACCGCGCCCGGTGCACCGCGCGGCAGGGTCGTCGCACCCGCCGGCGGCGCGAGCGGGGTCGGCGTGCCGTGCGCGGCGAGCAAGGCGCGCCGCCATGCCTGTGCGGCGGGCTTGAGCAATCGCGCGTCGAACAGGTCGAGCGCGCCGATCGTGATCCGTTGCCGCCGCAGCCATTGGCGCTGGCCGGGCGCGAGCGCCTCGATTGCGTCGCGCAGCGGCAGGCGTTGCGCAAAGCCCGCGCCGGCCTCCATCGCGGCGGCGATGCTGCGCAGCGCGGGGCCGGCCTCTGCGGCGCGGGTCGCGTCGGACAGGGCCGCGAGCGCGGGGAGCGTGCGCGCGATCGTCGCGGCTGTCCACTGTCGCAGTCGCTCGGAAACGCGGTTGCGCAGTGAGGGGTCGAGGCAGTCGAGCGCGTCGTCGAGCGTTAGCTGCGGGCGCGCAAGCGACGTGCCGCGCGACAGGCGGGCGACGATCAACGGGTCGTCTTCCTGTATCGCCTCCTCGGCTCCGTTCGTGCTGAGCTTGTCGAAGCACGTCTCTTGTGGCCCGCCCTTCGACAAGCTCAGGGCGAATGGAGTGGGAGAGGCAGATGTGGGTGGGAGATGCCTCAACCCGGAAACCGTGATCGTCCCGCCCTCGCCCAACGCAAACTGCGCATCCTCGCTGGCGATCAATGCTTCCGCCCGGCGGCGGCGCTCGCCCGCGAGCCGCTTCTCGGCAGTGGCGAGCAGCAGGCGCTTGTCGTGCGCGCGTGCATCGGGGGCGACCACGAAGCGGAAACCCTCCAGCCGCCCGATCGTGTGCGTGTCGATCGTCACCTCGCCCTGCGCGTCAATCTCGACCGGCAGCGCGCCGACCCCGCCGCCGATCCTCTTCGCCAAAGCGGTGGTGCGCTTGTCGACGAAGCGCTGCGTCAGGCTCAGGTGGAGCGCGTCGGACAAACGCGCCTCGATTTCCAGCGTACGCGCCGCCCAGGTCTGCGGGTCGGCGAGCCAGTCGGGGCGCTGCGCGATATAGGCCCAGCTGCGGATCGCGGCGATCCGGCCGGCGATCGTCTCGACATCGCCCTCGGTGCGGTCGAGCCGCGCGACCTCGTCGGCGAACCACTGGTGCGGGACATACCCTTGCGACAGATAGCCGAACACGCGCCCGACGAAGCGCGCGTGCGGGTCGAGCCCGAGCTTGGCGAAGTCGGGAATGCCACATGCCGCCCACAGCCGCGCGACATTGCTGCGCGCACGGTCGCGGACGCCGGGTTCCTCGGCGAGCCGCTTGAGGATCTTGAGATCGAGTGCCTCGGGCGCGGCGCGCAGGGCGAGATCGTCGGGGCGCTCCGACAGGCTGGCGACCAAAGCATCGATGCTCGACACATCGGGGGTGCCGTTGCGCCAGTAGAGCCAGTCGAGCCGCGGGAAGCGATGTCCCTCGATCGCGGCGACTTCCTCGGGCTCGAAGGCGTCGGGGCCTTCCTCGGTCAGCGCGCCGAACGTGCCGTCGCGCTGGTGCCGCCCGGCGCGACCGGCGATCTGCGCCATTTCCGACACGCGCAGCCGGCGGCGTTGCTGGCCGTCGAACTTGTGGAGCCCCGCGAAAGCGACATGCCCGACGTCGAGGTTGAGCCCCATGCCGATCGCATCGGTGGCGACCAGATAGTCGACCTCGCCGGCCTGGAACATCGCGACCTGCGCGTTGCGGGTACGCGGGGACAAGGCCCCCATCACAACCGCCGCGCCGCCGCGCAGCCGCCGCAGCATCTCGGCGGTGGCATAGACTTCCTCGGCGGAGAAGGCGACGATCGCCGAGCGGCGCGGCAGCCGCGACAATTTCTTCGCGCCGGCATAGCTGAGCGTCGAGAAACGCGGGCGCTCGACGATCTCGATGCCCGGCACCAGCGCGCGCAGCACAGGTCGCAGCGATTCGGAGCCGAGGATCATCGTTTCCTCGCGTCCGCGCGCGCGCAGGATGCGGTCGGTGAAGACATGCCCGCGTTCCCGATCGCTGCCGAGCTGCGCCTCGTCCAGCGCCACGAACGCCACATCCTGTTGCAGCGGCATGCTCTCGGCGGTGCACAGGAACCATCGCGCGTCGCGCGGTACGATCCGCTCCTCGCCGGTAATCAGCGCGACGCGATCGGCGCCCTTGATCGCGACGACGCGGTCATAGACCTCGCGCGCCAGCAGCCGCAGCGGGAAGCCGATCATCCCGCTGGAATGTGCGCACATCCGTTCGATCGCGAGATGGGTCTTGCCGGTGTTGGTCGGACCCAGCACGGCCGTAACGCGGGGTCGGTCGAAAGCCACCATGACCTGCCCTACATCGGATGTGCGGCGCGGGGATGCAATCGCTGCATGTCGGGCGCCTCCGGTTCGCCGTCCCAGATCAACGCTCCATCGCAGCGTGACGCTCCCAAGTCCGCGGTTAATTTGACTTTAGCGAATCACGTCCACAACGCTGCGCCTGACGCAGGTCGCCGGGGCGGCGTGCTTTTCGAAGCGGGGCAGAAGCCGGCGTGTTCTTGCGCGAGCAACAGGGACTGGAATGGGCGGGAGCGGGCGCGGGTGTGCCCGGCCGGATCGTTCTGCCTTCCGACGATCGCGCGTGGCTGCATCGCGCGCGCGCCGCGGCCAGCGACACCGAGTGGGTGCCCGATCTCGGCCGCGATATCGGCAGCCTGACCTGGTGGCGCGGCCTCGCGACCTGTACCGCATTGTGCGCGGGGGCATGGTTCCTGTCGCCGGGCGTCCAGCCGCTGATCGGCGCGAGCGCGCCCACGATGAGCGAGGCGGCGTTCGAGGAAGCGCGAACGCAGTCGTTCGCGCCGCTCGCGCTGGGCGCGACGACCGGGCGGCGGATGGCGGCGGGGGCGCTGGTGCGGCCGCTGAGCGAAACGCCGGAACGTCCGCAGATCGAATTGACCGCGGCCTTGGGTGATGGCGACACGCTGGCGGGCACGTTGCAGCGCGCCGGGGTCGGCGGCGGCGAGGCGGCGCGGGTGGCGTCGCTGGTCGGGGCCGCGTCGTTGCAGCCGGGGACTTTGCTGTCGCTGACGCTCGGGCGCCGCCCGACCAAGTTCCAGCCGCGCCCGCTCGAGAAGCTCGATTTCCGCGCCGCATTCAATCTCAACATGACGGTGCTGCGCGCGGGCGAAGGGCTGACAGTGCTGCGCCGCCCGATCGCGATCGACCGCACCCCGCTCCATGTCCGCGGGATCGTCGGCGCGAGCCTGTACCGTTCGGCGCGCGCGGCGGGGGTGCCGGCGCGGGTGGTCGAGAATTATCTCAAGGCGCTCGGCGCACACATGCCGATCGAGCGGATCGATCCCGGCGATACGTTCGACATCGTCGCCGACCAGCAGCGCGCCGCGACCGGCGAGGTCGAGGTCGGGCAGCTGCAATATGCCGGGCTCGATCAGGGACGGCGGAAGGTGACGCTGGTGCGCTGGGGGGATCGCGATGGCGACGGCGGCACGCTGATGGATCCGGGCGGGCAGGTCGAGCGGCGCGGGACGATGGGGATGCCGGTCGCCGGGCGCGTCACCTCGACCTTCGGGATGCGGATGCACCCGCTGCTCGGCTTCATGCGGATGCACAAGGGCACCGACATCGGCGCGCCGTACGGCAGCCCGATCTACGCCGCGATGGACGGCGTGGTGCAGTCGGCCGGACGCGCGGGCGGCTACGGCAATTTCGTCAAGCTGGCCCATGCCGGTGGGCTGACGAGCGGTTACGGCCATATGAGCCGCTTCGCGGTGCGCGCCGGGATGCGGGTGACGCGCGGGCAGGTGATCGGTTACGTCGGGTCGACCGGCATTTCGACCGGGCCGCACCTTCATTGGGAAGTGTGGCAGAACGGGCGCCCGGTGAACCCGCGCAGCATCTCGATGAGTAGCCTGCAAACGCTGCCCGCCGCGACGATCCGCGCGATGAAGGCGAAGATGGCGCGGCTGCTGGATGCGCCGGTGCGCTGATCTTGCGGGCGGCGCGTGGCCGACCCACATCGCTGTTTCCATGCCGCTTCATCTCACCAAGGTCGCGTTCGGCGCGGCGAGCGTCGACCTGCTTGCCGAGCGCTTGAAGGCGCGTGCCGCCGCCGGGCCGGTGTTCCTGACCACGCGCTATCTGCCCAAGCGGCACGAGGAGGTCGCGGGGCAAGGGTCGCTGTTCTGGATCATCAAGCACCAGCTCGTCGCGCGCTCGCCGATCCTGTCGTTCGGCGATGCCGAGGGCGGGCGCGTCGCGATCCATATCGATCCGGACCTGCGGCTGGTGCTCGCGCAGCCGCGCCGTGCGCATCAGGGCTGGCGCTATCTGGAGGCGCAGGACGCACCGGTCGATCTGGGCGGTGACGTGGCCGACGGGCTCGCGGCGATGCCGCCGGTATTGGTGGGCAAGCTGAACGAGCTGGGGCTGATCTAGGCCAGAGCCGTCATTCCCGCGAAGGCGGGAATCCAGAACCTCGGACGTTTGGGCTCATTCGCTGGACCTGCGCGTCTGGATCCCCGCCTGCGCGGGGATGACGAGAGTCAGTCGTGCTTGCGCCCGAAATCGGCGGCGGCGTCGTCCTGGCCCTGATCGACGATCGAGCGCCGGATCGCGCGGGTGCGCGCGAAGCGATCGTGGAGCGCGTCGCCGTCGCCCCAGCGGATCGCGCGCTGCAACTGGCTGAGATCCTCGCTGAAGCGTTGCAGCATCTCCAGCACCGCATCCTTGTTCGACAGGAACACGTCGCGCCACATTACCGGGTCCGACGCGGCGATGCGCGTGAAGTCACGGAAACCGCCCGCGGAGAATTTGATGACCTCCGATTGCGTCACCTGTTGAAGGTCGTCGGCGGTGCCGACGATCGTATAGGCGATCAGGTGTGGCAGATGGCTGGTGACGGCGAGGACGAGGTCGTGGTGGTCGGGCGCCATCCGCTCGACATCCGCGCCGAGCCGCCGCCAGAAATCCTCGACGCGGATCGTCGCCGCTTCGTCGCTGTCAGGCAAAGGCGTGACGATGCACCAGCGGCGGCGGAACAAGGTCGCGAAGCCCGCCTCGGGGCCGCTCTGCTCGGTGCCGGCGACCGGGTGCGCGGGGACGACGCGCGCGGGCGGGAGCACCGCCGACAACGCTTGCGCGACCGACGCCTTGCAGCTGCCGACATCGCTGACGATCGCGTCGGCGGGCAGGTCGGCGGCGATCTCGGCGGCGACCGCGCCCATCGCGCCGACCGGTACGCACAGGATCACCAGATCGGCGTCGGTCACTGCCGCGCCGGCATGGTCGGCGACATCGTCGAGCAGGTCGATGCGTCGCGCGGTCGCACGCACGCCCGCGTCGGCGTCATGCCCGGTCAGCCGCACGGTCGGCATATATTGCCGCACCGCGCGCGCGATCGAGGAACCGATCAGCCCGAGGCCGATGATCGAGACGCGCGCGAACGGCAGCATCAGCCGCGCTCGATGCCCTTGTCAGGCGCGGTGGCATGCGCCTGAGCCGCGCCACGTTCGACCAGGTCGCGCAGCGCCGCGGCGACGCCGCGCGTCTCTTCTTCGGTGCCGATCGTGATCCGCAGCCCCTGCGCAAGCCCCTGACCAGGCAGCCAGCGGACGATATAGCCGGCGTCCATCAGCCCCTTGTACGCGGTCTCCGCGGTCAGTTCGCCCTCGAACACCACCAGCACGAAGTTCGCCTCGCTGGGGATCGCGCGCAGCCCGACGTTGCCGAGCTTGGCGATCTCTGCCGCGAACCACGCACGCCATTCGGCATTGTGCGCGCGGGTGTGTTCGACGAAGGCGCGATCCTCGACCGCGGCGACCGCGGCGCGCTGCCCGCCGATCGTGATGTTGAACGGCAGGCGGATGCGGTGCAGCGCCTGCACGATGTCGGCATGCGCATAGCCCCAGCCGATCCGCTCGGCAGCAAGACCGTGGATCTTCGAGAAGGTGCGCGTCACCAGCACGTTGCGCGCGGTCTTCGCCAATTCCAGCCCGCCGTCGTCGTCTTGGTCGGCGAGATATTCGGCATAGGCCTGATCGAGCACCAGCAGCACGTCGGCGGGCAGGTTGGCGTGGAGCCGCGCGATCTCCGCGGCGGGCGCGAAGGTGCCGGTCGGATTGTTGGGGTTGGCGACATAGACGACCCGCGTCCGCTCGGTGACGCAGGCGAGGATCGCGTCGACATCGGTGGCATAGTCGCGGTCGGGCGCGATCACCGGGGTCGCGCCGACGCGCCGCGTCGCGATCTCGTAGACCGCAAAGCCGTAGCGAACGAAGATCACCTCGTCGCCCGGCCCGGCGAAGGCGCCGGCGGCGAGATGCAGGATCTCGTCCGAGCCGTTGCCGTAGATGATCCGTGCGGCGTCGAGCCCGAAGCGCGCCGCGATCGCCTCGCGCACGATCGCGCCGCTGGCATCCGGATAGCGCTCCAGCGTGTCGGCGGCCGAGGCAAAAGCGGCGCGCGCGGCGGGCGAGGTGCCGAGCGGGTTTTCGTTCGACGACAATTTGGCGACGGTGCGTCCGTCGTCGGTGGTCGAACGCCCCGGAATGTACGGGGCAATGTCCATGATCCAGGGCTTGGGAGCGGGCGCGTTCGTCATGGCCGATGCGGGTAGCGCGCGCGCGTCGCGGGGGGAAGGGGCAGGCGCCGTGATCGCGGCGCGCCCTGGCGGGATCGACGGGGTTCATCATGCCCGTCCGCGCCTCCCCGGTTCGAAGCGGGATTAAGGTGTGCCGGCTGTCCGATCGGTCGAAGGTGCGTAATGGCCGCGTACAGGAAGATTGCAACGGGCTGAGCAAATTAAAGGTGATGGATCAACTATCTACTCTGTTTGGCATATATTTTGGCCATCAAAAACGACGCGTCGTCTTGGCGATGACTACCGT
Organism: Sphingomonas phyllosphaerae; assembly: GCA_036946405.1. Taxonomy (NCBI): domain Bacteria; kingdom Pseudomonadati; phylum Pseudomonadota; class Alphaproteobacteria; order Sphingomonadales; family Sphingomonadaceae; genus Sphingomonas; species Sphingomonas phyllosphaerae. The sequence continues at coordinate 629,141 of JAQIJC010000001.1, read as the reverse complement.
AGAATTTTACAGCCGAACAGCATTCTCGCCGTTCCGGGTATATAAACATGCGTCAAGTCGCCAATCATCTGTAAAGCATCGCGCTATAGGTTAACCGGAAATTAACCGTATCGACGCGGCAGCGATGCCGCGTGAGGTGCGCCGAACGGAGGAAATACAATGTCGATCAGGAAGAAGGCGGCGTTGGCTGCGATGCTGCTGGGCGGTGTGACGATGACCGCCACGACCGCGCAGGCGGCGACGCCGGTCAGCGTGGACGGTGGTACCGTCAGCACCACCGGTCCGACGGACTACACCAATCTGCTGGGAAGCCTGGCCAAGTTCGACGGCAGCCTCGGCACGCTGACCGGCGCCTATCTGACGGTCGATTATTCGTTCAAGTCCGCGATCACCGTCTCGGCGACGACCGAATCCACCGGTCGCGTTCGCACCGAGTCGGCGGCGCAGTTCCTGTCGAGCGATGCGGGCGTCTCGTCGGTTCTGGATTCGCTGGTGAACACCACCAGCGCCGGAATCGGGACCGCGTCGCTGGTTCCGGCCGCCTATGACCTGCTAGGCAACAGCTCGATCTACACGGTCGGCCCGAATACGACCTCGTCGCAGAGCTTCGCCAGCAATGCCTCGGCGTCGCAGATCTTCGCGATCACCGGTTCGTCGCTGGCCGCGTTCGTCGCAAATGGCGGCGGCACGTTCGACGTGTCGGCCAAGACGCTGACCGGCATCATCCTGTCGGCGACCGGTGGTAACGCGGCAGCGGTGCAGCGCACCGACGCGACCTCGAAGGTCGGCATCCGCTATGAGTATACCGCCGCCGGGGCGGTGCCCGAGCCTGCGACCTGGGCGCTGATGATCCTCGGCTTTGGCGTGGTCGGCTACGGCCTACGCCGTCGCCCGGCTGCCTCGCTCAAGCTGGTCTGAAGCCCGTGCCCGCCTGATCCTCGCGCCTGTACGGCGTCGAGGGTCGGGTGATCGGCGGGCCGCAAGCCACCGTGCAGGTGGCGGCGACCCGGCGGGTGCGCGTGGGCGTGCCGCTGACGCCGCCATCTCGACACCGGCCCTGCGTGACGCGTAAAGGCGGCGGCTCGATGCTCACCACGCCTTCCTCGCTCGATCAGCGGTTCGGCCTGTCGCGACGTGTCGTGCTGCCGGAGCCGCTGCGGCTGGACGGTGGCGCGCTGCTCGCGCCGGTCGAGATCGCCTATGAAACCTATGGCACGCTGGCGGCGGACGGCGGCAATGCGGTGCTGGTCTGCCACGCGCTGACCGGCGACCAGCATCTCGCCAGCGCGCATCCGCGCACCGGCAAGCCGGGGTGGTGGCAGCGGATGGTCGGCCCGGGCAAACCGATCGACACCGACCGATTCTTCGTGATCTGCACCAACGTGCTGGGCTCGTGCATGGGCTCGACCGGGCCGGCGAGCGTCGATCCGTCGACCGGGCGACCCTATGCGATGGCGTTCCCGGTCATCACGATCCGTGACATGGTGCGCGCGCAGGCGCTGCTGCTCGATCACCTCGGCGTCGCGCGGTTGGCGGCGGTGGTCGGCGGGTCGATGGGCGGAATGCAGGCGCTCAGCTGGGCGGCGACCTTCCCCGAGCGGGTCGAGAAATGCGTCGTGATCGCCTCGACTGCGCGGCATTCGGCGCAGAACATCGCCTTTCACGAAGTCGGTCGGCAGGCAGTGATGGCCGACCCGAACTGGCGCGGCGGCGACTATTACGACAGCGAGCCGCCGGCTGCCGGGCTGGCTGTGGCGCGGATGGCGGCGCACATCACCTATCTGTCCGAAGCGGGGCTGACCGAGAAATTCGGACGGCGCTTGCAGGCGCGCGCGCAGAAGTCGTTCGGGTTCGACGCCGATTTTCAGGTCGAGAGCTATCTGCGGCATCAGGGGCTGGCGTTCACCGATCGGTTCGACGCCAACAGCTATCTCTACATCACCCGCGCGCTCGATTATTTCGACCTGGCCGAGGAGCATGGCGGGCTGCTCGCCAATGCCTTCCGCGGCACCGCGACGCGCTTCTGCCTCGTCAGCTTCGATACCGACTGGCTGTATCCGACCGCTGAGTCGCGCAGCATCGTCCATGCCCTGATGGCGGCGGGCGCGCCGGCGAGCTTCGTCGAACTGTCGAGTCCGTTCGGCCACGACGCCTTTCTGCTCGACTCGCCGGAACTCGACCGCGTCATCCACGGCTTCCTGAGCGCCGGGCGATGAGCCTGCGGCCCGATCTGGCGATCATCGCCGCGCATCTTCCGGCCGGTGCGCGTGCGCTCGATATCGGGTGCGGCGACGGTGAATTGATGGCGGCATTGCGCGATGAACGCGGCGCGGACGTGCGCGGGCTCGAGCTGGACCCCGGCAATGTCGCGGCGGCGGTCGGGCGCGGGCTGTCGGTGATCCAGGGCGATGCGGATACCGATCTGGCCGGTTATCCCGACCAGAGCTTCGATTATGCGATCCTCAGCCAAACGCTCCAGACCGCGCGCGCGCCCGATCGCGTGCTCGACGAATTGCTGCGGATCGGGCGGTTCGCGTTCGTCAGCTTTCCCAATTTCGCGCATTGGCGCGTGCGGCTGTCGCTCTTGTGGGGCGGGCGGATGCCGGTGACGCGGCTGCTGCCCGAACGCTGGTATGACACACCCAACATCCACCATCTGACGATCGACGATTTTCGCGCGCATCTCGCCGAGCGCGGGGTGATCGTGGAGGGAGCGTGGTTCCTGTCCGGCGACAAGCAGACCGGCAGCGCGGCGGCGAACTTCCTCGCCGAACATGCGATCTTCCTGCTGCGCCGGGAACAAAGATCACTTGATCGCGGTTAAGGCGGGCGTGACTGGGACCCCGACATGACCGCGACCGCGCTGATCGTCGAGGACGAGATTTTCGTCGCGCTGGACCTCGAACGCATTCTGGAAGACGCGGGCTATCAGGTCGCGGCGATCGCCGCCGACTCGTCGTCCGCGTTGAAGGCGGCGCCGGGATGCGGCTTCGCCTTCGTCGACGTCAACCTTCGCGACGGTCCGACCGGTCCGGAAATCGCCGAGCGGATCGCGCGCGATCACGGCGTCAAGGTGGTGTTCGTCACCGCCAACCCGGGCCAGATCACCAATCGTGATGCGGCCCTCGGTTACGTCCGCAAGCCGTTCAACGAGGAATCGATCCTCGCCGCAGCGCGCGTCGCCGCGCAGGCCGACGCCGCGGAAGCCGAATGCGTCGACTTCGTACGCTGGTCGCCGAACGCCTGACCGCCACCGGCGGGTCAAACGTGCGGTAAACGACCCGCCGTCACCGCGATCCGCTTCGCTGTCCTCACCGGCTGTCGTCGACGTGGACGCGTCAGCGGCTGAACGCCACACGCGGCAGCCGTGCGGTCACTTCCAGCCCGCCCGCCGGCCAATCGCGGGTGATGGTGCCGCCCAATTGCCGCGCGGCGCTCATCTCGATCAGCTGCGAGCCGAAACCTTCGCGCAGCGGCGAGCCGGACAGCGGCGGGCCGCCGCGTTCGCACCAGTGCAGCACCACGTCGCTGCCGTCCGGCGCGATCGTCAGCGCGATACGTCCTTCGGACACCGACAGCGCGCCATATTTGCTGGCATTGGTCGCCAGCTCGTGGAAGATCAGCGCCAGCGGCGTGGCGGCGCGATCGTCGACCGCGACATCCTCACCGGCGATGGCGATGCGTTCACCGGCGTACGCCTGATAGGGCGAGAACAGCTCGGTCAGCAGCCCATGCAGGCTGTCCTGCCGCAGCGCCGGGCGCGACTGGTCGCTGTGCGGACGGACGAAATCGTGGGCGCGGCCGAGCGCGGTGATCCGCTGGCGCAACTCGCCGAGCAGCCCGGCCAGTTCGGGATGCGTGCGCCCGGTCAGGTGCACCAGCCCGGCGACGACAGAGAAGATGTTCTTGATACGGTGGCTCAGTTCCTGGCTGACGATCTCGCGCTGTTCGAGCGCGCTCCGCTGCTCATGGATGTCGGTGCAGGTGCCGAACCAGCGCGTGATCGTGCCCGCGGCGTCGCGAATCGGCAACGCGCGTCCCAACACCCAGCGGTAGGTGCCGTCATGGTGACGCAGGCGATACTCGATTTCATACGGATCGCCCGTCGCCAGCGAATGGCGCCACGCTGTCCAGGCGCGTTGTTGGTCGTCGACGTGGAACATGCCGTTCCACGCCTCGCCATCGGTCGACCCCTCCGGCATCCCCGTGAAGGCGTACCAGCGCGCGTTATAGTAATCGTGGAAGCCGTCCGGCAGCGTCGACCACACCATTTGCGGCATGGTATCGGCAAGAACGCGGAAGCGCTGGTCGCTGTCCGCGGCTTCGGTGCGCGCCCGACGAACCGAGGCGCGACGGGCCGCGCCGTCGCGGGAGTCGCGCAATCGGGCGAGGACGTTGGCGGCCAGCACCGTCAGCCCCTCGCGCTGCAAGGCGCTCAACCCCTCGGGATGCGGCACGGTGTCGAGCACGCACAGCGAGCCCATCGGAAAGCCGTCGTCGGAGATCAGCGGCGCGCCGGCGTAGAACCGCAGGTTCATCTCGCCGGTCACCAGCGGATTGGCGGCGAAGCGGGGGTCTGCGGTGGCGTCGGGTACGACCATCAACCCGTCGCCCCACATCGCATGGCCGCAGAACGAATATTCGCGCGGCGGCTCCGGTCCGTCGGGATAGCCGGTACGTGCCAGAAAGGTCTGGTGATCGGTGTCGAGGATGCTGACGATACCGACCGGAACGCCGCACAGATGCGCGGCGAAATCGGTGATCTGCTTCAGCGCGGCGGTGCCGCGCAGCGACTCGACGTCGTAGGTGGCAAGCACCTGCGCCCGCTTCGCTTCATCCCGTGCCTCGGGGCAGATCCCCGGACGATCCGTGACGTGCCGGGTCACTTAGAACGGCACGTCGTCGTCGAGGTCGTCCGCGAAGCCGCCGCCATAATTGCCGCTACCGCCGCGCGACCCACCGCCCGAACCGCCGCCGCTGCTGGCGCCGCCGCGCGCGCCGCCACCGCCGCGCGAACCGCCGCCATAGCCGCCACCGCCGCCGAAATCGTCGCCGCCGCCGCCGAAGTCGTCACGGCCACCGCCGCCACCGCCACCGCCACCTGAGTTGCCGCCGGGGCCGTCGAGCATCGTCAGCACCGAATTGAAGCCCTGCAGCACAACCTCGGTGCTGTACTTGTCGTTGCCCTGCTGGTCCTGCCACTTCCGCGTCTGGAGCTGGCCCTCGATATAGACCTTGCTGCCCTTGCGCAGGAAGCGCTCGGCGACGTTCGCCAGCCCTTCGTTGAAGATCGCGACCGAATGCCATTCGGTCTTTTCCTTGCGCTCGCCGGTATTGCGGTCCTTCCACGATTCCGACGTCGCGATGCGCAGGTTGACCACCTTGCCGCCGTTCTGGAAGGAGCGCGACTCGGGATCGCGCCCGAGATTGCCGACGAGAATGACCTTGTTGACGCTGCCTGCCATGGGATCCTCTTAGAGACCAGCGAACGTCGCCAGCCAGAATGTGATCCCCGCCATGACATAGGCGGTCACGAAAAGGTAGCCGAGCATGAACATCGGCCACTTCCAACCATTCGTTTCGCGGCGCGTGACCGCGATCGTGCTGATGCATTGCGGGGCGAACACGAACCACATCAGGAAGGCGAGCGCGGTCGGCAGCGACCAGCGCCCGCGCAGATGATCGACGAGGCTCTTCGCGCCCGACGCATCCTCGGTATCGTCGATCGCATAGACGGTGCCGATCGCCGCCACCGCGATCTCACGCGCCGCCATCGCCGGGATCAGCGCCAGCGCGATGTCGTGGTTGAAGCCGATCGGGCGGACGATCACCTCCAGCCCGCTCGCGATCCGCCCGGCGACCGAATAATCGACCTGTTTCTGTCCGGCGGGCGCCTGCGGGAAGCTGAGCAGCGCCCAGAGCACGACCGTGGTCAGCGCGATCGTGGTGCCCGCCCGTTTCAGAAAGATGGTCGTGCGGCTCCACAGCCCGAGCGCGACATCGTGGAGGCGGGGCATCTGATATTTGGGCATCTCCATCATGAAGCCCGAGCTTTCGCCCTTGGTGACGGTGCGGCGCAGCACCAGCGCGGCGACGAACGCGCCGACGATCCCCATCAGATAGAGGCCGAGCAGCACCAGCCCCTGCAACCCGACGAACGGCGCCACCTGCCGCGCCGGGATGAACGCCCCGATGATGATCGTATAGACCGGCAACCGCGCCGAACAGGTCATTAGCGGCGCGATCAGAATCGTGGTCAACCGGTCCTTCTCGTCATCGATCGTGCGCGTCGCCATGATCCCGGGCACCGCGCAGGCGAAGCTGGACAGCAGCGGGATGAACGCCCGCCCCGACAGCCCGACCCCGGCCATCAACCGGTCCAGCAGGAAGGCGGCGCGAACCATATAGCCCGACGCCTCCAGCACGAGGATGAACAGGAACAGAATCAGGATCAGCGGCAGGAAGACCACCACCGCGCCGACCCCGGCGATGACGCCATCGGTGAGCAGCGAGCGCAGGAAGCCGTCGGGCATCATGCCCTTGATCGCAGTCTCCAGTGCGACGAACCCGTCCTCGATCCAGCCGACCGGCGCTTCGGACCAGCTGAACACCGCTTGGAACATCACGAACAGCAAGGCGACGAGCAGGATCGGTCCGAACACCGGGTGCAGCGCGACGCTGTCGAGCGCGTGGTGCCAGCGGCGCGTCGGCGTCTCGCTGACCGTCGCGGCCTGCGACAGCGCGCGTGCGCGGCGTTGCAGCGTGCGGATATCCTCGATCGGCGCGGTCGAGGCGACCGGCGCGGCGGGAGTGCCGACCAGCCCGGTCAGCGTCGCGCGCAGCGTGTCGATCCCGCGCCGCCGCACCGCGACCGTCGGAACCACCGGTACGCCCAGTTCGCGCTCCAGCACCGCAGGGTCGAGCACCAGCCCGTCCCGCTCGGCGAGGTCGACCATGTTGAGCGCGACGACCACCGGCAGCCCCAGCGCGATCAATTGCATCGCGAAGCGCAGGTGATTGTCGAGGTTGGCGGCGTCAAGCACCACGACCAGCGCGTCGGGACGCCGCTCGCCGCTCTGCGTGCCGAGCAGGACGTCGCGCGTCACGCGCTCGTCGGGAGAGGACGGTTCGAGACTGTAGGCACCGGGCAGGTCGACCAGCTCGACCGGGCGACCGTCATCGAGTGCAAGCCTTCCCGAGTGGCGCTCGACGGTGACACCGGGATAATTGCCGACCTTCTGTCGCGCGCCGGTCAGCGCGTTGAACAGCGCGCTCTTGCCGGCATTGGGGTTGCCGACCATCGCGACCAGCGGGGGCATTTCCATCACGCGTCGCGCCGGTGGCGCGTCACTCGGCGGGGAGCGGTTCGACCGAGACGCGGATCGCGCCGGCGACCGCGCGGCGCAGCGCCACGGTCATCCGTCCGATCCGGCACGCGACCGGCCCGCCGCCAAGCTGCGCACGGTGCAGCACCTGCACCCGCACCCCTGAATCGAACCCGAGTTCGCGCAATCGCCGCGCCTCGGGCGTGGCGAGCCGCGCCCAATCGATATCGTCGACGATGGCGGCCTGATGCCGCGGGAGCGTTTCGAGGCTGATGGGCTTGGTCACCGGGCTTCTATAAGCGCGGTGAGATTGATTATCAATAAGCGATTGGCGCGCATCGACCCCTCACACCACCGGATAGCGCAGCCGGCCGATGAAGCGGCTGAGGCTGGGGCGGTGTTGCGTCCGGCGGGTGAACTGCGCCTTCGCCTTTTCGAAGCGCATGATCCCGTCGATGCGCCGCGCCAGGAACGCCCGGGTGTCGGCCTGTTCCTCGCTGTCGTCGTCGAGGAAGACGGTGGTGGTGGCGGCGTACACCGCCAGCAGCATCGCGCGCTTGGTATAGTGGTTGTAATCGGTCGCGGAATCGCCAGCGAGCCGCCACATCGCATCGACGCTGCGCCAGCCGAGCCGCGCGGCGGCGGCGACGTTGACCGGCAGGGCGAGGATCGCGCGCGCCCGGCGCAGCGCCTCGCGCTCCGGGGCGAGCACCGCCAGCCGCGCCTCGACCAGCGCGGTGATCCGCTGTCGAATCTTCATCGCCGCCAGTGTTGCTGGCGGCAGCGCCGCGGCCATCTCCGCGTCGACATGTGCGAACCATGCGTCGATCATCGCGACCGGATCATCCGCGAAGGCGATTCGTGCGACATCGGGGTCGACGCCCTGCTGCTCGGCGGCGAGATCGCGCGCGGTGTCGCCCCAGCCGTCGAACGCGGCATTGGCGGCGATCGCGGGGGCGAGCCGTGCGCGAACCTCGTCGAGCGTCAGGTCTTCCGGCGTCAGGTCCTCGGTCATCGCATTTCCTCCGGCACCGGATTGGCGGATGGCGGCTCCTTAGCAGGGCGCCGCGTGTCGCGCACCAGCACCAATGCCGCAGCGATCATCGCGATCCCCAGGAAATCGGGCGCGCCGAGCGCCTCGCCGAAATGCAGCCAGCCGATCGTCGCCGCCACCGCGGGCTGGATCAGCAGCGCCAGCCCGATCACCAGCGGCGAGAGCCGGCCGAGCGCATAGATCATGCAGCCCTGCCCGAGCAGCTGGCAGACCAAGGCCAGCGCGAGCAGCGGCGTCCAGTGCTGCGGCACGATCTTCTCGCCGAGGATCAGCGCATAGCCGAGCAGCGGCAGCAGCGAGGCGAGCGACGACAGCGCCAGCGCCGGCCACGGCGCGAGCGCGCGGCGCACGTCGGACATCAGGATGAAATAGAGCGCGTAAAGCACGCCCGCGACGATGCACAGCACGTCGCCCGCCAGATGCCGCGGATCGAGCTGGTACGATCGTCCCATCAATAGCGTCGCGCCGGCAGCGGCGAGCAGCAGCGCGACCCCCTGCATCCGCGTCGGCCAGGCGCGCGCGACGAGGAAACCCCAGAGCGGGAACAGGAAGGTCGCCGAATTGCCGAGCAACGTGGCGTTGGCCATCGTCGTGTGGAGGATGCCGAGGTGCCACGTGCCCAGATCGGCGGCGAAGGCGATTCCGGCCAGCGCGACGAACAGCCACACGCGCCGCGACGGCGCTGCGGTGTCGGGCTTGCGGGTGGCGAAGGCGATCGCCGCGAGCATCGGCACGGCAAGCGCCATCCGCCAGAATGCCGCGGCGACCGGCCCGGTATCGGCGACGCGGACGAACAGCGGTCCGAACGCGAGCGCGGCGTTCGCGACGATCACCGCGACGAGCGCGGGCGCGGTGCTGGTGGGGGCGGGGCGGGTCATGTCAGATCTCAACTTCTTCGTCATTCCCGCAAAGTCTTCGTCATTCCCGCGCAGGCGGGAATCCAGACGCGCAGGCTTTCGCAAGAGCCGTGGACGTCGGAGGTTCTGGATTCCCGCCTTCGCGGGAATGACGGCGTGGGCCTGTGGCGAGGACGGCTGCCTAAGCCGCCTCGGAAAGCAGCTTTTTCGCCTCCGCGCCGGTCCAGTCCATGTCGCCAGTGACGCGCCAGATCTCCTTGCCGTCCGCCCCGTACAGGATCGTCGTCGGCAGGTTCGCGCCATAGCCGGTGCTCAGCCCCAGCTTGGGGTCGAGGAACGCGCGCAGATGCGCGAACTTTCGCTCGGCGAGGAAGGCGGTGGCCTTCGCGGGCTCCATGTCCTGGCTGATCGCGAGCACCGGCAACGTGTCGCCCAGCGTTGCGGCGGCGGCGTCGAGCGTCGGCATTTCCTTCACGCACGGCGCGCACCACGTCGCCCAAAGGTTGACCAGCACCGGCTTGCCTTTGAACGCCGCCAGCGTCGTCGCTGCGCCGCCCGCCGCTGGGGCAAAGGACACATCGGGCGCGGCCTCGCCCTTGTGGCTGCGGTCGATCTTGTCGACCTTCGGCGCGGCGGTGGCGGGGACTTCGTCGCTGCTCGCCACCTCGGCTTGCCCGTTGCCCGGGGACGGCTTATCGCACGCGGCCATAGCCAGCGCGGTGCCGAGGAGACAGACGATCGCGACGCGGGATGCCATGAGCGGTTCCAACCAGATGTGGGGCGGGCGGTTCGCCGAAGGGCCGGCCGCGGTGATGCGCGAGATAAACGCCTCCATCCCCTTCGACAAGCGGATGTGGCGGCAGGACGTCGCGGGCAGCCGCGCGCATGTCGCGATGCTCGCCGAACAGGGGATCGTCTCGCCCGCGGACGCAGCGGCGATCCGCGACGGGCTGGAACAGGTCGCGGCCGGCTATGCCGCGGACGGCGTGCCCGACGATCTGGCGATGGAAGACATCCATATGCTGACCGAGGCGCGGTTGTCCGACGCGATCGGCGCCGCCGCGGGGCGGCTCCACACCGCGCGCAGCCGCAACGATCAGGTCGCGACCGACTTCCGCCTGTGGGTGCGCGACGCCACCGATCAGGTGCTGGCGGCGCTGGATGCGCTCGATGCCGCGCTGCTGGCACGCGCCGAGGAACATGCCGGCAGCGTGATGCCCGGCTTCACGCACCTGCAATCGGCGCAGCCCGTGACGCTCGGTCATCATCTGATGGCCTATCACGAGATGGTGTCGCGCGACATCAGCCGCTTCCGCGACAATCGTGCGCGCGGCAATCTGTGCCCGCTCGGCGCCGCGGCGCTGGCCGGCACCGGCTTCCCGGTCGACCGCCACGCCACCGCCGCGGCGCTCGGCTTCGACGGGCCGACGCGCAACAGCCTCGATTCGGTCAGCGACCGCGACTTCGCGCTCGATTACCTGACCGCCGCCGCGCAATGCTCGCTGCATCTCAGCCGGCTCGCCGAGGAGTTCGTGCTGTGGGCGTCGCAGCCGTTCGGCTTCGTGTCGCTCAGCGACCAATGGTCGACCGGCAGCTCGATCATGCCGCAGAAGCGCAATCCCGACGCCGCCGAGCTGGTGCGCGGGCACAGCGGGCGGATCACCGGCTGCCTCGTCAGCCTGATGGTGACGATGAAGGGGCTGCCGCTCGCTTATTCGAAGGACATGCAGGACGACAAGCCGCCGGTGTTCGAGTGCCACGACCTGCTGGCGATCTCGATCGCGGCGATGACTGGCATGATCGAGAGCGCGACGTTCCGCACCGAGCGGATGCGCGCGCTGGCCGAAAGCGGCTTCGCGACCGCGACCGACCTCGCCGATTGGCTGGTGCGCGAGGCCGATGTGCCGTTCCGCGAGGCGCATCACATCACCGGCCGCGCGGTGGCGCGCGCCGAGGCGCTCGGCTGCACGCTCGACAAGGTGCCGCTCGCCGACCTTCAGGCGATCGACGCGCGGATCACCGATGCGGTGTATGGCGTGCTGTCGGTTGATGCCTCGGTGGCGAGCCGCAAGAGCTTTGGGGGCACCGCGCCGGACAATGTCCGCGCTGCGATCCGGGCGGCGCGCGCATGAGGGCGCTGCTCTTCCTCGCCGCGCTCCCGCTCGCCGCCTGCGGATCGACGCAGGCACTGAAACCGGCGCCGGGGCAGACGATGCCGGTCACGCCTTATGGCGGAGTGCAACAGCCGGCGGTCGCCGACCTGCTCACCCCCTCGGTGCAGGCGCGGCCGCAGCGCACCGGGGAAGTCCTGAAAAGCTCGCAGAAACGGGAACCCGACCCGTTCGATCTTCCCCCACGCTGACGATTCCTGCGAGTGACCATGGACCATTTTCATTACCGCGACGGTGCCCTGTGGTGCGAGGGCGTGCCGCTGACCCGGATCGCCGACGAGGTGGGCACCCCCGTCTACGTCTATTCCGCCGCGGCCTTCCGCGCGCAGGCGCGCGCGTTCCGCGATGCGCTGTCGGGCGTACCCGACGTGCATCTCGCTTATGCGATCAAGGCCAACCCCAATGTCGCGGTGCTGCGCGTCGTCGCCGCCGAGGGATATGGCGCCGATGTCGTCTCGGGCGGCGAGATGGCGCGCGCGCTGGCGGCGGGAATACCGGCGAGTGGGATCGTCTTTTCGGGCGTCGGCAAGACCCGCGCCGAATTGCTGCGTGGGCTGGAAGCCGGGATCGGCCAGTTCAACCTCGAGCTGGAAGAGGAAGGCATCGTCCTCGCGCAGCTGGCGCACGAACGCGGGCTGACCGCGCGCGCGGTGCTGCGGGTGAACCCGGACGTCGACGCGGGCACGCACGCCAAGATCTCGACCGGGCGCAAGGAGAACAAGTTCGGTGTGCCGATCGATCAGGCCCCGGCGATGTACGCGCGGCTTGCGGCGCTGCCGGGCCTGTCGATGCAGGGCGTCGCGATCCACATCGGCAGCCAGTTGTTCGACCTCGCTCCGCTCGAGGCGGCGTACCGCCGCGTCAAGCTGCTGGTCGACGAGCTGCGCACGGCGGGCCACCCGGTGGCGCGCGTCGATCTCGGCGGCGGGCTCGGCGTCCGCTACAAGGCCGGTGACGATCCGCGCACCCCGGCCGAATATGGCGCGATGGTCGAGCGCGTGACCAAGGGCTGGGACGTCCAGCTGATGTTCGAGCCCGGCCGTGTGATCGCGGGCAATGCCGGCGTGCTGCTGACGCGCGTGATCTGGGTGAAGCCCGGCGTGGTGCACCCCTATGTGATCGTCGACGCGGCGATGAACGATCTGGCGCGTCCGGCGCTGTACGACGCATGGCACGATGTCGATGCGGTGACGCCGAGCGGCGAGCGGATGACGGCGAACGTCGCCGGCCCGGTGTGCGAAACCGGCGACACCTTCGCGATGGCGCGCGAGATGGACGCGGTGCGGGGCGGCGACCTCGCCGTGCTGCGCACCGCCGGGGCGTATGGCGCGACGATGGCGTCGACCTACAACAGCCGCGCCTTGGTGCCCGAGGTGCTGGTCGATGGCGACCGCTATGCGGTGGTTGCCGACCGGATCGCCGCGGAGACGATCCTCGCCGCGGAGCGCGTGCCGGAGTGGCTGTAACGGCGGTGCTTCTCGCTACTCCCCGTCACCCCGGCGGAGGCCGGGGCCCAGTTGGGCGAGGGAGCCGTATCAAACGTACCGCTTGCCACTGGACCCCGGCCCTCGCCGGGGTGACGCGAAGAGGTGAGGCGACGGCGCGAGGACGCGCCGCATGACCCTCCACAGCCTCCCGCTGTTCGTCCGCCTGAGCGGCCGCCCGGTGATCCTGATCGGCGAGGGCGAGGCGGCGGAACCGAAACGGCGCTTGCTCGAACGCGCCGGGGCGATCGTCGTCGGCGAAGATCACCCCGACGCCCGGCTGGCCATCGTTGCTGACGACGATGAAGCGGTGGCGCGGCTCAAGGCACGCGGCGTCCTGGTGAACGCGGTCGACCGTCCCGAACTCTGCGACTTCACGTTGCCCGCGATCGTCGACCGCGCGCCGGTGCTGGTCGCGATCGGCACCGGCGGCGTCTCTGCCGGATTGGCGGCGGCGGTGCGTCAGCGGCTGGAGGCGGTCTTGCCCGCCTCACTCGGGCGGCTCGCCGAGGCGCTGCACGCCGGCCGCACAGCATTGCGCGCTGCGCTGCCCGACAGCGGCGATCGGCGGCGCGCGATCGGCGCGGCGCTCGCCCCCGGCGCGGCGCTCGATCCGCTCACCGATTACGACGGGCGCGATGCCGCAGAAGCCGTGCTCGCGGGCCGCGCGACCACCGGCGTCGTGCGGCTCGATCTCGCCTCGCGCGACCCCGACGACCTCACGCTGCGGCAGGCACGGCTGCTCGCCGCCGCCGACCGCGTCACGCATCGCGCCGATGTCCCCGCCGCGATCCTCGACCGCGCGCGCGCCGACGCCGCACGCGAACAATGCGATGCGCCGCCGACACACGGCACCGGGCTGACCGTCGATATCGGGATGCGATCATGAGCGGGGTGGCTTGGCGTGTCGGTAACGACGGCACGGTCGAGAAGGTCACACCGGAAGCGGCGCTGTCGGGTGAGGCGGCGTTCCTGTGGGTGCATCTCGCCTCGAACGCCGCGGAGGCGCAGACATGGCTGCGCGACGCCGCCGGGCTCGACACCTTCACCGTCGACGCGCTGACCGCCGCCGAGACGCGGCCACGCGCCGAGAAGATCGGGCACGGCGCGTTCGTCAACCTGCGCGGGCGCACCGACGAGCCGCTCGACACATCGGACGTGCTCGCCTCGATCCGCATCTGGGCCACCAAGGGCCGCGTCGTCACCGTCTCGCGCAAGCGGCTGGTGACGCTGGCGCGGGTCGAGCAGGAGATGGAGCGCGGCGAGCTGCGCGACCCCGGTGACCTGATCGCCGCGATCGCGACCGCGATCACCGAGGATCTCGATCCGGTCGTCGCCGACCTCGGCGACGGACTCGACGATTGCGAACAGAAACTGAGCGCACACCATGTCTTCGAGCTGCGCCGTTCGGTGACGCGGATGCGCTCGGAGGCGATCAATTACCGCCGCTTCCTCAGCCCACAGCGCGCTGCGCTCGAGCGCTTGGCGACGCTGCCCGGCGACTGGCTGGCGGAGGACGATCGCGCGCATCTCGCCGCCGCCGCCGACCGTGCCGCACGCATGGCCGAGGAAGTCGAGGCGATCCGCGAGCGCGCCGCGCTGATGCACGAGGCGCTGACCGACCTGCGCGCCGAACAGCTCGATCAGCGCAGTCTGGTGATCGCGATGGTGGCGATGATCTTCCTGCCGCTGACCTTCCTGACCGGGCTGTACGGGATGAACGTCAAGGGGCTGCCCTATGCCGAGGAGCCGTGGGCATTCGACGCGATCGCCGGCGCCTGCGCGGTGATCGCGGCGGGGATCGTGGTGTGGTTCGTCCAGCGGCACTGGTTCCGGGGGTGAGCGTCGACGTCCCGTCCGTCATCCCCGCGAAGGCGGGGATCCAGAACCGCTGACGTCAGCGGTTCTTACGACGACCTGCGCGTCTGGATTCCCGCCTTTGCGGGAATGACGGAAACTACGCCGCGCGTGCCTGACGCCAGGCGCTGGCGATCTCTTCCAGCTCGGCGGCGACCGCGCGGAACGGCGCGCCATCGGTGCCGATGCTCGCCTCGATCACCTGTCGCCGGCACCCGCCGTAGAAGCGCGCCAGCGCGCGCGACACGTCGCCGCCCTTCTCGAAATCGAGATTGGCCTCCAGCGCGAACAGGATCGCGGTGGCGCGGGTCAGGCGTTCGCTGCGTGTCGCGAATTGCTTGCGATCGGCTGCCCAGGCGGCGACGCGCAGCGCCTGCGTCAGCTCCTCGTAGAGCAGCTGGACGAGCGCCGGGCCATCGGCCGCGGCGGTACGGCCGGCAAGGTCGATCTCGCGATAGGTGCGCGCCGGATCGCGCAGCAGGGAAGAGGCATAGGCCATGATCTGTCGTCTCTCCCGATCAGCTCGACTTGTACCAGCCGTCGATCTGCTGCTTCATGAACGACTGCGTCTGCTTGTAGGCCGACACGCGCGAGTTCATGCTGGCATATTGCTGCGTCAGCCGCGCCGAGAAGCGCGTCGATTGTTCGTCGATCTTGGCGCTTTCCTTGGTCAGCTCGTCCTGCGCCTTGCGCAGCTTCAGGTCGGTCGCGCCGAGCCCGTAGAGCGTGCTGCCCGACGACAGCTTCAACGACTGCATCGCGGCGTTGAGCCCGGTCGCGCCGAAGCTGTTCGGATTGAACATCGCCTGGATCGCATCGGGCGTGTCCTTCATCGCCTTGGTCAGCGCGGCGTCATCGATCGTCAGCTCGCCGGTGGTCTTGTCGGTGGTGACGCCGATCCCGGCCAACGTCGAGGGCGTGCCCGCGGCGGCGTCAGGGAGCAAGGTCTTGCTCGCGAACCCCTGCAGGTTGCGCAGCAGCTGCTTGGCGGCGGGATCGGCGCGCAGGCTGCCGTCGACCGCGTTGGTCTGCTGCTTCACCTCGTTGAGCAACTGGTTGAACGTCTCGACGAAGTCCTTGACGCCATTGGTCAGCGCGGTGTCGGGGCGCGTGCCGGTCAGCGTCATCGAACCGGTGCCCGCCAGCGTCAGCTTTACGCCGGGGACCAGATCGCTGATCTCGTTGCTGGGCCGTTCGACCGACACGCCGTCGACGGACAATTTGGCGTTTGCCGATTGGCCGACGACCGCCATCTTGGAGGTCGCGGTCGCATCCTTGCCGACGCTGAGCGTGTCGAGCGTGCCGCCGGTGCCCGTCATCGAGAACGCCTGCGCGGTGCCGCTCTGCCCCTTGAGCGACAGGAACGCGCCGCCGTCGGCGTCGGTGATGATCGCCGCGGTGACGCCGGTGTTTTTGGCGTTGATCGCGGCGGCGATCCCCGACAGCGTGTCGTTGGGCGGCGCGATATCGATGTCGAACGACAGATCGGTGCCGTCGCTGGCCTTGCCGACCGCCAGATCGGTCATCTTGCCCGCGGTGTAGGTGGCGGTGCCGACGTT
Source organism: Sphingomonas phyllosphaerae (assembly GCA_036946405.1). Classification (NCBI taxonomy): domain Bacteria; kingdom Pseudomonadati; phylum Pseudomonadota; class Alphaproteobacteria; order Sphingomonadales; family Sphingomonadaceae; genus Sphingomonas; species Sphingomonas phyllosphaerae. The sequence goes on along the minus strand of JAQIJC010000001.1, from coordinate 612,834 downwards.
GATCGTCAGCTTGCCGGTGCCGAACTGATCGGTCTTGCCGAGCTTGGCGCTGGTGACGGTCTGCACGGTCGCGAGCGAGGTGACGGTGACGTTCGCCGATGCGCTGGCCGACATCGGCGCGCCCGAGATCGCGGTTGCGCCCGCGACCTTCGGATCGCTGACGTTCGGCTGCGTCGCGAGCGTGCCGCCGGTGACGAGCGTGTTGACCGCCTTGGCGAAGTCGCTGACGAAATTCTTGAGCGTCGCGGCGTCGGAGATCTGCGCGGTCAGCTTCTCGGTTTTGGCGGTGATCTGCGCGCGCTTGGCGGCGAATTGCGCGTCGACCAGCTGCGTCACCAGCGTGTCGGTGTCCACCCCCGAGCCCGAGCCGAGCGAGGTGAGGATCGAGTTGGCGGCCGACTTGTTGATCGACGCCGCAGTGCCGGTCTTGGAGGTCGACGTGGTCGACGACGTTTTCGTCGTCGTCGCCGTGCTGCTCGTGCTCGTGCTGCTGATCGTCGCCATGATGCTCTCCTAAACGGCCGCGCGCGGCGATTCTTTATGACTGACGGACACCATTTTCGTCGAAACGAGCGGTATCGGGCACTTCGATCGGCGGTTGCGTCCCGCCGGCTTGCGCATTGAGTCCGAAGACGAATGCCAGCACGGTCGCGATGGCGAGGTACAGATCGTCGCGCACCTCCTGTCCCTCGCGGCTGGTGTAATAGACGGCACGCGCGAGCGCGGGATATTCGAGCACCGGCAGCGCGCGATCCTTGGCGGCGGAGCGGATCGCCAGCGCCAGTGCGCCGCGTCCCTTGGCGACCACCACCGGCACCTCGTCGCGCCCGCGATCGTAGCGCAGCGCGACCGCGAAGTGCGTCGGGTTGGTGAGCACGACATGCGCCTGATCGAGCGCCTTGTGCATGCCCCCGGACAGCATCTCGCGCTGCTTCATGCGCATATGCCCCTTCATCTCGGGGTTGCCCTCGCTCTCCTTGTGTTCGTCCTTCACTTCCTGCTTGGTCATGCGCAGCTTCTTGAGCAGCTGCATGATCTGGGTCGGCACGTCGATCATGCCGATCGCGATCAGCCCCATCGCCATGACGAGCAGGACGTGCGTCAGCGTCGACCCCAGCCCGGCGAGCGCGACCGGCAGATTGGAGGCGGCGAGCCCGAAGCTGAAATGCGCGGTCTGCCACAGCATCCACGCGCCGATCGCACCGAGCAGGGTGACCTTGAGCAGCGACTTGCCGAGCTCGATCCAGCCCTGCATCCCGATGATCCGCATGATCCCCGAGCCGGGATTGATCCGCGATGCCTTGGGGGCGAGCAATTTGGCGTTGAAGCTCAGCGAGCCGAGCCCGGCCTGGCTGGCGATCGCCGCGGCGATCGTGATCGCGAACAACGTGCCGAGCGGCGCGGCGAGCTTCCACCCGGCCTGCACCAGCGGGCGCCACGGCTGGAAATCCTCGACATCGGCGTGACTGAAGCTGAAGCTCGCCGCCATCACCTCGCGGCACGCGGCGAGCAGCGCCGGGCCGAAGAACATGATCCAGGTGATACCGGCCAGCACGACGAACGCGGTTGCGAGATCGCGGCTCTTGAGGACGTCGCCTTTCTCCTTGGCGTCGTCGCGACGCTTCTGGGTTGGGGCTTCTGTCTTGTCGCCACCCTCCGACATCAGCCGAGCACCAGGCTTTGCGCGGCGGCGAGGCCCTCACGGACGATCACCTGCATGTAATCGCCCATCGCGGGCAGCGCGATCGCGAGGCTGATGACGCCGACCGCAAGGCTGGCGGGCAGGCCGATCGAGAACAGGTTGAGCGACGGCGCCGAGCGCGACACCATCCCCATCACGAGGTTGAGGCACAGCAGCAGGAAGCCGACCGGCAGCGCGAGCAGCAGCCCGGCCATGAACGCATAACCGCCGAACAGCGCGATGTCGCGCAGCTGGCCCACGTTCATCCACGCCGCGCCGGGCGGCAGCGCGGTATAGCTTTTCACCACCATGTCGACGAGCACGAGGTGCCCGTCGAGCGACAGGAACAGCAAGGTCAGCAGGATCGACAGGAACTGCCCGACCGCCGGACTCGAGCGGCCGGAATTGGGGTCGATCATGTTGGCGAAACCGATCCCCATCGACCCGCCGATGATCTCGCCCGCGATCAGCGGCGCGGCGAAGGCGATCTGGACGATGAAGCCGATCGCGAGCCCGACCAGCGCCTCGGCGGCGACCGCGACGAAGGTGGCGAGCGCGAAGATCGTCGCGGGCGGCTGGATCGACGTGGTGCCGAGCACCAGCACCCCGACCGCGCCCGACAGCGTGATCCGCACCGGCAGCGGCACCGAGACGTTGCCGAACACGGGTGCGGCGATGAATGCCGCACCGACGCGGATCATCACGAAGATCAGCGCCCAGAGCTGCGGTTCGATGGAGAGGCCGAAACCCAACATCTCCCTAGCTCACCCCGTCGGCTTCCTCGCCACCTGCCACCCCGGCGAACGCCGGGGTCCAGTGACGGGACGATTCGCAAGATTCGCCGACGCCGCCCAACTGGACCCCGGCGTCCGCCGGGGCGGCGGTGGAAGGCTGATGCGCTGGGGTGACGGGGAGAGGCTGGCGCAAGATCAATGCACCAAGTCCGGGATGCGCGCGAAGATCTCGGTCGTAAAGTCGCTCAACAGCCCGAGGATCATCGCGCCGAACACCATGATCGACACCGCGACAACGATCAGCTTCGGCACGAAGCTGAGCGTCTGCTCGTTGATCGAGGTCGCGGCCTGCACCATCCCGAGGATCAGCCCCGACAGCAACGCCGGGATCAGGATCGGCGCAGAGACGAGCGCCAGCACCCACATGGTCTGGTTGGCGACGGTCAGGAAGTAATCGGCGTCGACGAGCGGTTGCATGTCACTCTTCTCTCTTCGTCATTCCCGCGGAGGCGGGAACCCAGACGCGCAGGTCTGTCGATGGAGTCGGTACGTCGGAGGTTCTGGATCCCCGCCTGCGCGGGGATAACGAGCCGTTATGTCGCGAACGAATTGGCCAGACTGCCCATCGTCAGCGCCCAGCCGTCGACCAGCACGAACAGCAGCAGTTTGAACGGCAGCGAGATGATCGTCGGGCTGAGCATCGCCATGCCGAGCGCCATCAGCACCGTCGCGACGACCAAGTCGATGACGATGAACGGCAGGAACAGCAGGAAGCCGATCTGGAACGCGGTCTTCAGCTCCGAGGTGACGAACGCCGGCAGCAGCACCGAATAGGGAATGTCCTTCGGCGTGGCGTACGGGCCGGACTTCGCCATCTGCGCGAACATCGTCACGTCCTTCACGCGCGTCTGCTTGGCCATGAAGGCGTGCAGCGGCGCAGCGGCGGTCTGGATCAGCTCGGTGCCGCCGATGCGCCCTTGCGAATAGGGCTGGATCGCGGTCGTGTTGATCTGGTTGATCGCGGGCGCCATGATGAAGAAGCTGAGGAACAGCGACAGGCCGATCAGCACCTGGTTGGGCGGCGTCTGCTGCAAGCCCATCGCCTGCCGCAGAATCGACAGCACGATGATGATCCGCGTGAAGCTGGTCATCATCAGCACGATGCCCGGCAGCACCGTGAGCAGGCCCATGATGATGAGCACCTGCAGCGACAGCGACAGCGAGCCGTTGTTGTTCTGCGCGCCGGCATCGCCGCGCGACAATTGCCCGAGCGCGCGGTCGACCGCGTCGCCGACGCCCGGCGCGGGCGCGGCCGGCGCGCCCTGCACCGCCGGCTGCGACGGCGCGGGGAAGGTCTGCGCCAGCGCCGGCATCGCGACGCACAGCGCCACGACGATCGCGAGCAGCGCGAGGATCAGGTGCGACCTTTTGCCCGCAGCGCACACGCGCGGGCGGATCAGCGCGCCGCTTCGCATTGCCGAGGCACTCATGCGGCCGGCTCCACCGGCACGCGCCCGTCGGCCTTGTCGATCAGCGTCACGCCGGCGCGATTGACCGAGACGAGCAGGCGACGCCCCTCGAAATCGACCACCGCCAGCTTGACGCCCGGCGAGATCATCATCGTCTCGCGCACCGCGATCCCGCGCGTCGACGGCTTGCCGGGCATCCGCGCCTCGAGCCGACGCCACAGGTACAGGCAGCCGATCATCAGCCCGCAGACGAGCGGGAGCATCACGATCAGCTTCAGGATATAGGTCCACATCATCGCGTGCGTGCCCCTCAGCCGCGCTTCTCGGGCGAGACCAGCTCGGTCATCTTGACGCCGTAGCGCTCACCGACCGTCACGATCTCGCCGCGCCCGATCAGCGTGCCGTTGACCAGCACGTCGAGCAGCTCGCCCGCCTGCCGGTCCAGCTCGATCACGCTCGATTCGCCGAGCGCCAGCAATTCGCGCAACGACAAAGTGGTCGAGCCGATCTCGACGGTCAGCTTCACGTCGACGCCCTGCAAAAGCCGCAGGTTGGCGGCGACGGCGGCGTCGATCGCGAATCCGCCGGTCATGTCGTTCATTGCAGGGGTCCTTCGAACTTGGAGATGCGGATGGCCGCGCGGCCGTTGGACGTACCCACGGTGCCCAACCCCAGCGCCATCCCGCCGACCACGATCGGCACGTCGGCGCCGAAGCTGATCGGGATGATGTCGCCTTCCTTGAGATCCATGAGCCGCGAGAGCGGGATGGTCGGCTCGGCGAGCACCGAGCGGACTGGGAAGCGGACGCCCATCGCCGCGCGCGTCAGCTGGGTGCGCCATTCGGCGTCGACCTCGCTGGGCTTGGCGACGACCTTGCCGGTCAGCGCGACCGTGTGCGGCTTGAGCGTCGCGACCGGATAGAGGATGTCGACGAACGCCGGCTTGGCGGTGCCGCGCGCGATCGCGAAGCGGGTGGCGATCACCACCTCGTCGGCCTCGATCCCGGGGATCATGTTCCCGCCCAGCTCGAACGGCTCGGCGGTGAAATGCGCGCGGGCCAGCGGCTCCCACGCGGTCTCCAGCGCGCGGGCCAGCGACGCGGCGACGCGCGCGACGATCACGTCGCACGCCGGGGTGAACTCGAGCGCGAGCACCGGCGAAACATCCCCGGTGCCGCCGAAGAACAGATCGATGATCTCGACGACGAACTGGCTGTCGATCACGCACAAGGCCGGGCGACCGTCCATCGACAGCGGCAGCCACGCGGTCAGCTTGTCGCCGCGCCCCGCGCGATAGTCGGAAAGGCGCAGCACCTCGAGTGGTTCGGCCCAAGCGCGGGTCTCGGTACGCCAGTAACCTTCGAACGTCTGGCGCACGCCGCGCGCGGCGCGCGCCGACAGATGCTGCAACGTATGGAGATCGCCGAACGGGTGCAGCTTGGCAGGCGCGGCCGGCCCTCCGCCCAATGCGGCAGCGGTGCCGATCGGCGTACCGGAGTCGAGCCCGGCATCGGTGGAGGAGCGCCTGTTAACCATCTACGTTCACTGAACCACGAAAGTGGTAAAGTAGACGTTACTGATCCCGCCAAATCCCTCCTTTTCGCGCAAAACCTGGTTGATCGTCGCGACGAGCCGTTTCTGGAGCTGCGCCTTGCCGGCGCTGGTGAACACCTGATCTTCGGGCGTGTCGCCCAGCGTCAGCAGGATCGCCGAGCGAATCGCGATGTCGTTGGTTTTCAGATTCGTGATGACCTTGTCGTCATAGGGCGTCGACACCGCGAGCCCGATCTGGATGAAGTGCACCGAATCCTGGAGGTTGGAGGTGAACTCCTTCTCCATCGCGAAATAGTTGGAAGCATAGGGCTCGCCGCCATGCCCTTCCGGCGTCGGCGTGCCATGCGACTCGCCGCCACCTTCGCCGCCCTCGGCTGCCGCTTCGCCGCCACCGTGGCCGCCCTCGCCGCCTTCGCCTCCCTCGGCACCTTCACCGGCGTGCTTCTGCTCGCTCTTCGGGACGAGCTTGGGCTTGTTGGGATCTTCGTGCGTCACCGGCTTGGCACCGCCGCCGACCATGCCCGAACCCGCGGCATAGAGACCGGCACCGACGCCACCGCCCAACAGGACGATGACGCCGACGGCGCCGAGTACGATCATCTTCATCTTGCCCTTTTTCTTGGGCGCGGCGTCTGCGGCCGGAGCATCACTCATCGTTCGATTCCCTCAATCAGGCGATACGTTGTTCGGTGTCGTCGGCGTCCGACTGCGCGGCGCGACGGGCGGACGGTGGCGCGGCCGGAACGGGCGCGGCGCGTTGTTGCGGCTGTTGCTGGTGCTGCGACGACTGACGGTCGCCCTGCGCGGTAGTGCCGCCGGGCTGGCCGTGGTGGAGCTTGAGCCCGCGTGCTTCGGCCATTTCGGTCAGCCGCGGCTGCGCATCAGCGAGCATTGCGCGCGTCTGCGGTTGCTCGGCGGTGAGCTGGACCTGCACCGTGTCGCCTTCGCGGCGCAGCGCGACGTCGATCGCGCCCAGCGCATCGGGAACGACGCGGATCCGCATGTCATTGGCATCGGCCATGTCACGCAGCTTCTCGATGTGCTGGATCATCGCGCTCGGCCAGTGCGGCCGGCGCATGTCGAGCGTCTGTTGCTGCGCCTGTCCGGTCGCGGTGACCGCAGCGGCGGAGATCGCGGCGGTCGACTGCGGCTGGGCAACCGGCGCGCCCGGATCGGCCGGGCGCGCGCGCTCCTCGGCGGTGACGGCGCGGTGAATCGCTTCGGCGAAGGTGCGCGCGGCGCTCGCGATGACCGGCGCCGGCGTGGTGTCGGCGGCGACCGGAAGCGGCGCCGGCACGGCGCGCGTCGCTTCGCGCACGATCGGTGCCGGCTCACCCGCTGCGACCGGCAGAACAGGAACATCCGTCGCTGGGGCGTCGACGTTCGTCGCAGGGACGACCGGCACCGTCAGCGGTGTAGCGGCGCTGGCGCGCGGCGCGGGCGCGTCGGCAAGCGGCGGCGCCGCAGGAGTTGCGGCGTTGGCGATCGGCGGTGTGACCGGAGCGGCGACATGTGCGGGCGGCACCGTCACGGGTGCGAGGACCGGCGCATCGACGCGCACCGTCGCCGCACTCGCGATCACCGCTGGCGCCGGAGCCGGTGCGCGCTCGGGGAGCGGCTTGCCGGTGACCGCGGCAGCGGGCGTCTCGACGAGGCGCGGTGCCGGATCGCTACGCGAGGCGGCTGGCAAAGGCGCTTCCTCGGCGAGCGTGGCGGTAGGGCGCGTGGCGGCGGGGAGCGTCGGCGTGACCGGCGCGACCGCGACGGGCGGCTCCGATCCGGGGGAGGGCGGAACGGCCGCTGCAATGTCGGCCGACACGATCCGCGTCGCGGCGGCGGCGTGGCGCGGAGCGGCCGACGTCACCTCAGGGTGACGAGGGGTCGCCGGCACATCGGTCGGCTGTGCGTCAGCAACGACCGGGATCGGCGTGGCCGCGCGCGGCGACGACGTGACACGATCCGACGTGAGGGCTCGAGTCAAAGGCGACGCGGCGTCGACGACGATTGCGGCGGCGGTGTCGGCGGTGATCTCGACCATCGCGGGCGCGTCGCGGCGCGCTGCCCGTGCAGGGGCGGGGGCAGCCGCTGGCGGTGGCGGTGGCGAAGTCGGTGACGTGTCCGCGGTCGGCACGCTGCGCTGTTGCGATGCCACGGGGGTGGCCTGCGTCGGGACGGCCGGCGCCTCTGCAGGCGCAGGCGCGGTGCCGGCGTCGGAAGTCGTCTGCGCTCGTGGCGTTACGGTTGCCGCGCGAGTCGGCGGTGGCGTCGATGTGACCTCGGCGGCAGGAGTATCGTCGGTCGGAGCAGCCTGCACCGGTGCGCTGGCCGTTGCCACCGCCGGAAGCGACGGGTCAGCCGGTGCGGGTTCGGCTCCGGTGCCGGGTGCGTTCGGGGATCGTTCGGTGGTGAGCACAGCGCGACCGCGCATCGACGCACTCGCCGGAGCGACCGGCGCCTGTGCCTGAGCAATCTCGGGCGTGACTGTCGGCGGCGCCACGACAGGCGCGGCGGCGACCATATCCGGCGTCGGCGTGATCGATACGGGCGCAACCGGCGCCGCGACGACCACCGTGGCCGTGGCGACCGAAATATCATCCTCGCCCGACGCTGTCGGCACGGCCGGATCGGCATCGGCAAGCGGCTCGACGCGATCGCGGGCCGGCATCTGCACGTCGGGTGTCACCATTCGCAATCGCGGCCGGACAGCAGCGCTCGCCTCGGGGAGCGCCGGGGCCGCGTTCAGCGTCGCCGCGAGCGGCGTGGCGACCGGCGTCGTCGGCATGGCCGTTTCGGTGGGCAGCGCGACCGCAGCCGGGGGCACCGGAACCCCGGTGGCATCGGCCAGCCACGCCAGCGCGGCCTCGCCGCTCGGCACGACGGTATCGACCAGCGGCAGTCCGGTGCCGACCCCGGCAAGAGTCTGCCGCCCCGGCTCGCCCGCCGTTGCCGCGACACCCGCCGCTATCCCGTCGCCGCATCCGGGCAGCACCAGCTTCAGGAAGTCGCCGCTGGCGCCCGCCACGCCCGACGCGGGCGAGGCGGCACCCGGTAGCATCGCCCCCGGTGCCGTCGTCAGGAGAAGGCTTGCGATCGTGGTCAAGGGTCAGGCCGCTTTCGTGGACAGGGTTCGCCTGCCACGTTGCAAGGAGCGTGCCGTTTACTTCTTCGGGCGCGCGGGCACGTCCTCGAGCGCCTTCATCTCGGCGCGCAGATCGGCGGCGTGCTGCCGATCCATCAGCTTCTCGACCGCACTCTGGTCGCGCCGCGCGCCGCGCGTCGCTTCGGAGCTGCGCTCGACCTGCGCCTCGGCGGCGCGGACGCGGTTCATCGCCGCTTCCGCCGAGCGGTGCAGCCGCTCGCGAAAGTGCGCGCTGGCGGCGAGATTGGCCGCGCCGGCGAAGGTGGAGGGGGCAGGGGCGACCGCGTCGGCGAGTTGCGCGATACGCTGCGCCAGTTGCGTCTCGCTGGTCAGCTGCGCCTGCGTGCGCGCCTCGTCGGCGCGCGCCAGCCCGAGCTGGAGCGTGCGGACTCGGTGCAGGCGCTTCAGCCGCTTGGCGTCAGGCATCGCCGAAGACGCCGGTCAGCTCCATCTCGGCATCGGCCAGCGACACCATCTGGTGCGTGTCCTGGCGCACGAATTCCATGATCGCGGGCTGATAGGCGATCGCGGCGTCGATCGCCGGATCGCTGCCGCTGCGATACGCGCCCATCAGCACGAGATCGCGGTTTTCCTCATAGGTCGCCAGATGGCGGCGCAGAATACGCGCGGCCTGCTGGTGCGGCTGCGGCACGATGTCGTTCATCACGCGGCTGATCGACTTGGAAATGTCGATCGCCGGATAGACCGCACGCTCGGCCATCGCGCGGCTCAGCACGATATGCCCGTCGAGGATCGAGCGCGCCGAATCGACGACCGGATCGTTGCCGTCGTCGCCGTCCGCCAGCACGGTATAGATGCCGGTGATCGACCCGCCGGTGTTCACGTCGGATCCGGCGCGCTCCAGCAAATTGGGGAGCATCGCGATCGCCGACGGCGGATAGCCGCGCGCCGACGCCGGCTCGCCCAGCGCGAGCCCGATCTCGCGCCCGGCATGCGCGACGCGGGTGAGCGAATCGATGATGAGCAGCACGCTCTTGCCCTCGGCGCGGAACGCCTCGGCGATGGCGGTCGCGCGCAGCGCGCCGCGGATGCGGAGCACCGGCGAGTGATTGGCGGGCACCGCGACGACGACCGAGCGCTTGCGCGCCTCGCCCGCCACCTTGGTTTCGAGGAAATCGGCGACCTCGCGGCTGCGCTCGCCAATCAGCCCGATCACGACGACATCGGCCTGTGCCGCGCGCACCATCATCCCAAGCAGTACCGACTTGCCGACGCCCGACCCGGCCATGATCCCGACGCGCTGGCCCTGGCCGACGGTGAGCAGGCCGTTGATCGCGCGCACCCCGACGTCCATTGGCGCGAGCACGCGGCCACGGTCTAGCGGCGATTGCATATGTCCGGCGAGCGGCCAGCGCCCCGCGCCGCGGATCGGGCCGAGCCCGTCGATCGGATTGCCCGCGCCATCGACGACGCGTCCGAGCATCGCCGCACCGACCTCCGCCTCGCCCGGCGGCCCCATCGGACGCACCGGCGCGTTCGGCAGCAGCGCGGCCGGGCCGCCGAGATTCATCATCAGCGTGCGGCCGTTGCGGAAGCCGATCACCTCGGCCTCGACCTGTTGCCCGCCCTCCGCGCCGATCTTGCAGACCGTGCCGACCGGCAGCGACAGCCCGACCGCTTCCATCAGCAACCCGTCATAGGACGACAGCCGCCCGGCGACGCGCGGCTTCGGCCGCGATCCGGCGAGCGCGAGCGTGCCGAGATAATCCTCGGCGAAGCGGTTCAGCACGCGGGCACCGCCGCGCGCTCGATGGCGGTGGACAGCTGATCGAGCCACATCGCCGGGCCGTCCTCGACGATCGTCGACGCGGCCTCCATGACGAAGCTGCCGCGCTCGACGCTTTCGTCGGCGACCGGGAAGACGGTGCCGGGCACGCGGCCTTCGAGCAGCGGCAGATCCTCGGGATGGACGCGCAGCATCGCCGATTCGCTGGCATCGGCGAGCAGATCGGTCGCAGCCTCCACGCGCGCGGCCAGCAACGGGGCGGAGACGCCGATCTCGCCGACCAATTGCGTGACCAGCATCGTGACGGTGCGGCGCAGCGCGCTGGCCAACGCGATGCGGTCGATCGCGCCACCAGCCTTGATCGCGTCCGCGACCGCGTCCAGCAACGCGCGCTCGCGCGATACCACCGCATCGGCGGCGATCGCGGCATCGGCCAGCCCCTCGTGATAGCCGGCGATCCGCGCCGCCTCGATCTGCTCGACGCACGCCGGGATCGGCGCATCGGCGTCCATCATGTCCCAGCCCGCGGTCGGATCGGCGTCGCGGTCGGCGGGGGAAAAATGGCGCGGCTGGTCGCCAGCGGCCTCGTCCGACGCGTCGTCCGCGCCGGTCGGGGCCGGCGATCGCGCGCCGAATGCCTGTTCGATGCGCGCGATCAGGTCCGCGGGCGTGAAGCCCGGTGCGATATCGGATCGCGCACGCGTGCGGCTGAGCGCTGCCGCGTTCGCGCGCGACGGCATACCGCTGACGAAATCCACCTCATACATAATCGTCGTCGCCTGCCCCGAGGTTGATCGTGCCGTCCTTGGCAAGGTTGCGCGCGATCTGGATGATCGCCTTCTGCGCCTCGAGCACTTCGCTCAGCTTCATCGGCCCGCGCGCTTCCATATCGTCGCGGATGCCCGATGCGGCACGTGCCGACATGCAGCCGAGGATGCGGTTGCGCGCCGCCTCGTCCACACCCTTCAGCGCGCGGCCCAACGTATCGCCGTCGACGTTGCGGATCAGCGTGCCCAGACCCTTGTCGTCCAGTTCCAGCAGGTTGTCGAAGACGAACATCGCCTCCTCGATCTGCCGCGCGATGTCGCGGTCCATCTTGAGCAGCTTGGGCATGACGCGCTGTTCGGTCGACTTGCGCGCGCCCTGCAGGATCTTCGCCGCCTCGCGCGCACCGCCCAGTTGCAGCGCGGTCGACGACGCACCGCCGCCGCCGCTCGCGCTGCCGCCGCCGGTGCGGCTCGCGATCAGCGTGCGCAACGCGTCGACCGCATCGGGGGTGATCGGCCCCAGCCGCGCGATGCGGTGCAGGATGTCGGGCTGCGTCAGCTCGGGCAGCAGTTCGAGCACCTGGCTGCCGATCGCCGGATCCAGATTGGCGATCAGCACCGCACAGATCTGCGGATGCTCCTTGTCGAGCATCGCCGCGATCTCCTTGGCATCCAGCCAGTCGAGCAGGTCGATCTCGCACACCGCCTCGGCCGGGGTGATCTGCGCCAGCACGCTCTCCGCCTTGTCGCGGCCCAGTGCGCGCGTCATCACCGCCTCGACCTTCGGACCGGGGTTGAAGGTGATGCCGGTACGCTCGCGCGCCTTGCCGACGAAGTCGTCGAGCACCAGCTCGACCTCTTCCTCGCTGACGTCGGCGACCGCGAACATCGCGGTGCCGAGCTTGCGGACCTCTTCGGGGTCAAGCTTCTGGAGGATTGCGGCGGCCTCTTCCTCACCGACGAGCATCATCAGCACCGCGGCGCGTTCGACGCCGGTGAAGATGCGCGGAGCGGTCGCGACCTCGCTCACGGCTTGGCGTCCGCGACGAGCATGTCACGCACCGCCAGCGCCGCGCGCGCCGGATTGTCGCGCGTGAAGCCGCGCACCGCGTCGATCCGTTCCTCGTAGCTCTGGCTGGTCTCGATCTGGTCGAGGCTGACCGGCGAGTGGACCGCGATCTGCTCGCCGTCGGCGTCGAGGCCGTCCTCGCCCGATCCGCCGTTCGATCCCGCACCCTGGCCCCGCGTGCCATCGGCGATCGCGGCGGCTTCCTTGGGCGACGTGGCATCCTCGCGCTTCTTCATCAGCGCCTTGGCGATCGGACGCACGCCGAGCAGCAGCACCAGCAACGCGATGACGAGCGCGGTCAGGTTGCGCGCGAGCATCGGCACCAGTGCATTGTCGTACCATTTCGGTGCGGCGCTGGCGTCGGTGCTGGCGTCGGCGAACTTGCGGCTGATGACCGTGACGTTGTCGTTGCGCGTCTGGTCGAAGCCGACCGCGCTCTTCACCAGATCGTTGATCTGCTGGATCTCCATCGCGGTGCGCTTGGTCTTCTCGGGATCGCGCAACAGCACCGCGACCGACAGCCGCTTGATATTGCCCGGCGCCGCGCGCGTGACCGAGACTTCCTTGTTCAGGTCGTAGGCGCGCTGGAACGCGTCGGTCTGCTTGGCCGGATCGGGCGCGGGGCCGCCGGCGGTCGGCGTGGCGGCGGGCGTGCCGGGATTGCCGGTCGCGGGTTGCGGCGTCGACAGCTGCGACGCGGGCGGCGGGGTGTTGCTCAGCGCACCGGGAATGCCGCCGGGGGCCTGACCCGGTGCCATGTTGCCCGTCCAATTGCCGGTCTCGGCGCGCAGCCGGCCTTCCTTGTCGTAGCTTTCGCGCGTCGCGCTGGTCTCGTCGAGATTGACGTCGGCCTGCACCTCGGCGGTGAAATTGCCCGCGCCGACCAAGGGCGTGAGCAGCTGGATCAGCTGCTGGCGATATTTGTCCTCGACGCGGCGCTGGAATTCGATGCGCTTGTCGTTGGCGCTGTCGGGGCCGTCCCCCGACTTGGTGAGCAGCCCGCCCATCTGGTCGACGATCGTCACGGCGTCGGGCTTCAGCCCCGGCACCGACGAGGCGACGAGGTTGACGATCGACTGGACCTGCGCGTCGCTCAGCGAGCGGCCACCCTGCAGCTTGACGACCACCGACGCCGACGGCGCGGCATTGTCGCGCACGAACACGCTCGCCTCTGGCATCGCGAGATGGACGCGCGCCTCGGCGACCGCATCGATCTCCTGGATCGAGCGCGCCAGCTCGGTTTCGCGCGCCTGGCGCAGGCGTTCGCCCTCGACCGCGCGGCTGACGCCCATCGGCAGCTCGTCGAGGATCGCGTAACCACCCGGTGCCGCCTTGGGCAGGCCCTGCCCGGCGAGCAGCAGCCGCGCCTTGGAATAATCCTCTTCGTTGACGGTCAGCGTCCCCGCCGAATCGTCGATATGGCTGGGAATGTTCGCGGCCGACAGCGCGGTGGTGACCGCGGCCTTGTCCGAATCGGGCAGCCCCGAGAACAACGTCTTCTGCGGCGGGGTCGACAGCGCCGACCAGGCGAGCCCGGCCGCGCCGATCAGCCCGACCATCAACGCCATCGGACCGGCACGCCGCACTGCGGGCTGCGCCATCACGCCCTGGATCTGGCGCAGCGGATTGGCGAACTTCTCGGGGACCAGCGTGACCGGCACCGGGTTCTGCGGATTGGGGGCGAGAGCGTTGCTCATATCAGACCGGCATGCTCATGATGTCCTTGTACGCGGACAGGATCTTGTTGCGGACCTGCAAGGTGGCCTCGAAGCCGACCGACGCTTCCTGACGCGCGAGCATCACCTTGGCGATGTCGACGGTCTCGCCGCGTTCGTACTGCTCGGACAACGCCGACGCCTTCTGCTGGCCGTCGTTCACCTTGGCGATCGCCGACTGCATCGTATCGGCGAAGCTGGTCGCGTTCGCCGCGCCGCCCGCCGCCGGGGCAGGGGCGGCCGACGCCGCGCCGCTGGTGCGGTTCAGGGCGGCGTTGCGTTCCAGGATCTGCGCGCGCAGCGCCATCACCCGGTCGACACCGCCGACGCCTCCGATCGCGCTCATGCCGACAGCATCCGGCTGGTGCCGGCGGCGAGGTCGTCACCCTGCTCGCGCGCCTTGGCGAGCCGGTAGCGCAGCGTGCGCTCGGAGATGCCGAGCCGCTTGGCGGTTTCGATCCGGCTGCCGCCGCACGCTGCCAGCGTCTCTCGGATCGCCGCGAACTCGGAGAATTGCACGACCTGCCCCAGCGTGTTGTCGTCGCCGCCGCCCAGCGGGGCGACGCGCGGCGCGGGCGACGGGCGGTCGAACACGATGTGATCGGCCTCGATCGTATCGCCGCCCGCGAACAGCAAGGCGCGCTGAATGACGTTCTCCAGCTCGCGGACGTTGCCCGGCCAGTCGTGCGCGACCAGCTTCTCGATTGCAGCGTCGCTCGGCCACGGCACCGAGGCGCGGGTGCCGGCGTGGCGCAGGATCATCGTCGCGGCGAGCGCCGGGATGTCCTGCGGCCGCTCGGCGAGCGCGCGCGTCGACAGCGGGAACACCGACAGGCGGTAGTAGAGATCGGCGCGGAACCGGCCTGCGGCGACTTCGGCCTGCAGGTCGCGGTTGGCGCAGGCGACGACGCGGACGTCGACCGGCTGCGGCATCGTCGCACCGATCGGCACCACCTCGCGCTCCTGCAACACGCGCAGCAGCTTGGCCTGGAGGTTGAGCGGCATCTCGGCGATCTCGTCGAGCAGCAAGGTGCCGCCATTGGCAGCGCGGAAGAAGCCTTCGCCGCCCGACGACGCGCCGGTGAACGCGCCCTTCTGGTGACCGAACAGCATCGCCTCGAGCATCGTTTCGGGCAAAGCGGCGCAGTTGATCGCGACGAACGGGCCGTCGCGGCGCTCCGAATTCAGGTGGATGGTGCGTGCCAGCACTTCCTTGCCGGTGCCGGTCGGGCCGTTGATGAGCACGGTGATGTCGGCCTGCGCGACGCGCTCGGCCAGTGCGAGCAGCGCCAGCGACTCGGGATCGGCGGCGGTCGGCAGCTCCGGCCCGCCGACCAGCGCGCGGGCGAAGGCGTTGCCGACCGCGGCGTCCGCATGGCCGTAGGCGATTCGCGCCGGCTGGCCGTCACGGAACGGGATCACCTCGCGCCCGCTGTCGCCGACGATCAGCGTGCGCGCCGGGGCGGGCACCGCCTCGCCGTCCGCGACCAGATAGGCGACGTTCGGCTGCGGCCGGGCGGCGGGGGCCTGCACCGCAAAGCCCTGCGCGCGCAGCGAGGACACGAGCGTCAGGTGCGCGCGCTCCACGGTGGCTGTCGGCATGATCGATCGCATGGCGAGAAATTCCCTCGAATCAGTGCGAGTGTGATGCGGCTACGGTGGTTAACGCGCAGTATAGTTTGCCGCGTTGCCGGCAGGTTTTTTCCGGGCGCGGGGAGCGCCCGCGCGCGCGTACACAGAGGGGAAGTGGGGAGAATCCCGCGGACGCCGACCGCGAAAATTCCTGGCGAAAAGCGCTAAAGGTCCGCCGCGGGCAGCCGTTTGATGCGGTGACGGCACGGCCACCTGCTCATTCGGGGGCGGCGGGACGGGCCGGTAGATGGAGATATTCCCATGACCGTGATCAACACCAACACCTCGGCGATGCGCGCCACCAACGCTTCGACCGCTGCGAGCAAGTCGCTGGCGACCTCGATGGAGCGTCTGTCGACCGGCAAGCGCATCAACTCGGCGAAGGACGACGCCGCCGGCCTCGCGATCGCCAACCGCATGACCAGCCAGACCAAGGCGATGGCGATGGCCGTCCGCAACGCCAACGACGGCATCAGCCTGGCGCAGACCGCCGAAGGCGCGATGGGCGAAGTCACCAACATGCTGACCCGCATGAAGGAACTGGCCACCCAGTCGGCCAACGGCACGCTGCAGGACTCGGATCGCACCGCGCTCCAGTCGGAAATGACCCAGCTCACCGCCGAAGTGAACAACGTCGCCAAGACGACCTCGTTCAACGGCGTCAACCTGCTCGACGGCAGTTCCACCTCGGTCAAGCTGCAGACCGGCATCAACGCCAACCAGAACATCAGCATGTCGCTGACCGACACCCGCGCCTCGACGCTGGGCCTGACGGCGGCGGTCAAGGGTACGGCGGTCACCGCGACGGCGATCGCTGCGGGTGGCGTGGTCGTCAACGGCCAGGATATCGGCGCAGTGGTTGCCGGCGACAAGGACGCCAGCAAGATCGCCACCGCCATCAACTCCGCGGTTTCGAACGTCACCGCCACCGCCAAGAACAGCGTCACCGCCAGCGTCGGCACGCCGACCACCGGCAACACGCTGGTCATCGGGTCGACCACCGTCACGATGACCGACAACGAGAAGGACGCTGCGTCGGTCGCCGCCAAGATCAACAGCACGCTGGCGGGTGTCTCGGGCAACAAGATCGCCGCCACCACCGACACGACGGGCAAGCTGGTCCTGACCAGCAGCGACGGCAGCAACATCGCGCTGACCGACACCAACAGCATCCTGTCGGGTGCCAAGGACGGCTTGAACAACGCGGTGACGACCGGTGCGACCGCCGTGACGGTGCGCGGCAACGTGTCGATCGAAGCGGCGTCGGGCACCGCGCTGACGATCTCGGGCACCGCGGTGGCAGACGCCGGCCTGACGGCGGCCAGCACCTCGGCGATCTCGATCTCGTCGCAGACCGGCGCATCGGCGGCGATGTCGGTGATCGACGGCGCGCTCGACAAGATCTCGTCGGCTCGCGGCACGATGGGTGCGGCGCAGAACCGGCTGGAATCGACGGTCAACAACCTGACCACCACCGCGACCAACCTGTCGGACGCGAAGAGCCGCATCGAGGACGCCGACTTCTCGACCGAGACGACCGCGCTCGCCAAGGCGCAGATCCTCGGCCAGGCCTCGACCGCGATGCTGGCGCAGGCCAACCAGTCGCAGCAGGGCGTGATGAAGCTGCTCGGCTAAGTCCGGCAGCCGACCACCGGCCTCTCGCCCCCGATCAGAGCGGGGCCGGTGCCGGACCAGAGGACCCCCGTCAGCCGGATGGCTGGCGGGGGTTTTCGCTGTCTGGGGGCGGGGCTCGACCCAAGCGCCGTCGCCCCTGCGCAGGCGGGGGCCCATGTCTGTCTCGCCCGGGCGAGCGGCATGACACAGGCGCGCCGATTAACGTGTCGGCGTCGCGAGATACGATGCCGTCATAGGCTCCTGCCTGCGCAGGAGCGACGGTGGATGAAGGAGACGGCCGCGACCCTCGGTTGCCTCGTCGTGCCGGTCTCGACCCGATACCCCGCTACGTCGCGGCGTTCGAGCCTCATGGGATAGCGGCTCAGCCCTCCGGCGACGGGGCAGCGCAGTGCGGGTAAACGGCTCGGCTGCCGGGAAGGTCAGGGAAGCCGCCGCAGGGGTTAACCCCACACGCCGTCGCGCAGGCAGGGGCCCATGGCTGTATCGTCCAGCCGAGCGGCCAGACATAGGCACATCATCGCCTGTGTCGCGTCGCGCAAGACTAAGCAGAGATAGGCCCCTGCCTGCGCAGGGGCGACGGCGTTTGGGGAGGCTCGGCTCGATCCCACCCATCACCAGCCCGCAAACAAAAACCCCGGCGGCCGCATCCGGCCACCGGGGTTATTGTGTCACTCTTCGTCCGACACCGTCAGATCGTCGGGATTGTCGTCCGGCTCGCCGGCGGGAAGATCGTCCGGCGCATTGGTGCCGTCGGGATCGCGCTGGTCTTCGCTGAGCGCCGGGTGGCTGCGGGGTTCGGTCATCGCTTCCTCCTCCTGATCGCCGCACCAACGCACGGCCACCGGCGAAGGTCGCATCCCTCAGCGCTGCGTCATCGCCTTCTTCAGCTTGGCGTGCGCGGCGCTCTTGATCTGGCAGACGCGCGCCGCACCGATCCCAAGCACCTGCCCGATCTCCTCGAGGTTCAGTTCCTCGACGTGATAGAGCTGGATCACCAGCTGCTCGCGCTCGGGCAACGCCGAGATCGCGGTGATCAACCGCTCGCGGGTCTGCGTTTCGGAGAGCTGCTCGAACGCGTCGGGTTCGTTGCTGGCGAACCACGGCTGGTCGTCGGCATAGACCTCGTCGATCGATTCATACTTCACCGCCTCGGCGGCGGCATATTCGGTACGCAGCTTCTCAGGCGTCACCTCCAGCCGCGTCGCCAGCTCGCGCTCGGTTGGCGCGCGACCATATTCGTGGCTCAGCTGATTGACTGCGCGCGTATATTCGCGCTTCCGCCGGATCGCGCCGCGCGTCATCGCGGCGTGGCGACGCAGCTCGTCGATCATCGCCCCGCGCAGCCGCGTGACCAGATATTGCCTGAGCGTCACCTGCCCGCGATCCTCGAACGTCGCGACCGCCTCGACCAGCGCGACCAGCCCGACCTGCACCAGATCCTCGACCTCGATCGCGGTCGAGACGCTGCCGTGGACGTGCCACGCCAGCCGGCGGACCAGCGGCAGATGCTCGCGGACCAGCGCATTCTCGTCACGCGCGCGGGGGCGCGGCTTATAGGTGAGCGGCGCGCCGTCCAGCGGCAGCGCGACGGGCTGGGCGGCAGCGAACGCCTGCGGCATCGGTTCGGCGCTCATGCCGCCAGCGCCTGCTGCTGCGGCTGGTTGCCGATGATCGCGACGACCTCGACGGCCTTGTCCTCGGGGACTTCGAAGAAGCTCATGACGGGCGTATCCGGTAGAACGGTGCGGACGAGTTTGCGGATCGCGACGCGGATCGCGGGCTGGACGACCAGCGCGAACGGCTTCGCTTCCGCGATGAGCGGCTGGGCCGCGGCTTGCAGCGCGTCGACGATGCGACGGCCGAGTTCGGGTTCGATGACGTGCCGGCCGGGATCCTGCCGCGCGGCCTGGCCGAGCAATTGCTCCAGCCCGCCCTCCAGCGTCATCACGCGCAGCGGCTCGCGCACGCCGGCCAGCTTGGCGATGATCAGCGAGCCCAGCTCGGGGCGAATCAGTTCGATGATCTCGACCGGGTCGGCGCTGCGCTGTGCGGCGAGCGAGATCGCCGCGGCGATGCGGCGGAACTCGCGCAGTTGGATGCCTTCGGACAGCAGCCCCTTGAGCACGGTCGCCAGCGAGGTGAGCGGCAGCGGCGCCAGCGCGGCGACCAGCTGCGGCGCACGCTCCTTCAACTCGTCGAGCAGCGACTGGACCTCGTCCGCGCCCAGCAGGTCGCCGGCGTTCGCGCCCAGCGCATGGTTGAGGTGCGTCGCGATCACGGTGCCCGAATCGACGACCAGATAGCCCTGGCCGGTCGCGACATCGGCGTCGCCGGTCGCGATCCACGTCGCGTCGAGTCCGAAGGTCGGGTCCTTGGCCTTCTTGCCGATCAGCTCGCCGAAGCCCTGCCCGGTGTCGAGCGCCAGCATCTCGTCGGGCGAAACCTGATCCTCGCCGACGCACACTCCGCCCAGCATCACGCGGTACGTGTAGGGCGGCAGGTTGATGTCGTCGCGGACGCGCACCTGCGGCACCACGAAGCCGAGTTCCTTCGACAGCTGGCGACGCACGCCGGTGATCCGACCCATCAAGGGCGCGCCGCGCCGCTCGTCGACCAGCGGGACCAGCCCGTAGCCGATGTCGAGGTTGACGAGCATCGTCTCCGACACTTCGTCCCAGCCGATCTTGGAGGGATCGGGTGCCTCGACCGCGGGCGGCGTCTCGACGATCGCGGGGCGCTTGGCGATCTGGTGCAGCTTCCACGCGGCGAACCCGGCGGCGCCGGCAAGCGGCAGGATGACGAAGTGCGGCATCCCCGGCAGCACGCCAAGCAGCACGAGGATCACCGCCACCGGCGTCCAGGTGCGCGCCGAGCCGAACTGGCTGCCGATCTGGCCGGCGAGGTCCTTCTCGGATTTCACGCGGGTGACGATCGCGGCGGCGGCGATCGAGAGCAGCAGCGCCGGCACCTGCGCGACCAGCGCGTCGCCGATCGCGAGCATCGTATAGGTCTGCGCGGCCTTGGCGATCGTCAGCGAATGGCTGACCGGGCCGAGGATCAGGCCACCGACGATGTTCGCGGCGAGAATCAGCAGGCCGGCGACCGCATCGCCCTTCACGAACTTCGACGAACCGTCCATCGAGCCGTAGAATTCGGCCTCGGTGGCGACATCGACGCGGCGCTTCTTGGCTTCGTCGGGGGTGATGAGCCCGGCGTTGAGATCGGCGTCGATCGCCATCTGCTTGCCGGGCAGCGCGTCGAG
This sequence comes from Sphingomonas phyllosphaerae, assembly GCA_036946405.1. NCBI lineage: Bacteria > Pseudomonadati > Pseudomonadota > Alphaproteobacteria > Sphingomonadales > Sphingomonadaceae > Sphingomonas > Sphingomonas phyllosphaerae. The sequence continues at coordinate 592,430 of JAQIJC010000001.1, read as the reverse complement.
CGTGAAGCGCGCCGACACTTCGGAGACGCGGCCGGCGCCCTTGGTGACGACGATCAGGTTGATGATGACGATGATCGCGAACACGAACAGGCCGACGACATAGTCGCCGCCGATCACGAACGATCCGAACGCCTCGATGACATGCCCCGCCGCCGCCGAGCCGGTGTGGCCGTGGACCAGCACGATGCGCGTCGAGGCGACGTTGAGGCCGAGCCGGAACAGGGTCGCGAACAGCAGCACGGTCGGGAAGGACGAGAAATCGAGCGGCTTCTCGGCATTCAGCGCGACCATCAGCACCGCGAGGCTGATCGTGATGTTCATGATGAAGAACACGTCGAGCAGGAAGGCCGGGATCGGCACGACCATCAGCACGACGAGCAGCAGGATCGCGGCGGGCAGCGCGCCTTGGCGGGCGTGGGCGAGGATCTTCATCTTTTAGCGCCCCAGCCCGGCGAGCATCATATACGCCAGCCGCGCATTGTCCGGGGACGGGCGCAGCAGGCTGGCCTGATTGCCACGCTGGCCGAGCGCCGACTTCGCCCAGTCGAGCGCATCGGTCGCGCTCTGCCCGGTGCCGGTGACGACGGTGGCGTCCTCGCCCATGGCGAGCGCCTGCGCCGCGAACTGCCATTGGTTGTTGGCCTTGGCGGTCGCGGCGGCGTCCGATCCGTTGCCGAGCTTGTCGGCGAAGCGTTGGTAGACCTCCGACAGCGAGCGGGCGGAGCCGTCGCGCTCGAAGAACACGCTGCGGTTCGCGCGCGCCGCGGTCGGGAACACCGCCGCCGCGCTGCGATCGGGATTGCTCTGCATCGCCGACAGGAAGGTGCGCGCCCCGCCGATGCCGAGGAAGTGCGCCATGTAGAGGTCGGTGCCGGTCGCCTCACGTCCGGTGACCGCCTCGATCGCGCTCTTGTTGTCGCTGGCGTGTTCGGCGGCCATCAGTGCGGAGACTTCGGGGTTGTTGCGCAGACCCAGGATCGCCTGGCGATTGCCGCCTGCGACGGTGTAGCGTCCGCCCGACTTCTGGATGCTGTCCGCGGCCCAGCCGAGGCCATGCTCGGCGCCATGCTGTTTGACGACCGCCAGCCAGCTCTGGTCGAGGAACTGGTACAGCCCGCTCGCCGACGAGGTGCCGGAGCGCGCATTGGCGTTGAGCCCGCTCTCCAGCCGCGCCTGACCCATCAGGTAATCGAAGTCGACGCCGGTGCGCTGCGCGGCGCGCTGGATCGCGGAGGTAACCCGCTGGGTGGCAGAGGTGATCGTGGCAACGGTCATGCCCGGCATTTCTGCAAGGGGCGTGCCAAAAGGGTGAGGCCGACCCAAACCGCCGTCGCCCCTGCGCAGGCAGGGGCCCATGTCTGTCGCGTACCGGGTGACGGACCGACACACGCCCGTTCACCGTGTCCTGAAGGTCGGTCATCGACGAGAGAGACTTAGGCCCCTGCCTCCGCAGGGGCGACCGGCTTCGCACGGTCGGAATCACGACGCCCCGGGGGCGGGCCGGGGCGTCGTCGTGTCAGCGGTGTGGCAATGGATCAGGCGTAGGCAGCGGCGCTGCGGCCGTAGGAGCTGCCGCCCTGACCGGAAAGAAGTTGCAGGCGGCGGCGAACATTTGCCGCCATCAGGTTCACATAGATGCGGCAGGTGTCGTTGAGGCGGTCCGCCTCCTCGACCAGCCCGCGCAGTTCCGGCGTGGCGGGGCCGTCGCCGAGCTGGCGCAGATCCTCGATCGCGCGCAGCTTGTTCGAGGTCGCACGCTCCAGCGCGTTCATGTCGTTGGTCTTGAGCGCGGCGATCTCGGCATGAAGCATGTCGATCACGCGCACCAGCGCATCACGCCTGTTCATTGCGGGACATCCAATCGTAGCGCAGCGCGATGAACTGGTCGGCGATCGTCGACGGCGACAACGGGAAGGTTCCGTTGACGAGCGCGGTCTTGATCTCCTGCACGCGGTCGGCGTTGACCGGCGGCGACCCCGCCATCGCGCTGGCGAGCGCACCCGGTGCCTGCGTGGCGTCGCTGCCCGCCTGCTTCGTGACCGGCGCCGCCTTGGCGACCGGTGCGGCCTTTGCGGCCGGCTGGACGGCCGCAACGGAGGAAACCCCCGTTCTGACCGTCGCTGATCCTATCGATTCCACCATGTCCACACCCGTGGGTTTCTGCTGACACCGGCAGAAACGACCGTTGGGCGGGTGGCTTTAGCACTTTTTTTATTCCGGCCAGCCGGGCAGCGTCGCGCGGCCCGCGTCGACCGCCACCGCCTGCACCGGACGCGTGGAATCGGTGACGCGCACCATCACGCGCGCGCCGGGGGCGGCATCGGCCATCGCAACCCCTTCGCGGGTGATCGAGAAGCCGTCAGAGCCGGCCTCGATCGTCACCGGGTCGCCACGTCGGATCACCGGCTCGGCGCGCGGCGCGGGCGCGGCCGCGCCGGTGCGCATCACCGCCGGGGCGGCGCTGGCGGCGCGTGGCGGGGCGATGACGGGGACGAAGATCCGCCACGCCGGATCGGCGCAGGCGACCACCACCGCGTCATGCGCGTCGGTGCGCCACGACAAGGCGACCATCCCGCAGGTGGCGAGCCGCAGCCGCGCGTCGACCGGCGCGCGCGCGCCGCCCTCCGCCCCGATCGGGCGCGTGGTGAAGGCGGCGACCGCGCGATCGATCGCGACGGTATCCTGAAAGGCGAGCGAGGCGGCGGCGAGCAGCGCGATCATGGGTGGGTTCCTTGAAGATGAGTCTCGCCGGCGAAGGCGAGCGTGACGGCGACCGCGCGCGGACCGTGCGCGGGCGTCGTGGAAAGCAGCAGCCGCGCATCGGGCACGCCGCCTGCGGCGAGCGCGGCGGCGACGACGCGCGCGCGATCGGCGGCGAGCACCGTCGCGCTGCGCGAGGCCGGATCGACATCGGCGGCGCTGCCGTCGGTGCTGGCGATGACGGTCAGCCGGACGCGCGGGTCGCGCAGCTCGGCGCGCGCCCAGCCGACCAGCGCGTCGGTCGACTGCGGCAACACCGCCGAGCCGGGCGCGAAGCCCGCGACGCCGTGGCTGGCGACGGGCATTGCGACCGGGGCGGGCTCGACCCCGAACCCCTCGGCGATGCCACGCGCCAGATCGCGCGGGGTCAGCGTCTGGTTGGCCTGCAGCAACACGAAGAAGCCGACCAGCAGCAGCGCCAGATCGGCGAGCGTGATCAGCCACAGCGGGCGGCCGGGCGGGACGTCGAGCACTGCGTCGTCGCTCATGCCGCTTCGTCCTGCGCAACGATCGCCAGGGGCGTTTCGACCTCATGCACCCGCGCATGGACGCGCGGCGCCTCGCGCTCGGCAAGCGTGGCGAGTGGTGCGACCAGCCGCTCGCGCTCGAGCAATTCGGCGCGCGCCGCGGTGCGCAGCCGCGCCGCGACCGGCATCGCGACGAGATTGGCGAGCAACGCGCCATATAAGGTGGCCAGCAGCGCGATCGCCATCGCCGCGCCGATCGCCTGCGGGTCGCTCATCCGCGTGAACATCGCGACCAGCCCGATCAGCGTGCCGATCATTCCCATCGCGGGGGCGGTCTCGGCCATCCCGGTCCAGCATTCGACGACGATGCGGTGGCGCTCGGCGCGCTGGCGACGCGCGGTGTCGAGCGCCTCGACCACCACCGCCGGCTGCGCGCCGTCGACGATCAACACGACCGCCGCCGCGATATCGGCATCGCGGATCACGCTGCGGTCGAGCGCGTGGACGCCGTGGCGCTGCGCGATTCGCGCCAGCGTCGCGATCTGCTCCAGCCGTGCATCGGCGCGGAAGCGGCGGCGCGGCAGCGTCGCCAGCGCGAGCAGCGCGCGCACGAGGTCGCGCGACGGGGTGCGCAGGAGGGTCGCCAGCATCGTGCCGCCCAGCACGATCGCAAGCGCCACGGGATCGAGGAGCAGCGCGGGAGTCATGCCCGCCCCGTTGCAAGCCGTGGGCCAAGTGAGTGGGGCGCCTAGGCGGCCGGCAGCGCGGCGCGCCGGCGGCAAGTGGTTTTGCCGGCAACCGGCAAGCCTTTGCCGCCCGGTCACCCGTCCACTCCGTCATTGCGAGCGTAGCGAAGCAATCCAGAGCCGGATCAGGACGCCATGGATTACTTCGCTACGCTCGCAATGACCAGATTCGCTTTCTCCCCAAGCGCCAAGGTGATGCACCGCCCATCTCATTTGGCACGGCCTTTGCTCAACAGCTTCACGCACCTGTCGTGCATGGAGGAGTTGGGGCCGATGGCCGAGGGATTGTTCGGAGTTCATGCTGCCGCGCTGGAGGTGCGTTCACAGCGCATGGGCGTGCTGGCGTCGAACATCGCCAATGCGTCGACGCCCAATTTCAAGGCGCGCGACATCGACTTCACCACCGCGCTCAACGCGGTCGAGAACCAGCCCGGCGGCGTGGACGCGGATCTGGGCGGTGCGCTGAAGTATCGCGTGCCCACCAACCCGTCGATGGACGGCAACACGGTGGAATTGTCCACCGAGCAGACCGCCTTTGCCGAGAACGCCGTGCAATATCAGAGCACGCTCGCGTTCCTCAATGGACGCATCGGGCAGATCACCCGCGCGCTGAAGGGAGAATAAGCCATGTCGGGCAATCCGATGACGGTCTTCCAGGTCGCGGGCCGCGCGATGTCGGCGCAGCTGACGCGGATGAACACCACCGCGTCGAACCTCGCCAATGCCGGCGGCGTCGCCGGCACCGAAGACGCCGCCTACAAGACGATGAAGCCGGTGTTCCGCACCAGCTTCGATCAGGCGAGCGGGCTGTCGACGGTCGACGTGCAGCAGATCGTCACCGCGGGCGAGAAGCCTACCAAGCGCTACGACCCCAATCATCCGCTCGCCGACAAGGACGGCAACGTCTTCGACGCGGCGGTCGATGAATCGCGCGAGCTGGTCGACATGATGGAGACCGCACGCAGCTACCAGAACAACGTCGAGGTGATGCAGACCGCCAAGACGCTGATCCTCGACACTCTCAAGATGGGTCGCTGACCATGACCAGCATTACCGCCAATACCAGCGGCGTCGACAAGGCCGCGCAGGACGCGATCTTCTCGTCGGCCGGCGTCGCGCGTTCCAATTCCGTCACTGGCACCAGCGACGCCGCGTCGACCGTCGGCAAGTCGCAGCTGGGTCAGAAGGACTTCGTGCGCCTGATGACCGCGCAGCTGCAATATCAGGATCCGTTCAACCCGCAGGACAATACGCAGATGGTCGCGCAGATGGCGACCTTCTCGCAGGTCGCGGGGATCAGCGAGATGAGCAGCACGCTTGCAAGCATCGCCAATCGGCTCGGCACCACGTCGTCGGGCGACGCGATGAGCTTCGTCGGGCGCACCGTACTGACCGAGGGCAAGACCGCCTACGAGCGTACCTCGGGCGGGATCATGGGCGCGGTCGAACTGCCCAACTCGGCCACCGACGTCGACGTCACGATCACCGACAAAAACGGCCTCGCGGTCAAGAACATCCAGCTCGGCAAGCAGGAGGCCGGCGCGGTCGACTACAGCTGGGACGGCAAGGACGACGCCGGCAACAAGGTCGAGAATGGCCCCTACACCGTCACCGTCGAGGCCGCGAACGGCAGCACGATCGTCGCCGCCAAGTCGCTGGTCTGGGCGCCCGTCGAAACCGTCAGCTTGAGCGCCGGCGCCGAGCCGGTCCTCAACGTCACCGGCCTTGGCAAGGTCGATCCCGCCGCGGTCCGCAAGGTCGCCTGATCCCCCTGATTCACCCCATTACCCGCAGGAGTACCCCCCATGTCCTTCTTCACCTCGCTTTCGGGCCTCCAGGCCATGCAGACCGACATGTCGGTCATCAGCCACAACCTCGCCAACGTCTCGACCAACGGCTTCAAGAAGAGCCGTACCGCGTTCGCCGACGTCATTTCGTCGAACGTGTCGACCGACCCGCGCAAGATGGTCGGCTCGGGCGTGTCGGTGAAGGGCACCGTGCAGCAGTTCTCGGACGGTTCGTCGAACCAGACCAAGAGCGCGCTCGACATGCAGATCCTCGGCGAAGGCTTCTTCGTGGTGAAGTCGACGGGCCTGTCGGACCAGGTCAACTACACCCGCACCGGCGCGTTCACCGTCGACGACAGCCGCAACGTGATCGACGCGCAGGGCAGCTACCTGATGGTCTATCCGGTCGATAACGACGGCAACGTCACCGCGACCGGCGACAAGTCGCTGACCAACCTGCAAATTCAGCCGACCAGCGGCTCGCCGAGTGCGACCAAGAACGTTGCCACCAAGGTGCAGATCCCCTCGACCGCGACCGTGAAGGACGCATCGCTGTTCAAGCGCACCGATACCTCGACCTACAACAACTCGGTGGCAACGCGCGTCTACGACGCCAACGGCAACCCGATGACGATGACCAGCTATTACGTTCGGACCAAGGAAGGCGAGCCGAACGCGGCAACGCCGAACACGGGGACGTGGCAGGTTTTCACCTATGTCGGCGACCAGATGCTGACGCCGAAGGGGGCGGGGACGGCCGGTCCGGTCACCCAGACCTACGACACCAAGGGGGCGTTGGTCGCACCGACGACGATCACGTTCGAGGACTTCATTCCGGCCTCGGGCGCCGCGGCTCAGGGGATCAAGCTCGACCTGACCGGCTCGACGCAGACCGCCGCCGCTGCCGCGGTCAGCAACCGCGTGCAGGACGGCGTCGCGGTCGGCCAGCTGGTCGGCATCACCGTCGACGACGCCGGCATCATCAAGGCCAGCTATTCGAACTCGGACATCGTGCCGCTCGGCAAGGTCGCCATCGCCAAGTTCTCGGCGCCGACCGGTCTGCGTCAGGCAGGCAGCAACTATTGGCAGGCGACGGGTATCTCGGGGAAGGCAACGCTCGGCTTCGCCGCCGCCGAGGGATTCGGCAGCCTGAAGTCGGGCCAGCTCGAAGGCTCGAACGTCGACATCACCGAGGAGCTCGTCAACCTGATCGCCGCGCAGCGCAACTTCCAGGCGAACTCGAAGGCGCTCGATACCGCGACGCAGGTATCGCAGGCGATCCTCAACATCCGCGGCTGAGGCAGGCGGCGAGCACGTCGGAGAGGATGTAAGTGGACAAGCTGGTCTATACCGCGGCGACCGGTCTGCGCGCGCATATGCAGTCGCAGGCCGCGATCGCCAACAATATGGCGAACGTCTCCACCACCGGGTTTCGCGCCGATCGCGTGGTGTTCGACCGGATCATCCTGTCCGACGGCTCCACGCAGCTGTCGGCGCGTCAGCCGACCTCGGAAGAGGTGCGCGACGCCGATCGCGCGCCCGGCGTCGTCCAGCAGACCGGGCGGCCGCTCGACGTCGCGGTGGGCGATGCCGACAAATGGCTGGCGGTGCAGGCGTCCGACGGCTCGGAAGCCTATACCCGGCGTGGCGACCTGTCGGTGTCCGCCGCGGGCACGCTCCAGACAGGCGATGGCTTCATCGTCATGGGGCAGGGTGGCCCGATCACCGTGCCGCCGTACGATTCGATCAGCATCGGCTCGGACGGTTCGATCTCGATCGTGCCGCAGGGCGACAAGACCGGGCAGACCACTGTCGTCGACCGGCTGAAGGTCGTGTCCAGCAAGGGCAGCGATGCCGTGAAGGGGCTCGACAATCTGATGCGCGTGCGCGGCGGCGGCGTGATGCCCGCCGATCTCGACGCCGGAGTGACCAGCGGCGCGCTGGAGGGCTCCAACGTCAACATGACCCAGGCGCTGGTCGACATGATCGAGAACCAGCGCAGCTACGAAGTGCAGGCCAACTTGCTGAAAGAGGCCCGCTCCATGGACGAATCGAGCGCATCGGTGATGCGCCTGCCGGGCTGAGGAAGGACCTGACCGATGACCACCGCCGCCATGCACATCGCGCGCACCGGGCTCGACGCCCAGGACACGCGGATGCGCGTCATTTCGAACAACCTCGCCAACGTCAGCACCACCGGCTTCAAGCGCGATCGCGCCGCGTTCGAGACGCTGTCGTATCAGGTCGTCACCGCGCCGGGCGCGCAATCGACCGGTGAGACCAAATATGCCACCGGGCTCAATCTCGGCACCGGCGTCCGCGTGCAGGGTACGTCGCGCACCGAAACGCAGGGGTCGATGAGCCAGACCGGCAACAGCCTCGACCTCGCGCTCGACGGCGGCGGCTATTTTCAGGTGCAGATGCCCGGCGGTCAGCTCGGCTATACCCGCGCCGGCAATTTCTCGCGCTCGCCGGAGGGGCTGCTGATCACCAGCCAGGGCTATCAGGTGATGCCCGGCATCACGATCCCCACCAACGCGACGCAGATCACGATCGGCACCGACGGCACCGTGACGGCGACGATCCCGGGGCAGACCGAGGGGCAGAACCTCGGGCAGATCCAGGTCGCCAGCTTCCCCAATGCGGCGGGACTGGAGTCGAACGGCGACAACTTCCTGCTGGAAACCGCATCGAGCGGCGCGGCCAACATGGGCGTGCCCGGCGAGGACGGGCGCGGTCGCGTGCGGCAGGGGACGCTGGAGGCGAGCAACGTCAACGTCGTCGAGGAGCTGGTCGACATGATCGAGACGCAGCGCGCCTATGAGGTCAATTCGAAGATGATCTCCGCCACCGACGACATGCTGAAAACCGTTAACCAAAATCTGTCATGAGTCGCATCATGATGATGTCGCATTCTTTTCGACGGTTGCGGGTGATCGTGGGCGGGGTGCTCGGCGCCGCCGCCGTGGTCGCTTTGGTGCCCGCGCCCGCGCACGCCAGTGTCTTCGGCAAGCTGCTCAAGAAGAAGCCTGCCGAGGATTTCAGCGCCGCGCGCGTCGAGCCGGTCGCCCCGATGCCGGCCGCGCCGGTCGCCGATGGCGCGATCTTCCAGGCGTCGGGCGGCTACGCCGCGCTTTACGAGGGCTGGCGCGCGCGCCGCGTCGGCGATCCGCTGACGATCGTGCTGGTCGAGCGGACCGCGGCGTCCAAGTCCTCGGCGTCGAAGATCGATTCGAAGGGCTCGTTCGGGCTCACGCCGCCGACCACCGGCCCGCTGGGCGGCTTGCTCAGCCCCAGCGATATCGGCGCCAGCGGCAATCGCGGCTTCAACGGCACCGGCGCGGCCGACCAGTCGAACTCCCTGTCCGGCGAAGTGTCGGTGACGGTCGCCGAAGTCTATCCCAACGGCACGATGCTGGTGCGCGGTCAGAAGCGCGTGACGCTCAACCGCGGCGACGAATTCGTGCAGATCAAGGGCATCGTCCGCTTCGCCGACGTCGACCGCGACAATCGCGTCGAATCGACCCGCGTCGCCGATGCGCAGATCGCCTATACCGGCAAGGGCGACGTCGCCCGCGCCAGCCGTCAGGGCTGGCTGTCCCGCTTCTTCCAGGTGGTGAGCCCGTTCTGATGCTGCGCACGCTCTTCATTGCGCTCCTCGCGCTGATCGTCTCGGTGCCCGCGCAGGCAGACCGCATCAAGGATCTGGGCGGGTTCCAGGGCATCCGCTCGAACCAGCTGACCGGGTACGGCGTGGTCGTCGGGCTGCCCGGCACCGGCGACGACAATCTCGAATATACCGTGCAATCGGTGAAGGCGGTCGCGTCGCGTTTCGGGCTGCAACTGCCCCCAAATGCAAATCCGGGGCTGAAGAACGCCGCGGTGGTGCTGATCACCGCCGAGCTGCCGCCGTTCGCCAAGCCCGGCCAGCGGATCGACATCACCGTCGCCTCGATGGGCAAGGCCAAGTCGCTACGCGGCGGTGCGCTGGTGCTCACCCCGCTGCTAGGCGCCGATGGGCAGGTCTATGCGATGGCGCAGGGCAATCTGGCGGTCGGCGGGCTGGGTGCGGAGGGTGCGGACGGATCGAAGATCGTCGTCAACGTCCCCTCGACCGGTCGCATTCCCGAGGGCGCGACCGTGGAGCGCGCGGTCGCGACCGGGTTCGCCGACACGCCGTTCCTCACCTACAATCTCGCCCGCGCCGACTTCACGACCGCGCAGAACGTCGCCGCCGCGATCAACCGCAAGCTCGGCTTCGGCTCGGCGCAGGCGACCGACGCGGTGTCGGTCGCGGTGCGCGCGCCGGTCGGTGCCGACGTCCGCGCGACGCTGATGAGCGAGATCGAGAACCTCACCGTCGACAGCGCCGAGCCGCCCGCCAAGGTGATCGTCAACGCGCGCACCGGCACCGTGGTCATCAACTCCGCGGTCCGCCTCGCGCCGGCGGCGGTGACGCACGGCAAGCTGACCGTCCGCATCGACGAGAGCCAGCGCGTCAGCCAGCCCGCCCCGCTCAGCAACGGCCAAACCGCGCTGGAGAACCGCTCGAACGTGCAGGTCACCGAGGAGAAGAAGCCGATGTTCCTGCTCACGCCCGGCCCGAAGCTGGCCGATGTCGTCAAGGCGGTGAATGCGATCGGCGCCTCCCCGGCCGACCTCGTCGCGATCCTCGAGGCGCTGAAGGAAGCCGGCGCGCTCAAGGCCGAACTGGTGGTGCTGTGATGACGGACGCGATCGGACCGATCACCGGCCAGACCGGGCTCGACACCGGGCTCTCGCGCGCCGCGACGAAGCAGAACCTCGACAAGGCCGCGCAGCAGTTCGAATCGGTGTTCACCGGCATGATGCTCAAGTCGATGCGGCAGGCGAAGCTCGCCGATCCGCTGATCGACAGCAAGGCGATGGACACGTTCCGCGACATGAGCGACCAGAAGGTCGTCCAGAACATGGCCGAGCACCACCCGCTCGGCATCGGGCAGGCGATGAGCAAGTTTCTCGCGCAGTCGCAGCCGGAGATCGGGGCGGGCTCGACCGAGGCAGCGACCCCGAAGCCCTGACTCGGTCACCGCCGGCTCCCGCCCTACCTCCGTTCGTCCTGAGGAGAGGCTGAGCCTGTCGAAGCCTCGTCTCGAAGGACATGCGCGGAAGGATGCTTCGAGACGGCATTTCGACTTCGCTCAATGCCTCCTCAGCACGAACGGAGGAGGGGGGGAGTCCGGTCACCCGGCAGGCACCGCCTCCAAATACTCCACATCAACCCGATCTTAACCCGAATCGTGCGACTCTCACCGCATGAGTGATCTGCTCTCCCTCGGCGCTTCGGGCGTGCGCACGTACCAGACGGCGCTGGCGACGACGTCGGAGAACATCGCCAATGCCGGCAATGCGTCCTACGTCCGCCGTACCCCCAGCATCCGCGAGATCACCGGCGGCACCGGCTGGAACACCTCGTCGCCGAACGGCATGGGGGCGTCGGCCTTCAACGTCTTGCGCGCCGGCAACAGCTACGCCGACCAGACGCTGCGCACCGCATCGTCCGATCTGTCGCGCACGCAGGCCGGCTCGGTCTGGCTGGAGCGGATTGAAACCGCGCTGAGCAGCGGCGGGCTGTCGTCGCGGCTGACCGGCTTCTTCGCCGCCGGCACCGCGCTGCAGGCCGATCCGTCCTCCGCCGCCCTGCGCGCCGGCATGTTGAGCGCGGGTTCGTCGGTCGCCGATGCGTTCGGCGTCACCGCGCGCGCGCTCGACGATGCCGGGGCCGAGCTTGACGGGCAGGCCGTACAGGGCGCCGCCGAACTGTCGCGGCTCAACCAGGCGATGCTCAAGGTCAATCAGGGGCTGGTGCGCACCGCACCCGGCACGTCGGCGATGGCCGGCCTGATGGACCAGCGCGACGAATTGCTCCAGCAGATGAGCGCGCTGAGCGACATCGACGTCAAGCTCGACGATTACGGCCGCGCCACGGTGCGCGCGGGCGGACCGAACGGCCCGGTGCTGGTCGATCCGCGCGACGCCAGCGAGGTCGCCTATGGGCGCACCGGCAGCAACGTCGCGCTCGCGGTGCGCCCGTCGAGCGGCACGCCGACATTGTTCGATCCCGAAGGCGGGTCGCTCGCCGGCATGGTCGAGGGCGCGCAGCGGATCGCCTCCGCACGCGACGCGCTGGGGCGAATCGCGACCGATCTGACCCAGACGGTCAACGACCTGCAAGCCGCCGGCGACGACCAGAAGGGCAATCCCGGCACCGACTTCTTCGAAGCGAGCGCGACCGATCCCACCGTCTTCACGGTCAAGCTGACCGGCGGCGACCAGATCGCGGCCGCGGGTCGGGCGGGCGGATCGCGCGATGCGTCGAACCTCGCCGCGCTGGCGGGCAAGCGCACCAGCATGGGGTTCGAGGGCAGCGTACAGGCGCTCATCACCGACAATGCCGCGACGCTCAAGCAGCGGCGGCTGGTCGCGGATGCGCAGACCACGATCCGCGACGGCGCGATCACCACGCGCTCCGAACTGACCGGCGTCAACCTCGATAACGAAGCGATCGACCTGCTGAAGTTCCAGCAGGCGTATCAGGCGTCCAGCCGCGTCATCCAGGTCGCCAAGGAAACCTTCCAGTCGATCCTCGAGATCAGGTAAGCGTCATGCAGATCGCCAGCAGCCTCATGTTCGATCGGTCCGCGGCGCGGATGGGATCGCTGATGTCCACCGCGGTCAAGCTGCAGACGCAGATCGCGACCGGCAAGAAGTTCACCTCGCCCTCCGAAAACGTCACGATCGGGCAGCAGCTGGCCGAGTTCGACCGCAAGAACATCGACGCGGCCGCCTATACGTCGAACATGAACATGTCGCAGTCGATGCTCTCGCAGGCGGACACGACGCTCGAATCGATCACCACGCAGATGCAGCGCGCCACCGAACTGACGGTGCGCGCCGGCAACGGCTCGCTCAGCGCGCAGGATCGCAAGGTGATCGGCGACGAGCTGAAGGCGGTCGTCGACACGCTGGTGGGGCTGGGCAACGTCACCGATTCGAACGGTCGTTCGCTGTTCGGCAGCGCCGACGGGACGCAGGCGGTGACCAGGAACGCCGACGGCACCTTCGCCTACAATACCGCGCCGTCGCTGTCGGAGGTGCCGATCGCCGACAACATGTCGATCCAGCCGACCGAAACCGCCGCGCGCATCTTCCAGAGCCCGGCCGGCGACACGCTGGCGATGCTCTCGCAGTTGGCGGCCGCGTTGCAGGGGGGTGACACGACCGGTCAGGCGGCGCGCGATGCGCTCGACAAGGTCAATACGGCGACCGATCAGGTGTCGATCGTCCAGGCGTCGGTCGGCGCACGCGCCGCGCGCGTCGAACTCCAGCAGACGCTGCAGGAGAATATCTCCGCCGATCGCGAGGAGTTGCGCTCGTCGCTGGAAGATACCGACATCACCTCGGCCGCGGCGGAATTCGCCAAGACGATGACGATCCTCAACGCGACCCAGTCCAGCTTCTCCAAATTGTCGCAGCTGTCGCTGTTCAGCTACCTGCGCTGATCGTCGTCGGTCGCGACCACGACGCCGCAAGGCCTCCGTTCGTGCTGAGCCTGTCGAAGCACATGCCCGGACCCCGGACGCCGCGACGCGATCCGCCGCCACTCGCCCGTAATACGCCCCTCGACAGGTTCAGGCCGAGCGGCGGAGATGCGCCTGTGCCCATGCTTGCCCCATTCGAACGATAATCTCCTCCGCACCCCCGCGGTAACCACTTCTCCACCGCTGTCGGGTTAACCACGGCCTTCGAGAATCATCCCGCAAGCGAATTGGGGAAAAGCGCATGTTCCCGGCCATCGGCCTCGTCATCCTCCTCGGCATGGTGTTCGGCGGTTTCGCCATCACCGGCGGCAACCTCGAACCCGTGTTCGAGGCGATCCCGCACGAGATGCTCATCATCGGCGGCGCCGCGGTCGGCGCGCTGGTCATCGGCAATTCCGGCAAGGAGCTAAAGGCGCTGGGCGGCGGGCTCGGCAAGGTCTTCAAGGGGCCGGTCTACAAGAAGCAGGACTATCTCGACGTCATCTTCCTCGTCAGCAAGCTGATGAAGATGCTGCGGATGGAGGGGCCGATCGCGCTCGAGCCGCATGTCGAGGATCCGAAGTCGTCGGCGGTGTTCGCCGAATATCCGCGACTGCTGAAGGACCATACTTTGGTCAACCTGATCGCCGACACGCTGCGGCTGGTCGTCGTGTCCTCGGGCACGCTCGACGTCCACGCCGTCGAGGAGGTGATGGAAAACGCGATCAAGACCCACCACCACGAGGTCGAGGGGCCGGAGCATACGCTGCAGAGCCTCGCCGATTCGCTGCCCGCGCTCGGCATCGTCGCGGCGGTGCTCGGCATCGTGAAGACGATGGGCTCGATCGACAAGCCGCCGTCGGTGTTGGGCGGCATGATCGGCTCGGCGCTGGTCGGCACCTTCATGGGCGTGTTGCTGGCGTACGGCATCGTCAATCCGTTCGCCGGGCGGCTGAAGCAGGTCGTGTCAGCCGACGCGGCGATCTATCACGTCGTCAAGCAGATCATCATCGCCTCGCTCCACGGCCATCCGCAGCCGCTGGTGATCGAGGCGGCGCGCTCGGGGATCGACCACAAGAACCAGCCCGGCTTCGCCGAGGTCTTCGACGGCCTGCGCGGTAAGTGATGTTTGATCGGCTTCCGCCGATGATCGGCACCGGCCCGCTCCCCCACCCGACCGCCCACGATCGTACCCTGAATGGGCGGTCGGGTGGGGGAGCGGGCCGGTGCCGCTGCTCCGAAGGAGCCAAGTAAAATGGCAAAAGCTCCGCACGGCAAGAACGAGCCGCCCAAGATCGTCATCGTCAAGAAGATCACCATGGTCGCCGGGGGACACCACGGCGGCGCGTGGAAGGTCGCCTATGCCGATTTCGTGACCGCGATGATGGCGTTCTTCCTGCTGCTGTGGCTGCTCGGCGCGACGACCGAGAAGCAGCGCAAGGGCATCGCCGATTATTTCGCGCCGACGCTGATCGACAAGAAGCGCGTCGGGATCGGCGGGCAGGGGATCGGCGGCGGCGAATCGCTGACGTCGAAGGAGAAGACCGGGCCGAAGGCGGGCACGTCGGACCTGCATGCGCTGGCGCTCGTCACCGACAATCCGGTCGGTGAGGCCAAGGGCTTCGGCAAGAAGGGCTCGCTGCGCAGCGCGAGCGCGATCGCCAAGGAGGACGCCAAGAATTTTGCCAAGCTGCGCCAGCAGGTGATGGAAAAGATCGCCGCGCAGCGCGAGCTGGCGAAACTGGCGAAGCACATCCGCTTCTCGATGACGCCGGACGGGATGCGCATCGATCTGGTCGACGATGCCGATTATTCGATGTTCGCGCTCGGAACGACGGCGCTGGCCACCGATGCCTCGGCGCTGATCGGGCTGGTCGCGCAGGGGATCAAGGAGACGCAGAACCCGATCATGATCCGCGGCTATACCGACAGCCTGCCCTATGGCGATCCGCGTGCGATGAACAACTGGATGCTGTCGTCGGGCCGCGCCGAGGCGACGCGCCGCCGGCTCGCGCTGGGTGGCATCCCGGAGGCGCGTTTCAACCGGATCGAAGGCGTCGCCGACCGCGAGCCGATGATCGCCGACAATCCGCAGGACCCCCGCAACCGCCGCGTCGCGATCACGTTGCTCTATCGCGCGGGAACGTTCGGGCAGTAAAGCCTTCGTCATTCCCGCGAAGGCGGGAATCCAGACGCGCAGGTCCGCCGATAGGAGCGTGATCGGCAGGGGTTCTGGATTCCCGCCTGCGCGGGAATGACGGTCACCCTTAAACGATCGCCGGTCGCGGATCGACATGCGTCCGCCGCGACGCGTGCCGGCGCAACCCGATCAACGGCCGCAACGGTCCAATCGCCCGCCCACCCAGATAGAAGGCCCAGCACCCCGCCAGCGTCGCCGCGACCAGCACCGCGAACGCCACGCCGCCGGGCAGTGCGAGCGGCGCCAGCCAGAAGGCGACCAGCACGATGATCGACTGGTGGATAATGTAGAAGGGGAACACCGCTTCGGTCAGCATCCGCCGCCACGATCGGTCGCGGTTCCAGTGTCCGTCGGCATAGCCGATCAGCGCCGCCACCGCCGCCCAGCCCTCGACCGATCGCGCCACCGAGAAGACGATCCCCCACGGATAGGGCATCCGGCTGCCCGGCCAGCGGATCTCGATTCCCGCCACCACCACATAGGCCAATAGCGCGATCGCCGCCGACGCCTTCCATCGCGCGACCAGCGCTGCCAGCGTCTGCGGCGCGCACGCCAGCGCATAGCCGAACAGGAAGAACGGAAAGTAGCTGAAGTGCGCGACGCCGTCGTCGACCAGCCCGTGCGTCTCGCGCGCGCCGGGGAACAGCCAGAAGCCGACGAACACCATCCAGGCGATCGGCACGATCAGCAGCGCCGGACCGCGCATCGTCCACACGAACCCCGCCTGCATCGCGCGCCGCAGCCCCTGCGGCAGCAGCAGCGCGCCGGCGGCGAGCACCAGCGTATAGACCCACAGATAGGCGACGAACCACAAATGGTTCCATGCCGGCACGAACAGCAGACCGAGCGCGCCGAACCGGAAGTAATCGTGCCACCAGAAGTGCCAGAAGCCCTCCGCATAGCCGTATTTCTCGACCATCTCGACCCACGGCTGCACCGGAACGATCACCACGATGCCGAAGATCAGCGGCACCAGCAGCCGCAGCGAGCGCTGCCGCGCGAACCGCCACGGCGCCTTGTTCCGCAGCATAAGCGCCCGACTGGCATAGCCCGAGACGAGGAACAGCAACGCCAGCCGCCACGGGTTCGACGCCATCATCGGCACCGCCACCCACCACGCGCCCGGCAGCTTCGCATGAAAGTCCCACGGCACGAACACCATCCCGACATGATAGACGATCAGGATCGCGAACGCCCCGATGCGGAGCCAGTCCAGGCCGTAATGACGCTGCATTTGCGGTCGCCTAGCACTGGTTGGCGGCTGCTGCGACTTTGAACTGCCACGCCACGCGCGTATATGGCGGTCATGTCGATCCGTCCGTGGCGCGATATCGCGCGTCGTCCCAGCCGCCAGATCATGGTCGGCAACGTCCCCGTCGGCGGGGATGCCCCGGTCACCGTGCAGACGATGACCAATACGCCGACCGAGGATGCCGCCGCGACGATCGACCAGATCCGCCGCTGCGAAGAGGCCGGGGCGGACATCGTCCGCGTCAGCTGCCCCGACGTCGCCTCCACCGCCGCGCTCGGCCAGATCGTCCGCGCCGCCAAGGTGCCGATCGTCGCCGACATCCATTTCCACTACAAGCGCGCACTCGAAGCCGCCGATGCCGGCGCGGCGTGCCTGCGCATCAACCCCGGCAATATCGGTTCGTCGGATCGTGTCGCGGAGGTAGTGCGCGCCGCCAAGGCCAATGGCTGCGCGATCCGCATCGGCGTCAACGCCGGCTCGCTCGAGAAGGACCTGCTCGAAAAATATGGCGAGCCGTGCCCCGAGGCGCTGGTCGAATCGGCGCTCGACCATATCAAGCTGCTGCAGGACCACGACTTCCACGAATATAAGGTCGCGGTGAAGGCGTCGGACGTGTTCCTTGCGGTCACCGCCTATCAGGGGCTCGCCGAGGCGACCGACTGCCCGCTCCACCTCGGCATCACCGAGGCCGGCGGGCTGATCGGCGGGACGGTGAAGTCGTCGATCGGGCTCGGCTCGCTGCTGTGGTTCGGGATCGGCGACACGATCCGCGTCTCGCTGTCCGCCGAGCCGGAGGAGGAAGTCCGCGTCGGGTTCGAGATCCTCAAGGCGCTCGGCATCCGCAACCGCGGCGTGCGCGTGGTAAGCTGCCCGAGCTGCGCGCGGCAGGGCTTCGACGTGATCCGCACCGTGCAGGCGCTGGAGGAACGGCTCCAGCACATCCGCACCCCGATGAGCCTGTCGGTGCTCGGCTGCGTCGTCAACGGCCCCGGCGAGGCGCGCGAGACCGACATCGGCATCACCGGCGGCGGCAACGGCAAGCACATGGTCTATCTGTCGGGCGTCACCGACCATCATGTGCAGGACGCCGACATGATCGACCATATCGTCAGACTGGTCGAGGCGAAGGCCGCCGAGATCGAGGCTTCAGACGCGGCGGCGAAACTGGCGGCGGCATAATCGCGATGGGGTTTCGGATCAGCCTGCTGGCGGCGAAGGCCGACAAGGCCGCGGTGTTGTCGCAGCTGGGGCTGACCGATAGCGGTCAGGTCGACGCGGCGAACGAGGCGCCCCTGTCGGCGGCGCAATTGCCGACCGGCTGGACGATCGTCTGGGCCAATAACTGCGACTGGGCGGATGCGAAGCGGCTGGACGGCATGACGCCCCGGCCGGCGATCGCGACGCTGATGGCGCATGAAGGCGTGATGGCCGCCGATCTGCGCGTCGACGACGGCGCGGATCGCTGGTCGGTCAGCTATGGCGTCGACGAAGAAGGCGAGCTTGCCGGCGACTGGCCGGCGTCCTTTGCGCCGATCGTTGCGGAGGCGCAGGCGCGTGAGCGTGAAGACGAGAGCGGCGAGGTCGATCACCTCTTCGATATCCCCGTCGCGATCATGGAAGCGATCACCGGCCACCGCTACGATGCGCTCAGCGACGCGACCTTCACGGTCGTCACGGGCGTTGATCCGGTCGGCAAGAGGCCCTGGTGGAAAATCTTCTGACGACGGTAGACGCCGACGGCGCGATCACGATCCCTCCCGACCTGCTGCGTGACTGCGGCTTGGCAGAGGGCGATGCGGTGACGTTCGAACTGATGGAAGCCGGCGTCCGCATAGCTGGCCGCGATCCGCGCGATGACGGGCCGCATGACTGATCGATGACCAACCCGCGTTATCTTTCCCCGGCGCTGGCGCTCGGCGTCGCGGCGGGCGGGATCGGGCTGTTCTCGATCATGGACGCGTTCATGAAGTCGCTGGTGCTGGCGATCGGCGTCTACAATGCGCTGCTGTGGCGGACGCTGCTCCAGAGCGCGATCGGCGGTGTGGCGTGGCGGGCCGGTGGCGGTCGACGGATCGGGGCGCGGGCGCTCAGGCTGCATCTGGCGCGCGGCGCGCTCACCACCGCGATGGCGCTGCTGTTCTTCTGGGGGCTGGCGCGCGTGCCGATGGCGCAGGCGATCGCGCTGACCTACATCGCGCCGCTGCTTGCGCTGCTGCTCGGCGCGTGGCTGCTCGGAGAGCGCGTCGGCGCGCGGGTGGTCGGCGCGTCGCTCGCCGCGCTCGCCGGGGTGGCGGTGATCCTCGCCGGGCAGGCTCGCATGACCCTCGGGCCGGAGGCGCTGGTCGGCGCGGGTGCGATCCTTGCCTCGGCGATCCTGTACGCGATCAACCTGATCG
This sequence comes from Sphingomonas phyllosphaerae, assembly GCA_036946405.1. Classification (NCBI taxonomy): domain Bacteria; kingdom Pseudomonadati; phylum Pseudomonadota; class Alphaproteobacteria; order Sphingomonadales; family Sphingomonadaceae; genus Sphingomonas; species Sphingomonas phyllosphaerae. Next base: position 573,263 of record JAQIJC010000001.1, on the reverse strand, counting down.
TCGCGCGGCTTCAGAGCCAGGCGGCGACCCCCGGCGAAATCGCCTTCGTGCAATCGGCGATCATCGCGCTCCTGCTGCTGTGCGCCGCGCCGTGGCTGGCGGCGCCGCCCGCTGCCGCGCTGTGGTGGAAGATCGCGGTCGCCGCGCTGCTCGCGTCGGCGTCGCTGTTTCTGCTTGGCTGGGCCTATGCCCATGCCGAGGCCGGGTTTCTGGCGACCACCGAATATACGTCGTTCGTCTATGCCGCGGTGCTCGGCTGGCTGTGCTTCGGTGAGCGCGTCGCGCCGACGACCTTGGCGGGAGCGGGCGTGATCGTTGCCGCGTGTCTGTATGCGGCGCGGCGGCGGACGGTGCCGCAAGGGGCGCTGGAAGGGGCGGCTTAACCATCATCCGCCATCCCCGCGCAGGCGGGGATCCAGAACCTCTGACGTTTCGCTTCTATCGACAGGCCTGCGCGTCTGGATCCCCGCCAGCGCGGGGATGACGGCAGGACAGTGGACGAAGGTTGGGCAGCTCATCACGACGCGCTACACCCACGCCCATGACGCTCACGATCCGTCCCGCCACGCCCGCCGACGTCCCGACGATGCTCGGCTTCGTCCGCGATCTCGCCGCGTTCGAGAAGGCGCCGGACGCCGTTCAAGCGACCGAACCGATGCTCCACGACGCCCTCTTCGGCGCATCCTCCGCCGCCGAGGCGCTGATCGCCGACCTCGACGGCCGAGCGGTCGGCTTCGCGCTCTTCTATCTCACCTTCTCGACCTGGACCGGCAAGCGCGGCCTCTGGCTCGACGATCTCTACATCGCGCCGGAGGCGCGCGGGCGGGGCGCGGGCGCGGCGTTGCTGAAGGCGCTGGCCGGGATCGCGGTCGACCGCGGCTATGCGCGCTTCGAATGGTGGGTGCTTGACTGGAACACCCCCGCGATCGACTTCTATCGCGCAAAGGGTGCGGTCGCGCAGGACGAGTGGACGGTGCAACGCGTCGATGGTGCGGCGTTGCTGGCGCTGGCGGAGCGCGGTTGATGGCGTGGGTCTGGCTGATCGTCGGCGGACTGTTCGAGGTCGGCTTCACCACCTGCCTGCGCAACGCCGACGGTTTTCGCCACATCGGCTGGACGCTCGCCTTTCTCGCCTCGGTGTCGATGTCGATGCTGCTGCTGGAAATCGCCGCGCGCAGCATTCCGATGGGCACCGCCTATGCGGTATGGACCGGGATCGGCGCGCTCGGCACGGTGCTGACCGGCATCTTGTTTTACGGCGAGGCCGTGACACCGGTGCGGCTGTTGCTGATCCTCGGCGCGGTCGGGTGTATCGCCGGGCTCAAGCTGACCGCGGGGCATTGAGGCGATGGCGCTGGATCGGGGACTGATCGACTGGGTCGCGGAGGCGCTGGCGGCGGACGGCAGCGTCACGCACCGCCGGATGATGGGCGGCGCGACGCTTTACCTCGACGGCGTGATCTTCGCGATCGTCGATGGCGACGGCGGCCTGTGGTTCAAAGGCGATGCCGAGAGTGACGCGGCATATGATGCGGAAGACTGCGCGCGCTTCACCCATCAGCGCAGCGATGGCACGGTGGCATCGATGAACTATCGTCGCGCGCCGGAAGATTGCTACGACGATGGCGAGGTGCTGCGCGACTGGGCGTTGCTTGGTGTCGCGGCGGGGCGGCGGGCGCCACCAAAGAAGAAAAACGTTTAGCCCTCTCCCCAAAGGGGAGAGGGAATATACGGTCTTATTCCCGACCCGGCACGTCATGGTCGTGCGGCTCGACGCCCTCGGCCTTGGCGGCCTCGTAGCGGTCGATCGCTTCCATGACGATCCGGCGCGCTTCCTCGCGGTCGCCCCAGGTGCCGATCCGCACCCACTTCTTCTTCTCCAGATCCTTGTAGTGGGTGAAGAAGTGCTCGATCTGCGCGAAGACGATCTCGGGCAGGTCGTCCTTCTCGCCGACATTGGCGTAATACGGGAAGGTCGAGTCGACGGGCACGCAGACCAGCTTCTCGTCGCCGCCGGCCTCGTCCTCGAGGTTCAGCACCGCGATCGGACGCGCACGGACCACGCAGCCCGGGATGAACGGCGAGCGCGCGACGACCAGCGCGTCGAGCGGATCGCCGTCCGGCGACAGCGTGTGCGGCACGAAACCGTAGTTCGCCGGGTAACGCATCGGCGTATGCAGAATGCGGTCGACGAACAGCGCGCCCGATGCCTTGTCGAATTCGTACTTCACGGGCTCGCCGCCGGTCGGCACCTCGATCACCACGTTCAGGTCGTCGGGCGGGCTCTTGCCCACCGGGATCAGATCGATACGCATTCTCTTCCCCTCTTGAGGTGCGAACGCCCCGGATCAGCGGGGCGAAAGAAGCCGATCGAGACCGGTCTCGCCGGTGCCGATCTTCTGAAGGCGCGGGTAACGCAAGCCATTATGATAGTCGAGTGCTGCGCTGCGGAAGCGATCGCCTTGCTTTACCGTCAAGGGGATAGCGATTTTTGAGCCCTTTGCGGCGGTGATCGCGGCCTTCAGTTTGTCGGCGCTATACGCCTCGCCGTCGACCGCGACGATCTGGTCGCCCACCGTGAAGCCCGCCTTGAAGGCGGCGCTGTCCCAGGTCACGCCGGTCAGCGTGCCCGATGAATCGACCACCATGCCGCCCGAATAGGTCAGGTTGGTCGATTTGGACGTGGCTTCTGCGGCCTTGAACGACGCTGTCGGCGTCTCGCTATAGGACAGTTGATAGCCGTTGCGCGCAAATCCATCGATCGGCGCGCCGCTGGCATGTTCGGTCAGCCGGCGGCGCAGATAGCCCGCCCAATCCCACGGCACGATCCCGTTCAGCGTTTTGGCGACATCGTCGAACGTGTAGGTCACCTCGCCCCAGTCGCCGTCGCGGATGCCGAAGAACGCGCGGGCGAAATCGTCGATCGACTTCGCGCCGCCCGATTTCTCGCGCAGCAGCGAATCGACGTCCATCCAGACGAGCAGCCCCTCGTTGTAATAATCCTCGCTGCGTTGCCAGCTGGTCCAGCCCTTCGGCCGGCGCTGCGAGATCACCGGATCGTTGGTGGTGTCGACCAGCGATCGCCACTGCCGCGCCGGCTGGCTGTCGTAGAGCGCCATGATCGCGGCATATTGGTCGAGCGTGTCCTGCTTGCTGACCAGCCCCGACCGCGCCTGGAGCACATAGCCCCAGAATTGCGTCTGCCCTTCATAGACCCACAGCAACGAATTGCGCATCGGCGTGCGGAAGTCGGGGGTCCACAGGTCGGCGCCGCGCCGGAACTTGCCGTCCCAGCTGTGCGTGAATTCGTGCGGCAACAGGTTGCGGCGGCCGGGGCCGTCGTTCCACTTGGTGAAATAGCCCGGCGTCACGCCATTCTCGCTCGAGCGATGATGCTCCAGCCCGATCCCGCCCAGCTTGTCGGTGATCGACAGCAGGAACTCGTATTTGTCGTAATGCTGCGCGCCGAACGTCTTTACCGCCTGCTCGACCAGCCGCTGGTGCCCGGCGATCTGCTCGGGGGTCGCGGCCAGCTCGGCGGGGTCGTCGGCGAAGACGTTGAGGTTGACGCGTGGAGAGAGCGGCCAGACCTTGCCGTACTTGCCCGCCAGCACCGGCGAATCGACCAGCACCTCGTAATTGGTGGTGTCATAGCTGTAGGTCGATCCGACCTTCTTGGCCGGCACCGCCCCCGCTGCCGTCCAGCCGTCCGGGTATTTGACCGTCATCTGGATCGGGATCTGCCGCGTGAAATAACCGGCCGGGTAGAGGCTCACCGAATTGGGCTGGAGCGAGATCATCGTCGGGGTCATCACGATCCGACCCTGATTGGTCTGCGTCGCCGAGATGAACTGGAACCGCGCCTCGACCGTCTTCGCGCCCGCCGGCACGTCGATGTGGAAGGCGTAGACGTCGACCGGGTCGCGCGTCCACTCGACGCGCTTGCCATTCGCGGTGATGATGAGCCCGGCCAGCTTCTCGATCTCGCCGCGCGGGGAGTGCGCGCCGGGCAGCCACTTCGGGAACAACAGCACCATATGCCCGGCCTGCGGGACCGGGATCGTCTCGGTGACGCGGAAGATCCCCTGCGACGAATCGCTGGCGTCGACATTGAGCCGGAGCGTGCCGGGGAAGCGCACGTCGCGTGGCGCGGGGATGGTGTCGGTAAACGGCACCGGTTGCGGCGCGCTGTTGCCGGCAGGGACCTGCGCGGCGAGCGGGGTGAGGGCGACGGAGGCGAGAAGGGCGGCGGACGCGAAACGGGCGATCATCGGGGCTCCCAAAGGACAGCGTGACTGACCCGATTAATCAGCCCGCGCGCCTCGCGTCCAGCCCCCCCGCCGTCAGTTGGCGCCCAGCACGTTGATGCTGAACGCGATCACGCCCAGATTGAAAACGAACCCGGCGAGGCACTGCCCCAGCACCGCGCGCCGCACCGTCCCCGATCGGATCGTCACGTCGGAGGTCTGGAAGGTCATCCCCAGCGTGTAGCTGAAATAGACGAAGTCCCAGTAATCGGGCGTGTCGGTCCCCGGAAAGTCGATCCCGCCCGCATCCTTCCCGTCATCGCCCGGCATGTAGAACAGATGCGCATAATGCAGCGCATAGACCATGTTCGAGAACAGCCACGCCAACGCCAGCGTGACGATCACCAGCAACCGCGTCGGATCGCTTTGCCGCCCCTGCAATTCCTCGTGCACCGCGGTCAGGATCACCAGCATCACCGCCGCGGTGATCGCCAGCAGCAGCGTGCGGTTGGCGTCGTTGGCCTGCGCGACGACGCGCATCTGCGCGGGGCTGTCGTGGCGCGGCAGCCGGATCATGCTGAGCAGAAAGACGATCGCCGCGACATCGAATCCCGCCATCGCCCCGCGCCCGCGCCCGAACGCCGGCCACAGCGCCGCGACCGCGATCACCAGCACCACCGCGAACAGCACGAAGCGCGGCGGTGCGATCCGCCGTCCCAACCCCCACCAGCGCGCGCGATCGTCCATGCGAACAGCCGCTAGCGCGCGGCGGCGTCCGCGACTAGATGCGCGCTTTCTTATGGCCCGTATTCCCACCCCGCAGCGCGTGCGCGGCACGCAGGACATCTTCCGCGACGAGCAGCGCCGCTTCGCGCATGTGCTCGACACCTTCGACCGCGTCCGCCGGCTCTATTGCTTCGAGCGGGTCGAGGTGCCGGTGTTCGAGGACACGCAGGTCTTCGCGCGCTCGATCGGCGAGACCACCGATGTCGTCTCGAAGGAGATGTACACCTTTCCCGACAAGGGCGACGATCTGCTGACGCTCCGCCCCGAGTTCACCGCCGGGATCGCGCGCGCCTACATCACCAACGGCTGGCAGCAGTTCGCGCCGCTCAAGCTGGTCACCAGCGGCGCGGTGTTCCGCTACGAGCGCCCACAGAAGGGCCGCTATCGCCAATTCCACCAGATCGACGCCGAGATACTCGGCGCGCCCGAGCCCGCGGCGGACGTGGAGTTGCTGACGCTCGCCGATCAGTTGCTCCACGAGCTGGGCGTCGCCGAGGGCGTGACGCTGCAACTCAACACGCTCGGCGATGCCGCGACCCGCGACGCGTGGCGCGATGCCCTGGTCGCGCATTTTGAGGCGCATCGCGGTGATTTGAGCGAGGACAGCCTGACGCGGCTCGACAAGAACCCGCTGCGCATCCTCGACAGCAAGGACCCGCGCGACCGCCCGATCGCCGACGCCGCGCCGGGCATCGACGCCTATATGAGCGCGGAGGCCGGCGCGTTTTTCGACAGCGTGCAGAAGGGCCTCGACGCTGCCGGCGTGCGCTGGACCCGCAACGAGCGGCTGGTGCGCGGGCTGGATTATTACCGTCACACCGCGTTCGAGTTCGTCACCGACCGGCTCGGCGCGCAGGGCACGGTGCTGGCCGGCGGTCGCTATGACGGGCTGGTCGAGAGCCTCGGCGGCCCGGCGACCGCGGGCGTGGGCTGGGCGGCGGGGGTCGAGCGGCTGGCGATGCTGCTGGAGGAACCGGCGGCGACGCGGCCGGATGTGGTGCTGGTGGTAGAGAACGACGCCGCGCAAACGGAAGCGGTCGCGGCGCTCGCCAAATTGCGTCGTGCCGGGGTTTCGGCCGAACTGGTCGCGACCGGTTCGCCCAAGAAGCGCTACGATAAGGCGCTCAAGCTCGACCCGGCCGAGACGCTGACCTTCGCGCTCGACGGCGACACGGTCGCCACCCGTGGCCGCGTGCTGCGCGGCGACACCTCGCGCGCCGCGGAAGTCCTCGCGTGACCCCACTTCTCCCCCGTCGCCCCGGCCTTGAGCCGGGGCCCCGCTGCCTTTCCGACGTCGCGGCAAAAGCGGGATCCCGGCTCAAGGCCGGGATAACGAAGGAAGGTCGCCCATGACCAGCATCTCCATCGACCGCATCCGCCAGATCGAGGCGCGCCGCGACGAACTCGCCGCGCAGATGGCGACCGGCAATCTCGACGGCGACCGCTTCGTCGCGGTATCGAAGGAATATGCCGAACTCGAACCCGTCGCGCAGGCCGCCAGCGAGGTGCGCCGGCTGCGGCAGGAGGCCGAAAGCCTCGCCTTCATGGCCGGCGACGCCGACGCCGAGCTGCGCGCGATGGCCGAGGAGGAATTGCGCGACAACCGCAACGCGCTCGACGCCGCCGACCGTAAGCTCGCGCTGGCCTTGCTCCCGCGCGACGCCGCCGACCAGCGCTCGGCGATGCTCGAGGTCCGCGCCGGGACCGGCGGCGACGAGGCGGCGCTGTTCGCGGGCGACCTGTTCCGCATGTACCAGCGCTATGCCGAGGGGCAGGGCTGGCGCGTCGAGTTGATCTCCGCCTCCGACAGCGATGCCGGCGGCTACAAGGAAGTCGTCGCCAGCGTCACCGGCTCGGGCGTGTTCGCGAAGCTGAAGTTCGAGAGCGGCGTCCACCGCGTCCAGCGCGTCCCTGCGACCGAAAGCGGCGGGCGCATCCACACCTCGGCGGCGACCGTCGCGGTGCTGCCCGAGGCCGAGGACGTCGACGTCCAGATCGACGAGGCCAAGGATTTGCGCATCGACGTCTATCGCTCGTCGGGGCCGGGCGGGCAGTCGGTCAACACCACCGACTCGGCGGTGCGCATCACCCACTTGCCGACCGGGCTGGTGGTGATTCAGCAGGACGAGAAGTCGCAGCACAAGAACAAGGCCAAGGCGCTCAAGGTGCTGCGGACGCGGCTCTACGAGGCGGAGCGCGAGCGGCTCGCGGCGGAACGCTCGGGGACGCGCAAGGCGATGGTCGGCTCGGGCGACCGCTCGGAGCGGATCCGGACCTATAATTTCCCGCAGGGGCGGGTGACCGACCACCGGATCAACCTGACCCTCCACCGCCTGCCGGAGATACTGGCGGGCGAGATGGACGATCTGATCGGCGCGTTGATTTCGGAGGATGAGGCGGAGCGGCTGGCGACGCTGGAGGCCTAGCGCGGCCTGCCGCGTGCCGCGGCAAGACTCGCGCAAGCCCGGCCGGCGGGTGGCCCCGGCCACCCGACCGACGACGCGGCTTCGCCGCGGCGCTACGCGCAGGCTGGCCCGTCGCATGCTGCGACTGGACTCAACCAAGCCCGGCCGGCGGGGCTACGCCCCGACCGACGACGCGGCTTTGCCGCGGCGCTGTCCTACAGCCGCCTACTCACGCTATCTCCATCCATCCCTGCAAAAATGGTCCCGCCCATGTCCCATCGTCATTGCGAGCGCAGCGAAGCAATCCAGGGTTGTCACCCGGACGCCCTGGATTGCTTCGCTACGCTCGCAATGACGGCGGCGCCGCGAATGTCGAGACACCGCACCACCGTCTCAACATTCACAACATTGGCAGCTGGAAACGACGCCAAACCAAACCACCGTCGCCCCGGCCTTGAGCCGGGGCCCCGCTGCGTCTCGACCCAAGTGAAAGCGCGACCCCGGCTCAAGGCCGGGGCGACGAAAGATGCTGTTATCTCCGTCAATGATGGAAACGATCAGGGAATCGAAACCACCCCACACTCCCAAACCCGAACGTTGAAACACCCCGCCAGCGTCTCAACATTCGCAACATTCGCGTCGGTCACCGCCGCATGACCGCCGCCCGAAACGCCCTCCGCGACGCCGCCGCGCGCTTCGCCTTCTCGCCGACCGCGCGGCTCGACGCCGAGCTGTTGCTCGCCCATGCGCTCGGCATCGACCGCAACCGCCTGCTGCTCACGCTCGACGACCACGACGTCCCGCCCGTCTTCGCCGCGCTCGTCG